>JAKLFB010000050.1 GCA_022711435.1 Verrucomicrobiota bacterium
ATCGATCGTCCCCTCCGGCGCCAGCAGGTTCCGCGCGAAAATCACCGCCTGCTGGCCCTGCCGGGCCACCGCTCCCCCCGCGTAAAGCTCGATCTGCTCGACCGCCGCTCGCCACTGGCCCTGGTCCAGGTAGTTCAACCCCGTCTCCAGTTGCGTGTAAGTCGAAACCCGCGGAGCCCACGCGCCCTCCGCATCCAAAGCCCATCGCGTGGATTGAATCACCTGATGGTGCGGACCCCGCTCGAGGATTGCCTCCTGAGGCGGCGGCATGGGTTGACCCCAGAGCCTCGGCACGAGGAAAACGGCGGCTAGAAATCCGATCCGACGACACATGGGTACTCTGTTGAGGTTGAGGGTCCTTGCCAGCGCATCCTCCGGTCAGCCCGGAACCGCCGGGCTTCCGGCCGGCAGAAACCACACTGCCACGCCACTCGCGCCGACGATCCTGCCGAAAATGATTGCATGTTCAGCCTCGCATCCGATCCGGGGCTGTCAAGGGAGAACCCAAATCCACGCCCTTCGTGCTGATGGACAACCATTACCACCTGCTGGTGCGGTGCCGGTGCGCGGACCTGAGCCAGACCATGCGCTGGCTCGAGACCGCCCACGCCATCCGGTTCCACTGGGCGCACCGGCGGGGGGGCACGCGTTATAGTGCGGGGATTGGGGCTGGGAAAGGGCGATGGCGGTGGCGGCGCGGCACCTGGGCTGGAGACTGGTGGAGGTGGTGCGGGAGGCGCGGGATTGGAGCTGCGCAGCGGTGGCGCAAGGGATTCGTCGTTTCTGGGGCCGGGCGGCAGAGCGGCCGCAGTGGGCGCAGTTTGCCCGCCGCCTCCGCACCACACTGTCAATAGTGAATGGCTGAACCTATTGCATTTACTGAGCCAGAGGGTGCGAGGGCAGGACAGGGCATACGCGCTGGCTCTGGACGTTCCGCAATCCGCAGCGAAGACGCAGCGTCCAGGGCTGTGCGGCAGGCGCCTGCCTGTGCCGGGCACCGCAGACAGGCGGGTGGACGACTCACTCCGGCGCGGCCTGCCTGCCCGCCGAAGCCACAGCGAAAGTGGGAGCGCCGCACAATTCCTCAAACCTTTTGGCGGGACACCGTGAGGGGCATCACTCCTTCGTCTCAAAGATTCTCGTGATGACGCCGTGCGTGTAGATGTTATCCATGCAGGACAACTCGAACTTCGCCCCTTCCTGAATGAGTTCGTGCGGCGCGTTCTCCGCCATGAAGTAAACCGTTGCAGCTACCGTGCCAGCTTTCGGGTCTGGCGCACGGTCGAGGTCAACATTGAAGGTCCAGACTTTCTGCTTCCAAGTCGGGTCGTTCTCGAAGTGAACATGCGCCCAATAGCGGTTTGGCTTTCCTGAACCGAACGTCGGCAGCAGCCAGCCTTTCTCTGGATCAATCGCAATCTCCGCCAGTGCCTTCCGGTCTTTCATGGCTCACCTCACCAGATTGGCGGGGGGATGACGGTGATTGGCCCGTTCAGGTTCTCCAAGCGGTAGAACAACGCTTGATTCTGGATGCCATCCACCCACGGCTTCGACGCGCAAAGTCTCAACACCATTCCTGCTATCAAACTCATCCGTCGGCGCGCCGTGCTCATGCACGGCGCAGTTGAAGTCGGTCGAGAAACGAGTGAAGCTCTGGCTGGAGTTGATCAATCTCCTTGCTTCCTCGATTCCAAAATTCAGGTCCGCCGATGGCCGAGCTTCAGGCGCAGCGTTTTGCGGTCGATGCCGAGGATTTCGGCGGCCTTGGACTTGTTGCCACCGACGCTCTCGAGGACATTCCAGATATACTCATGTTCGACTTCGGCCAGGGGGCGGGTGAGGCTGGTTTTCCGAAGGGCGGAAAACCGCATGAGCTGGGGCAGGTCGGGCGCATCGACGAGGTCGCCGTCGTTCATGACCGCGAGCCTCTGGATGACGTTTTCCAGCTCGCGAACATTGCCGGGCCAGTTGTAGTTCTGGAGGATCCGGAGGGCGCGTTCGGAGAAGCGCAAGGGCGGACGGCTCGCCTCGGCGGAATACCGCTCCACAAAATGCCGGATCAGCAGGAGGATATCGTCCCCTCGATCGCGGATAGGCGGGAGATGGATGGTGATCACGTTGAGCCGGTAAAAGAGGTCTTCGCGGAAAGTGCCTTTGGCGACCAATTCGGGCAAGTTCTTGTTGGTGGCCGCCAACAGCCGGACATCGAGTTTGCGGGTGCGGGCCGACCCCACCATGGTGACCTCTTTCTCCTGAATGACCCGCAGGAGCTTGACCTGCATGGCCAGGCTCATCTCGCTGACTTCATCGAGGAAGATGGTTCCGCCATCGGCGGCATGGAACAGGCCGGCTCGTGACTCGATGGCGCCGGTGAACGCGCCTTTGACATGCCCGAAGAGCTCGCTCTCGAGGAGGCCTTCGGGGATGCCGCCGCAGTTGACGGGCACGAAGGGGGCGGCGGCGTGGGGGCTGCCGTAGTGGATTGCGCGGGCCACCAGCTCCTTGCCCGTGCCGCTCTCGCCGGTGATCAGGACCGTGGCGGCGCTCGAGGCGGCCCTTCGGATGGCGGCGAGCACCGAGCGCATGCTGGCCGAGGCGCCGATCAACCCGCTGGGGTCCGGCGCGGCCGGCGGCGGGCTCGGGACTTGCGCGCGGCAGTGCCTTTGCCGGTCGATGGTCTTGCGGACGGCCAGGGCCAGCTCCTCGTCCGTAAACGGCTTGGGCAGGAACTCCTCCGCGCCCGTCTGGATGGCATCGACGGCCCCCCGGATCGAGGGGTAGCCGGTGATCATCATGACGCCGGTGCCTTTGCAGTTTTCGCGGACATGCTGGACGAGATCGAGGCCGCTGGCCTTGGGCATTTTGAGATCGGTGATGACGAGCTGGACGGGCGCGGACTCGAGCAGGGCGATCGCCTCGGGCACGCCGGGGGCCGTGAGCACTTGGTAGCCCAGCGCCGCGAGCTGGCGCTGGATGACCTCGAGCGTGTTGGGCGAGTCATCGACCACGAGGATTCGCTCCTTGACCTTGGCCGAACCCATATCAGCGGCTCCTGGCAGGCAGGGCATGCCGGCTCGCGGGCAGCGCAATCTCGAACCGGGTGCCGCGTCCGACCTGGCTGTCGACTCGGATGGTACCCCCATGGGAGCTGACGATGCCATGAACGACGGGCAGGCCAAGGCCCGTTCCTTGGCCGACGTCTTTGGTGGTGAAGAAGGGCATGAACGCCTGGGCGATGACGCCCTCGGTCATGCCGCAGCCCGTGTCCTCCACGGCGAGCAGGATCGCCTTGCCTCGACATTGGGTTTGCACCGTGATGCGGCCGGGGCCGCCGATCGCCTGCAGGGCGTTCAGCACCAGGTTGACCAGGACCTGGTTGAGCTGGGCGGGGTCGGCCTTGATCTCGGGCAGGCGGGGCGAGAGCCGGCGCACCAGCTCGATCCCTTGCCGGGCGCAGCGCGCCTCCAGAAACAGAAGGCTCTCCATGACGATCCGGTTCAGGTCCACCCGCGTTTTGGCGGGCGTCGTTTGCCGCGCGAAGACCAGGAGATTCCGGATAATGTCGCGGGCCTGGAGGGAGGCCGACTCGATCTTCTGGAGATCGCGCACGGCGGATGGGGGGAGCCCCGGGCATTTCTGGACGAGCTGGACGAAGCCGAGGATGTTCCCGATCGGCTCGTTCAGCTCGTGGGCGGCGCCGGCTGCGAGCATGCCGATGCTGGCGAGGCGGTCGGCATGGAGGAGCTGATGGTTGAGCCTGGACTTGTCTTCCTGGGCCTGCCTTTGCTCGACAACAAGGGCCACCTGCCGCGCCACCGCATCGATCAGGTCCTGCTCTTCCTTCAGAAAAGGACGCTTGCCCGGCGCGGGCGAGCTCGGGGCATAGAACATCTCGACCGATCCGCGCCTAGCGCCGAAGACGACAATGGGCGCGGCCTGCCTCCATCGGCTCTCCTGGAAGCCCGGGGTCTCGTGCGCATGCCCGTCCAGCCGGATCCGGGCAAAGGCGAAGCGCGGGTATTGCCATGCCGGGGGGAGCATCCGAACGACCTGCTGGAGAATGGAGGGCAGCGGCACATTCGGTTTCACCGCTATGCGAGCGATTCTCTGAAGGCAGGAGAGCTCTTTGACCCGCTCGTTTAAGGCTTTGTCCGAGTAGCGCAATCGCCCGCCAGTATGCATCCGGCCTTGGTCTTGCCAAGCAGGATCGGATAGGTACCATGCCGGCGATGCGCCAGGATGTTCCAGGAGCCCAGCCGCCGGGGCCGCCGGGATGGGATGCGGAGCCGGGCACGGCCCGGATGGACGGCGGCTTGGGTTATCGGACGATTACGGGAGAAGCGGCCGCCAGGACCGAGCTGCTGGACATCATCGCCGAGCGGGTTCGGGTGGCGGCGGATCGCCTCAAGCTGAGCCGCGAGGACCTGCGCCGGATTTTCGAGCCGCACAGCGTGTTCGAGGCCGAGGTGGCGGCTCGGGCCAACGGCCGCGACTGGCGCTTCATCCTGGTCGAAACCCATCATCTCATCCAGGGCAAAGTGGGCAAAGGCGCCCTCAAGATCGTCTTTCCGGAGGAGATGCTGGGCAAGAGCCCCCAGATGGTCCCGGCGCAGCACGGGGCGATCGAGGTGCTGCCGCCCGAAGGCCAGGCGCGCTGGGCCCGCGCCGAGGACGCCGAGGAGGTGGTGAAGAGCGTCATGCGCGAGTTCATGACCGGCGAGAGCCTGAGCATGAGCCTCAAGTGCCAGGCGACGGGAGCGCCGTTCGCAGGGAGCGAAGGCCTGGTCCTGTGCGCCGCACGGGAGCTGGATGCCGCGACCGGCCGCTACTTTCTCCGGCCCGCCCTGCATGGTGGCGAGGATCGCGCCGCCCAAGACCGGGAGCTCATCCATGCGATGATGAACGCGACGTCGGAGGTCCTGACGCGCGCAGGCCGGATCGCCTATGACACCATCGTCCACGCCGCCGAGACCAGCAGCACGCTGACCGCGCGGCTGGGCTTGGATCTGCCGAGCAACGTGGTCGAAGGCCATCTGCGGGCGCTGTTCCGCCAGCATCCCGACATCATCGTCGGAGACGAAGACATGACGTCGCGGCTGAGGGAGATCCTGGGGCGGGGCGATTATGCGCCGACGGCCTGCGCGCTGGCCCGGGCGGCGGCCCGGATGCAGATCGAGCACTCGATCCTGGTCCAGGGATCGCGCGAGAAGCTCCGGGTCCTCCTGTCGGATCTCCCGCCTCGCGGCTGCCCATCCTCATCCCAGTACCGCCAGATCACCGGGATCTTCTTCGGGACCGGCGAGATCCAGCAGAATGAAGACCAGCTGTATCAGCACCGCGAGCGGATCCTCAAGCCGCTGGCCGTGGCGCTTTCGGCGCCGGTGCTGGACGAGTGCGGGGATCCGGCCGTCCTGGAGCTATACCTGAAGACGTTGCTGGACAACCTGCACGTGATCATGGAAGAGGCCCTGGCATCCCGGCTGGGGCTGGGCCAGGCCTTGACGCCCGATTGGATGGATCGGGCCGCGCCGCTCTCGGCCGGGGCGCTGGATCGGCTGCGGGCGCTGATGCCCGCTGCGCACGCCTCCGGCGAAACGGTCAAGGCGAGCTTCTGGCAGGCGGCCAGCATCCTGGCCGAAAGCCGGGCGGCCATCGCGCCGGGCGTGGCGGATCCGTTCGCAGCGGCGAAGGCCGAGGTGCTCGAGCGATCGATCCGAGCCATCGCCTCCGCGGGCGATCTGGTGCCCAGCGTGGATCGCATCGTGTTCTTCACCCTGCCCTACGCGACCGAGTGCGTGACTCCGAAGCTGGGGGTGGTGACCCGCAAGCCGATCGAGGTCTGCGGTTCGGCGCTTCGCCCGGAGGCGATGGCCGTCGGCGCGATCATGGCCATCGAGCTGCTACTGGCCAGGCTCGGCCGCAAGGAGGAGCTGGTCCAAGGGATGACCGTCGCGGTCGAAGGGCTCGGCAACGCGGGCAAGAATGCTGCGCAGTGGCTCTCGCGCAAGGGCGCGCTCATCGTCTGCGTCAGCGATTCGTCCGGCGCGCTGTTCAAGCCCACGGGCTTCAGCCCGGCGGAGCTGTCTGCCATCATCGCCCACAAGGATCGCGGGCGCCGGCTCGACTCGATCGAATCGCCCGAGGTGCCGTCCGCCTCCTTCGATTCCAACCCGGAAAGCCTGAAGAAGGTGAGGGCCGACATCCTGGTCCTGGCGGCCATTCCGGGCTCGGTTCACAAGGACAACGCGCCGCACCTGCAGGCGGGCATCGTCTGCGAGCTGTCCGGCGCCGCTGTGACCGGCGCCGCCAAACAGATCCTGCACCGGCGCCGGATCCACGTGATCCCGGACAACCTGGCCAGCTCGGGCGGGCTGCTGGTCTCCCTGTCGGAGATGCTGCAGAACAGCGCCGGCCAGAACTGGGATCGGGCTCTCGAGGAATTCAACCTGCACGGCCAGCTCTCGAGGAGCTTCGATCGAATCGCCGCGCTGTCGGCGGAGCTGGATGTGGATCTGCCGACGGCATCGGATGTCCTGGCCTTGAGCCGCATGCACGACCTGGCGATCTACCGCGAGCGGCTCCAGGCCTGCTCCCGAGGCCTCGAGGAGCACATCCGCTCGATCCGGGATCACGAACAGACAGCGATCCTCTCCGACAATGACGAGGACGGCGTGGCCTCGGCGGCGATCCTGCAGGTCTTGATCGAGCATCTCAATCCCGCCGCTGCCGCGGGCGCGGTTCATCTCAACGAATCCTTGCGGTCCAGCGCGGTGGTCGATCTGGTCGCGCAGATGGAGAAATCGGACATGCCGATCCGGCACGTGTTCGTTCTGGATCGGGCCTTTCCCATCCGGGAGCCCGGGCAGGCCCATATCAGGGAGCTCGCGCGGGCGTGCCGGGTGACGCTGGTGAACAACCATGACCTGCCGGCTGCCCTGGCCGAGCGCCAGCGCCGCCCGGAGACCGCCGGTGCACCCGAGGCCGTCCGCGTTCCCGCCGACCTGGGGATCCTGTTCATCTCGCCGCAGACGCTCGAGTCGGTGATCCCTTCCAGGGAGTTCCTGACGGCGCTGGTCCTGCGGGAGATCGCGCATCAGCTGGTCACGGACGAACAGGTTCTGGCGCGGATCGACTGGCAGGCTGCGGTCGGGAGCTTTCTCGAGCTGCCCGAAGAAAAACCGAGCCAGTGGCTGCTGTTCTTCAGCCGGTTCAACCCGGACAAGATCCTCGAGGCCAGCCGCGCTGTGCGGATGGTGACGCGGGCGGGCGGGTTTCGGGGCGCTGTCGAGGCGATGGCCGGGGTGACCCGGCCGGACCAGCTCCACACCAACGAAGCATGGGAGCGGTTCATGGCCGAATACAACAATCTCAACGAGCGCATCCAGGTGCTGGTGGACAAGATCGTTCTCGAGAACCGGGGCCGGCCTTTCACGGCGCATTTCTTCGCTCCGGATGAGCTGGCGTCGCCCACGCCGCTGGCCGGGGACCGAAAGCAGAACCTCGATTTCTACCACTGGATCTCGGAGCTGCTGACGCGCCATGGCGATCTGGCGGAGAGACCGATCATCGTGGGCCAGGTGGTTCGGGATTCGCGGGGCCGGGAGGCGCTCGGCGTCCGCATCCGGAGCCCGCGCGGGATCGATCTAATGGAGGCGGGCCTGCCGGCCGATTTTTCGTCGGGCGGCCTTCCCAACACCGCCATCGCCCGAATGGAGCTGCACCCGGAGATCAATCCCGAGAAGCAGTTTCATTCTCTGGTGGATCAGATCTGGTCCCGGACGACCAGCCCGCTCTACATCGGGGCGGCCCAAGCCGCGGCCTCCAGGCACGAGGAAGCCGCATCCTCGATCCGCTCGCCGCGCCCGGGCAGGGGGGGCGGCCGTTTTCCCTGAATCACCCGGAAGAAATCACGCGGCGGGGGCCGAGGCCAGCGGGTCCGTGGCCATCATCTTGATGATCCGGTCTTTCTCGGCTTTCTTCCGCTGGTTCTCGTCGAGGATTCGCTTCCGAAGCCGAAGGTGCTGGGGGGTGGCCTCGACGTATTCATCGGAGCCGATGTATTCGAGGGCGCGTTCGAGCGACATGCGCAGGGGAGGCTCGAGCTGGATGCCCGCCCCCTCGCCTTTGGAGCGCATGTTGGTGAGGTGCTTGGTCTTGCAGGGATTGACGGGGATGTCGGTGTCGCGGGCGTTTTCGCCGACGATCATGCCGCGGTAGACCTTCTCACCGGGCCCGATGAACAGCCGTCCGCGCTCCTGGATGTTGTCGAGGGCATAGGAGGTGGCGATGCCGTCTTCGAGGCTCACGAGCGATCCGTTGCGGCGGGCGGGGATCTCGCCGCGGTCCGCGCCGTATTCGTGGAACAGGTGGCTGAGCACGCCCAGGCCGCGCGTGAGATTGACCAGGTCGGTCTCGAACCCGATCAGGCCGCGCATCGGGATCAGGGCCTCGATGCTGACCTGGTCGGCGTGGTGGTGCATGGCGATGATCTCGGCCCTGCGCCACGAGAGATTCTCCATCACGGATCCGAGATAATCCTGGGGGATCTCGAGGAACAGGCGCTCGATCGGCTCGAGGAGGGCGCCCTCGGCGCTCCGCTTCCAGAGAACCTCCGGCCGGGAGACCAGCACCTCGTAACCCTCGCGCCGCATCTGCTCGACCAGGATGGCGATCTGCATCTCGCCCCGCCCGCTCACGGCGAAGACCTTCGGATCGTCGGTGGGCTCGACCCGGAGGGCGACATTCGTCCGGGTCTCCCTCTGAAGACGCTCGCCGATGTGCCGCGCGGTCACCAGCTTGCCGTCCATGCCTCCCAGCGGGCCGTCGTTGATGGCAAACTCCATCTGGATCGTGGGCGGATCGATCGGTTTGGAGGGCAGGGCCGCTCGATCCGGCCCGTCGACCAGCGTCTCTCCGATGAACACGTCCTCGAATCCGGTGATGCCGACAATGTCGCCGGCGTGCGCCTCCGGCACCTCGATGCGCTTGAGACCCTCGAACTGGTAGATGCAGGTGATCTTGCCGGGCAAACGCACCCCGTTCGAGTGGATGCAGACGGCCTCCTCGCCAAGCCGGATCCGGCCCGTATAGATCTTGCCAAAGGCGATCCGGCCCAGGTAATCGCTGTAATCCAGGTTGGCCACCAGCAGCTGGAATCCTTCGCCGGCATGCGCGTGAGGCGGAGGCACATGCTTGACGATGGCATCAAACAGCGGCTCCATCGAGCTGCTGGCATGGTGGAGATCGAGCTTGGCAAAGCCCAGCTTCGCGCTGGCGTAGACGAACGGGAAGTCCAGTTGCTCATCGGTCGCGTGGAGCTGGAGGAACAGATCGAATACCTGATCGAGCACCTTCTTGGGATCGGCATGCTCGCGATCGATCTTGTTGATGACCACGATGGGCTTCGCGCCGGCCTCGAGCGCTTTCCGCAGCACGAAACGCGTCTGAGCTTGGGGCCCCTCCGCCGCATCGACCACCAGCAGCACCCCGTCGATCATGCTCATCGCCCGCTCGACCTCCCCCCCGAAATCGGCGTGGCCGGGCGTGTCCACGATGTTCACGTGATAATCCTTGTACTGAAACGCCGCGTTCTTGGCCCGGATCGTGATGCCTTTCTCGCGCTCGAGGTCCATCGAGTCCATGATCCGCTCCTCGTGGGCGATGGCCTGGTTCGCGCGGAATGTCCCCGACTGTTTCAGGAGGCAGTCCACCAGCGTGGTCTTGCCGTGATCGACATGGGCGATGATCGCAATATTCCTAATATGCTGCATAATCTGCTCGTTCCACCAAAACCACACAGTATCACCTCGAATGGGAAAAACGCAACTACGCCGAGCGCGCCCTCCCAGGCAGGGGTGGAGGAGAGAGTTCTTCGGGGCAAAATGCAAGCCCGCTCATCGGCCTGTTCGGGCGCCCCCGTTGGTTCCCAATGGCGCCCAGGGGAGAAGACAAACTGCGGACGATCACCCCACTGCGACCGGAGGCAATTCCCTCCCCCCGCGAGGGACGAGCGGGGGGAGGGCGGAGGGAGAGGGGATTGTTCCAACGCCCGCCTTTCCCCGACCCTCCCCTCCACTGCCGCGGAGGGGAGAAGACAATCGGCTAACGGGGTGCAAGTGACCCAGCATGCCGTGTGGGCAGCGATTGCCCAGCGGGCCGCCTGGAAAGCGATTGCCGAGCGTGCGGCCCGGAAGCGGCTGCCCGGCGCGCCGCCGCCTTGTCTCTCGAAAGCTCGCTCTTCTCATCGAGGCTGCGCCGCGGCGATTTCGGGCTTGGGTGATCCGGGCCGATTGTGGCTAAATCCCGGTCGTGCGTCGCAAGCGAAAAGCGCCTCCTGTTCGCAGGAAGCGGGGGGGATGGGGATCATTGTGGGTCCTTCTGGCTATCCTGCTGGTTCTGGCGTGCATGGGTGCGACGGGGTGGATCGTGTGGCAGGTGATGCATCGGCCCGAGCCGGCCGCGCCCGAGCCGGCCCCGGCGCCGAGCCGGCTGCCGGAGCGGGTCCAGCCTCCGCGGCTGCCGCTCCCGAGCGCCCCCCAGCCGGTAATCCCCACCCCGCCAAACCCGGCAACGCCCAGCGCACCCAAACCGGCCGTGGTCCGCACCTCGGCTCCGATCGCCCAGGTCCAGTCATCGAATGCCCGGCCCGCCGATGTCCGCCCGCCTCCTCGACCCAAGCCGAGCACGTGGGAGCTGCAGATGGCGCTTGCGCACCAAGGGATATCGGTCGGCTGCATCGATGGCCGGATCGGTTCGCAGACGCGCCAGGCGATCCGCGTCTATCAGCGGCGCGAGAGCCTGCCGGTGACCGGCGAGTTCGATGAGCGAACGGTCGATCGCCTGGGCCTGGACGGACCCGCCGTGGATCGCTACACGGTCACCGCCGCCGATCTGGACCGGCTCAAGCCGGTGCCCTCGACCTGGCTGGGAAAATCCCAGCAGGACCGGCTCGATTATGAGACAATCCTCGAGCTGGTTTCCGAGCGGTCGCATGCCCATCCTGACCTGTTGCGGCAGCTCAATCCCGATGTCGATTGGGGCTCGATCCAGGCGGGCCAGGCGATCGCGATGCCGCGCGTTCACGACCCGCCGCTGGCCGCCCCTGCCTCCTGGGTTTCGATCCGGCTGGCCCAGCGCGTCCTCCAGGTCTATGACACGAGCAGCAACCTCGTGGCGCATTTCCCCTGCAGCATCGCCCT
The DNA here is from genome assembly GCA_022711435.1 of Verrucomicrobiota bacterium. GTDB lineage: Bacteria > Verrucomicrobiota > Verrucomicrobiia > Limisphaerales > UBA1319 > JAGMXM01. The sequence goes on from JAKLFB010000050.1 coordinate 11,199, forward strand.
GCGCCTCGACAAGCGTCCGATCGGCGAGTTCCATGTCACCGGCGTCGTGCGCAATCCGGATTACCTGTTCCATCCCGAGGTCTTTCCCGAATCCGCCGAGGGGCGCCGGCTCCAGCGCAAATTGCGGATCCCGCCCGGCCCGAACAACCCCGTGGGCGTCGTTTGGATCGGCCTGAGCCGGCCGGGCTATGGCATCCATGGCACGCCCCATCCCGAATCCGTCGGCCGGACCGAGTCGCACGGCTGCTTTCGCCTGGCGAATTGGAACGTCGATCACCTCGCGAAGATGGTCTCGCCGGGCACGCGGGTGCTCATCGAGCCGTGAAGGAATCGATCGACCGCCAGACATCGGCCAGGTGCCTTGGATGGACAAGGTGCGCCTCGGCGTCCTCGCCGGCATAGCCCCAGATGTGGAGATTTCGGGCGTCCAATCGGGTTCGCAACGGGTAGCGAGGATCGGCGGCCGCGGGGCAGGAGGCGTGCGCTGCCGGCGCGCTCTTCACGCCGAGCGCGTCCGCCAGCGCCGCCGCGCACTCGAAGGTGCTGGCATAGGATTGGGTGGGGATCGCCGAATGCGTGAGGACAAACACCTTCTCGCCCCGCATGGCCGCTCGCGCAAACCATTCCCAGGATCGGATGTGGTCCGGCTCAACCCGGCGCGCGTTCGGCCTCTCCGGATCCTGCGCCAGCCCTCCATACAGCGAGTCGGATAGCACGATCCGGCGGATCTTCTCGCGGGCGGCCGGCTGCTGGACCAGCTCGCGCACGGCTCCGTACCCGGCGCTGAAGCTGGACACGTCGATCCACGTGATGGCGGGCCAATCCGCATCCCGTTTCTTCAGCTCGGCTTCGATGCGGGCGATCAGCCGAGTCCAGGTCCCCGGATCTTCGAATGGCGCGCGATACCGGGATGAGCCTGCACCCAGGTAGATTGCCGCCAGGGGGAAGGTGTAGCCGGCCCGCGAATGCTCCTCGATCGCCAGCCAGTCGGCAGTGTGGAAATGAACCGCTAATCGGCCATGGTTTTGGGGCGCGTCGCATCCGGCGGGCAACCACAAAATGACCGGCACACCCGATTCCTCGAGGGCCAGCCGGTCGCCCGGCCGGGGGGCCTGGGGCGGGGCCACCTGTCTTGGCGACATCGCCGGCGGCTCGATGGCCGCCGGCGCGTTCGCCGCGAAGCCGCCCGGCTGGGCCGCACCGGGAACCAGGAGCAGGAGGCCCGCCAGCCAGGCTGAAATCCACCCGTCCGCAGCCCCATGTTGGCCGGGCGTATCGCGCTTTTCAGGCGGTGTGCATCGGATTCTCATGGATCGCGATCGATCGAGGCGTCAGGCGGCGCCGCGGATCAGTTCCGGGCGGGCAGGACCTGGACACAATCGGCGTGGACCAATCCATCGGCGCCCTCCGTGGCCAGCACCACGGCATGTGGCCCGCCGGCGGCGAACTCGAACACGCCGATCGACTCGAACCCGTAGGGATCGGTCGATTCCCGGCGCTGGTTGAGGCGGAGCGTGACAGGGGTGTGTCCTGTTCTTTCGAGGGTGCATGCCGTTCGAGTGGATCGGTTCTCGTGAGGCTGCGATGCCACTCGCACCTCGTAACGTCCCGCCGCCGGGACCGCGAACTCGAAGCGCGCCTCGCCATTGGCTCCCGCGCGATGGTAGCGATAGCCGTCGCCGACGTAGCGTGCCAGCCCTTCGCCGAAGGTCCAGTCGCCCTTGAACCGCGCCTTGGTTTCGTCGACGACGATCCCGGGCAATGCCGATGCCTCGACGTATTCGGCCTTGCCTGGATTGCCGGCCGTTTTCGGCCCGAAAGGGGCCACGGGCGGGATGGCCGGATCGGGATAGAGCGGGCCGTCGATTCGATCGCGCCGCATGGCGCCCGGCTGTTCGAGCAGTTCCGCCATCTGCGTCCAATAGAGGGTGTAAACCTGGCGCGGATCGACGCCTTCCTTCACGCAGACGTAAGCGGCCTTGCCGACCACTTCTCCCATCATGCCGCCGGTGCGCATGACCCGGATCGTGCCCAGCGCCTCGTGGGTCACGCTGGCGCATCGGCCCGCCATGAAAAGGTTGGGCACGTTCGTCGAGTAAAAGCAGCGATAGGGCACGGGATATCCGTTGAGCCGGTCCACGCCTGCCCCGAACTCCGCCCGCGAGATGAACGGGTTCTCCGGGTACCTCTTCGCGTATTGCTCCTTGGGGTAATGGAGGTCGATGCTCCAGGTGGTGGGGACGCAGCCGTCGGGGAACTCGCGTCGGCTGACGACGTCCTCCTGGTTCAACAGGACGTCGCCCACCAGGCGGCGCGACTCGCGCGGCCCTCCGAACGACGCAACCCACTTGAGAGCGGCGCGCGCGTATTTCTCCTTGTCCGCCCCCTGTTTCAGGGCGGAGAACGCACCGTAAACCGCCCGCAGATTCCAGTCCCGGATCCGCTCGAGGTCGTCGATGGCATGCTGGTCGAACCCGGATTCCCAGAACCACTCGCCCTTGAAGAACGGGCGCTCGTCGAGGAGCGATCGGCTCTTGGCCGGGTAGGGGAAATCGCCGGGCTCGAGCGCCAGCGCCCAGGGCGTCGGCGGCCAGGGGGGAGGGGCCTCCTCGTCCTGGATATACCACATGTTCGACATCCCCATCCGGCCCCGAGGAGACATTTCATACAGGGCGCCGGCCATGTGCCCGACCGCCGCATGCCCCGTGCAATCGCTGAAAAGCCGGCCCCGGAACCTCCGCTCCCGCCCGGACCGCACATCCAGGCCAATCACCGCCAGGATCCGATGCGTGGCGGGATCGACCTCGACGCGGTGAACGTAATGCCCCAGGAACAGGGTTAGATTCTTCTCGCGGCGGGCAATCGCCTCCTTTTTCGCGTCGCCGAACTGCTCGGCCACGCCGGGCGAATCCTGCGCATGGTCGCCAAACTCCTCGACGATCTCCCCGATGCGCGGGTATTTGCCGCGCATGGTGTTGCCTTGAGCCCAGACGCGGACCTCGCTGCTCCCGTTGCCGCCGAGCACGAAACGGTCCTGGACCAGGGCCACCCGCAGGGACTGCCGCGCCGCCGAGATGGCGGCCGCCAGGCCTGCGTAACCCCCGCCCACCACCACCAGATCGTAATCGCCGGCTTCCTCGGGGCCGCCATCGTTCCCGAGCCATTTCGGACGGGCGCTGGCCAGGGCCTCGCCATCCGGCGGGCTAAATGCCGGATCGTCGCTCAGCAGGATCGCGTCGCATCGGCCGTCAAAGCCCGTCAGGTCATGCAGCGCCACCAGGGCCGGCCCGTCGTCCAAGCTCACCGTGCCCGCCTCCTGCCAATGCCAGTCGGCTCCCTCGCTGCCCAGTGCGCGGCTAGCAGATCGCCCGTTGATCCGCAGCTCGAATCGGCCGGGTGCGCCCGGGGCATTCCAATGACCCACCCAGTCCTTGGTGCGAACCCAAACTCGATACTGGCCTGCCCGGGGAATGGAAACGGTCGTTCGGGCGTCGCCCACCGGACGCCCCAGGCCATGGGCCAGCAAATACGGCGATCCGACCAGATGCACGAACTGGGTGTCCAATGTCCATCCGCCCACGTCGGTGAAGGACTCCGCCTCGATAAAAACAGGGTCCGCCGCCGCCAGGGTCGAGGCGGCCGCCATCGCCAGCGCTGTGAGGATGAAATCCGGTTTCATGGTTGAATCCTACATCGATCGGTGAAATTCGACAACGCCGGTCTTGGGTGGCTGGCCGAAATGGGCGGGACCGACCGCCCCCGCGCGGCGGCCGATGGAACATCACGCGGCGCCGCGGTTGAAGTACTGCTGGATGATCCCGAGCACCTCGACCAGCCGATCCACCTCCGAAAGCCGGTTGTAGAAATAAAAGCTGGCCCGGACGGTCGAGTCCAACCCCAGCTTCCGCATCAGAGGCTGGTTGCAGTGGTGTCCGCCCCGCAAGGCCAGGCCGTAATGATCGGCCATGGTCACCACGTCATGCGCATGCACGTCGCGCAGGTGGAAGCTGACGAGGCCGGCCCGCCCCCGCGGCGGGCCCAGGATCCGGATGCCGGGCAGGGTCGAGAGCCGCTCGCGCGCATATTCCCCCAGCGCCTGGTCATGCTCGAAGATCCGCCCCCGCCCCAGCCGATCCAGGTAATCCATGGCCGCATGCAGGCCGATCGCACCCGCGATGTTCGGGGTGCCCGCCTCGAACATGTGCGGCGGTTCTTTCCACGTGCTTGCCTCGTAGCCCACGCTCAGGATCATCTCGCCCCCTCCCTGGTAGGGATCCATCTCTGCCCATCGCTCCGGTCTTCCGAACAGCACGCCGATGCCCGTCGGCCCGCAGATCTTGTGCCCGGAAAACGCCAGGAAATCGCAGCCCAGCGATTGCACATCCACCGGCATGTGCCCGGCGCTTTGCGCAGCATCCACCAGGGTCGGAATCCCGCGCCTTCGAGCCTCGCGGCACAGCTCCGCAGCCGGGTTGACCGTCCCGAGCGTGTTCGACACGTGGGTGAAGGCGAACAGGCGCACCCGCGAGGAGAGGCAGGCATCAAGCCGGTCGAGATCCAGCAGCCCTTCGTCGCCCGTCACGGGGACGAACTCGAGCCGCGCCCCCGTCTGCCGGGCGACCAGCTGCCATGGCACCAGGTTGCTGTGGTGCTCCATCTCGGTCAGCAAGATGACGTCTCCGGCGCCCAGGCGCCGCCGGCCCCAGGCCTGCGCTGCCAGGTTGATCCCCTCCGTCGTCCCGCGCGTGAACACGATATCCTCGGCCCGGCCCGCGTTGATGAATCGGGCGGCCCGCTCGCGCGCGCCCTCGTAGCCGGTGGTCGCCCGGTTGCTCAGCTCGTGAATGCCGCGGTGGACGTTGCTGTTATCGCGCTCGTAATACCGCTGCATGGCCTCGAGCACCGCGCGGGGCTTCTGGCTCGTCGCGGCGTTGTCGAGGTAGATGAGCGGGTGCCCATGGACCTGCTGATCGAGCGCGGGGAAGTCGCCCCGGACGCTTTCGAGATCGAGGTCCTGGCTCGCTGCGCTCGCGTTGCACATGTTCGCTGTCATGCACGGGAAGGAATACACCTTGCCGGGCCGCCGCTGCTACATCAAACCCAGCTCCAGCCGCGCCGCTTCGGTCATCATCGCCTGGGTCCATGGCGGATCCCAGACGAGGTCGACCTGGGTCTCCGTCACGCCGGGCATGGCCCGAATCCGGCTCTCGACGTCGTCCCGCAGCACATCCGCCATGCTGCAGCCGGGCGTGGTGAGCGTCATCTTGACCTCGACACGGCGGCCGCCATCCGGGAGCGGCTTCAGGACGCAGCTGTAAACCAGGCCCAGATCCACGATGTTCACCGGGATCTCCGGATCATACACCTTGCGGATCTCGTCCCAGATGGCCTGCTCGGTCAGTTCCCCGGGATTCATCGGTTGCTCACTCGGTCGAGACAGGGGCAGCCGGCGGGTCGTCGCCCAAGGCATTCACGACCGCCCGCCACGGCAGGACCGCGCACTTGACCCGCGCCGGAAACTGGTGCACGCCCGCAAACGCGATCAGCTTCTGCGACATGTCCGGATCGACTTTGCCCGTGGTCACCATCCGCAAGTACTCCTCGAAGAGATGCCGGGCTTCGGCGCGCGTCTTGCCCTTGAGATTGGCGGTCATGAGGGATGCGGCGGCCTTCGAGATGGCGCAGCCCGATCCCTGGAACGTAACGTCCGCGATCCGGTCCCCGTCCATCTTGATGTAGACCGTCACCTGGTCGCCGCACAGCGGGTTGTTCCCCTCGATGACGCGCGTGGCGCCCTCGAGCTTGTGATAGTTCCGGGGGTTCCTGCTGTGATCGAGGATGACCTCCTGATAGAGCTCGTCGAGATGGCTGCTCATGAAAGCTCCTTGGCGGCCGCAGACGATCCGGCGGCCGGCGCCTCGAGGGACTCGAACCACGCCGTCACCTCCCGGTCCAGCCGCTCGCGCCACGCCTCAATCGATACCCGATCGAGTATGCCCCCCGCAAACGCGCGCATCAACAGCCGCCGCGCGCCCAGCTCGTCCATCCCGCGCGCCCGGAGGAAGAAGAGGGCGTCGGCATCCATCTGCCCCACCGTCGCCCCATGCGTGCACCGGACATCGTCCGCAAAAATCTCCAGCTGCGGCTTGGTGTGCACCATGGCGTCCCTGGAAAGGAGCAGGTTGCGGTTGGTCTGTTTGGCGTCGGTCTTCTGGGCGCCGGGGCGCACCATGATCTTGCCGTTGAAGACACCCCGCGCCCGGCCATCGAGGATGCCGTGGTACTGCTGATGGCTTCCGCAACGGGCGGCGCCGTGATCGATGGTGGTGTGGTGATCCACAATCTGCTCGCCCATTCCCAAATAGAGCCCGTTGAACATGGTCTCCCCGCCTTCCCCTTCCATCCGGGATCGGAAATCGTGGCGGGCCAGGCGCGCGCCCGCCGAAATCGAGTGGGACACGAGCCGCGCCCGGGGCCCCAGCCGGGCCTGGACGGACGCCACGTGGACCGCCTCGAGGCCTTCCGCCTGCCATCGGCCATGCTCGACGATCGCTCCCTCGCCTGCCGCCAGTTCGGTCATCACGTTGGTCACATACGCACCGGCCTGGGCCGATTCATAATGCTCGACGATCTTAATGCGGCTTCCGGGGCCCGCAATCCACAAATGGTGGAGGTGAAACGTCGCCTGGAGCGCGCGGCCGCTCGCCAGGTGGATCACATGAATGGGCTCGGGTACGGCCACGCCAGCGCCCACCTCCACCACGGCGCCGTCCTCGAAGAAGGCCATGTTCAGCGCGGCCAGCCCATGGTCCACAACCTCCGCACAGCCGAACAGATGCGGCTCCAATCCAGGTTCCGGCAGCTTCATCACCTCCGCCAAGGACCGAACTCGCACGCCGTCCGGCAGCCCCTCGAGGCGTGACCATCCCGGCGCAAAAAATCCGTCCACGAACACCAGCCGCGGACCCGTCTCCGCAGCGGCCTGCGGCGGCAGGAGATCGCCTGGCCGCTGGCCTTCGGCCGGCTCGAGCGCCGGCTGAAACGGCAGACGCGCCAGCGCCGCCACGCTCGTGAAGCGCCACTCCTCCTGATCCGGCCGGGGCATCCCATGCTCCTCGAACAGGGACCAGCCTCGGCGGCGCAGCCCGGCCAGCCACCCGGGGGCGGCCGCCGACTCCCGCCGCTGCAGCTCCTCGAAGGACGCGCGCCATGCGTTCAGGTCGACGCTTGTGCCGGGTATCGCGGCCGAAATTGCGGGTGTCATAGCTGGTTTCCAGGATTCAGGATCGGGCCGGCGCGGCCGTTTCCTCGATCAACCAATCGTATCCCCGCTCCTCGAGCTGGAGGGCCAGATCGGGCGGGCCCGATTTCACGATGCGCCCCCCCAGCAGCACATGAACCACGTCCGGCACAATGTAGTTCAGCAGCCGCTGGTAGTGCGTGATCACCACCTGGGCTGCGTCCGGACGCCGCAGCCGGTTCACGCCGGCTGCCACGATCCGCAGGGCGTCGATGTCCAGCCCTGAGTCCGTCTCGTCCAGGATCGCCAGGGCCGGCTCCAGGATCGCCATCTGAAACACCTCGTGCCGCTTCTTCTCGCCCCCCGAAAAACCTTCGTTGACGGACCGGCTCAAAAACTTCTCGTCGAACTCGAGCAGCTTCATCCGATCCCGCGCCAGCGCCAGGAAATCCATGGCGTCGAGCGGCTCCTGTCCCCGGTGCTTGCGGATCGCGTTCAGAGCCGACTTCAGGAAGTAGGCCGTGTTCACGCCCGGGATTTCGACGGGGTATTGAAAGGCCAGGAACACGCCGGCGCGCGCCCGCTCCTCGGGTTTCAATGCCAGGAGGTCCATGCCCAGGAAGCGGACCTCGCCGCCGAGCACCTGGTATTCGGGGCGCCCGGCCAGCACCTGGGCCAGCGTGCTCTTGCCGCTCCCGTTGGGCCCCATGATGGCATGCACCTCCCCCGGCCGAACCGTTAGATCCAGGCCTTGCAGGATCGTCTTGCCCTCGACCGCCGCTGACAGGTTCTTGATCTCTAGCATAAAAGTCGCATGACAATGGTTGACCGCCTTCAGCCCACGCTGCCCTCGAGGCTCACCCCCAGCAGCTTCTGCGCCTCGACCGCAAACTCCATCGGCAGCTGCTTGAACACCTCTTTGCAGTAGCCGTTCACGATCATGTTCACCGCGTCCTGGGTCTCGAGCCCGCGCTGGTTGCAGTAAAAGATCTGGTCCTCCCCGATCTTCGACGTCGACGCCTCATGCTCGACCCGGGCGGTCGGATTGCGGACCTCGATGTACGGGAACGTGTGCGCCCCGCACCGGTCGCCGATCAGAAGTGAGTCGCACTGGGAGTAGTTGCGGGCATGGGCCGCCGTCGGCGCCACCCGCACCAGGCCGCGGTAGCTGTTCTGGCCGTGCCCGGCCGAGATGCCTTTCGAGACGATGGTGCTGCGCGTGTTGGCGCCGATGTGGATCATCTTGGTGCCCGTGTCCGCCTGCTGGTAGTTGTTGGTCAGCGCCACCGAGTAGAACTCCCCGACGGATCCCTCGCCCTGCAGCACCACGCCCGGATATTTCCACGTGATGGCCGATCCCGTCTCGACCTGCGTCCACGAGATCTTCGAGCGCCGTCCGCGGGCCGCTCCGCGCTTGGTGACGAAGTTGTAAATGCCCCCGCGCCCTTCGGCGTCGCCCGGATACCAATTCTGCACGGTCGAGTACTTGATCTCCGCTCCGTCCAGAGCCAGCAGCTCCACCACCGCCGCGTGCAGCTGGTTGGTGTCCCGGATCGGGGCCGTGCACCCCTCAAGATAGCTCACGTAGCTCCCCGGCTCCGCCACGATCAGCGTCCGCTCGAACTGGCCCGTCTCCGCCGCGTTGATCCGAAAATAGGTCGAGAGCTCCATCGGGCATCGCACGCCCTCCGGGATGTAGCAGAAGGATCCATCGCTGAACACCGCCGAGTTCAGCGCCGCATAGAAATTGTCGGTGTAGGGCACCACCGTCCCCAGGTATTTCCTCACCAGGTCCGGATGCTCCCGCGCCGCTTCGGAGAAGGACCCGAACAGGACCCCCATCTCCCGCAGCTTCTCCTTGAAGGTGGTGGCCACCGACACGCTGTCGAACACGGCGTCCACCGCAACCCCCGCCAGCCGCTCCTGCTCGTGCAGCGGGATCCCCAGCTTCTGGTACGTCCGCAGCAGCTCGGGATCGACCTCCGCCAGGCTCTTCGGCCGGCTCGCCGCCTGTTTGGGCGCCGAGTAGTAGACGATCTTCTGGAAATCCACCGGCGGGTAGCGCAGGTTCGGCCACGTCGGCGGCTTCATGGTCAGCCAGTGCCGATAGGCCTTCAGCCGCCACTCGAGGAGGAAATCCGGCTCGCCCTTCTTTTGCGAGATCCAGCGAACAATGTCCTCGCCCAGGCCCGGCGGTGCGGCGTCCGCATCCAGCGCCGTGACGAACCCATACCGGTATTCGCTCCGGACCAACTGCTCGATCGTCTTGTCGCCGTCGCTCATAGGCCTTTCCTTTTCGCCCGCCCCCACGCCGCGCGCGCCTTCGCCCGCCCCTTGCGCCCGCAGGCGGCGCATCGCCCGCGCACCGACAGCTCCCGATGGGTCGCGTGAAACCCCGCCGGCAGCACCACCGCCGGCCCCGGCCGCGCCTTCTCATATTCCACATCGAACACCCGGCCGCAAGCCTCGCAATAAAAATGGGCGTGATCGACCGGGTTGGCACAGAACCGGGTGGCGTCCCGGGCGATATGCACCTGGCGGACCAGGCCATTCCGGGCGAGGGCCTCGAGGCAGTTGTACACCGTCGCCATCGACACCCCCGCGCAAGCCTCTCGGGCCCGGACAAATAGCTCGCTGGCCGTCGGATGATCCGCCGCCGCCATCAGGATCTCCAGGACCTGACGCCGCCGCGAGGTCATCCGCGGGCTCTCCGCCGCCGGAGCCGGACGCTCTGCATCGGGCCGTCGCTGTCGATTGCGGGCTCGCGCCATGGCCCACCATCGCCCCGTGTGTGCCGTATGTCAATATTTAGAATAATTCTAAGAATATGTGGGAGTGCGCGCACGCCCGCACGCCCAGAATCTTCGATCAGCTCAGGATCGCCCCTTCCGCCCCCTCCAGCCCGTTTCAACTTGCGGAGCGATGAGCCGCATGCCATCGTTTGTTCCTGCGGACCGCCGATGGTCTTGCCCTATGAGGAACCGGCCCAACTTCGAACGAGCGTTCACCCTGATCGAATTGCTTGTTGTCATCGCCATCATCGCCATCCTCGCCGGCATGCTCCTGCCCGCCTTGACGCGGGCCAAGGAAGCCGGACGCGCCGCTCTCTGCCGCAACAACATGCGGCAGATCACTCTGGGTCTCGTCCTCTACGCCGATGACAACCGGGACTACTTTCCCTGGCCTGGCGGCGTGAACCGCAACCTGGATCCGGACTGGGTGTGGGGCGGACAAGGCGACGCGGCGCCCGAGGATCCCTCGAGGTGGTCCCGTCCCAGTTATGGGTTTCATCCCGAAGCCGGGTCGGTCTACCCCTACGTCTCACGTCAGCCGCGTGTCTCGCGCGCCGAGTATTACCGCGGAGGCTCGGTGGACGCGTATGAGCGAACGCACACGAATCTGATCGCCCCGATTTATCTCTGCCCAAGCAGCGGCAAGCAGGGCCGGGCCTTGCGCGTGAATTTTAGCATGAACCAGCGGATGGATTTCGACGAGCAGTTGGCCAGCGGACGCCGGACGAGCGAGCGCGGCGTCGCGCAAGCGACGATCGTGAATCCGTCGCGGAAATTGCTGCTGATCAACGAGGACCCGGGGACCATGCACAATGCCTCCTTCTACCCCGCCGGCAGCGCTGCCGAAGGAGTGTTTACCCTCCACAATGGGCGCGTCAACATGGGGTTTGTCGACGGACACATCGAGGCCATGAAACACCGGAAGGTCCTCGAGATCCAACAACGAAACCAGATCCCGCTCTGGTTCGATCCGTTCTGATGAGCCCGGCGAGCCGCGCGCCGCTCGAACTCTGGCCAATCGCCGGCTCTTTCTCGCCATGACGTCAATCCAGCCGGGCGCGGTAAAAGCGCCGGTCGGCCGCCAGGATTCCATCGTCCTCGACCGTTTGCGGGTTTTCGGCGAGCGGGACGCTTCGCAGATCCTGCCATCCGGCCGGATCGGTGAGAGAGCGGCAATATTGAATGGTATAGGTGCGGCCGATCCTTCCGCGGATCCGGAGGGTGGGCCGGCCGTTGGCGATCTCAAGGTCCAGGACCGGTTCGAGAGGGGGCAGCACTCCGTGCACCTCGAGGGCGGCAATGGCGCTGGTGGCGGATCCGTAAAGACTGGCAACCACGACCCAATAATTGCCCGCTTGCTCGGGCGCCACCGACGTCAGGACCAGCTCCGGCCCGCTCGCGCCCGCGATGATGTTGCCCGCGTGATGCCATTCGTAGCTCAACGGCGGATCGCCCGTCGCGCTGACGCTGAATCGGACCGTATCCCCCGCGTTCGCGGCGGCGCTTTGAGGATCGACGGCGATGGCTGGCGGCTGCGCCACGGCGACCGTGGCGGGCGGAGTGAGCGCCGAGCCGATCCCGTTGCTGACTCGGACCTGGTAAGCGCCGGCCTGAGCCGCGCTCGTGTTGGCCAGGATCAGGAATGAATTCGTGGCGCCTGGGATCTCGATCCCGTTACAAAGCCATTGGTAATCGGGTCGCCGGAAATTGCCGGCAAGGACGCTCAGAACCAGCCGGTCTCCCGCCCGGATGGTTTGGCTCGAGGAAGACGCCAGGATGTCGGGCGGGCCGTCGGCCACGAGAGCAAGGCAATTGTTGCCCTTTGCGTCGATGGCCGCCACGTTGGCTAGGTTGGTCGGATAATGAAAATAGCCCCACGAGACCACGGTTCCATCGGCCCTGAGCGCATAGCTGGACGCTTGGCCTGCAGCGATCGCTATCACATTTGTGGCAGCGGAGGGAGGGGCGCACTGTTGGTAATCGTTTCTTCCCCACGCCACCAACCGGTTCTCTGCGGTCAAAGCCAGAGCGTGAAAAGCGCCAGCCGCAATCGCAACCACATTCGTTGCGTTCGCCGGTATTTGGTCTCTCTGTCCATAATCGTTGTCTCCCCATGCCGCCAAGGTTCCATTGCGTTTTCGGGCGAGAACGAAATGCTGGCCGGCGGCGATCTCCACAATGTCACGCAGACCCGACGGCACATTGGTCTGTCCTTTGTTATTGTATCCCCAAGCCTTGACCGTGCCGTCGGATTTCAGGGTGGCATTGTAACAATAATGAGCGTCGATCGCGGTGACATCGGAAAGTTCCGGGGGCGCATTGGTCTCGCCATAACTGCTGGGGCCCCATCCAACGACTCGTCCGTCGGCCCGCAAGGCCAGGCTGTGGAGCGCGCCGCCGGCGATGGCAACGATGTTGGACAATCCATTGGGTGGCGGCGCGTAGGGGGACTGGGTCCAGCCCGCGACGGTTCCATCGGATTTGAGCGCGAGGTTGTGTCGGCCGCCTGCGGCAATCGCGACAGCGTTTGTCAGGCCCGACGGAACCTTGTTTTCCTGATAGGAGTTTTCGCCGTACGCCAGCACGCGTGTTTGCGTCCACATCCGTCGATACATTCCCAGGCAGGCCGGTTCGCTGGTTGTCATCCCGACCGCATTACTGGCAACCAGGGAATAGAGGCCCATCTGTTCGGGCTGCGCATTGGTCAGAACCAAGGTTAAGTCTGTGGCGCCTGAGATTGCTTCTCCATTGAACTGCCACTGGAGAGCGGGCCGTGGATTTCCATAGACCTCGGATGTTAGGATGGCGGTGCTTCCGACGGCGATCGTCTGGCTGACGGGCGGCATGCGAAACGCGGGCGCCATCGGCAGGGCGTGCTCGAAGCACCCAATGTCGTAACCGGTTCCATACGGACGCGGCGTGCCGATCAAGTCATCGATCGCTTTGGGGATCCAGAGGCCGGCGTCGATGGCCGCCGAACTGCTTGCCAGGCGATAATCCGGATTGGCTGGATCCAGCCAGCCGGGATCGGCCACGAGGTTGCCCGGGTTGGGCGTGTCCACGAGAACGTCGTCCCAGAAAACGGTCCCGCTGCGATCGAATCCGGCGGCGCCCAGAACGAGGCGTTCGGCCACTGGGTGGTGCTCGAAAAAAGGCACTCGCGAAGCGATCATTGTCGGGCCGACCAGGACGCTATACACACCCTGCTGGCAATCGACGTCGAGGAAAACGGGATCAGCCTGGTTCGACACGACCGGGATGCCCGAATCGACATAGCCGCCGCTGCGGCCATAGATCCATCGGTTGTTCTCGATGCGGAGGATCGCCAGGATCCGATCGCCCCCCTCGATCCGGATCCACGGTTCGGGATGGTTGTCTCCAGGCGCCAGCGTCACCGTCATGCTCGACCACAGCCGGTTCGTGGGTAACAGACCGTGTCGGAGCTGCGGGTCCAATGCGTTATCCTTGTCATCCAACCGCAGCCGATTGCTCTGAATGGTGAATGTTCCCGACGCTGGATTTACGGCCTCCCAGTTATTGCCGACGGGACCGTTGGCTCGATCGAACCGATCGCTGAAAGCCCCCCCATTGAGTGCGGGCGCCCATCCAAACAGACAGCCCCACGTATTGGTGATCGGCACGGCACTGGTTGTTCGCAGAAGGCAATTCGTCAGGTATCCATATACCTTGCCGATCGTCGTCTGCTCGATCGTGGTGTGGAGGCTGTCACCCAAGTTCACATGCCCGCGGAAAATCCAACTGTTTTGCGCCGCGAGCGCCCCGTTGGTGCATGTCGAGCCGAGGAACACGCACCGGTCCGCAACGAACGAAAATGGCTTTTCGAATTCAAGGACATAAAAGGCTAAAACACCCTGGTTCATGTCGTCCCAATGATATCTAGCCCCGTTGTTGATACAAATGCAGTCGCCCGAATTGTCATAAGAATGGGATGGCGCCTCATAGGTGAACGGTTCGCCTGTCACCCAGCTCCTGGTGGGACGGAGAACGCCCCCGACGACATAATATCCGGGCTGAACCGTCTGTTGGAGTGTCCAAATCCGGTCGCCGATAAAGCGGTTTTCCGCGTCGGAGGTAATGGTGGCCATGTGGCCGCCCAGGCGGAAACACTCGTCCCGCCCATTGAACCAACTCATCTTGGTGGTTGAGGCGAAGTAGGAATGGTTTTGAAACTCTCCCAGATATGTATGACCTGGCAGGTAGGCTGCCGCTCCGGTCAAAGCGGCGTTGCTGAAACGAATGCGGTCCGCGTAGGCACAGTTGGAAAAGGCGCCGCTGAGGACGCTGCTGGGGAATTCGGGATTTCGATCGGCAGCGGTTCGCTCGGTTCCGGCGAACGAGCCCAGCAGTTGAACGCCGCTGACAAGGGTCAAGTTCTGGTTGAAATAGGAGCCGCTGGCCAGCCAGACCTGGCCGGTGAAAGATCCGGCGGCGTTCGCGCCTGCCTCGAGGGTGGAGAATGCCGTCGGCCAACTCAGCCCGTCTTGCGTGCCGCTGCTGTTCCGCGGATCCACGAGGACCGCTCGAGGGTCGGCCAAGGTTACCACGCGCCGGGCCTCGGCCGTCGCGGTGTCCATGGAAACTCGGAGCCGGTAGGTATAGATGCCGGCTGCCGGGGGCCGCTGGTACTCGCCGAACAGGCCGTTCAACACCGGCTGGCTGCCGCTGGCGATCTCCGACCAGTTGCCCGACGGGTTTTCCCCGGGCGCCACCTGGAGATACCACCGGAGCTGGTTGGTGAGGCTGGAATAGGCTGTGCCCCGAACCGCCACCATCGGATACGCGCCGAGCGGGCCGTCCACGGGCGAATCCAGCGCCGCGATGGGGAACCCGGTCGTGGTGAACGACCAGACCGGCGAGGCGTTGGCGCCCATTCCGTTTCGGGCGATCACCTGCCAATCGTACTCGGTTGCCACGACCAGGCTGGATGGCACGGTGAATTGGCTATCCGAAATGGTGGCGGCAGGTGCGGCCGGCCGGGCGCCCGTTGCCGGCCATAGGAAGACATCATACACGCCCGCATGAGTCGACTCGCTCCAATCGAGCGTCAACTCGATCGGCGTCCCCGCCGCTCCCGGCGCAGGATTCAAAGCGGTGAAGACCGACGGCGCTTCGAGCCGGTTGGTCAGCGAGCGTTCGGAGAAGACGGATCCGATGGTGTTGGTGCAGGTCAGCCGGAGGGTGACCGTGCCATTGGGTATCTCGTAATTGTGGTTCCAATCGGCGAGGAGACCGTTGGCGACCGACTGGCGGCTGGCGGCGATCGGCGTCCATTGAGTGCGGTCGCGCGAAAACTCGAGGCGCCAACCGAACCCGGGCTGGATCCCCGCGTCGCCCGCCGATCCGATCACCGAGAGGTGTTTCGACTCCGCCAGGTCGAAGCCGTCGGGCGGCAGGGCGAGATTGCAGGTGAACCAGTCGAGCACGTAATTGACATGGACGGGCGCCGTGGTCCGCGTGAGTCCCAACCGGTCGGTGGCCCGGGCGATGATCTCATAGAGACCCTCGAAATCCAGGTTGAGCGAGACTGTCCAGTTGCCGTTGGTCCATCCCGCGACGGGCTCGAACGTCCACCCGCCGTCGGTGCTGAGCTCGATGTGGGCCACTCCCGATCCGGCGTCGAAGTATTGCCCCTGGATGACGATGGGCAGGGAAGCGAAATAGGCGTTTTCAGCCAGGCCCTCGAGCCCGATCCACGGCGGATTGTTATCGACCGTCAACGGATTGGAGACGCCCGCGAGGGATGGGTTGCCGGCGGGATCGGCGATCACGATCTCGAGCCGGCCGGAGGCGGCATCAGCCCATTGGCTGTTCGTCACGGCGCCGCTGATTGCACCTTCGGGCGAAATCACCACCGATAAACCGGCATTGGTCAGGACGATTCCCGTTTCGCTCATTAACCGCGCGGAGACGACCACGGCGTTGCTCTCGCACTGGCCAGCGATGGCGATCGTATTGCCATTGCGCACAAAATGATCCTGGCCGGCCGGCGCCGCGATTTGGACCGCCGGCGCCGCGGGCGGGGTGGTGTCGATCTGGAACGACGAGTAAGAAAGCGATGTGACCCGGGCGGCGGTATCGCTCACGACCAGCCGCACTGTGTGAATGCCGTCCGGCCAGGTCGAAATGTCCAGGCCGGGATGCAGAACCCCATTGGTGACCGCGGTGGGCGAATAAGTATCCAGTTTCCAGGCGCTATCGCTGATCCCATCTGGCGTTCCCGGGGCATGGAAAACTCTGAAGGAAGAGCTGGCGGTCCCGCGCACCTCGAGCGTGCCGCGCTGGAAGCTGCCGGGCGCCGGATGCGAGATGATCGCCACGGGCGCATTGGCTTTGAGCTGGATGGGGATTTCGGAGCTGGCCGAGTTCCCGGCCCGGTCGCGCATGGCGCAGTTGACCCGGTAATCGTTGGTCGCCACCTCGCCGGTGGTCGCCCAGAGAAACTCGAAAATGCCGCTGGCGCCCGCGGGGATCATCGGCTGACCGTTGACCGGTTTCAGCAGGGGAATGCCATTGGTGCGAGTGATGGTGACGATGGCAGCGAGGTTGGCTTCTCCATTCGCATCGACAGCCCGGATGCGAATGGTCTGGCCCGGGGAATAGACGCCGTCGTTGTCGGTGGGGTATTGGCTGTTGGCGGAGGTCAACTGGACGACCGGCCCCTGGCTGTCCAGCACGATGACCAGATCCGGCCCAAAATCGTTGGCGCCGTTGTCGTCCCAATGGTTGCCCGCGTCTCCGAGCCGCGTCTCGACGAAATAGTTCGTTGCATCCGGTTGGCCGGCGGTGTCCCAAAGGAAAAAGTAGGCGCCGGGGCTGGTGGTATCTTCGCTCATTGGAGCGTCGAAGATCGGCGGCGATATGGTCTGGCTGCCCCGCGTGATTGTGATGCGCCCGATCAATCCGGTTGCAAGGTTGCGATCCTGGATCGTAATTCGGACCTGGGTGCCTGGACGATATGCTTCGTCGTGATCGCTGGGGTCCACCAAGTTGACCGAATGGCACGAGTCGATGATGGGCGGGACGTTCATGAGGCTGAGGCGGACAATGGTCTCGGCCGTGTTTCCCGCCAGATCCGCGGCTCGAAGACGCAGCAGATGATTGCCATTGCGGCCCCCGGTATCCCAGGACAACAACACCGTGTTGGCCATTACGTTCGAGCCTGTCTGCAGCGGCACGAATGGTCCGGCTGGCGACCAGTCCGAGCCTGCTGCCGCAAAATCCAGAGTCCAGTTGAATAGATGCGAATCGCGGACTTCTCCCTGGACCGACAAGACGCCCGCCGCCACGGTCAGGTCTTCCGGATGGGAAATGGCGATGACCGGTCGGGTCAGATCGATAGTTGTTTGGGTGTCTCCGGCATCGGCATAATCGGTTTCCCATGCGCCACTTGCTGTCCGGCCTTTCGATCGAAAGCGATAGCGGTGTCCGTCCTGGCCGGCAAATACTCCGTTGGTCAGCGTGGTGTCCATCAATCCGGGTATGTCGGTCCAAACTCGAGTGGCGGCCTGTTCGTCGTAGACCTGGATCGTGTAGGCGGCGATGGGAGGGTCCGGAAAATCGGGAGCCCATGACAGCGCCACCTGGCTCGAGTTGTGAAACAGGGGCAGCGTGTTCATGCGGCTGTGCGGCTGGCTCGCGCTCCGTTCGATCGTCAGCCGCAATTGCCGGGTGGTTTCTCCGCGAAAATCCGGGGCGCCCGTGTTGTATTCGTATGAAGCGGCTGCGCGCAGATCGATTCCCGAGCCGCCGCCAGTTACATCCTCGAACCGGATGCTATAGTCGGGGGGAACACCTTCCAGTTGGGCCCAACTGATCACCGCGGTTTTCTGGCCCAATGCCGATCCCCGGGTCGTGACGTAGATATCCCAGACCGCCCGTGTGGCGGCCCCGGCCGGCGCCAGCGGCGCCCGGATGTCGCGAGTGTAAAAATCCGGATACACGGCCCAGTCCATGTGGGGAATGAACATCGCGACGGACGGCGCCGGCGCCGCTGGAGGTTCAGCCGCGTCCATCGGGTCATAGGTGTCCGAGGACGAGGGGCTGACTCCGAAATAGTTTGGATGATCGTTGTAGGCGCCGACGTCGACTTTGAGCTGGAGCTGCCAGTCGGAGACCGAAGCGGCGCTTGCCGCTGCGGCAGTTCCCAGGATCCAGTGGATCAAAACGGCAATCGAGAAGGTGGTTTTCATACGCTATTCGGCGGCGAGGGTGGGGGCCAGGAGGAGTTCGCACTCGCGCTCGGCTCGAACCCAATACCCCAGCCAGGGTTTCAGGATGCCTTCCGGCGCCGTCGCCATCTGCTGTCCACCCTTCTCATACCAATACAAATAATTCCGAGCGATCTGCCGCTGGTGCGCCTCCTGGATGCCGATCGTCTCGAGTGTGCCGCCGGATCGATACCGGATGCGCGCCTCTTTCCATGCCAGCGGGAAATCGAACGGATTGCCAATCTGGTTCCAGCCCGCTTCCAGAGGAATGACTGCGTCCTCGAGGAGCGACGGGCTCCGCCCATGGACCGAAATCGTCTGCCCTTCCGGCAGCCAGAGCCAATAGCCGATCCCCCCCTTCAGCGGAACCCGTTCGGGCTCGGAAGGACCGTATGACTGATATCCTCCGTTGAGGTAATGGTATAGCTGAAGCGATCCGGGAACCTGGCCGCCCAATGCCTTGCCCGCGTCTTCCTCGTATGGCTGGCATGGAACAGCGGTGAAGCTCCATCCAGCGCTGAGCGTTTGTTGGTGCAGGTTGGGACGATTCTCGATCAACAAACGGTGGCTCGCACCGGAACCGCCGGCCGCCTGCACAAAAATCTTGGCTGGCACAAACAGATTGCTGGTGACCAGCGGCATCCTTGCCCGCCACTGGAACAATTTCTCCTCCCGCTCGCCAAACACGCCCATGAAAGCCTCCGGCGGATCGACTTGAATGTCGGATTCCGCGACCAAAACGACCGCGACCTGCTGGCCATTGGTTCCAGCGGTGTGCCGAACAACTGCCCGGATTTCGCAGTCCCACTCGGCAAGCGCTGCAGGTCGCACCTCGACCGAATGGATGGAATAAGCGCTTATCGCAGGAAGGTCGGCGGTGAGAGACAGGAACTCGTTGGCGGTGGCCAATGCAATCCGATTTCTTCGCTTCACCTCTTCCACCCACACGGACAGCCTGGCGCCCATGGACGGGTCTCCGGAGCTGGCAAAATACATGCCGGCCGCCAAGTGAAGCTCCGCCTGTCCGTGACTGGCCTGGCGAAGATTTCCCCAAAAGATTTCCAGGTAACGATCGCGGAATTCGGGGATGCTGAGGATGGCCGTTGCGTAGCGCGACGCGACTTGGCCGATCGCCCATGTGAAGGCTTGGTCGAGGAGATCTTCAGCCTGGTCGATTCGTTGGAAGTCCGCCTGCATGGACTGCTGATCACCCGCCAACAGATCGAGTTTCAGAGCATTCAGCTCTTCCTCATAGAGGATGGATTCTGGCAAGAAAAAGGCGCTGGCCGAGCGAATGGTCGACGGCATCGTCATGGAATTTGGTCGAGCAAGAAATCGGGCGGCGCCGCAGTTCGCGGATAAGATCATGTTGGGATCCGGAACATAATTGGCCAGCGCCGAGGATTCGATCATTGTCTCCGTCAGTCGAGAGGTGTAGATGATTTTGTCGACGACTTCAATGACCGTGAACGCATCGCTCGCCAGGGCCTTGGTGAACTTCGATGCCACATTCACATTATCGGCCACTAAGAAGGACAGGTCCTGCCAACCGCCCCGAATAGTGGCCCAGTCCGGAGCGTAGAGATCTGTCAGCGTGCTCTTGAGGGTGGTGACGGTAAACTCCAATTCACTCAAAGAACTGGAGAGGCAACGGCGGTTGTCGCAGTAGGTGGCAGGAGGATCGCTCGCAGACAAAGCGGCCGCCAATCGGTCGATCATATCTTGCGAATGAGGTTTGAGCGCGTCGGCGCCGGGCCTCCATTGAGCGGCCGGACGCGAGTGAGGGTAGTCGCCTTTCGTCGCGTAAAAGGCCGCGGAAAAGTGCCGATCCTGGCGCCCGATCGCCCGGATGTAGCCTTTCCATCGAGCGCGGCTTGTCGGGTCACCCCATAAGCCCATCGTCAGGCTGGCGCCCATTTTAGCGAGAGAAAAATAAGGAATGACCAATTCCGCCAGATTGAATCCGATATCCGATGCGAAAGAAGCCCGCATATCCTCCAACTGCAGCAGGTATTCCGAAGCCATGAACAATCGCCGGGCCATATCTCGATCGCTATTGAACAACGCCTCCAAACCGCTGGTGTCGTAACCGATGTTCTTCAGCATGTCCAAACGCTCCCTGGCCTCCGCTTCGATCGCCGCCGCGGAATCCTGGGGAAACGCAGATGTCATCGAGACATCCCCCGGTCCGTTAAAGACCTTTGTGATTACGCGCCCCTCTTCGGGAGAGGCGACGCTGTCCTCGAATCCCGTTGCCGGAGACCAACCTGCCACGATCGGCTTGATGTTCACCGTGGAAAATCCGTCGCTAACCACCGCCTCGTAGACGGCCAACTCGAACACTTCAAATTGGGCGGACTGGCCCGCGGTCAGAACTCCGCTCGAGTCTACCCGGACGCCGTCCTTGAACAAATAGGCCTCCCGCGAGGAACCGCATCCGGTCGTGTCCGAGATGTCGAGAACGATGGTGGATTGAACCCGCTCAAATTTGAGGTGCACCGGATCCCCGCACGTTTTGCAGACCTGAAAGTGCTTTTCCCCCTTCAATTCCGTGGCATGGAAATGGTAGTTCGCCGGCGTGAAATCCTGCCAAGCCTGATACCGGGCGTCCGGTAAGAGTTGGTCCTTCGCATTCACCGGTCGAATCCGTATGGTCACAAAATCTGGCTCGTAACTTGTGTAGGAATATGTTTCTTCTCCAAGGTACGTCTCTCGCTCCCAATGGCGAATCCCGGCATATAGAATATATTTTCCTTCCTGATACCCCAAATGCTCAAGACACCATTCCGGGCTGTCACCCGGGCAACCCACGTTTTTCCATCTCTCCAAATACGTCGGGCGGGTGCCCACGCGCGTGACCGAATGGTGCGCCTCCGCTTCCCTGGTCAATGCACACAAGATCAGGGCCAAAGGCAAAAGGCTGCCCTGTTTTCGAAACACTTGGATCAAGCTCATGGGAAATCCTGCGCCGAGGAAGCAGAAAAGCTCCTTTCCAAAGGACAGCAATGGCAATGAAGTTGAGCTGCTTTTCAATCTCTGGCGGCGCATTGGATCAGCCGGCCAAATTCCTGTCAACGCGTTAATGTGGTCCCCCCGAGGCGTGCGCGCAGCGGTTCCATTTTCCGCTTGCATCGCGAATGCTCCCCGCTAGGATCGCGCGCACTGTGGCAACGCGCATGGCTTTGATCCAGCGGTCTTGTGACTTTTGGATAAGGCTGATCGGGGCAAACCGTCCCCATCCGGCGGCCACATCCATTCTGAAAAACTCACTCGGGATAATGCATCATGCAAACGATCACGTCTCCAGCCCGTTCTCCACGGCTCCAGCAGGTGATGTTCAAGGCGGCCATCGATCCCGAGTTCCGCCGGGATCTGTCCGACCATCCGGAAACGATGCTCGATTCGGAGGAGTTGAGCCTGCTCCGTGCCATGGGCGCGGCGCTGCCGGAGGCGGTTCAGGTCGGCGATCTCGAGATCGCGGACCAGCTCGATTCGGTCGATCTGTTCGGCGCCAACTCGACCCACTGTCGTTGCACCTGCATTTCCGGGTTCACCATCAAGTGCGACGGACGGTCGCTGTAAGGCGCTGGTCGGTCTCCTTGCGTCGGCAGCCGCGGAGGGCGTTTCGGGCGAAGTCACGTTGATCCATGGTGAGCCGCGCCGCGGATGCCCGCGTCCGCCAGTCCTATGAGTTGCCGCGCGTCCTCCGGCGGCCCGATTCGCGATGCGTGCTTGGCGCATGGGGCTCGGCTGTTGCTGTCCAGCCTGACCAGCCGGGAACTGGCCGGCTTGCGGCGGTCCGTTGCCGATGCAATTCCGGATGCCGGCGGCGACTGTCTCAGCGATCTTCTCTCCCAATACGAGACGCGACGCCTGGTGCGAAAGTGGCGGCAGATCCGAAGCCGGCACGGGGCCTGCGCCGGATCGGATTGGCTTTCGGAATCGGAACTGGAGAAGCTGCTGTGCTGGCGGCAGGAAATGCTCCGCCGGCTGGATCCCGGCCCGCATGGCTGCCTCCAGATCGCCGCATCGTTCCAGGATCATTTCCCCTCCTGGCTCGGATTCTACCTGGCGTTGCTTTCGGATCCATCCTGGACTTCCCGATCCTCGATCCTGGACGGCCGGCGGTTCGATCGCTCGGAGGATGCTCAGGCGTTTCTCTATGATCGGATGGGATTGGCCTATCTGCCGTTCCTCCATGCTCTGCGCGAATTCGTTTCGAATCTGGGTCATACGCATCGGAACGGCGCGCAACCCCTGAGCGTGGACGTTGATGCCGTGGCCCGCGACCTGGGGTTGGCGCTTGCCAACCGTTTCGAGTTGGCGACCGCCCGGGCGCTCGAGGCCGAGCTGAACCTGTCGCGCGCCAGTGGCACGTTGATCGGACAAACCGCCACGGAGCGTTACCGCGCGTTCCTGGACCGCCGGTTTGGCTCGGTGGAATCGTATCAGGAATTTGCCGAACGCTATCCCCTGTTGATCCGATGGTATGCGACTGTCACCGGTCAGTGGATGCGCCAAACCGAGCGCTGTTTGGACTGCCTGTCGCGCGAGCGATCGGAGATCCGGCGGGTGTTTGGGATCGATTTGGACTCGCTCGATGTGGCGCGTCTCGAGGTGGGACGCGGCGATTTTCATGCCGGCGGCCAATCGGTGTCGATCATTCATTTCCGACCGATGCCGCCGGCGGAAGGGGCGGCGCCGGCGCGCCTGGTGTTCAAGCCGAGGTCCGTCAGCGCCGAGCGCGGCCTGCAGCAGTTGCTGGAGGGGATTGCCGCGGAGGCGGGGATCGAGTTCCCCTCGCACGCGGTGTTGGATGGCGGCGACCACGGCTTTGTTGAGCACGTGGATTACGGGGGACGTGCGGCGTCGCGCGGCCTGTTGAAGACCTATGCCGAATGCATGGGCGGGTACGCGGCGTTGGCCTTGGCCCTGGGATCCACCGATTTGCATCTCGAGAATATCATCGTTGCGGCCGATGGCCCCCACATCGTCGATGCGGAGACCATTCTGGACTGTTGCCCGGCGATCGCCGGATCGGAATCGGCGCCGATTTTCGAGTCGGTGTTGCGGAGCGGCCTGCTCGAGTGGCCGCGCGAATCCGTGGCGGGCGAGGTCCACCTGTCGGCGCTGCAAGGCGATGGCGCCTATCGAAATCCTTTGCCGGCGCCGGTGGTCGTCGATCCAGGCACCGATCGTCTTCGAGTCGAGTTGCGGCGGAATGAACCGGTCCAGCTCGGTGCTGGCAACCGAATCGTCCCCAAGGGGGATCCGGAGGGGCTGGCCGGTCTGCTGCCCGATTTGCAGCGGGGCTTCGACCGCGTGTTCGGGCACATCGCAAGCGATCCGGAGCGATTTCATGCGCAAGTTCGAGAAGCGATGCAGGACGCCACGCTGCGGTTCATCCACCGCGGCACTCAGATGTACGCGCTGGTGATGGATGCGATTCGCCACGCGGGATGCCTAGCGGAACCGATCCTGGCCGAGCTCAAGTGTTGCGCATTGTATGAGTACCTGCCTCCCTGGACCGGGGCTGCCCGATTGGTGCCCTTCGAAATCGAGGATCTGTTCCGTTGCGACATCCCCTGCTTCCGGGCGCGCGCCGATGAGATTTGCGTTGAGACGAGCAATGGGACGCGCATCGATGGATTTCTCCTGCGATCTCCGCTGGAGGAGGTGAAGCGCCGGGTGACCGGTTTTGGGCCCGCGCTGCGGGAGCAGCAGCACGTCTACATCCAAGCCAGCCTCGACGACGCGGATCGGCAGCGCCATGCGATGGCCGAAATCGCTCGGAGCCATGCCCTGCGGATCGGGAGCCAGATCGCCGAGGCCTTGCAGGACATTCCTTCGTCGTCGTGGTTCCAGAGCCGCGCGGGTCCATCGGGGCATTCGACGTTCAACGCCGCGTTGTATGACGGGGCGCTGGGCGTGTCTTTGTTCCTCGCGGGCGTGAGCCGCTGGCTGGACGGCGATTACGGTTCGCTGGCGCGCCGCCTGTTCGAGATGGCGGCCGAATCGAGGCTCGCGGACGTCGGAGTGTTTACCGGCGAGGGCGGCTTGGTGTTTGCCGCCGTCCATCTGGCCGCGCTCCTGGACGACCGCAGCTATCTCGATGCCGCCGTCCGCCGGTTGGACGGCCTGATCCCGCTGATTTCCGAAGATCGCGCGCTGGACCTGATGTCCGGGGCCGCGGGCCTGATTTTGGCCTGTGCGCCCTTGATCGAGGCGGGCATCGAGACCGCACGGCGGGCGGCCATGGCGGCCGGAGTCCACCTCAAAAAGCTGGCGCGCGTGGATGAACGCGGCGCCCATTGGCCCCACGATCCCGAGTTGGCCGAGGATTGCCTGGCGGGGATATCCCATGGATTGAGCGGCATTGGGCTTGCGCTGGTCGAGTTGGGCTGCGCTGTTCAGACCGCGGAATTCACGGATCTGGGCCGCCAGGCGTTTCGCTTCGAGATGACCCGGTTCGATCCGGTCCGAAACGCCTGGCGCGATTTGCGACGCTCGACCCGGAGTCAGCACGGACCGGCATCGCGGTTCGCGAACTCGTGGTGCAATGGCGCACCGGGGATCGGGCTGGCCCGCCTGCGAGCGCGCGAGGTCACCGGCGACGATGCATGGCTGGCGGAACTCGAAACGGCAATCCGAATCACCATGTCGGGATTGTCCGACCTGGACAATTGGTGCCTCTGCCACGGTCTCTGCGGCCACCTCGATCTGCTGTATCAGGCCGGTCTTTCGCTGCGCCGTCCCTACCTGGTCACCGAGGTGTTTGCTTTCCTCCGGACCCTGTGGACTCAATACGAGGCGACTCGAATCTGGAGAGGGACTGGGGACGGATTCCCATTCGGGCAACCCCTTGGACTCATGAACGGGATGGCCGGCATGGGTTGGTTCTTCCTACGCGTGGCAACCGAAGGACGCGCGCCATCGCCGCTGATCCTCGGGCGGCCGACCCCTCCCGATCAATCGTGCATATGCACGATTTAACGGGCGTCGGGCGGGACGGATTTCGAGGGCCCGCGCGCTGGGCAGCAAGCGACGGCGCGGTTCGGCGGGTGAATCGGCGGCGCTCGATATCGCTCGCAAACCGGGCGTGACAATCCGCGCGGGCGGATCCAACATTCGTTCATGAAACCATGGAACATACGATACGTCTTGAGCGCGGTCCTGAGCTGTCTGGCGCTGTCACAGGCGCAGATCCCGGCGGGCGATCCGGCGCCGGCAGCCGCGATGCCCGACGTCGCGCAAACGGCGGCTGCCATTATTGCGCCGGGGGCCAAGGTGGAGCTGCTGGCCGATGGATTCGAGTTCACCGAGGGCCCGGCCGCGGACCGGGAAGGCAACGTCTATTTCACTGATCAACCCAACGATCGGATCCTGAAATGGTCCCTGGACGGCAAGCTGACGACATTCCTGCAGCCCTGCGGGCGGGCCAATGGGCTGGATTTCGACGCGAAAGGCAACCTGCTCGCCTGCGCCGACGAGAAGAACCAGCTCTGGTCGATCGCGCCCGACGGCCGGATTCAGGTGTTGATCGAGAGATTCGAGGGCAAACTGCTCAATGGTCCCAACGATCTCTGGGTGCATCCCAAAGGCGGCATCTATTTCACCGATCCGTTCTACCGTCGGAACTACTGGAAACGAGGCGAGAAAGAGCAGGACGGCGAGCATGTGTATCTGTTCGATCCGGCCCGTTCGACGCTGGCGCGCGTGGCGACGGATCTCGTGCGTCCTAATGGGATTGTCGGGGACGCGGACGGCCTCAAGTTGTATGTGGCGGATATCGGGGCGGGGAAAACCTACCGGTACGCGATCCTCGAGGATGGCCGTCTGGCGGAGAAGACGCTGTTCACGAATCTCGGATCCGATGGGATGGCGCTGGACGCGGAGGGGAATCTTTATCTGACTGGCAAGGGGGTGTCGGTGTTCAATGCGGTGGGAGAGAAGATCGCCCACATTCCCATCAACGAAAGCTGGACGGCCAACGTCGCGTTTGGGGGCCGGGATCGCCAGACCCTCTTCATCACCGCCCGCGATTCGCTGTATGCGGTTCGGACTCGAGTTCGCGGGCTGTAAGAGACGATGCATTCGGCAGCGTTTGTGCGCATTATGACGGCCATCCTGATTGCGGCCTCAGAACGATGTCCAAGATTCTGGTTCACAATTTCGCATACAAGGCCCGTAGAACCTCCAAGGCTTGGCTGCAGGAAGTCGTGGAGAAGAAGAAGGACCGAAGCCACCGGATGAATTCCACGCTGCACTGGGTGCAACGCTGGAGGGCCTCCACCAACCAAGGCA
>JAKLFB010000051.1 GCA_022711435.1 Verrucomicrobiota bacterium
CCAGACGCTGACCTACAGCCTGGAGAGCGCGCCGCCCACAGCCGCGATCGACCCGGCCACCGGCCAGATCCAGTGGACGCCCGGCGAGGCCCAGGGCCCGTCGACCAACACGTTCACCGTCCGGGTGACCGACAACGGGTCGCCCGCCGCCAGCGCCACCGCCTCGTTCACGGTCGTCGTCGCCGAAGTCAACCAGGCCCCCACTCTCGCTCCCATCGCCGACCAGCAGGGCGACGAGGGCGCCCTACTCCAATGGACCGCCGCCGGTTCCGACGCCGATCTGCCGGCCCAAACGCTGACCTACAGCCTGGAGAGCGCGCCGCCCACGGCCACGATCGACCCGGCCACCGGCCAGATCCAGTGGACGCCCGGCGAGGCCCAGGGCCCGTCGACCAACACGTTCACCGTCCGGGTGGCCGACAACGGGTCGCCCGCCGCCAGCGCCACCGCCTCGTTCACGGTCGTCGTCGCCGAAGTCAACCAGGCCCCCACTCTCGATCCCATCGCCGACCAGCAGGGCGACGAGGGCGCCCTACTCCAATGGACCGCCGCCGGTTCCGACGCCGATCTGCCGGCCCAAACGCTGACCTACAGCCTGGAGAGCGCGCCGCCCACGGCCACGATCGACCCGGCCACCGGCCAGATCCAGTGGACGCCCGGCGAGGCCCAGGGCCCGTCGACCAACACGTTCACCGTCCGGGTGACCGACAACGGGTCGCCCGCCGCCACCGCCAGCACGTCTTTTACGGTGATTGTGTTCGAGGACGACGAACCGCCATCGATCATCACTCAACCGGCCAGTCTGGCCGTGAATGAGGGGGATCCGGCGACATTCTCTGTTGCGGCTGCCGGATCTGAGCCGTTCGTTTATCAATGGCGAATCAATGGCACGAACATCCCTGGCGCCAATGAGGCATCACTGGTTCTCGCCGAAACAGTTCTTTCCGATGCCGGCAATTACACGGTGTTCATCTCGAACGAGGTTGGGGATGCGACGAGCGAGATCGCCGTGCTCACGATCAACCCGGCTGCCTTGTTGTCCGGACGCGGTCTGGATGGCTACATTGCCGGCGGCACGGTCTTCTTTGACGCAAATCTGAACGGCAAGCTCGATGAGGGAGAGCCCTCGACGACCACGGATCCGGCTGGACGGTTCGACCTTAAGGTGGTCGTCGCCAGGTTCGATGCAAATCAAAATGGCGGGCTTGATCTCGAGGAAGGACAACTGGTTCTTCAAGGGGGCGT
The DNA here is from genome assembly GCA_022711435.1 of Verrucomicrobiota bacterium. Classification (GTDB taxonomy): domain Bacteria; phylum Verrucomicrobiota; class Verrucomicrobiia; order Limisphaerales; family UBA1319; genus JAGMXM01. The sequence continues at coordinate 1,246 of JAKLFB010000051.1, forward strand.
CGACATATCGACCGGCCTGCCTCTGGAAATGCCCTTGTCAGCCCCGCCCGGCGCGAATGTGATCACGCCGCTCACGGCGCTGTTGAACGAACTGGCCCGGAGGGATGAATCCCTGCCTCTGGCTGAAGCCGAAACACAGCTCGAAGAGGCGCTGGGGCTCCCGCCGGAGGTTCAGTTGCTCGAGTTTGATCCTCTGGCAGCGGCGGTTGCCAACGACACGGCCGCCGCGCCCGTTCTTCAGGCGGCCGCCAAGGTGCAGGACACCGTCGTCCAGATCGCCGCCCTGCTCGATCAATCCACCCCCGATGCCTCCCCAGCCGACCTGGCCCGGGAGGTGATCGCCCAAATCGCCAGCGCAGTGCAGACCAATCCCACCGTGAACCTCAGCGACACCCAACTGGTCGGGACTGTCATTCAGGAGACGGCATCGGCCATGCAGGCGACCGTCGATCCCGCCGTGCAGCAAGGAGCAGCGCAGGTGATCGCTGCGATCAACCAGGCGAAAGACCAGTTGGTCGCAGAGGCTGAGGGCGCCTTGGCCGCCGCCGCCGCCATCAGCCAAGTGCAGTGGATTGCCCAGGGCCAGGCTGCGGAACAGCTCAAACAGGCGGGATCCGGAACCCTTGTCATTGACGAAGTCGTGGCTGCGCAAACCTGCCATGCGCTCAACCAGGCCATCGCGCAGGCGCCCGTCGGCAACCTGACCGGCACCGAACAGCCGCCGGGCATCGTCGCATTCAGCCACGACAGCTTCTCTGTCCTCGAAAACGGTGTCGCCGTCCAGGAAGTCACCATCACCCGGCACCAGGGCAACGAGGGCGCAGTCCGCCTCCAGATCGCCCTCAGCGATGGCACCGCACGGCTGGCAGATGGCGACTACGGCGCCACCTCGATCGACGTGGTCTTGTCCGATCATGAGCTCAGCCGCACCGTCAGCCTGGCTGGCATCATTCAGGATGACGACCTGGCTGAAGGCGCCGAGACACTGAGCCTGACGCTCTCGTTCTCTCCGGACGATTCGAGCGGCGCATCGCTGGGAACCATCACGGCCGCAACCCTCCAGATCGTCGACAATGATGCCGTCGGCACGTTCGCGTTCACCGAGGCCGAGCACGCCATCTTTGAAGACAGCATCTGCTGCAAGGCGATCACCATCACCCGCTCCGGCGGCGCCAGCGGTGAGGTCGAGCTCCTTGTCACACCCTTGCCTGTCGATGGCGGCGCCACTCCCAATGTCGATTACCATGCCCAGCCCATCTCCGTTCTGTTCTCGGACGGCAACCAGCTGCGGCTGATCACCGTCCCCATCCTGTCGGATGGCAAGTTCGAACCCGACGAGCCGATGGACCTGCAGCTCGACCTCGCCGACGGCGCCCCCGCCGGCGCAGCCATCGGCTCCATCCGCACCGCACGCGTTGTCATCCTCAATGACGATCCCGAGCCGCCTCGAGTTGGATTCGCTCGCACGGACGGGGCCCAATTCGATTTCACGGTCCATGGCCAGGCTGGATACCATTGCCGGATCGAGGGCTCCGAGGACCTCGTGAACTGGGTTGCGGTGCAGGATCTCGAGCTCAATGCCGCAATCCAATCGGTTCCGCTGCCGATCCCTCCCAACACGGGCCAGCGCTTCTATCGAGCGGTGGTCTGGAAATAGCCGGCGCCGAGACGATTTTTCTTGAGTCGTTCGGCGCAGCCGCTGTATGTTCGTTGGCGTGATCAGCGGGCGCACCGGCCGAGGCCGGAATGCGAGCGGTTCTTTGAGATGGAGCAGATTCATTGGATTTTAACCCTGCCATGTTCGTGAAACGAAACAATGTCCTTGAACCGTAAGCTCGAATATACGGAGCCTTGAATGTGGTGGCAGCCGATATGCCTTGACTGGACATCGAAAGCCGCCCTGCAGGTTCCACCTGTTTCTTATCAGTTCAGAGGAACTGTTACCCACGGCATTACGGCGGGGTTTTTATTTCCCCTCTTGTCTCTTCCCCCGGCTGTGAAATATTGACGGCATCGGATTGTCCGCCATTCGGGCGGTGGATCCGCACTTGTCGATGGAGTCCGAAGACCTGTTTCCAACGATGCCAGGCGAGGCGGGCGATGCGGGATCCTCCGCGCCGCCGGCTCCGCTCGCCGCCAGAATGCGCCCGCGATCCCTCGATGATTTCGTGGGCCAAACGCACCTGCTCGCCCCTGGCCATCTGCTCCGCCGCGCCATCGAAGCCGATCGTATCCAGTCGCTCATCTTCTACGGCCCGCCCGGAACCGGGAAAACCAGCCTCGGCCAGATCATCGCCCGCCACACCCGCTCCCACTTCGAACCGCTCAGCGGCGTCGAGTCCAATGTCGCCGACATGCGCCGGGTCCTGGCCGCAGCCGCCCATCGCCGGGCCAACGCCGGCCGCGCCACCATACTCTTCATCGACGAAATTCATCGCTTCAACAAAGCGCAGCAGGACGTCCTGCTGCCCGACGTCGAACGCGGCGTCGTGCGCCTGATCGGAGCCACGACGCATAACCCGTGCTTCTTCGTCAACGCCCCGCTGGTGTCCCGATCGCAGATCTTCGAGCTGCGGCCGCTGTCGGAGGACGAGCTCCTGGCCGTCCTGCAGCGCGCCCTGGCGGACCCGGAGCGCGGGCTTGGGCATCTGAAGATCCAGGCCGATCCGGAGGCGCTCCGGCACCTCGCTCGCGTGGCCGACGGAGACGCCCGCAAGGCCCTCAACGCGCTCGAGATCGGCGCCCTCACCACCCCGCCGCAACCCGATGGGACCATCCGCCTCGATCTGCAGTCGGCCGAGCAATCCATCCAGCATAAGGCCGTCGTCTACGACGCCGATGGCGACGCGCATTACGACACCATCTCCGCCTTCATCAAGTCCATGCGCGGCAGCGATCCCGATGCCGCGCTCTATTGGCTGGCCAAGATGATCCATGCCGGCGAAGACCCCCGCTTTATCGCCCGCCGGATGGTCATCTGCGCCGCCGAAGACATCGGCTTGGCGGATCCTATGGCCCTGGTCCTGGCCCAAACCGCCTGCGATGCCGCCGAGTTCATCGGATGGCCCGAGGCGCGCATCCCCCTGGCGGAGGCTGCCATCTACCTCGCAACCGCCCCCAAAAGCAACACCGCCATCACCGCCATCGACGCCGCCCTCGGCGAAGTCCGATCCGGACGATCCCTTCCCGTGCCCGAGCACCTGCGAGACGCCCATTACGCCGGCGCAGCCCGCCTCGGCCACGGCCAGAGTTACCGATATGCCCACGATTTCCCCGGCCACTTCGTCCCCCAGGATTACTTGGGCGCCGCCCGATCGTTTTACCAGCCCACAGACCAGGGCGTGGAAAAGAAGATCAAGGAGCGTCTCGAAAAATGGCGGTCCATGAAGGCGGAGGCCCCAGGCGCGCGCCGCGCTCCGCCGGCCCAACCACCCCCCTCGCTCGCGGGATGACCCCCTCCAGCTCCCTGCCGACCAATGCCCACGGCCAAAAAACAATTGCGACGCGCGGTCCTGGCTGCGATCCAGACGGAGCCTCCCGAGGCGCTCTCCGCCGCTTCCGCCCAGATCCGCCAACGGATCCTCCAGTCCGATCGATGGCGCCGTTCACGGACCATCCTGGCCTTCGCCCCGATGGCGCGCGAACCCGACATCTGGCCATTGATCGCCGGCGCCCTGGCCGATGGACTCCAAATCTTCCTCCCGCGCTACGTGGCTGCGGACGACCGATACGAGCCCGCCCTCCTCCGAAATCCCGAGGCCGACCTCCGGCCGGGAAAATGGGGAATCCGCGAACCCATCGCCGCCTGCCCCGCCGGAACGCTAATGCAACTTGACTTCATCCTGGTTCCTGGTGTAGCATTCGATGCGTCAGGCCGGAGGCTCGGGCACGGCCGGGGATATTACGACCGGCTTCTGGCCGGGATCTCCGGATGGAAGTGTGGTGTGGCCTTTTGTTGTCAGATCGTCGCTGACGTTCCGACAAGCCCTCGAGACATTGGGATGGACGGCGTCGTCACCCCCGGCGGGTGGCTGCTGGCTCGCCCGGGCTCGAATCCAACATGAACGGGTCCCTGCAAGAGTTGTTGATAGCCGCATCGGGCCTCATACTTGGGGGCGGGCTGGGCTATTGGATCCAGCACCGCCGCGAACGGTCGCTCCACCTTGACTGGGAGCGGGAGAAGGAAAGCCTGGCCGAAACCGCCCGCCAGCAGTGCGCCGCCGTCGTGCGCGACGCCCAGCTCGCCGCCAACGAGGAGTTCCTGCGCCGCAGCCGCGCGCTCGAGGAGGATCACGCCCGGCGCCGTCAGGAGCTCAACGAGCTGGACCAGCGCCTCAGCCAGCGCGACCTGCTCATCAACCAGCAGCTCGAGGGGCTGGTCCAGCAGGAACAAATGGTCCTCGCCCAGCAGCAGCGCCTGGCCCTCCAGGAAGACGAGCTGGCCCGGGACCGGACCGAGCTGGACCGGCTGATCGAAGAGCGCAGGGAGCAGCTCTCCCACCTCGCTCACCTCTCCGATACCGACGCGCGGGAACTGCTCCTCAAGGAGGTCGAGCAGGAGAGCCTCCGCGACGCCGGCGATCTCGCCCGCCACGTCCTCGAGGACGCCCGCCAGCGGGCCGAGGATGAGGCCCGAAAAATCATCGGCCTCGCCATCCAGCGCTACGCCGGAGAACACTCCTTCGAAACCACCACCGCCACCGTCACCCTCCCCAACGAGGAGATCAAAGGCAAGATCATCGGCCGCGAAGGCCGCAACATCCGCGCCTTCGAATCCGCCACCGGCGTCACGGTCCTCATCGACGATACGCCCAACGCCGTCGTCCTGTCCTCGTTCGATCCCGTGCGCCGCGAGATCGCCCGCGAAGCCATGCAGCGGCTCATCCTGGATGGACGCATCCATCCAACCCGCATCGAGGAGGTCGTCGGCAGGGTGGCCCAGGAGACCGACGATGCCATCCTGCGCGCCGGCGAGGAGGCGGTCTTCAAGACCGGCCTGCCCCCTCTGGCCCACGAAGTCGTCCAGGTCCTCGGCAGGCTCCGGTTCCGCCACAGCTATGCCCAGAACAACCTCGATCATTCGGTCGAGGTCGCCCATCTGTCGGGCCTGATGGCGGCTGAGCTTCAGTTCGATGTCCTGGCGGCCAAGCGGGCTGGATTGCTCCACGATATCGGCAAGGCGCTCAACCACGAAATCGAGGGCGCCCACGCCATTATCGGCGCCGAGTTTTTGAAACGCCACGGCGAGTCCGAAGCCGTCGTCAACAGCGTCGCCTCCCACCACGGCGAGGCCCCTTGCCGCTTCGCCATCGGCAGCCTCGTCAGCGCCGCGGACGCCATCAGCGCTTCCCGACCCGGGGCACGGTCCGAAACCATGGCCACCTACCTCAAGCGGCTGGAGAACCTCGAGCGAATCGGCCGTTCATTCCCGGGCGTCGAGAAGTGCTTCGCGGTCCAAGCCGGCCGTGAGCTGCGCGTCATGGTCCAACCCGATCGGATCAGCGACGATCAGGCCTTCCTCCTCGCACGCAACCTCGCCCACAAGATCGAAGAAGAGCTCCAATACCCGGGACAGATCCGCATCACGGTGGTCCGCGAAACCCGCTGCGTCGAGTTCGCCAAATAACCAGCCCTCCCTCTCACCGCCGGTCGTAAGGCGCCCCCGGAAAACCGTACTCCCACGACTTCGGCGTGTTCCAAGGACGCGAGGAGGCATTCTCGGGCTCCGTCGTCCCGCACCCGGTCAAGCCAGCCGCCACCACCGCCAGCAAAATTAACGCTGCCCAACGGCTCCAGCTCATTCTAAGGGTCTGTGCAAAAATTAATTCCAATTTTGCTGGGTGGGATTGGGCGGGCTGGCAAGGCGCGACGAGCGAGCATACCCGCGCGGTCTGTGAGCGAGGAGCAACACAGCCAGCGCGCCCAAGGCCTCCAGCCCGCAGGGGCGGGGCGGCGCCGGGCCATCGGCTTCGTTGCTCGGTCGGCCGAGTATCGCAGGGGGATACACTCCCTCCCTTGCGCCTCGCATCGGGCCCGGCGGCGCTCCCGCCAAAATCAGAAGTAATTTTTGCACAGACCCTAAGCACACGCATGAGGTCCGATGGCTGAAACGCCACCCGCTAATACAGCACCTGGTCGCCTTCCATGAACTCCGCCTGCTTCCATTCCGGAATGATGTTCGCCACGCTCCGGTTGCGCTCCACCGAGGTCAGGCGGACTTTGCCCACCAGCTTGCCATCCCGGTTGACCAGCAAGACGCCGCGCTCCACCGCTCCCTGCTCCGATCCGATATCCACCACCACGAAGTTCCACTTGCCATCGACCGCCAGCACTCGGCCCTTCATCGGCTGCATCTCGGGATCAACGTTGGGACGCAGCACCTTCGCCAACTCCATGCTCAGCTTCTTGTTGTTCCGAGCCAGTACATCCTTCTCCTTCTCGTAGACGTCGATCTTTTCATTCGCCGACTTCAGATCGTCCACCACGCCCTTGATCTGATCGGGGCTCAGGCCGGTGGCGCGCCACGATGCCAGCTCCGCCTGGGCAAGGTTGCGTTCCTTGGTCGTGGTCTCGAGCTCGGCCGCCGCCCGGTTCGCGCGCTGCTCCTGCTGGATCGCCCTGGCCGAGACGCGCGCCAGCTCGTTCGTCGCCACATCGAGGATCTTGCTCGTATCGTCCAGCTCCGCACGCAGCTGCTGCGACTCCTTCCGGAACTTGGCTTCCGATTTCTGAGTCCGGTCCAGCGTGTCCTTCGTGTCGCCCAGTTCGGTGGTCAGATTCTTGATCTTGGGATCGACCATGAAATGGCTGATCCCCGCCGCCGCCAGCCCAGCGATAATGGCCAAGATGAGTGCGATTCGTAAAAGCATCGTAACCTGTATCTTCGTTAAATTTATGCCACAATAATCACCTGCCGCCCCAGTGTCAACGACAGCGTTGGACTCTTCCGGAAGGCCGGAGATTGTCGTCCGTCCCCCCACAGGCAGCGCCCACTCTCTGCACGCTCGCCGGCCCCCCACGCCCACGGCCGCCCCAAAAGCTCGCCATCCGCTCCCCGCTCCGCTATTCTATTAGCATGATTCGTTCCATTCCAAGCCCCATTGTGTGGATCAGCATCGCCCGGCTCCTGGCTGGCGCCATGGCGGCAAGCCCGGCCACCGAGGCCCGGCTGGCCATCGAATCCGGCCGATGGATCGAGGCCGCGCGGATCCTCGAACAGCAGCTCGGACGGTCGGACCTGGATTTCCCGGCGCGCCAGGAGCTGCTCTTCGAACAGGAACGTATGGGGCGCATCCGCCTCGATTTCTCTCGAACCCACGACCAGGTCGTCGCCGATATCCGCGGCATCCTGCCCGATGCCGCCGCCGAGTCGATCGCGCGCTGGGAGGCCGACGGCGCGCTCGAATCCTGGCGGATCGATGGCAGCCGTTTCTACTTCCAGAAAGCCGCAGCCAACCTGTTCCGCGTCCATCCGGAGGCCCGCCGGCTCAGCGCCAGCCTCCGCGCGCCCGAGGCCGGCCTCCTCGCCGCTGTTTCCGATAACATCGACGCCCTGATCGCCGCCTATGGACGCACCGGCCAGCTCCTGGGCGATCCCTATCGGGCTCGGATCCGCTACACTCTGACCGTCAAGCCCGACATGACGCCGCCTGGCGAGAACATCCGCGCCTGGCTCCCCTTCCCCCGCCAAACCTCCCGGCAGCGCAACCTTCGCCTCGTCACGACCCGCCCCTCCCGATCGATCCCCAGCGGCGCCGAATCGGCCCACTCGACGCTCTATCTCGAGCAAAGCGCCCGCCAAGGCCTGCCCACCACCTTCGAAGCCGTCTTCGAATACACCGTGCACGGATGCTTCCGCACGATCGATCCCGCGCGCGTCCGGCTGCCCGCCCCCGGCCACCCGGAGGCATCGCCGCATATGGGCGAGCGGCCGCCCCACATCGTTTTCACCCCCGAGCTGCGCGCGCTCGCCGCCGACATTGCCGGCGGCGAATCCAACCCATGGCTCCAAGCCAAACGCTATTTCGCCTGGATCAGCGACAACATCCCCTGGGCCTCCGCACGCGAATATTCCACCATCCCGTCCCTGACCGAATACGCCCTTCGTCACCGCTGGGGTGACTGCGGCATTCAGACCATGCTGTTCATGTCCCTCTGCCGCCTGTCGGGGATCCCCGCCCGCTGGGAATCGGGTTGGACCACCGGGCGGAACTGGAACATGCACGACTGGTGCGCCATCTACCTCGAGCCGTACGGATGGCTTCCGGTCGATGTCTCCCACGGCTTGCTCCCCGTGACGGACGAGCGCCGCCGCTGGTTCTACTGCGGCAACATCGACAGCCAGCGCCTTGTCGTGAACCATGATTTCGCCCAGCCCCTGTACCCCGCCAAAACCTTCTTCCGATCCGAGACCGTCGATTTCCAGCGCGGCGAGGTCGAGTGGCGGGGCGGGAACCTGTACTACCCCGCCTGGGCCTGGCGATTCGAGCCCGAGATCCGGCAAGGCGCAACACAATGGGCGCCCTGAACGCCGTCATCCACCCGCCACGCAAATCCGTCCGGCAAGCTGGACCACCTCCGGCCAGGAGGGCGCATGCCCGCCCGGGCTCCGAGCCGCCACCGCCCCCGCCGCCATCCCCCAGCGCAGCCACTCGGCCGGCCCGCTCCCCCGCGCGATCTGAGCCGCCACCGACGCCATGACCGCATCCCCCGCCCCCACGCTGTTTTGGATCCGAACCGGCGGCGGCGCTGCGGTCCAACGCCGATCCTCATCATGGTGGATCAGCCATGCGGGCCGGGCACCTCGCGTCAGCAGAACCCACCCGCCCGTCGCCGCCGAAAGCTCCTCCGCCGCCCCCCGCAGCGCCGGCTCCGTCCGCACCCCGCCTCCCGCCCACTGCCTCAGCTCGTGCTCGTTGGGCTTGAGCAGAAAAGGGTGCGCCTTCACCGCCGCCGCAAACACCGGACCGTCGCTGTCCACCAGCGCAATCCCTCCCCGTTCCCGGACGCGCCCGGCCAGCTGCGCATAGGCCGTTGCAGGAAGACCGCGCGGAAGGCTGCCCGACATCACCACGATCCCCCGGCGCGGAAGCCGCCGGTCGATCCTCTCGAACAATGCGAGCCGTTCCTCCCGCAAAATCTCCGGCCCTCGCGGATTGAACCGGAGCTGGCGGCCCGCCGGCGTCGTAACGATGTAATCAACGCGAGTCTCCTGGCCCACCTGAAAGGACCGAAACGGAAGGCCTTCGGACCGCAGATGCCGCCCCAGCTCCCGCCCGTAAGCCCCGCCCATCAGAAGCAGAAGCTCGGCATCCACTCCCGCCGCCCGCAGCCACCGCGCGACGTTGACTCCTTTGCCTCCCGCCCAGCGGCGTTCGGCCTCGATCGTGTTCTTCTCGTCCCAGCCCACGCCGGACACCGTCCACTCGACATCGACGGCGGGGTTGAGGGCGAGAGCCAAAACCCGGGTCATGGGCCGGTCTCGATCACCTGGAGTGTGAACGTGACATCCTGCGCGCCCGCGGCCTGCACGCCCAGATACCACGGGCCTGCCGCCAGCGGCGCCGGCGCCGAATCGGAGTCGACCTGGACCGCTTCCGTGGCCGGCCCGGGCAGGTCGCTCATGTAATCGAACCGCGTCTCCAAGGGCCAGGGCTCGAACGAGCCGGGCGCACCGCGCCGCACGAAGAGCCGGATGTCGTCGGCCACCGCGACCGCCTCGAAGCGCACTTGGGCGAGGCCGGCGCCCGCCACGTATTCGTAATAGCGCCAGCCGCCGGCGGAAACCACCTGGCCGGCCAGCGGGGCGCCCCCATCCACCGATTCGATGGGCGGCCGGACCACCGCCCGTAGCGTGAATTGGATGGGACCCGTATCCCGCGGCGTCACCAGCAGATACCAATCCCCGTTGAGATTGGGTTGCACGCGCACCGGGCGATTGGTCCAATGCTCGGCCACCCGGAAGAACTGGCAGCCGTTGGTTGGATCGACACAGTAGCGGGTGATCGGCCCCCCCGCAGTCAACCGCGGCGAGAGGTCGACCCAAACCGGATCGGTCAGGTTGGTGCGCCCTTGAACCTGATACTCAACCCCCGCCAGCGACCCCCACTCCAGACAAGAGCCCAGGATCGAATCGGCAGCATAGGATCGGATCCAGACGTTCGTCCGCAGAATCATGACCTCCGCGTTCGTCGAAGGCGCAAAGCTGCCCAGATGATAATTCGTGCCGAACGGAAAATCCCACTGGCGCAGCAGCAGATCGGCATTCCCAGTCAGATTCTCCAGCGTGAAGGCCGCCGCCGCATTCGTCTCCGCGATCCGGAAGTGATAGAACTCGACCGGCGCGCCCGGCGCGCCCACGACGCTCGTGAAATCAAGCCCGTTGGTGATCGTGATGACGTTCGCCGTCACTTCGGAGGCCCGGACAGCGTAGGCCACCGGCTGCAGGTCGGCGTTCGTGATCGCCAGGTACCACAGGCCGGGCGCCAGCGCCACGGGGACCGAATCCGGCAGCACCAGGATTTGCTCGGCGGCCGCGCCGGAGTTGGTGCCCGCGTAATCGGCCAGGCCGGGCCCCGGCAGTGGCAGGCCACGGCGCACGTACAGATCCACGTTCCCGTCGGCTCCCAGGGTCTCGAACAACACCTGCACCGCGTTGCTCGTCACCGCGAACGAATAATACTGGGGCTCGGATGCCGCCGGGATTTGGTTGGTGGCCGCCACGAAATTCGTCAACGGAAGGATCGAAGGCAGCGGGATCGTGAATTCGGACGCCCGGACCGAAAAGTCCACGGGCGCGCTGTTCGGGTTGTAGACGCCCAGGTGCCATCGGCCCGGCTCGAGCGCGACCGGAGCCGAATTCGTCATGAGGATGATCTGCTCCGGATTGGCTCGGGGCTGGTTGCTCTCGACATCGAACCGCGTCGTTGTCGGCCACGGCTCCGTCTCGCCGGGCAGCTCCCGGCGCGCATACAGGCCAATGTCGCCGAGGACAGGCACGGCCTCGAACATGACGGCGGTGGCATCGCTTGTGACGTCATAGGTGAAGTACTGCCAGTCAGGCCCTCCCTCGATCCTCCCCTCCACCGCCACGCCGTTCTCGAGCTGGATCATCGGCGGAACCACGGTCGCCCGAATCGTGAAGCGGACCGGCGCGCTTTCCCGGTTCACCACCGCAAGATACCAGTTGCCGTTGAGCTGCGGCAGGCTCAGATTCACCCCGTTGAACGTGGTCTGCGTGACCATGAAATAGCTGTAGGGACAGGGCAGATCCAGGCAGAACGTCATCGAGGTCTGGTCCGCCGTGAGCAGAGGCGAAACGGTATCCCAGCCCGGATCGGTGATGTTGGTCCGGCCGGCCACCACATAGTTGAACCCAGGGACTGTATCCCAAGCCAGGCAGAGCTGGTTGCCGGCCAGAACGGGCGGCCCGCTGAACGGGATCGGCGTGGTCACCACCGGCGGGATCGGATTGGTGCTGATGATGATCAGCTCGGGCTGCCGGCCCGGCAGGAATCCGCCTGCATCGTGATCCATGAGGGATGGCAACCGCTCGAATGCCAGCAGCAGATCGGCCGCACCGCTCAGGTTGTAGAGCTGGAACCGAGCCGTCTCGTTGGTCCGCGTGATCGGGAAATGGAAGAAATTCGTGATCGTCCCCGGGTTGACCTGGTAATCGAGCGGGATCGCATTGGTCAGCGTGATGATGTGCACAGGCGGGATGGGGGTTTCGGTGGCCATCAGCCGGTAGGTCACCGGGAACGTCTCGAAGTTGGCAACGCCCAGATACCAAATCCCTGGCGTGAGCGGGACCGGGATCGAGTTGGTCAGGATGATCGCCTGGTCCGTGTTGGTGCCCGGATTCATGCTGCGATAGTCGTTCCGGGTCAGCGTCGGCAGCGGATCTGCAACCAACTCGCCTTTCCTTACCACCAGGTTCACGTCTCCATCGACCGGGAACAGCTCGAACAAGACCGCGCCGGCGTTCGTCGAGACGTTGAACTGGTAGTAATCCAGGCCCGCGCCGTTGGTGATCGTGGCGGTCACCGGGATGCCGTTGGTCAGCATGGGAACCTGCGGCAGGATGATGTCCACCTGGTCGAACGTGACCCGGATGGTGAAGACGTTGGTCTGGTTGGGGTTTCTGTTTTGGACGCCCAGGTAATAGCGCTGGCCCGGCTGGAGCGGGGCGCTCGGCGGACGGTTCGTGCTCAGCAGCAGATACTCGCCCAGACCGAACCCGAGCTGGTCGACGTAATATTCGTCATAAAGCGGATCCCCCGAAGGCAGCCCCCTCCGATCGCCCAGCAGGATCAGATCGCCGGCGCCGGACAGCTCGTTCGTGGCGAACCGGGCGGCCCGCGGGACGTCCACGTAGAAGAACCGGATCTCCGAGCCGCTGACGACATCGGTGTAGGGCAGGCCGTTGGTCAGGCCCACGGCAGTCTGGCCGGGCGTGGCCAGGATGAATTGCAGCCGCCAATCGACGATCCGCGGCGCCTGGGCCGGCTCCGGCCCCGCTCGAGTGTCGCGGATCTCCAGAATCCAATCTCCCAGGCTGTATTCCTCGCGAAGCACCGCCATGGATTCCTCGGGCAGATAGAAGCTGTCGCTCTGGACCTCTTCCAGCCAGAAGCCGTCCAGCCACAAACCGGACTCGTTTCCATACACGACGAGGTCGGCCCGGGTGCCGCTCGCGACGAACTCGAGCCGGTTGGTCGACCACAGGTCGCCACCGGCGAAAACGTTCGTGGCCAGGCCGGGGATCATCATCGTGCCGCTCACCGGGCATGCATCCGGCGGGGCGCCGAGGCCGCATTTGCCCGCGGGTCCTGCCTGGACAATGGACGCCACCTCCGCCTCGGTCAGCGCGCGGTTGAACAGGGCCACTTCGTCGAGGCCGCCCGCGAACCGGCTCCCCGCCATCACATCCGCGCTGCTGGCGGGACGATAGCCCAGCCAGAGAGCCTCCGCCGTCCGCGGCGTGTTCAGCGGCATCGCCACCGGGACGCCTCCCGCCAGCGCGTTGGTGCCATTGACATAAATGGCCGCCAGGAAGGTCGCCTGATCGAATGTCGCCGCCACGTGGGTCCACTGATTCGAGGCCAGAATGCCAGGCGGCGTCACCAGGATGTGAGGCACCCCGGCCGCGTCCCGCACGTTCAAATGAACGGCTCCCGGGCTGCTGTTGGTCCGATCCGCGGCCAGGCTGATCCAGAGATGCAGGCCGGCCCGGTTGATGCCGTCGTTGAACTCGATCACCGGCTGCGGCACATCGATGTCGTCGGGGTGGATCCACGCCTCGAGAGTGAAGCTGCGGCTGGACAGAGCTGAGGACCGCGGGATGCTGACCAGATCGCTTGTCCCATCGAAATCGAACGCGCGGCCCGCCATCCCGGCCCGGTAGGCCGATCGGCCAATGAACCGCCCGTCCAGATCGCCGGCCCCATCCTCGGCATTGTCTTCCGCCGGCCACCAAGCCACCAGGTTCGTCAGGTGCGGCGCGCGCCGGTGCGCGAAATCCAGCGCATAGAGCCGCCCCGGCTGCACGGCGATCGAGCGGCCGATCGCACCTTGGCCCAGCGCGAGCACGTTCGTCCCCTGCAGCGCCTGGGCCGGATCGCTCACGACCGTGACGGAATTGGTCTGGACCGCCCATCCCTCCAGCCCCGCCGCACCGGCCAGGTAATCGCCCGGCGCGGCGCCCTCCCAGTCGTTCGTGAACAGAAGCTGCCGGTTGAGAGTGTTGACGAACGGCGCCTGGCCGAACTTGATCGGCGTCGTCGTCAGATTCGTGTTCTCGGTCAAGGTCAGATAGGTCAGGAGCCCGTTGGTGGTCGAGACGCCGATGGAATCGCCTTCCGGTTGGCCGCGATTCTCCACCAGCAACAGCCGCGTGCCCTCCGGGCTGACCAGATGAAGGCTCAGATCCGACACTCGCGGATGATCGATGCGCAACCCGACCCGGACATCGACGATCTGCAGGTCGATCGGGACGGTGTTGGTCACCCGCGTCAATGCATCGTCCGCCAGAGCCGGCGGGAGATTGGTGGGCTGGAAGGTCTGCAGGAAATTGCCCGACAGGTTGTATTCGAGCTGGGTGTTGATCCGGTAGGTGACCGGGAATGGATTGGGATTGAAGACGCCGATGTGGTATCTTCCGGGCCGCAGCGGCGGCGCATCGAGCAAGCCCAGGGCCAGCGTCCCCGTCGGCGGCACGATTCCCGCCTTCTTGTCGTAGTCATTCAAGGTCGGGTAATCGCCGCGCCGCACGTAGACATCCAGCGCCACGGAGGGATCCATGTCCCACACTGTGACGGTGAGGTTGGTGGCCTCGACGGGGACATCGATGTAGTAGTAATCGAAGCTGTTCGCCTCGACGGTGCCGAGCAGTCCGTTGAGCCCGCTGCTGGGCTCGACGCGGATCTCGAGGCTCGCCACCATCCCGGTCGCGGTCAGGGCGTCGTCCACCATGGTCAGAATCCAGACCCCCGCCGAGCTGCCGCCGACGAAATCGCCCAGGCTGCCCGGACCGTCGGTGGGCCGGCTGAAGAAGACATCCCCCTGGTTCGCATCGTCGTAGATGAAGGCATTGGTGCCCCCGAGGCTGCCGGAGTTGAGAGAGTGGTTGTTCAGGACCACATACGACGAGTCATGGCTGAGGTTGCCCACCAGATCGCCCAGGTTCTCATGCACGATCACGTTGGTCACCACCACGCGCCCGATGTCGAACGGCACCAGGCCCACGGCAAACATGAGCGCGGCTTTCGGCTCGTCCGGCGAGCCATCCGGGATCGGAACGTTCACTGGCATCCCGTGCAGGATCCGGTTGCCATCCTGGTCCTCATCGAACGGCTGGTCGGAGGAGAGAACCACCATGTCGAACTCGGCGGCTTGCTGGTCCTCGGACTTCACTCCGACGTAGAAGATGTCCCCCAGCGCCGCGTTCGTGTAGGCCACGACCTCGGTGCCCCCCCGGTTCGCCGAGCGGCCGGCGGCCGCGATCGCCGCCGCATCCAGGTTGGTCAGCGCCGGATTCTTCGACACGTAGAGGTCAAGGTCCGCCTCGCGCTGCCTCGGCCTCGACAGGTTCGGCGGGGTGAAGGTGATGAACGCCACGTTGGTCCCGTTGGTCAGAACGACCGTCGAGTTGGTGTCCAGCAGGTTGGTGAAGACATAGAAGTTCCACTGGTTGGTCGCGCCCAGGGGCCAGCCGATCAGCGGCGAGTTCGCCCCCACACGCTGGTCGAGCAGAGGAATGCCGTTGGTCAGGCTCACCAGCGGACGCCGCTCGAACTCCTCCTCCAGCGGCGTCAGGGTGAACGCGTTGGTCAGCTCGAGGCCGCCCACCGACACCACCAGCGCGAAATCCTGCACCACATCGTCCGGGTGCTCGGTCACGGCGTTGACGTTCACGCGGCGGCCGAGGACGCGGATGGTGTAGTTGGTGGCGAGCGGCTCCCGCACAAAGACGTTCTCGACGTTGTTCACGAAGTCCGAAGGCACAAAGCTGTTCGTCGTGTCGAAGGCTTGGTTGTAATCGCTGTCGACCGGGATGTCGTTCCCGAAAAAGACCCGGTTCGTCCCTTCAGACACCATCAGGTCCAGGTCGTTGACCAGCTTGATGCCCGCGCTCGGATTGCCGGGGGGATCGGTCCACACCAGGGTGATCCGGAGCGGAAGGTTCTGGGCATCGGAGGTCAGCGCCAGATCCCAGGCGCGGCTCTGGCCCGTGGCCACCGCGTTGGTCGGGCTCTGGTCGACATACTGCAGCGGCGCCTGGCTCGCGTCCCCGCCGCTCATCACCGACGCCGGAAGCGAATTCGTCAGGTTCACAACCCCCCACCCTTGGGCGTTCAGGGCCTGTTTCGGTGAGAGATCGTAGCGTGGATCGGTCGACCTGGCCCCGTTGATCAACAGCCCCTTCATGAGGGCGGGGCTGTTCGTGTGGCGCAGGCTCGCGGGCAGGCGCTGCTCGAAAAACTCCTTCATCAGCGCCAGCATCCCCGAGACGGCGGGCGCCGCCTGGCTCGTGCCGGAGTTGTACCGATAATACGGCCCCAGGCCGGCATCCATCTCCCCCAGCACAGCATCCCGGCCCTCGTCCCCCTGCGACACCCAGACCGTCACGACCGCGATGTAGCTCACCCAGTCCGTCCCATAGTTGCCCACGCTGAAATACCAGTGGCCGGGGACAAGCCCGCTGGCGGGCGACAAAGTCACCTGGTCGATGTCGATCAGATCGTAATTGTCCGGCCCCGCGAAATCATTCTGGCGCACGAACACCGGCAGGCCCGGACGGGTGCTGGTGCCGCCCCCCGGCAGCTGCAGCCCGATCTCGACCCGGTTCGCGTTCTCGGGAACCAGGATGTAATAGTTGACCAGCGCGCCCGGGGCCACCTGCTGGTTCTCGTACCGGGTCGTCAGCGGCGACTCCGGATCCGGATCCGGCGCGTAATCCTTCGACCGCGCCGACACCACAAACGCGCCCGGAGCGACCACGTCCGGCTTGACCCGGCCGAACTCGCCCTCCAATCCGATGCCGACGTTGCCCCGGCCCGAGAACGGCGCCACCTGGGTTGCGCTGTCCGTGCTGGCCAGAAACGGCTGGTTCGTGCTCGTCAGGCCGTCGGCCCCGGTCGAAGCCACTTCGTTGGTGATTTGGCGATAGTGATCGAGCGCGCCCACGGTGATCACGTTCTTGGCGGTGGCCGGAGAGAGGATCGTATCCGGCTGCCCGCCGCTGCCATCCACATCCCCCGTCCCCTCGTTGCCGGCCGCCCACACGAACAGGACCGGCTGGGATCCCGGCTCCCCGGGCAGCGCATCGCGCGTCGCCGCATCGTAGCTGGCCGCCGACGAGTCGTAGTCGAACACCCCGGTGTAGTTCCAGCTGTTGTTCGAGATGAATGCGTTGGTCCGCGCCGCCGATTCCTGCAGATACGGATCCGTGCTCTGCGGGCCGGCCGTCAGGTCGACCGGAAGGATGAACAGGGCCGCCGCCGGCGCCATGCCGCGGAAGTTCGCATTGGTCGGCGAGCCGATCGCGTTGGTCACGGTCGCCGACTGGGCGCCGTTGCCGGCGATCGTGCCCGCCACGTGAGTCCCATGCCCAACCCGGTCGATCAGGCTGGCCGGGCTCGGCGCGCGCACGCGGCCGGCCAGGTCCGGATGCGTGGCGTCAATGCCCGAATCGTTGATGCTCACCAGCACATTGGTCCCGGTCAGGCCCAGATAGTTCGTGTCGGCCACCGGATCCGGCGCCGCCCCCAGCCGCGGCCGAGCCAGGTCGTTCGCCCAGGCCCGCGAGCGCCGGACCTCGACGGTCTGCACCGCATCCAGACGAGCCACCGCCAGCCAATCCGTCGCCGGCGGCGCCACCGCCACCCGCGGGCCGAAGGGGGTTCGGACCGGCTCGCCCGGCTCGATTCCCAGGTCGCGCAACGCGGCCAGACCCGCCTCCGCCGCATCCTCGAACAGCACCAGCTCGAGCTGGGTCGCATCCGGCAGGGAACGCCCGTTCACCGCCCAGGACAACAGCTCCGGCTCCAGCTTGTAATACGGCTCGAACGGCAGCACGGCTTGCGTTCGGTCCATCCCCGATAGACGGCGCGCACCCGAGGCGTCCACGCGGACCAGATACGCGTTATGAGGAATGTAGGAGACGATCCGGGCCCCGGCTTCCTCGAGCTGCCGCCGGAAGGCCGGGTCGATGGGCCCTCGAGCCTGGACCAGGTAGCTGGCGGCGTCTTCCCCGGCCCGCAGGTGCACCGGCACATCCACCGATCCCGGCGCCGCGGTGTCGATCCACGCGTTCCGAAGCAGCAAGGCGGTCTCCTTCCGCGCCAGCTCCCGCAGCGGCTGCGCCGTGTTCCGTATCCGGTAACGATCCGCCCCCGCATCCGAACCGGCGGCCTCATGCGCGGCCAGACCTGGCGACTGGGCCGCGGATGGCATCGTCAGCAGGCGCGACGCATCGGGCGCGCTTGCCGGTCCGGCGGAATCCGCGGCGAATCGAGATCCGGTGCGGATCGGTTCCGAGCGTGAGTTCAGCCGGTCGCTGCCCGGGGAGCGCGTGGAGAGCCACCAGGCCAGGCCGGCGGCCGACAGCCCCACCAGCAGCGCGATCGATCGGATGTGGTTGGAACGGCTCATAGGCGGCGGAAGATATCACTCGTTCGACAGGAATTGGTAGCGCTCGGGGATCACTTGAACACGAGTCACATTGGTCGACACCGGCCCATAATCGAACCGGAGCACATGCTTGGCGGCGACTTCGGCGGTGATCTGATAATTCGTGCACAGCAGATGATAGGGCTGGCCCGGCGCCACCACCAGCGAGCGGTCGGCCGGCTTCAGCGCCTGCCCGAACACGTAGACCGCTACCCGCGGCTCGCCCAGCTTCAGCAGCGACAGGATCTGCTGCGGGATCCGCTCCACGACGGCGTCCGGCAGGTTCGCATCCCCCCGGTTCAAATACGGGGACGCCACCGATAACGCCGGGGCGGCCAGCACCTGGCCCACCGCGTCAAAGGAAGCGTCCGGGCGCATGCTCCGGGCGATCATGATGTCCTGAACGATCGTCCGGACCGCATCGGAGTCCGGCTCGATGAACAGCTCCGTCAGAACATTCGACCGGAGACCCGATGCCGGCGCGTTGCTCAGGACCGACACGCCGCCCAGCACCGCCGCCCACGCCGCCAGGTTCGTCTGGTTCACGGAGAGCTGGCCGCGGCTGGCGTTGGGATGGGGCGCCGTCGTGAACAGATCGAACAGGCGCCAGTCGTTGGTCGGATGCGACAGGGGATTGATCGACCAGAAGAACCACGCGTTGCTCTCGGCAATCGATGACTTCAGATACACGGTCTGCCAGGGCGTCCCCCGGTGCACGCGGCCCAGCCATCCCACGTTCGGGAACTTGCCGGCCGGGAAATCCCAGTCGTCCGACTGCCGCACCAACGGGTCTTTCAGGGCCAGGTTGTAGGCGTTGGTGTCGCTCGAGATGTTCGGGTTGCCTCCCCAGGGCCGGTAGCGGCGGTTGACCGCTCCCAGGTTCGAGTTGGTCGGCGTGGTCGTCGGCGGGACCGCGTACTGGATGTTGTTGGTCCGCTCGAGATCGAGCAGGTCCTCCCACGTGTAGTGCACCAGCGGGTCGTTCACCTGCCAGGATGAATTCATGTAGAGCTTGCGGACCGGCGAGAAGGGCGCCTGGCGCGAGATGCTGTTCCCCAGCTCGGTCTGCATCTGCACCAGCGGATAGCGCGCCGGATTCCGCGGCCCCAGGCCGACGAAGACGCGGAACAGCTCGATGGCCTTCTCCTTGGTGGAGCCGGACACCGGATCCTGGCTGTACTCCTGCCAGAGGGCGTTGTTGGTCGCCCCGGATTGGCCCAGCGACTCGTTGATCTGGTTCAGCACGCCGATCGTCACCCCCCGCAGAGCGCCGCCCAGACGGTTGGTGAGCCAGAAGCTGCCGGCCTGCGAAGGCTCGCCCCCCCCGAGCATCGACTGGTTCCCGATCAGCTCGGCCGTGATGTCGATCCCCGCCGTCAGGTTCTCCAGGTTGACGAAGTCGATCACCCGTGCGCTGGCCGGATCCAGCGCGACATACTGCAGCCGGTTGGTGATCGCCAGCTCCCACTGCGGCACGTCATAGTTGGTGCTGGCCTCGAATACCGTGTTGGGAAGGAACCGCCCCAGCCGGGCGCTGTAGGCCGCATTCGACAGCGTGATCACGTTCGTGTGCAAAGGCAGCCGGAAATCCTGCCCCGCCCACGTCCCCCCCGCCACATTCGTCGCCATGCTCACCACGTTGCTCCACCGGTTGAACGGAACACCGTTGGTCAACAGCGTCAGGGTGAACACGTTCGTCACCCGCAAAATGATCGGACGCCCATAGGTCTGCGTGTACGAATTCCATGCCTCGAGGCCGAACACGTTCGAGATCCCCATCACATAGAGCTGGTTGGTCTGGTTGGGACGCGCGACGGGGGCCGGCTTGCGCACCTCCAGCTTCCGCGAAACCAGCACCGCCGTCTGCAGCGAGAACTCGTTGAAGTTCGGATACCCCTTCTTGGCGCCAATGACAACAGGCACGCCAAACAAGTTGACGTTCGACCGCAGCACCCCGTTGTTTTCCACCAGCAGGTTCCGATGCGCCGCCAGGTTCAGATCCAGCCACGCGTTCGTGAAGAACGTGTTCGTCGCCTCCACATACCCGCTGATGAACACGTTCGTGCCGTCATACTGGAACACCGGGCGAAACACGCTCGGAAGGTTGGTCGATCCGTTCCACACCCGGTTGGTGGTGGCATCGTAGATGTTCGCCGCCAGCTGCAGGAGCTGGTGCACCGGCGACGAGTAAAAGTTCGTCGGGTAGAGCGGGATGTTGGTCAGGCTCAGCCCCAGCTGCCGGCGCAGCAGCCGGTCCGCCGCGTTCGTGAAAAACGCCAGGGGCGGCCATGCCGCAAAATTCGTCGGCGTGAACCCCGGATCGTTGCGGTAGTTGAGGTGGATCTTGTCGGACCATTCCGGATCGCTGTCCAGCCCCATCTGCGCCAGCAACCGGTAGAGCGTGTACCGGTCATAGGAAGCCAGCCGGTTGGCCTGGTTGAACGTGGTGAAAAGCCGGTTGGTGAAGTCAGCCGAGGTTTTGAACGGATCCAGCAGTTCCTGGACATCGCCATACAGACGCGGGTTGTCGCTGCCCGGCCACGGCCGGTCGGGCAGATCGTTCTCCAGCAGCAGCGGGAACGTGTTGGTCTGGCGCGGGCCGTCGCTGTAGCCGTCCACGAAATCCGAGGTGTGCTCGACTGCGCCCGTCGGCCCGAACAAGCTCGCCACGCTGGCCAGCCCCCGGTAATCGTTCGTGTAGCGATAGCGGAGGATGTCGGTCGCGTTCGAAAAGGCCGCGCCGCCGCTCACCTGGTTGAGCGCAGGCCGATACACGTAGTCCCACTGGTTCGTGTTCAGCGCCCTCAGAAAAGCCGCCAGGTTGATCTCCCATGTCCCCGGCCCCTGGTTGCGAGAAAAACCATCGACAGCCGGATTGATCGGGCGCTTGGCCTGGTTGTGTATGTAATTGAAATCGAGCGTCTTCCCCAGCGGCAGAATCAGGTACGTCAGCCGCCCAACAAAACGATTGCTCGAGGAGTGCGGCAGCTCGGGGCGCTCGAGGATCCCACGCCACTCCGGGTCGCCCACGAAGAAGTTCGAGAGCCCCACAATCGGGCGACCCTGCGCGTCCAGCTCGAGCCCCGGCCCGTTCGTCTCGAACCACCCGTTCCGGTTGAAATCCAGATAGAACCGGAAATCCATCGGCGCCAACAGGTTGCTGTTCGTCCGAATGTAGACCGGCGCCCGCGCGTGATACTGCAGATTGGCGATGTTCTGGATCCGGTCGGCCTCGGTCAGCGGGTTGCCGTCAGTCCGCCGCTCATAATGAACATTCTCCGGATGCGCCACGCCGGGGCTGAACCCGGCCGGCTGATAAAAGTTGGTCGACACCAGGAAATCGAACTGGAAGGCGTTGGACCGCGCCAGGATCCGAGACACGATCTCCCCCTGCGCCTGCGCCAGGGCCATGTCCGCCATCCGCGAGGCCATCGTCTGATCCGATGTCACCGTCACCGACGCCCGCTCGCGCCGGCTCAGCGCAAGAAAGGCCACTGTCATGAAGGTCACCACCGACAGCATGATCAGGGTCACCACCAGTGCGACACCGCGTTGTGCGGAACGATTCATGGCTGAGTGTTGCGAATGGGAATCCGCCGTTTGAACAAGTGCACCGCGCCCGCCTGCCGCTCCAGATACTCGAGGTTGGCGGGATAGGGGATCGCACGATACCGGTCGACCACCTGCGGCTCGACCAGCGCCAGCTCCAGATCGACGCTCGCCGGAAGGGCATCCCCCAGGAAAAAACAATCGCTGGCCCAGATGTCGTTCGTGCCCGCCCTCGCCGCCTGGCGCAGCACCACGTTGGTGATCCCCGGATTCGGAAAGGCCGATGGCACCGACACTGCCTGATACGCCGCGTTGTAATGCGCCACGAAATATTTCGGGTCCAGATCCGCCCGCCCGAACAAAAACGGCACCCCGAACCGGTCGTACGGCTGGACCTGGAGATGGATCACGCCGTCGGCTACCGGGTTCGCGTTGGTCCGGATCAGATACTGCCGGCGCAGCTCGAACATCGAGTTCGTGTCCAGCCAGCTCGATGTCACCCGCACCGCCGACAGGAACCGATACAAGGTCCCGATCCCATTGGTCACCGGCATGGTCGGATTGGTCGGCGACGCCACGAAAAAGCCCTTGGCCAGCCAGAAGTTGTTCGACCGGACCATGAAGAACACTTCTTCGAGGAAATTGGTGCGGCGGCTGCCATCGCTCAGGTCCTGGCAAAGCAAGGGGCGGCTCCCAGCCGGATAGCTGATCAGGGCCAGCAGGTTCGTGCCTTGCCCGATGCCCGCCGGCGCCATCTCCTCCAGGTCGCGCCCGACCAGATCCAGCGCCGCCCGCCCCGGCTCGAGCACGTCCACCTGCGCCGTGGAGCTCAGCAGCGCCCTCTGCGTCCGATCGAATACGCTGATCAATGCATACACGATCATGACCAGCAGCCCCACCACCACCAAGACCTCGACCAGTGAAAAGCCCGCCGCCCGCCAGCGGCCGATCGGTCCACGTTCGCATTGCATGTTCATGACGGCATCAGTTTCCGTAGATGGCCGGCGCAAAGAAATAGAGCGGCTCCCCCTCCACCTGCAAAAGCGTTCCCGCCACCAGGGTTCGGAACACCTGCTGGTTGCCCCCGGTTCGCCAGCTGCCCGGCGCGCCGAACACCGGCCAGCGCAGGGTCAGCCGCACCTCGAACAGGTTCGTGTGCAGCTGATCCGCCCGCGCCTGCAGCTCGAGCCGCTCCGCCACCGCCTCCGGCGGCAGGTTGGCCGCCGCATGGTTCGTGAAGACGGAGTTGGTGGCAAACGCCGAGTAGGGCACCACCTCGGAACGCAGCAGGTAGCTGAACGCGAATTCGTTCGAGACGGCGTTCACCGCCGCGCCGCTCATCGAGCGGACCTTGGCGGTCACGGTGTTCACGCTCAGCACGTTCTGAATCCGCTGGTACTTCGGGGTCGTCAGGGCGCCGATGATCCTCGCACCGCTGGTCGGCAGCACGAGGTTGGTCACAATCCCGCCCGCGTAGTTGCTCGTCACCACGCTGATCTCGTCCACGTAGTTGGTCAGGTGATCCAGCCGGGCCGCCCCCTGCCGGATCGCCTCCAGGAAGTAAGCGCCATCCGCATTGACGATGGTCTCGTCCCGGTTGTCCTTCTGCACCTGCAATCCCGTCGGCAGGATGCCGATGATCGCCACCAGCGCGAAGCCGATGATCGCCAGGCAGAGCGCGATCTCGATCATCGTGAATCCCGAGCGGCGGACGCGCGACACGCGGCCCCGGCCCGTCGCTCCTTGATGTCCAATCCGTGGCAGGTTCATTGGATTTCCGGCTTGATCGCCCGGGCCCGGCCCGTGAGCCAGTTGACGTAGACCCGGTTGAATAGGTTGGTCGAATTGCCCGGAGGCACCTCGCGCACATCCGGCGCGCCCGGCACGTAAGCCCCGCTCGCATCCTTCGGGTAAAAGATGCTGCCCCGAGCCAGGGTGATGAACTCGTCCAGCCCGCGTGCCAGCTGGCCCTGGGAGTTGAACACCACGCACGGCAGCGGCATCGTCGGGCTCGATGCCGTCGGGAACGGCAGCACCTCATAGGCCAGCGGCCGGTTCGTGGAGTTGACGAAGCGGTTCCAGCTCGCCGTCGCTAGATAGACGAACTCGTTGGTCGCGATGAACACCCCCTCCGGCAGCCGCCTCCATTCGGTGATGAATCGTGGTGACTCCCGTCCGGGCTGGTCGCCCACGCTCCGCTTGGCCAGCAGCGCGTAGCTCGTGTGGACCCCCCCCAGCAGGTTCGTCAGCTGCCGGCGCTGCGGCTCCGTCAGCCCCGCCGACAGATGCGCCCCCGCGTTCGGCGGGACAAAGGCCATGTAGACGGTGGTGCGCTGGCTGATCGCCGCCAGGCGCGCCAGGGCCAGGTCGTCCAGCAGCTGGCGGCTCGCCGCTGCCATCGTGTTCGACTGCCCGAGCCCCTTGAGCGCCGGCAGCGCCAGCCCCGCCAGCAGACCCAGGATCCCCAGCACCACCAGCAGCTCGAGCAGGGTGAAGGCCCGCCGCCCACCCATGACCTTCCCCGGCCCGCTCCGGCATGCCCTCTTCTGGACCTCGAAGGTTTTCACAGCCTATTTCCAGCTCAATACGTTGTCTTTGTTCGCCCCCGCGTTCGCGGGCGCCCCCGGATCTGCCTTCCCGTCCGGCCCCAGCGACCACACCATCACCGGCATCCGCGCCTCGTAGCTGTCATTGTTGTTCGCATCCGCCTTGATCAATCCGCTGGTCCCCTGCCCCGATACCGACGCACGCCGATAAAATGAATCCCGGCACCGATCGTCGTAGTTCATGTCCATCGAGACGATAAACGGATTGCCCCACGTATCCCGGTAGACGCCGTCCGGACCCACCCCCGGCAGCCGCGCGTCGCTCACGTCCTTCGCGTTCAGGAAGTTGATCTTCTGCGGATTCTTCGCATGGCCAAAATTGACGGTCCGCGTCCCGTTTCCGTAGGTCTCCATATCGCGCAAAATCGCGATCACTTCCGCGTTGTTGGTGTCGAAGCCGTTGCCGAACTCGTTGCGTATCGAGGGCAACGGGCGCGCCGTGAACACGTTGAAGGTGCCGTACGTGAAGTCCGGTGCGTTCGCCTTCCCCGCCACCGAGTTGGCGGTGTCGGTCGAGGTGGGATACCGGTTGTAGGTGCTGTAGTACGAGCTGATGGCATTGGCGAAGTTGCTGATGTCCACCTTGACCTGGCTGATTTTCGCCTGCCGTTTGGCGCGCGCCAGCACCGGCAGCAGCATGCCCGCCAGCACGCCGATGATGCTGATCACCGTCAGCAGCTCGATCAGCGTGAAACCGCCGGTCCCGTTCCGATTCGCCGTTGCTCCTGGACTCCTCATAACACGTTATGGTTTGCTGTTCGCCGCAATTCAATCCCAGTTGCTGATTATCGTCACATCCTTGCCAATCACCACCTCCGCCCACAGGTCGAAGGTGCTCGGGTTGTTCGTGGGCGAGGAGGAGACGTATCGCCAGGGATTGGCCTGAGTCGGGCCGGCCACCCCCCGCACCGGCGCCACGAAGACGTCCACCTTATGAGCCCCCACGGTCACCTGCTCCACCGCCGGCATCCGGCCCCCCCGGAAGAAGTTGCGCGTTCCCTGCACGCTCGAGGCCGCGTTCAGGAATCCCTTGACCCGAAACACCTGCTCTACAGACGCCGCCGTCAGCGTGCCCGGCCGCTCCGGCGATTGATACGTTTTGGCGCTTTCGTTGAACAACACTCCCGTCAGCTCGTAATAGAGCGGGTTGATCGCCGGATCCGCGTTCCGTTGCGTCGCCGGATCCCGATTGTCCGGCGGATAGAACCCATACTGCTGCTTGAACTCCTCGATCGCAGACGCCATCTGCCGCAGATCCCCTTGCACGCGCTTGAGCTTCATCGATCGCGACGCCGCCGGCGCCAGCCCCACCACCAGCCCCGCCACCAGCGCGATGATCGAGATCACCGTCAGCAGCTCGATCAGGGTGAACCCCTCCCCCGGCGCCGGCCGCACCAAGGCCCCCCCCAATCCACTGCCGCGCCAGGAACCACTCGAAACTCGATCCGTCGTTTTCATTTCAATCGCTTGCCTCGTCACCCGGACCATCGATGCGCCCGCTCCGTCAGCGATCCCGGAACTCCTGCTCCAGCCGTTCGCTGAGCCATTGCTTGATCATGCTCTGGTAGTTCAGGAACCGGCTCCGCGCCAGACGCTTGATCCGCGCCAGCATCCGCGGATCCATCCGAAGCGTGATGGTGACCGATTCCGTGTTCTCCGACCCCGCCGCCACCGCCATCTCCATCAGCCGAAGATCCGGACGGTTCTCAGCCCAAAAGGCCGCCTCCGCCTCCTCGCTGTCGAAAAGCGGTATCTCTTCCCAGTTGCCCACCGCGTTCATAGCGACAACATCTGGCTCGCCTTGCGCTGGTAGAAAAATTCCTCTTCCGGCACAAAGGCGCGGGCGTGAATCACCCGGATTTGCCTCCCGTTGGTCCGATATACGCTGATTATCCCCAAACCCGAAGCCGATTTGCCCAGGTTGAAATACCGCGCCTGGACCGAGAACCGGGATGAATCCGGTAACAGCCGCACCGCAAAGGGATCCTCGAACGATTCTTCGATATCCCTCGGTGACAAAGAACTGTCCATTTCAAAGGGCGGATTCAACCAATCGAACTCCATACCAGTTCGTATATCAATCGCCCATGCAATGTAACTACAAAGTATTTACGCGCCACACGGGTGAATTGTCAAATGGAAAAAGATTCAATCGACATTTTTTAGCTTGAGACCGGGCTTTACCGTTAATCTCCACTCTTCCGGTTCTCGTCGCCAGCTTGCCCCATCCGGTCCATCAGAACCACCAGCGGCATGAACAGCGCAATCACAATGCTGCCCACAATCACCGCCAGAAAGACAATCATGATGGGCTCCAACAGCGATGTCATCGCCGATACTGCGTTGTCGACCTCCTCGTCATAATTGTCGGCGATCTTCATCAGCATCTCCGGCAGGGCGCCGGTCTGCTCGCCGACATCCACCATGCTGATCACCATGGGGGGAAAGACATTGGCCGCCTCGAGAGGCGCCGTGATCGTCTCGCCTTCCTTGACGCTTTCATGAACATCGGCCACCGCGTTACCGATGATGACGTTGCCCGAGGTCTCCTTGACGATCGTCAGGGCCTGCAGAATCGGAACGCCCGAGCTCACCAGCGTCCCCAGGGTCCGGGTGAACCGGGAGATCGCCACCTTGCTGATGACCGGGCCGATCGCGGGAACCAGCAGCTTGAAGCGATCGAACAGCTTGCGGCCGAACTTGGTCCTTGTGATGAGCTTGAAGAAAACGAACACGCTGATCACGCAGGCGGCCGTCACCAGGAAGTTGTCCTTCACCTGGCGGCTGATCATCAGGACGAACTTGGTGAACCCGGGCAGCTCGGCCCCCTCGAGCATGTCGCGGAAAATTTCCTCGAACTTGGGCACCACGTAGACCAGCAGCACAGCCAGGATCACCACCGCCACGGTGAGCACCGACACCGGATAGAACATGGCGGCGACCACCTTGCCCTTGATCTTCTGCGCCTTCTCCATGAACTCCGACAGGCGGTTCAAGACGACTTCGAGCACGCCGCCCATCTCTCCGGCCTTGACCATGCTGACAAACAAGCGGTTGAACACCTTCGGATGCTGCGCCAGGGCCTCCGAGAAGGTGCTGCCCCCCTCCACCGCCGTCGCCAGCTGCCCGATGATCCCCTTGAGCGCCGGCGTCTTCTCCTGCTTCTCCAGCACCCGGAGCCCCCGCAGCAAAGGCAGCCCTGCATCCACCAGGGTGGCCAGCTGGCGGGTAAAGGTCACCAGGACCTTGCTCTTCACCCGGCCGCCTAGAAACGGTATCTTGAAATTGAGGTTGACGTTGAGGCCTCCCTTGCCCTTGCCTTTCTCGGCCGGCCCGCCGGACTTCCGGGCGGGCTTCTCTTTGGCCTTGTCGGCTTCGACCACCTTGGTCGGGAAGAAGCCCATCTCCTTGAGCCGCCCGATGGCCTCGCTCTGGCTGGTCACTTCGAGCGTGCCCTTGGTCTCCTTCCCGCGGGAATCCATCGCCACGTAATTGAACTTCGGCATAGCCAACCTCGGATCAGGTGTATTTCAATATCTCTTCGATCGTGGTCTCTCCGTCGAATATCGCCCGCAACCCGTCCTCCCGCAAGGTGACCATCCCGAGCTCGATCGCCTTCTGGCGCAGGACCAGCGTCGGCGCGCGCTCGTTGATCAGGATCCGGATGGCGTCCACGATGCCCAGAAGCTCGAAGATGCCTTTCCGCCCCC
Source organism: Verrucomicrobiota bacterium (assembly GCA_022711435.1). Classification (GTDB taxonomy): domain Bacteria; phylum Verrucomicrobiota; class Verrucomicrobiia; order Limisphaerales; family UBA1319; genus JAGMXM01. The sequence continues at coordinate 29,282 of JAKLFB010000051.1, forward strand.
GATAGCCCGTGTCGTTGCACATCGAGCACCCGCGGCCATAGTAAAAGACCTTGTCGCCGATGTCGTGCGGCGACAGGTTCAGCAGCGCCAGCTGGTGCTCGGTCGGCTCAAAGGGCGTCCGGCATTTCTTGCAGACGGTCCGGACCAGCCGCTGCGCCAGCACCGCCATCAGGGTCGAAGACACCAGGAACGGCTCGACCCCCATGTCGATCATTCGCGTCACTGCCCCGCACGAGTCGTTCGTGTGCAGCGTGCTCAGCACCAGATGCCCCGTCAGCGACGCCTGAATCGCAATCTGCGAGGTCTCCAGATCCCGCATCTCCCCCACCATGATGATGTCCGGATCCTGCCGCAGAAACGACCGCAGCGCCTTGCTGAACGTCATCCCCACCGCCTCGTGCACCGGAACCTGCATGATCCCTTCAATGTCGTACTCGACCGGGTCCTCGACCGTCAGCAGCTTCGAGTCGATCGCGTTCACCCGGCGCAGGCAGGAGTAGAGGGTTGTCGTCTTGCCGCAGCCCGTCGGGCCGGTCACGATCACAATCCCGTTCGGCATCTGGATGGTCTCGGTCATGTAGTCGAACACCATCTTGGGCATCCCCAAGCCCTCCAGATCGAGCTTGACCGCGCTCTGATCCAGAACGCGCAGCACCACCGACTCCCCAAATTGCGTCGGCAGGGTCGACACCCGAAGATCCACCACCCGCCCCGCAATGTGCATGCTGATCCGGCCGTCCTGGGGGAGACGCCTCTCGGCGATGTCCAGGTTCGCCATGACCTTGATGCGGGAGGTCACCGGCAGCGCCAGGTGCTTGGGCGGCGGCGCCATCTCATACAGCGCGCCGTCCACCCGGTAGCGGATCTTGAACTCGTCCTCGAACGGCTCGAAATGGATGTCGCTGGCGCGGTCCTGGATCGCCTGGCTCAGAACCAGGTTGACGAACTTGATGATCGGCGTCTCGTTCGCCAGCGTCTCCAGCGCGTCGGGCTGGACGCTCGCCGCCTCGTCGGTGTCCTTGCCAAAATCGAACTCGGCGCCCAGATCCTTGAGCACGTCCGTGACCGAGCTCGACTCCTCCGCGTAATGCCGCCCGATCGCCTGCCCGATCAGGACCGGATCCGCCACCACCACCTGGATCTCCTTGCCGATCACGAACCCCAGCTCGTCGATCACCGCCGGGTTCAACGGATCGGCCAGCGCCAGCTGCAGCGTCCCCCCGTACATCGCCACCGGCAGGCATTGATACATCCGCGCCGTCTCCGGCGTCACGGTCTGGATCACCTCCGCCGGGATCTCCCGGCCCCGCAGGTCCACCACCTCCGTCCCCAGATGCTCCGCGATGACCTGCAGCTGGGTGTCCAGGTCCATGATCCCGAAATCCGCCAGCAGCTGCGATACCGGCTTTCCCGAGCGGCCGTGCTCCTGCACAACCTCCTCGAGCTGCATGTCGTCGGCCAGCCCGCGCTCGCGGATGATGGTCAGGATCGGAAACGATTGGAGGTCAGGCATACCGGAAATTCATCCGTTCAAGATCGCTAAGCCGCCGAGGCGGCCCGGGCCGCCTCCAGCTCTCCCAGCTTGTGCAAGACCGAAGTCGGATCCTGGGCTTTGGTGATCACCTCTTCCTGCGAGATCATCCCCATCTGGTACTTCTCCAGCAGGAAGCTGTCCAGCGTCACCATCCCATACTTGGCCCCGGTCTGGATGTCCGAGTTGATCCGGAATGTCTTGTTGTCCCGGATCAGCGCGCTGATCGAGGGCGTGTTGATCATCACCTCGAAGATCGCCACGCGCCCTGGCTTGTCGCAGCGAGGCAAAAGCAGTTGCGAGATCACCGCCTGCAGCACCGTCGAAAGCTGAATCCGGATCTGCTCCTGCTGCGTCACCGGAAATGCGTTCACCAGCCGGTCGATCGTCTTGGCTGCGCCTGTCGTGTGCAGCGTCCCAAACACCAGGTGGCCCGTCTCCGCCGCCGTGATCGCCGCATCCATCGTCTCCAGATCCCGCAACTCGCCGACCAGAATCACGTCCGGATCCTGGCGCAATGCCCGCCGCAGCGCCTCCGAGAACGTCGGAACATCCACGTTCACCTCGCGCTGGGTCACCAGCGACTTCTTGTGGGTGTGGTAATACTCGATCGGATCTTCCACGGTGATGATATGCGCGTCTTCCCGCTCCATGTTGATGATGTCGATCATCGAGGCCAGCGTGGTCGTCTTCCCCGAACCCGTCGGCCCCGTCACCAGCACCAGCCCCCGCGGCTTGTAGAGCAGCTCCTTCACCGACGGTGGCAGCCCGATCTGCTCCATCGTCAGCAGCTTGTTCGGGATCTGCCGCGCCACCACCCCGAAGTTGCCCTTCTCTTTAAAAATGCTCACCCGGAACCGGGCCAGATCCCCAAAGGCAAAACCCAGATCCGCCCCCCCCCGCTCCCGAACCTGCTGGATGTGGTCCTCCGAGCTGATGCTCCGCATCAACTCCTCCGTGTTCTCCGGCTTCAGCGCCGGCCCCTCCACCCGATGCAGCACGCCGTGAACCCGGATCACCGGCGGCGATCCCACCCGCAGGTGGAGGTCCGAAGCCCCCTCCGCCACCACCAGCTGCAACAAATCCGACATCGAATATGACATAATTCCTCAAAATCGCGCGCCCGACTCCAGCCCGCCCGATCCTCGATCGCCCTTCCGTATCCCCATGGCCCCTTCGATCCGCATCACTCGATATCGCTGATCGTGGCCCGGATCACCTCTTCCGGCGAGGTCAGCCCCGCCAGCACCTTCCGCGTCCCGTCCTCCCGCAGCGTCCGCATCCCCATCTCCCGCGCCCGCGCCCGCAGCACCGTCGCAGACACCTTGTCGTAAATCAGCTTCCTCGCCTCGTCATCGATCACGAAGATCTCGAATATCCCGAACCGCCCCCGGTAGCCCGTGCTCTTGCAGTCCGGGCACCCCTTGCCCTTCTGGAAGGTGGCCTTGGCCAGGTCGGCCGGATCCACCCGCAGGGAGCGCATCTCCGCCTCAGTGGGCTGGTAGGGCGCGCCGCATCGCCGGCACACGCGGCGCACCAGCCGCTGCGCCATCAGCGCCCGCGTCGAGGACGCCACCAGGAACGGCTTCACGCCGATGTCGATCAGCCGCGTCACCGCGCTCGGGGCATCGTTCGTGTGCAGGGTCGAAAACACCAGGTGCCCCGTCAGCGACGCGTTGATCGCGATGGTGGCCGTCTCCAGGTCGCGGATCTCCCCCACCATGATCACGTTGGGCGCCTGCCGCAATATCGACCGCAGCGCCGCCGCAAACGTCAGGCCTACCGTCTCGTTCACGTGCACCTGGTTGATCCCCGATAGCACGTACTCCACCGGGTCCTCCACGGTGATGATCTTGCGATCCGGACGGTTGATGTAGTTGAGCACCGCGTAAAGCGTAGTCGTCTTGCCCGAACCCGTCGGCCCCGTCACCAGCAGGATCCCGTCGGGCAGCCCGATCAGCCGCTCGAATGTCTGCTGATCGTCCGTGAAAAACCCCAGCTCCGGCAGACCCAGCTTCAGGCCCTCTTTGTCCAGGATACGCATGACGATGCTCTCGCCGTGCGTCGTGGGCAGGCAGGAGACCCGAAGGTCGATGGTCTTGCCCACCACCGCCATCTGGATGCGCCCGTCCTGCGGAATCCGTTTCTCCGCAATCGACATGTTCGACTGGATCTTAATGCGGCTGATGATGGAGGCCTGGAGGCGTTTGGGGGGGCTCTTGATCTCGTGCAGCATCCCGTCGATCCGGTACCGCACCCGAAACCGCTTCTCGAGAGGCTCCAGATGGATGTCCGACGCCCGCGCCTTGAACGCCTCGACGATGAGCGTGTTCACCAGCTTGATGATGGGCGCGTCCGCGTCGACCACCGAGCCGTCATCGGCCTCCTTCAGGTTGGCCCCTACCAGCCCGATGTCCACCTCCCCCTCGGTGATCTCCTGGATCATCTTCCCCACCGAGTCGTCCGAGGATCCGTAATACTTGTTGATCGCCTGGTCGATGTCATCCTCGGTCGCCACCCGCACCTCGATCTCCTGGTTCAGCAGGTGGTGCAGGCTGTCGATCGTGTCCAGGTCGGCCGGATCGTTGAGCGCGACCGTGATGCTCCCGTTGTTCCGGAACAGCGGCACCACCTTGTACCGCTTGGCAATGTGCCTCGGAATCGCCGAAATCACGTCGTCCGATAGGCGCATGTCCCCCAGGCTGACCACCTCTGCCCCGAATTGAGCCGCCTTGGCCCTGGTCACATCCGCCGGCTTGATCAGATTGCGCGCCAGCAGCAGATCCACCACCCCCTGCCCCGTCGAGTCAGCCTCGGTGCGAACCGGCCCCAGGTCGTTCTGGTTGACCACCCCCATGTCGACCAGAAAATCCACTAAATAATCGTCTTTGGTTGCCACGGTGCTCTGTTTCAGCGCGGCACGTCGCCCGCGCGGATTTCCATCCATTCTGCCCGGATCGCCGCCATAATGTCAAACCACTTGCTCGCCCTCGTCCGCCATCTCGCCTCGCATGCTGCTCGCCACTACTTTAAGCAAGTTTCCGGCCAAACCCAAACGTTTTTCTCGACTCCCAGCCCCGCCGCCCCGACCGCTCCAGCCGTATCCGCCAATCCTGCGTCCGCTTCGACCGCGCTCCCGCCCGCCCGTCACGCCTTCCGCGCTTGCGCGTCCATGGCCGGATCGCCGCTCTCCCCGGGGATGCCCGGCGCCGGATATCCCGCCGATCGCCAGCAGCGGACGCCATCGGCCTCCATGGTCACCCAGCGCGCCGATACGCCCCTCTTCCCCCCGATCCATTCCATCCCGCGTTCGGGGCCCAGCACGCTCAATGCCGTCGCCAGGCTGTCAGTCTGGATCGCCTTCCCCCCCACCACGGTCACCCCCGTGCGCCGCTCCAGCCCCCAGCCCGTCCTGGGATCGACGATGTGCGAGTAGCGCTTCCCTCCAATCTCGACATACTGCTCGGTATCCCCGGAGGTCGAGATCGCCGCGTTCTTCAGCCACACCCGCGCCTGCACCCCCTCGGATCCTGCATCCAGGGAGTCGATCCCGATCCGCCATCCGAATCGCCCCGGCGGCGGATCCCCCGCCGCAATATCGCCGCCGGCCGCCACCATCGCCCGCCGAATCCCCGACCGCCGCAGCACTCCCAAGGCCTGGTCCGCGGCGTATCCCTTGGCAATGCCCCCCAGATCCAGCCTGAGCCCCGGCCGCTTCAAGGTGATGCTCCGCCCGCCGATGCCCAACTGGACCTGCCGGTAATCGACCCGCTGAAGAACCCTCTCCACCTCCTCGCACCCCGGCAGCCGCCGGGTCCGCCGGACCTGCCGCCACAGCTCCACGGCCGGCCGCACCGTGATGTCGAAAGCACCGCCGGTCGCCCTCGCCAATGCCTGCGCCGACCGCACGACCTCCCATAAATCCTCGCTCACCCGCAGCGGCTGGCCCGCCGGGTGCGCTTCGAGCAGGCGCAGCTCGCTCCGCGGATGATAATCGCTGAGCCGCGCGTCGATCTGCGCGATCCGCTCGAATGCCAGCTCGGATGCCTGGTTGGCCGCCGCTTCGCTGGCCGCATACAGCGTCAGCTGAAACACGGTTCCCATATGCAGTTCCGCATAGCTGAACCGCTGCAGCCGCCCCTGCGCCGCCCCCGGCCCGCGGCACCCCCACCCTCCCATCGCCCCCCAGCCTCCCGCCAGCAGCATCGCCCGCAGAAATCCCCGCCTCGACGCACCCCCAGCTCCCCCCGTTCCTGCACCATCCGATCCGGCCCAAAAAGCAGCGGGAACCCCTCGGCGAGGTTCCCGCCCATCCTGTGCCGGCTGACCCGGCGATCGACGCCGCGAAATCAAGGAGCCGCCGGGTCCGGGGCTTCGCCCTTGTTCCGCGCTTCCTCCCGCTCCTCGGGCCGGGCCTCCTCGGCCGCCTCGAACGCATGCTGCAGAGCCACCAGATCCTCGCCCGGCTTCAGCGCATCCAGGATCGCCTGCTCCGCCTTGATCTGCTCCGCCGAGTAGTTGGCCGCCTTGATCGACAGGCCGATCCGTCGCTCTCCCTTGTCAATCTTGATCACCCGGGCCGTCACGTCCTGCCCCACCTTCAGCACGTTCTTGATCTTCTCTACATGATCCTCGCTGACCTGCGATATGTGCACCAGGCCGTCGATGTCCTGCTGAAGCCCCACAAACGCGCCAAAGCTCGCCAGCTTGGTCACCTTGCCCGTGATCAAATCGCCGATCCGGTAATACTGATCGATGTTCTCCCACGGATCCTGGCTGACCTGCTTCATCCCCAGCGCAATCCGCTGGTTGGCCTTGTCAATCTCCAGCACCACCGCCTCCACATCCTCCCCCTTCTTCAGCACCTCCGAAGGATGGTTGATCTTCCGCGTCCACGAGATGTCCGACACGTGGATCATACCGTCCAGGCCGTCCTCCAGCTCGATGAACGCCCCGTAGCTGGTCAGGTTCCGCACCTTGCCCTTGACCCGGCTGCCCGGCGGGTATTTCTCGCTCACCATCTCCCACGGGTTGGCCTCCACCTGGCGGATGCTCAGCGAGATCTTCTGCTCCTCCCGGTTGATCCCCAAGACCGCCGCCTCGATCACCTGGTCCGGCTTGAGCACGTCCGACGGCTTGGCCACCCGCTTGACCCACGAGAGCTCGGTGACGTGCACCAGCCCTTCCACCCCGGGCTCCAGCTCCACAAACGCCCCATACGGCACCAGGTTCACCACCCGGCCCTTGATCCTCGATCCCACCGGATACTTGGTCTCGATCTGGTCCCATGGATTGGCCAGCTTCTGCTTCAGCCCCAGGCTCACCCGCTCCTTCTCCCGGTTGATGTCCAGCACCACCACGTCGATGTCCTGACCCACCTTGAGCAGCTCCGACGGATGATTGATCCGCCCCCAGCTCATATCCGTGATGTGCAGCAGGCCGTCGATCCCGTTCAGATCGATGAACGCCCCGAAGTCCGTGATGTTTTTCACCGTGCCCTTGCGGATGTCGCCCGGCATCATCTCCGTCAGCAGCTTCGCCCGCCGCTCGTTCCGCTCCTGCTCGATCAGCTCGCGCCGGGACAGCACGATGTTCTGCCGCTCCTGGTTGATCTTGACGACCTTGAAATCGTAGGTGTTCCCCACATACGCCGCCAGGTTCCGCGGCGGCACGATGTCCACCTGCGACGCCGGCAGGAACGCCTCCACACCAATGTGAACGATCAGCCCCCCCTTCACGATGGACTTCACCTTGCCCGAGATCGTGCCGCCTTCGTTGCAGATCGTGAGGATCTTGTCCCAGTTCTTCTTGAACTCGGCCTTCTCCTTCGAAAGCACTACGTTGCCGTCGCGATCCTCCAGCTTCTCGATCAGAACGTCGATCTGATCCCCCGTCTTGGCCGCCTGGAGATCCTCAAACTCGCTGGCCGAGACCACCCCCTCGCTCTTGTAGCCGATGTCGACTAAGACTTCCTTGGGCCGGATCTCGATGATGGTTCCCTTGACAATCTGGCCTGGCGCAAAACCAAAAAGGCTCTGCTTCAGCGCTTCTTCCATGGTTAACATAGGAGACTGGTTGCCCCGTCGGGCATTCTCTGAAGAACGCGGCGCCTCGGCGCCGCTCGAAGCCTTCACTGCATGGCGGACTTCGTCCATGACCCGCGCCGTGAAGGGTGGATGATTCCTGTTCGCATTGACTCGTTTCCGCCTCGCTGGACATCCGCACACACGGCGCCCAAGGCGAAGATTCAGCCTAGCGCTTTTTATCTGCGTTGCAAGCGCTATTTTTCCACGCGTGACGCGCGGGGCGCATCTCAGTTTCTTGCAGGGCAGTGTATGCTGCAGCTATGACAACGACCTGCCATGAAGCTTCAAGACCAACCCCGATTTCTAAACCCTGGCCCGAGCCCCTGGCCGTGCTGGCGGCTCGT
>JAKLFB010000052.1 GCA_022711435.1 Verrucomicrobiota bacterium
GGGGATGAAACCGAATGCGCGGCGCGACCGCTCGGCGTCAGATCCTGTTGCGGCGAGCGGCCAGGGCTCGCGACGGAGATGAAAACCCAAATGTCAATATTTTAGATGCGACCCCATTGCGCTCTCCCTGCCCCGTAGGGGTCGCGAAGGCTGGCGGGGGCGGCAAAGCCATGATCAACGATCGTTGGATTTCTGGCGAGGAAGTCAGGCGAGCTATTCGCCATGCCACGATGGCGTGCTGAACCAATCGTGCATCTCCCGCGCGAACGGCGCCACAACCTCGGGCGGTTCCGGGATGGCACCGCGGTCGCCCGTGTCGGCGATCCAGGCATCGAGCGCAGCGCGCAGGCGCAGCAGGGCTTCGCAGTGCTCGGGGGCGGGGGAACCGGCGAGGTCATGGATCTCGACGGAATTGACCACGGCGAAGAACGGCTGCCGTGGGCGGAGCGCGATCCTGACAACGTCCCACCCGGGCGTTGACAGCGGCACGGAAAACTCGATCATCCGCGCATGAACTACAAGGGCTTGCTCCTTCTTGCGGCCGCCGGCGTCTGGACGCTCCACGCGGTTGCGCGCCCCCCGAATTACGACGAAACCAAGATCGCTCCGTATACCTTGCCCGATCCGCTCGCCTTCAGCGACGGCACGAAGCTCGTCTCCCCCAGCCAATGGCCGCAGCGCCGCGCGGAGATCCTGTCCATCTTCGAAAACCAGATGTACGGCCTGATCCCGCCGCCGCCAGCCGTCCTGCGTCTGGAGACGCTCGAACACCGCGACGTCCTCGGCGGACGCGCCACGCGCAAGCAGATCCGCATGTGGTTCCGCAACGACGACACAGGCCCGAAGATCGACTGGATTCTGTGGATTCCCAAGGGGGCCGCCGCGGCTGCTCCCGCCTATATCGGCCTGAACTACTACGGCAACCAGGAGATCGACGCCGATCCGGCGATCCGCATGTGCGAAGGCTGGCTGCGCAACAACGAGAAGCATTTTGTCGCCGGCCACCGCGCCTCGGAAAAGAGCCGCGGTTCGAGCGCCAAGAGCTGGCCATTCGAGACGCTTATCCGGCGCGGTTACGCCCTGGCAACCGCCTGCTATGGCGACGTCGCTCCGGACGATCCAGCTCTCTACACCAACGGCGTGCATGCGCTTTTCCCGCCATCGGTCCCCGGTGTTGGCAACAACACCACCGCGATCGCCGCCTGGGCCTGGGCGCTGATGCGCGGGATGGACATGCTGGAGAAGGAGCCCGCCATCGACGCCCAGCGCGTGGCCCTGATCGGCTGCTCGCGGCTCGCCAAGGCCGCGCTCCTGGCCGGCGCCAAGGACGACCGATTTGCGGTGACGATCCCCAACCAGACCGGCGGCGGCGGCGTGCCTCTCGCCAAGCGCGACTACGGCGAAAATGTCTCCACCCAAAACGAGATGTTCCCGCACTGGTTCTGCGGCAACTTTCGGCAATACAGCGACAACGAGGCCGCCATGCCGTTCGACCAGCACATGCTGCTTGCGGCCTGCGCCCCCCGCCGGCTCTACGTGTCCAGCTTCCCCGGCAAGTGGTTCGATCCGCACGGCGAATTCCTGAGCATGAAAGCCGCCGAACCGGTCTGGCGGTTTCTCGGAAGTCCCGGCCTGCCGGCGACGGATTGGCCCGCGGAAATGGAGCCTGCCATCGGCTCGCACCTCGCTTACCACCGCCGCCCCTTCGAACATGGGATCGCGCCCTACGACTGGCAGTGCTACCTCGCCTTCACCGACCGGGCCTTCCAGATGTCGATCGATTGGCAGCCGACCCGGACCGATACGTGGAAAACCTTCTCGCGCCATCATTTCACCGTGGACGGCTGCCCTTGTTGGGTCGCCGTCCCCAGAAACCCGCGCCCCGGCAATCCATGGGTGTGGTGCCTCGAGTTCCCGACTGCTTTCGACGACCGCACCGGCGTGGCGCGGCTGGTCGAGGCCGGTTACCACTACGTCTACATGAACGTGGGCAACACCTTTGGCAGCCCGGCCGCGCAGGCGCACCTCGACGCTTTCCATCGCCACCTTGTCTCCAAAGGTTTAAGCGCCAAGGGCACGCTCATCGGCGTGAGCCGAGGCGGCCTGTACGCCTACCGCTTCGCCGCGCGCAATCCCGACAAAGTTGTGTGCATCTACGGCGACGCGCCGGTCTGCGACTTCAAGAGCTGGCCGGGCGGCAAGGGCAAGGGCAAAGGCAGTCCGGAGGACTGGATCGGTTTGCGGAACCACTACGGTTTCCAGAATGAAGCCGAGGCGCTGGCGTACCGGGAAAACCCCGTCGACCTGCTCGAACCGCTGTTCCAGGCCGGCATCCCGCTCATCCATGTCGTTGGCGACGCCGACGACGTGGTGCCCGTCGAGGAAAACACCGCCATCATCGAGCAGCGCTACAAGGCGCTCGGCGGCACGATCCATGTCTTCCACAAACCGGCCGTTGGGCATCATCCTCACGGATTGGACGATCCAGCCCCGGTGGTTGACCTGATCAAGAGATACACCGCGCGCTGGGATACCGAGAACTGCAGGATCAAGTGATTCCCGCGTTGCCGGGCCACCTGCCAGCCGTCCTTGGCAATCAATAAGGTCGCATCAATATATGACAATTCAGCCCGAGGGTGTGAAATGAAGGCGCGGCGCGATTGCGGCGGGTTAGAGGATCCAGCGCCTGATAACAGGTCGCTCGCCGGGAGGCCATGGGCGGCCTGAAGCAGCATGTGAGCGGTAAATGGTTGCATGATGGGATGTGACCCGGTGCTACTTCATCAGCACAGGGATCCCCAGACCGGTAAGATATTGGAATGTGCTGTCGTAGAACGCAGGGGATCGGGTCGGATCGCTTGCCTCACCTGGCGGGACGAAAATTACCATGCCTTGCCGCGCACGGGTAAGAAGAACGCGGTAGGCGTTACGGAGGTAGTTCCGACGGTCCTCTTTGTGCAGCCCGCACCACCGGTCCCCGCGGAAGATATGGTAGCTCCAACTGGATCCCGCAAACCTCAGGTCCGCGTCCCAGTTCACACAGATCCAGTCGAGTTCAAGGCCTTGGATGTCGAACTGCGAGGCGGCATCCTCAAGATACAGGCTTGATCGGGTATCGCAGCCGTCATCGAGAAACCAGTGGACGGGATCGATGTTCACACGAACGTCAATTGCATGCGGTTTCAGCCGCTGTGCCTCCGATGAGGCAACCAGCCCATACCGCTCGGTCCCGCGAGCGTGCTGCCGGATCCACTCCCGAGCCCGGTCCAAATTGCGCGTGAGGGCGATCGGGTAGCGCCGGCTGAGCATGGAATAGGCGTCGCGTGCGGCGTCGATCTCGCAGTCCAGAACCGCCTTGACGAACCCTGCCACGTTCTCGGCGCGGAAGGAGCGCATGGATACCGCAAGATGGAGGTTCGAGTCGAAATGAGTGTCGGGTCGGGAACGGACGGCATCGATGGCGTGGCCGGCTGCATACTCACTGTCCGTCAGCTCCGGTGAGATATAGACGTGCCACTTCGGAAAAGCCGCATTGATGGCATCGAGCCATGCGCCAATGCCGGCCTCGCCCTTGTTGATCTCCTGGCCGCCTCCAACCAGACAGACAATGACAGCCCAATCGTTGTGCCGGTCGAGATACGATATCAGGAACTCCGGCTCCGACTTGCTGAAGCCAGGCATCTTCTTTTTCGTGCGCATGAAAGCTGACGTTTGCGCCCGATTCCACGCCCTCTGCGCCTCGTCAAATATTACCACATGGTCGATCGGGGGCGCGGTCTCCCGCAGGGCTTCATCCCGGAAATGATGGACGTTCTGGATAAACGCCTTCACGCTCTCGCCCACCTTGCCTTTCCGGACGCGCTCGCCACTCGATCGCCGCCGGGCAACCTCATCGCGGGTCAGCGCTTCGCGAAGAACCGCGACCAAGGGTCCATTGCCAGAGAGAAATACCGCGTGAGTCGGACCGTTTGTATCTCGGCGTTTCGTGGCGATATTCAGCCCGACGAGCGTCTTCCCCGCTCCCGGCACCCCGGTTACCAAGCAGATCATCTTGCTTCCCGAGCTGCGCGCTTGCTCGACCAACTCTTCGATCCTCGCGGAGGTCGCGCGCAGATTCCTCGCGCCCGCATCGTGGCGAGCAATGGCGTCAACCGAATGCTGCGCGTAGAGGGACTGCGCAGCCTGAATGATCGTTGGTGTCGGATGGTAGGGCGCCGTGCCCCAACGCACGCCATCCAAAGGAACGTCTTGATACTCGCCCAGCCCTATGTCGATCAGGCGGCGGAGCCCCGATCTGTTCGCCTGAACTGGCGGATAGACTTGATCGTCATGCGGTGGCGGGAGAAGTCGATCGCTCATCGGTGCTTCGGTAGCCACCAAAATCGGCAGAATCGGGACGTTGTGGCTCGCCTGGTGAAAGTTCTTCAGGTCAAGGGCATAGTCCCAAACCTGGTCCAGATCGGCGCGCGTGTAGCGGTTCTCGCCAACCTTGAACTCGATGACGAACACAACGGCGCCAGACACCACAACGGCATCGATCCGCTTGCCCATGCGCGGGATGCTGAACTCGAGGAACAATGTCCCTGGTAGATCGTGTAGCGCCTCCTTGAGAATCGCGATCTCCTGAAGCCAGGCATCACGCTGGGGAGGCTCAACCGCCATCTCACTATTGGCTGCCAATCTCCCCAGAACAGTGTCGCAGGTCGAAGCAAGGAAGATCGCGACTGGCGCACTGTAGTACGCGCGCGGCAGGAGCATGATGCGTTCGCTATCGAGCACCGTCCTTTATCCGCCCAAATCAGGGGCGGGTCAATGCTTAGCCTCGACCCATTTCTCGTAATGCTTCTGGAGCCAGTCGCGGATCGCCTTCTCGATGCCGATATCGCGGCCGGCCTTTTCGGACTCGATCCATTTGTATTTGAGGATCTCCCTCTGCTCATCGAGGAAGAGCTGCCAGAGCTCGCTCTTCTTCACGGCGCTCGGGACGCGCGGCGGGTCGGGGAGCCGGATGCCCGAGAGCCGCAGCTCGAAATCGGCCATCTGGGGGATCGCCGCCAGGAGGAACCGGTAGGCCTCGGGCGTGAGCTCGACCTGCCGGGTGATGCGCGCCTGGTCACCGTGGATGAGGAGAGGGCCGAGCTCGCGCAGGTCCTTGTCCGCCAGGAGGGCGATGTACTGGCTGCGCGCCAGGCCCAGGGAGTCCGCGCGCCGGTCGATCTCCTCGAGAAGCTCGGCGGGCAGGGAGACCGAGATCGCCGTCTGGCCCTCGCCGCGTTCCTTTGCCATACGTCCCCCCAGCCTACCGCACGGCCGGGGCCGATGTCAACTCGTATCGAGCGGTTCCACAACGCGTAATCTCTATGGATAGAATATTATTATTTATTTGCTTGCTATTCCTTCCATACCACGGCATCCTGGTCAACATGCAACCCCTGCGGCTGGCTCCGGCGGCAGGTCGGCCGCGCGCAGCGGCCGGTGCCGCCCCGGCGGCGGGCTCCCGGGCAGCGCCCCGCCCGGGGCGCGCCCGCGGCGCCTCCCACCAGCCCAATTCCCATCCCCCCTGCCATGCAAACCGCAAGCGCTCCTGCCCTCCGGATCCTGCCCTTTAAAACCAACGACCGGGTCGCGCTTGCGGGCGATTTTAAGCCCGCCAACCCGCGCGCCATCGCCGTCAATGGCGCCGCGCACACGACGCTCGAGCGGCGCGGCTTCCTGGTCCTCGCCATCCTCGTGGCGCACGGGCTTCATCTCAGCGGGCGGCCGCCTCCGTTCCCGACGGGCCTGCCCCCGTTCCCCCGCGCCAAGGACATCGCGGATCTCATCCTGGCCCTCAAGCGCCAGAACCCCGCCGTGTTTCAGGGGATGTTCGACGAGATCGACGATCAGGCGGTCACCAGCGTGATGAGCGAGGTGCGCACGCTGTTCAAGAGGCTTGGCTCCCATCCGATGCTGCTCGAGACGGGGCCGTCGCGGCGCGGCTTTCGGCTCAGCACGCCGCCCGAGAACCTGTCGATCGATTTGCAGGAGCGGATTGTGCTGATCCCGCCCCGCCTGCCGGGCGCTGCGTGAGGAGGCCCGCATGCCCGCCCAATCCCCTCCAGCCAAATCGGAATTCATTTTGGCACGGACCCTTGGCAGCGCAGGAAGAGGGCAGGATCGGGGCAGGCGGGCGCGCCCTGCGGAGCGCTGCAGCCCCTTTCCCCCAAGCGTTTGGCTTTGCGCGCCGATGGGCCCGCCGCGCGGATGTTCGGCCCATGGTTTTTGCGGCGCGTCTCTGCACAATGGACGCCGGTTTTTTGAAGATGAAATTGTGCCTGGCAGGGAAAAGCGCGCGGCCGGCGGGGCGTATGGAGCGCCCCGCGGAACCCGCGCGCGGCCAGGCCGGACAGATCGATGCAAACCGGAAACCAGGAGCTGCATGTTGGGCCGGCGAGCCCGGGCGTCGACGCCTGGCGCGCGGGCGCGCCCGAGCCGGCGCTGCGCCTGCCCTTCGAGCCGTCCATTCTGACGAAGGGGGCGGAGGATCGTCTTGTCCTGGCCGAGGCACCGCCGACCGCGGAAGCGGCCGGGGTGCGAGTGGAGCCATTTGTGAATCCGGCCAGGCAGCTTCGGCTGCTGGCGCGGTTCCCGGCGGGAGCGGCGCCGCGGGTGAACGGCGAGCCGGCCCCGCGCCTGGCCGTGCTGGCGCCGGGCGACATATTCCGCTGGGCAGGGGGCGGAAGCTTTCGCCTGGCGCTCTACGTCCGTCCGGCGGTCGGCCTGACGCCTGGCGCGGTCATCGGCAAGTCCTGCCCCGTCTGCCGGATGCCACTCGCCGCCGGCTCGACCTGCTACGCGTGCATCTGCGGGGTGGCGATGCATTGCGAACGGGACTCCGAAGCGGGGCTTTCGTGCGCGCCGTTGAGCCGCGAGTGCCCCGTCTGCAGGCGCCCGATCGTTTTGGCGGAAGGCTATATCGATCCCCCCGTGCATGAAGACTAATCCTGCGCGTCTCGAGGAGGTCGCGCTGCCGCGCCGCGCGCAGCAGCGGGCCTCCGGGCATCCGCCTCCGCCGGCGATGGCGCTGCTGGGCTGCGCGGCCGGAGCGCTCGATGGACTGCGGGCGCTCCTGATTGCGGTGATCGGTTGCGGCAGCATCGGCGGGCGCATCGCGGTTCTGCTGGCGCGGATGGGCCTGGGCGGCCTGCTGCTGGTGGATCCCAAGTCGTACAAGCCGGCGAGCCTGCCGACGCACGAGATTGACCCCGAGGATGTCGGCAAGTCCAAGGCCCAGGCGGTGGCGCGGCGGTGCAAGGCGGTCAGCCCGGCGACGCGCGTGGCGGCCTTTCCCGGGCCGGTCGAGGCGCTGGACCTGGCGGCCATGGCGGACGCGAGCGCGGTGGTGATGGCGCCCGACCTGCTGTCTGTTGAAATCGAGGCAGGGCAGCGCAGCCTCTGGCTGAGCAAGCCGCTGATCCATGCCTCGGTCCACGGCCCAACGCTCACAGTCCAGGTCCGGCTCTTTGGGAATGCGGGCGGCGCCGGCGCATGCCCGCGCTGCTTGTATGGTCGCGCCGAGCTGGATCTGCTGGCGCGCCAGGCGCGGTTCAGCTGCGAAGGGGGCCCCGCGGCCGCGGCCCCGCGGCCGCATGAAGCGCCCGCGACGAATAGCCTCGGCGCGATCTGCTCGATGGCAGCGAGCCTGGGGGTTCTGCAGATCCTGCGCCATCTGCTCGGCCTGGGCGAGCCGGTCGCCGACACCATGCTCGAATACTGCGGCTTCACCCATCGCACCGTGATCTCGCCTCTTGAGCGCAATCCTAAGTGCCCGTCGGACCACACGCGGCTGGGGCAGGCGGCAGTCTCTGAGCCGCTGGCAGGTCGCTCCCTGGCAGAGGCAGTCCAGCAAGCAACGGGAGTGCCAGCCCCGCCGGATGCGCAGTTCGAGATCGCCGGCCACGACTGGGTCGAGTTCGCAGGCTGCGGCTGCGAGCGGCCCGCGCCGGTGCGCCGGTTCATTGCGCGGGGGCGCGCGGATCTCGGGCAATGCCCCCGGTGCGGCGCCATGCGCGTCCCGCTTCAGTTCCACACCTACCGGGCCGTCAGCGCCGCGATACTCGGCGCCGCCATAGGCCGGCCGCTGCGCAGGCTCGGCGTCCGCCGCGCGGTCAGCATCCTGCTTCGCACCGGGGATGCCGGCACGCTCATCCGCCCACAACCTGCCAACCCTTCCAGCCCATGATCCCGGCCCATTCCACGCCCGCACCCACCTTGGACGATCTGCGCCAGATCCAGTTGTCGGGCATTTACATGACCATGTGGGAGCTGGCCCAAAAGGAGTGTGGCGGGCCGGCTGCCTGCCGCCAACGTTTCGCTGGCGAGCTGCATGACCTGCTGGGGCTGGCCCAGATTTCCGGCCGGATGATCGTGCATTGGGCGGATCTCTCGGCGGGGCTGCGGGCGAAGGTCGAGATCGAGATGCCGGTGCCATGCATGCCCGATCCGGCAGGCCCGCTGCGCGTCGCCCCGCGCGCCCTGCTCGGGGTGATCTATCCGCCGGAGGCCATCTTCATGCCGCAGCCGGGCTACGCGTTCATCCGGATCCTGTCGCCCCGGCCGGTCTGGCTCAGCACTGTCAGCGTCGATCCCAACCAGCCGTTGTGCCTGGGCGCGCAATTGCCTGCGGGCATTCCGCTGTCGGAGATCGTTCTCATGACATACGGCGCGCTGACCCTGCAGACGGTCCAGCTCGATAGGCTCGATCCGGCGGGCGTGCTGAATGCGGCGGCGGCCGACTGGTGGCAGCGGAACGTCCACCGGATCCCCTTAACCCGCGAGCCCTTCCTGCGAAGCGAGCCGAATCATGCAACCTGACCCTGCCATCGCCCGCCCCTCACGGCCATCCGCGGATCTGGATGGCCCGTTGCGCGAATGCGGATTTATTCGTGATGGCCGCATGTATCGCCGGGACGGCGCGACATTCGCCGTGTCGGGCCAGTGGCTGGTGCTGAGCGAGCCGATCCAGGAGTGCGCCCCGCCGTTGTTTGGGCCTGGCCTGTGGAAAACGCTGTCGAATGGCACGCCGCCGCGCCGGGTGTTCGAGATCCCGTCCTGGACCGCGCTCGGCGGGCAGCCGGGGGAGGGCGGTCAGGCCGAGCTCGGCCCGGTGCCGCTGGCGACGCTGCTTGGCTGGGCCCTGGCCGTGCGGGGCGGCGCGGTTCCGGCGGGCTGGCAGCCGCCCGCCGCCGATGTTGTGCGGTCGTGGCTTCCCCCGGGAGCGCTGACGATGCGGGCCCGGGGCTATGTGCGCCAGACGGAGGTCATTCTCGAGCCCGCCCGGTGGGCGTTGCGCCTCCCGATCCTTCCGCGGCTGGCGGAAGACCTTTCGGAACCGCGCCGGCGCGCGCTCGAGGAGCTGTCCGTCGAGGCGCAGCACCGCTGGGGCATGGTCCGGACCCGGATGCCCGGCAGCCCCTGCGGAGCCCTGGAGGCCGAGGTGGATCTGACGGGGGCGCCGCACTCGGAGCCGCTCTTTTTGGCCGGTGTCGATGTTCTCAGGCATCTGTTTGCCTGGCTGGCCGAAACCGCCGAAGCCCTGGGCGATCCCTCGCTGGCGATCGTCTGCCTGGCACCCGGCGGCGCGAGTCCCACAACCCTCACAGAAAGGATCCTATGAGAAACATCCCAATCGATACGGCCGCGGCGCCTCCGCTGCGGGATCGCGCGTTCCGGCTTCGGGCGGCGGACGTCACCGGCACGCTGGAGATCGAGGCTGATCTGCAGCCCGATGTGCCGGCAGGCGCGGTGGCGCAGACGCTGGCGCAGCGCATGGAGCTGCCCGCCGACGTCCCCTGGGCCTTGCGGAACAGCCGCGGGGCGTTCCTGGACGACGAGCGGCAGATCGGCGAGCAGATCGAAGCCGACGCCAGGGTCACCCTCACGCCCAAGACGCATCTGGGCTGAGCGCGGTGCGCCGGGTGGGGAGGGGGGGGCGGCAGCCAGCAGCCCCCCTGCCCCGCCGGCGCCACCCATCCACCGTCCCATGCCGACCATCCACATCGAGCAAGCCCTGGCATCGAGTCGCTGCCGCCTCGCCTTGATGCGCCTTCGCGCCCGCAGCAGCTCGCGCCTGTCCTGCCGCGGACGCGTCCAGGACTGGCAGGCCAACATGGCCTTGCGTCATCGCTGGTTTCGCGTGCTGCTGCATCTCTGCGGCATGGCGCGCTGCCCGCGGCATGTCCTCTGGCACTGGCGCCACATCCGTCGGGAATGGCGATGACTGCGGCCGCGGCCCATGGCGTGATTCGTCTCGAGCTGGCCCAGCCGCTCGGCGTGCGGCTGTTCCGGTCTCGAGGAGGGCCGATGCTCGCGTGCGAAGCTGTGCGGAGCGCGGATTGGATGGACGCCGCGAGCGAGGCCTGGCGGGACGGCTGCCTGCGGATCGGCCACCCCGGCGCTCCGCTGTCCGAAACGCGCATGCAGCTGTCGCCCATCTTTGCCGAAGAGGCGAGCTCGCGCTGCGCCGGCTTCCGGATCGAGGTCGCACCGCCTGCTGGCGCGCCTGTTGAGTGCCTGTTCACGCTGGCGTGCCTGCGGCCTGCGGCCCATCGGATGATGGCGGCGCTGGTCGCGGGCGGGGTCCTTCAGGCAGACGAGCAATGCCTGTTCGATGTGGTGGCGGATCCGCCGGAATTGCCGGCCGAGCCCCCGCCATCGAGCGGCATAGCGATGGACATCACCCTGCGCAGCCCTGCGCTCAGGTATCTGCGCAAGCCGCTGGGCCCGCTGCTCGAGCGCGCAACCCCGGTGGCGCCGATCGATGCGGGCGGGCCCGTGGTTTTCTACACCCGGGACGCGCTGGCCAGGTGCGAGGCGTGCGCGCGGCGCGGCGCCGAGGCCGGCCTGGAGTCGGGCGGGGCGCTGTTCGGCTCGCTCGTCTCCTGTCCGGAAACCGGCGAGTTCTTTTCGATCGTCCATGATGCGGTCGAAGTCGAGGAGACTGACGCCCAGCGGCTGAGCCTGAGCTACACGAGCCGGTCCTGGCAGATCCTCCAGGAGATCCAGCGGGACCGCCAGGAGGCATTCCCCCTTCGCGCCGACCGGCTTCTCGGCCAAGCCCACGGGCATCCGTTCCGGCCGGAGGAAGGCAAGGTCTGCGCGGAGTGCGAGAAGCTGGCCACATGCGCGGTCACCAGCGCGTGGGCGTCGCACGAGGATCAGATCTGGCACAAGGCGGTGTTTGCGCGCCAGCCGTGGGCGCTCTGCCATGTCTTCGGTCTCACAGCCCGCGGGGAGCCGGTCCACCAGCTTTTCGGGCTCAAGGACGGCCGCCTCCAAGCCCGCGGCTTCCACCTGCTGCCCGGCTTCGATTTCGACGAATGAGCACCTCGAAGAAAAAGGCCCACGGGAAGAACCCTCACATGGCCATGAGCAAACAACACCTGATCTACCTGACCATTGCCGACCCGTCCCTGCCATGGCAGCACCGCAGCGACATGGCGCGCGAGCTGTTCAATCACGTCAATCCCGAGACCGAGCCCATCGTGAGGGCCATCCTCGACGACGTGGGCAAGCAATCCGCACAGGCAGTCAGCGAGGAGAAAGCCAGGCAGCTGGATGCCATCCTGAAGGGATTGCAGGAAGGCCCTATGCGGGGCGCCGTCTTCATCGAGATGTTGCCCTCCCAGGGCGGCTCCGCACCGGTGGCCCTGGTGATATTGGACGACGGGACCGAGGCGTATGCGATCGTGCCCAACGAAGACATGCTGGCGGCGTTCCGTCTCGGCGACCGCGTCGTGCTCGACGGCAAGGGCCGAGTCCTGCTCCGGCGCGCGGCCAGCGCGCTCCATACCGGCGAGGTCGCCCGCCTCGAGCGCCGCATCGACGGCCGGCACATCGAGGCGAGCCTGCGCGCCGGCGCCGAGCGCGCCGTCTATCTGGCCGCGCCCGTGCTGATCGATCAGATCAAGGCCGGCCAAGTCAGCCCCGGCGCCGCTCTCATCGTGAGCCCGCGCCGGTCCCTGGCGCTGACCGCCATCCCGGCCGAGGACAAGCTTTCGCATTACCGGTTCCTCGAGCGCGGGCCCGTCCCCGATGTCCAGGTCGATCGCGACATCGGCGCGCCGCCGCGCTGCATTGACGAGGTGGCCCGGCATGTGCGGATGGAGCTCGAGCAGCCCGAGCTGCGCCGCCGGTATCGCCTGCGCCGCTGCTGCACGAAGCTGCTCTGCGGCGCCAGCGGCACCGGCAAGAGCCTTGCCATCGCGGCCATTCACCGCCGGCTCTACGAGATCATGAGCGAGGCGATCGGCCGGCCGATCGATCAGCTCCCGCCCCGCGTGTTCCGCATTCGGGCGAGCCAGATCCTCAGCATGTGGCTGGGCGAGAGCGAGAAGAACTGGCAGCGGGCGATGGACGAGGCCCTGCAGCTTGCGGACGAGACTTTCACCGCCGCCGACGGCCGGACGATCAAGCTGCCGGTCCTGATCGTGCTCGAAGAGGTCGACGGCATAGGCCGGGTCCGGGGGCACGAGGCCATCCATGACCGGATTCTCACAACGGTGCTCCAGAGCCTGGATCCCGGCCGGCTGGAGCTGGCCGACCGCCTGGTGGTTGTGCTGGCCACCACCAATGAGCCCCAGCTCGTCGATCCGGCCCTGCTCCGCCGCGTCGGGGGCGCCATCGAGCACTTCAGCCGCCTGCGGCGCCGCTCGTTCGTGGCGGTCCTCGAGAAGCTGACTCGGGGTCTGCCTGCCATCTCGAACAACGGATGCACCCAGCAGGAGCTCTGGGAGGGCCACATTCAAGACCTGGCGGCCTGGTTCTTCAGCCCGAACGGCTCCGACCCAGGCCTGGTCGAGCTGACCTTTGCGGGCTCGACCACGCCCGTGATCAAGTACCGCCGGGACTTCCTCACGGGCGCGCTCGTCGATGCGGCTGTCCAGCAGGCCGCCGCCGAGGCCTCGCAAGCCGAGCTCGAAAGCGGCGAGCCGTTGGGCATCACGCTGGAGCAGATGCTGCGCGCTTTCGACGCCCAACTCCGGGGCATCGCCGGCCAGTTGAAAGAGCAGAACGTGGGCAGCTTCACCGACCTGCCCGATGGGGCGCGGGTGGCCATGCTCCGCCGCATCCCCCAGCCGGCGCACCTCTCCTTCGAATACCACCGCAATGCAGATCCGGCGAAATCAGCCCGCAGCACCGGGCCGGGCGTGACTGCCTGCGGCGATGCAGGCAGGGGGCCCGGCCTGCAGAATGGCTCATCCCGCTAAGGGTCTGTGCAACCGCCAACCATCCTGACTCCTATGAACGAGCTCATCCGTCCTGACCACGAACGCTCCGGCGGCCCCAGCGGCGCCGCCGGCCTGTTTGACGAATCGCCGGCCTGCCAGCTGCCGGTCACCGTTTCCAGCGGGCCGTACGCCGAGCGGCTGCCCGTGGGCAACATGACCGTAGGCGAGATCCGGCAGCGCTATCGCGACCGGTTCGACCTCGATCCTGAAAGCCAGGCCGTGCTCGACGGCAACGATGTCGGCGACGATGTCCGGGTCCGCCCCGGCCAGTGCCTGATGTTCTGCCGCCGCGCCGGCGAGAAAGGATAGACCGCCATGCCCGCCGATTCGCCGTTGATCCAGATGCTGGCGGAGATGCGCGATCGACAGCGGCGCGTCGAAAAAGCCAGCCTTGCCATCCGCGGCGCGGAGGTCACCGCCACGTCGCCCGAAGGCAAGACCGCATCCATGCCCATCGACGCCTTCCTGGCGAAGGTGGCTGCGCGCCGGATGGACACCGGCGGGGTCGTGCTCCCCGACGGCGTCAAGGCGGTGATGACCGAGGGCGGGATCACCATCTGGATCTACGAGTGTCCGCCCTGCATCCAGCGATTCTGCTGGATCGCGCCGGACTCGCCCGTCCCGTTCGGCCCTGGCACCCAGTACCGCCCGGTTCGCATCGCGCTGCCGTACCTCGTCGTGCTGGCGGTGTTCGCCGCGGACGCGGACGGCAATCTGCAGCTCACCGGCGCCAACGAGTGTTTTTTCCGCATCCGGCCGCTCAAGACTCTCGATGATGAGCTGCTCTTTCCCGGGCTGCTCAACTGCTCCCGATTCGATCCGCCGGACGGCCATCCCTTGTCGTGGATCTGCACCGAGCATCTACCGACGACGCCCGCCATGCGCGATCCGGACACGGGCAAGCGCCTGGTTGCAAGCTTCGAGGCGTTGCGCCATTGCCTGCTCGAGACCGGATTCAACCTCAGCTCGGAACACCACGAGTGCTCGAGCTGGTACACCGCCTCCACCCAAGTCGATCCGCGCATCCGAACCGTCGAGGCCTGGGAAGAGGCATCATCGAAGAACCCGCTGTTCGTGCTCGACGTCCCCTGGCTGCCGGCCCATCACACCGTCCGCCAGGCTGCCGAGCGGATTTTCCATCACCTGAACGCCCGCGCCAAGGCTCCGCGCACCGCTGCCGCTCTCGCTCGAATCGTCTTCAACCAATCCGTCCATGTATGAAATGCTCCGGCGCGCATCTCCTCACCCCGATCTACCTCAAGCTCGACGACGCCATGCCCTGGCCTGAGCAGGAAAGGGCCTTCTATGTCCTGAGCCGCGACGGGCTGTTCCTCTGCCGCAACACGCCGTTCTTCCGGAGTTGCGTGCCCATGGGGGAGTTCCCGAGCGAGCTTGCCGGCCAGGCGCCTTTCATGAAGCTGAGCTACCCCCGCATCCCCCGTCGCCTCATGGAGCGGGTGATCGGCTTCTTCGATCTCATCGGCGACCGGCACGCCTCCGAAGCCGCGGTCCTGATCGCATGGAACCGCGCGGCCAACGCCATCGAAATCGTGGTGCCGGATCAGGTCGGTCTCGTCGGCAAGACCTGGAGCGGCAAGCCCTACCCGATCGAGCTCGAATACGAAGTGCCGGCCCTGCCGCCCCACCTGGCGCTCCTGGGCGACATTCATAGCCATGTGGACGGACCCGCCTACGCCTCCTCGATGGATCGATGCGATGAGGTCTACCGCCCCGGCCTCCACATCGTCGTCGGCCGCATCCTGGACGAGCCGCCCCAAATCCACTGCGAGGCCACCGCGGACGGCTACCGGTTCAGCGTGCGTGATCTGAGCTTGATCCTCGAAGGCTACCATCGCCGCCGCATCGACGAAGTGCCGCCGGACTGGGTCGCCAAAGTTGCCGTCAAACCGTGGTCCAGCACGCACCAGTGCGACTCCCCCGACAAGGCCGGGCCCGCGAGCGGCGCCGCCAGAACTTCGCCCCCCAGCCTGGGCAGCGGCTCATCGGGGCCGGCTCCCCAAGCCCAAGATCGCGCCGATGCCGCGCCCAAACCCGAGGAGAGCGCCCATGGCACGCGCGCGTCTTCCCCGCCACCCTGCTCCTGCGGCCCGATGCCCGACGATGCGCCCTCCCCGTCCCAGCCATGAGCCCCATTGCTGTCCCCCGGGCCCGGCTCCTCGAGCCGCGGCTTCCCGACGATGCCGCGGTGAAACTCATCGGGCTGGGCGGTGTGGGCCATATCGTCGCCCGCTATGCCGCGCTCTTCCTTGCCTCGCTGGGAAGCGAAGTCCGGTTCGTGCTCATCGACGGCGACCGGTTCGAGCCATCGAACGCCAGCCGGATGTTCTTTGGCTCCGGCGGCAACAAGGCCGCCGTCCTGCGCGCGGATCTTCTTCCGCGCTTTGCCGAAACGAGCCTTTCCATCATTGCCATCGAGGAATTCCTCACCCCCGACAACGCCGGCCGACTCATCCAGGAAGACGACCTGGTGCTCCTGACCGTGGACAATCACGCCACGCGCAAGCTCGCCAACGACCGCTGCGCTCAACTGCGCAGCGTCTGCCTGATTTCCGGCGGCAATGACGGCGTCGGAAAGGACGGGAGCGGCCTCGCACGGCGCGGCACCTTTGGCAACGTGCAGATCTACCTCCGCCGCAGCGGCCAGGACGCCACGCTGCCCCTCACCCGCCATCATCCCGAGATCCAGTCGCCGGCCGACCGCCTCCCCACCGACCGGAGCTGCACCGAGCTGATCGCATCCGTCCCCCAAATCCTCTTCACCAACCTCGCCGCCGCCAGCGCCATCCTCAATGCGCTCTGGCTGCACCTCTGCGGCGCGCTTCACTACGGCGAGATCTCTTTCGACATCGCCGACGGCCTCATGCGCCCCATGACGCCGGCTCGTCCGCCTTCACTCGGGAATCCAACATGTCACCGCACATGAACGACGATGGCATCGCTGCCTGGGAGAGTGATCTCCATCCCCTTTTCCAGTAATGAGCGGACGTCCAGAATCGAGCGCTCGCCGGCTGGTTCGAGCCTTGTGGCGGCGGTCACACGGCTCAATGGATGCGGAAGTTTCTCGGGATGCAGCGCGCATGTGATCCGTTTGGATTCCTCATCGAGGTTGGCGAGGAGCACGTAGGCCTCGCCCGGACGGCTATAGACGGCCGAGGCGCAGCGGCGGTCGGATAGCGTCACCGCTTCGTTCCGCCAATCGGCGAACCGATACTCGCCGATGTCGCCCAGAGGCTCAAGCAGGGGCGCCAATTCGAACGTCTCCGCGCTGGCCGGCCATGGAGTGACGCCGCCCAGAAAGGCTTCCAGGGCGAACAGCCGGTGCACCCTCCGCGGCGCCGAGCTGTCGATCGTGCCATAGCTGATCACGCCGCGCGAGCGGGCGCCGGCCAGCGACCATTCCAGCGGCAGATCCTCGAGATCCGGCGCGCGGCCGGTCCATTTCCGATAGCCCCATTCGGTGGCCACGACATAGTTCGCGAGATTTTCGAGGGCGAACATCGGCGTCGTGGTGTTATGAACGATCACCAGCCCTTTCGGCCCCACCCGCTGCCGGGTCCACGCCATCAGCTCGAGCAGCTCATCCATGTCCCAGTGGCCATCGGCCGCGGCGGCGGCGCTCTTACCCTCGTGCAGCGGGTTGCAGCAATGCAGGGCGACGTTCCAGTCGTAGTACACGCCGTCCAGCGGATGGTTCTGGAGCACCCGGTCGATCGACAGCTTCAGGAATTCGGCCCAGCCGGACCGCAGGCACATCTGCACGCCGAACTCGCTTTTCCCCCGAAAGAAATTGTGGCGGAGATCGCCGTTGCGGTTCATCCGGCCCCAATCGGCGCCGTGCTCTTGATACTCCTGCGTGCTGGGGTGCAGCTCTTTGTTCGAGAAGTAGGTCGCTGTGCGAATCCCGGCTTCGCGGCACTGTTTCAAGACTCGGTTGTAGCCGTCCATATCCGGGTAGGACGGGTAGGCGCCATCGCGCCAGAACAAGCCATCGTCGTAATAATCGCCATCGTTGTGGCAGTGAACGGTCTGATAGCCCTTCTCGGCCCAGCGCCGGATCTCGTCGGCCGAGATCCAGAGGCCTTTGTTGCGATTGAAGGTTGTGTGCAGCCACGGTTTTTGGGCGCGTCCTTCGAGCAGGGGAACGGCGAGGTAATAATCCCATGCGGCGCCATTGGTCACAGTGACCGGATCTTGCGGGCTCCGCAGGGGGGCAATCGAAAGAGCCAGGCCGGGCGGCTCCCGGCTGGGCTCGAGCGAGCAGCGGGCCTGGCCGCGGCGGCCCGATAGCTGCAGATCCCACTGCGCCAGATCCGATCCGACGAACCACTCTAAACCCTCAACGCCGGGATCGACAAAGATCATGGAGCGGGGCACAAAGCGCGTCTGGAGCGACGGATCCCCCGGCTGGCCCAGACGCAGCTTCCCCCAGCGGTTGCTTCCGAACGAAAACGCAGGCGCGCCGTCCTCCTCGGCGATGCCTTCCCGGTAGCCGTAATCGGAGAGCCGGGGCGAAAGGACCGTCGAGAAGGGACAGATCTCGCGCGCCCGAAAACCGCCGGCCGCGGAGCGGAGCTCCTTGCGGATCTTCACGCAGCCCCAGCGATACTCGAAGGTGGTCTTAACCCGCAGATCCGAAGATCGCCCTTGCTCATCGCAAAGAGCGGATTCCACCGTCACCACCTCGTTCAAACCCGCCCGCCGGTGCGTGACGCGGGGGGCGGCGTCCTTCAGATCGGTCCATGCCTGGCCGTTTTGATCTCGGAGATAGGCCCCGATGGGGCGCACCAGCAGGTTGGCGGACCTTCCGTGCGCGAGCGTGATCCGCCAGATCGCGCCGCCCTTCTTCAGGTCATGCTCGAAGGCGCAGAACCGGTTGGTCAAGGTCAGGGCGCCAGCGGCCTTGTCGAGCCTGACCGAATATGCCTCCGGCCATGTGCTGCTGGATTCCATCCCCGCTTCGATCGGCGTTGCCGCGCCCAACAAGAGTGTTCCGGTGAGGAAAAATAAGTTCGCGTTCATAGCAAATAGAATAGGCGCAGTCCATTGCCTCCGCGGCCATCGGCGCAATATAGTGGCCCGTTTGCACCCGTGCCACAACACCATAATTCCACTGCACCTTCGCGGAGATCCGAGGCGGCTGCGTCCCGGTCACGATGTTCATGGAACGGTTCAGGTACTATTCCTGGATCTTCCACATATGCAAAGCGTCGATCGGGGCAGATACCGATGGCTCCGCCTCGAGCAATCGATAA
Source organism: Verrucomicrobiota bacterium (assembly GCA_022711435.1). Classification (GTDB taxonomy): domain Bacteria; phylum Verrucomicrobiota; class Verrucomicrobiia; order Limisphaerales; family UBA1319; genus JAGMXM01. The sequence continues at coordinate 18,542 of JAKLFB010000052.1, forward strand.
TCGGCCAAACCCTTGATCGCCGCGAATGGAAGACGCGCCTGCCCCCAGATCAGGCAGAAGCCATACAGTGCGGCGACTAAGGGTCTGTGCAAAAATGAATTCCGATTTTGCTGGAGGGGATTGGGCGGGCTGGCAAGGCGCAACGAGCGAGCATACCCGCGCGGTCTGTGAGCGAGGAGCAACACAGCCAGCGCGCCCAAGGCCCCCAGCCCGCAGGGGCGGGGCGGCGCCGGGCCATCTGCTTCGTTGCTCGGTCGGTCGAGTATCGCAGGGGATACACTCCCTCCCTTGCGCCTCGCATCTGGCCCGGCGGCGCTCCCGCCAAAATCGGAAGTAATTTTTGCACAGACCCTAAGACAATCAGTTTTCGATGTTTGCACATGGTCGTTTGCCGCTGAACGTATTATGCGTGCAACGCAAGCCCTCCGGATGATGGGGGGCGGTCATTGGCTGACAGCAGCAGCTGCCGGGAAATCGTTCGCAGGACGGTCCAGTTCAAGGGCCACGATCGTGTCTATGGGCTGGCGGCCGGCTTTGGGAAAGGAGATTTCAAGGCCGGATACTGTCTGGCGAACCCCGGCGTTGCCGCCGTTCAGAAGGCGGCTGCGGACGACCTTGGCAGGGATGGCCGGCAGCTTCAGCGTTTCTTCGTTCCATTTCAAGATGTGGATGTAGACGGTGTTACCTTTGCGTGTGGAGACGCCGTAGTCGCCCGGCTTGAACGGCCCTCCGCGGGTGCCATAGATGCTTTCGCCGTTCTTCTCCAGCCACATCCCCATCTGCTTCAGCAGGGCCGCCTGTTCCGGCGCGATTTCGCCGGAAGGCATCGGGCCGACATTGAGCAGCATGTTGCCGTCGCCGCCGGCGCAGCGGATCAACATCTCCAGGCAGGTGGGGAGCGATTTCACGCCATCCTTGGGACCGCCCCATGCCCACTGGTTCTTGAGCGAGGTGGTCATGCACGATTCCCAGGGGTGTTGGTCGTCATACACGCCGATCTCCTGCTCCGGCGTGCAGTAGTCCGCGTGGATCGAAAGGAACTGGCGGTTGCTGTTGCCCGGGCCCAGGTCGAGCCGATTATTCAGGATGATCCTGGGTTGAAGCGATTTCACCAGATCGTACGTGCCCGCCTGATCATAGCACGGCTCACGCCCATCCCAGTCGAACCAGAGCAAGTCAATGGGGCCGAAGTTGCCCAGCAACTCGCGGAGCTCCGCCTGCATTCGGCCCAGAAATGCCCCATTGCGCTCGGTGCGGAAATCGGGATCGCGCCAGTCCATCGGCGAGAAGTACCAGCCGATCTTGATGCCCTGCGCCCGCGCGGCTTGGGCCAGCTCGGCGCAGACGTCGCGCTGGAAGGGCGTTTGGGAGATGTTGTAGTCGCTGGCTTTCGAGTGCCAGAGCAGAAAACCATCGCAGTGCTTGGCCGTGAGCACGATGTACTTCGCGCCCGCCGCCTTGGCAATCCGCACCCATTCGAGCGCGTTGAAGTTCGTCGGGTTGAACTCCCTGTAAAGGTTGTCGTAGACCTCGACGGGGATCGGTCCCTTGTTGGGGCAGTTTGTGTTGGAATTGGCCCGCGACCAACTGATCTCCGTCCCCTGGATACTGACGGGGCCCCAATGGATAAACATGCCCAATCGACCCTCCGCCCACCACCGGAGATGCTCGGGATAGGGGCGCGGAGCCGCAGGGGCTGGAGATGGCACGGGATTGGCAGCCGGAGGAGAAACCAGGCTGGCTGCCATGCCGCGCGGCGCGGCGGCCTCGCGGATCGTTGCCAGCGACAGAGCGCAAAGCAAGAAGCCAAGAAAGCGGGCTTGACGGCGTGGATCGAGGAATGGAGATGACATGGGATCGATGGTGAAAATGGATTGCGGCCGAAACGGTTTTATTGCCCAATGCGCCATTTGTCCGAGGTGTCCGTTCCGCGAGAACGGCGGTCACAGAAGGCAGTGTATCACGGAACCATGCGCATCAAAGGATTATTGAAGGCACTGAACCGGTTCCGAGCCCAACTGCGAGCGGGTTTGGAGCCCGATCAGGCCGCTTCGTTCGCGGCTCGGGTCCGGTCGCTGACCCGGCAAGTCGAGGAGATTTGCGCCCGGGGCGGCCTGACGCCCGAGCACCTGCCAGGCCCATCTCGAATGGCCTATCGGTTCCTGAAGGAGCTGGACCTGGAACACCTTCCCGTCCAGCAGGCCGGCCAAGCCCAACCTGAACGAGTCCATCGCGTGGCGGTCCGCAATGTGTGCGCCATGGAGGACAGCTTGGCCGATCGGTTCTGGCAACGCCTGTCTCCTCTCCTCGGCTCCGCCGGCGCCCGAGCGCAAATGCTCATGGATATCCAGAGCTCGGCGGAAGCGATCGAGGCCATTTGCGCCCGCCAGCACTCCTCGCCTGGCGCGCTGGAGACGCCGTCCCGCCAGGCGTATTGCTGGCTGAAATTCCTGTCGAAGGAGGAGAATCTGGCCGCCCATTTGGCGGCGCTGGAGCGCGCGCGCGCAGCGCTTGAGGATTGCCCCCCTCGTTTCACGTCCCCCATCGTCCTGCACCTGGTCAACATGCGGGCGCTCTGGCGCAAGCGCCCCTACAGCAACCTTGTTCTGTTCCAGGTGAGCGAGGGCTTTCTGAACGCCGAGCCGGAAATATGGGGGGCGCTGATCCAAAGCATGGTCGATGGCCGCCGATCCCCCTTGTCGGGCCGGATCCGCGCGTTTGCCGACTCCGACGATTTCAGCGAAGTGCTGGCGGAGATCGAGTCGTTCGCGGAGCTTCCAGGCGCCTCGACCCAAGGTTGCGCGCACAACCTCGAGGCGAGCTTTGCCCGGGTGAATGCCGGTTATTTTGGAGGCAGCATGCCCCGGCCGAGGCTGGTCTGGAACCGAACGCTGACAGGGCGCAAGTTCGGACATTACCAGCGGAGCACGGACACGGTCATGCTATCGGTTTCGCTCGATGCGCCGGCGGTGCCGGCCTGGGTGGTGGATTACGTCCTGTACCACGAGCTGCTGCACAAGAAACACGGCTTTTCGGTCCTGAACGGCCGGCGCTTCTCGCACACGCAGGCTTTTCGGAGCGAAGAGCGGCTCTTTGCCGAGCATGAGGCGGCGGAGCATTTTCTGCATCGCCTCGCGCGGCGCGCCGGCGAACCAGCCGAATGTTGAGCCTCCTGGACTGCGCGAGCGCATCTCTTCGTCCATCACGCGGCTCGAGTGCGGAGGCGGCCCCGGCCCGGGATGGGAGCGCGGCGCGCATTCGGCGCGGGGGCGGGGCGCCGGCGGGCGGCTGGTGGCCGATGGAGCTGGCGCCACATCCAATACTCCGTGAAGGCGACCAGAACTCCAATGGCCGCCACGAACAGGACCGGCGCCGCGCATCGGCGTCCGAAAGACAGGAGCGGAACCATGGTCCCACTCTACACCCAGTCCAGCACCGTGGCCAGCGGACGGACAAGGGCGGCCATCACCGCTTCTTGACGGCCACCGCCTTGAAGAACGTGTAACAGAAAGTGCCGCTGGGTTCCGCCGACGCTTTCAAGTCCGCAATGCCCTGGCCTGGCTCTTCCCGCAATGCGAGAGCCGCGGGCCAGTGCGATTCAAGGTGGGGAGCAACGAAGCCAGACGGCCCTTTCGGCGAAAGCCCTCCAGGCGGCGGGTCTTCGGGCCGCCGCAGCAACATCCGGCTGGCCATCTCGGACCATCGCTGCCAAGCCTCGCGCGACTGCTCCCGATAGGACTCGTTGAGGTAGGAAAACCCGACGAATCCGAGGATCACGTTGGGATGGAGCTTTTCGCGCAGCGGCGGCAGGCGATAGACGCTGTAGGCGTAGGCGTCCAGGCTGCGCCCGGGGACTTCGCGCGCCACGATCGCGGCCACCTCGGAATAGAATCGGACGTATCGGTCGCTTAAGGGTCTGTGCAAAAATTAATTCCGATTTTGCTGGAGGGGATTGGGCGGGCTGGCAAGGCGCGACGAGCGAGCATACCCGCGCGGTCTGTGAGCGAGGAGCAACACAGCCAGCGCGCCCAAGACCCCCAGCCCGCAGGGGCGGGGCGGCGCCGGGCCATCTGCTTCGTGGCTCGGTCGGTCGAGTATCGCAGGGGGATACACTCCCTCCCTTGCGCCTCGCATCGGGCCCGGCGGCGCTCGCGCCAAAATCGGAAGTAATTTTTGCACAGACCCTAAGGAGACATGCCGGGTCGGTTCCTTCGGCCCCCACATCTCGATCGTTTCGCCCCCGGGCGCGTCCCAGGCCTCGCAATTCGGGCAGAGGCAGTGCGTCACCGCCGCGCCGTCGTTGGGCGAGAGCGAGACGCAGTCGGCGGCGGGATTGCGCCGCAGCGACTCGATGGCGTCGCGCGACACTTGCTCGATCAATCCGCGGTTTGAAACGCACAGCTGCGCGCGCGCGCCGTTTTGCGCCTTGCGTTGGTCGCGCGTCCCGTCGGGCTGGAGGGCAAACCACTCGGGATGCTGCGCGGAGAACCGGTCCCAGTATGTTCCGTAGGCATGGCCGTAACCGCCAACGAAGCTGCCGCCGATGCGATGGAAGCGAAACCACAGCTCGGATTCGCTGGCGTGGCGTTTGAACACGTCGGCGTTCCAGCCCGGCCGGTCCAATCCTGTCTGGATGCGTTCGTTATAGCCGATGTTGCGGATGCTGCGCTTCCGGAGAACGGGTGTGAACCGATCGTCAATGGCGTCGAGCTCGATCGCGGCCGTTTTCGGAACCGCGAGGACCAGCTCGCCCGGCCACAGAACGCGCACGCCCAGGCGCTGTTCCGCAAACGTCTCGGCCGCCCACAACGTTCCCTTCAACGGGACGCCATCGGGCCGCTCGTCGTCGCCGATGATCACCAAGGCGCCGCCTCGAGTGCCAGCACCCAGTCACGCTGCCCGGCGCGGTTGTTCCCGGGCGCCTTGAAGAGGCGGATCCCGCGGTTGGGGATCCGTTCGGCGGATTCTTTGAAAGCCCCCGAAGTCGGATCGAACCACCGAAGACGCGCGGGGGCGCGCAAAGCATCCATGCGGAGGGCGACCTCGGCGATCCCGGGCTGTTGAGGCAAATAGGCCAGTGCCCAGGAGCGGTCCTTGGCAACCAATGCCGCCGTATAAGCGGTGCCTTGCCCGCGATGTTGCACCAGCGGCTGGTTCAACGCGAAGTCGGGCGCAGCCAGGTGGAACGGATAGGCCTGGTTGAGAGCGGCGAAGTGCCTCACCTGGCTCGCGACCGGTTGATCCTCGAGATGCGCCTTCCACCAGTCGCGGCTGTGGCCGGGCCGGGTCGGACGCGCGGGCACATCGGCGCCGATGCCCCAGAAACCGTGGCCGCCGTAGCCGACTGCGCACGCGCCTGAAAACACCGAGACCCAATGCGCCCAGCGGACCTCGGCGTTTTCCAGGCCCGGGTTGTGGGCCTCGTAGAGCGGCTCGCCGTTAAACACCGGCGCGGCCGGGCTGGCCTCATAGGCCTGCCGCACCCAGTCGGGCACGTCCTGCGTCGGAGCGCGATGCCCGGATTGAACGACCAGGATGTCCGACCATCCCGCGCGTTCTTCCGGCGCGTAATTGATGATGGTCGAGCCGCGGCCGGGGTGATCCGAGAGCAACCGCCGGTCGCCGCGCGCGTTCATCAACTGGCGCAGATGCCGGCCGGCCTCGATCTGCATCGGCTTGTCGAGATTCTTTTGCCTGAGCATCCCCTTGTCGCCGCCTAAACAGAAAACCACGTGCGCAAATTCGTCTGCTGGATATGCACCGAGCACAAACTCGACGTAGCGGCGGTAGGATTCCCGAGAGAATGATTCCTGCCAGGCCGACGCCCAGCCCAGAACCAGAAATACCGTCATGTTCTTCTCGCGCAGCTTGCGCAGCGTTGCTTTGAAATCGTCGAAGAAGGCTGGATTGGGGCGCCGCGTATCCGGCGCGCCCACGCTGCCAGCGAAGGGCATGTGGCCGTTATCGTTTGTCGAGTTGCGTCCGTGCGGCAGGTTCTCGACGCCGAGAAGGGAAACGAACACGGCGTTGAAGCCTTGCGCGGGCCGCCGGCTCAGATACAGGTCCACGTCCGGCTGGTTGAGATAGCTGAGCTGCCACACCGTATCGATGATGGGGAAATGCGGCGCGCCATCCCGCTCCTCGAGAGATCGCCCGTCGGCACTGATTTGCAGAGGCCACTGCGTCGCCGCCGCAACCGACAAGGCGTAAATCAGTGTCAGAGCCAACAGGATGAGCCAGGTCCGTTGCGTGTCGGATTGCAGGCGTGCAGCCATCCGTCGGCGCTCACAGGGCGGCGGCCCTGCCATTCGGCTTTCCGCGTGCACGGGCAGGGCGGCGGCGGGGATATATGGAGCTTCAGGTCTCATCGGGTAGGATGATACTCCTTGGGCCCGATGGCAGACAAGATCATGAAAGAAATCCGCTTGTGTCTCGCGCTCATATGCTGGCTGGCCTGGGCGGGCCAGGCCCAGGAGGCTGCGCCACCCTGCCCGCCCAGCCCTGTGATCGCCGCCTTCGAATGGGCGCCCGCCGATCGAATCATCCGCGCGGCGCGCGACGGCGACAATTGGCCGCTGACGTGGGCTGACGACGATGCGCTCTACACGGTCTGGGGCGACGGGACCGGCTTCGAGCCGAAGGTGGAGCGGAAGCTGAGCCTGGGCTTTGCGCGCGTGACCGGAATGCCGGACTCATTCGCGGGCTTCAATGTCCGCTCGCACGCCGAGCAGCTCGGCCAGGGCCGGGCAGGCAAGAAAGGCTGGGGAATTCTCTGTGTCGAGGGCGTCCTCTACCTCTGGCTTGGCCACGCCAATCGCCAGGGCGCAACCGCCCAGCTCGCCTGGTCCCGCGATCACGCCAGGACGTGGACCTTTGCCGGATGGACATTCGCCGAGTTCGGCCTGATGGGCTTCGTGAACTTCGGCAAAGACTACATGGGCGCGCGCGACGATTACGTCTATGCCTACTCGCCTGACGATCCTCGGGCCGACACGCCTGCCGACCGCTTCATCCTGATGCGGGCCCCCAAGGACGAGCTCACATCGCGGCAGGCGTGGGAGTATTTTGAAACGCTGGATGCCGCCGGCCAGCCGGTGTGGACGCGAGACATCCGCCGGCGCGGCGGCGTGTTCGAGCATGCCGGCGCGTGCTTGCGCTCGGCGATGACGCACTGCGCGCCCCTCGAGCGCTACCTCTGGTGGCAGCAGATCCCGCAGCCGGCCGGCACCCAAGACCGCGGCGACACCCGTTTCGCGGGCGGCTTCGGCATCTACGACGCGCCGGAGCCATGGGGCCCATGGACGGCGGCGTTCTTCACCGATCGATGGGACGTTGGTCCCGGGGAGCATGGCGATTTTCCCGCGAAATGGATGAGCAGCGATGGCCGGACGCTGCACCTCGTCTTTTCGGGAGACGATTGCTTCTCGGTGCGGCAGGCCACCATCCGCCTCGTTCGTTGAACGCATCTCGCTTGAGTATGCTCGCTCGTCGCGCCTTGCCAGCCCGCCCAATCCCACCCAGCAAAATCGGAATTAATTTCTGCACAGACCCTAAGCTGATTGCACATGGAATTGGCCGAGTTTATCCAATTGGGACAGCGGCCGCCTCTTCTGCCGTTTCTAATTATCGGCGGTTACGCCGAGGATGTCGAACTGCTGATCCGGCGCAACGGTTTGAACTTGCGCGATCCGCGTTACGAGCAGCTCTTCCTGAAATATGGGTCCCGAGAACTCTACGAAACCTTTGTCCGGCTCCTGCGGAGTCCATGACTCCGCGGCGCCAGACCTCGATCTCGACCTGCCCGAGGGCGAAGGATTCCGCTCCTTGCCGCCGCTGATCTCGCTGGCGAAAATGGTCGAGCGCAGCCGGCAGCTCCGCCAGTGGTTCCCGTCCGGGCTGCCCACCGCCGCCGAGCGGCTCCAGGCCAAGACCGCCGAGGAGTTCCGCCTGTAGCCGCCCTATCTCTTCGAGCTTGATCGGGGTGGCGGCGGCCATATGATGGGAAAGAAATCAAAACAACCCCATGAGCAGCGGCACGAGCATCCCACTGACGCGGCGCCAATTCCTCGCGCAAACAATGCAGGCGGCCGGCGCCCTGGCTCTGCCTTGCTGTGTTCCCGCGTCCGCCCTCGGGCGCGACGGGACCGTGGCGCCCAGCGAGCGCATCCTCATGGGCGGCATCGGAATGGGCGGGCGCGGCTCCTACGATTTGACCTGGATGCTGAACGAGCCGGACGTGCAGTGGGTTGCCGTCTGCGATGTCGTCAAAAGCAAGCGCGAAGCGGCCAAGAATGTCGTGGATGGCAAGTATGGCAACAAGGATTGCGCCGCTTACGGCGATCTGCGGCAGCTTCTGGCCGAGCGGGCGGATGTGGATGCGGTGCTGATCGCGACGGGAGACCGCTGGCACGCGCTGGCTTCGGTGCTGGCGATGCGGGCGGGCAAGGATGTCTATTGCGAGAAGCCGGCCTGTCTGACGATGGCGCAGGGGCAGATGGTCGTCGAGACCGCCCGCCGGTATGGCCGGGTCTATCAGACCGGCGCGCAGCGGCTCAGCGAGCCGCATCACGTATTCGCAATCGAGCTGGCCCGATCCGGCCGATTGGGCCCGATCCACACGGTCTACGCCGACATTCGGTGGCGGGATGGGATGCGCCTGGACTGGCTGCCCGAGGAGCCGGAGCCGCCCAAGGACGAGCTGGACTGGGATGCGTGGCTCGGCCCGTGTCCCTGGCGGCCCTACAGCAGCGGCTACGTCAATGGCGCAGGGTGGTATCACTATTTCGATTTCGCTACCGATGTCGCCATGTGGGGCGCGCACACGGTCGCCCAGGCCCTGGCCGGGCTCGATATGTCCAGCGTCTCCTCGATCGAGTTCGAATATGCAGGGCCGGACGCGACGATGGTAACGCGCTTGTCCAACGGGGTGAAGCTGGTTCTCTACCGGGTGGGCGGATCGGTTTGGGAGCCGTGCGAGTTCTGGCATGGCGCCTGCGGCGAGCGGTTCGATGGCACGGAAGGATGGGCCGCAGCCGCGGACGGCTACTCGCGGACCGACGTCTCCTCGCCGGCGCTGCTGCTTGATTATCATAAGGTGCTGGCCGAATACGCGGGCCGGACCCAGCGGCAGTTAAACCACGCGCGGGATTTCTTCGACTGCGTCCGCTCGCGCCGGCCGGCGGCGGCGAATCCCGATGTCATGTGCCAATCCATGAACATCTGCCTGGCCGCCGACATCTGCGGGCAACTGAAGCGGAACCTGAAGCTCGACCTGCACCGGGCCGAGTTCGCTGGCGATCCCGAGGCCAACCGGCTGCGCTCGCGTGCGATGCGCACGCCCTTTACGTTCTGAGCGCGGCGAAGGATCCCTGGTGCGATTTTACGATCCGGACGGAAGAGGTTTCATAGGGAACTGGTCCGAATCCCACAGGACAAACGGGCGTTCCGCGTCCCACCCGATCTCGTAGCAGGACAAGAACCAGGTGCGGCCCCGGTCCCGGTTGCCTTGCACAAACAGAAACGTCCGGCCGTCCCTTGTCTCGAACACGCCGGGGTGTCCGGTCTCGCTCGCATTCCAGTCGCCCGGCGCGCCGTTCGGGATGAGCGGATCGGCAAACAGCCGCCTCCAGCGGATGCCGTCCTCGCTAACAGCGCAGCCGATCTGCTGGGGTTCGTTGTTGTAGCCGCCGGCGTAGAACATGTAGAGCATGCCGCCCCGCCGGATCAGCGAGGGCGCCTCAACGCATCTCCTCTCCCACGGCAGCTCCGGCTTCAGGATTGGACCCGAGCAGCGCTGTCTCCAGGCCGCGCGGCTGAAATCCGATCGCAGCTCCGCGCTGGCCACTCCCAGCATCTGGGTCTTCATCTCCGGATCGCGGGTTGCGAAGTAGAGCAGCAGCTCGCCCCCCAGCGGAAACACCTCCGCATCGATCGCGCGGCCGCTGGTCCAATCGCCGGCCGGGCGAAACACCGGATTCGACGCATCGCGAGTGAATTGCAGCCCGTCATCCGACACGGCGTGGCAGATGGCGTCCAGCGCGCCGCCGCCGTAGGTCTGATAGAAGAGATGGACCTTCCCCTCGATCACGATCGCCTCGGGCGCGCACAAGCCGCGGCGATCGCACTCCTGGGCCGGCAGCAGCTCCCCTGCCTTGGTCCAGCTCAACAGATCGGGGCTCTCGGCGATGCCGATGGCCCAGCCGGCGGGCAGCGCCTGGTTCGTCGATGGCGGCATCGAATAGTAGAGCAGGTAGCGCCCCCCCAACTCGATCACCGCCGGATCCTTCGAAAACGGGCGGCCGTTCCGGCTCGAATCGGCCCATAGCATCCGGGGGCTCGACGCTGCGGGTGAAGCCTCGCCCGCGAATCCGGCGGGCCTGACAACGCTCAATCCAAGGGCCAGGATGGCGGCGATGCGTGTGCGGTTCATCGGGCAGAGAATAGGTCCCCGCCTTCCCAAGGGAAGCCCAATTGGTCAGTCTTTCGCCTCCCACAGTATCCGAGCCGGCTTCTGGGATTCCTGGCGCAGGCAGAGGAGCTTGGACTGCGTCTCCACGCCCTCGACGGTGCGCCTGTTGCCCGTTGGATCGCAGGCGAAGAGCTCCTGGGCGCCGTTGCTCAGGCGCACGCGAATGACGTAACCGCTCGTCTCATGGGGCTGGATTTCGATCTCGTCGACCTCATCAGCCTGGCCTTTCGTTGCAGGGTCGATGACGGCGGCGAAGCATGCGCTCTGGCCTCGGCGCGTGGCGGCAAGCATCGGCACACGGTCGAGCACTGACTCGCCCACCCCCGTCCCGACCAGCACATCCGTTCCAGCCTCGCCGTTCAACAGGATGTGGACCCGGCCAGCGTCCATGGCCACCGCCGCCCGAATCGGCTCGCCGCTCGTTCCGCACCGGATGTCGCTGACATACTCGAATCCTTGTCCTTCCGGCGCCGGGGCTTCCCGGGTCGCGGCTGGACAGTCGATGGCTTCCCCGCGGTTGTGATAGAGCCAATCGAAGGTGTGCGGCTTGCCATCGGTCGAGGTCAGCACGTCAGCCACGACCAGAAAGCCCGGCCGCAAGACGAGCAGCCGCCGGTGGATGATTGCCGGGTAAGCGCGATCGATGCGGGCGGCAGCCGCGGCGAGATCCGGCCCGCTCGTGAACAGCTCGGATTGGCCTTCGGCACCTTCCTGCGAGGCCCGGTCAACGACGACCGTGTTGTGGCTGATCGTCGCCCGGTACCAGTTCCTGTGCACCGGGAGCCGGTAGGCCTGGCTGCGCGCGCGCCCGGGATCGCAGCCCAGCTCGATGCCGTCGCTGAAATAGACGAAAGAGAGCTTGTCAAAATGGCCGTGAAACCCGCCGAATGGCCCGAAGGTGAAGGCCGCGGTGGCTGTCCCGGAACGCAGGATGGCATGGCCGGCGGCGGTTTTGAGGGCGCTTCGGAGATGGCCCGGTTCCTGGACCGGTCTTTCGGCGCGCCCGTAAAGCACGGAATCCCAGGTGGGGCCTTCGGGCAAGAGAGCCAGGAATGCGGGCTCCCGCCATCGGTGATAGGCCGCCTCGAAGCGCTCGCCGGGGATCCGGGGTGTGGTGGCATCTCCGAACCGCGGCAGGGCGCCGTCCGCCATTCGATAATCCAGCGCCACCGCGAACATCTCTCGAACCTGAGGCGCCGAATCCAGCTCGATCCCGAGCCTCCGAGCGGTCTCGACGATCCGATCGACTGCCGCGAGCGTGTAGAAATGATAAGACCATGAGTTCTCGTACCACATGCCCCCGGGCAACACCGAGGCCCGCATCTGGTAGTCGAAGCCGTTTTTCGGATCTTCGATCGCTTGCCGGACGAGATCCGCTCGATCGAGCACCCCTCCGATCATCATGAAGGCCGCGTTGTGGTATGTCTGCCAGTTGCTTTTGCCCGCTTTGTGCTTGGCGATGTTCTCGGCGACCTTCAGGAGGAGATCCTCCCGGATCGCCCGGTGATCCTCGGCGGAGAACACGCGCGATTCCCGGACCAGGTCATACGCCTCGCAGACATCCAGGATCCAGCTCGCCTCGTTGAGCGTTTGCTCGAACACATGGCCGCCCGACCGGCTGGCCGGGTCGGTCGCCTTCCCCATGTTCGCGCTGTGATAAGGGTATTCGCTATAACGCCGCGCGTATCCGGTCAGAATCTCGCGTGCCCGGCGGGCGTGCCGTTCGTCCCCGGCCAGCGCATAGGCCCAGGCGCAGGACCATAAATCCTGCGTCAAACGGTGGTGCACTCTGCTGTAAACCACGTTGTCGTAGGGGAACCCGGTGTAGATCCGCTTGCACTTCGGGCAGCGATGGTGTTTGGCATCGACAGTGTGCAGCGCGAGCTGGCAGGACTCGCACTGGTACCACTGATTGTGGTGGCCGCCCTCGGGGGGGAACACCACCTTCGTCTGGAGCGCGCTGTTGGCCTCGGAGACCCGCCGCGCCACGGCCGCATGCGCCGGTCCCGCGCCTTGCCAGGCCGCGCGGAGCCGCGCCAATTCCTCGGGCGTGGCCGCCACGGAAGGGAACGGCTGCGGGCTGGGCAAGACGATGGGCTGCCGTGCCGGCAGCGGTTGTGCCCAGCACATCGTGGCGATGACTGCGAGAACGAGCATGTCGATGCAGCGGTTATGCGCAGCGTCATAAGTCCCGCCGCGTGAGGGCACGCGACCTGCAACACGATTCTGTAGGCCGGGTCCCCTGACCCGGCGTTGTGGACTTATGACGCTCTGTATAGCCATGGAAGATTCAAGCCATGACCGGATCGATCTGTCGAACCGATTCGCGGGCAACACGGGCGCATCTCCGTTTGTTGCAGCACACTCTGAAAAATGGGCATGGCCTCCCGACGGGCGGGATGATAGGCTGCATCGCATGAAACAGCCATCCATGTTGAGCCGGCGCCAGTTCCTCGAATCCGCCGCGGCTGCCATGGCCTCGGCCCCGTTCCTGGCCCGCGCGGCCGAGCCCGCCCCGGGTCGTCCAGGGAAAATCCAGCTCGGGTGCGTCAGCTGGTGCTTCCATAATCTGGGCCCGGCGGCCGATCCGGAGGCGGCCATCGACATCATCGGCGGACTGGGGTTTGACGGGATCGAGCTGATCGCCACGTCGGGCGGGGACTTCAAGACCTTTTGGACGGATGATCGAGTGGGCCGGCTGAAGCGGAAGCTCGAGAGCCACAAGCTGCGTGTTCCGCAATTCGCTCTGTTCCAGCCGGCAGTCGAAAACCTCTCGAGCCCGCGGCGCGATGAGCGCGAGGAGGCGCTGGACCATTTCGAGTCCGGATGCCGGCTTGCCGCCCGGTTCGAGGCGCCGATCGTCAACATCGTGGCCCCCTGGGCTCGGGAACTCAAGGGACCGACATCCTATCTGCCGCGGTATTATGAAGTCACCCGCGGCGCCCCCCAGACCAAGTTCCATATCGACATCGCCGACGGGTTCGACTGGGATCGGATCTGGACCGGTTTTGTGGAGACGGTCAAAGAGTGCGTGTCCAGGGCCAAAGCCCACGGCCTGAAGTTCTCCATCGAAAACCATACCCACACGCTCACGCCCGACTCGGACTCCCTGCTGCGTCTCTGGGACGCGATTCGCGATCCCGCCCTGGGTTTCAACCTCGATGCGGGCTGGATCCAGTTGGGGCGCGAGTACCCGCCGGTGGCCATCCACAAGCTCAAGGGGCATCTCGTGAACCTCCATCTGCGCGACATCGATGGCCTGATGCGCAGCTTTTCGCCGATCGGCCAGGGAGTGATGGATTTCCAGGCCATCGTTCGCGCCCTGAGGCAAACCGATTTCCAGGGCTTCCTCTCCCTCGAACAAGACCGGCACTCCGGCGACCCGGACATGAGGGACATCTGCCGCCAATACCTTCAGACGCTGCGGCAGTGTCTGGGCTAACCCACAACACCGGGCCAACTGACCGGGCCCACAGGGGAGCAGACGTTCGCGATGCAGGCCGCGCCTTTGCGCGGGAAGACAGACGACGCAGCGCATGAAACAGTCGAAAAGCGAATCGTGTCTTGAGCATATGAATAAGCCATCCAGGATGAATCGACGCCAGTTCTCGAAAGGAATTTTCGCGGCAGGCATGGGTGCCGGGCTGGCCCGTGGCGGCTCCGCAGAACCAGGGGGTGGCCGAGATTATTACGAGGAGCCCGCCCGGCGGTTGCCGATCCGGAAATTCGACGTCGTGGTGGCCGGAGCGGGTACGGCGGGTGTTGTGGCGGCCATCGCCGCGGCCCGGCAGGGAGCCAGCACGGTCCTGATCGAGGCCAAGGGCTACCCGGGCGGGACCGTGACGGAGGGCGGCACCGCATTGCACAGCTTTTACAATCTGTGGAAGGCCTTTCCCGGCGTCGCCAGGCGCCAGGTGGTCCGAGGAATCCCGCAGGAAATCATCGATCGGCTCATGCGGGTGGGAGGCTGTTCCGGCCATGCGGAAATGGTCCGGGGATTCAATTACGACTCCGTCTGCACGGCGATCGACACGGAGCTGTACAAGCTTGTCACGTTCGAGATGCTGGTCGAGGCGGGCGTGTTCGTCTGTGTCAACACCCTGCTGGCGGGGGTCATCATGGACGGCGCGCGCATCCAAGGCGTGATCGTCGAGAGCCGGTCCGGACGCGAGGCCTTTGAGGGGAAATCGTTTGTGGATGGCACGGCCTACGGCGATCTGGCCGCTGGCGCCGGCGCCCAATACCAGGAGCCGAACGACTATGCGGTTTGCAACAGCGTGGGGATCGGCAATGTGGACATCGACAAGTACCATGCGTTTCTCGAGGCCAATCGGGCGTCCGGCCAGCTGGCCCGAGGCATGCGCAGCGGCCAGCCCGATCAGATCGTCCGCGCCGGCGCCGAGTCAGTGAATGTGCCGGGCATGGCCGAAGCAGCCCGCGCCATCGGCATGGGCATGATCACCACGACCGTCCACGACAACTATCTGATGTTCATCAAGTGCAATCTCAAGATGCCGGTGAGCCCGACGAACCGGGACGAGGTTGCCAAAGCCGAGCTCGAGATCCGACGGCGGATGGCGCAGGCGGTCGAGCTGTTCCGCAAGTTCGTCCCTGGCTGCGAGAAGGCATTCATGGCCCGAACCAGCCCGCGGCTCTGCATCCGGCGAGGCCGGCGGATCGAGTGCGACTACGACATCACGCTGCCGGACGTGCTCGAAGGCAGGCATTTTGACGACGAGGTCATGGTATACGGGTTCCATGACTCCGCCCCTCGATACCAAGTCAAGAACGGCGGCACCTATGGGATCCCTTACCGGGCCCTGTGCGTCCAGGGCATCGAGAACCTCTATGCCTGCGGCATGATGATCACCTCGAACCACGACGCCCACATGTCCACGCGCAACACGGTCTGCTGCATGGGCCAGGGCCAGGGCGCCGGCACCGCCGCCGCCCTCTGCGCCGCCCGGAACCTCGGCTCGCGCGACCTGAAATATCCAGCCCTGCGCCAAGCCCTCACGCGGGCTGGAGTCTTTTTCGAGGGCTGAGCTCCCGCTCGCGGCCCGTCCGCTGGCTGGCCGGCTTCGTCATTCGACGGCTGCCCGGATGAACCGCACCGGATCGTCCAGAGCCGCTGGCGCAAAGATGCGGAATGAATTCGTCATGTCCGGCACCGTCTGCCACACGCTCCAGCTCGCCGGCGGCGCGTCGAGGCGGCCGGCGGTTTCCAGGCGGAGGACTTGGTTCGTCCTGGCATAGAGCACGACCTGCCCGGTTTGCGGGCCGATCCGCAGCAGGTCCACCACGGGCGGCTCCGCCACGAACGGACTCACGCGAAATGCCTGCCACGACTCCGGGGGGCCGCTGATGACCTGCCAGTCATTCGTCTGGGCAACCCGGGCGAAGAGCTGCCAGGGGCTGTCCGCCTGGCGCGTGTCCCGCCACTCCACCCAATAGCTGTTCCCCGTCTCGGCATAGAGCGATATTGACGCTCCGGCGGTTGAGCCGGGCGGCAACACCGTGTTTCCTTCAATATTCACCGCCACGTTGACCAGCAGAAAGACTTCTCCGGGCAGCAGAACCGCGCCGCCATTGATCGCCTTGAGTTCCGACGCTCCCAGCGGCGTTGAAAAACCGGACAACCGTGACAGATCAATCACACTGCCGGCGCCGTCGGCGGCAATCAGACAGCTGCTGCCGGAGATGCTCTCGACTCGGTGCAAGTCCATGAGCCCGCCTTGCTGAGCGGCGATCGATAGCACGCCGGATCCTCCAACATGCAGCGTCTCGAACCCCGTCATATTCACCACGCTGTTGCTGCCGGCGGCCGAGAGCCGGATCTGACCGTCGAGGATCGTCTGCAGCGATCCCAGCTCGATCCGCCCCCCGTTGACCGCCCCCACGTTCAGCCAATACCAGTCCCATTGATGCGTGCCA
>JAKLFB010000053.1 GCA_022711435.1 Verrucomicrobiota bacterium
GGGGTCGAGGAACTACGTGAACGGGCTGTATGGGGAGTATCGGGATCGGTTTGGGCCGAGGCGGCGGAGCGGGGCGCGGCCGATGCGGGGAGTGGAGGCGCTGGGGGATCTGGCGACGATGAGGGATTTGCGGGTGGATGCCGTGGGGTGAGATCGGCTCGTGCGACTCTGGTGCCCTGAGGGCGAGCAGGCTTGCGCCGTCGGGGAGTCTGATGCGCATTCCATCGAGCCGGGGCTGTGCGAGGCGTTGGTTACGCCTGCATCACCACGCGGATGGATTTACGACAAGGGCTGGATCATCCGGTCGAGGATGTTCCGCGTGATCCGTTGGACGCGGGAATCCGGGCCGCGGGGGGTTGTGTAAACCGAGGGCCGGATGTAGCCGGGCGGCTCGCTCAAGCCGTCGGTCCACCAGCAGGTCGAGGCGTTGAACACAAAATTGCCGCGCGGTCCGGGGTAGATCGTCGCGGTGTAGAGGCCGCCATTGGGTTTGCCGGGCGCGCTTTGAGTGGAGCCTGAGGCGATGACCTCGAGCCCGGGGATGGGGGCGGGATCGCCGTGCCATTCCCATCCGACCAGGCCGGGAATGCCTTCCCCGAGCGCCATGCCGGTTCCCGCGAACAGCCAGTGGTCGGGCCGGACGCAGATCCAGTCCGCGCCGCCCGAGAAGGGTCCCAGGTTGCGGGCGCCGACGAGCTCGCCGGAGCTGGGGCTTTGGTGGGGCAGAGTCTCCATGCCGCGGATGGGCTTGGGGTCGGGCGGGCCGAAGAAGTCGACGCGCTCGTATGTGCGGAGGCGGCCGCGGAAGTCGGGCTGGAATTCGATGCGTCCGCAGCAGGTGTTACCGGAGAGGAAAGCGATGCTGAGTCCGCCGGCGATGGCCTGCTGGAGATGGCGGAACATCTCGATCGAGTAATACTCGTCATGGCCGACGGAGAGAAACCCGCGTGCCCGGAAGAGCCCAGCGGGATCGGCGTGGGTGTCGAGGTTGGAGATGTAGGTCACGTCGAACCCATGCTGCTCCATCCAGAAGGCGAGGGGGAATTCCCAGAGGAAGAACTCGCCGGAGCCGGTCGAGAGGGGAGCATCGAGGATCTGGCAGTATTTGGCATAGGGGCGGTTGAAGCTGACGGCGACATCGCGACCCCAGTACCACGGGGTGCGTCCGTCGTCGTAGAGGGCGAACTGGCTGGGCCAGCGGTTGTAGGCCTGCCAGGTGGTGTCGGAACACTGGAAGAGGAAGTCCGCGGGGCGGTCGTCGCGGACGATGAAGATGACGTAGCTTTGCCAGCCGTCGGGCCGGGTGGTGAGCTTGCCGAGATAGACGCCGCTCAACCAGTCGCGGGGGATCTCGAGGGAGGCGCACGGGGCCCACTGGCAATCGCGCAGGCGCCGCAAGCCGACGGGTGGATCGGGCTGGGGGGCGCCCTGGAGGGGGCCGAGCGTCCTCATGAGCCGGCCGCCCGCTCCGCCGTAATAGCCGAGCCGGTAGACATCGAGCGTGAAGGCGGAAGATGGCCGGGTGCTTACGTGGAAGGTGAGCGTCTGACCGGCGCGGAGGCTGGTGTGCGAGCAATAGCCTTCGATCCACGGGCAGCGGTACCGGGTTTCGGGATCAACGGCTGTCTTGGTTAAGAGCCAATCTCGCGTGCCGGGCAGTTGGTTTTCCCGGAACACGGCGTCCGGGGAGCGGCGGGTTGTGTATCCGGACGATGCGCGCGGGGGGAGGGACGAGCAACCGCTCAACGCCGCGGCGCTTCCGGCGCCCAACAGGCTTTGAAGCCACTCCCGGCGTGATAATGGCAAATCGAAGTGTTTCATGGGTTGATCGAGTCGCCGGGCTCCTGGAGGACACGAAAGAAGCGGAAGGACGAACTCGAGAAATCGGGATCGGGGATGATCTGAAGGCTGCCGGTGGCCAGCAAGTTGGTCCATGGGTCCCAGTCAAGCATGTTGCTGCTGCGCTGGAGCTGAAGCCGGCTGCCGATTGTGGCACAACACTCGAGATGGAACTGGGCTTCCGCGATTTTGGCCTGCAATTGCAGCGACAACAACGGGACAGGCGCATAGAGGCGGGCGATGCTGGGGCGATACTGGCTGGCCAGATAGCGGAAAGAACCGGCAATGACGATGCGGCCATCGGGCTGCAAGGCGCAGCAATGAATCGACCTCCATGAGCCTTCTCCTTCTCCGATTGCTGGAACGCTGAACGACGAGTCCAATGTGCCATCGGGATTGAGCAAAGCCAGGTCGTTTCGGGGCGCCTGGTCGTAACGGGAAAAAACGCCGCCGATGAAGATCCGCTGGTCGGGCAGGACCTGGATGGCGCGCAACATCACATTGGGGCCGTAAACGGCACGGAAAGCAGGATCCACCTGGCCGTCGGGAAGCAATCTTGTCAGCGAACGGCGCGCTGACGGGCCTGAAAATGCCGAAAACAGCGAGCTGGCTACGAGAAGCCGGCCGCGGATGTCCAAGGCCATGCAATCAATGGAAACAACCCGCATTGCTGGAGCGAAAGAAGGATCCAGGCGTCCATCGGCATGGAGGCGGGCGAGGCCGGGGCACGGGATCTGGTCATAGTTTTGAAAACGGCCGGCGATGTAAATCTCGCCGGCATCCGTCACCTGCATGCTCAAGACGGGACCGTCGGGACCGATTCCGGGAGAGAAGGACGGATCGACGAGACCCGAGTCGAAGAGCCGGGCGAGGTTGGATTGGGTGGCGCCGTTGATCTGAGAAAACTCGCCGCCGATCAGGATGCCGCCGCCGGGCTGGAGGCGGACGACGAAAATGTTCGGAGGCAGCTCTGGCGGGAACTCGAGCGGGCGGAACGACGGGTCCAGCGAGCCATCCGGGAGCAGCCGGGCCACTCCCGGAGAGGATTGATCATTGACATGAAGGAATTTCCCGGCCAGGAGGAAGCGATCGTCCGGCATGATAAGGATGTCCCCGACCGCTCCATCGACCGGCCCAACATTGAAGTCCGGGTCGATTTGTCCATCCGGATCAAGCCGCACGAGGTTTTGTTGGGGTGTTTCGAAAAAAGCCCCAAAACTTCCTCCGGCCAGGATTTTCTGATCTTGTTGGATGGCGACGCAGTCAATCCACGGCGGGTTGGGGTTGACGTTGGTGAGGCCCAGGTCGAACGAGTCATCGGGCATGCCCGGGGCATCGGGCGGGATGATCTCGAGGGTGGCGGTGGACGTCCATTGAGCGCCATCGGCGCTGGTGATGGTGACGGAGTATTGGCCGGCATTGGCGGGAGTCGGGCTGGCAAGGTAGAGCAGGCTGTTGGATTGAGCGGGGAGGAGTTCCTGGTTGAGGAACCACTCGTAGGTCAGCGGCAGAGATCCCGAAGCCCGGGCCTGGAAACAGGCGGATTGGCCGATGGAAATGACCTGATCGGCGGGGGCTTCGCGCGGCTGGAACGATTCGGTTGGGAATTCGAGAGCGGCGGCCCAGCTCGATGCCTGGCCCAGGGCATTGGAGACCGTGACCTGATAAACCCCGGCGTCGGCGGCTTGGGCAGCGTGGATTTCCAGCAGGCAATTGGTCTGGCCCGACAATGGGATGCCGTTTTTCTCCCACTGGAAAAAGAGGGGAGATTGGCCAGTGGCAAACACATCCAAATCGTAATCGTTGCGGGGCGTCAGGATTTGCGAGCGGGGCGAAAAGATGACTTGCGGCAGACCAGAATGGGTGTGGGCGAGATCGACATCGAGCTGGATCAGGCGGGAGCAGGGGCTGCCATCGAACTGGGTGAACCCGCCGCCCACCAGAAGGCTTCCAGCGGAGGACAGGCTCAGGGCGAGGACGCGTTCGTTGAAGCCGGATCCCGGGTTGAAGGTCCGATCGAACTTGCCGGAGGGCAGGACTCGAGCGATGCGGTTGCAGCCATAGCCATCGTACGAGGTGAACTCCCCTCCGATCAGCAGCCGGCCGTCTGGACATATGGCAAGGGCCCGCACGGGTCTGGTCGGTCCCGATCCGGGATTGAACGAGAGATCCACCGATCCATCCGAGTTGAGCTGAACCAAGTGGTTGCGCGTTTGGCTGGAAACGCGGTGGAAGTTGCCGCCGACGATCGTCTTGCCGCCGGCAAGACAAGCCAAGTCATAGACGACGATCGTCGTCTGATTGGTGATTTGCATCGGGGGGATGGCCCAGTCCGGATCGAGATTGCCGTCCGGCAAAACCCGGATCACACCGTTTTTGTTCACCGGATACGTGGGACTCACCGTGCCCACAAGAATCCGGTCGTCACTCAAGATCCGGATGACCTGCGCCTTTGAAATGTTCTTTGGCAGGTTGGAGAAGGCGGTGTCGATCGCGCCGTCTCTTCCCAACCGTATGAGAGGCTGGCTTGGAGAATCGCCGCCGACCAGGAAGGACCCGTCGCGTTGCTCGGCGAGACTCAGAATGGAGGGGCGCCGGGCCGGATTGAAACCGGAGTCGAGTGAGCCATCGGGATTGAACAACTGCAGGAACGGTGAAGAGACCAGCACCTGGCCATTGGAGCATCGGACAAGCGGCGGAGCGTAATGGTCGATCATGAAGTGGCCAGGCAATTGGAGATCGATGGATTCATCGAGGGCGCCATCGGCATGGAGACGGGCGGCATAATTGCGCGGAACCCCATTGACCGTGGTGAACGCGCCGGTGATCCAAAAGTCGGCGCCGGGCTGACCGATGATCCGTTCGGCATCCGAGTACTGGTAGCCACCGATGGTAACATCGAAGGCCGTGTTCCGGGTGGAAGGTTGCGAAGGATCGACCCCGAGGCGAGCGACGCGGCTGGTGGCGCTGCCGGTGGAATTGCTGATTACAACCCAGTACTCGCCGGCGTCGCCCGGCGTCACATGGTCAATGAACAGGCTGGCGTTGGTTTGTTCCAGGAGCGGAGCTCCGTCTTTCCACCATTGCTGTTGGATGGGAAGCGAGCCTTGGAGTTCCAGGCCCAGACAGGCTGGCTGGCCCTCGACGATGACACGGGTATCCGGATGCCGGAGGATGAGAGGAGGCCGCGGCGGCGTATCGGACGTGAACCGGGCCAGTCCGGGGGCATCCTGACCGCCGATTTGGGTAAACGAGCCCGCCAGAACGAGCCGGTCATCGGGCAGGAGTGCGCAGGCTCGTCTTCTGTAATTGGATTGAGCTCTATCGACCACCGCAAGGCTGCTGTAGCTGATGTCGAAATCTCCGTCGGGAAAGAACCTATATAGTGATTCGGTATCGGTCGGGATGAGCAGCTTTCCGTCCGACTGAATCGAGAGATCGGTGGCCACCATGATGCCCATGGTGTAACCATTTGTGTAGCCGGGATCGGGTTCGCTGTTCGGCTGAAGCCGCTGCCATCGGATCATTTGCATAAAAGAGATCATTCCCACCAGGAGCGAGTCGTCCACATCTCGAACCAGGGCGCCTGTCGAGTTGAGATTAGGCAACGGATCGGAAAAAGAATCGTCCACGGCGCCATCCGGATTGAGGCGCAACAGGAACAACGTGCCGCCAATCACGATGCGGCCATCCGACTGGACGGCAATGGCGGAAATGCCCCGCTTGCTTGCATCCTGGTATCGGTATTGGAAAGTCGGATCGAGCCGTCCGTCGGGCAGCAGGCGGACGAGCTGCGCGCAATGGACGCCATGGAATCGAGTGAACTTGCCGCCGACGAGGATTCGGCCATCGGCCTGGAGCGCGAGGGCGAGGACCTCGTTGGTGGCGCCGCCGCCGGCCAGCTCATCTTCCTCGAGAGCGCCATTGGGCCATAGGCGCGCGATGCAGCCGCGAGCGCGGCCTTGGAAGTTGGTGAAAACGCCGCCGATCAGGATGCGTCCATCGGATTGGTGGAGGATGGTATTGATACGGGCGGGGGTTGAACCCAGGGCGCCGGTGGGCCCCGATCCGGGATCGAATGCATCGTCGGCGGAGCCATCGTAGCACAGCCGGGCGATGGCAGGCCGAGGCAGATCGCCGACCTTGGTGAAATCGCCCGCGATCAGGACCTTGCCATCGGGGAGCGCCGCGACGTCTCGGACCAGGCCGTCAGGGCGAGCTGGGAGGAAGGTTGGATCCAGCGCTCCGGCTGGCAGCGGATCCGCCGCGGTAGTTTTGAGGCAGCAAACGACGACCAGCAGACGCGCTACTCCTGCCAGAAAGTCCCGTGAGCGGAGGGCGGTGTGCATGGCCAACGGTTCAATCTTCGGGCAGGGGTTTGCCTTTGGTTTCGGGCGCCCAGATGAGGGCGACGATGCCGAGCAGGTAGATCGAGCTCATGATGATGGCGGTGGTGCGGAACGGGATCACGGTGGTCAGGTAGCCGAACAGGGCGGGGGCGGGAGCGGTCAAGAAACGGACTGTATTATAGCAGAAACCCACTCCGGTGCCGCGGAGGCGGGTGGGGAACAGCTCCGGGAAATAGATCGAGTATCCGGCGAACACGGACAGCGTGGCAAAGCCCATCATCGGCAGCATCCAATAGGCGTCGGCGGCCGTCTTCAGGGAGTAGAACACGAATGCGACGACGATCCAGCAGAGGATGAAGGATCCGAGGAACGCGGTGCGGCGGCTGACGAACGACGCGACGAAGGTGAAGACGACCATGCCGGTGAATGCGCCGACATCCTGGAGCGCGGTGCCCCAGGAGCGGACGAAATCGACGGTGGATTGAGGGGCGCCCTTGAGGGCCTCGGAGACCAGCTCGGGCGAGAAGAACCCGATGCCCCAGAGGCCGATCATGCCGGAGACGCCGAGGCAGAGGCCGATGATGGCGTTATGGCGCCAGCGGGGGTGGCGGAAGAGATCGGCGAGGGAGCCGACGTTTCGCTGGGAGCCGGTGGCGGCGGCGGCTTTGGCCTGCTTCCAGGCTTCGGGCTCACGGAGGATGAAGAGGATGGGGATGACCAGGAGCGAGGGGATGATGCCGACGAAGAAGAGCAGGCGCCAGCCGGAGTAATCGCCGACCAGGTTGACGGCGCTGGGTGGGATCTGGGTGCTGATGATCGAGCCCATGATATTGCCGGTGGCGGACAGGGCTTGGAGCGAGCCCAGGGCGATCGCGCGCATGCGGCCGGGGACGCTCTCGGCGACCAGGGTTGTGGCGGCGCCGAACATGCCGCCGACGCCCAGGCCGACCAGGAAGCGGTAGGAGAGAAACTCGGCCGGGCTATGCGCGATGCCGGAGAGCCCGGTGAAGCAGGAGTAGACCATGAGCGTGGCGGCCATGGTTTTGACGCGTCCCCAGCGGTCGCTGAGCATGCCGAAAAAGATGCCGCCGACGGCCCAGCCGAGCATCATGCAAGCGGTGGCCCAGCCGCCGAGCGATTTGGCGTGAGTGGCGATGGACTGGAGAAGGGCGGGATCGTTGGCAGCGGTGGCGGCGTGGATGCCGAGCAGCTCCTTGAGGGCGGGTTCGCGGGCCAGGATGAACAGCCGCTGGTCCATGCAGTCAAACAGCCAGCCGCACGAGGCGATGATCACGACCAGCCAATGATAGAGAGTGACGCCGTCAAAGATGTTCCCCGAGCTGGCGCCGCCCGATGGATTGGATTGAGATGTTTGCACGGATTCCTATGGGCACATGTTAGTTTTCGGAACTGGCGACATAGTCCGGATCATGCATGGCCATGTCAAGCGCTTGGGCAGGCGAGGGGCTGGAAAAGTGCTGGCGAAGCCGTAGTGCCTGCGGGCTTGAGCCGGGCCGGATTGGGCTCGACGGGGGGGCGTGCATCGGTGCAATGTAGGCATCATGAAAGCACGTGTTATGAGCCTGGGGCTGGGGGTGTCCGTTCTGGCGGTTGTGTCAGCGGGCGCCGCGGAGCAGCACCGCACGCTGACAGTGCGCGAGTATCGGGATCGCATGAAGGGGGGGTGGATCGGGCAGATCGCCGGGGTGTCCTGGGGCGCGCCGACCGAGTTCAAGTGGAAGGACGAGATCATCCCCGAGGACAAGATGCCGCTGTGGCGGCCGGAGATGATCAACCACGCGTTCGGGCAGGACGATCTGTATGTGGAGATGACGTTTCTCCGGACGCTCGAGGAATATGGTCTGGGCGCGTCGATTCGGCAGGCGGGGATCGATTTTGCCAACAGCGGCTATCCGCTCTGGTGCGCGAACCGGGCGGGGCGGACCAACCTGCGGCGCGGCATTGCGCCACCGGACTCGAGCCATCCGCAGTTCAACCGCTGCCCGAACGACATCGATTACCAGATCGAAGCGGACTACTCGGGGCTGATTGCGCCGGGGCTGCCGCAAGTGGCGATCGATCTGGGCGAGAAGTTCGGGCGTCTGATGAACTACGGGGACGGGATGTATGCGGGGCAGTTCATGGGGGCGATGTATGCGGAGGCGTTTTTCGAGAGCGATCCGGTTCGAATCGTCGAGGCGGGTCTGCGGGCGATCCCGGCCGCAAGCCAGTATGCGGAGATGGTGCGCGATTTGCTGGCGTGGCACCGGGCGGATCCGAACGACTGGCAGAAGGCGTGGGGGCTCTGCCAGCGCAAGTACCGGGAGGATCCGGGGTATCAGCGGGCGTCCAACGGCGGGATCGACTGCAAGATCAACGGCGCCTACGTGCTGCTGGGGCTTCTGTATGGGAATCGGGATGCGGATCGGACGATCGTGATCTCGTGCCGGGCGGGGCAGGATTCGGACTGCAATCCATCGAGCTCGGCGGGCGTGCTGTTCACGACCATGGGCTTCTCGCGTCTGCCGGCGCGGTTCAACACAGGGCTCGACGAGGAGAAGGAGTTCAGCCACACGGCCTACAATTTTCCGCGGCTGATCGAGGTGTGCGAGAAGCTGGCGCGGAGCTATGTGACGCGGCATGGAGGCAGGGTCGAGAGGGGGGCGTCGGGCGAGGAGGTGTTTGTGATCCCCGTGTCCGAGCCCAAGCCGAGCCGGCTGGAGCTGAGCTGGGCGCCGGGGCCGATCGCCGGCAGCCGGTTCACCCCGGAGGAGATGGCGCAAATCCGGTATACAGCCACGCCGGCGGGCATGAAGGAAGCGGTCGAGCGATGGTCGGCCGGCTGGGAGATTGTCGATTGCGGCCAGGACATGGACCCGGGATTGCGCGCGGAATGGGGAGGGAAGAAGAACGTGCTCTGCACGCATCCGCTGGATCAGACGACGGGCTGTGTGCTTCGGCGGACGGTGGACGTGCCGTCGGGGCGGAAGACGGCGCTGCGCCTGGTTGTGGGGCATGATCCGCAGGGCGATTTCGAGCTGCGGGTTCGGGCGGGCGGCCAGGAGCTGCTGCGGAAGCCGGTGAGCGCGGCGACCTGCACGGACGGCCACTGGCTGGCGGCGGAGGTTGATCTGACGGCGTTTGCGGGCCGGACGATCCGGCTGGAGCTAGTGAACCAGCCCACCGGCTGGTCCTACGAGGCTGCTTACTGGGCCGAAGCGAGCATCGGGAGCGAGTAGGGATTTTTCCGGGGCGATCTGGGTGGGCTGCCTGGGATTGGATCAGGCGGGGATGGCGGTGCAGGGGTGGGGCGGATGGACCGGTTTCGATACTGTGTTGCGCTGCTGGTGGTGATGGTCGGGCCAACGATCCTGGTTTACTGGCTGGCCATTCATCGCTGGATACGCTTGTGGCGCCGGCTGGGTGCGGCCGCCACGCTGGGAGCGGTCTGGTCGCTCATGCTGGTGTCGGCGGCGGGGTTATTCCGGGCCCGAGGCTGGCTGCTGTCGGTGGATTTCGGGACGCATCGTTTTCTGGCGATTGCGGGGCTGATTTGTTTGGGGATCGCGGGCTGGCTGGGATGGGAGCTTCGGCGGAACTTCGGGTTCCGTGTGCTGCTGGGGCTGCCGGAGCTTGCCCCGTCGAGATATCCGGCGCGACTGATTGCGGAGGGGGTTCACGCCCGGGTGCGGCATCCGCGGTATGTGCAGCTGTTCGTGGCGCTGGCGGGGTGGTCCCTGCTGGCGAACTACGCAGCGAGCTACGCGGTCTGCGCGCTCTGGATTCCCGGGGTGTGGGTGATGGCCCGGCTCGAGGAGAGGGAGCTGCGGGAGCGGTTCGGGCCTGCGTACGAGGAGTATTGCCGTCGAGTTCCGGCGTTTGTGCCGCGGCGTCCGGATCGATCCTGAACGCCGCGGGCGGTGCGGGGCCGGGAGGCGGCCGTGTTCAGGCGTCGTAATAGAGGTGCATCTCGTAGGGGTGCGGCCGCAGGCGGAGGGCGTCATGCTCCTTGCGCTTGGTGCTGACCCACATTTCGAGGAAGTCGAGGCTGAAGACATCGCCTTTGAGGAGGAACTCGTGGTCTTTCTCGAGGCAATCGAGCGACTCGCCGAGGCTGGCGGGGACGCTGGGGACCTGTTTGAGCTCCTCCGGTGGGAGCTCGTAGATATTTTTGTCGAGGGGCTCGCCGGGATCGATCTTGTTGAGGACGCCGTCCAGGCCGGCCAGGAGGAGGGCGGAGAAGGCGAGGTAGGGGTTGGCGGCGGGATCGGGCGGGCGGTATTCGATCCGCTTGGCCTTGGGATTTTCGCTGTAGGCGGGGATGCGGATGGCGGCGCTGCGGTTGCGCGAGCTATAGGCGAGGTTGACGGGGGCTTCGTAGCCGGGGACCAGGCGTTTGAAGCTATTGGTGGTGGGGCTGCAGATGGCGCACAAGGCCCGCGCGTGCTTGAGGATGCCGCCGATGTAGTAGAGGGCCATCTGGCTCAGGCCGGCGTATTCGTTGCCGGCGAAGAGCGGCTTGTTCTTTTTCCAGAGGGACATGTGGGTGTGCATGCCGGAGCCGTTGTCTCCGAAGAGCGGTTTGGGCATGAACGTGGCGGTTTTTCCGTGTTTCTTGGCGACGTTGCGAACGATGTATTTGAAGACCATCATCTTGTCGGCCATGCGGACGAGGGTGTCGAAGCGGATATCGATCTCGACCTGGCCGGCGGTGGCGACCTCGTGGTGATGGCGTTCGACCTTGAGGCCGAGCTCGTCCATGATGAGGCACATTTCGGTGCGGAGATCCTGCTGGGTATCGGCGGGGGCGACGGGGAAGTAGCCCTCTTTATATCGGATCTTGTAGCCGAGGTTGGGCATTTCATCGCGGCCGGCATTCCAGGCGGCCTCCTCGGAATCGATCAGGTAGGACGATCCGTTGGTGCGGTTGTCGAATTGGATGTTGTCGAACACGAAGAACTCGGCCTCGGGGCCGAACACGGCTGTATCGGCGAGCCCGGTGGCGAGGAGGTAGCGTTCGGCGCGGTGGGCGATGCCGCGGGGGTCGCGGAGGTAGGCCTCCTTGGCGCCGGTCTCGGCGATGGTGCAGGTCAGCGAGAGCGTGGGGACGGCGCAGAACGGATCGATGAACGCCGTGGCGGGATCGGGCATGGCGAGCATGTCGGATGCCTCGATGGACTTCCAGCCGCGGATGGATGAGCCGTCGAAGCCGAGCCCTTCGGCGAAGGCCTCCTCGGTCAACTCGCCGATGGGCAGGGTGAAGTGCTGCCAGGTCCCGAAGGTGTCGACGAACTTCAAGTCGACCATTTTCGCCCCGGATTTCAGGGCCGTTTCGATTGCGTTTTTCGGTGTGCTCATTCCGTGATGGGTGTGGGTTTTCGGTTGTTCTGCAGAGGCGGCGGTCCGCCTGCTGCGGGTTGATTGCATTGGGGGTTGTGATCAGCCGTGATACGCTTCCTCGCCATGCTCGGACAGGTCCAGGCCGATCGTCTCAACTTCCTCGGACGGGCGCAAGCCGATAGCGGCCTTGAGGGCGAAGGCGATCGCCGCCGTGCCAGCTGCGGCCAGGAGGGTGGTGAGGGCGACGGCCTTGAGCTGCTCGATCCAGAGAGTCTTGCCAAGGAAATCCTGGAGGTTGGAGGCGAGGTTGGGGTTGGCGTCGGCGGTGGCCAGGAGGCCGGTCAGAAGGGCGCCGAGGGTGCCGCCGACTCCGTGCACGCCGAATGTGTCGAGGGCGTCATCGTAGCCCAGCCATGCCTTGAGCCGGTAGCATGCCAGGAAGGGGATGAGGCCGGCAGCGATCCCGATGAGGACCGCGCCGGAGGGCATGACATATCCGGCGGCGGGGGTTACGACGACCAGGCCGGCGACCGCGCCCGAGCAGAAGCCCAGGACGCTGGGTTTGCCTTTGACGATCCATTCCGCGGCGGGCCAGACGAACGAGGCGACTGCGGCGGCGAGGGTTGTCGTGGTGAATGCGCCGGCCGCAACGCCGTCGGCGGCGAGGGCGCTTCCGGCGTTGAAGCCGTACCAGCCCACCCAGAGCATCCCGGTGCCGACCATGCAGAGGACCATGCTGTGCGGGGGCATCGGCTCCTTGGGATAGCCAAGCCGTTTGCCCAGGATCAGGCAGAGAATCAGAGCGGTCCATCCCGAGGACATGTGGACCACGGTGCCTCCGGCGAAATCGACAGCGCGGATCGATGCGCGGGGGTTCCAGACGCCGTTCATGAGCCCGTCGATACCCCAGACCATGTGCGCCAGGGGGAAGTAGACCAGGAACATCCAGAGGGCGACGAAGGCCAGCACGGCGGAGAACTTCATGCGTTCGGCGATCGCGCCGACGATCAGCGCGGGCGTGATGATCGCAAACATGAGCTGATACATCGAAAAGACGTTCTGGGAGATCCAGTAGGAATAATTGGTGTTGGGACTGGAATCCACGCCAGCCAGGAACCGGAACGAGAGGCCGCCAAGGAAGGAGCCGCGGGAGTCGAACACCAGGCTGTAGCCCGCGCAGTACCACAGGATCGTGACCAGGCCGGCGATCCCGAGGCATTGGCCCAGGACCGAGAGCACGTTCTTGCGTCGGACGAGCCCGCCGTAGAAGAGGGCCAGGCCGGGCAGCGTCATGAACAGGACCAAGGCCGAGGATGTCATGAGCCATGCGTTGTGGCCGGGGCCGGGGCCGGGCACTTTGGAGGCGACGGCGGCATCGGGGGCGTCGGCGGCTCGAGCCGTGTTGTTGAGGTAGGCCTCGACGTCGGCCAGGCGCTGCTCGAGAGTCGGTTCTGTCCGGGGCGCGGCGGCCGCGGCATCGGCGGCGGGGCAGAGCGCGGGGGCCAGGTGCAGAGCCATGACCAGCAACCAGAGCCAGGATCGGATTGTTTTCATAAGCGGATCGGGCTGGATGAATCGCTGCTCAGACAGCTTGATCTCCCTTCTCCTCGGTCCGGATCCGGATGGCCTCGATGATGGGGGAGATGAACACCTTGCCATCGCCGATCTTGCCGGTCCGGGCGGCTTTCACGATGGCCGCTACGGCGGGGTCGACATCGCCATCGGCCATGACGACCTCGATCTTGATCTTCGGGAGGAAATCGACCGTGTATTCGCTGCCGCGGTAGATTTCGGTGTGGCCCTTCTGGCGGCCGAACCCTTTGACCTCGCTGACCGTCATGCCCTCGACGCCAACTTCGGCGAGCGCGTCCTTGACCTCTTCGAGCTTGAACGGTTTGATGATCGCTTCGATTTTTTTCATGGCGCATCTGTGGCTCAGTCATCGTCCGACGACGATCAGGGCTGGAGCAGCCCTTGTGCCAAGCCGCGTGATCGAATCGATGATTATCGCAATCGATTGGGCTCGAGCAGGATGCATTGATGAAGTTCGAGTGGCAGATCGAGCGGATGGGGCAGGGTCGGGTGGCTCTTTTTAGCCAGTTGATCAAAACAAGCCAGGCATCGGGTGCAGGAAATAACAGTTCGGCTCTTGGCGCGTCCGATCGGACCAAGGGGGCGTCTGCGGAGCGTGTTCTGCTTCACATGGCCCATGGAGGAGGGCGTGGAGAGACCCGGGCTTTAAGGGTCTGTGCAAAAATTACTTCCGATTTTGGCGGGAGCGCCGCCGGGCCCGATGCGAGGCGCAAGGGAGGGAGTGTATCCCCCCGCGATACTCGACCGACCGAGCCACGAAGCAGATGGCCCGGCGCCGCCCCGCCCCGCAGGGCTGGGGGCCTTGGGCGCGCTGGCTGTGTTGCTCCTCGCTCACAGACCGCGCGGGTATGCTCGCTCGTCGCGCCTTGCCAGCCCGCCCAATCCCCTCCAGCAAAATCGGAATTAATTTTTGCACAGACCCTAAGGCTGCCGGCCGGCCAATCGTTCGACGAGAGCGGTGGTCGACCGGCCGGGGATCAGCGGGAGGATCACGATGCGTCCGCCTGCGGCTTCGACCGCGCGCCGCTCGTCTGCGTTGAGGGTGTCCAGCGTGTAATCGCCGCCTTTGACATAGATATCGGGTTGAGCCAGGGACAGGAACCGGACAGCAGCGGGCTCAGGAAAGATGCAAACCGCATCGACGCATCCGAGGGCGGCCAGGACCAAGGCGCGGTCGGATTCGGGGTTGACGGGGCGGGACGGACCTTTGAGAGCGCGGACGGATGCGTCGCTGTTGAGCCCGACCAGCAGGGCGTCGCCGAGGTTGCGGGCGGATTCGAGGTATTGGACGTGGCCGGCATGGAGGATATCGAAGCACCCGTTCGTGACGACGATGCGCGCATGGCGCTGGCGTTGCCGGGCGCGCCAGGCGTGGAGGTCGTCCAGGGTCACGATTTTTTCGGCGGCGCGATGCATGCGGGCATCACGATGGCGGAAAACGGGGCTGAAGGCAATCCTTCCGAGGCGTGGACGGCGAGTTGGCAGGGGGCGGCTGGATGCGCCGCGGGCGTTGTGAAACGCTTGCACGTGCGGGCCTGAGACGCGACAATCCCGAGCGCCGTGCGGGTGTCGAGCGAAAGGCGAGTCGGCGGAAGGTCCGAATTTTATGCATCATATGAAGCGCTGGGGGCGGAACGGATGGATGGGACTGCTGGTGGGATTAGGAGCCGGGCTGGCGGCGGAAGCGAAGGACTGGCCGCAGTGGGGCGGGAACGATCCTGGGCGGAACATGTATGCGGAGGCGGCGGGTTTGCCGGACCGATTCGATCCGGGCCGGTTCAAGCCTGGCACGGACGACATCGACATGGCGACGACGCGGAATGTGAAGTGGGCGGTCAAGCTGGGATCGCAGAGCTACGGCAACGCGACCGTGTCGGGGGGGAAGGTCTTCGTGGGCACCAACAACGAGAACCCGCGCGATCCGCGCCACGAGGGGGACCGGAGCATCCTGCTGGCACTGGAGGAGGGGACAGGGCGGTTTCTGTGGCAGCTGGTAGTGCCGAAGCTGGCGGCGGGCCAGGTCAGCGATTGGGAGCTTCTGGGGCTGCTCTCCTCCCCGACGGTCGAGGGCAACCGGATCTACGTGGTCACGAGCCGCTGCGAGGTGATGTGTCTGGACACGGAGGGGATGGCCAACGGAAACGACGGGCCGTTCCGGGACGAAGGCCAATATGTCGCCGGCCCGGGGGCGTCCCGGATCGAGCCGGGCCCGACCGATGCGGACATCATCTGGGTTTACGACATGCGGGACGAGCTGGGCGTGTTTCCGCACAACGCGTCCAACTGCTCGGTCCTGATCGTGGGGGACCGGGTGTATGCGTGCACGTCCAACGGGAGCGACTGGACGCACGGGAACGTCCCGGCGCCGTTTTCGCCGAGCCTGATCGCGCTGGACAAGCGAACGGGCGAGCTGCGGGGCGAAGATGACGCGGGCATTGGGCTGCGGCTCTTTCATGGCCAGTGGAGCTCGCCGTCGGCCGGGAAAGTGGATGGGCGGTGGCTGATCTTCTTCGGGGCCGGGGACGGCTGGTGCTATGCGCTCGATGCCGAGCCGGTGGCGGAGGGCGGCTCCGGCCGGCTTCGGAAGGTGTGGTGGTACGACTGCAATCCGCCGGAATACCGGGTTCGAGATGGGCAGCCGGCTGCCTATCCATCGCCGGAGGGCCCGAGTGAAGTCAACGCCACCCCGGTCTTTTACCGCAACCGCGTGTATGTGGCGATCGGGCAGGATCCGGAGCATGGCGAGGGGGTGGGCCGGCTCGCATGCATCGATGCGACCGGGTCCGGGGATGTGACGGGCACTGCAACGGTCTGGTCGTATCATGGGATCCAGCGGAGCCTCTCGACGGTGTCGATCGATCCGGCGACGGGGCTGCTGTTCGTGGCGGACTTTTCGGGCTTCGTGCACTGTCTGGACGCGGAGACAGGGGCAGCGCGCTGGCAGCACGACATGAAGGCGCACGTGTGGGGGTCGACCCTGGTGGCGGACGGCAAGGTGTATGTGGGAGATGAGGACGGTGATTTCGTGGTGCTGGACGCGAAGGGGGAGAAAGTCGTGCGAAGCGAGGCCAATCTGGGCGCGCCGATCTACTCGACGCCGGTCGCAGCCAACGGGGCGCTCTATGTCAGCACGCAGTCCCATCTGTATGCCATCGCCGCCGAGATCGGCCCGGGCAAGGGGCTCTGACCTTGGCGGCGCATTGACCTGGATCAACGGGGCGGCAGCGGTCTCCGGAAATCGCACTTGAAACCGATTCTCAATTAACCTAGTGTGGCAGCCGTGAGGCAAAAGGGGTGGAAAGCAGGCGAGGCGCCGGCGGGCTGCAAGCAGCCGGCGGCATGTCCATTGAGCCAGGTTCAGGCGGGCACGTCGGTGCGGATCAAGCGGCTGACGCTGCCGCCGGACGTGCTGCGGCGGCTGCGGGAGATCGGCTTTTGCGAGGAGCGGAAGATTCGGCTGTTGATGCGGCAGAACAGCGTGATCTGCGAGGTGTGCAACACTCGGTTTGGGCTGAACCGCAAGCTGGCGGAGGCGATCTTGGTCGAGCCGCTGCCGGTGCCGGTGCGGGACCAGGCGGCATGAGCGATGCCGGCAGCGCCCCAGCCGCGGCCGAGGGCCGCCGCCGGGTTGCCGTGGCGCTGGCGGGCAATCCCAACACGGGCAAGACGACGGTTTTCAATCTCCTGACGGGTTTGCGGGCCAAGGTGGGGAACTACCCGGGGGTGACGGTCGAGCGCAAGGAGGGGCGTTTGCGGGGGGCGAGCGGGCGGACCGAGGTGACGGTGCTGGATCTTCCCGGCGCTTACAGCCTGAGCCCGCGCTCGCAAGACGAGCGGATAACCCGGGACGCGCTCCTGGGGCGGCTGGCGGGAGTGCCGTCGCCCGGGGTGGTCGTGGTGGTGTTGGACGCCTCGAATCTCCAGAGGCATCTTTATTTTGCGACCCAGGTGATCGAGCTGGGGTACCCGACCGTTGTGGCGTTGAACATGATGGACGTGGCCGAGGCCCACGGGCATCGGATCGATGCCGGGCAGCTGGCGCGGGAGCTGGGTGTGGAGGTGGTGCCGCTCGTGGCCAGCGCGGGCCGCGGGATTCTCCGGTTGCGCTCGAGCATTCTGAGGCAGGTCGACCGGCCCACCGTCGGCTCCTGGAGGCCGGTGCTGATGGACCTGCCCGCCCCGTTTCGGGAGGAGACGGAGCGGCTGGCAGGCGCGATCGGCCTTTCCGGGGCTGGCGCGCGGGGGCAGCGGGAGATCCATGCGTTCTGCCTGCTGATGGAAGGATCCGAGATCGAGTCGGCGGATCCGGGGCGGGAGAGAGGCGCGGGAGATGCGTTGGGGGAGGCGAGGCGCCGGATCGAGGCCAGGGGTTTGGACTGGAGAGCGCTGCCGGTCGAGAGCCGCTATCGGAGGATCGGCGGCATCTGCGAGCGATCGGTGACGGAGACAATCCCGCCGCGGGAGACTCTGAGCGACCGGATCGACCGCTGGCTGACTCATCGGTATTGGGGAATCGCGCTGCTGGCGATTGTGCTGGGGATCATGTTCCAGGCCATATTCGTCTTTGCGCACTGGCCCATGGAGCTGCTGGACGGGTGGGTGGGAGCGGCGGGGAACTGGCTGGCCCAGCGGATGCCCGCAGGCGATCTGCGGAGCCTCCTGGTGGACGGGGTTGTGGCCGGGGTGGGGGCGGTGGTGGTGTTCCTGCCTCAGATCTGCCTGCTGTTTCTGTTCATTGGGCTGTTGGAGGAGACCGGTTACATGGCCCGGGCCGCGTTCATCATGGACCGGTGGATGATGAAGCTGGGGCTGCACGGGCGGAGTTTTATTCCGCTGCTGGGCTCCTTTGCCTGCGCGATCCCGGGGATCATGGCGACGCGGACCATCGAGAGCTGGCGGGAGAAGCTGGCGGTGATCCTGGTGGCGCCTTTGATGAGCTGTTCGGCCCGGCTGCCGGTTTACACCCTGCTGATCGCAGCCTGTCTGCCCGAGCGGCGCTGGCTGGGCGCAGTGCGCCTTTCGGGGCTGGCCTTGCTGGGGATGTATGGATTGGGCGTGGGATCGGCGATGTTCATGGCGTGGCTGTTTCGGCGGACGATCCTGCGGGGCGATCCGCCCCTGCTGGTGATGGAGCTGCCGCCCTACAAGCGGCCGGCACTGGGGATGGTCTTGCGGCACGTCGGGGAACGGGCCGGGATGTTCTTGCGGCAGGCGGGCACCCTCATCCTCGCGTTCAACATGGTGCTGTGGTTTCTGGCGACGTATCCGCGTTCGGAGGAACGGGCGGCGCACTATGGGGCCGCCCGCGAGCAGTTGCAGAGGGAGCGGGCGGGCAGGGACGCGCACGGGCTGGATGCGCCAGGGTGGGCCGAGCGATGGGCGGCGCTCGAGAGAGAGGAGGCGGCGGAGCGGCTCGAGCGCAGCTTTGCGGGGCGGCTGGGGCGATGTCTGGAGCCGGCCATTGCGCCGCTGGGCATGGACTGGAAGATCGGGATCGGGATCGTGTCCTCCTTCGCGGCGCGGGAGCTGTTTGTGAGCACGATGTCGACGGTGTATCGGGTGGGGGCCGCCGAAGGGTCGGAGCCGGTCCGGCTGGCCGAGCATTTCCGGAGGCAGACGCGGGAGGACGGGTCGCCGGTCTACACAGCGCGGCGGGGATTGACGCTGATGGTGTTCTATGTGTTTGCGCTGCAATGCGCGAGCACGGTGGCCGTGGTGCGGCGGGAGACGCACTCGTGGAGATGGCCGCTGTTCCAGTGGGCCTACATGGGGGCGCTGGCCTGGGGCTTTGCATGGATCACGTGGCACGGGACCCGATGGCTGGGCATGTCCTGACTGGATTTTGGGATGGACAAAAGGGGGCTGTTCGGGTCTTTTCAAGGCTTTGCGCAGGTGCGGATTGTCAAGCGTCAATGAGAGCAATGCGATGAGCAACGAGAAGTCCAAGCTCACACAGAGCCGCGGGGCGGCCGAGCCGGCTGGGCAAGGGACTGGGCGGTCGGGAGTGGAGGGGCCAGGCGTCTCGGGGCCTGTCGCGGTGCCGCCTTTTTTCCGGCCGATCGACTGGCTCACCATGGCCATCACCACGGCCGCGGTTCTTCTTGGGTATTGTCTGACCCTGGCGCCGGATCTGACCTTGCAGGACGCGGGCGAGCTGGCGGTGGGATCCTACTATGCCGGCGTGCCGCACCCGCCCGGCTACCCGGTTTGGACGATCCTGACCTGGCTGTTCACGGTGCTGCTGCCGTTTTCGAACATCTGCTGGCGGGTGGCGGTTTCATCGGCGGTGTTTGGGGCTCTGTCGGCGGGGCTGGTGGCGCTGATGGTGTCGCGAGGCGGCAGCATGATCATGGAGGGGATCGAGGCGCTGCAGCGGATCCCGCGGCGGCAGGAGAACGGGATCTGCCTGGTGAGCGGGTTCGTGGGGGGCAACCTGCTGGCGTTCAACGGATTTTTCTGGAGCCAGTGCGTGATTGTCGAGGTGTATCCGCTGAGCGTGCTGTCGCTGATGGGGGTTCTGGTATGTCTGATGCGGTGGCTGTATGCGCCGCACCAGAAGCGGTATTTGTACTGGGGCGCGTTTCTTTTTGGCATCTGTTTCACGAATCATCAGACCCTGATCGTGGCGGCGATGGGGATCGAGGTGCTCATCCTGGCGGTCGAGCCGCGCTACGGTCGGGACCTGTTTTGCGTGAACGCGCTCGTGTATGTCCTGGGATTGTGGGCGAAGAAGAAGGGATGGATGACCTCGTTCGACACGAACGCGATGCTGTTCGCCATCTTCAACGTCATCGGGGTGGCGTCGGCGGTGATCGCGGTGGTGACGACCGTGGCGACGCGGAAGACGCTGGAGGGCTGGCGGGCGGTGTTGCGGGACCTGCTGCTGTGCGGCGCGGGGGTCTACGTAGTGGCGCTGTTCATGATGGCTGCGACCCTGATCCCGCGGCTGGAGGTCAAGTCCAACTACTACGCGCTGATGCACGGGGCCGGGATCGCCTGCATTGCGGGCGCGGTCTGGCTGGCGCGCAAGACGCAGCGGCCGGTCTCGGCGCGGGTGCGGCAGGGCCAGTCCGTGGCAATCGGCCTGAGCGCGCTCTACCTGGTGCTGCTGCTGCTGACGGCCAGCGGGATCGAGCGGGAGGCGGCCGGCCAATGGCTCAACCGAGGGAACGGCGGCTTCGTGGTGGCGCACCTGCTCGGGTTCGCCTCCCTGGCGGCGCTGATCGGGTTCGGGGTGCGGACGACCGGTCTGGCCTCGGAGATCAAGCTGCCGGCGATCATCGGGGGGATGTGGCTGCTGGGATCGGGCTTCTACTTCTTCATGCCTGTCGCGTCGATGACCAACCCGCCGATGAACTGGGGGTATCCGCGGACGGTGGACGGCTTCGTGCACGCGCTCACGCGCGGGCAGTATGAGCGGACGAATCCGACCAACGATCCGGTCCGGTTTTTCGAGCAGCTCCGGATGTATTTCGAGGGGGCCAAGGAGGAGTTCAACCTGGTTTATCTGCTGATCGCGCTGGTGCCGCTGGTCTATTATTTCTTCCGCCGGATGGAGCGGATCGAGAAGGCGGGGCTGCTGTGGGTCAGCGGCATCTATGTGGGCGTGGTGCTGATCTCGATGCTGGTGAAGGGGTACGGATTGGGCTCGCTGTCTCTGACCACCTACATCGGGGTGGCGTGCGGGTATGTGCTGGTGCTGCTGCTGGCGATCCCGTTTTTCTATTTCTGCCATCCGCCTCATCGGGAGAAGGCGTGGCTGGCGGGGCTGGTGAGCATCTACCTGTTCCTGGCGGTGCTGCTGTTGATCTTGTTGAATCCGAACACCGACAAGCAGAGCCGGGATCTGACCAAGGTCTTTTTCACCGCGTCCTACGTGATGATCGCGATGTGGGTGGGATACGGGCTGGCGATGATCGGGGGGTATCTGGTTGCGGCCTACGAGCGGTATCGGTCGTTTGGGCTGTATGGGGCGGCGGTGGCGGCGGGCCTGGCGCTGTACTCGCTGGCGGACACGATGGCGCAGGTGTCCAACCCCCTGAAGCTCTACACGGCGGTGTTCGGGCTGGCGCTGGCGCTGGCGGCGGTGGCGATGCTGTTTGTATCGCGGCAGAAGGTGCACTGGAAGGGGATGCTGGCGCTGTTCGCCCTGATGCCGATCTACACGGTGCTGTCGCACTGGTGGGACAACGACCAGCGCGGGCACATGTTCGGCTTCTGGTTCGGGCATGACATGTTCACGCCGACCATTGCGGGGGCGGACGGCAAGCCGCTCTATCCGGAGATGGCCCGCGACGCGATCCTGTTCGGCGGGACCGATCCCGGCCGATTTTGCCCCACCTACATGATCTTCTGCGAGAGCTTCATCCCGCCGTCCAAGCGCGCGGATCCGGCGTTTGACCGCCGGGACGTCTACATCATCACCCAGAACGCCCTGGCCGATGGCACCTACCTGAACTACATCCGGGCGCACTACAACCGGAGCACGCAGATCGATCCGCCCTTTTTCCAGGAGCTGCTCCGGAGCAAGCGCGATTTCGAGCGGAACACGACGAATTTTCTGGCCCGGGCGATGGTGCCGGTGGATCGTTTCTTCCTGGATCTGGGGAGCCGGGTCGAGGCGCGCCGTCGGGCCGAGGGTGTCTATCCGCCCAAGGAGATCCACACGCCCAATCTCGAGGAGTCGCGGATTTGTTTCGAGAGCTACGTCGAGGACGCGCGGAAGCGGCTGGAGAGCGGCCAGCTCGAGCCCGGCGAAGACGTGCGGATGGTGGGCGACCGCGTCCAGGTGTCGGGCCAGGTGTCGGTCATGCAGATCAACGGGCTGCTGACCAAGGTGATCTTCGATCGGAATCCCGGGAACGAGTTCTACGTCGAGGAGAGCTTCCCGCTCAAGTGGATGTATCCGCACCTCACGCCATTCGGGATCATCATGAAGATCAACCGCGAGCCGCTGCTGGAGATCACCGAGGAGATGGTGCGGACCGATCACGAGTACTGGTCGCGCTATGCCGATCGGCTCTGCGGGAACTGGATCACCTACGACACGCCGGTGCGAGAGATCTGCGACTTCGTGCATCGGATCTACCAGCGGGGCGATTTTCGGGACTACCGGGGCAGCGAGATGTTTGCCCGGGACAGCGATGCCCAGAAGGCGTTTTCGAAGCTGCGCAGCGCGATCGGCGGGGTCTATGCCTGGAGGGTCAACAACGCCCGAACCGCCGAGGAGCAGCAGCGGATGTTCAAGGAGGCGGATTTTGCGTTTCGGCAGGCGTTTGCGTTCTGCCCGTTCAGCCCGGAAGCGGTGTTTCGGTACGTGAACCTGCTGGCGAGCGTCTCGCGCTGGGAGGATGCCTTGATGGTGGCGCGGACCTGCGTCGAGTTCGATCCGGAGAACAAGGGAGTGCGGGATCTGCTGGAGCAGCTGGATCGGTTTGCCCAGGGCCAGGCGATGCCGGCGCCCACCGCAAACCAGATGGTCGAGCTGGCCCGGCAATACCAGAGCAATCCCGCCAATTTCCAGGCGGGGTTCGGACTGGTCAACACCTATCTCCAGCAGCAGCAGACGAATGCCGCCATGGCCGTTCTGGACCAGATGATCCCGCTGCTCGAGAAGCAGTGGCAGTCCAATCGGGCGGACGCATCGCTCGGCATGCAGCTGGCCAACGCCTATGCGCAGCGGCGGCGGAGCGGGGACGCCGAGGTCGTGCTGGATGCGATCATTGGCCAGGTGGAGAGCCAGGTGCAGGCCCAGCCGAGCAACGCGGCTCTGGCGATGCAGCTCGTGTCGGTCTACCTGCAGCGGGGCAAGAACACCGAGGCGATCGGCGTCCTGGATCGGATCACGCAGCAGCCGGACGTCGATTCCAACGTCTTGCTGCAGTCGGCCATGACCTACGCCCAGCTGCAGCAGGTCGCCCGTCTTGAAACCACCCTCCAGCGGCTTGTCGAGAAGATGCCCATCAGTCCGGAAGCGTGGTATGACCTGGCAGCGGTCCAGGCCGTCCAGGGCAAGACCAACGACGCCGCCCAGTCGCTGAGCCGGTCGATCCAGTTGAGCAACCAGCGTCTGGCGGTGCAGCCCGGCGCGAAAGACCTCCGCGCTGTTGCCGGCCAAGATGGCCGGTTCCGGACGATCCATGATCGGACCGAAATCCGCAAGCTGCTGCAGCTTTAGGTCTGTGTAACGAACCACATGATGATGAAGACACTTGGACGGATCCTTCTGGGCCTGGTTTTACTGGCGGCAGGGGCTCTCAGCCCGCGAGGGCAGGAGAGCCGCAGCCTGCCTCCGCCTCAGACCAGCGGCGGCAAACCGGTGATGCAGGCGCTGCAGGAGCGGCGCTCGATTCGAGAGTTCAAGCCGGAGCCGCTGGCCGACCAGCAGATGTCGGATCTGCTGTGGGCCGCGTTTGGCATGAATCGTCCGGAGATCGATCATCGGACGGCGCCCTCGGCCCAGAACACGCAGGACATCGACATCTACGTGGCGATGGCCGGAGGATGGTATCGGTATGAAGCCAAGCCGCATCGGTTAGTGCGAATGGGTTCGGCGGACCTGCGGCCGCTGACGAGCGGGCAGGCCTTTGCGAAGGTGGCGCCCGTGCAGCTGATCTATGTGTCGGATTACGGGCGGATGCCCAAGGTCAAGCCTGAGCTGCGGGATCTGTATGCGGGTGTAGACACGGGCTGCATCGTGCAGAACGTCTACCTCTATTGCGCGTCAGCCGGTCTGGCGACAGTCGTGCATGAACTGGACCGCCCGCCCCTGGCCCAGGCGATGAACCTGCGAGCCGATCAGCACATCGTCGTGGCCCAGGCTGTGGGCTGGCCCAAATAGAAGCGCCGGGCGATTCGGCGATGCTGCGCGCCTGCCGGCGAGTCAGCCATGAGGGCGGGCTCGATGGGCGTGGCGAGATCGGTGCGGATGGGCCGGGGCTATCACGGCTGACGCCAGCCCTGCCAGACCTCCCGCGCCGCGGCCCGCAGCTTCTCGAGCGTCCATACGCTCTGGTCGGGATGGGGAGCGGATGCGCCCTGGCAGGCGACCAGGAAGGTGAATGCGGCCTTTCCTCGAGCCGGCAATTCCACCGAATACTCGACCGTTCCCCCGGCGAACAGGCATTGATCCTCCTTGCCGCCGACGTCCACGCGGCGGATGGCAACTCCGTTGAGGCGGCCGGCGATGACCTGGTCGAGATTCAGGCTGGCCGTGGGCGGGAAAAGCCAGATGGCGTTCAATATCGGGTTTTGATCGGGCGCGCCCAGCTGGGGCAGGACGGCGACATCGAGCTTGCCATCGCCGTTGGCATCTCGGGCATTGAAGAGCAGCGCCCCGGGCCGGTGCTGTCCCCACCGGGCGATCGGATCGATCTCCTGGG
Organism: Verrucomicrobiota bacterium; assembly: GCA_022711435.1. Classification (GTDB taxonomy): domain Bacteria; phylum Verrucomicrobiota; class Verrucomicrobiia; order Limisphaerales; family UBA1319; genus JAGMXM01. The sequence continues at coordinate 24,503 of JAKLFB010000053.1, forward strand.
GGGGGGCGCCTTCGACCCGGCACAGCATGGGGCGCTGGCCTGACTGAGCCCAATGGCTTTCGCAGAAGCCGAGCACGACGGTGAGGCTGCTTTTCGGTTCGACCTTGAACCCATACAGGATGGGGACGCCGCCCATGCCGGCCCGGATGTTCTGGAAGGCTGGATCGCAGTCTGCCGAGGGCCGCGCCCAATTGGGCATGGAGACGGCATCATCGCTCCAGCCCCATTCGCGCGTGGCTTGAGAGGCGTGCGTTCCCGCCGGGAGCGCGACCACGGTCCGCGCGCCCAGGGCGACGGTTCGTGCGCCGACCCGGACATTGTCCGGCAGTCGGAGCGCCAGGGAGGTCCGGGCCGGGGCTTCGCCCGTCTCCTCGATCTCCGCGGTGAGCACATCGACACCCGCCGGCCAGATCGGCGATCGAAACGCGGTGAGCGTCATTGCGAGGGGGCCATGCTGCGATCGGGCCTGGGCGGCGGGGATGACGCCGTCGAGGAGAATCGATGTCACGCTCGGTTCGGCGCCGGGGCCGGATTCCGACAGTGTGACTTGGAGCAGACCCCACTCTTCCGCCAGGCGCCCCTGATCATCCATTACAGAGGGCGCGAACCCCGGCGAGGCGAAGCGAACCGCGGCCGCCGTCGAGAGGCAGGTCGCGATGATCAACAGCAGGATGGCAGGATGCCGGCTGCGCCGCAGAAGCGCGGAGGCGGGATGGATGGTGGACATGTCAGGCGGCCAGTTTGGGGTGAGATTCGTAGCGGGGCGAGTGGACGACATTGATGCCGTATAGCTGGCAGAACCCTTCGATGATCCGGCGATGATCCCCCAGCGTCACCACCTGATGGAACCCCAGCACGTCCCGGCAGTCCTCGATATCGTCCATCTTGAGCTCGACCGAGGTGCGGCAGCCGCCGGCAGGCGGGGTATCGACGTTGCTGACGACCGTGCCGGTATCAAGGATCAGCTCGTTGGGGTTGCGAAATCGGACCAAGGTGGCCTTCTCGCCCACCGGCCAAAGGACCTGGACCGCCACGCCCAGGGCCGACTCGGAGTGGCTGCGGAGGATGTAAGGCGACGGTTTTTGGGCGAACCCGTTGAGGCGCGTGCCCGAGGTGCAGTGGGAAACGATCAGCAGATTGCGCGCGGTTTCGGCGACGGGATCGTTCATGTAGCCGGGCCGGTCGAGCAGGTAGCTGGTCAGCATCATCGAGGTCGCCCCGTGCAGGTCGGCTTCGCAGCCGGCTGTGATGCCCTGGTCCTGCAGCATCGTCCACGCGCCGCAGGGGGGCGTGGGGACGAGCCGGGCGCCGACCATGCCGAGGCAATCCATCGAGAGCGCGTTGGCCTGTTCGTCCGCGAGCAGGCGCTTGGCTGCCGTGTAGGCGCGGACGCAGTTGAGCCCGTCCTCTTCGTTGGGCTCGACGACTCGCCGGGCGCCCCTTCGAAAATCCGCCGCCAGGTCGCGCACCTCTTCGTTGACGGGCATTTTGTCGAACAGCTCGTTGAACGTCTTGCGCGGCACGGCGCGGACCTTGGTGCCGAGGCGTTCGAGGACGGTCTCGTTGCGCTGGTCGCCGCGAATCCACAGGATGCGGCTCTCCTCGAAGAGGCGCCTGGCGCGGATCATCCGCAGGCCGTTCTCAACCGCGGGCCAATGCAGGGTGGAGACGACGTGCACGCCCGGCTGCCGCGAGATGTTGTTCACGTGGCCGGTGAACGAAGTCCCGATGGGGGAGAAAACGATGAGCGGGACGCCGGCCTCCTTGCTTAGCCGGTTGGCCCAGGGCCAGCACTGCATGTGCTGGAGGATCACCAGGAGGCCGTCCGGCTTGCGCCCCTTCACCCCGTTGAGCAGGGCCGCCAGCCCGGCTTCGTCCTCGACGGGTTTGGCCTCCTCGCGCACGTCGATGCCGAGGCGCTGGCAGGATTCCCGCAGCGACGAACGATACTCTTGCTGGCGGGCATCGAGGTCGTAGGCCGTCCCGGGCCATCCCAGCCAGTAGGGGCGCGGCTGTTGGAGAATGGCGGCATCCAGGCGGATCTTCGGCTTCGGCCGCAGCTTGTCGGGATCGACGAAATCGGGGGCCGGCTTGCTCGATTGGGCCAGGCCGCGGACCAGGTTGCCGCTCATGGCGAGGCCGACGCCCGCCGACGACAGGATCTGGAGACATTGCCGGCGTGAAATGCAGCTGTGACAATGATGGGAGGTGCGCATGGGCAGGATGGATTCAGGTTTCAACAGGGCCTATTCAAAGCCATGTATACGGCGAAAACCGGTTTCGATGCAAGCGCGAGATCGCAGGGCTGTTTCCGGCCCATCCACCCGCTCGGAGCTCCTGAGCTTGAGGATCCGGGCAGCCTACGCTGCGTAGTGCCTGGCCACCTTGCGGACGGCCCCTGCCACGGCGCGGATGTAATCCTCGTCCATGGCCTCGTTGAGCGGGAACCGCATGCAGGTTGAGATGATGGCTTCGGTGACGGGGAGCTTGACCTTGGCGTAATCCATGACGGTCAGGCCGGCCTCCTTGATCGGCCAGCGGCCGGCGAAGAAGGAGTGGTTGCGGAACATGGGCATCCCGTAGATCGGCGTGGCGATGTAGCCGTTGGTGAAAACCACGCCCTCTGCCGCCAGCGCCTTCACGAACTGGGGGCGGTCGCACCGCACCTTTTCCGGTACCAGCCGGCACATGTAAGCCCAGTGAACACAGCGATCCCGCGGATCGACTTTGGGCGGGGCGATGGCGGCCACGCCGGCCAGCTCGGCGGTCAGCAGCTCCCCGAGCCAGGATCGCCTGGCGGCGATCTCCTCGAGCCGCGTGAGCTGGGCCGCGACGAATGCCGCCTGCAGCTCGGTCATGCGGTAGTTGCATGCAATCACGTTGCTCGAGTCTGCCGGGTTGAGCCGGTTCATGGCCTTGTCGCCATACTTGATCAGCAGCGGGCCCAACCGCGGGTCGCTCGTCGAGACAACGCCGCCGTCCCCGCAGGCGATGTGCTTGGTGTCCTGGAGGGAGAAGCAGCAGATCTGTCCGACCGTGCCGACCGGTTTTCCGCGATAGAGCGCGCCCCATGCCTGGGCGCAATCCTCGATCAGGATCAGCTTGTGCCGGTCGGCAATCTCTTTCAGCTCGGCCAGCCTGAACGGATTCCCGGAGAGATGGACAGCGATGATCGCCTTGGTCCGAGGGGTGATCTTGCTCTCGACATCGTGCGGATCGAGGCAGTAGGTGTGCGGATCCAGCTCGGCGAACACCGGCACCGCGTTCTGGAAGATCACGCCGATGACCGTCCCGATGTCCGTGATGCTCGAGGTGATGACTTCGTCGCCCGGCCCGATCCCGGCGGCGCCCACCGCGATGTGGAGGGCCGCGCTCCCCGAGGAGCAGGGCTGGACGAACTTATGTCCGTAGATCTTCTGGTATCGTTGCGTGAAAAGGGCCGTCTGCTTGTTCCGCCAATAGTAAAGTGACGGCTGCTGGATGGCTTGCGCGAGTTGGGCCAGCTCTGGCTCGCCCCAGCGCTTCGGCTTGGGCATGGCTTGCGGTACCGCTTTGCTGCCCCCGTCGATGGCCAGCGTCGATGATCCCGGCCCCGCATCCGCCGCCGCCAACGGAAGCGCGGCAATCGCGGTCGATGTGGCGGCCAGAAACTCGCGGCGCGAGACGTGCGGATGCTGATTCATAGCAGTTCAATACACGATTGGGATTTCACCGTCTATCCCGAATGCGTCCCCTTGTGTGTTCCCAACGCGTGTCCTGAGGATCGCTCGGGTCGCGAACCAGGCGATCCTTGATGCCGTCGCAGACATCCATCACGCACTCCTGCAGCTCGATCGGTCCGCCCGGGAAATCCTTGTGGATCATCGGCTCCTTCAAAGGATCGGTGAGCATCGTTATGAAGTCTGGATTTGACGGGCGGATCTGGGAGCTTTATACATCCGCCGATGCCGGGAACGAAGCGCGCACTGCAGGAAGCCGAGGATCCAAGCATGGAGGCAAACCAATGAATCGCCGATCTTTTGTCAAGAGCACGCTGATGTCGTCCGCGAGTCTGGCGCTGGCTTGGGAGGTTCGTGGGGGTGGTGTGGCGCCCGTGAACGCTCCGCCGCCGGCCCCGTCCGGCGGCCTGCCCAGAGCGAGGATCGGCAAGCTCGAAGTCAGCCGTCTCATTCTGGGAGGTAACCTGCTGACTCACTACACGCACAGCAGGGACCTGAAATACGTCTACAACCTGGCCGCCCATTACAACACCGATGAGAAGATCATGGAGACTCTCGCGTTGGCGGAGAAGCACGGGGTCAACACGGTCTCGATGCACAATCCTCCGCTGCCGATGTCCGTCCTCCGGCGCTATCGCAAGGAGCGGGGCGGCCGGATCCAATGGATTATTTGCCCGACTGCCCAGATCGATCCCGACCTCGAGTTCTATCGGCGGGATGTGGAGGATCTGATCCAGGACGGCTGCGAGGCGATCTACGTCTGGGGCGTGCACACCGACGGCATGGTGCCCAAGGGTAAGGTGGATCTGGTGGGCAAGGCGGTCGATCTCATCAAGTCCTATGGCGTGCCGGCGGGAGTGGGGGCGCATGCGCTGGATTCGATCAAGGCCTGCGAGCAGCACGGCGTGAAAGCCGATTTCTATATCAAGACCTTCCACCACCACCGGTATCCGACCGGACCCAAGCCCGGCGAAATCAAGGGGCCTTACAGCGAGTTTCCCGGCTACTGGTGCGCCGAGCCCGAGGCAACCGCCGAATACATGAAGACGGTCCAAAAACCTTGGATCGGATTCAAGGTGATGGCGGCCGGCGCCATTCCGCCCAAGGACGCCTTCGCCTATGCCTTTGGCAACGGCGCCGACTGCATTCTGGCGGGCATGTTCGACTTCGAGATTGCCGAGGACGTCGAGATCGCCAGGGGCGTCCTGGCAGGGATCAAGAACCGCGCCCGGCCATGGCGCGCTTGACCGGAATCATGACCGTTCGGCAATCGGCCGCCTTGCGGATCCTGACGGCAGCAGGGGCGCTGGCGCTCTGCATCCTTGCCTGCCGGTCGCTGGCCGAGCCCCCTCGATGGCCGTTCTTCGCCTTGTGCATGGACACGCACGATGCCAGGAAACGATCGCTTTCGGAACAGGCCGGCCTGCTGAAGGAGCTGGGATACAATGGAGCGGGTCACCTATGGCTGGACCAAGTGGCGGAACGTCTTCACACCCTGGATGCCGTCGGTCTCGATCTGTTCCAAATCCAGCAGCTGGGATACCGCGGTCCCATTGGCCTTCAATGCTACGGCATCCCTGGAGACGCTCGGGAACACCTGGCCCGATCGATGGGCGCATGGCATCAGCTCAACCGGCGCCTGGCGAGGATGCCGTAACCAGGCGAGGCTGCAGATTCACCGTCGTCAGGCTCAGATCGGCGTCCCTGTCTTTAGAGATAAACAGGATATTTCCGTTTGCATCCGCGCCGACGCTTTGCCCTCCGTAGACGCGGCCGACCCACGGGCCGTGGCACATCTCTCCAACCAGATCGGTTCCGATGACAGGGCGCCCGATCGTTCTCGCCGCGTTTTGGACGGTCTCCTTCAGCTTCATCCCATGCTCCGGCCATTTGGTTTCTGCCGCGGCCCATCCATACGGGATCAAAACGAAATCGGGCTTCATATCGCGCATCTCGATGAGCAACGGCTTTTCGAAAGAATCCGCGCAGATCATGACTCCGATCTTGCCGATCTTGGTGGCCGCAGCAGCCACGCCCTTGCCCGGCGTGTATGGAGGCTCCATCAATTCCGGCAGAGCATTTCGATCGGGACAAGCCGAAGAGTAACGGGTAGACTGGGAAGATGATCCATAAGAATCCACCTGGAGTCCCAGGGAACGCTCGCATCTCTCGCCGAAATTTCGTGCGATCCACGGCGGCGATGACCGTTGGCGCCGCGCTGGATGGGGTTGCCACCCCGGCGGTCGGTCCGGAGACAAAGTTGGAACTCTCGCCGGCAGTTCAGATGCAGTTCATGCGGCCCGCTCAGCTCGAGAAGGCGATCCGCGAGTTCCCGGTTGCCTATGTTCCATTCGGATTGATCGAGTGGCACGGCCGACACCTGCCGCTGGGAAACGACGCCCTCAAAGCCCACGCGATCCTGGTGAAGGCCGCCGAGAAATTTGGCGGTGTTGTGTATCCTCCGGTGTATTTTCACGATGGATTCGCTCGGCGGTCTCTGGTCCCGGTCCTGACCGACTTGTTTGAGCGGCTCAAGAAGACCGGTTTTCGGGTGATCCTCGGCGTATCGGGTCATAACGTTCAGGGACAGATCGACATGGTCAACGAGGCTCTGGCGCCCGTGTTGGCGGACAAGACGGTTGCCGGGATGGGTTTGTGGGAGATCACCCTCAGCCGCGGTGCCGAGTCCAATACGGATCACGCGGCCAAGTGGGAAACCTCGAACATGATGTTCTTCTATCCGGAGTTGGTGGATTTGAGCGCTTTGGGAGACGGTCCCTTGGCACCCAACATGAAGCCGCCGGACGGGATTGGCGGGCAGGATCCTCGGAAGCATGCTTCAGTCGAGGTCGGGCGCCGGAATGTCGAGCTAGCGGCGCATGCGATCGGGAAGAAGGCGGCGGAGCTCCTCGAAGGGCTCCCCGGAGGCCGGGGCTCGTCCTCGCAGCGCGTCATTGCCCCCGGGCACTGGTGGATGATTTAGCCCGGTTGCATGGGGATTGGCCGCGTCCCCATCGAAAGGGATCGATTTCCAAGCAAATGATCCTCGGTGCCATCAGACATCCTTAACAGGCCGAAATGTTCGGGCATAGTCGGGGTCAATCCGGACTCCAAAGCCCGGTCCGGATGGGCAGCGGACGCTGCCGTTCCGGCACACCAGCGGCGACGTGTCACAGGTGAACGGAATGCGGGTCGCGCCTTTGAATTCCTGGAAAGGTCCCGGGTCCGCGATATAGGATGCAAAGTGCAGAACGTTGAGGTAGGCAAATCCGGATTCGGAAAGGTGCAAGGTGCAGGGCATGCCCGCCGCTGCGGCCATGCGCGCCACTCGCGTGCAGCGGATGTAGCCGCCGAAGTAATGAAGGTCGGGCTGGATGATGTCGGCCGCCCGGTTCTCGATCACCCATTGGAATCGGCGCATGCTGAACTCCTGCTCGCCCAGGCCGATCGGGATGCTCAATGCATCGCTCACCTGTTTCGTCGCCCAGAGATCGTCAAACTCGCATGGCTCTTCGAACATCGCGTAATGGTGCTCCTCGAGCAGGCGGCCGATACGGATGGCGTTGGGCGCGTCATAGGAGCTGTTCGAGTCGGCATACAGCGTCAGGGCATCTCCGAACGCCTGGCGCACCAGCGGGATGAGCGCCTCGGTGCGACCGGGTAGCGAGTCGGCGTTGCGGCTCATCCGCCCGCCCAGCCGGAACTTGACGGCCTTGGCCCCCGTTTCTGCCGCGATGCGTCGAAGGAAATTGACCTCTTCCTCGGGGGTGTTGCCCCGGTTGCCGCTGGCCTGATAGACGCCAATATCGCGGCGACGAACGCCGCCCAGCAGATCGCCCAGCGCTATGCCGGAAATCTGTCCCAGGAGGTCCAACAGGGCCATCTCGACGGTGGCCACGCAAACCCAAAACGCCAGTCCTTGGAACTTGTAATTGCTCTGGTGACGATAGACTTCCCAAAGCAGTTGTTCGAGGTCGCGCGCGTCCTTGCCGATGAAGAAGGGCGCGACGCGCTTGATCAACAGCGGATAAACATCCAGCAGCCGCGAGTTGTTGGGGACGGTGACGCTCTCGGCGCCGTCGCTGGACCGAGCCCGAACCAGGAACTGTCTGCCGCTGCGGAGCAGCTCGAGCGCTTCGATTCGAACAGGCGCTTTCAGCAGGTCGCGGCGAAAGACCGGTTCGGCGAGGATGCGTTCGAGGCTGTCGCTATCGGGCCGGGGAGGCTCTGCGGCGGGCGGGCGGGCGGCGGCGGCAGCGGCGAGGCTGGCGCCCATCCATGTTCTCAGAAACCCGCGGCGTGTGGTCTTCATAAATTGGGCTCTCCGATGTAGGACACAGTACCACGGTTGAACGTTCAAGACAGGTTAGGCTTTCTCTTGACAGCCCTGGATCGGATGCGAGGCTGAGCATGTCGTCACGCTCGGAAGCCGTATAGGGGTCAGTTCTTATAATCTACAATAGAGGATTGACCGGCAACCGCCCCAATGTTTTCATTGCGCCCATGCCCAGACCGTTCCGCATCCAGTTTGCCGGAGCGATCTACCACTTGATGGGCCGCGGCGACCGGCGGGAGCCGATCTTCCGCGATGACACCGACCGCCGCGGTTTTCTGGCCACCCTGGGGGAAGCGTGCGAAAAGACCGGCTGGCAGGTGCATGCCTATTGTTGGATGAATAACCA
>JAKLFB010000054.1 GCA_022711435.1 Verrucomicrobiota bacterium
TACACTCCCTCCCTTGCCTGCCTGCCGGCAGGCAGGCCTGCCTGCGCCGCCGCGGCAGGCAGGCGCCTCGCATCTGGCCCGGCGGCGCTCCCGCCAAAATCGGAAGTAATTTTTGCACAGACCCTTAAGCCGATGGCCCCGCGCGACGGCCGCCCCTGGACGGCTCCGCGGCGGGCCCGGGCGACACAGCGGGCGCCGGGGATGCGGCCGGAGCGGCGCCTGAGCCTTCCGGGACCGGACTCACGCCGGGCATCATGTCCTGCGGCATGTCCGGCTCGACACCCTCGGGCGGGCGGAGCAGCACGCGTTCGCCTTCGCGCAAACCTTTCTTGACCTCGATGAATTCGTCGTTGTAATCGCCGACCTCCACCTCGCGCTCCTCGGGGCTGCCGCCCTTGGCGATGAAGCAGACCTGGCGGCCCTTGACCGGGAACACGGCATTGATGGGCACATACACCACGTCCGGAAGCTCCGTGACAAGAATCTCGACCTTGGCGGTCATGCCGGGCTTGAGCCAGTCGTGCGTGCCATCAATCGCCACGAACGTCACGTAAACCTTCATGTCGGGATTCATGTAACGGTTGATGGAATCGGGCAGGACACCCACCTTGATGACCTCGCCGGTGAGCGGCTGGTCGGGGAATGCGTCGACTTGAGCCCGGGCTTTCTGGCCGCGTTGGACCTTCTTGATGTGGGATTCGTGGATCCGCAGCCGCACGGACATCTTGGTCATATCGGGAATCGTGATGATCGACTGGCGCTCGCGCACGGTGGCGCCTTCGCGGATTTGCTCTTCGCTGCCGAAAAACCTGCGCTCGTCTCCTCCCCCGCCTCCGCCATAAACCACAAGCCCGGGCCGCTCGGCCCGGATGACGCACTTGCTGAGCTGATCGAACAGATCCCGCCGCTGTTCGGACTCGATGCGGAACCGGCTTTCGGACGACATGAGGCGGGCGCGGGACTGGGCCAGCTTCGAGATGGCCTCCTTGCGGGTGCGTTCGAGCATGCGGAGCGCCTCGTCGTACTTGGAGAGGAATTCCTCGGCCGACTTGGTCAGCTCGAAGCGGACGTACAGGCCCAGGGCGGTGTCGGCGCTTTGGGTTTTGACCTTGCTGCGGCGGACGCTCAGCTCCTGGTTATCGAGCTCGGTCTTCGAGACGAAGTTGCTCGAGAACAGGCGCCGGGTGCCGGTGAGATTGATCTCGGCCTGGATGAGCTCCTGGGTCGAGAGCATGAGGTTGTCGGTCAGCGTGCGGAGCTGCTGTTTGGCGGCGCCGTCCCCCAGGCGGTCTCCGGCGGCGTATTGGCTGAAATCGACCAGGGCGTTGGTCGCTTTCAGCATCAATGTGCTGTCATCGGTAAAGCTCATCAGGTTGCCGGCGGAGGTCGAGTTCAGGAAATTGGTCAGGCCAGCGCCTGAGTTTTGAGGCTGCGGCGCGGGCATGTCCATGGCGGCTCGGTTGGGGATCAGGCTAACGGCAGGATCGCTGGGCAGATTCGAGGCCAGGTCCATGCCGCCGGGCGGCCGCCGCCGCGGCCCGGGGAAATTGGTGCCACCGCCGGGGAACTCGCCTCCCTCGCTGTTGAACCGGCGCATGAACTCGGCACGCGCGGCCTCGTTGGTGCCGCCAAAGCGCCGCATGAACTCGGCGCGTGCAGCCTCGTTGGTGCCGCCCATGCCGCGGCGGGGACGACCCGTGCCGCCGGGGCCGAAGGCGTTTGTGCCGCCGGGCGGCCGACGGCCTTCGCCGCTGAAACCGGATCCGGCTGGGCCTTCGGATGCGGCCGGCCCGCCGGGCCCGGCGGTGAACGCTCCAGGCCCCCGGCCCGGAGACTCCCCAGCACCGAATCCGGATCCACCCACGGGCAACGCAACAGGGCTGGCCGGGGAAACAGCAGCGACGGCGGCCCCGTTGTTGGTCGGAGTGAGCGAGGAACTGGCCTGGACGAGCAAGCTGCTGAAATCGATCTGGTTGGTAAACGGTTTCTCGTAAAGATCGAGCTTGGCGAGCACATCTCGAGTGGCCTCCTCGCCCAGGAACTTCTCGAGATCCATTCGGGCGAACCTGACCTTGAGTTCGGCGGCCTTGATATCGCTGATGTTCTGGTTGAGCTGGATGTCGTAGGCCTGCTTGGCCTCGACCAGGGAAGCCAGCGTGGATTGGAATTGGATCTCCTGCGTCGTGATGCGATCGCGCAGCTCGGAGTTGTCCAGCTCGACCAGCACCTTGCCATTCTTAATATCCTCCTCGGTCACCAGGTAGCCTTCCTCGACGATGCTGAGGATTTTGGTGCCTTGGTAGCCTCGGACCTGGGACCGGATTTCCTGGGATGCAAGGGCTTCGACGCTGCCGCCTTCGAGGACGCTGATCTTGAGCGGGCCGCGGCGGGCGGCAAAAGCCGTCCCTTCCTCGCTGGCGGACGAGCCGCCGCGAAACCACCAGATCAGGATCAGGATCAGAACGGCGATGCCGGCGATCCGCCAGGGAGACCTAACGAGCTGCAGCAGCCTGGATATGTTTGGTGACATCGGTGATATCCTCCCACTGGCCGTTTTCCTTCACGGTCAGGATGCCCAGGTCGCGCCAGAGGCCGAGCCGGGCGATAGTGTGACTGATGAGAGCCGAGGTGAGCTGGTTGCGCGATTGGGTGTAGTTGTTCTGCGCATCCACCAGAAGCTCGGGCGTGCCGCGGCCGAGCTCGGTGAGCAGGTTCTGCTCGTTGACACGGTTCAAGCTGAGCGCGACGCCCAGCTCGCTGCTCTGGTAGTTGCGCTGGGCGGCGTCGAGCTGCCGCCAGTCGTCAATCACTCCCAGCTTGATGTTGTCCACCGCCAGCTCGAGGTCGCGCAAGGACTGCTGATACGAAATCAGCGAAGAACGATAGCTGTTGCGCTCCGACTTGCGATCGAGATCGGGATCGAAGTTGAGCCCGGCGCTCCATTGGAGGCGGGAATAATCGAGCTCGGGCAAGTAGGTGCCGGGTTGGGTTGTGGCGCTGGCCTGGAGCACAAAATCGAGGTCGGGCAGAAGATTGTTCTTGGCGAGGTCAATCTGGCGGGCGGCGTCCTCGAGCCGATCCCGTTGCGTGTAAAGATCCAGCCGGTTCGCCAGCGCGATGCGCAAGGCGTCCTCCACCTCGATCGACGGATGCTGGATCGCCAGTTTCTCCAGATCGCGATCGTCCAGCACCAGGCGCGCTTCCGTCGGCAGCCCCAGCGTGATCTTGAACTGATCCAGGCTCTGCTGATAGGTCCGGATCGCGCTGATCCACGAGGTCTCGCTGTTGATCTCTTGCTGCTGCAAACGCCCCAGCTCGGACACCTTCTGCTGGCCGACCTCGACAAACGCGCGCTGGCGATCCGCGCTGGTTTTGAATGACTGATAGCTCTGGTAGATGTTCCGCATCTGATCGCGATTCTGGAGAACTCGGAAATAGCCTTGCGTGATCGTCACGGCGTATTCCCGGCGGTACTGGACGAACGTGCGCATCGAGTAGAGGAGGCTGCGTTCGGCCTGGGTCAGGGTTTCCATCGTGGCCCGATACCCGCCGCCCCGCAACAGCGGCTGAGTCAGGCTCGATGCCAGCCGGCCCGAAGTCACCGCGCGCGGGTCGCCTCCGATGACGTACTTGAAGAAATCGGCCGTAAAATCGGTGGCGATCCGTGCGCCGCTCCGCAGCAGCATGTCGAATCCGAGTGACGGGCTGCCGTAGACGCTGTGTTGCTCAGTGATCCGGTCGACGCCCGCCTGCACGTTTTCCGCCTTGCTCCTGCTGCCCTGGTAGCCGCCACCCAGGGCGCCCGAAAAGATCGGATTGAACTGATGCCGGGTGAGAGTCAGCCGGAGGGCTTCGAGGTATAAGGTCTCCTTGCGAGTCTGGTAGGTGCGGCTCTGCTTGAAGGCGATTTCGAGCGCGCGATCGAGCGGGAGGATCCGAGCCCCGATCTCCTGGGAGGCCGTTGTGCCCAGCGCGGGCTCGATCTGGCTCACCGTGGGCAAATCCTCGAGCCCAGCCACCTGGTTCGTTTCGATCGTGAAATCGGCGGGCATATCGGGGACGAGGGGGGTCTTCTGCCGGAGGATGCCATAGACCTCCTTGTCCGCCGATTCGCGGTAATGCTTGCTCGAGCATCCCGCCCCGAGCCAAAGACCGATCCCGCCGATCAGCGCGACGGGCCATAGCCGGCCGCCGATCACCTTCGCCATTCGGCTGATGCCGAAGTACCTCTTCATCAATTCGTGTGTGGATGGCGAGCGTCCCGTCGGCTCGCCTTGTTCATCTATCCAGCCCATCGAGCACCATCGTTCAGATCAATTCCAGATTGTCTGCTTCCATTCGGACCGCAGCCGCCTGGCTGATGAAATCCAGCCGCAAATGGACCTCGACCGTGCCCGAGCGTCTTTGGACAAACCCTTCGAGCCCGCGCAGCGGCCCGGTGCGAATCCGCACCCGGCATCCCGGCTGAATCCGCGGAGCCAGCTCGATCTCGTAATCCGTCTCGAGGGCCAGCAGGATGTCGTTGAGCTGCCTCTCGAAAAGGGCTTGATCGGTAACGGTCAGCAGATTCGCCACATAATCGCTTTGATACACCAACTGCCGCTGCGTCGCCAGTATTCGCAAGAACAGATAGCCTGGGAACAGCGGCTTGTGGAACGACACAACCTTGCCGCGGTATTTGTGCACCGACTGCACAGAGGGCAGCGTCACCGCCAGCCCTTCGCGCGCGCAGTATCCCGCCAGCTTTTTCTCGCATCGCGGGCGAGTATGCGCCACAAACCAATCCAGGTCCATACAATGAGGCTTCAAAATGGACCAGAACCGCGCGCCCGGCGCAAGGGCAAAGAGCGACTCCCGCAACGGCCGCTTGCCTCCCGGGCCATCCATCCGTAAAGTCGGGGAACGATCATGTGGCAATTGCTGAAAGAGTTCCTGCTCTTCCTGAGAGAGGAGAAGCGCTGGTGGCTGGCGCCGGTGGTGATCGTTCTGGTGATTCTGGGGGCGATCCTGGTGTTCTCCTCGACATCGGTGCTGGCCCCATTCATGTATCCTTTCATGTGAATGGCTGCCGCCCCGCGCCATATCCTCGGCATCTCCGCCTTTTACCATGACGCGGCGGCGGCGCTGGTGCGCGAGGGGGTAATTGTCGCGGCGGCTCAGGAGGAGCGATTCAGCCGCCGCAAGAACGACGAACGGTTTCCCCGGCGCGCGATCGAATTCTGCCTGCGGCACGCCGAGCTCGATCCGGGCCAGGTCGACCAGGTGGTCTTCTACGACAAGCCCATCACGAAGTTCGCCCGCCTGCTCGAGTCCTACATGGCGGTGGCGCCGGCGGGCTGGCGGACGTTCATCCAGGTCATTCCTCCCTGGCTGTCCGAGAAGCTGAACCTCCGCCAGACCATCCGCAACGAGATCCCCGGCCTTCGGCCCGACTGCCCGATTCTGTTCACGGAGCACCACCAGGCCCACGCCGCCAGCGCCTTTTATCCCTCTCCATTCCGCCGGGCCGCCATCCTGACCGTCGACGGCGTGGGCGAATGGGCGACGACGACGATGGGCCGCGGCCGAGACAGCCATCTCGAGATGATCGAGGAGATCCGGTTCCCGCACTCGCTGGGCCTGCTCTATTCCGCCTTTACCGCCTACTGCGGCTTCCGGGTTAACTCGGGCGAATACAAGCTCATGGGGCTTGCGCCCTATGGCGAACCCCGCTTCGTCCAGGCCATCTACGATCACCTGATCGATCTCAAGCCGGACGGCTCGTTCTGGCTGAACCTCGAGTATTTTCCGTTTCTGCGGAGCCTGCGAATGACGAACCGGCGGTTCGACCGGCTGCTGGGCGGGCCGCCGCGGGCCCCGGAGTCGCCCCTCGATCAACGCTACGCCGATGTGGCTCGGTCGATCCAGACCGTCGCCGAGGAAGCCCTTCTGCGCATGGCGCGTCGCGCCCGCCAGACGACTGGCGAACGGTACCTCGCCCTGGCGGGCGGCGTGGCTCTCAACTGCGTCGCCAACGGCCTGATCCACCGGGCCCACATCTTCGATCGGATCTGGATTCAGCCGGCGGCGGGCGATGCGGGCGGGGCGCTGGGGGCGGCCCTGGCGGCCTGGCACCTCGGCCGAGCCGAATCGGATTCGCCGGCGCGGCTCGATCCCGGCTGCGCCCCATCGTCCGCGGGCCTCGAGGCGGCGGCCGATCTCAAGCCCGGCGATGAGATGCAGGCCGCGCTTCTGGGGCCGGCCTTTTCCGACGACGAGATCGAGACGGCGCTGCGTGCGCACGGGGCCGTATACGAGCGCCTCGATGAAGACGCCCTGCTGGACCGCGCCGCCGCCCTCCTCGAGGCCGAAAAGGTCGTCGGCTGGGTCCAGGGCCGGATGGAGTTCGGCCCGCGCGCCCTCGGCAGCCGATCCATCCTCGGAGATGCCCGATCCGCCCGCATGCAATCGGTCATGAACCTCAAGGTCAAGTTCCGCGAGTCGTTCCGGCCGTTCGCACCCGCGGTGCTGCGCGAGCGCCTCGAGGATTATTTCGATCTCGAAACCGACTCCCCCTACATGCTGCTGGTCGCCCCGGTCAGGCCGTCGATCCGCAAACCGCTGCCTCCCGGCGTCACCGGATTCGACCGGCTCGGGTCGGTACGCTCCGATCTGCCGGCCGTCACTCACATCGACTACTCGGCCCGCGTTCAGACCGTCGCCCCGGATCAAAATCCGCTCTTCTACCGGCTGCTCAAGCGGTTCGAGGCGGCCACCGGCTGCGGCGTGCTCATCAACACGTCCTTCAACGTCCGCGGCGAGCCGATCGTCTGCAGCCCCGATGACGCCTACCGCTGCCTGGTCAACACGGAGATGGATTACCTGGCGATCGGCCATTTCCTTCTGGATCGGGCTGCCCAACCGCACCGCCGGCTCGCCTCGACGTTCGATGCCCAACCCGACTGATGCCCGCCCTCGCGGGGCGCCTCCTCGATCCCCTCACCTCCCTCCTGAAATGAAACCCCGACTGTCCGAAGAGCCGAGCCAATGGCGCCGGTTCGCGCTGGTCCTTGCGCTGATGATCAGCCTGCTGGCCGGGCTGTTCTTCTGGCGCGGCCGGATCGGCGGGCTCGCCCTGGCGGCCGTCCTGGGCCTGGCCATTATCCTGGCGGGCGCCGCGGCGTGGAAGCCGCGATGGTTCCGGGGATTATACCGGGCGGCCATGACCGGGTCGTTTCACGTCGGCCAGGTTGTGGGCAAGGTGGTCCTCACCGTCCTCTTCTTCGCCGTCATCACGCCTTTGGGGCTGATGCTGCGTCTCTCGGGCAAGGACCTGCTTGGTCTGCGGCGGCCGCGCGAGCCGGATTCGACCTGGCAGCCGATCCGGCGCCGGCGCCGGCTGGACCAGCAGTTTTAGCGCGGGACGATGACCTGCCCATCCGCCTCGAGCCGCCGGGCGAGGCGCGGGTAATCGACCTCCTGGACCGGCGCCCCCGATTCGATCGCAAGGCACGCGGCCGTGGCGGCGGATTGGCTCAGGATCATGAACGTCGGCTCCATCCGGATCGAGCCGAACGCGACGTGGCTGGCCGAGACCGCAAAGGTTACCAGCAGGTTCCCGCACTCGCGGGCCCGGGGGGCAATCGCGCCGTAGCCGATCGGATAAGGGGCGGGGACGGAAGGGGATTGCGTGCCCTCACTGATCGCCTGCCCCTGGTGCGCGATCCGCCGGACGGCGTGCATATCAACCCCGTAAGCCCCCAGGCCAATCGAGCGCGGCGCAACCTTCGCCCCCGTGCAATGATGCTCCGTCATCACGAAATCCGATACCATCCGGCGCGCCTCCCGCACATAGAGCTGATGCGGCCAGCCGCCTTTGTCCACAAACTCATCCCTGCAGAGGCCGAACCGGCTCATCTCCAACCGCACCGGTTCCGGGATCCGGGGGCTGGTCGCCAGGAAGTGAAAGAAGCCGCGCAAATAATCCTCGTGAGCGCCGGCGATCCTTTCGCGCTCGGCCAGCGACGCTGCGGGGTATCGGTCGGCGCCGCCGATGAAATCGGTCGAGATTGCCCATCGATTGTTGAAATCGAACTTGCGGTTCTGGAGGGGATCATATTTGAGAAAATCGCGTAAAGTGAGCCGTTTGCCCGCGGCGACCCGCGCCTCGGACCAGCGAGCCAGCAGCTCGAACCGGGCCGGGTCGTACCCGTCCGGCGGAACGATGGGCGCGCGGTTGGCCGGATCGTCGGTGAGGCAGACGCGATAGTTGTAGCTCTGGATGCGCCGGTCGGCGGTTCCAACCTGGCCCAGATCACCCGGCTGCACCAGATACGGCACCAAACCGCTCTCCGGCCGCCCCGGGATCACATACGGATCCACCCGCACATCGAATCGCCCGGCGCGCGGGTTCGCGGCCGGCCCTTGAATCCCATTGTATCTCTCCCCGTATTGCGCGTTGGACTCCCGGCCCGTGGTGAACGAGACATTCGCCAGCGCCATCAGATCCCCTTCATACGAGGCATCGATGTAGACCCGGGCGCGAACGGCCCGGCCTCCGCGCATGCGGACCTCCGTGATCCGGCCCCCTTCCCGGACGACGCTCTCGATCGGCGACTCGAACAGGATCCGCACCCCCGCCTCCCTCGCCATCTCCACGAAGACGCGTTCCGCCACCCGGGGCTCGAACGACAAGGCGGGCGGCTTCAAGAAATCGTTCCCCGTCCGCGTGGGATCGTCGCTGGCCGCCTCCGCGAATGCCTTCTCCGGATCCTGGCCGTAGCATCTTCCGATCCTTTGATAGAGCTCGCGCGCCAGCCCGCCCAGGACCCACATCCGGTCCTTCGTCCCCACATCGGTCCAGCTCAGGCCGCCGGCGGTCATTCCCCCCAAATGCTTTCCGGGCTCGAGAATCAACGCGGTCCGGCCCAGGCGGGCCGCCTGGACCGCTGCGATGACGCCGCCGGATGTGCCCCCATAAACGCAGACATCCGCGCTCGATGGGCCGGCCGTTTCCGCCGCATGGCCCGCCCCACCAGCCAGGCTGACCAATGAAAAACCGATCCAGCGGATGAATGCTTTCATTTCAAAGTTGCGTTGGATTCGACTCCGCCACACTCTAGCTGCCTGCATCGCAAAATGGCAATATCCATGGCATGGAAGCGGTTGATTCGAGCCGGCGGCTGGCGGGCTGGTTTATGGGCCATCGGAGCGGTTCTGGCTCCGGTGCTCCTCGATGGGGCCACGCTGGTCAACGGCCCCGTGGTCGAGGCGAGATCGGGGACCAATGCCGTGGTCCGCTGGTCCACGGACGTCGCCACCGGCGGGCGGGTCCGGTATGGCGCCGCGCTGACAAATCTATCCCAGACCGCCCAAGGCGAAGTCCGCGCCCAGCACGTCGTTCCGCTCACGGGATTGAAGCCGGGCACAAGGTATTTCTATGTCATCGGGACGGCCCGAGTGCCGCTGGCGACCAACTCGTTTGTCACACCGGGCCCAGCCGCCCTAGCCGCTCGAATGCCCGATGCCCAAGTCGCCCAAGCCGCCGGAACGGCCCCTGCTCCACCGGCCGCACCCGCCAGCCCGAGCCTGCGCGCGCCGCCCACGCGCGAGACCTGGGGGAACCTGGCTTCGCTGCGCGACCACTTCGAACGGCACGGGGCCGATTTCAAAGCGAAGAACGCCGATGACTATGCCCGCCAGGCCTGGGAGTTCCTCCAGCGCGCGCGCGCCGATGGCTTGCCGGCCAAGATCGACACCGATGGCGTCATCCGGATCTTCGATCCTCGAACACGCGCCTTTGGCGCTTACAACCGAGACGGCACGACCAAGACCTTCTTCAAGCCCGACAGCCGGGATTACTTCGACCGACAGCCCGGCCGGCTGGTCAACGCTAAAACGCTCAAGTTCTAATCTCGCTATGGCGCACACGTGTCCTGTCTGCGGTTATCCGAACCTGGCGGAAAGCCCGCGCAGCCGCTCCGGCGGCGGCTCTTATGAGATCTGTCCCTCGTGCGGCTTTCAGTTCGGCGTGTCGGATGACGACGCGGGCATCAGCTACGCGCGATGGCGCCGCCGGTGGCGAGAGAGCGGCATGCGATGGGCGAGCCAGGGGACGCCGGCGCCGGCGGAGTGGGATCCCAAGGCACAGCTTCGAAGCCTGCACCGGCGGCCGCCCCGCCCACACAAGCGCGCCGCTCCCGGCGTCCGGCGCCCAGCTCGCTGCCGCCGGCGGCCGTGACCCGATCCGCCTGATCTCGGCGGCACGACCGCCTCGAGGCAGGGCGGGCACTCCGCTGCGCGCCGAGCGGCAAGCGGACAGCCACCAACCGGCGCCCACGGAGCGGTCGCCCTACCTTTCAGCTTTCGGCCTGCGAGTCATGGCCGCCATGTCGACGGTTGGCCCTTTCCCTTGGACGGCGGCGCCGGCTTGCGCGCGGCGGCGCGTCCGCTGGGTTGGGCGGGATCGTAGCGAGGATTGGCGATCGGGAACCGGGCGCCGACCTGTTTCTGCCAGCCATGGAGCTCCTCGAGAAGCCGGGCCGCACGCTGCGGCTCTCTCGCCGCCAGATCGTTCTGCTCTCCGAGATCGCTGGCCAGATCGAACAGTTCGGCGCGGCCGTCTTCCAGCCACTCGATCAGCTTCCAATCGCCGCGGCGGACGGCAGCCGCGGGTGCGCCGCCTTGGTTGCCGTAGTGGGGGTAATGCCAGAAGAGGGCGCGCTCGGGGATCGATCCTCCCCGGAACAGGGGGAGCAGGCTGGCGCCGTCCAGGATCTGGCCGGGGCGCGGCGCCGCCCCGGCGGCTTCGAGCAGCGTGGGGAAGAGGTCCGGGCTGCTGACGGGGGTCTGGATCACGCTGCCGGCCTTGACCGCAGCCGGCCAGCGGACCAGGAGCGGCTCCCGGATCCCGCCCTCATACACCCAGCCCTTGCCGGCGCGCAAGGGCAGGTTCGACGTCGGCCAGCCCTCGCTGGTCGAAAGGCCCCCGTTGTCGCTGGTGAAGAGGACGAGCGTGTTGTGCGCCAGCCCGCACTCGTCGAGCTTGGCCAGCACCTGGCCCACAGCCAGGTCCATCGCCTCGACCATGCCCGCATACACGGCATGCTCCTGCACAAGCCGCACGTCCCGCTCGTG
The DNA here is from genome assembly GCA_022711435.1 of Verrucomicrobiota bacterium. Taxonomy (GTDB): domain Bacteria; phylum Verrucomicrobiota; class Verrucomicrobiia; order Limisphaerales; family UBA1319; genus JAGMXM01. Next base: position 11,116 of record JAKLFB010000054.1, read on the forward strand.
CTCGCGCCCCCACCGCTCGACAAGCCCCAGACGCAACCGCTTCTCCTCATACTTCTTCCTCAGATCCTCGCGGGCCATCAGCGGGGTGTGGACCGAGTAAAAAGCGAAATAGGCGAAGAACGGCCGGTCCCGGTTCGCCTCGATGAACCGGGCGGTTTCGGCGGCCAGACGGGCCGGCAGATGCTCCCCAGGCGGGCCGTCCGCAAGCCGCGGGTTGCCGTAGGGCGAGAAATACTTATTGCCGCCGGAAGGCGCGCCGCGGTCATGCCCGCCCCGGTTGACATCGAAGCCCTGGTTCTCGGGCCAGAAACCTTCCGGGCCCAGGTGCCATTTCCCCGCGAAGAACGTGGCGTAGCCGGCCGCCCTCATCGCCTTGGCCAGCGTGGGCGCATCGAGCGAGAGCCGGTCCGTGTATGGCGCGGGCAGGGACCGGGTGTTGCGCTTCCACAGCTCGGGCCGCGCGGCCGCCCCGATGTAGTCGGTGATGCCCGTACGCTGCGGCCACTGGCCGGTCATCAGGCTCGCTCGCGTGGGCGAGCAGACCGGGCATGCCGCGTAGGCATCGGTGAAACGTGCGCCTTCCCTGGCCATCCGATCCAGGTTGGGCGTTTCGTAGAACGTGCTGCCGTAGCAGCCGAGATCGCGCTGGCCGAGATCGTCGGCCAGGAAAACCACGATGTTGGGTTTGGATGCGGCTTTGCCCGCGGCGGACAAGCCCGCCAGCCCGACGGCCACGAGAAGCAGAATCGGTTTCATGAGCGATGCCGGGCATCCTACCGCCGCACCCGATGCTTTGCCAAGGGTTGACAGCCGGCCCCGCTCCAAGTTGATATAGGCATTGCGAGGGAAAGGCTGCTCAGCGGCGCGCCGCACCTCGCCCGAATCCATGGCGGGAATCTGGAGATGCCGGGAGATGATCATGCGCCTGCCTCCGCGCTGGCGGAGGCTGGGGATCGGACTCGTGGCAGGATTCGCCGTCTACTCGATGGTCGGTTTTCTGCTCCTGCCGCGAATCATCCAGTGGCAGCTGCACCGGCAGCTTCCGGCGGCCACCCATCGGCAGGCCGCCGTCCGGCAGGTCCGGTGCAATCCGTGGACCCTCTCGCTGACGGTGCGCGGCTTCGAGCTGAAGGAGCCCGATGGCCAGCCCTTCGCCTCGTGGGAGGAGCTCTACGTCAACTTCCAGGCATCGTCCCTGCCGCGCTGGGCCTGGACGTTCAAAGAGATCCGCTGGGTCAAACCGTTCGGCGAGGTCATCCTCCTGCCGGATGGCCGGTTCAACTTCTCGAATCTCATCCCGCCGCCGGATCCCAGCCCGGAGCCGGCCCGGATCCCGCGCATTCGGGTCTTCGATCTGCAGGTGACCAACGGGTTTGTCGCGTTCGAGGATCGCTCGCGCCGCTCGCTGTTCCGGATCGAGCATCGGCCCGTGAACTTCCGCGCCACCCAATTGACCACACTGCCCAACCGCGATGCCCCTTACACGTTCCACGCGGAGGGCGATGCCGGACAGCGCATCGCATGGACAGGGAACCTCGCAATCCAGCCGCTGCGCTCGGCCGGCCGACTCGAGATCGGCAGCGCGCCGCTCGCGCGCTTCCAGCCGTTCATCGAGCATCTCACGCGCGCGCGCGTCACCAACGGCCTCGCCGGCATCCAGCTCGACTACCGATTCGAGGCAGGCACCAACGGTGTCGATCTCCTCGTCACGAACGGCCTGCTGCGACTCGATTGGATCGAGGTCCGGGATCCGGATACGGATGAAAAAATCGCAGGCCTCGAGGGGCTGACCGTGCAGGATGCCAGCTTGGATTACCGCGAACGCGCTGCCCGCATCGGCGCGGTCCAGATCGCTCAAGCGTCCGTGACAGCGCGGCGGAAGCCGGACGGGCGCTGGAATTTTCTCAACCTGCTCGAGCCCCCGCAGCCCGCAACCCCCGCCGCGGGATCCAACGCCCCTCCGGATGCGCCATCGTGGACCCTGGCTGTGGACGATCTAACCCTCGAGAAAGGGGCCGCGCGCTTCGAGGATCTCACCTTGCGCACGCCGTTCCGGACGGTGCTCGAGCCGATCGGCGCCACGTTGAAAGGCTTCACCACCCGGGCAGGCGCCCAGGCGGCTTTTTCGGTCCGCGCCGCCTCCGAGGCCGCCGAGCGCCTCGAAGCCGGCGGCGTTCTCTCCATCCGCCCCGTCCGGTCCAGCGGCCAGATCCAGATCGCCGACGCCGATCTGAAGAAATACATGCCGTATGCCGAGCGCTTCCTTGCCGGCAGCATTTCGTCCGGAAAACTCGCGGTCAACGCGCCCTACCGGGTGGCGCTGGGTTCCGATGCCCCCCAGGCTGGAGTGTCCAACCTGACCTTGCGCCTCGAAGGTCTCGAGCTGAAATCGCCGGACGGCAAGGAGACCGTGGTCCGGATAGCCGAGTTCGGCATCGAGCGGATCGAGGCCGCCCTCGAGGATCGGCGGGCGCGCGCCGGCTTGGTCCGAACCCGCGGGGGTTCCGTGATCCTTCGCCGCGCCCCAGACGGCAGGATCAACCTCCGCGACCTGCTGGCCGTCTCCTCGAACGCGCCGCCGGCGTCAGCCGCCGCATCGAACGCCCCCCCATTGGGCGGCTGGACGGCAAGCGCAGACGAAATCGCTTTGGATCAATGGGCCGTCGAGGCCGAGGACCATCGCCCCCCCAAGCCGGCCTCGTTTCTGCTCGATCGGATCGCCCTCCGTGTCCGTGGGGCCAGCACGGCCGGCGATGCGCCGGTGGGCGTCGACCTGTCACTGCGGATCAACGAAACCGCCTCGATTGGAGCCCGAGGCAGCGGCACCATTTCCCCAATGTCCGCCGATATCGAGTGCGGCGTCACCAACCTCGATCTGCGCGCCGCGCAGCCTTATATCGATCCGATCCTTCGGATTAGCATCGGTAGCGGCTCCGTCAACTCCGGAGGCAGGATCCGATTCCAGCCGAAGGATCCCGCGGCGCCGCGGTTCACCTTCACGGGTGGATTGCGTCTGACGAATTTCCTCGCCGCGGACCCGGTTTCCTCGAACGCATTGGCGAGCTGCGAGGATCTGAGCGCCAGCGGTCTCGAGGCCGCCTTCGAGCCGAACCGCCTGACGATTGAGGAGGTCCGGATGGTCGCCCCGAAAGCCCGCGCGTGGATCGGATCCGATCTGCGGTTGAATTTCGAAGCGATCCGGCCCGCCCGGGAGGCGGCGTCATCCGCGTCACCCATGCCGGCAGCCATCGCGCCGGCCCCGGAGCGGTTTGCATTCCGGCTGGGCAAACTGGCGCTCGAACGGGGCGCATTTGACTTCGTCGACGAATCGGTCGAGCCGCACCCGCAGATCGGCGTCCAGGAGGTTTCGGGGACGATCGAGGGGCTTTCGTCGGCGCCGGAGGCCATCGCCACCGTGAACCTCGCGGGCAAGGTGGACGAGCACTCGCCCTTTGCGGTCACCGGCAAGGCGAACCCATTCGGGCATGAACGGATCGTGGACCTGGTCTTCTCGAATGCCAACACCCAGCTGACGCCGCTGACAGGCTATCTCGAGAAATATGTCGGCCACCCGCTAACCAAAGGCCGCCTCACGACGATGGTCCACTACCGGATCCAGGGCGAACAGCTCCAGGCCGAAAACAAGATCCAGCTCGATCAGCTCACCCTGGGCCCCCGCAACCAAAGCCCCGACGCTACCTCCCTGCCCGTCAAACTGGGCCTCGCCCTGCTCAAGGACAGCGACGGCCGGATCGATCTCGATCTGCCGTTGACCGGCCGCCTGGACGATCCGCAGTTCCGCGTGGGCCCGCTCGTGCTCAAGGCGGTCGTCAATATCCTGGTCAAGGCCGCCGCATCGCCCTTCAAGCTCCTGGGCGCCCTCGTCGGCAGCAAAGATGATCTCAGCTTCATCGTGTTCGATCCCGGAAGCGCCCAGGCGCCTCAGGCCGAGCTCGACAAGATCGGCAAGCTCGTCGATGCCCTCGTGAAACGGCCCGCGCTGAGCCTCGAGATCGAGGGCGCGATCGATCCCCAGGCGGACCGGGACGCCCTCGCCCGGCGGAAGCTGGCGGAGGAGATCAAGGCCCGGCGCCTCCAGGAGCTCGCCGCCCGCGGCAAAACACCCCCGTCCGCCGAGCCCTTCGCCGTCGAGCCCGCCGATTATGACCGCCTGCTCACGGCCCTGCTGTTCGAGAAGTTCGGCACGAACGTGGCCGCCGTCCTGGCCACCAATCCGATCGTCCAGGCCCCCCGACCGCCCGATCCGGCGGCCGGCGATCACGGCACCAACGCCCCTGCCCCCGGCATCGCCAGCCGGCCCGGCGACCGCCCTTCCGCACAGCCAGCCCTGCGCCGCAGCTGGGTCCGCCGGACCCTGGGCAAGCTCGGGCTGGCCAGCCGCTCGGATTCGCCTCGCCGCAAACTGCCGCCCGCGGCTCGCAAGATGAGCAAGACCGACGCTGCCGCGATCGGCCAGCTCACGCCCGAAACCATGGAGACGCTGATCGCTTCCACCATCGAGGTCAGCGCCCAGGAGCTTCGCGAGCTCATGGATGCCCGGGCGCGTTGGGTTCAAGAACAGCTGCTCCAGACCGGCAAGATCCAGGCCGACCGGCTCTTCCTGGTGTCGCCTCGGACAGCGGATGCCGGCCATCGGGGCGAAAGCCGGGTGAACCTGACGCTCAACTGACAAGGCGGGCCCGGCCGGCTGCTGGTGCAGGACAATATTCTTGGATTCTTGTTGCGTCCGGTCGCAGTGGGGCTGCCGTGTGCAGTTCTTTGATTGCCAGTAGAAGCGCAAGAAGACGCAAAAAGAGTTGCTTCGTGTGATTGGTGTAAGTGGTGGGCAACCTCTTCGCGCCCTTCGCGCCTTCGCGTGAGATAAATTGCGCAGCTTGAAACCTGCGGCTACGCCATCAAGAGGATGCAAGTGTCGGCTGACAAGCGGACGCGACCCCACCTTCCGGACCGCGGACGTCCTCGTCCGCAGCAGCCTGCAGACCGCCAGCCGACCGCGCTGCGGGCCAGGAGGCACAATGCCACGTGAATCCCTTCCTCTCTCAGCGCCTCTGCGCCTCTGCGGGAGAAGGATTTAAAGCCAAGACTTTTCTCCCGCTGAGACGCTGAGACGCAGAGAGGATTTGAACTCATTCATGCATGCGGGGGAATCAAGCCTTGAGCCCGGCGCGCAGCGGAGTGCGCGCCCTACCTTGCAAGCCGAAAGCCGAAAAAGGTAGGGCGGCCACTCCGTGGACGCCGCGTTGATGGCTGCAGGCATACGGCTCGGCGCGCAGCGGAGTGCGCGCCCTACCTTGCAAGCCGAAAGCTGAAAGGTAGGGCGGCCACTCCGTGGACGCCGCGTTGATGGCTGCAGGCATACGGCTCGGCGCGCGACGGAGCGCACGCCCTACCTCGCATTCTGAATTTCCCGTCATTCCGCCGGCAAAATTCCGCAGCCTTCAGCCCTTGAGCCGACCGCGCTGCGGGCCAGGAGGCCCGCGCTCCGAACCTTCCGGACCGCGGGTCACAATCGCAGCTTGAAAGCTGCGGCTACGCCATCAAGAGGATGCAAGTGTCGGCCGGCAAGCGGACACGTCAGCGACGCGTCCCTACCTTTCCGGCCTACGGTTTTCCGGCTCCCCTCGCCTCGCGAGGCGCGAGCGGGGAGGAGGACGTGCATTTTCTGTCTCTCCCTGCCATCCGCCCGCTCGTGCCTCGTGGGGGGGGAAAAAGGTGGGTCAGAGGGCTTGCATCTTGCACCAAAGAATTTTGTCCTGCACCCGGCTACCCCCCGGCTTGCTCGCCGCGCTTGACACCAAGGGACTGCGGCCTTGTACTGGGAACGATGCGCTCCATTCGCGTGCCCCTTGGAACCCGGTCCTATTCCATCGCCGTGGATCGCGGAGTCCTGTCGCGCGTGGGCGCTGCCTGCGCCCGGCTCAAGCTCGGCCGGCGCTGCCTGGTGGTCACCGACTCGAACGTCGGCCCCCGCTACGCCGCCGCGGTCGAGCAGTCGCTCGCCGACGCCGGATTCGACCCCCGCAGGATCACAGTGCCCGCCGGCGAGCCTGCCAAGCGCCTAGCGACGGCCGCGCGCTGCTACGACGCCTGCGCCGCCCACCGGCTCGAGCGCGATTCGTTCATCGTGGCGCTGGGCGGCGGCGTGGTGGGCGACCTGGCAGGTTTTGTCGCCGCCACGTATCTGCGGAGCATCCCGTTCATCCAGCTGCCGACCACCCTCCTCGCCCAGGTCGACAGCTCCGTCGGCGGCAAGACCGCCGTCAACCTCCGAGCCGGCAAGAACCTGGTCGGCGCATTCCACCAGCCGCGCTGGGTCGGCTGCGACATCGATGCCCTCCGCACATTGCCCGAACGCGAGTTCCGATCCGGCCTGGCAGAGGTCGTCAAGTACGGGATCATCTCGGACGCCCCCTTGTTTCGGCGGCTCGAGCGCGATCTCGAGCGCCTGCTCGAACGCCAGACCGGCGTTCTTGGCCCTGTGATCGCCCGCTGCTGCGCCATCAAGGCCGATGTCATCGCGCGCGACGAGAATGAGAGCGGCCCGCGCGCAGTCCTCAACTTCGGCCACACCATCGGCCACGGGCTCGAGGTCATCTCCCGATACGGCCGCTACCTCCACGGCGAGGCGGTCTCCGTCGGCATGGTCGCCGCCAGCGCCTTGTCCGTCCCCTTCGCCGGGCTCGAGGAGACCGAGTTCGAGCGCATCCGCGCGCTGCTGCATCGGGCGGGGCTGCCCACCGACGCGCGGCTGACTCCCCGGCAATGGGAGCGGCTCGTGGCCGCCATGCGGCTCGATAAAAAAGTCCGGCGGGGCGAGCTCCAGTTTGTCCTGGCCGAGCGGATCGGCAAGGCCATCTGGGGACGCCAGCTCCCCGCCCGGCTCATCGCACGCGTCCTCGACCCAGCCACGCTGTGGCGCCGTCCCGCCCCCCCCGCCCGGAACCGGTGATTCTCCCGCACCCACTCGCCACTTTCCCATGAGCGCCGTCAGCGAAACCATCGTCCGCGAATATTTCGAGCTGCACGGATTCTTTGTCCGCCAGCAGCGGAAATACATCTCCCCAACCCGCCAGGAAGAGGACGAGATCGACTTCTACGTCTTGAACCCGGCGCCGGATCCCAAAGCGCATGCCCGGCCGTTCCTGCTGGGCTCGAGCGACCTGGCTGGAATCGCGCGCGCCGTGGTCGTGGTCAAAGGATGGCACACCGACACCTTCACCCCCTCCCTCCTGGTCAACGCCCCGGAGGTCTATCGGTTCATCGAGTCCCCGGCGTTCCTGCCCTCCGTGACCCGCGCGTTCGGGACCGGAACCCATCTGGTCAAGATCCTGGTCGTGCCCGGCCTTCCCTCCCAGGACGAAGCCCGCCAACAAAGCATCACCTTCCTGCGCGAACGCGGCCTGGACGCAGTCCTATCGTTCCACACCATGCTGGCCGAATTGATCCAGCAGATCGAAGTCAACCGGAACTACCAGAAATCCGACCTCCTTCAGATCATCCGGATTTTGAAGAATTACGATTTCCTGAAGGACCCGCAGCTCGAGCTGTTCGCCCCGGCCCGGCGCCCCCGCCCGCGCAAGCCGCGCGCTGCTGACACCCCCTCGTCGTAGCCGAACGCAAGGAGGCGGATCCGCAGCCAGGGCCGCGACCAGCGACGCGGGCAACGAATTTTCTCGCTGGATTTCGTCCTAACCCTTGCTACCTTTCTTGTGGTCGCGTCCGTAGCTCAATTGGATAGAGCTTCTGACTTCGGATCAGAAGGTTGCAGGTTCGAGTCCTGCCGGATGCGCCAATTTTAAGTGCCGTAAAACCAAGTGGTTCCGATTCGGGCCGCAGAGCCCAAAAAAAGCACGAAAAACGTGCTTGGCCAATTCTTGGCCAATTTTTGGGTTCTGCCTCTGCACACGCGGCATGATGATCTCCCTGGGGAAGGCGAAAGGAATCGTGAATCTGTCGTCCCGCAGTCAAGAAAGTCGCGGCGGGTTTTCCCCGTTCAAGTAGCGGTGAATCTCGGTTCGCGGAATCAGCACACGCCGAAGGCCGGGAAGCTTCCGAAGCACCTTTCGGCGAACGAGTCGGCGGATTGTTTCTTCGCAAACCCCCAACTCAGTTGCACTGCCTCTTACGTCGAGAGTCTGGCATTCGGGAACTGTTGTCGCGTTCATAGATTGGACTTTCACCGGCAACAGAATACGACCCATCGCGACTTCTTTGGTGTAGCTGCCGCACAACCCTGATCACGAGAAACAGAGGCCGCCGCGAATTCAAATAGACTCGATCTGCTGTGGTGTCACAGGGAAGCGGTGCTCGACTGAGCGGCTGGATTCGAGAAGATCAATCCGCCCCTGAAGCGGATCGCGCGAAGTTAAGGCCCGTCGCCGGTGCGGCGCGCGGGAGTGTCACCCATGATTAAACGGGTGCGGCCACCGTCAGCATCTGAAGACATTCCAGGAGAGGCGAGCATGATCCCGACAATTGCTCGCGTTCGCGCCGAGGCCGGTAGTGGCGGCGGCGACTTGCGTTTGCGGAACAGAAGCCAGGCAATTGCGAGAATGCACCCCCATGCGAACACCATGAATAGGTAAACCCCGTTGTCATCAATGAACTCCGAAAGCTCATTCAGCCGTTTTCCGAAATATAGAACCGGGTCTTCCATTTTTAAGCTGTTCGCCACTGCATTTTCGTGGATGACGCTTGGGGTGTCAAGTTGTCGGCTCGTTATACAGTCATTCTGGCGTGCCGCTTTTGACGAATGGTTTTGGCGACATTTTGGGTTTCGGAATTCTTCTGCGTGGTGTCGTCCGGCGAATCAGCTTCAACCTGGCTGGGTGCTTGGTTCTTGGTCAGGTCGAGTTTCTCCTCGATCTCGCTCTGGCGGCGGCAGAGATGTTGGTAATGCTCCTCCTTCTCGAACGGTGCACCGACTTTGGTTTCAAGTTCCTTGGTGCGCTTGTGGGAGTCCGCGATGTCCGTCTCCAGCTTACCGGCGCGCTCCTCGAACCCCTGCACGGTGACTTCAAGTGATCGGATTGTACCCAACGCCGTGTCAGTGACGCGGGCGGCGTAGCTGTTCTTGCCACGCACGACGATTTCCACGGTGTTATTGAAGCTCGGACGCAGGAACAAATCGAAGCCCGCAAAGCGCCCAATTCGCACATCATCGCCGAAACGGTTCTTTAGCTTCTCCGCCCGGCGCAGAATCAACTCACCTGCGATACCCCGGTTGTTGGTTTGCTGGCCATCGAGTTCGATGATGAATTTGTCGCCGGACGTGTTCTGGCGAAGCGTGATGTCCTGACGGAGATTTGTGAGCCGGGCGGTGAACATCTCCGCGTCCTCGTGCGAGCGACGCAGAGTGGAGCGAATGCGGTATTGTTCCTCAGCGTGGGCGGAGCGAAGGCGTGTAAGGCGCATCAACTCCGCGTCCACTTGGGCTTTCTCGATTACCAACGGATTGCCGGAGGCGATGGCTTTGACCTCGGCGTAGGTCAACGCGGCCGAGTCCAAATCTTCAAGCCTCCGAATTGTCATGTCGCCGCTCATGACTTGGGCGATGAACTTCGCCTTCGTCTCCAGGGTCTGCCACATGTAGGCGTCAAACGAACCTTCGGTGACGTAGCGGAAAACCGAGACGACTGCGTTCTTATTGCCCTGCCGCAAGATTCGTCCCTCGCGCTGCTCCACATCCGCTGGTCGCCAGGGCGCGTCGAGATGATGAAGCGCAATCAAACGCTCCTGGACGTTTGTGCCAGAGCCCATTTTCTGCGTGCTGCCAAACAGGACGCGGACTTTGCCGGCGCGCACTTCACGAAAGAGTGCGAGCTTCGAGGCGTCCGAGTCGTATTCCTGAATGAACGCAATCTCCCGTGTTGGCACGCCGAGACGTTCCAACTTCTCCGCCATGTCGCGGTAAACCGAAAAGCCCCGGTCTTTTGGCGTCGAGAGGTCGCAGAACACGAGTTGAGCGGAACGCTCCGCTGCCGTGGCCTGCCAGATACGGTGGATGTTTTCGACAGCCAGATTGACTTTGCCTTGCGGCTCGTCCGGCGTCGCGGGCTTCATCAGCCGGAGATCCAGTGCCGCCTTTCGCCCCTCTGACGTGATTTTCAGCATGTTATCTTCGCTGGGGTCAACCCGTCCGGTTTTCAACCTATCAGCCCGCGCCGCGAGTTCCTGGACGAATGCCTTCAGCTCCGGCGTGGCGGGGGCGTTGCGGATTGCAGGCTTCTCACCCTCTAGTTTTGGGCATGGCAGGTTGAGCATGGCGGCGGTCTGCACGTCGGCGGACTGGCGGAACATCTGCATCAACTCCGGCACGTTGATGAATCGCGCGAACCGCGTGTTCAGCCTGTAGCCTGCGCCGTCCGGCGAAAGCTCCATCGCTGTCACCGGCTCGCCGAACGTCGCCGCCCACGAATCGAAATGATGCAGGTTGTGCTTCTTCAATTCGTCCGGCTGGAGATACCGCTGTATCGTGAACATCTCGGCCATGCTGTTTGCGATGGGCGTGCCTGTGGCGAACACCACACCGCCCCCACGGTTGAGCGACTGGACATGCCGCACTTTCAGATACATGTCGAACGCGCGTTCGCTGGCGGTCTGTGGCAGTCCAGCGATGCGCGTCATCTTGGTGACGTAAAACAAGTTCTTGAAGTAATGGGCCTCGTCCACGAACAACCGATCCACGCCGAGTTCCTCAAAGGTAAGCGTGTTGTCCTTCTTGTGCTCGGCGGCGAGCGCCTGCAACCGGGCCTCCAACCGCTTCTTAGCCCGTTCAATCTCCTTCACCAAGCGGCGATTCGAGGAATCGGCGTGCTGGCGCTTGATTATTTCCAACTCGTGTAGCTGTTCCTCGAAAAAGCGTTCCTGCGTTTCGCGCGCCAACGGGATGCGCTCGAAACCAGAGTGCGTCACGATGACGGCATCCCAATTCCCGGTGGCGATACGGCTGAACAGCTTCTTCCGGTTCTGCGACTCGAAATCCTCTTTGCCTGCGACCAGGATATTCGCGCCGGGATACAGCGTCAGCAATTCGGTCGAAAACTGGCCGAGCATGTGGTTGGGGACGGTAAACATCGGCTTGCGACCAAGCCCAAGCCGTTTCAATTCCATGGCGGCGGCGACCATTGTAAATGTTTTCCCAGCGCCCACGACGTGGGCGAGCAGTGTGTTGGGCGTTTGCAGGATGCGCCATACGCCGGCCTTCTGGTGTCCGTGCAACTGGATTGCCCCGCTCGCGCCGGGCAGCGTCAGGTGGTCGCCATCGAACGTGCGGACGCGCGAGTGATTGAACGTGTCGTTGTAGAGGCGGCAGAGGCGTTCGCGCCGGCTGTCATCCGACCAGACCCATTCCTTGAACCGTTCCTTGATGCGCTCCTGTTTCTCGCGCGCCGCTTCTGTCGCCTGCGCGTTAACCACGGGCTTTTTGTCCTCACTGAGGTCATAGACGGTCGGCGTCTTGAGATTGAGCGCGTCCTCGATGAGTTCGAGGGCCGTGTAGCGGTCTGTGCCCCAATCAGTCGTGTTGGCAGTCGCGCCCTTCGCCTCCCAATTGCCGTTGATGTGCCACGTGCCGAGAGCGTGGATATGGCCGACCTCGACGCCGGATGGGATATTGAGTAATTCGTTGGTGAACTGCCGGACATCTTCGGGCGGCAACCACGCCGAGCCAAGCCGCACGTCAATCTCGGTGGCAGCCAGTTCCGCTGGCTGCACCGATTTCAACGCCTCGACGTTTTCGGCGAAGCGTGGGTCGGTGACAGTTGCGGCATCAGCCGCCGCGAGTTTCTCACGCACGTTGCCGGATAGATATTGGTCGTCGGTTTCCCATTCATTCGTTTGGGGATTCCGAAAGATGAGTCCCTTCAGGTCGGGCAGAAACTCCTCGGTGGGTTTGTTGAGCAGCCCGGCCATGTGGTCGAGGTCAACGCGGCCGCGCTCGTTCAGGGAGACAAGCAACGCTTCCTTCGGCGACTCAACCGATTCAATCGGCTGCCGGTGATGAATCGTGCGTTCCGTGAAAATTGTGGCTTTGGTCGCCCGCTTCGTTTCGTCGTTGTAGTGCTCCAGCGAAAGCAGCAACGGCAAGTCGGGGTCACCGTCGAATGCGCGCTGATTGGCGCGGATATTGACCGGACCGAATCGGGCAACAAAACGGTCATAGGCGTGGTTTAGCCGCTGTCGCGTCTCTACGACGCGTTCTTCGGCACTGCCATCAACTTGGGAACGCAGACAATCACGAACGGCGTCGCGCACCGGAATCAGGCCGCGTATTCGTGAGCGGGTTTCAGACGGCAGGTCGTTCAGCGGACGAAGAGCATTTTCTTCCCGGATGCAGACCATGCCCTCGTGGAGGCAATAGGCATTGGGTTTGACGAAATCCGGCGCGGGGATGGTCTCCTCAAAGGTGAGTTCGGCGATCTGGTGAGCGTGAGCCTGGTAAATGTCCTGTGGCAACCGCTCGACCGCCTGCGCCAACGCCTCGCTCAAGCTGCGGCCGTCCGGTTCGAGCGTCGGCTCGTTGTCGCGATACATGCGCCCGGAGAGCCGCATCCGGCCAAGCATCATCTCCGGGTGGGCAGCGAAGTATTCATTGATGGTGAACGCTTCGCCCTCGTCATTCGTGTAACTGGCGATTTCTTTCCACGCCGGGCCGGTGGGCGGTTCGCCGGGGCGGAGCTTGCGGAGCATCACAATGTCGGTCGTGACCTCCGTGCCGGCGTTGCGTTTGAAGGCGTCGTTGGGGAGACGAATTGCCCCGAGCAGCTCTGTCCGCGCGGAAAGCAGTTCACGGAGTGTGGAATCGAGCTTGTCCAACGTGCCACGTGACGTGATGAACATGACAAGTCCGCCGGGACGAACCTTTTCCAGAGCCGCGGCAAAGAAGTAATCGTGGATGGGAAGCTTGTAGCTGTTCCAACGGGGATCGTGAACCGTGTAGTCGCCAAATGGGACGTTGGAAACGGCGAGGTCGTAGAATCCGTCGGCGAGCTTGGTTTGTTCGAACGGCTGCGCCCGAATGTCCGCGTCGGGATACAGGGCCTTCGCAATGCGTGCGGTCAGCGGGTCAATTTCAATCGCTGTGACGGTGGAGCGCCGCAGCGCATCCTCCGGCATGATTCCGACGAAGTGCCCGATACCGCACGCCGGTTCGAGGATGCGCCCGCCTTTGAAGCCGAAGCGGTCGGCAGCTCGATACATCGCGCCGATGACAGTTGGTGACGTGTAATGCGCGTTGAGCGTCGTCGAACGCGCGTGTTCGTATTCTTCCTCGGACAAGTTTGCTTGAAGCGCCGCCCTCTCCTTGGCCCACTCGCGGTTGTAGTCGTCGAAGACCTGGGGCATCGCGCCCCAACCGACGTATTTGACCAGCACGGCTTTTTCCTCGGCAGTCGCCGGTCTTTCCTCCGCATCGAGCGCGCGGAGCGTTTCGATGGCCTTGAGGTTCTGCTGAAACTTTTGCTTCGGCCCACCTTCGCCAAGCCGATCGGCTTCAGTGATGCGGTAGCTGTTGAGATTCCGGGGCGGTTCTTCCTGATGGCGGCGACGGTGGCCGTCCGCTAGGACTCTTCGGGTGGGAGCAGGATGTATTTCTCGCGCACCATCTCCCAAGCCTGGTCGTGGGCTTGTTGCGCCGTTGACCCCTGCTGCATCAATTGGGTGCGGATCGTGGCCATTTCGTCCTTCGTCTTTTCTTCCGCCTCCAGAAGCATCTGATGCAGAAGGCCTTTCCGCTCCAATTCGCGCACCATCTTCGGGCGATGTTCCCGCCAGTGTTTCTCGGCCATTCGGCCGTATTGGGTCAACGGTGTCATGAGTCGGCTTTCGCGCGGCGAACAGATCAAGCTGCCGGTCCAAATCCTGATTGTTGCGTCGGACTGCCATGCGAGCTTGGTCGGTTTTGGTGCATCGGGCAAGGCGCGGTTAATTCTGTGGCGGGCCAGACGGGCGGCGACGACGGGTGAAATCGCGGAGATCCATGCCCACTTCCTTGCCGACGAAATGCCGCTTCTTGGGAAACAATTCCTGTTCCATCACGTCGAACACCTCGGCGAAGAATTCAATCTGCTTGCAGGTTGCCGGACTCCGCAGAGTTTCGATGTTGGCCAGAACTTCGCGCGTCATGTTGATGCAACCGAGCAAATGCAATTCGGCGACGAGGTCGCTCTGTGACCAGCAGCGCTGATTGCGCAGCCAGGCGACCTTTCTTCCGATTACATTTGAGTCCTTTGGCATTTAGTTTTTTGAAAGCCATGACCAGTGGCGTTTCAGTTGCCGGCTGGAGCTACAGCCCGCAACGCGATGGGGCTGCCGGTGGGTGTGGTGGGGGTGTTCAGACTGCCGTAGCTGACGAGGCACTCGTCGGCAGAGAGCGCAGAAAAGACGCGGTTTGGCAAAAAAATCGTCTTCATAGGCCAACGACTCGCATACTACATCAAAGCGCCACCAGATGATTACAGGACGATTTCGCGTTTGCCGTTGAAAGCGAATTTCGTTTCCAAATTGTAACTTTTCTCGCCGCAGCCCTTTCTTTATGGCCCGGGCTTCGGTAGCATCCGATGCACAAAACAGAAGAAACCTATGCTCTACCACCGCTTCGCGTATTCGATGCCTCTGCGCGGCAAAGAAGAACCCCAGCCGTTCAAGATTCGGGACGGCGCGGCGTTCAGCGAAGTCACCGCGCCACTGGCCAAGCTGGGTTACGAATACGGCGAAATGCTGTGGAATCCCCCATACCGTCCGCGAAAATACAAAAAGGTCGGCAAAGAAAACTACCAGTTTATCAAACCGAGTGATCTGGTTGTGCTGACCACGAGGCCGCCCTTGAGCGATAAAACCCACGGCGACAAGAAGAAGATGCTGCGCAGTTGCACGCACCTGGAGGATCAAGTCTTTAAGGCGTGCCGGAAGTATTTCAAGGTGTGTGCCCGCTCCCACGTCGAAATCAGGAAGAAGATTTGCGGCAAATTCGAGAAGGGCTACCTCGCCTTTCACCAGCACAAGGGCGCGCGGCTGAAGTATTTCCGACGGATTGACCTCCACAAAACGAAGACACCTGCGAAAGGCTCGCACACGGCCATCTGTTTTTTCCTCCATGTGAAAACGATTCCCGAATACGGCTGTGGACTGGTGGTTTCGTTCGGTATGGGCGGCTGGGAGACGCTGATTTGGAATCGAATCGTCAGAAAACATCATCCTGATTGGCTCAAGCACCCTTGCTTCGTCGTCGGGGAATTCGACATGAACGGATTGCCGTCCAGGCCGGCAAACCTGAACTTTGTGGATCAGATCAAGGTTGATATTCTGCTGGATCACAAGATTAAGGGTTGAACTCCCTGGCTCGTCCCGGCTCGGACTCCTTCACGAATCACAAGCCGGGGCGTGGCGGCTGGCTCAAACACCGACGGCCTCTCCTTTGGTTTGCACCTGGCCCTGCGTGCGGGCGACCGCACGCCTTGTGGAACGGGCAATCTGGGCGATGACGCCCTCCTTCTGGTCGTCCGGCAGGTCTTTCACCAGCGTCTCGTAGGCGTTTTTGAGTGCGGGGTTTGAATTGATGCGCTTCATCAAGCCTTCGCGCATCCGCTGCTGGCGGTCGAGTTCACGCACCTCGTTGAGGACGACGGTGCGCTCCATGCGCTCGCGCGGCATGGCTTGGACGTAGGCCCAATACTTGGGGTTGTCCTTGATGTAGGCATCAATCTTCGCATCCACTTCCGGGTTGGTCCGGAAGGTGGGCTGGTCGGTGGGGGCGGCATTGCCGCCGGCGCTCGGTGGCGCTGAGGTTTTCGGTTTGCTCATAACGATTCGTGTTTTGGTTGTTGTTGCGCGGCATTTGCCGTGTTCGCCGAATCAAGGCGAAGAGTCCGCCCCGATCCGGCAAAGTGTGTTCATGGCTTCGGTGTGCCGGGTGATTCGGGAGCGAACGCGGGAACGTCGTTCGTGGCAGGCGGCGGCGACGCTGAAAGCCGTTGAAGTTCCCGGCCGAACTCCACAACGCGTTGCTCATTGGTCGCCAGGCGCACGCTCATGAGAGCGCTGTTACGGGCCACAGTCCTTATCTCTGTGAACAACGCCTGCAATTCGCCGTAGGATTGCGCGAGTCTTTCAGCCTCTTGCATCACGCGGGCGGTCGTCTCCCGCTGGCGATTCATCTCGGCGATCAGCACATCGTTGGTCGGCGGGGGTGCGAACGCGGCATCCGGCGGCGGGTTCAACAAGCTGGCCGCGCCCAGCGGGCCAGGGTGAAGATTCCAACGCGCCGAGACTTCGATGCGATACACCGGATGCCGTTCGTGCATCGTTTCAGGGTGGTTCGGATCAACGTAGCGCCCGACGTGGTAGGCGCGCACAACTTCGCCGTAGCGGACGGATTCAACGGGGTCAACGGCTGGCGGCGGCAAAGGCCGAACAACGAGTTGCGGGCGCGAGGCGCAGGAAGCCACGAGCACGAGTGGAATGAGTGCGAGGTATTTCATAATCAAAACAACGGGGTTGAGTTTGCCTTGGCCGCATCCGGGTTTGGTGTAACACCTACACCGAATGAAGCGGTCGGTGGAAATGCTGGCGTATTGGTTTTGTCTTCGTCGGCAAATGGCTTTTGCGTGCCGCCGATGGCGGCATCGCTGCGGTCAATCGTCTGGAGGACGTAAAGGTAAAACTGTTTCCCGCTGGGCACGCGGACGTAGAAGCCGTCGCGCTGAATCGCTTCGTAAATCCGTTGCGCATAGACAGAGAGGACTTTCTGCGCGCGTTCAAATGGCGCGTTGTTCAGCGAGCGGCTGTTCACCGTGCCGAAAACGGTCTGCTCCTTTTCGGTAAGCGCGTCCGCCGCGCCGGAAAGGAACGTGGCGGCGAACAACTTGATCTCCGCCATGTCGTCGGACTTGATAATGCGCCCGCGCAGGCCCGCGCTGCCGTCCGTGATGCCCCAGCCTTCCTGGTCGCCGGAGAATTCGCGGTCGAGCGCGATGGCCTTCAGCCGGAGTTCCTCACCGCCCTGCCAGACGAGCGTCCAACTGCCGCCGCTGGCGATGCGCTCACGATGCCGGTCGGTTTGCGCCGTGCCATGAACCTCCGTGCCAGCAGGAAGCACCAACTTGCCCGCGTGGTAAATGTTCTCTGTGATCAGGCCAACGATGGGCGTTTGAATCGAGGCCGAATCCACCGTGATGACGGTCTCGCATGGAATCAGCCGCCCAAAAGGCGCGTAGATCGAGCCGAGCGTTTTCGGTTCGAGGACGCCAGCGGTCGAGTCAGCAAACAAGCTGATTGCCGGGAGCTGCGCCGGAGGCGGTTCTTGCTTCGGCTTCTCGGCAACGATCTTTGACGGTTCGTTGGTCTTCGCTGGTGGCGGCGGTGGTTCAGGCTTTGGCGCTGGCGGGCGGAACGTCTGCATCGGTCGCTCAATGCTTTGCACGACCTGCGGCTTGTCGATTGCGTTGGTCGTCAGTCCGGTGACGCGAATCTCGTCTGTGCCGGAGTTGTTGCGCAGCGCGCTGAAGATGAACAGGCCACCGCCGAACACGACGGCGAACAACACGAGCTTGCCGCTGCGGGTTTTGAAGAAGTTCAGGAAGTCGCGAGGTTTCATGGGTGAAGTGGGTTGGCGCTGGGCGCATTCGTGTTCTGTGACTCCTCAATCGCGCGACGAAGCGATTGGCGCGCGATGGCTTCTTGCTCTGGAGTCATTCCGGTAGGTGGCGGTGGCGATTGCGGTTGCGGTTGCGGTTGAAGTGGCTCTGTGGCTTGCACCGTGGCCGCGCTGTTCGGCGGAGAAGCCAATCGGCTTACTAACACGCTGAACTCGTTCTTGAGCGAGAGTCCATTGCGCCCGCCATCTGGAGTCCCGGTGATGGCGAAATAGACCGTGCTGGCCGCATGAGGCGGTAGCAGGCCGGGCGCGTCGCTGATGGACTGGTGATAGAGCCGGTTGCCAATACGCACGCAGAAACTCTCCGGCAGATAACGGATCGGATGCTCCGATTTGTTCCGTAACGTGACGTGGAAGACCAGCGTGTCCTCCGGATTGAAACGAAACACCTCGTGGATGCGGATTTCGTAATCGTTGAAATCGGTGACTTGCGGCTGATCGCCAAACGTCCTAGCTTCCGCGCCGGCTATGGCGTCGGGCTGCTGCTTCTTGAGCAACGGGAACGCTTTGGCCTTATCCAGGAGCGCGAGCAATCGCGTCGGCGTGACTTGCGGTGCAGGTTGGGCGACTTCGCTCGCCGCGCGATCTTCGAGATTGAGCGCAAGCACGGGCGCGTCGCTCTCGACCAACTCGAAGACGTAGGTGCGTTTGTTCCAGCGGATGTTCAGGTTCGTCGCCGCCTTGCGCGCCAGCGCGCGGACGGACACGAACGACGAACCCTTCGTGTGCGCGAGTTGAAACTGGCCTGGCGTCTTGCCGTCGGCAGTCACGCCCACCGCATCAATCGCCGAAATCGGTCCGGGCAGACTGATCGTGGTTACTCGGTTCGTTGCGACCGGCACGGTGACGACTACACGCTCGTCGAGCGTGATGCGCTGAATGGCTTCCGGGGATGCTGCGATGGCAACGCTTGTGGCCAGCAGGAGAAGGCCAGGTACGAAATTCATTTTCATGCACCACCATTACCGCCAACGCCTCCGTTATTGGTGTATGTCAGACACAACATGCAGGGAAGTCCCAGACGCTGGAAACTGAATGAACACGCCGAAGTCCACCACGCTCACCGGGAACTTCTTTCAGATACGCAGGCGCAAGAACAGTCGAGTTCGATGGCAAAGGAATCTGGCGCAGTAGGCAAAGGCGCCGAACCGAATGCGTGGGAATGCGTGGAACGCCGCCTTGCCAGAACTGCAAGTCTTTGATTCAATTCCGTTTGTTCGGAAAGACAACGTATGTAACCACGAGCAACTCAACAGATTTGCGGCTTCGGCTGCTGTTCGCATCGAACCATCAGCACCGAGGTCGAGAATCCTCGTGGCAGACCGACGGAACTGCCAAACCAAGAAACGAAATCTGAAGAACCATGAAAGCCATCAATCGAGTCGTCGGGACGGTGGCTGTGGGATGTGTTCTCGCCCTCAGCACCACGCCATACCTGCAAGCCCAAGATCAGAAGTCCCCACCCGGGACGTATTACTCGGCAAAGGACTTTGATTTGAAACCACCCTTGCCCTTCAACCCGCACCCGGAACTGGAGGTGGTTGAAATCGAGCCGGGGATCTTCCTGATAGACGACACGAAGATTCCCGATACGCCGGAGCAGGCTGCTGCCAGAGCCGCCCACCAAGCAGCCGTCGAACACGCTAAAGCTATTGCGGCAAATCCAGCTTTGGCGGAGGCGGAGCGTGCGGCGCGGCAAGCAGCCCAGGAAGCGCTCTGGAAGCAAAACCGCGAGAGCATTGCCCAGTTCTTGGTGAAGCCAATTGGAAACGCTGCCGGAGACTCGAAAACACTCGCCGCGATTGATGCCGAGCAACGAAGCGCCCTGCTCGCAGACTCGCTCAACGTCATCGCTGTTCAGCAAGCAGCCGCTTCCAATGCTGAGAGCTGGGCTGAGAGTCAGGGCATCTCACCACGAGCGCTTTTGCCCGACGGTGGAATCACAAGCATCGTGGACATAAACGACGGAGCGCCGCGGTTCTTGAGGACACAGAACGCGGTTTCTGCTGACACAATCTCGACAGATGAAGTCCGCCCGGGCGGCTCGACCGGACTGAGCCTCACCGGCACGAACACAGTCATCGCTATTTGGGATGGAGGCGATGTGAGGCTTACTCACCAAGAGTTCAACACAAACGGAGCGCGCGCATTTGATTTGGATGCGACCAGCCCACTTGGGGAACAACTGCATCCAACGCATGTGGCCGGGACTTTGATCGCAGGCGGTGTTTCCGCTGCCGCTATCGGCATGTCCCCAAGGGCAAGGCTCAGTGCTTACGACTGGTATAGCGACATCGGGGAAATGGGTGCGGCGGCGGCGACCAACAACCTGCACATCTCGAATCACTCCTACGCTTCACAAGTGGGATGGGGCACGCTCGTTGTTGGGGGCACACCGTATTGGGCCTGGTTTGGTAATACGAACATCAGCCAAACAGAGGATTACCAATTCGGCTTTTACAATAGCAGTGCGCGAAATGCGGATTCCGTCGTTTACGGAGCGAATTACTATCTGCCAGTCTGGGCCGCGGCCAACGAGCGCGGAAGCGCTGGGCAAGCTCCCAGCGGCCAGCCGATTGGCCATTACGCATGGAATGGCACGAATTTCGTTGCCGTGTTTACTGTTTCACGCCCAGCCGATGGAGACACTGGAGGTTTCGACACTCTGCCACCTGAATCCGTCGCCAAGAATATTCTTACCGTGGGTTCGGTCGCTGACCTGGTCGGCGGCTACTCGAACGCACCAGGCGTTTCCGTTTCCACGTTCTCCAGCTTCGGGCCAACGGACGACGGCCGTGTCAAACCTGATCTGATGGCAAACGGAGAACTTCTTACTTCCTCGTCAAACGCGGTGAACAACGGCTACACCGCGATGTCGGGCACAAGCATGGCAACGCCTAGTGTGGCAGGTTCGCTTAATCTGCTGGTGGAGCGTTACGGTCAGTTGTATGGCACAAACCGCTCGATGCTGGCTTCAACGCTGAAAGGGCTTGCGATTCACACGGCAGACGAAGCCGGAAGTTTCCCCGGCCCGGACTACCGCTTTGGGTGGGGTTTGATGAATACGAGGACTGCGGCTTTGCTGATTGATTCAAATTACCAGAGCCAAGTGCTTGCCAACATCAAGGAAGTGATTTTGAACAATGGCGACTACATCGAGTTCCCAGTTGTCGCGACCAACACAAGACCACTTAAGGTCACGATCTGCTGGACAGACCCGCCTGGCACGTCGCCAGGTGCTTCGGTTGACCCTACTAATCGAATGCTGATCAACGACCTCGATTTGCGTGTAGTTCGCGGCTCTACCACGAACTTCCCGTGGGTGCTTGATCCAGTGACCCGGACAAATGCAGCAGCCACCGGAGACAACATCCGTGACAACGTGGAGCAAGTCGTCATCACCAACGCCGCGTCGGACACTTATTTAATCCGCGTGGCGCACAAAGGGACGTTGGTGGACACCAACGGTGCGGCGGCCTCACAGCGGATTTCCATTTTGGTATCAGGAAACATCGCACAGCCAAAGCCGCCCCTGGTGCTTGCCTCACCTCTGCTCGTCAGTTCAAACCAAGTTGCTCTGTCTTGGCCGTCGGTGGTTGGACTCCGATACGAACTGCAATACAAGGACGACTTGAACGTGACCAACTGGACAAACATTGGCGGCGAAATCAGCGCCACGAAAACCAATGTTGCCGTGACAACGGCATTTACAAATGCGATTCGATTCTACCGGGTAGCTGAGTTACAGTAGTGCGGCTATGAAACAGGTTGTGTCAGCCCTCGCCCGCCAACACCACGCGGTGTTGGCGGGACTGCTCGTTCAGCTCGCT
>JAKLFB010000055.1 GCA_022711435.1 Verrucomicrobiota bacterium
TCGAGGGAATCAACAACAAAATCAAGACGATGTTACGCAAGACGTATGGACTCCGAGACGAGGTCTTTTTGAAACTCAAGCTCTACAGCCTCCATCATTCCAGACTAGAACTTCTCGGATGAACCGCTCGGGCGCCTTTGCGTCGGTCCATCTGCCGGACATCTCGGGATTGCCCGGCGGGCTTTCGTGGAACCTCGACAACCTGGCCGTGGACGGCACCCTTTCGGTGAATGGCACGGCTGCCACGCCCGCCATCGCCGCCACTTTTATAGCCGACGGCAACCTCGTCTTCACCGGTGATGGCGGGATCGAGGGAGGCGCCTATCATGTCCTCAGCGCCACCAATGTGACGCTGCCGTTGATCGAGTGGATCCCCGTTGCAACCAACTTATTCGGCCCCGGCGGCACATTCAGCGTGACCAATTCGGTGAACCCGGCGGTGCCGGAGTCGTTCTTCCGGCTGGCGGTCCCGTAACGGCATTCCATGAAGACCATCCTTTCCGTCGGCGCAGCTCTCGGCCTGCTGTGCAGCTCGGTCTCGGCAGCGGCTCGGCCCAATTTCGTTGTGGTCCTGATCGACGACATGGGCTGGGGCGATTTTTCCTGCTTCGGCAATCCAGCCGCCCGGACCGAAGCGGCCGACCGACTCGCCGCCGAGGGGATCCGTTTCTCGCAGTTCTACGTGAACGCGCCGATCTGCTCGCCTTCGCGCACGGCCCTCACCACCGGCCAGTATCCGCAGCGCTGGCGCATCCATTCGTTCCTGAACAACCGCGCCGCCAACCAGCGCCGCGGCATGGCCCAGTGGCTGGATCCCAAGGCGCCCACCCTCGCGCGCTATCTCCAGCAGGCGGGGTATGCCACCGGGCACTTCGGCAAATGGCACATGGGCGGCCAGCGCGACGTGGGCGAGGCGCCGCTGATCGCGGAGTACGGATTCGAGGAAACGCTGACGAATTTCGAGGGGCTGGGCGCGCGGCTCCTCCCGCTGTGCGACGCGCACGACGGCCAGCCGCTCCGCCGGCATGCGCTCGGATCCGACCTTCTCGGCCGCGGTCCCATCGTCTGGATGGACCGCGCCCGGATCACCGAAGGATACGTCGGCGCCGCCATCGGATTCGCCCGGAAGGCCGCCGCCGATGGCCGCCCGTTCTATATCAATGTCTGGCCCGACGACGTCCATTCGCCCTTCTATCCCCCGAAGGCGCGGCGCGGGGATGGCAGCAATCGCGCCCTCTACCATGGCGTGCTCGAGACCATGGACGAGCAGCTGGCTGTGCTGTTCGATTTCATCCGAAACGATTCGTCCTTGAGGACCAACACCCTCGTCCTGGTCTGCTCGGACAACGGGCCCGAGGCCGGCGCCGGGTCCGCCGGGCCCTTCCGGGGCGGAAAGACCATGCTCTACGAGGGCGGGATCCGGTCGCCTCTGATCGTCTGGGGGCCCGGATGGACGCCTCCGCAGCGCGCGGGCTCGGAAAACGGCAGGTCGGTGGTCATGGCGATGGATATCGCTCCGTCGCTGCTGGCGCTGGCGGGGGTTCGGGTTCCCGATGGGACATTCGATGGCGAGAACCTGGCCGGCACGTTGCTGGGCAAATCCTGGGCATCGCGTCAGACGCCGTTGTTCTGGAGACGGCCGCCGGATCGCCCGGGGGAGGGGGGCGAGAACCTGCCGGACCTCGCGGTCCGCGATGGCCGCTGGAAGTTGCTCTGCGAGTTCGACGGCTTGTCGCCGCAACTGTACGATCTGGATCAAGACCCCGCCGAGACCTCGAACCTCGCGGCGAGGCATCCGGATATCGTGCGGCGCCTGGCGGCTTCGGTTCGGCAATGGCATGAATCCGTCCCGTGAGCAGGCCGCCGGGCCGGCGGCGGCCATGGTTGCGAGGCGGGCCGGCGGCTGGTGGAGGTTTTTTTTGCCCGTTTTTCGGCGCCAGGGAGCGGCTCTTTGCGGCGCGGCGGCGCTGCTCGCCATGGCATCCCCGAGCGCATCGGCCGCATCGGATTATCCAGCAGTCGTGCGCGTGCAAGGGGGGGCCGGAACGGGCCCGATCAATCCCCACATTTTTGGCCAGTATCTCGAGCACGTCCAGCGCGAGGACGAGTGCATCTATCCGTCCATCTGGGATGACACCTCGCCCATGTCGGATGCCCGCGGCCTGCGGCGGGATGTGATGGCGGCTGCGCGCGAGCTGGGAGTGCCGGTGGTGCGCTGGCCGGGGGGCTGTTTTGCGGACACCTACCATTGGCGCGATGGCATCGGGCCGCAGGCGCAGCGGCAGGCCCGCCCGAACGCGCACTGGGGCGGCGAAGAGCCGAACCGCTTTGGCACGGATGAATTCCTGGAATGGTGCCGCGCGGCCGGCAGCGCCGCTTACATCAACGCCAACCTCGGCACCGGCACGCTCGATGAATGCCTGGCCTGGCTGGAGCACTGCAATGCCACGGATCGCCGCGTGCTGTATTGGGGCATCGGCAATGAGACCTTTGGCGAGTGGGAGGCCGGGCACATGGACGCGCCCGCCTATGCGCGCACGCTGGCGCGATGGGCCGCGGCCGTCCGCCGCGCCGATCCTCGAGTCCAGATTCTGGGCGTCGGCTCGATGTCGGCGGGCGATCCCCGCTGGGATCGAACGGTGCTGCGCCATGCAGGCCATCTGATCGACCTGCTGACATGCCACATCTACGGCTACTCGACCGGCGCGCCAGATGAATTCGCTGCGGTAGCATTCACGCCGGTGTATTTCGAGCATTGCCTGCGCAAGATGCTCCGTGTGGCCGGCGAGTTCGCCGCCCTTCGCACGAAGGGCGTCCCTGTCCGCCTGGCGCTGGACGAATGGAACATCCGCCACTATCGCGGCGGCAAGCTGAACCGGCGGAGCCCGCGCACATTGCAGGATGCGGTGTTTGCGGCGGGCGTGTGCAACGCGCTCATCCGGCTGAGCCCGGGGGTGGCGATGGCCAATTACGTGTTCCTGGTCAACGGCAACGGCGTGATGTCGGTGAACCGGGAGCAAGTCGTGCGCACGCCCTTGTTCCATCTGTTTCGGCAATACGGCCAATGGATGCGCGGGGAATCGGTGGCGGTGTCGGTCGACGGCCCGGCCACGATGCCCCCGCCGCCGCAGGCGCACACGCCGCATCACAAGCCGGCCCCCGATTTCCCGAGGTCGCCCCAGCCATGGCTCGATGCCGCAGCGGCGCGGCAGCCCGACGGCAAGCTGGCTGTGGCGCTGGTGAACCGGCATCCGTCCGCCGCGGCCCGGGTAACGATCGAGCTGCCCGAAGGATGGGCGCCCGCAAGGACATGGGCGCTGGATGCCCCCGATGTGTTTGCCGCCAACACCTTCGAGCACCCCGATCGTGTCCGGCCCGAGCTGCGGGAATGGGCCGGCGCAATATGGACATGCCCGCCGCACTCGGTCTCCATGGTCTTGTGCGAGCGGGCGGCGGAGCCGGGCCAGGCTCCGCCGCCGCCTCTGCACGCAACGCCGCCATGAAACACCTCACGATCCTTCTCGCTTTGCTGGCTGCGGCGGGAATGCGCGCCGCGCCGAAACCCAACATCGTCCTCATCCTGGCCGACGATCTCGGGTTCAGCGATATCGGCTGTTACGGCGGCGAGATTCGAACGCCGAACCTCGATGCCCTGGCAGGAAAAGGCTTGCGGTTCACCCAGTTTTACAGCGCCGCGCGCTGCTGTCCCTCGAGGGCCGCGCTGATGACCGGCCTCTACCCCCATCAGGCTCAGATCGGCGACATGGTGGATGCCTACGCGCGCCCCGTGCGTGAGGCGCTCGACTCGCCCGCCTACTCCGATCGGCTCAATCCCCACGCGCCCACCATTGCCGAAGCCCTTCGCGCGGCGGGCTACCGCACCGGGATGTCCGGCAAATGGCACCTCGGGTATCGCGCGGGCGAATGGCCTGTCGCGCGCGGGTTCGACCGCTCGTTTGCCGTCATCGAGGGCGCGATGAACTATTACGGATTCGGGATGCAGCATACGGGGATGGTCACCAACCCGCCCATGGCCCTTGACCGGGAGGTGTTCCTGCCGCCGCAGGAAGGGTTCTTTGCCACTGACGCGTTTACCGATCATGCGGTGCGGTTCATCCGCGAGATCGCATCCGACCGCAGGCCGTTCTTCCTCTACCTGGCCTACACGGCGCCCCACTGGCCGCTGCATGCCAGGCCGGACACGATTGCGAAATACCGCGGCAGCTATCGGAAGATCGGCTGGGACAACCTCCGCCAGGAACGCTATCGCCGGCTCCAGCAGGCGGGAGTCGTCGATCCGCGGTGGCGGCTGTCGCCGCGTCCGCCCGGCTTGCCAGCCTGGTCCGATGCGGCTCCGGAACGGCAGGATCAGTGGGATGAGGAAATGTCGGTCTATGCGGCGCAAATCGATGAGATGGATCAGAATATCGGCCGGGTGCTCGATGCGCTGCGGGAGACGGCGCAGGAAGAGAACACGCTCGTGATGTTCCTGTCCGACAACGGGGGCGCCGCCGAGAATCCCAACCGCGGTTTGCCCGGCGCTGCGCTGGGCGGGCGCGCGAGCTACCGGGGTTACGGCATCGCGGGCGCGCATGTCAGCAGCAGCCCGTTCCGGAAGACAAAGAAGTTCACCCACGAAGGGGGCATTGCGGCGCCGCTGATCGTCTGCTGGCCTGCGGGGATCGACCCCCTGTTGCGCGGCAAGCTCGCGCATGCCGCCAGCCACCTGATTGACATCCTGCCGACGTGTCTGTCCGCGGCGGGCGGATCGTTTCCGCGGGAGTGGAAGGGGCGAGCCGCGGTGGCGCCGGAGGGCGTGAGCCTGGCGCCGCTCTTGATTGCCGGCGGGGGCTTGTCGCGCTCGAAGCCGCTGTTTTGGGAGCACGAAGGCCATCGGGCGGTCCGGGAAGGAAAATGGAAGCTCGTCGCCAGCTCGAACGAGCCGTGGGAGCTTTACGACATGGAGGCCGACCGCACGGAGTCGAGCGATCTGTCATCCGAGCAGCCGAAGCTCGTGGAGGATCTGGCGGCGAAATATGAGGATTGGTCGCGCCGGGTGGGCGTTCGGCCGTGGCCGGTTCCGGCATCGAACGGCGTGGTGATGCCCCGGCGGCCCGTGGCCGAAGCCGTCGCCGATGCCATGCGATTTCTGAGAAAGGCGGATGGGGCGTATGTGCCCGGCCGGGCGGATGGAGAGCTGGCCGGCTACTTTGCCAGCGCGCACGTGAACCCGGATGGCACGCGATCGAGCCGGAAGCTGTCGTTTCCAGCGCGGCATCATGCCTATTTCATCTTCACGTTCCTGCGATACCACGCGTACACCGGGGATCGGGAATGGCTGCTGCGGGCGCGCGATCTCGCCGACTGGAACCTGGCCCGCTCGACCCCGGCCCAGGCCGTCTATGCCAGCGTGCCCTACTCGACCTTCTACGACGGCAGGCCGGGCGGATCGAGGGACCAGGACGCCATCGAGCCGGACAAGTCGGCGTTTCTCGGCAAGGCGTACCTTGCCGTTTATGAGGCCACTGCGGATCGAAAGTACCTCGAAGCCGCCTGCGCCGTCGCGCGGACGCTGGCAAGACAGCAGCGCGAGGATGGAAGCTGGCCCTTCCGGGTTGTGCCTGAAACCGGCGTCATCCGCCAGGACTTCGGGGGCGCGCCGGTCTTCTTCGTTGAATTCTTCGAGGCGATGATCCGGCATCAGGACGCGGCCGAGTGTAGGCGCGCCCACGATCGGGCGCTCCAGCTCATGCTCGAGAGGAACGCGAGGAGCGGTCTCTGGGGCACTTACCACGAGGACATCGTCCTCAAACCCGAAACGTATCTGTCGGCCGAGCCCATGTCGTTCACCGCTGGCTACCTGTTTCGGAAGGCGGCTGACAGGCCCGAATACCTCGAACTGGGCCGCGCGATCCTCCGTGCCATGGAAGGGCGTCTGGTCTACACGAACGGACACGCTGCAGCCCCTGCACCGGCGGTGTCCGAGCAGGCCGGGTTCGAACATCTCATGCCGGGGCACACGGCGCGATACTGCCGGGCGCTTGCGGGTCTCCATGCGGCCACAGGCGACGCCCAGGCAAGGGCGAGGGCGCTGTCGGGAATGAACGCCCTCACTTACATGCAATCGCCGCCCGGGTTGTTCCGGACCTTCTTCGCCTCGGTGAATCCGGGCGCCCGCACGCGGGATCGGCCCGATTGGTACTCGCAGCATCTCTACACGGTCTGCCACGCGCTGGAATCCATGGCCGCGCTGCCTGAGCTCGCCCCCGCGGGGCAGGATCATCTCCTCGATAGCGACGTGTTCGTTCGGGAAATCCGATATGGGCGGGCGGAGGTGCAGTTCGAGACGATTGCGCCGTCGCGCGCGGTTCTCAAGTTGAGCTTTCACCCGGCGAGGATCGAGGCAGGCTCGAGGGTCTTGCCGCTGTCGAAGGGCGCGGGCAGCGCCGGCTCCGAAGGCTGGTGGTTCGAGCCATCCACGGGCTTGTTGACGATTCAGCACGGTGCTGGCCGGGTGACCGTGCGGGGCGCTCCCGGTCCATCCTCGGAGGCTACGATCCCCAGTCAACCAGTGCTACTGCATAGGGCGGCAATGTGAGTTCAAAGGGTCGATCGCTTGCCGTGCGGCGTTCGCCGGCAATGGACTGAAACGCATCCGGATCGGCCAGGACGGCGGCAGGGGTCTCGGAATGGAGGATCCGCGCCGACGCGCCAGGGGGCGCATGGGGCAGCGTTGCTGTCTGGGCGCTCGACGTGAGGTTGGCGATCAGGAGTCGATCGGCGCCCTCGGCGCCGCTCGCGGCCAAGGCCGCCGCGCAGTCCGGCCGAGATGCGCGGAGGGGGGCGGCGCGCTGGCAGCCCGCCAGCGCAGCCAACACGTGGTAGACAGGAAACACCGATCCCGGCGCCGAGGGGAATTGATCGGGCAGGGGGGATCCGCTCTCGGATTCGAGCACGCCGCGCCAGCCGGTGGTTTCGTAATACGTGAGGCTTTCGACCTGCTCGCGAACCAGGGCGGACAGGCTGCCCACGGTCCAAGCGGCAGCGAACAAGCTCAGCTGGCGGGCGTCCACGCTCGGCGGCAGCTGCCCCGGCGGCACAAGCGCCGGAGCGCCCGTGGCGACGGGGTTGAAGCGCTGTTTCAAAGTCACAGGCGACACAGCCAGCGGACGCCCGCTGGAAAAAGCGCGCGCGGAGCGGGCCGTGGCCGCCTGGGCCTCGATGGTCTCCAGGATGGAAAGATGGTCGAAGGCGTGGACCTGCGGATTGACGGACCAGAAGATGAAATCGGCTCCAGGCAGGCCGAGCTGGCCGAGCGCCTGCTGCCGGTTGAGCTCGCAGAAGTTGCAGTCGCTGCCGGCGCCCACGGGCGCGGCGACCGAGCCGAGGATCCGCCGCACGGTTCGCAGCGTATCGGGGCTGGTGGCGGATTCGCCTTCCCGGAGGGCCAGGACGCGGGCGAGTTCGTGCGCGTGCAGCCCCAGGAACCGCTCGAAGCCATCGGGAGCGCCTGCGCCATCTCGTGGCAGGTGCAAGGCCAGTTCGAGCCGGGCGCCCAACTGGCGGGCGTCCGCAGCGGCCTGTTCGAGCGTCTCGTCCCAGCCGGGCGCGCCCAGCCGAACGTCCACGCGGAGATGGGAGGGGCGGAGCCGCCGCAGCAATCCGGCCTCGCGCGCCGTGAGCGGCCGGCCATGGGTGGCGGCGCCCAGGCCGATGGCGGGCAGGGCGCCTCCGGCCCCCTCCGGCCATGTCAGCGCAATCGGTTCGGGCGGTTCGCCGGCGACCTCCACGCGCGGTGCCCGGCCGCCGCCATCCCGGCCGGTGAGGCGCAGCGTCACGGACTGGCGGATGGCCGCCCCCGGCTGGATCTCGACGGGGAATGGAATCGACAGCGGCGTGCAGTAGGTCTTGAAGCTCGCATCAGTCCAGTTCCGCTGGTCTTCCATCTCGAACACGTCTCCGTCCAAGTCGAGCTCGGCCCAGATCCCGTTTTCGACTTCGTGTGCGATGCCGCGCAAGTCCCGGAAGCTGCTCCGCCCGAATATCTGGGGCTCGATCCGATCCGGGAACCGGCCTTCGAGCGTGCGGCCGTCCACCCGCATCTGACGGGCAGCTGCGCCAGCGCACTCGCGGATCGGATGCAGCACGCAGAAACCGATCCGGTTCTTCAGGAAGGCGGAGCGCGCCTGGCCTTCGAACGTGTAGCGGATCGTTCCCGTTGCGTCCCCGCTCAGGACCCCGCGCCAGACGAAATGGATGGAGCCCTTTCGGTGGACCGATTCGAATTCCCAGCGGAACGATTCCGGCTCGACGGCGCGTGCGATCTCGCGGATGGCGCCGGGGATGGTGTCCCAGTTGTGGTCGCGCACGGCGGCATAGATGCCGCGGAGCACCTCGCGGCGGCCCAGCATGATCCGGCGGACGAATCCGCTGGCCGGATCGAGGCGCATGGTCAGCGGCCCGGCGCGCAGGGCGATGCCATCGGCGGGCGGTTGCGGCTGGCCGTAGAGGAGGAATGTTTTCGGGATCATGGATGGCGCCCTGTGCGGCGATGCGGGTCAGGGGCGGCGCAGGGGGGGGGTGGTCAGCCGGCGGGCGGGAGCTGGCCGGACAGGATGGCGCGGACCTGCTCCTTCACGCTGGAGGGCTCGAAGACCTTTTTCCAGTCGGGCTTGAGGAGATGCCTTCGGCCAAACTCGGCGATCAGCTTGGCGCCGTCGCTGAAGGGGAAGGCGGCGCGGCCGAACGCGATCCCCAGCTCGACCTTGACATGGCCGAACATGAAATCCTCGGCGGCAGCGCGCGGCACGCCTCGGCAGACCGCCTCCTCGAGCGCCTCGCGCAGCGCCATGTTCAGGCAGATGCCGACGGTCTCGGCCATGGCAGGCTCGAGGATGGCCATCTGCTCGACGGTGATTCGATGCGCGCGGCTGATGGGGCTGAAGAACTGCCGGGCGAGCGTCTCCCCGGCGGCGTAGTGCTCCTCCGGGCCCTGCATCAGAGCGCACACGATGGCCTGGCGCGCCGCGGTTCCGCCGAAGAAATCGTCGCGTTCGGCGGCGGTCTCGAAGTGCTCGAAGAGGCTTGGGTGGCAGGGGTGAGTGACGAAATAGGAGATGTCCTCCCGCGGGGCCAGGCCGCCCGCATACGCGACGGCCGGATCGAGGGTGATCACCAGCGTGCCCGGCCGGACCTGAGGGACCACCTCGTGGGAGATGGCTCCCAGGAGCCGGTCCGGCACCGCCAGGACGACCACCTCCGCGGCGGCGGCCGCGTCCGCTTGAGGGGTTGTGGCCAGGCCGCGCCGAGCGATCTGGGCGCGGCCCGGCTCGCTCACCTCGACCAGCAGCAGCTCGTGGTTGTGCTTGCGAAGGTTGTCGGTCAGCCGGCACCCCATCTTGCCGCCGGCGCCCAGAATGGCGATCGTGGACATGGTGTTATCTCCTCTTGGATTGTCGTCGGAAAGACGCTTTCGGTTGCTTGTCGCTCATAGTCGAAATGCCTTGAAGGACTGTCAGCAGAAAATCGTTGCGGCCATTCTGGCCGCCCTTGAACACAATCTCCCGGCCGTCGGCAACCCGGCTGGGCGCATGGACGCGGCAGAGAGGCGCCCCGGGCGCGATTGGCGCTGCGAACTCGAGCGCCTCGACGCCCAACGCGCGGGCGGCGAAGCTGGAGATGTCGCCGCCTGTGACCACGCCGCGGCGCAAGCCCGTCTGCTCGAGCACCGCCTCGAGCAGCTCGCCCAGGGCGGAGCCGAGGACGGCCGCCGAGCCAAGGCCGCGCCCGCGCAAGGCTCGAGCCGTGCGGGCGATCCGCGGATCGTCCGGCCCGCGCGCGGTGTGGAAGATGACGCTGCGCTGCGCGGCGAAGAACGGTCGGCTCGCCTCGAGCGCCCGGGCCAGCTCCGCGAGGCGGGTTTTGGGATGAACCAGGCGGACCGTGTCGAGGGCGATCTCGGCGAAACCGGACGATGCGGCCAGGCGGTTCTGGCGGTCCGTGACCGGCGAGCAGCTGCCGGAGACCACGGCCAGGGCAGGCGCCGGATCGAGGCGGAGCAGGGGCGGCCTCGATCGCAGCAGGCCGACCCGCCGCCACCACGACGCCAGGGCGTATTCGACGCAGGAGGATCCGACGGCGAACAAGGGGTGGGCCGGGCGCGCGTGGCGCCAGAGCAGCTGGCCGAGCTTGGGCAGCTGCTCCTCGCTGCACACGTCCAGAAGGATGACCTCGGCGCCCTGCGCGCGGAGGGCATCCCAGCGGGCTTCGGGATGGGGCGAATCGAGCTGCACGATATCGAGCAGGCCGATGGTCTTGCGGGTCTGTCGAGCCAGGTGCAGCCGCAGGTCGGCCTCGGTCATCGGGGTGGCGGGATGGCGCCGCATGGTGGGATGGCGATCCAGGCGGTAAGGCTCCGAGTCCAGCCCCGAGCGCGCGAACAGGTTGCCGAACACGCAGTAGCGGCCCAGCATCGGCGCGCCAACCAGGAGCGGCACTGCCGGCGAGCCAAAGACGCTCCGAGCCAGATCGATCGCTTTGCCGATGCTGCCGACGGAGGGCGAAGAGTCGAATGTCGAGCAGACTTTGTAGTGGACGAGCGGCGTCCTGGAGGCCCGGAGCGCGCCGAAGATGGCGGGCAGTTCCCGCGCCATCTCCGGCGGCGACATCGTGCGGCTCGTGCCCGCCACTCCGAAGGCGCGCAGGCCCGGATACTGCCGCAGGCGCGCCAAGGCCGGCGGCTGGAGGAAGAGGACGGTCCGCAGGCCAGCCCGGGCCAGCGATTCCATCGCGTCGGTCGAGCCGGTGAAATCGTCGCCATAGAACGCCAGAAGCAGCCGCTGTTTCGAGGGGCGCGGTCTGCGGTGTTTCAAGGATGAGTGCATCAGGGTCTTATCGCGGTTTGGCGAACCGGGCGATGGTGGCGCGAAGCTCGGGGTGCGTTTGCGCATGCGCATGTAGGTCGATGCCCTGAACCGCTGCCTCCCAGGCTTGCTGGAGGGCGCGGAGGCCTGCCGCCGGGCCCATCGGGTGTGCCAGGATGCCGCCGCCGGCCACATACATGAGGTCGGTCGTGCCGGTGAGCCGGTAGGTCTCCGGCGCCTGCCCTCCCCACTGGCCGGAGCTGACCACCGGCATCGCTGTGTCGTCCGGCCTGAACATCGGAGTCAGACACGCCCGGATGCTCCGGACGACCGAGTCATCCGGCTCCCAGAACTTGTTCTGGAGGCCGTTGACATGCAGGTGATCCGCGCCGGCGAGGCGCCAGAGCTTTTGCCAGGCGGTGTATTCGACGCCCAGCAGCGGGTGCCGGGTGTACATGCCCCAGCCGTTGCGATGCCCGTGGATCGGGAGCGCGCTGCGCTTTCGAAGCTCGACCAGCGCCGGCAGGCCCACGCTGTGCAGGCTGACCATCACGCACGTGCCGCCCGCCGCGAGAACCGTGTCGTGATGGCGGAGCATCGCCTCGAGGTCGTCGGTGATGTTCACGGCGTACATCACTTTCTTGCCCGACTGGTCGGCCAGCTCCTGGATCGCTCGCATCACGGCGCCCACGCGCTGATCCAGAGGCGAGTGCGGCGGGTTGGCCATCAGCTCGTCGTCCTTGATGAAGTCGATGCCGGCCGCGCCCAGCGTGCGGACCAGGTCCGCCGTCTGTGCGGGAGACAAGCCGACGCTGGGTTTGACAATCGTGCCGAGGATCGGGCGATCGGCGACGCCGGCCAGCCGCCGCGTCCCCGGGATGCCAAACTGGGGGCCGGGATACTTCTCGCCGAATGCGGCCGGCAGCTCGAGATCCAGCAGCTTGCATCCGGAATGGTCGCTCAGCTCATAGAGGTTGCCGCAGACGGTCGCCAGCAGCGTTGGCAGGTTCGCCCCCACGTTGTCGAAGGGGAACTCGAGCGTGATCTCCCCCCGCTGGAACCTCGCGGGGCCGCCGCTCTTTCCGGGCGGACGGCCGCCAGGCAGGGCGGGGCAGTCCGCCGCGTCCAGCGGCTCGATCTTCGCCACCCGGGCTCGAGCCCGCCGCTTGAGCTCGTCCGTTTCGCCCGGGATGCGGACGAACGTGCCGGAGGATTGCTCGCCGGCGATGGCCTCGGCGACCTGCTCGATCCCCAGGCAGGTCTCGATCCGGTACTTGGCCACGATGACGTCGTCGGGCATGATCCATCGTTCATACCGGATCATCCTCCTCGATGGCAAGCGCGCGCAATCGAGGGCGGCGATTCCGATTGCCACGGCCCCGCCCCGGCGCCTATGTTTCGATCCATGAAGATCCCGATCCTGACGGCGCGGGCGGCGGCGTGCACAGCCTGCATGATGGCAGGGGTTTCGCTGGCGGCTGCGGCCGCGGCCGATCCGATCGACGTGGGCAGCCGGCGCCAGGTGTTCATGGACGGGCGGTTCATGGCCGAGGCGCAGGATGTGGCGCTCGAGGTGCACGCGCCGCGCAAGACGGGGGATCGGACGATCCAGCCCGAGCATTCGTGGGAGCGGGGCGGGATCGGGCCCTACAGCAATGTCCTGCATGACGGGGCCGCATATCATATGTGGTATCATGCGATGGATGATCCGCAGTGGGACGAGGGACACACCAACGGCGCGATCTGCTACGCGACTTCGAAGGACGGCATCACATGGCAAAAGCCGCGAATCGGGCTGATCGAGTATGGCGGTTCGCGCCAGAACAACATCGTCATCGGCCATGGCGCGATGGGATTGACCGTCGGCCAGGACGGCGGGATGGTGTTCCTGGATCCCAACGCGCCGCCGGCCGAGCGTTTCCGAATGCTCTGCCGGTTCGGCGACATCGGAGCCGAGGGCCTTCACATCCTCTCCTCGCCCGACGGGATCCATTGGCGGATCACGCGCAAGAGCATCTGCACCTATCGGACCGATGACAAGCGGCATCACCTCGACTCGCAGAACATCATGTTCTGGGACGATCGGATCTCGAAATACGTCCTCTATTGCCGCCGAAACCTGTATGCCGAAGGCGTGCAAGGGCGCGGGGTTGCCCGGGGCGAATCGGCAATCCTGGGCGATTTCCCGGTGGTCCAAGAAATGCCGGTGATGATCGGCCCCGAGCCGGGGGACCGGTGGGTCGACTACTACTCGAGCTCGGCCATCAAGTATCCATGGGCGCAGGACGCCTACTACATGTTTCCGCAAGCCTATTTCCACTACCTGGGCGGCGCGCTCCCCGAATTCCCCCGGCAGACGCCGATCAATGCCGGGCCGCTGCACACCCAGTTTGCCGCCAGCCGGGATGGAGTGAGCTGGGAGCGCTACGACCGGCGGCCCTTCCTGCGGCTCGGGATGAAGGGCGAGCTCGATTGGGCTTCGGTCCGGATGATCCACGGGCTTGTGCCCGGCGTCGGGGGCACGGAGATGTACATGTATTATCGCGCCAGCGACTGGCTCCACGGCTGGGATCGGAACCCGTCCAACAAGCGGATACTCAAGGATGCCGGGCTGGGCGCCGACCAGAACATCGCCGTGATCAGCCGGGTGGTTTTGCGCCGAGACGGGTTCATCTCCGTCCGTGCGTCCTGGCGCGGCGGCGGGTTTCTGACGCAGCCGATTCGATTCGCCGGGCGCGAGCTGGCGCTCAACGCGGACACGTCGGCCGAGGGGACCATCCGCGTCGCGCTGGCGGATCCGGAGGGCAAGGAGATCCCCGGTTTTTCGCTGCCGGACTGCGATTTGATCCACACCTGCAACGAAGTCAGCCGCGTGGTCCGGTGGAAGGGCAACGAGGACGTGAGCGCGTGGGCGGGGCGTCCGGTCCGGCTCCGGTTCGCGCTGAAGAACGCGGACATCTACGCCTTCCAGTTTCGGGATTGAATTTCCAGCGAGGCGGGCCTTGGATGGCGGGCGGTTGCTGCTGGAGAGATGAACAAAAACCGATTGGAGACACGAGCAATGTGGAGACGCTATTTTGATCTGGGTCTGGGCGGGGTCCTGCTTGTTGGGGCTGCGGCGTGCATTCGAGCCGGCGAACCCAAGCCAGAGCTTCCGGTCCGGGTGGAGCACAAGCTGCTGGCAGATCTGGGAGGGGAGCATATAGCCCAGGCGATCTGCCGGCGGGGCCGGGGCGGAGAGATGGCCCTGGTGGGCTGGGGGGATCGGATCCTGGAATGGGCGCGGATGGGCGGGGCGCATCGCGAGGTGTTCCCGGCGGTGGAAGGCTTCGCCTACTCGAACGGAGGGTGCGCGCTGGATGTGGATGGCGACGGGGCGGATGAGGTGGTGATCGCGCGCGGGGCCGGCCGCTGGTGCAACAGGCCCAAGCTCTACTGGTTTCGCGAGGGATCCTCGGGAGTCTGGACCGAGCATCTGGCGGCGGAAACGGGGCTGGGAGCCAGTTCGCCGCACAACATCCTGCCCCTCTCCTTTGCCGGTCCCCGGCCGGCTCGAGGCGTTGTGGTCCTGGCGGATCGGCGGAGCATCGAGTGGTATGAGATTCCGGCGGATCCGAAGGCGCCATGGATCCGACACCCGATCGCGACTCTCCCGAAAGCCAACCAGTCGGGCCTCAAGATCGGCGACATTGCCGGCCGCGGCCGGCCCGACCTTGTCTGCGGAACGTATTGGGCCGAGTGCCCCGCGGATCCGCTCCAAGAACCGTGGGCCGTCCACCGCTATGGCCAATGGGAAGGCGAATTTGGCGGGATGGACCAGCTGGCGCTGGCTGACCTGGACGGAGACGGCCGCCTCGAGATCGTGGCCGCGGAGGCGGAGATACCCGACTCCCGCCTGGCCGTCTTCACCCGGGATCCGAGAGCCCCGGACGGCGCGTGGAAGTGCAGCGAGATCGACCGCGGTCTTTACTGCCCGCACAGCCTTGTGGTGGCCGACCTGGACGGCGACGGGAGGCCGGACATTGTCGCGGGCGAAATGAGCGCTGGCGGATGGAAGTTCCCTCTGCACGACAATCCCCGCATCTACGCCTATTTCAACCGAGGGGGAGGGCGGTTCGAGAAGCGAGTGTTGTGGGAAGGCGAGGGCGTGCACGAGATGGGGATGCTTCCGCGTCGGGAAGGCGGGCCCGTGGTTCTGTTTGCGGCGGACGAGACTCAGACCTGGAAAATCCCGGACATGAAAACCCATGTCAACTTGTGGACGATCAGCCTCCAGGGATCGATCGGGAGAAGGAATTGATGATCCGAAGCATTTCCCGTCGTTTGACAGGCGGGATCAAGTGGCCGAGAATAGGCGCGTCGGTTCGGAAACAACTTTAATCGAGATTCATCATGCCAATACCAATCGGGACAAAAGCTCCGGATTTCACGCTCAAATCGAAGCAGGCCAGCGGGCTTGTCGATGTCAGGCTGAGCGACAATTTCGGGAAGAAGAACACCGTCCTGCTCTTTTTCCCGGCTGCGTTCACAGGCGTCTGCACCCAGGAGCTGTGCGACATCACGGCCGGATTGAAGGCGTATTCGGGGCTGAATGCCGATGTGATCGGGATCAGCGTCGACACGCCGTTCGCGCAGGAGGCGTGGGCGCAAAAGGAGAAGATCGGCATCACGCTTGCCAGCGACCTGAACAAGGAGGTCACCCGCAAGTATGGCGTCCTATTTCCGATGCTGGCAGGGATTGGAGACACGGCGGCCCGGGCGGCGTTTGTCGTCGATCGCGCCGGTGTTGTCCAATACAGCGAGCAGACGCCTACGCCGAAGGATCTCCCCGATTTTGCGAAGGTGAAGGAGACCCTGGCTCGGCTGGGGTGAAGTTCATCGAGAAGGCCAGGAAACGAGCGCCTCTGACCCGATGCCTGCCCCTCGGCTGCTGAAGCGGATTGCGAAGTGGGCAGGGATGCTGGTCTTGCTGGCGGGGGCGCTGGTGTTATGCGCTGGGGCCTGGATCGGCTTTCAGCTCCGGGCCAGCCTGGCCCAGCTTGACGGCACGCGGAAGATCCCGGGGCTGGCCGGCCCCGTCCTGGTCGAACGCGACGAACTCGGCGTGCCGACCATCCGCGCCACCAACCGCGTCGATGCCGCGAGGGCGCTGGGATTCCTTCATGCCCAGGAGCGTTTCTTCCAGATGGACGTTCTCAGGCGGATGGGCGCCGGCGAGCTGGCGGAGCTGCTCGGGCCAGCCGTGATCCCTCTTGACAAGCAGGCTCGCCGCCACCAGTTCCGGCAGCGGGCTCAAAAGGCGTTCGATCCGGCGCACGGGGTTCTCGCCCGGGAGGAGCTGGCCGTGCTCGAAGCCTACACGGAGGGCGCCAACGCCGGGCTCGAGGCCTTGGGGGCGGTCCCGCCGGAATATCTGCTCTTGCGGGTGAAGCCCCAGCCGTGGCGGCCCGAGGATTGCGGGCTGGTCGCCTATGCGATGTTCTTTGGGTTGCAGGACGACGAGGGCAACATGGACCGGATCGAGGCGGTCATGAGGGATCTGCTGCCGGCCGAGGCGCGCTCGTTCTTTCTGCCTCAAGGCTCTTCGTGGGATGCGGCGATCGACGATTCCGAGCTGGCGTCTGCGCCCGTTCCTCCTGCCAGCGCGATCGACTTCCGGACATGGACCAATGGCATGGCGCGGGAATCGCCCCTTGCAGCCGGCGGCGGCCGGGACGATCCGGCGCCCGGCAGCAACAGCTGGGCGGTCGACGGGCGCGTCTCGGCCAGCGGCCGCGCCATCGTTGCCAACGACATGCACCTGGACCTGCGCATGCCGATCTTCTGGTTTCGGGTGCGGCTCGTTTTCCGGGACGAGATCGTGGGGGGCCAGGACCTGGTGGGGCTGACCTTGCCGGGCGCTCCAGCGATCAACGTGGGCAGCAACGGCCATGTGGCCTGGGGCTTCACCAATGCCTACCTGGACACGACCGACCTGGTCCGCCTCGAGATCGATCCCGATCACCCGCAGTTTTACCGGACGCCGGAAGGCTGGAAGGAGATGGAGGTTGTCACCGAGGAGATCCGGGTGCGCGGGAACACGAACATCGCGATGCGCGTGATGAACACCATCTGGGGCCCGCTGGCGCCGGCGCCAGGGCTCCGGGGAAGCTACGCCGTGTCCTGGGTGGCGCACCATCCGGAAAGCGTCGGCGTGCGCCTGATCGCCCTCGAGCGCGCCCGGAGCGTCCAGGACGTCCTGGATGCCGCCCCCACCATCGGCATGCCGCTGAACAACATTGTCGTGGGCGATCGCGAGGGCAACATCGGCTACACGCTCGTCGGCCGTCTGCCGTGCCGCGTGGGGTTCGACGGGTCGGTGCCGGAATCCTGGGCCGACGGCAGCCGCCGCTGGGAGGGGCTCCTTTCTCCCCGGGAATATCCGCGCCTCATGAACCCTCCCTCCGGCCGCCTGTGGACCGCCAACAACCGCGTCATGGGCACCCCGGAATATTTGAGGGCGCACCCGGTGATTCCGGACGACGGAGCGCGGGCGCGTCAGATTCGCGACGGGCTCCGCCGGCTCGAGCGGGCCGAGGAGGCGGACTTGTTTGCCATATACAGGGATGACCGGGCGCTGTTCCTGGAGCGGTGGCAGGCGCTGATGCTCGACACGGTGAAGCGGATGGACGGGCTTGGCACGAATCGGGTCGAGCTCGAGAAGCAGCTCGATGCCTGGGGCGGGCGTGCGGCGTCCGAATCGGTGGGCTATCGATTGGTCCGGCAATTCCATCGCCGCGTCTCCGAGCTGGTGTTCGAGCCGCTCGTGAAACGATTCAGAGATCGCCGAGCCGGGTGGAATCCTTGGGGATGGCTCGGCGAGACAACCCTTTGGACGATTATCGAGCAACGTCCGAATCACCTCTTGAATCCGCGCTTCGGCACGTTCGAGGAACTGCTGGCCGCGGCGGTCCGGGACATCCTGAGGTCGCTCGAGGACGATGGCCTCGCCATCCCGGATGCCACCTGGGGCAAGCAGAACACTTTTCATATGCGCCACCCACTCAGCGAGGGGCTGCCCAGGATCGTCTCCCGATGGCTGGATATGCCTCCGGCCGAGCTGCCCGGAGACAACGACATGCCCCGCGTTCAGGGAAGGCATTTCGGCGTGACGGAGCGCTTGGTGGTCAGCCCCGGCCGCGAGGAGGACGGCCTCTTCAACCTGCCAGGGGGCCAGAGCGGCCATTTCCTGTCGCCTTTTTACCGGGCGGGGCATGAAGCGTGGATGCGGGCCGAGCCAGCCCCGCTCCTGCCCGGAACGACCCGGCATCGGCTGGTCCTGGTTCCCGGCTGAAGCGCGAGCGTCTCCAGCCCATGAGAAATTGAGCCGGCCGGCGGATGCAGGAGAAAAATCACAAAAACAATACGCAAAAACTCATCCGGACATTCTTGACAAGTTGTTTGGGCTCAAGCACGCTCCGGGTGAGTTGACCCATTTGATTAACCAGGAGAACGATATGACAGCGATGACTCGTTTCTTGTCGGGTGTCTGCGTCGGGGTCGTGGGATTGGTCCTGATCGGGTCTGCCGTCACGGGAGCCAGGGCGGATGCTTTGGCTGGTTTGCCGGAGATGACGGCCTCGGGCGGCCAGATCCTCACTCTGACCTACAATGGGATCACTTATACCCCCAGCGATTTGCAGCTTGGGACAACAACCCGCTGGTGGATTGATGGCGGCGGCACTGAGATCCTGTGGAATCCGAGCGATCCCTCCACTGATCCGTCACAGACAACTCCTCCGGTGGCGGGCACATCGAATCCGAAGGTGGGCGATATTGGCGCCCATGCCGACAATTTCATTTTGAACGTCGGCACATCGACTGACATCTCCTCGACGGATGGAATCAATTTTCAGCAAACGGTCTTTCCTTTTCTGAGCAGCGCATTTTTCATTTTCGAGCGGGGCGGGAACGATGCGGGGAACATCCAGGCGATTCTATCGGATGGCTCTCTGGGCGGGCCGGTGGCGTTTGCCACGGCAGCCAATGGCGGGCCCTATGCCAACACCGGAGTGTCGGTCAACGGCCAGAACGCGTTCGGCCTTGTGTTCACGACGGATGTTCCCGTCCAGGGGATCCGAATCAACTCGTCGGGCTTTGACGCCCTGAGCATCGCCACGCCCGTTCCTGAGCCATCGACGATCGCCCTGGTCGGATTGGGTGGCTTGGCGCTCTGGTTCGCCGGCCGCAAGCGCAACTGACCTCGTGGAACTGCCATTTTTCCAGGCCGAAGCTGGGTTCCGGCTTCGGCCTTTTTCCTGTACCCCTGGAATCTTGAAAGGAGTATGCGAACGATCATGAGACCCATGGGTTTGCTGTCGTTCTGGGTGGGGGTGGCGCTGGCGATTTCCGTGTCCGGAGGTGAATACGCCGATCGGTTCGTTTGGATCTTCGGCTGGAACCTCAGCCGGGACAGCGATGCCGTCGAAATCACCCGGTTGCTGGACACGGCCAGCGAGCATGGGATCAACGGCGCCGTTGTCTCATTCGGGCTCGACACCCTCTGCCAGAAGAGCCCGGAGTTCTTCCGGCGCCTCGACCAGGTGAAGCAATCGTGCGAAAAGCGCCGCATCGAGCTGATCCCGGCCATTTTTTCCGTGGGCTATGGCGGCAGCGTGCTGGCGCACAACCGCAACCT
Source organism: Verrucomicrobiota bacterium (assembly GCA_022711435.1). Lineage (GTDB taxonomy): Bacteria > Verrucomicrobiota > Verrucomicrobiia > Limisphaerales > UBA1319 > JAGMXM01. The sequence goes on from JAKLFB010000055.1 coordinate 19,540, forward strand.
GGCCGAGGGATTGCCGGTGATCGATGCCCCGTTCGTGGCGGAAGGGCCGGAAGCACGGTTTGCTCCGGATTCATCGGCAGGCATGGCCAACGGCGGATTCGAAGAGTCGTCAGAGAACCGTTTGGCCGGATTCAGATTGCAGGATCGTCCGGGCGCCGTGAGCTTCGTGGACAGGCAGGTCAAGCATGGAGGGAACAGCTCCTTGCGCATGGAACGGTTCGATCCGCAGCCGCCCGGGCACGGCCGGATCATGCAGGAGCTGAAGCTGCATCCGCACCGGGCCTACCGGATGAGCCTATGGGTCCGGACCGATGGATTGGAGCCGGCGAGCGGCTTTCGGATGCAGGTGTTGGCGGGCAGGCGAAACCTGTTGTCCCAGAAGTTGTCGGTCGCGTCGACGAGCGACTGGCGCAAAGTGACGATGGTGTTCAACAGCCATGGTTTCGAGACGGTCAGGGCCTATGCCGGCGTCTGGGAAGGCAGGCGGGGGAGGGTGTGGCTCGACGACTGGACGCTGGAGGAGATCGGCCCTTTCAACGCCCTGCATCGCCCTGGCACGCCGGTGACCGTCCGGAGCGATGACGGCTCGAGGACCTACACGGAAGGAAAGGACTACGCCCGACTCGAGGACCCTCGATACAGCCTTCGCAGCCTGGATCGCCCTTGGCCTGGATTACGGCTGTTGCCGGGCGGGACCATTCGGGACGGAGAACGGCTGCGGGTGAGCTGGTATCACTCGATGTCGATCAACGATTCCCAGGTCACAGTCTGCATGGGCGAGCCGGAGCTGTATGAGATCTTCGAGCACGAATCGAGGCTGCTGGCCCAGCACCTGCGCCCCCGGCGGATCTTCCTCAACATGGACGAAGTCCGGATGGGCGGCACCTGCGAGGCATGCCGGGGACAAAACATGGGGGCGCTGCTGGGCGAGTGCATCACGAAACAGACTCGGATCCTCCAGAGGCATAATCCTAATGCCCGGATCTATGTCTGGTCTGACATGCTCGATCCCAACCATAACGCCCATGGCGATTACTACCTCGTCGAGGGCGATTTCACGGGGTCATGGACGCATGTCCCCCGGGACTTGGTCATTGCGGTCTGGGGCGGTGCGCCGCGGGAAAAGAGCCTCCAGTTCTTCGACGATCTGGGATTCGAAACGCTGGTCGCCTGCTATTACGACGGGGATGATCTGGAAGACGTGAAGGGCTGGATCCGGATCGCTGGCGCCAGGCAGAGAGTGCGGGGTTTCATGTACACCCCTTGGCAAAAGAAATACGAGCTGCTGCCGGCTTTTGGCGATTTGCTCCAGGGGCGCTGAGGCGGCCCGATCGCATTCTATTTGCTGCCATCGATTGAAAGCGTCTGCTAACGTAGCGGGGTGATGGGTCTGGCACGGGTGTTGGGAATGACTTGGATTGGCGCTTGCTGCCCGTTGTACCTGTTTCTGGTCTTTGGGATGTCCACCGGGCGCGTCGCCGCGGCGGATACAACATGGCTTGCGCCGGCGGCCCTGGCGATTTCGCCCGATGCGAGCCTGATCTACGTCGCCTGCTCGAGGGCCAATCGGATCCTCGTGGTCGATTCGGCGGGATGGAGGGTGGCGCGGTCCCTTCAGCTCCCCGCCACTCCAGGCGGGATTGTCGTGGCTCGGGATGGACAGACTCTCTTTGTGACCTGTCCGGGGCCGCGAAGCCGCATCCTGGCTGTGGATGCGTCCCGCGGAGCCGTGATCGCCGACGTCGAGGGCGGGCACACGTCGATGGACCCCACGTTGAGCCCGGACGGGAAAACTCTCTTTGTGTGCCATCGGTTCGAGGGTGGGGTGGGGATCTATGACCGGGCGGCGATGAAGGAAATCTGCCGCGTGCCCGTCCGAAGAGAGCCGGTCGCGGCGGCAGTCACGCTGGATGGCCGATGGCTGCTGGTTGCCCATGGCATCCCCTGGGGCAAAGCGGATGCTGAGCGGGTCGGGGCGGTGGTGTCGGTGATCGACACGGGCCGCCGGAGGGTCGTCGATGAGCTTTGGCTGCCCAGTGGCACCAGCCTGGTCAACGACGTGGCCGTCTCCCCCGACGGGCGGCATGCAGCGGTCACTCAGGTCCTGGCGCGGTTCACGCTCCCTACCGCGCAGGTCGAGCGCGGGCTGATCAACGCCAACGCGATGACCCTGATCGACCTCGAGCGAATGGAGGTTCGCAACACCGTGCTGCTGGACACGATGGATCGCGGATCGGCAAACCCATGGGGAGCGGGCTGGAGCGGGGACGGGGGCACGCTGCTGGTGGCGATCTCGGGTGGCCACGAAGTGAGCATTGTGGATTTCAAGGCATTGATGGAAAAGCTGGATCGATTGTCGCCGCCGCTTTCGGCCGCAGCCCGGCTCGGACTGCCTTACAGCAGCGCCCCGGCGCAAACGGCTTCCGACGTTCCGAACGATCTCGAGTTTCTGGATGGCTTGCGCGAGCGCAGGCCGCTTGCTCGCGAGGATCTGGGTCCCCGAGCCGTCGCGGTCGCCGGGCCGACGGCCTACGTCGCGAACTATTTTTCGGACACACTGAGCGCCGTGCAGCTCGCAGCCGGCCGACCAGGCCCGGTCGTCCGGACCCTCCCCTTGGGCGGCCCGGTCCGCCGCACCATGGCCGATCTCGGAGAGATGTATTTCCATGACGCGCGCCTCTGTCATCAGCAGTGGCAAAGCTGCGCCAGCTGCCATCCCGGCGACGGGCGCGCGGATGGGTTCAACTGGGATTTGCTCAACGACGGCGTCGGGAATCCCAGGAACACCAAAAGCCTTCTGCTCGCATTCGACACCCCCCCGTCCATGATCATGGGGGTGCGCAAGGACGCAGCGGCAGCGGTCCGGGCGGGCGTTCGGCACATCCTGTTCACGGAGCAGCCTGAGCGGGTCTACCGAAGTCTCGATGCCTATGTGCGGTCGCTGCGGCCGGTTCCCAGCCCGCATCTGGACGGCGGCCGATTGTCGGCGGCGGCTCGGCGTGGCCGGCAGCTCTTCGAGAGCGCGGCCACGGGCTGCTCGAGATGCCATCCCGCCCCGTTGTTCACGGATCTGAAATCGCACGACGTCGGGACCGGGAGCCGATCGCCCGAAGAGGGAGCCGTGTTCGATACGCCAACCCTGGTCGAGGTGTGGCGGACAGCGCCGTATCTGCACGATGGATCGGCCAGCTTGCGCGAGGTGCTGGTCGAGCGAAACAGCGGCGATCGCCACGGCGCCACATCCCATTTGACCGCCGTCCAGGTCGGCGACCTTGCCGCCTATGTGCAATCGCTCTAGGATGGAAAACCAACCATAGCCCGATGATGAAACGCATCGATCAGATAATCCTGGCCGCCTGGCTGCTGGCCGGGCCGCCCGCTATCGCAGCTGCCCCGGACCCGGCGGCCGCGCTCTGGTTCAACGCGCCCGCCACGCAGTTTCACCACTCCCTTCCGCTCGGGAACGGCCGGATCGGCGCGATGGTGTTTGGCGGCGTGCGCGAGGAACGGATCGTGCTCAATGAAAGCTCGGTCTGGTCCGGATCCCGGCAGGACGCGGACCGGCCGGATGCGCACCGGGCATTGCCGGAGATCCGCCGCCTGCTGCTCGAGGGGAAGAACGGCGAAGCCGAGCGGCTGGTCAACGCCCATTTCACCTGCCAGGGGCCGGGTTCCGGGCATGGCAGCGGGGCCAATGTCCCGTTCGGCTGCTACCAAACGCTCGGCAACCTGCGGCTCAGATTCGGCGGCTCGGCTGGCGCGCCGTCCGTCCAATGCGCCAGCGGGCACCGGGCCTGGTCAGCGGCCGAGGAGATCGAGTTCTCGATGGATGGCGATCCGGACACGAAGTGGTGTGTCATCCACGAAGGCCGCCCGGTGGTCTGGCGGTTCGACGCCGGGAATACGGACGCCGCTCCGACGAGGTATCGTTTCACTTCGGCCAATGATGTGCCCGCGCGCGATCCGCGATCGTGGAAGCTGGAGGTGTCGGTGGACGGACAAACCTGGCGCCTGCTGGACGAGCGGAAAGGGGAGCCGCCGTTTGCCCAGCGTCACGAGACCCGGCACTACGAGATCGCGAAGCCGGAGGCGGGCCGGCACTTCCGACTCACATTTTGGCCGATCCCGGGCGTCACACATTTCCAGGTGGCGGAGATCGCGCTCGAGGGCGTCCAAACCGCTCATTCCGTCCCGGCGCCGCCCGAGGGATACCAGCGCATGCTGGACCTGCGCTCCGCGTCGGCCAAGGTTGTCTACAAGCAGGACGGAGTCCAATTCACTCGCGAGCATTTCGTGAGCGCGCCCGACGAGGTGTTCGTGACCCGGTTGGCCGCCGATCGGCCGGGATCGCTGTCGCTCACGATTGGCATGGACCGGAGGGAGCGATTCGAGACTCGGGCAACCCGAGCGGACGAGCTGCTGATGAGCGGTTCGTTGAACGACGGGCTTGGCGGCAAGGGCGTGACCTATGCGGCGCGGTTGCGGGCGCGGGTCAGCGGCGGATCGATCGAAGCCGAGGGCGACAAGCTCGTCGTGGCGAATGCAGACGAAGTCATCCTGCTTCTGGCGGCGGCGACCGATTACAAGGGTTTTGCGGGCCGGCAGCTCGATGATCCCCTGGCGGGAACATCGATCGATCTCGACCGGGCTTCGAGGAAGACGTTCGACCAGCTTCGATCGGCGCAGAGGGCCGATCACCGCCAATGGTACGATCGGGTTGAGCTCAGCCTGCCGGCCACGGCGAACAGCGCCCTGCCGACCGACGAGCGGCTGGCTGGATTCGCCCGCGGGGCGGATGATCCCGCGCTGGCGGCGCTCTACTTCCATTTCGGCCGATACCTGCTCATCAGCTCCTCCAGGCCGGGCGGCCTGCCGTCCAATTTGCAGGGCATCTGGGCGGAGGAGATCCAGACTCCCTGGAATGGCGACTGGCACCTCGACGTCAACGTGCAGATGAACTACTGGCCGGCCGAGGTCTGCAATCTCTCCGAGCTGCACGAGCCGATGCACAAGCTCATCGCGTCGCTGGTCGAGCCGGGCCGCAAGACGGCCCGCGCTTACTACAACGCCCGCGGCTGGGTGGCCCACGTGATCACCAATCCATGGGGCTACACGTCCCCGGGCGAATCGGCATCGTGGGGCGCCACCGTGAGCGGGTCGGCCTGGCTCTGCCAGCATCTCTGGGATCATTACGCCTTCACCCTCGACCGCGAGTTTCTGCGCTGGGCCTATCCGATCCTGAAAGAGTCCTCGGAGTTCTATCTCGACAACCTGATCGAGGAATCCAGCAACCGGTGGCTCGTCACCGGCCCGTCCAATTCGCCCGAGAACGCCTTCCGGCTGCCGGACGGCACGGTGGCGCACGTATGCCTGGGCCCGACGATCGACATGCAGCTGCTGCGCGAGCTGTTCGGCAACACCATCCGCGCCGCCGAGATTCTGGGCCTGGATGCCGGCTTCCGCCGCGAGCTCGCCGGGAAACGCGCCCGCCTGGCGCCCAACCGGGTGGGGCCCGATGGCCGGCTCCTGGAATGGCTGGAGCCCTACCCGGAGCCCGAGCCCAGGCACCGGCACTGTTCCCCTCTCTACGGACTGCATCCCTACCACGAGATCACGCCCCGCGGAACGCCCGAACTCGCGGTGGCAGCCCGCAAGCTGCTCGAGAGCCGCGGCGACGAAGGCACCGGATGGTCCCTGGCGGCGAAGATCAATTTGTGGGCCCGGCTCGGCGACGGCGACCGCGCGCACCGGCTTCTGCGGATGCTGTTGCGGCCCGTGGCTGGCGGCGGCATGAAATACCTCGGCGGCGGCGGCTCGTCCGCCAACCTCTTTTGCTTCCACCCGCCGTTTCAGATCGATGGCAACTTCGGCGGCTGCGCCGGCGTGGCCGAGATGCTGCTGCAGTCGCATGCGGGCGAGATCGAGCTGCTGCCGGCGCTGCCTGGAGCGTGGCCCGCCGGATCGATCCGCGGGCTCAAGGCGCGCGGCGGCTTCACCGTGGACGTCGCGTGGAAGGACGGCCAAGTGCAGTCCGCCGCGATCCGCGCTGCCGCGGATGGACCCGTCCAGGTGCGCCATGGCCAGCGCGTGACATCGCTTTCGATTCAAGCGGGCGAAACCAAAACCATTCGATATCCACAATAGGCATCGTATGAAAAAGCTCCTCCGTCTGCTGCCGCTTGCCTTGGCGGCAGGCTGTGCCACCGGCAAGCCGCTCCAGCGCTACGCATGGGTCACCGGCCTCAACCCGGAAAAGGCCGCCGTTTACCGCGATCTCCACGCGCACCCGTGGCCCGGCGTCAACCGGATGATCAAGGAATGCCACATCCAGAACTACTCGATCCACGAGTGCGAGATCGACGGCAAGCTCTACCTCTTCTCCTACCTCGAATACACCGGAACGGATTTCGAGGCGGACATGAGGAAGATGGCCAAGGATCCGGAGACGCAGCGCTGGTGGAAGGAGACCGATCCGTGCCAGCTGCCGCTGCCGTCCGCGGCCGCGCAGGGCAAGATCTGGGCTGACACGAAAGAAGTGTACTACTTGAAATAGCGAAGCCCGCGCCCGCTGCGCGCAGCGCCATCCTTCCTCGCGCGTGAGCGGCCTGCCGGTTACCGGGTTCCCGGATCCGGCCCTGCGGGCCGAGGGCGCCCTGGATCGAACCGTCTCCAGCCATGACATCTCGCGAACGCATCCTCGCCGCCGTCGAGCATCGCCAGCCAGACAAGGCGCCCGTCGACCTCGGCGCAACCCCGAGCAGCGGCATCTCCGCCATCGCCTACGGCCATCTCAAGCGCCATCTGGGCTTCGCGCAAGGAGGCACGCGTGTCTATGACGTGGTCCAGCAGTTGGCGGAACCGGAGGGCTTCCTGCTCGATCGGTTCGGGGTGGACGCGATCGACATCGGGCGCGCCTTCAACAAGGAGGAGTCCGCTTGGCGGCCGGCGGCGCTCCTCGATGGCCAGAGCGCGTTCTATCCCGCATGGTTTCGGCCCGAGCGCCAAGCCGATGGATCGTTCGTGGCGCGGACGAAGAACCGTCTCGAAATCGCCCGCATGCCCGCCGGCGGCGCATTTTTCGATCAGACCTGCTTTCCATACCTGGACGGCTATCCAGCCGATTTCCGCCATCTCTCGGACGAGATGGACAAAGTGCTCTGGGCCGCCCTGGTCCACAGCCCTTGGGATCACGCCGCGGACCCCGGCTTCTGGGACAGCCTGCGGACAAAGGCGCTCGAGCTGCGCCGCGCCAGCCGGCGCGCGCTGATGATTGTCATCGGCTGCAACCTGTTCGAGTGGGGCTGCTTCCTCCGTCGGATGGACAACTTTCTTATGGATCTGGCGGCCGAACCGAGGCAGGTCGAGGCCCTGCTCGACGCCCTCATGGAACGGCATCTGGCCGGGCTCGAGAAGACCTGCCGGGCTGTCGGCGATGTGGCGGACATCATCCGCTTCGGGGACGACCTCGGGGCCAATGGGGGGCCGTTCATGTCCCCCGGCACGTACCGGCGCATCTTCAAGCCGCGCCACAGGATGCTGTGCGATTACGTCCACAAGCACACCGGGATGAAGACATTCCTGCATTCCTGCGGGTCGATTCGCGCCTTGATGCCGGACCTGATCGAAGCGGGCTATGACATCATCAATCCAGTGCAGACCAGCTGCAAAGGGATGGAGCCGGAGGGGCTCAAGGCCGACTTCGGGCGGGACATCTGTTTCTGGGGGGGCGGCTGCGACACGAAAACCGTCCTGCCCAAAGCCACCCCGGCAGAAGTCAAGGATCACGTGAAGCGCCGGCTCGAGATCTTCATGCCGGGCGGCGGCTTTGTATTCAGCGCTGTCCATAACATCCTGCCCGAGGTGCCGCCTGAAAACATTGCGGCCATGTTCGAGGCTGTCCAGGAGTTCGGCGGCGGCGGCTAAGGGCCATCGAGCGCCGTGAGGGGCTTCCAGCGGATGTTGAGGATCTGTGGAAAAATTAATTCCGATTTTGCTGGAGGGGATTGGGCGGGCTGACGCACGGGGCGGCCGCCCAGGCGGTGCGGCGATTCGGAGCCAGTATGGCGAAGGATGCAGCGAACGTGCGGTTTGTGGAGAGCATGAGGCGGAAGCTGAACGAGCGCAGACGGGGGAATCTGCGCCGATGGATGAACCGCCAACCTGATCGCAGCCCCCAACCCAAACTCGACATCCAATGAAATGTGGCTCGCCTGCTTTTCTACCGTCTGACCCGAATGGCGACGGGATGGCGACAAAAGCGATGCGACCGAGGCGGGACAAAAGCAAGCCAACGAGTAGTGTGTCCATAGTCAGCTTTCCGTCGAACGGCCACGCTCACCGACCGCCGCTGGCGAGGAGCGCCTGCAGCGAATCCGGCGTTCGAGCCGCCCGGCACATCCGCAACGGAAGCGCTCGGCGGCGGTTCGGTGGGGCGACTGGTTCGGCAGGCTCATTGCTGCGCGCCCTCGAGCAAATCCCGCAGGATCTTCCGCGCGAGCCGCTCGTTGATCTCGACGTGTCGAGGCACCGGCTGCGATTTGCCAGTTGCTGGACTGTGGTAGATATCGTGCTTCGCTCCATGGCGCAGCAGCTGGCAGCCGGCGCCCTCGAGCCGCGCGACGAGCTCACGGCGTTTCACGCCACCTCCAGCTCGGCTTCCCTTCTGATCCCGGGAATGTCCTCTGCCGAGAAGGTTTGGTACAGGTCGCGCAGATGCTCCTGCAGGTCCGTCAGGTCGGTGCCCTGCGTCCAATGGTCAGGGTAATCGTTCAGGTAGCCCAGGTACCGCCCGTCTGATTCTCGCCAGTAGGTGATCCTGATCTTCATGGATGCATGCTGGCATGGCGTGACCGCCACGGCGAGCCAATTCTGCCCGCCGAACGATAGAGTTCAGCGGCGCGCCGCCCCTGATGTGTGGGGGGCCATGGGGTCGCATCTAACATATTGATTCGGATGAAAAGCAAGTAGTTTTTCAGCAGGGGTATTGGGGGGTCGGCGGGTGGCGGCGGGCGTTTGTTCTGTCAACCTCCGGGGAATACAATGGGGTCAATTCCATAATGTTGAACCTGGTGGAGGCCATCGAACTGATCCTGGAGGACCGGCGGGCCGACATCCTCCGCGGCCTTCCGGACGATGCGATTCAAGAGAAGATCCTGGTGGGATGAAGCGAAGGGACTTGGAGCGTCGGCTTCGCACAGCCGGCTGTTACCTGAAGCGAGAGAGAAGCAACCGCTCCATCTGGATGAATCCCAGGAATGGCATCTCACAAACCATGCCTCGATACAATGACACTATGAGAGCATTGGTGAAAGCAAGGCCGTGAGGGGCCGTCGATCGCCTGCCCGCGCTTGAGTGGGACGAGAAGAACCCGCTTTATTCGGGTCCTTGATTTTGGTGAGATTGGCCTATGATGAACCCGCTCCTTTTCAGCCCCGCGCTCGCAGCGCTGCTGGTCCAAGGCATTCACGCCGCACATCCTCCGGTCACGCCGCGCCTCGTGGGCGAGTGGTGGACGGTGGCGGGCGATCCGGATCTGGGCGCGCTGACCAGCCCGAAACAGCAGCCGGTGGATTTCGGGATCTGGCAGGCCGCAGACGGCACCTGGCAGATCTGGTCATGCATCCGCGGGACCAAGGAGCCCGGCAACACACGGCTGTTCCACCGCTGGGAAGGAGCGAATCTCACGGACACCCATTGGACACCGAAAGGCATCGCCCTCCAGGCCGATCCGGCGCTGGGCGAAACCCGGGGCGGGTTGCAGGCGCCCTACGTCATCCGGCACGAAGGCAAATTCTGGATGTTCTACGGCGATTGGGTGAACATCTGCCTTGCCACCAGCACGGATGGGAAGCGCTTCAGCCGCCACCAAAACGCCGAAGGAAAACCCCAGCTCGATTTCGCTGGCACGATCGATCGCACCCGCAACGGGCGTGATCCGATGGTGCTGCGGATCGGCAGCCGCTGGCATCTCTATTACACCGCGCACCCGGGCAACAAGGGCTTCGATTATGCGCGCACCTCGGACGACCTGATCCATTGGGGCCGGGAGCGCGTCGTGGCGGCGGGCGGCAGGTCGGGCGACGGCCCGTATTCGGCCGAATGCCCATTCGTGGCCGAGCCGCTGCCGGGCCAGTACTACCTCTTCCGGACGCAGGCCTACGGAAAGAACGCGCAGACGATGGTCTATCACTCGAGAGATCCGCTCGACTTCGGCATCGGCAACGACGCCGAGCATTACGTGACCGCGCTGCCCGTGGCCGCCCCGGAGGTGTTTCGGCGCGAGGGCCAATGGTACATGGCCGCCTTGCTGCCGACGTTGAAAGGCATCCGGATCACGCGGATGGAGTGGGCGAGCACTGGGGGTTAACGGGGGTGCCGGCCAGGCGGAAAACCTGACCCAGCGTTCGCCAAGGCGTGAGATGAGGGACAAGCCGGAGCAACGAGCCGACATGAACGGTGCGAGTGCACTCGCGGTTTTCTAAGGGTCTGTGCAAAAATTAATTCCGATTTTGCTGGAGGGGATTGGGTGGGCTGGCAAGGCGCGACGAGCGAGCATACCCGTGCGGTCTGTGAGCGAGGAGCAACACAGCCAGCGCGCCCAAGGCCCCCAGCCCGCAGGGGCGAGGCGGCGCCGGGCCATCTGCTTCGTTGCTCGGTCGGTCGAGTATCGCAGGGGGATACACTCCCTCCCTTGCGCCTCGCATCGGGCCCGGCGGCGCTCCCGCCAAAATCGGAATTAATATTTGCACAGACCCAAAGCAGAAATGAAGCGTGCAACGGACACATTTTGCCGGGTGATAGTTGTGGAATAAGCTAAAAAACGAAACGATTGAGGCAGATCCAACGATGAACGGCACATTGGAGATGAATGGCGAGAGCACAAATTGGGGACGGGAGCTGAAGATTCTTGCCGGGTTTGCCGTCGCCTTTGTGCTGTTGTTCTTTCTGCCGGTGGGAATGCCGCGCTTCGACAATGCCATCAAGGAGGGGCTGGAACTGGCCAAGTGGTATGCGCAGG
>JAKLFB010000056.1 GCA_022711435.1 Verrucomicrobiota bacterium
GCTGCCACATCATCTCCCGCAGCTTCTCCTTCTCCAGCGCTCCCAGCAGCATCTCTCCCCCCACCACCCGCGAGATGCAGTGATACACCGCCCCCCGGCCCCTTACCTTGATCCGCGCCATTCGCATCCTCAATCCTTTCCCTTCCGCCGTTTCGGTTGTTTGAAACCAGTTCTACCCCAGCCCTGCCAACCCTGTCAACTATGAACCTGTCACCCTATTGACAACCGGACGACGGTCCAGATCCTGGCGAAAGCCGACCGAACGGGCCGCAGCTCACAGGCCATATCAACTGCGAACCTGTCACTCTATTGTTACCTCCGATATTTCGGACACGGTTTTGCAGCTCATTTAGCACGTTCCAACCTCCGCAGTGGCATGGCGACCGCCAGTCGGAGAGACGGTGGATTTTGTGGGAGGCGGTGTTGATCAACTCGAAATCCGAAAACGAAGGTGGTGCCAGGGGAGGGAATTGAACCCCCGACCAAAGGCTTATGAGTCCTCTGCTCTACCCCTGAGCTACCCTGGCTACCGGGGATTTCCGCGCGCAGCCTCGGCCGCGCTTGTGGGCATAATATGACAATCCCCCCGAAATGACTCAAGTCCTTTTGTGCGCGGGGGGATGAACTCTGTTGATTTTTTCGCCGCCCGGTCGTTGAATGGGGATGGATGCCTTGGGTAAAGGGGTACAGGGTGCGCCCGTAGCTCAGTCGGATAGAGCAGCGGATTTCTAATCCGCGGGTCGCAGGTTCGATCCCTGCCGGGCGTGCCAGGTGATTGTATATGCTCGCGTTGGAAGACCTGGCCAGAATAGCCGCCGATTATCAGCAGACGGCGCCCCTCCAGGTGCGAGAGTTCAGCCTGGGCGGCCGGCGCTTTCCATTCAACACGCGTCCTGCAATCATGGGTGCGATCAATCTCTCTTCCGACTCGTGGTATCGGGAGAGCGTTTGTCTGAGCGCTGAGCAGGCGATTCGTCGCGGCCGGGTCCTGGCCGCCCAGGGGGCTGACCTGGTCGATCTGGGAGCGGAATCCACTCTCGCCCACGCCGCTCGAGCGGACGAGTCGGCCCAGCAGCGCCGCATCGAGCCCGTCGTCAGCGCCTTGCGCGCCCTCGACATCCTGGTCTCTGTGGAGACCTACCAGCCTGCCGTGGCCCGCGCCGCTCTGGAGGCCGGCGCCAACGTCATCAATCTGACCGGCGTGGACCACATCGACGCCATCTTCGATCTGGCGGCTGCCCGCCAGGCGGCCGTCATTGTCTGCTACGTTCAAGGCCCCCATGTGCGCCAGGTCGGCGACCTCGAGTTCGACGCCGATCCCATCGATGCCATGGGAGATTTCTTCAGCCGTCAGATCGAGCTGGCGCGGCGGAAGGGGCTGGAGCGGATCTTTCTGGATCCCGGCCTCGGATTCTATTACCGCAACCTCCGGGACAGCGCCCAGCGGATTCGTTTCCAGATGCGCACCTTCCTGCATACCTTCCGCCTGCGCGCCTTGGGATTCCCCATCTGCCACGCCCTGCCCCACGCCTTCGAATGCTTCGGCGAGGAGGTTCGCTGCGCGGAGCCCTTCTTTGCGGTCCTCGCCGCCCTCGGAAAAACAGACCTCTTCCGCACCCACGAGGTTTCCCGGGTCCGCGCGGTCCTGGAAACGCTTCGGCTCTGGCCCTCCCCCTCATCCGGAGAATCCGATCCTCCGCGGACTCCGGGCATCTGAAATTCTTCTTGCCGAGGCGTCACGGCCTGCCATAGATAACATCCATGGCCACACACGTCGTTCCGAACAGGTTCCAAGCGGGATTATCCCGCCGTCATTTCCTCGAGACAGGGCTCGCCGGCGCCGCCATGCTGAGCTTGTCACGGCCGGCCAGCCTCCAGGCTGCCGCCGCCTCCGCTCCAGCCGACGGATTCCGCGGCCTGAAGGTCGGCATCGCCTCGTATTCGCTGCGAAAGTTCACCCTCGACCAGACGATCGCCATGACGCGCGAGCTGGGCTTGCGCTACCTGACGCTCAAAGACATGCACTTGCCGTACGACAGCAGCACCGAGGAGCGCAAGGCCGCCCAGCGGAAAGCCAGGGAGGCGGGCATTGTCCTGATGGGGGCTGGTGTGGTTTACATGGGCGCCAACGAGGCTGAAATCCGCAGCCGGTTCGAATACGCCCGCGATGCCGGTTTTCCGACCCTGGTCGCCAGCCCCGATCCGAAGGGGCTCGACATGGTCGAGAAGCTCGCCCGCGAATTCGACTGCCGGATCGCCATTCATAACCATGGCCCTGGGGATCAGAGATACCCCTCGCCCATCGACGTTCTCCGGATGGTCGAAAACCGCGACTCGCGGCTCGGGATCTGCATGGACCTCGGCCACACCGTCCGCCTGGGCCAGGAGCCGGTCGGCGTCATGAAACAGTGCGCCCGCCGTCTCTACGATTTCCACATCAAAGACGTCACCGCGGCGACGCCCGCTGGGAAGGCCATCGAGATCGGGCGTGGCATCATTGACATCGTCGGGGTGCTGCGCGCGCTGCTGGGCATGCGATTTGCGGACCACGTGGCCCTCGAGCACGAGCTCAACGCCGACAATCCCATGCCCGGCATGCTCGAGTCGTTCGCCTACGTCCGCGGCGTTCTGGCCGCACTGGCGTAGAGCATACAGCCGCATCAAAGCCCTGTGATCCGTCGTCCGGACTCCTCGATGGGCCCTCAGTCTGGCGCGGGTGCCGCACCGCTGGTCTTCACCCTAAACCCGACGCCATCATCCTCTGGCAGGCTGACGAACGCAATCCGGGCGACTTCAACGACGCCTCGAGCTCGCCCGACGAGGGCATCACCCGCCTCCACAACATCGGCACCACCGTCGGTTGCGCTGGCGGCCAAGTCTAGTCCCAGGTCACAGCCGAACAGCTCATGACCGTCCAGGACACCATGGCTGAGGTCCAGCAGAAGCTGGCCGAGCTCGCCGATCGCGGCGACACCAACGCCCTGCGCGTCCTGCAGCTCCTTCAGTCCCGGCCCCGGTGATCGGCGATCGGCTGGCTCCGGCGTCTTTTGGTCGATCCTCTCTTTTCGAACCAGAGCGGGCGGCCATTTCTTTTCAGCCTCGCCCGGGCGAAGCCGCATTCCTTGGGGCGAAACCTATTCCCCGATAAAATGCGCCGCGATCCGGCGCGTGTGGGGCTGGCGGCGGTGCTCCCAGAGGTAGATCCCCTGCCATGTGCCCAAGGCCAGAGCGCCATGGACGACCGGGATGCTCAGGCTGACAGCCGTCAACGCGGCGCGCACATGCGCTGGCATGTCGTCGTCGCCCTCGACGGTATGCCGGAAAATCGGATCGCCGTCAGGCGCAAGCCGGGCGAAGAAACGCTCGAGGTCGCCGCACACGTCCGGATCCGCATTCTCCTGGATCAGGAGCGAGGCCGACGTGTGGCGGAGGTGCAGCGTCAGCAGACCGGTCCGGAACTGGCTCTGCGAAATCCACCCCGCGACCTGGTCCGTCACCTCATAGAGACGCCGGCCGCGGGTGGCGACGGTGAATTCCGTGACCGCCTGCATCATGGATCGTGGCAGCTTCGCGGCTCCCATCACCGGAGCATCCCGATCTCCCGGAGCCACGGGATCAGCACCTCTGGCCAGCGCGCGCCGGGGCCATCGACCATGCCCCAATGAAACGCTCCGTGGCCGCCCGTCTCCGGCATGAACGTCTTTTCGGCCACGCCCACGCCCTTCAGCTTCTGAGCAATCGCCATCGCGAACGAGTTCGGCGCTGTGGTGTCGTCTTTGGCGCTCGCGATGAACGCCGGAGGCGAACGCCTGTCGAAGCGGAAATCATCCAGCTTCTGCGTGTGCGGCCACGGGCACATCAACACCACAAAATCCGGCCGACTACTGAGCCTCTCGATCGGATCGTTCGAGCCGGGATCGCCCCGGTCGTATCGGCTGGCGAGGTTCAGACACAAGTTGCCGCCGGCCGAGTATCCCTGAACGCCAATCCGCCGCGGATCGATCCCCCACTCTGCCGCCCGGGCGCGGACGATCCGGACCGCCCGCTTGCCGTCCGCCAGCGCGTCTTCAATGACGTCGTTGTCGCCATATCTCGTGCGGTATTTGAGCCCGAACACCGCGATCCCCTGATGGTGCAGCGACTGGACGACATTCTCGACGTGAATGCACATTGACAGGTGATTGTAGCCTCCGCCCGCGCAAATGATCAGCGCCGTGCCTTTGCCCTTGCCGCTCGGCGGCAGGTAGACGAAAAGCTCCGGAACGGAGACATTCCGATAGCGTTCGTTGACGACGGTTTCCGCATTCCCTCCCGGAATGAATCCGGGGGCATCGCCCGGCCAGAGCCGGATCACCTCACTGGGAGCGGGCATGACAAAGTCCGGCGGATGGTTTGGAGACGCCTTTGGACTGGCGGCTGCCGGCGCACAGCGGGCGGTCGCGACCGCTATCCACAGCGAGCACAACAGGCCGATTTGAGCTTGGTTTTTCGTAGAAACAGAGGCTACCCACACCCCAACGCGCGTTCAAGATCAAACATGGCGCGCCTGCGAAATCCGGCCATATCGCAGGGCTGATGCTGCGCGGAAACGCCAGCTCCGATTCAAAGCATCGGCCAGCCGGCAGATCATCGCACCCATGGACGCCGGGCTGCTCGACCGTCGATCACTCGAGCCAGACCCTTAGCCTGTAGAAAGCGGCGGCCCCGGAAGCGGTAAAGCTCATCGGCGCACCCGTGGCTGGGGCCTTCACGTATCCGGGCACGGCAGTCCAGACTGGGGAATTCACTCTGTCGCTGGTTTCCAGCGAATAACAGCGGGTCATGAAGTTGTGGTAAGGCTCGAGCGCCAGAACCGTTTCCCAGGAAATCGAGCCGGCCGAGTCTCCTGACTCTGCGCGCAGCGCGACGAGGGAGGCCAAGTTGGCGGGATGGGTGCCCGCCCGGTATTCCTCGAGGTTCGTCAACCCGTCGCCGTCGTCGTCGGCGGTCGGCGCGCATTGAGCCGGCGTCGTGAAGGCCGCCGCTTCCCACTCGTCCGCCATGCCATCCGTATCCGGATCTGCCACGGCTTCCCCGACCCGCAGCAGGAACATGTCATACACCGCGTCGTCGACGCTGCCGTCGGTGCCCAGGCGGACGATAACCATGGACCATTCGGGGATGACGATACATTTGTTATTGTTGGCGCCCAGTGCCATGAACAAACCGCGCGGCGCATGGGGAAACTTGCGCGTGCCATCCGCCTTGATTCCGTTCATCCACCAATTGTAGCCGTAACAGCCCGGGCCGCTCAAGTTGTAGCCGCCATAGGGCGGGATGTTCGTGGGCACCTGGTTCCGAGTCGCCAACTCGATCCACGCCGCGCTGATGAGCTGCGTCCCGTTCCAGTTCCCGCGGTTCAGAAACAGGTGGCCGAACCGGGCCATCTCGCGGGCGCTGATGTTCATCGATTTGCTCTTGTTGCCCGCGCCGCCGTTGACAGCATGCGGGTACCCATCGACGATCCCGAAATCCAGCCAGTCCCAATACGTGCGATTCATCCCGATCGGATCCGCGATCCGGCGCTGGAACAGCGTCTCGATCGGTTCGCCGGCGATCCGTGTCAGGACGTTGGCGAACTGGTTCATGGCCGAGTCCCAGTAGGCATATTTCGCTCCGGGAGCGAACAGGCTGTTGGTGGGTGTGAACGGAGTTGCCGTCTGGCCATGGTCCACGTCATCCAGAAGATCTCCCGCTGCCATGTAGCCGGATGTCATGGTGGTGAAATGCCGGAGGGCGACCTCGGGATACTGGGCTTGGAGGGTTGGGACATGCGATGCGGCCGGAGTGTCCAGCGCGCACTTGCCGTCTTCGATCAGCAGGCCCAGCACGGTGCTGGTAAAGGACTTGGTGGCAGACCACGTCCCGTGCTTGTTGTCGATGTCGGTTCCCTTCCAGATCAAATAGCCATTCCGGATCACGACTGCCTGGCTGACCTTCTGGGCGCCGCAATGGTAGGCCAGATACTGCATCGCCGCGTTGAGGCGGACGGTGGAGACGCCCTGCGCCTGCGGTGTGCTTTCCGCCCAAGCCGCCCCGGGAAACACCATCGCGGCGCCGGATGCGCTCGGGGCGCCCATTACAGCCCCGCCCAGCGCGAGTGCCAACGCCCAGCGCGAAAGGTTCCAGCCGTTTGATTGGATTGGATTGTTCATCGGCTTTTCAGTCCCCACTCAACTCCATGGGCGATATGGTCTGCGGGCAGAAGTCATCGCGGCGCGCCCTCGATCGGCCCGATCAGGTTCTGTTCCGCCGAGGAATCGAGCCACCGGGCATCGCCGAGCCCCGTGTCGGCGAGCACGTTGTTCGAGAAGAGCACCCGGCGGCTGGGTGTTGGACCCGTCAGCAGCGCCTGCGGCCGAACGCTCGAGAACAAATTGCCCGTAATGACCACATCGCGGGTGCCGTTCAGCGTGATCCCGGCAGCGGCGAGATCGTTGGTCCCGCGTTTGACCTGGTTTTCCCCAATCATGCTGTTGCTGAAGTTGTTTCCGGTGATGGTGATGCGCCCGCTGTCGGGTCCGATCTTGACGGCGTCGGCTCTGTTGATCGTGAACGTATTGGCGCTGACAGCGCAGCCGTGGGCGTCCCGCAGGTCAATCCCCTGGCCGTTATGCGCGATGACATTCGCGGCCATCGTGGTCCCGTAGCAGTCCCGATCCAGGATGATGGCGGCCCCGGCGCACTCCTCGATCATGTTGGCGGAGACGATCGATCCGTAGGTGTTTTCGATGACAACGCCATGGCGCAGGTGGTCATCGAGGTTGTTGCCCGTCATGCACAGGTTGTAGCTGTCCACGCAGGTCACGGCGTCGAGGTTCTCCTCGAACTGGTTGGCGGATACGACGATATCATGGCATCCCTCCAGATGGAGGCCGCTGCCTCGATTGTAGGTCACCAGACAGTCGCTGACACGCGGATCTTCGTAGCAGAAATCCAGGAAAACACCGTGGCCTCCGTGCTCGCTGACGGTCACCCCCTGAAGCAGAATCTCGTTGATCCGCACGGCGACGATACCCGGCCCGCTGTTCGAGTTGCCCGTGATCCGGAACTGGCTCAGAACGATCCGCCAAAGCCGGTCGGCCGTCTTCACCTTTTTTCCATCGGGATGCTGGATGATCAGGGCGGGCTGGGCATGAGTGTTTCGATTGACGATGTGGGTGGCCGTCCCGGCCCCTTCGAGGCGGACATCGCTCCGGGTCAGAACCAGCGGTTCCGTGATCTCGAATCGGCCGGCGGGCAGGCGGACCAGTCCGCCCTCGGCGGGCAGAGCATCCAGAGCGGCCTGAAGGCTGGGATACTGGGCGGCATCGATGTCGGGCCGCGCTCCGGGCAGTCGGATCGGGCGGCTTTGTCCGCCTTGGGCAAGAGAAAGCCCCAGGCCGAGCCAGAGGCCGAATGGCAAGCCAACCATGGCAAAGAAACGGAGCGTTTTCATAGGCAATGTGTCGCGACTGTGAATCCGCGTCATCTTCGCTCCGGAGCGCCCCGTTGAAAAGGCCGATTATTAGCGAGCCTCCACTTGAAAGCTGCGGCTACAGTACGAATTCAATTTCCGTGCTCCGCAGGCGGAAGGATGCTATGAAGCTCGGCATGGAATCGAGAGCCTTCCTGACGGCGTCGGCGATCGCGATGGCGGTTGTTGTGTGGGCGGGCGCCGCGCCTGTCGAGGGGCCGCCGCGGTATTTCGATGCGGCGGCCCCATCCGAAAACATCGCGCGATTGACGATCTGCTACCCGTCGGCGGGAACGATCAGCAACCTTCTCGCGCTCGAGAAGCAAGGTCTCCTCCCCGGCGGCAGGTTCGAGATCGTTGGCATCTATCATGCTCAGGAGCAAACGGACTACCGGCAGGCGCGCCAGATCGCCCGGGAGCACAATCTCGCCTGGCTCCATTTTCACGAGATCTCAGCCGCGCTTTCACCGGCCGCCCTTTTCCGGACGAACGCGGCGACCGAGGAATTTGCCGCGATCTTTCGGAAATCGGACGGTTTGATCCTTTTCGGCGGTCCCGATCTGCCTCCTCGAACCTACGGCCAGAAGACGAGCCTTCTGACCGTCGTGACCGATCCCTATCGGCACTATCTCGAGCTTTCGCTCATATTCCATCTCCTCGGAGGGTTCCAGGACGAGTCCTTTCGAGGGCTTCTGGAGGAGCGGCCGGATTTTCCGGTATTGGGCATTTGTCTGGGGCTGCAGACCATGAATGCAGGAACCGGCGGGACGCTCGTCCAGGATATCCAGAACCAGACATACGGGCGCGCGTATGTCGAGGACGTCATCGCCGCAGGGCGATCGCAGTGGCACTCGAATCCGTGGCCGAAGGTCGAACCGCAGAACCGGCTGCTCCTTTCCTCGATGCTTCATCCGATCGCGCTTTCGGAGGACAGCAAGTTCGTGAAAGCCATGGGATTGGGGCCGGCGGATCGGCCCGAGGTGGTCAGCTCCCATCATCAGGGTGCCGGCAAGATCGGCAAAGGGCTGCGGATCGCGGCGGCCTCGATCGACGGCCAGGTCGTCGAGGCCCTCGAGCATGCGCGGTTCCCCAACGTCCTCGGCGTCCAGTTCCATCCCGATTTCTCGATCCTCTGGGACAAGCAGCCGCGATTCAAGCTCACGCCGCGGGCCAAGGAACCCTTCGCCATCGGCACCTATCTCGAAGCTCAACCGCCGAGCATGGCCTTCCACCGGGCGATCTGGACCTGGTTCTTTGGCAAGGTGAAGCCGGCGAAGTGAATTCTCCCGCATCGCGAAGGGCTCTCTGCCGAAGCGTCGGATTTTTTGAAAACCCGATCCGATTTCTCTCCCCCCACCTTGTTAAAAGCCATGGGGCCGTGCGCGCCGCGGGGGGGGCGGGCCATTGTCGCTGACCCGCTGCGCGCTCCTGCTACAATCCCCCCCGTGAAAGCCCGCCCCAGGCTGTTGTGCCTTCGCCCGAGGGCTTTCTCGCATCCTTTCTCGATCCTGAACCGGAGTCATGCCATGCGCACTCACATTGCACTGTTCGCCTGTCTTGCGGCAGTCGGAGCACAAGCCGGGGAGATTCTCTGGACGAACACCGCCGGCGGCAACTGGAACGTCGCCGCCAACGGACGGCTGAGCTTGGCCGGCGGCGGCTCGAAGGTGTTGCGCGGCAGCGTAACCAATGCGGGCAGCCTGCAATGGAAGGACGGCGGCGCTCTTTCGATCTACGGCCTCATCCACAACACCAGCGCTGGCGTGTTCCAGATCGACCACGACGGGACTCTCGACTTGCCCAGCGGATCGTCCGGAGTGATCCTCAACGAGGGCCTCCTCCAACAGACCGGGTTCTTCGCCGGCACATCATCGAGGCGCCCATTTGGAACACGGGCGCGATCGAGGTCCAGGCGGGCGCCCTCAGCTTTGCCAGCCAGAGCTTCTTCGGATCCGGAACCGTGTTCAGCGGCGATGGCTCGAGCCTCTTCAAGAGCGGCACGGTGACCTTGTCCGGCAGCCTCCAGGTGCACAATCTGCAACTGATCGGCGCGACGCTGGACGGCACCAATCAGCTCGGCGGCGACCTGCAATGGATCAGCGGGAATTGGGCGCGCACAGCCGCCGTCACGTTGAACACGCAACGGCACGCTCGCCTTCGACCTCGGAGGCGCGACCGCCGGCGCAAACCATAGCCGTCTTGACATCACGGGCAGTGCCGCATTCGGTGGAACCCTGACCGTGCGGATGGCCGACGGTTACCTGCCCAATCCCGGCGACCATTTCGAGACGCTCACCTGCGCCTCTGCTCAAGGCAGCTTCTGCTGCATCAACGGATGCTACCTGCTGGGGCATGACCTGCGGTTCGAAATCTTGACGGGAAACACGAATCTGACCTTGCTCACCATCGCGGCTCCCGATCCCGAAAGGCCGCCCCTGGATCATTTCGCCGATTTTGGCGCCTTGGAGCCGTTCGTATTCCTCTGCTGGCCGACTGAATTCGAGGGATTCGCGCTGCAATCCTCGATCACTCTCAGCCCTCCGAACTGGACCCACCTCGGCACCAACCATTGGAACCCAGCTTTGGCCTGGCGGCCCCAGGAATACTTCCAGCTGAAAAAACCATCATCCCAGCCGGAGAACAGGATTGGCCCGCCGAACACGCCGAACACACGGAACTTCGGCTTAGCGGGGCTTGAACTTGAACTTCTGTCCGCCCACGCTGGCCTCGTACATGAGCCCGCCGCGTGCGATGGTGAAGACGGCGACGCCGAGCTGGTATTTCGCGTGGGCGGCTGCGCCGGAGGCGGCCGCCACTGCGCTGGCTTGGGCGCTGAGGGCAAACTTGCTTTCCTTGAAGCTATTGAAGGCCTCGGCGGTCTCGAAGAAGATGACTTCGGCATACACTTGGCCTCCGAGCTGAAAACCGATCGTGACTTGCGTCAGGGACGCTTCGCCGACGAGGTTGCCCTTCTCAAACACCTGCCCCTTGCCATGCGCGCCGCCAATCCCCAACCCGCCCTTCCCCACGCGGGGAAACACGGCGAAGCCAGCCGATGATTCAAAGAACCTGGACAGCCCCTCATCGGTCTTCTTGAACAGCGCGATCGTGTCCTGGACATCCCGAGTCAGATCCGATGCTTTATCGGCCGCAGCCGCAGTTGCGGCCACGGCGCAAGCAAGAACGATCCCCCAGGCCTGCGGCAATAATCGATTCGTCATGGTTCAACTTGGCAAGGTCCAGAGGTTTGTCAAGTGCGGCAGGACGCCGGGCGCAAGACAACATTCTTCGGCGCAAGATGCGAGCCCTCCCCGTTGGTTCCCAATGGCAGAGAGAAAGAACTTCAGACGGCCACCGAACGCGTTTCCCTCCCCCCGCGAGGGACGAGCGGGGGGAGGGCCGAGTTAACGAGGCGGATAGCTGACAGCAGCCGCCGGCCATGGTAGGATGATGGCATGAAACTGCTTTTGATATTCCTGGGGATCATGCTCAGCCTGGCCTGGATTGTTGACGCGGGGGCGTCCGATGCGCCCGCGCTCGAGGGCGACCGAATCCCGACGCAAGCCGGCGACATGGTCCTGCGTCCCATCCAGCACGCGACCATGGCGCTCGGCTGGAAGGATGCCATCATCTATGTCGATCCGGTGGGAGGCGAGACGCGCTTCGCGGGTCTGCCGCGGCCGACTCTCATCTTGCTGACCGACATCCACGGCGACCATCTCGATGTGAAAACATTGACGGCGGTGATGCAGCCGAAAACCCGGCTGGTTGCCCCACCCGCGGTGGCCGAACAATTGCCCTCCCAATGGCGCGACCGGACGGTGGTGCTGACCAACGGCGCCCAAGCCGAGGTCGCAGGCATCCCGATCCAGGCGGTTGCCGCCTACAACCTTGATCCCGGCCGCACCCAGTTCCATCCGCGAGGACGCGGCAACGGGTATGTCCTGGCCATGGGCGGCAAGAAGATCTACTTGAGCGGCGACACCGAAGATGTGCCGGAAATGCGCTCTTTGAAGGGGATCGACGTGGCGGTGGTATGCATGAACCTGCCCTACACCATGGACGTCGAGCAGGCCGCCCGCGCCGTCCGGGCATTCCGCCCGCGAATCGTCTATCCGTATCACTGCCGGGGCACCAATCTCGAACGGCTCCGCCAACTGCTCAGCGGCGAAACGGACATCGAGGTCCGGATCCGGGATTGGTACGCCAAATAGTCAGGTCGAGCCTTCCAGAGATGCGATCTGGACCGGGTTTTCGAGGATGCCGATCGGGGGGCATTCGATTCGAACCCGGTCGCCGGACTCGAGGCTGAAATCGTCGGGCGGGACGATGCCGGTGCCGGTCAAAAGAATCGCCCCGTGAGGAAACCGCTGGCACCGGAACAGGCAGCTCACCAGATCATCGAAAGATCGGGTCATCCGGCTGAGGGGCGTTTCCCCTGCGAAGACGATGCGGCCCTGGCGCTCGATCTCGAGCCGGATGATCCAGCCGCGGATCTCGGATTCGGCGGCGCCGGCGAGAACGGCCGGCCCCAGCGCGCACGAGCGATCGTAGATTTTGGCCTGGGGCAGGTAGAGCAGGTTCTCGCCCTCGATGTCGCGCGCGCTGACGTCGTTGCCCAGCGTGCAGCCCACGATCCGGCGGTCCGGCGCGATGACGAGGGCCAGCTCGGGCTCGGGCACGGACCACTTCGAATCGGCGCGGACGGCGATGGCGTCTCCGGGGCCAACGACCTTTTCCGGGAGCGCCTTGAAAAACAGCTCCGGACGGGCTGCGCCGTAAACGCGGTCGTAGGCGGTGGCGCTGGTGGCGGATTCGGCCATGCGCGCAGTGCGGCTCCGGGCATAGGTGACGCCCGCCGCCCAGACCTCCTGCCGGTCGACGGGGGCGGCCAGCCGGGGCTCGAAGACCGGCTTGCCGGTCATGAGCCCGGCCAACCGAGCCGGCCACTCTGGATCTTGGAGCCAGGCATCGAGCCCGGAGGCCGCGGCGCTGCCCAGGTCGATCAACCGCCCTTCATCGCCATAGCACCCGATCCGAACCCGGGGATCGGCGGCGGTGGTGAACCGGCAGAATCGCGCGATCATGAGCGGCCCTCCGGCGCCGAGTAATCCAGATAGACGGTCTTGAGCCGGCTGTAGAACTCGATCGCTCCCTGGCCCTGCTCGCGGAATGTGTCCGTGCTCGATTGCTTGACGCCTCCGAACGGGGCCTGCAAGGCCAGGCCGGTCGAGATCTGGTTGATCTTGACCACGCCGGCCTCGATCCGCTCGGCATATAGCATCGCCTTGCGAAGGTTCCGCGTGACAATGGAAGCGGACAATCCCGTGTCCACGCCGTTGGCGATGGCCAGCGCCTCGTCGAAATCGCCGGCCGCGATGATCGCGATCACCGGGCCGAACACTTCCTCCCGGGCGATGCGCTGCGCCGGCGTCACATCGCCAAGCACGGTCGGCGCCATGAAGCAGCCGTGCTGGAGCGGATCCTGGTCCAGCCGCCGGCCGCCTTGGAGGAGCCGGGCGCCCTCGGCCAAGGCATCCTCGACGTGGCTCAGATCGGTTGCGAGCTGGGCGGGGCTGGCCGCGGGCCCCATCTGGATACCCGGCTCCATCCCCGGCCCAACCTTCCAGGACCGGGCCCGGGCAACCAGCCTCTCGGTGAACGGCTCGAGAACGGCGCGCTCGACGATCACGCGGCTCGTGGCCGTGCACGCCTGGCCCGTCAGGCCGAATCCCGCCCGAGCCGCGAGGTCGGCAGCCAAATCCAGGTCGGCGTCGGCCAGCACGATCGTTGGATTCTTGCTGCCCATCTCGAGCTGGGATCGCGCCATGCGCGGCGCCAGGTCGAGATGGATCTGGCGGCCGACATCGTAGGAGCCCGTGAACGAAAGCGCCTGGACCGCCGAGTGCCGGACCAGAGCGCCGCCCGCCGATCGACCATCGCCGATCACCACGTTGAGGACGCCTCGAGGCAGGCCCGCCTCCTCGAGGCACCGGGCCAGCTCGATCACGGGGCCCGGCACGGACGACGCCGGCTTGATCACCACGCTGTTGCCGCAGACCAGAGCCGGCGCCATCTTCCAGGCGGGGATGGCGATCGGGAAGTTCCACGGCGTGATGAGGCCGGCCACCCCCAGCGGCTGGCGGATCGTGTAGAGCAGGTTTTCCGGGAGATCATGCGGAATCGTCTGGCCGCCCAGCGTGTAGCTCAAACCGCCAAAGAACCGGAAGATGTCAATGGCGCGCTGGACCTCGCCGAGGCTTTCGGCGAGGGTTTTTCCTTCCTCGATCGTGATGGCCTCCGCCACGGCCTGCTTGCGCTGCGCCAGGATGTTCGATGCCTGGCTCAACAATCGCCCCCGGGCGACCGCGGTCAGGTCGCGCCAGCCCGGGAACGCCCCGGCGGCAGCCGCGATCGCCGCCTGGGCGTCGGCCTCGCCGCTGCGCGGGTATTCTCCGACCTCCTGGCGGAGATCCGCCGGATTCCGAGTGGTATAAGTGGCACCCGAAAGGGCTGGCTGCCAGGCGCCGGAAATGAAATTGCATCCTGTTTTCATGCTATGACTGGCATCCAGTACGTCAGCCAGGCACGCGGATGTCAACCTCGGGATCAGGGTCTCTGCAGACAATGGGACAATGGGGTCGCATCTAAATATTTGACAATTGTCCAGCGCTCACGGAGTGGCCGCCCTACCTTGGGGCTTTCGGCTACTGGCACCCTTGTTCTCGCTTCCCTCCCCCCGCGAGGATCGAGCGGGGGGCAGAGGGTTGCGTTTCACGATCCTCCCCCGATCCTCCACTGAGGCGGACCATCGGAACGAGATGCCGCTCGCGGCGTGAGTTGTATCCATCCCCCGAGATGGCAGGCATATTTTTGTTCGGAAGGACGATCTGTTGGGGGGCGGATCAACGAGGCAGCAGCCCCGGCGCTCGAGCGGGAGCAACGACGATGGCGCGGCGGTCGAGCCAGCCTTGCTGGCGGCAGGCCGTCGCATGGCAGCGGTATTCGCAAAGGCCGCATCCGACGCACGCGTCTTCGATCACGAACGGCGCCTGGATCGATCTCATGGCTTCGAGGTCGTCGGGCCCCATCGCACCGGGCGGCACGTCGCCCAGGTCGAGCTCGATGCGCCGCATCTCGATGGCCTTGTAGCCCGCTGCCTGGCATTCGTCGTAGCAGAGCTGGCATTCGCGTTCGCCCCGATGCGGCAGGCAGAGGCTGGCATCGAGACGAGCCACGCCCATCTGCCAGCGGCGCTTGGCTTCGAGCGTGAGCGGCCGGATGGCGCCCGTGGGGCAAACCCGCGTGCAGAAGCTGCAGTCCGGGTGGCAGCCGGCCTGGGTCGGGGTCACCACGGGCGTCCACCAGGAATCGATTCCAGCAGACAGATCGGCCGGCTGCAGAACGGAGCCCGGGCAGACCTTGAAACACTCTCCGCAGCGCACGCATAGCGCCAGAAACCGGTCTTCGGAGACGCTGCCGGGCGGACGGA
Organism: Verrucomicrobiota bacterium; assembly: GCA_022711435.1. Classification (GTDB taxonomy): domain Bacteria; phylum Verrucomicrobiota; class Verrucomicrobiia; order Limisphaerales; family UBA1319; genus JAGMXM01. The sequence continues at coordinate 14,988 of JAKLFB010000056.1, forward strand.
GCGGCGGCCCGGCTGGCCCTCCGTTTGTCCGAATGCCAGCGGCGGCTGCCGCGCCGCCCGCGACGGACACGACCCAGGCCCGCCGCGAGAACGATGGGGATCCGGTCCTGGATGGCTGGCGGGCATCGGGATCGGTTTTGGCGCGGGAGATCGCGAACTCGATCGATCCGGCGGGGCAGGCGCGTGCGCAGGCCTGGCAGCAGGCGCAATCGAGCAGCCGCACGGCCGCATCCAGCTGGATGGCGTCGAACGGGCAACGGGCGGCACACTGGCCGCACTGCCGACAGGTATCGAGCACCCGGCGCTGCGGGCGCCGGAGAAAGGAGGCCAGCGAGATCAAGGCGCCTGTCGGGCATGCGTATCGGCACCAGAACCGGGGAGCGGCTATCCCCATCAGCAAGATCGCCAGGAGCAGGGCTGCGGCCACGCCGGCGCCCATGGTGAAGGGCCCGGCCAATTCCCAGCTCCTCGCCACCCCCACCTGCGCCCGCCCCGCCGAGAACATGAGCCCGCGAGTCAATGTCGAAAGCGGCGCAACCCAGCCGGCCAGCATCACCCCCAGTAAGGCGGCCGCCAGAACCGCAGCCAGCAGATAGAACCGCAGGTGCCGCCAGCCGCCTGCCCCGCGCAGGCGCCCGCCCGGAATCCAACGCCCGATGCAGGCATCGAAGCCGTCCTGCAGCGTTCCCAGAGGACAGACGTAGCAGCAGAAGGCGCGCGGCACGACCACACCCGCCGCCCAGACCAGAACCGCAATCGGCAACGCCGGATTCAGGCAGCGGGCAGCCAGGGCCGACGCAATCCCGATCAATGGATCCAGCCAAAGAAACAGCTCGAACGGCAGCCATTCTCGAGCGGCCTGGGCGGATGCGTGAATCGGATCCGCGTAAGGCCAGGCGAGCCCGAAAAACAGCAGGACAAACAGCGCCAAGCTGAGGAGTTGAATCCCGCGACGGATCCTAATGCGCCGCGCAGCGCGCGCCGATTGCGTGGTCATTGCCAGCCGGCTTGGGCGAGCGCGCGATAGGTGGCCTCGACGATTCCCTGGCAGGTCACCGTGGCGCCAGTCACGCCGTCCACGGAAAGGCTCTGGCGCTCGAGGATCCGCTGGGGGATGATCCGAGTTGCGCCGAGCTCGATCTTCTCCTGATGATCCACGTCGATCGAGGCGATCCGGCCGCCCAGGACGCGGATTCGGACCTGGATATCCCCCTGATCGCTATAGCCGATCGACCGGCCGGAATAGGCGCCGTCCCGGAGCCGCGCGGCGCCCAGCGATGCCATCGTCATCAGGCGCAGCTTCGCATGCACCTGGGCGGCCTTGCGCGGCAGGAGATGCCGGCCGTACGGCTGGTCGGAAATCCCATAGAGCCGGGCCGCCTCGAGATAATGCTCTCGGGCTCGAGATGCCTGGCCCATCTGGCCGTAAAGATCGCCGAGCTGGTTGTGGATGTTGGCCTGGTTGGTGATGCGCCACGGCGCGGGCGGGAGGTCGCGGGATGCCTGTTCGAGCACCGCCTGAGCCGCAGCGAAATCTCCGAAGTGGGCCAGGCAGGACGCGTAGCAGAGGTAGGCATGGGTGGGACCCTGGCCCCGCTGCCGCTCGAGAAAGGACGGATATTGGCGTAATGCCCAGCCATAGTTGCCGCTCATGAACAGGTACATCGGCAGCTCGTGGCCGTCCCCGATGTCGCCCTTTTGAGCGTATAGCCATGTCAGCTTCACGCCCTGCCGGACCCGGGCTTCATCGAGCGCCAGCAAACGCCGGATCTCGAGCCGCGCCTCTTTCCATGGCCGGTTCAGATCCCACTCGACGGGTGTGGAATCGATCCAGTCCGGCGGCAGCTTCAGGCTCGCCACGACATCGGCGGCCGACCGCTGCACCGGCGCTTCCCCGACGGCAGCGGCGGCGCATTCGATCGCCGCGCACACGCATAACAAACCCAGCAGCCGGAGCCCCGCCTCCATCTCCACTCGAACGGACTTCATTGCATCAGCATGCAGAGAAAGCACCGCTGGTTCAAGGGCGCGATTCAGGCGTTGGCTGCGGCTTCGGGCTTTCCCGCCTGCCCGGCATCAGGCAGCATGGAACCATGGGTTCCGCGAACCAGGCCAGCGATCGCCAGCCGGGGCCTCGATGGGAAAGCCTGCTTACCGAGCTGCCCGGCGTCGGCCCGGAGCGATCGGATCAGCTCGCCCGCCTCGATCTGCGCACGGTGGGCGACCTGCTCCAACACCGGCCCCGCCGCCACGAGGACCGGCGCCGCATCGCACCCATCGCCCGGATCGAGCTGGGCGAATCTGCCGCTGTTCGCGGCCGCATCTCTGCCCTTGGCGTCAAGCGGTTCCGCCACGGCCGCAAATCGCTTTTCGAGATCATCCTCGAAGACGGCACCGGGCGGCTTCATCTCCGCTGGTGGAATGCCGCCTACAGGAAGGATCAATTCGCGGCGGGCGAAGAGCTGCTCGTTTATGGCCGCCTGATCGACCTGCGTCCCCGGACGATGGATCATCCGGAAACGGAGCGCATCGAGCCCGAGCCCGGAGAGTCGGTCCACCTGAGCCGGATTGTTCCGGTCTATCCGCTGACCGAGGGGATCACCCAGCGCTGGCTGCGGACGCTTGTCTGGCGGACGCTCGAGGACGGCCGCCTAGTCATCCCGGAGCCCTGGCCATCCGGCCTGCTCCCGGGCCGCCTGTCGCGCGCAGAGGCGCTCCATCAGCTTCATTTCCCCGCGGAGCTCGCCGATGCCGGCCGGGCCCGCGAGCGGCTCGCCCTGGACGAGCTGATCGATCTCCAATGCCGCCTGCTCGAACGCCGCCGGCGCCTCGAGATCCGCGCCCGGGCCATCCCATGCGCCGGCGATAACCGCTGGATCAAACCCTGGCTGGCCCGGCTTGGCTTTCGCCTCACCCAAGCCCAAACACGCGTCCTTCGCGAAATCCGCGCCGACCTGGCCGGGCCATGCCCCATGCGCCGCCTCCTCCAGGGAGATGTCGGGTCCGGCAAGACCGTGGTTGCCGCCGCTGCCGCCCTGATGACGATCGAGAGCGGACGCGATGCGGCGCTGATGGCGCCCACGGAGATCCTGGCCGAGCAGCACGCTGCCACCTTCGAGCGCTGGTTTGCTCCGCTCGGCATCCGCGTCGAACTCAGAACCGCCTCGCATAAGCCGGCCCCTCCCGATCCCGCGCCGGCCCCGCCCGAGCTGCCGCACCTGCTCCCCCCTCGAGACGCCCCCGAAGCCCGCATGGTCGTGGGCACCCACGCGCTCATCGAATCCTCGTTCGCCCCGCCCAGCCTGGGGCTCGTCATCATCGACGAGCAGCACCGGTTCGGCGTCGCCCAGCGCGAGACGCTGGTCCGCAAAGGCCATTACCCGCACCTGCTGGTCATGACCGCCACCCCGATCCCCCGCACGCTCGGCCTCACTCTCTATGGCGATCTCGACCTGTCGACCATCGATGAGCTGCCCGCCGGACGCGGCCGCGTCAGGACTTTCGTCCGGTCCGCGGACCGGCTGCCGCGGGTTTGGGCATTCGTCCGCGACCAGCTCCAGAAGGGGCGCCAGGTTTACATTGTCTATCCATTGATCGACGAGTCCGAGTGCCTCGATCTCAAGGCCGTCACCCGGGAATGGGATTCCCTCCGGCAAACGCTCGATCCATTTCGCGTCGGCCTCCTCCACGGACGCCTCCCGCCCCTCGAGAAGGAGCGAACGCTCGATGCCTTCCGGCGCCGCGAGCTCCATGCCCTCCTCAGCACCCCCGTCATCGAGGTCGGCCTCGATATCCCCAACGCCACGGTCATGCTCGTCGAGAACGCCGAGCGCTTCGGCCTGGCCCAGCTCCACCAGCTCCGCGGCCGGATCGGCCGCGGAGCCGACGACGCCTTCTGCATCCTGATCTCCGCCAGCCGCACCCCCGAGGCGCGCCGCCGCCTCGAGGTGCTCGCCCAGACCACCGACGGATTCCGCATCGCAGCCGCCGATCTCGAGCTCCGCGGCCCCGGCCAGCTCCTCGGCCAACGCCAAAGCGGGCTGCCCGCCTTCCGTTTCGCCGACCTGGCCCGCGACCTGCCCCTCATCGAGATGGCCCGCCAGATCGCCCGCCAAATCCTCGACAATCCGACAATCGGGCCGGATGAGCCGCCCTCGCCGTAAGAATTCCTTCCCAACGATTCACAAACGCCGCATAGTAGCGCCCGCAACAGACAGAGCCGGGTGCAGCTCGATCCGGAGGGTGGACACCCCCCGGAAACGATGGATCTGCGGATCGCCATGAGGTCCGAACCCGGGTCTGGCGAATCCATATTGCCATGAAAACGAATTTCAGCCGCCGCGAATTCCTTGCCGCCGCCGCCGTGGCAGCGGGCATGAGCCTCGCACCATCCGCCCCTCGGGCGCGCGCGCAGAACGCCGGGCCCGGCTTCCGCACCCGTCTCCAGCGGGCCTTGATCCGCGAGCGGCCGGCCGCGGATGGTTTGCGGGCCTTGCAGGAAGCGGGCTACGACGGGATCGAGATCGGTGTGCTGACGCCGGAGGAGGCGGCGGCCGCTCGGGCCCTGGCCGAGCAGCATCGCCTCAAGATCCATTCCGTGCTCCGCGGCTGGGCCGAGTTCAACAGTTCGGACCAGGCAAAATTCGATGCTTCGTATGCCCTGAGCGAGGCCGCCTTGCGGACAGCCGAGGCGGCGAGGGCAGATGCGGTTCTGCTGGTGCCCTGCCGGATCGGCGGCATGAGGATCCCTCGGCCATGGGAGTTCCTGATCGAGTTCGACGACCGGACCGGCCATCTCGAGCGGGTGGTTTACGGCGACAACGAACCGTATGCGGAGTACATCCGCGCCCATAACCATGCCATCGACACCTCGCGCAAGGCCATCGAGCGGCTGATCCCGCTGGCCGAGAAGACGCGCGTGGTCATCGCCCTCGAGAACGTCTGGAACAACCTCTGGGTCCAGCCTGCCCTGTTCCGCCATTTCGTGGCGTCGTTCGGCAGTCCCTGGGTCAAGGCCTACCTGGACATCGGCAACCACGTCAAATACGCCCGCCCGGAGGAGTGGATCCTCGAGTTGGGCGACCGGATCGCGAAGGTGCACATCAAGGATTTCAAGCTCACGCCGGAAGATCCCCGGGGCGAGGGCAAGTTCGTGAACATCCGCGACGGCAGCGTTCGCTGGCCGGTGGTCCGGCAGGCGCTCGAATCCATCGGCTACAGCGGCTGGCTGACCATCGAGGGAGGGGATCTCTCCCCGCTCGAGCACCGGCGCCGGCTGGACCTGATCATCGCCGGCCAATAGCGCATCCCCGGATCGGCGGCCGGATCAGCCCGGCGATTCGGGCGCCGGGTTCTTGATAGCCCGCAGGTAGAGCGGCAGGGATCCTTCCTGGCGGCCGTCGACCGCCATGTCGACGGTGTACTCGCCAAACGAAGGCAGCTTGAGCTGCTGGATGTTCAGGATCAGGTTCGCCACAGCCGTTTCATCCCCGTCGGCCGTGAACCGCACCGCCACCGAGGCGTCCAAGGCGGGCAGCACCAGCTTGCCGTCGGCGTCCCCCACCGTGATCCGAAGCCGATGGTTGCCCTCCTCGATCCGGGCAAACCGGATCTTGATCGCCACCGCGCAATGCGGATGAACCACGGGAACATCCTTGGCCCAGAGATGGTCGAATGATCCCAGGATGTTGAGCTTGCCCCCGTATTCGGTGGCGGCGTCGCACAGAGTAAATATCTCGACTTTCATGATCCGTCGCGGGTGATGATCCACCCATGTCCGAAGGCGAGTATAGACATCCGGCGGCATCGTGCAAACGGGAACCAGGATTTCCCGCCCGGCGCAGGCAGGCCGAACACGATGACGCTTGCCGACAAGGTCGAGCTCCTGCAATCCATCACGGCTGTCCACGGCAACCCTTCATGATGAGATACAAGCACAGTTTGAAAGCTGCGCCTGCGCCATCAAGGGGATGCAAGCATCGGCCGACATGCGGACGCGTCAGCGACGCGCCGCTACCTTTCCAGGAACAACATTTCCGCGTCGTTCCGTCGTCCACGGGCACGATCGTTTACACCTTCGGCAGCGTGTAGGGTGCGCGGTATTCCTTGGTGAGCATGGCGTTCGCCTCCCGATCGCTCCCGAAGTTCTCGGCTTTGGGATCGAAGCGGATGTCGCGATCGAGCCGGGTGCAGATGTTGCCCAGATGGCAGATCGTCGTGCTGAGTCGGCCCAGCTCGACGTCTGCGTTCGGCTTCTCGCGGTTCTTGATGCAGTCGAGAAAGTTCCTGGTGTGCGATCCGCCCGACGATTTCTCGACGAGAGCGGGCTCGCCTCTCTTGGTGAACACCTTCCATCCGGAGCCGTCCACGACCAGCCCGGCGTCGGTGCCGTAGAACGCGGTGCCGGCTGTGGCCTCGCCGAGCGGCAGGACGTTTTGGAAGCTGTGGAGCTCCCACACCAGCGCCAGGTCTCCGTAATCGTATGTCATGACCTGGGTATCGGGCACTTCCTTGGCGTCATCGAGCCAGTGAATGCCGGAGCTGCCCGAGACATGTTTCGGCAGGCAGTTCTCGAGGCCGCGCAGGGCCTGGATCCCCCACATGGCCACATCGAGCATGTGGACGCCCTGGTTGCCCAGCTCCGTGTTCCCGTAATCCCAGAAGAAGCGCCAGTTGTAGTGGAATCGGTTGGCGTTGAACGGCCGTTTCGGTGCGGGGCCCAGCCACCGGTCGTAATCGACGCCTGCGGGCGCCGCGCTGTCGGCCGGGCGGCCGATGCTGCCTCGAACCTGGCACATCCAAGCCTTGATCAGGCACACCTTCCCCAGCTTGCCCGAGGCCACATACTCGACAGCGCTCCGGAAATGCCCGCCGCTGCGCCGCTGGGTTCCGACCTGGACGACCCGGCGATATTTCCGCGCTGCATCGCGCATCATGTGGCCTTCGTGGATCGTTTGTGAGAGCGGCTTCTCGATGTAGACATCCTTGCCCGCCTGGCAGGCCTGGATCGTCTGGATCGCGTGCCAGTGATCCGGGGTGGCGATGATCACGGCGTCGACCGCCTTGTCCTCGAGCACCCGCTCGAAGAGCTTTTCATGGGCCGGCTTTTTGCCCTGAGCCTTCTCGAGAACGGCGCCAATCTTGCTCAGGATGGCATCGTCGATGTCGCAGAAGGTCTTGATCTCGGCGCCGTCCTTGATCGCGTTGAGCGCGACGCCGCGGCCCTGGTTGTTGCCGCCGATCAGGGCCAGCACGATCTTCTCGTTGGCGCCCCATGCGGCGGGATTGAGCCCGAGGAAACCGCCAGCCGCCAAGGCCGTCCCGGCCTTCTTGAGAAAGGTTCTTCGATTTTCGGTTTTCATAAATGAAGATCGTTCACATGATCCCTCCTGAGTCAACCAAATCGTGGCGGCGGATTTCGGCTTGCCAGCGGGAGCTCGGTTCGGACATGATCGTGCATCCAAGCCGGCGGTCAACCCTCGAGAGGGAGTGTCGTGATCGGTGTCACGCAGATCTTGAGCGCCATCGAGCGCGGGGAGCCTCGCGCGGCGGAGGAGCTGCTGCCCCTGGTTTATGACGAGCTGCGGCGGCTGGCGGCATACAAGCTATCCCAGGAGAAAGCCGGCCAAACCCTGCAGGCGACCGCGCTGGTTCACGAAGCCTGGCTGCGGCTCGTTGTCCCCGGCCCGGACGGCGCGGAGCCCCGCTGGGAAAGCCGCCGCCATTTCTTTGCCGCCGCCGGCGAGGCCATGCGGCGCATCCTGGTCGAGAACGCGCGCCGGAAGCTATCCGCCTGCCACGGGGGCCGGCTGCAGCGCGTGAATCTGGACCGGATCGAGCTGGCCGAAGCCACACCTCCGGCGGAGCTGCTCGCCCTGGACGAAGCGCTGAACGAATTGGCAGCCGCCGATCCGGATACAGCGGAGCTGATCAAGCTGCGGTTCTTCGCCGGGCTCACGGATGAGCATGCGGCCGAGATGCTCGGCGTTTCGCGCCGGACCGCCGATCGGATGTGGGCCTTTGGCCGGGCATGGCTGTACCGGGCGCTGCGCGATGGCGTGCGGGGCGGGCGACCCTTCCAATCGTGAGGGCGCAACCATGAGCGATGAGATCTCGAAATCGGTGCGCGAGATCTTCGCCGATGCGCTGGACCTGCCAGATCCGGCGCGCCGCGATCGCTACCTCGATCAGGCCTGTGGCGGGGATGCCCAGCTGCGCTGGATGGTCGAGTCGCTGCTGAAGGCGCATCAGGAGGCCGGAGCCTTCATGCAATCCGATGGCGCTCTGCGGGCCGAGGATCTCATCCGCGAAGGCCCCGGCACGCTGATCGGGCGCTACAAGCTCCTCCAGCAGATCGGCGAAGGCGGATTCGGCCTGGTGTTCATGGCCGAGCAGCGCGAGCCGGTCCAGCGGATGGTCGCTCTCAAGATCATCAAGGCCGGGATGGACACGCGCGAGGTGATCGCCCGGTTCGAGGCCGAGCGGCAGGCGCTGGCGATGATGGACCACCCCAACATCGCCCGAGTGCTCGATGCGGGGGCGACCGAGAGCGGCCGGCCCTATTTTGTGATGGAGCTGGTCCGGGGCATCCCGATCACGGACTACAGCGACCGGCATCACCTGCCCACCGAAGAACGATTGCACCTCTTTATCCAGGTCTGCCAGGCCGTCGAGCACGCCCACCAGAAAGGCGTCATCCACCGCGACCTCAAGCCGGCGAACATCCTGATTACGACGATCGACGGGCGGCCGGTTCCCAAGGTGATCGATTTCGGGATTGTCAAAGCCATCGGTCAACGGCTGACGACGAAGACCCTGTTCACCCGGTTCGAGGAGTTTATCGGCACCCCCGCCTACATGAGCCCCGAACAGGCCGAGTTCAGCGGCGTGGACGTGGATACGCGCTCCGACATCTATGCGCTGGGCGTCCTGCTCTACGAGCTGCTGACCGGCCGAACGCCATTCGACCAGGAAACGCTCCGGCGGGCTGGACTCGACGAAATGCGCCGCATCATCCGGGAAACCGAGCCCGCCCGGCCGTCCGCGTTCCTTCGCGGCTTAGGAGACACCCTTCGGGAAATCGCGGACCGCCGCCACGCCGACCCCAACACGCTCGCGCGCCAACTCGAAGGCGATCTGGACTGGATTGTGATGAAGTGTCTCGAGAAGGACCGCGCGCGCCGATATGCGACAGCCAGCACGCTCGCCCTCGATGTCCAGCGGCATCTGAACCATGAGCCCGTGGCCGCCGGCCCACCCACCAAGCGCTATCGCGCGCGGAAATTCGTGCGGCGGCATCGGATGGGGGTTGCGCTGGCCGCCAGCGTCAGCCTGGCTCTGATGCTCGGATTTGTCCTGGCGGCCCTAGGATTCGTGCGGGCGAGCCGCGAGCGGGACCGCGCATTGGCCGCCGAGAAAGAGGCTGACGAAGGCCGTCGCGAGGCGATCCATCAGCGCCAGCGCGCCGAGGCGGGCCTCCGCCGACTCGAGCTCCAGGGCGCACAGCACCTCTTCGCTCGCGGCCAGTCCGCTCGAGCGCTCTCGGTTCTCGCCTCCCTGCTCCGCCAGAATCCGAACGATCCCGTCGCCGCCGAATGGCTCATGAACGAGCTGATGCATCGGAATTATGCGCTGCCCGCGATTCCCCCCCTGCTCCAGCTCGATCTGGTGACTTCTGCGCGGTTCAGCCCCGATGGCCGCCGGATCCTCACGGCCGCGCGTGACAACACCGCATGCGTCTGGGATGTAGCGACGAGCCAGCCGGTCACCGCTCCGTTGCGGCACGATCCGACCCGCATCAAGCCAGGCGAGTTCATGGCCGGCGTCCACCCGCTGGTGGCGGCGTTCAGCCCGGATGGCCGGCGCGTCGCAACCGGTTCGATCGACGGCGCCGCCCGGATCTGGGACGCTGCCGCCGGCGTTCCGCTCACAGCCCCGATGCTCCACTCGAATTGGATCTCCTGGGTGGTGTTCAGTCCGGACGGCAGCCGCGTCGCCACGGCGTGCAAGGACGGCGTGGCGCGCTTGTGGGACTCGCTCACGGGCAAGCCGCTGGGCGTCGAGCTCCAGCACGATGCCTGGATCAATTCCGTCGAGTTCAGCCCCGACGGCCTCCTCGTGGTGACGGCTTCCGACGCCCGTGCCGCTTGTATCTGGGAAACCGCCACGGGCAAGCCCGCCGGTCCGCCCTTGCGCCACCAGCGCGAGGTGAACCACGCCGTATTCAGTCCGGATGGACGGAAAGTCGCCACCGCATCCGTCGACGGGCGCGCACAAGTCTGGGATGCCCGGACCGGCCAGGCGCTTGGCCAGCCACTGGCCCATGCCAGCAGCGTGTTGCGCGTTGCTTTCAGCCCGGATGGCTCGATCCTCGCAACGGCATCCTGGGACAAGACCGCCCGGCTCTGGAACGTCCAAACCGCCGAGCCCGTCGGACAACCGTTCCAGCATGACGATGTCGTTCGCGATGTCCGGTTCAGCCCCGACGGACACCGCGTCGCGACCGCCTCCCGGGACAAGACCGCGCGCGTCTGGGACGTCCATACCCGGGAACCGATCACCGAGCCCATTCGACATCATGACGCGGTTTGGACCGCCGAGTTCAGCCCGGATGGGAAGCGATTGCTCACCGCCTCTGCCGATCGCACCGCCCAGGTCTGGGACGTCCGGCCCAGCCGGGCCCTGGTCCATGTGCTGCCCCATACGATGCGGATTATATCGGTCGACTGGTCCGCCGATGGCCGCCGTGTGTTGGCGGTTTCTCCCGGTGAAGCTCACGTCTGGGATGCGGAAACAGGTCAACCCACCGAAGGGCCGGCCATGGCATCGCTGAGAGGCATCCGCTGCGCAAGGTTCAGCCCCGATGGCAATTCTCTTGTCCTTGCGATGGGGGACGGGACCGCTCAGGTGTTGGATGGCCGGGGCCAGCAATCCTTGTCGCCGCATCTCGCCCATCAAGGAGCCGTTCTGGACGCCGCGTTCAGCCCGGACGGCCGCCTGATCGTCACCGCCTCGGACGACCGATCCGCTCGAGTGTGGGATTGCGCGTCCGGCCAGCCTCGAGGAGAATCCCTTCGGCACAATGACTCGGTGCGAACCGCCCGCTTCAGCCCCGATGGCCAAACCGTCGTCACCGCCAGCGCCGATCACACCGCCCGCCTTTGGAACGCCGCCACATCCGAGCCTCGATCCCCTGCCCTGAAACACGACGATGTCGTCGTCAGCGCCCAGTTCAGCCCCACCGGTGAACAGATCGTCACAGCCTCATGGGATCATTCGGCGCGCGTGTGGGATGCCGGCTCGGGAACCATCCACGGATCTCCCTTGCGGCACACCGCGCCGGTCCTCTCCGCCCAGTTCAGCCCCGACGGCAAGTGGGTCGTGACGGCTTCTGCCGATGAAACCGCTCGAATCTGGGATTGGCGAAGCGGCCAGCCAGTCGGCAAACCCCTCGCCCATGAAGGCCGAGTCAACTGGGCCGCGTTCTGCCCCGATAGCCGGCGCGTTCTGACAGCTTCGGTCGACGGCAACGCCGGCCTCTGGGATGCCCATACCGGCTTCCGCCTCGCCACCGGACTCCGCCATCGCACGCTGGTCGAGCACGCACAATTCAGTCCGGACGGACACCGGATCGCCACCGCGCCCTTCGATTACCAGGTGCGGATCTGGGAAATCGCCGATGCCCGACTGCCCGCGCCGACGTGGCTGGCCGAACTGGCCGAAACAGTTGCCGGAGAATGGCTCGATTCGCATGGCGTGCCCGCAGACGTGCCGGCCGTCCAATACTTCGAACTCAAGTCCCGACTCCAATCGCTGCCGGCTGACGACACCTATGCCAGCTGGGCACGGCGATTCATCACGGATCGAGTTGCCCGCCCATAAACCTCTCGAGGTAACCGCCCCGGCGCAGGCTGGTCCTCGTCCGCAGCAGCCTGCAGCCCGCCAGTTGACAGCCTTCCGGACCGCGGACGTCCTCGTCCGCAGCAGCTTGCGGCCAGTCAGCCGACAGCGCTGCGGGCCAGGAGGCAAAAAAAATCTGAAAATACTTGGCGCAAATCACTCCTGAAATTCGCCATTACAGGTGAAGGGCCTCGCTGGCTCCGGGCATGGCGGCAGCACGCGGCGATCCACAAGCGGGGCGCCTGCAACGTCGAGGTGCATATGTCAAAACGACGTAATTCTCTCGGAGGTAGCCCATTTCCGCGAATCCTGGTGTGGCTCAGCATTCTGGCATGCGGCGATCTTGCCTGCAGGAACGTCCCAGCCGAAGGCATTCCCGAGCCTCCTGTGCTCTACTATGGCGAGGTCCTCGGCGTAGTCAGTGGATCGAGCGTGCGGCTGACGTCCGGATGGCTGGTGGGGACGTTCCAGCCTTCGGATGCGGGACCGCCCGTGGCCGTGGCGACGGAGCTGTTCGATTTTCTCGGCCAGTATTCCTATTTCCTGCCCGTTCCCTGCGAATCGATCGTGGGCGCGATGAGCGCCACCACCAACACGCTCCGGCTGCTCTCTCCGCCCGCCACTCCGATCACCTATACGCTGCAGAACATATCGGTGGACGGCCAGCCGGCCTACCTCCAGCAGCCGAGCCAAATTCCATTATGGATGGCGGCGACCAACCGCGGCCTCCTCCGGCAGGTGGACCTGACGCTCGATCTGAGCCTGGTGGACAGCGACGGCGACGGCATCCCCGACGCCTGGGAGGTGCTGTTCGGATTGAACCCATCCAATCACGCTGACGCACTCCTGGACAGCGACCTGGACGGCCACAACAACCTCCAGGAATACCTCGCCGGGACCAGTCCCAAGGACCCCGCGTCGGTCTTTAGCATCGTCCGAGTCCGGCCCGATCCGCCCAACGGCGTGTGGCTGGATTGGCTGAGCGCCAGCAACCGGGTTTATGTCCTCGAGCGCGCGAGCGGCCTCCTCACCGAATTCCAGGACATCCGGGCCGACATCCCTGCCACGCCCCCCGTCAACACGTACCTCGATGCCACCGCGACGGGCGCCGGCCCCGTGTTCTACCGCCTTCGCATCCAGCAGAACCCGGCTCCTTACAATCCGTCGGACGATCCGATGGCCCTCGAACCGTAATTCTCCAGGAGGCAAAGCCATGCGATCCACCTCACGTCTGCTCCCGCTGCTCGCGGTCGTCCTGTTGAATGCTGGCCCGGCGATGGCTCAATGGACCACCCAGACCATCTCCCTTCGCCCCGGCTGGAATGCCGTGCATCTCGAGGTCCAGCCCGAGCCGGGCGACTGCGACACGGCTTTCGCCAGATTCCCGATCGAAAGCGCGTGGATGTGGAACCGGCGCCATGTCCCCGTGCAATTCATCCAGGACACCAACACCCTCGTGCCAGGGAATCCCGACTGGCTGGCCTACCTGCCTCCCACCCACCCCAGCGCAGACCAGACCAGCCTGTTCCGCTTGCTCGGCGGCAAGTGTTACATGATCAAGATGCCCAACACCGGCGCCCCGATGAACTGGGTAATCCTTGGCCGGCCCGTTGTTGCGCCGGCGGTCTGGGTGACCGACTCCTTCAACCTGGCTGGGTTCAGCGTCGATGCGCAATCCCCGCCCACGTATGCCGCTTTCTTCGGCCCTTCAGCGGCGCATAAGAACAGCACAATTTACCGCCTTCGCATCGATGGCTACTGGGAACCGGTGCCCCTGCCCAGCATCAATCCAATGAGCAGCGGGCGAGCCATCTGGCTCCGCTGCCAGGGATTTTCCACATACCAGGGACCGGTCCAGATCGTCTTGGAACAATCCACCGGCCTGCCATTCGGGCGCGTTCTCAACGAACAGACGCTTGTCATTCGCAACGCAAGCACGGCCACCCAATCCCTTGTCGTCCGCCAGCTGCCCTCCTCGACGCCGCCGGCAGACCCGGCATTCCCTCCCTTGGCTGGAGAGGTGCCTCTCGCCTATTGGTACAGCAGCGAGAGCGCGCCGGGGCACTGGACGAATCTGCCCGCCACGCTGACCCGGAGCGGCATGGCGGCCGGGGCCGAGTGGCGGCTGCGCCTGGCGGTGCGGCGTCAAGACATGACACCCCCGCCCTCGAATGGCGGCGGGCTCGAACCGCTCTACCAGTCGCTGCTCGAAGTCACCTCCTCACCCGGCTCGAGCCGGCATCTGATCCCCGTTAGCGCCTATGGGATCCAGCGATCGCCTTCCGCCCAGCCTTCCTTCGCAGGCGCACGCGCCCAGAGCAGCTCGAGCGATGTCCTCCACGCCGGTTTGTGGATCGGCAGCGCCGTGATCGATAAGGTCAATCAGCCCGCCCTCGCCGGCAATCCCGATACGCCCCTGCCCGCCAAATACGAATTCCAATTCCGGCTCATCCTCCATGTGGATGGATCCGGCAAAGCCCGCCTCCTGCAAAAGGTGATCCAGATGTGGAAAGACGGCACCTATAAACCGGACCCGGACGATCCGGGCAAAACAATCGTCGATGAACCGGGCCGATTCGTGCTCCTGACCGATGAGACGCTGGCCTCGGCCTACTCGGGCGCCGCGCTTCGAGACGGCCAGCCCGTCGGCCGGCGGTTCAGCACCGCCGCGTTTGGCTTTCCGCAACCGCTGCCGATGACCCGCATCGGCGAGTTCGGCGCCGATGGGAGCATCCTCGAGTGCACCAATCTCCTGGACTATCGGGATCCGCTCAATCCGTTCGTTCACCGCTACCATCCCGACCACGATAACTTGAATGGAAGCTACATGACGACGCTCGAGCCCGGCATGGAATCGCCCACCATCACCCGGGCGATCGCGCTCGAGTTCACCGCCGAGGATCCCGACAACCTACAGCTGGCCGGCTGGGGCAGCAGCCAATTGGGCGGCCACTATCGCGAAACCATCACCGGCTTGCACCAGGTCCCCCTGCGCGTCCAAGGCACGTTCCGGATCCATCTCGCTTCGAGTGTAACCCAGCTTAATGACGGACTATTGCCCTAAATCTTGCCTATCGAAGAAAACCAATGGGGTCAGATCCATATTGTTGACAGAATAGAACGATCCGGAGAGATTCTCGGCATGGCGCGACCATGGCGAATTCAAATAGCGGGCGGGTGGTATCACGTGACCAGTCGGGGGAACCG
>JAKLFB010000057.1 GCA_022711435.1 Verrucomicrobiota bacterium
TTTCGTAGTACGTCCGCACATATTCGTAGCCTTCACGCACCCCGAAGGCATGGTAGAGCAAGCTTCGATTCATACCGCAAAACCTAGCGAAATCCTAACTCCAGACCAGAACTTTCCCGAAGAACCGCCCGAGCCGCCTTTGCTGAACAACGGATACTTGTCCCCCGCTTTCGGCTGCGCGGCGCCGGGCGCCAGGACGACCACCAGCTCGCCGCCAAAGACGAGCGAGCCGCCCACGCGCAGGGAATCGCTGCTGATAGCCTGCCCGGGCGCCAGTTCCATCCGCGTCGTCCCCGCCAGCACGGCATCGCCGCTGACGGTGAACACGCCCACGCCCCATCCCGGCGAGTTGGTGCCGCCGAGCATCACCAGGCTGCCCGCAATCGAACCGCCGCCGGACAAGGTGCCATTGGTCACCACGGTGTCGCCGGCGTACGTGTTGTCGCCGTTGAGCAGCAGCATTCCGCCGCCCGCATCCGAATACCGAACCGAGCCGGCGCCCACGATGGGGCCCTGGATGATCATGCGGGTGTCGCCGTTGACGCGGAAATGATTGATCCCGGCCAGCTGGATCGTTCCGGTGAAGAGATTGGTGTCTCCGGCGCCTCCGCCGGAGGAGATGGTGGCATCCGTCATGAGGATGGTGCGGACGATCGGGTTGGTGACGTTCAAGTCATAGGTCCCCAGCGTGGCTCCTGCGGCGATCGTGATGGTTCTTGCCGGATTGCCCAGCGAGAGCGACTCGGCAAACGTCAGCCCGCCCTCGGCGATCACCACGTCCCCCAGGTTCATCTCCCAATACGGAACGGGAACCCCATAGTCGTGGCGCTGGCATGCAATGCTCACCGTGCCCGGCCCGACCTTGGTCAGGTTGAACCCGTTGCCGCGCAATCCCGGCCCGACCCCGCTGCCCGACCGGACGCGGATGTCCCAGCGCCCGCCTGCCGCGCACCCGAACGCGGTGTCGCCCGCCAGGGTGACATCGGTGAGATTGTGCTGGACGGAGGCGATCCCGCTCAGCTCGGTGATGGCGCCCTGCCCGTTGAATCCCGTTCCGGATACGATGACCGGCTTGTGAGGGGACTGGATATCATTCACGTCCAGGGATGCGCCGGGGAGGATGGTGACCGTTCCGTTGGTCGAGCCCAGGGCGCCGACGGCGCCCACTCTCAGGACGCCTTCCTGGACCAGGATGGCGCCGTCGTATGTGCCGTTGGTGGAGCCGATCGTGAGCATGCTGGTCCCTTGCTTCACGAGCGCGCCCCCACCCGCGCTGGTGTCGGTGAGAACGCTGGTCATGGTCACGTCCGCCAAGGACTGGCTTATGACGAGCGATCCTTCATTCAATTCGACTTCGCGGACCTGGTCGGCTGCAGCCTCGACACGGCTCACCGTTCCGGTCCCGAGTTTTCGGATCGAGTCGGTGACAATGCGTCCCCAGGCCAGCACGTAGGGCAGCGTGGTGTTGCTGATCACCATCATGGCCGGCCGGACATCGCCCCCGAGGTTGACGATTCCAGTGGCCGCGCCATCGACAAACTCGGTCATAAACCCGTCGCTGTAAACGGAAGAAAGACCGTCCAGGTAGGTGATCCAGTTGGTCGTGAACATGTCCCAATCGGAACTGACCGCTCCCGTCCAGCGAAAGCCCTGCACCTGGCTGATGACCAGGTCGATGGAACCTGGATTGTGAGTCACTTGGGCCTGCAGATGGGACGGCAACGCCCCGGTCACGAACGCCGGCGAACCGCTCATGCCCGAGTATTTCACCAGCGTGATCGTGCCGGGAACCATCGAGATCGACCCGCCGCTGATGTTGACCGTGACAGTCCCGTTCGCCGAAAGCGTCGACACCTGCATCAGCGGCGCCGCCGGATTCGCGAATGCGCCGAGATCGAAGTGCAGCGCGCTCGATGCGCCCGCCAGGGTCAGGCTGCTGGCTGTCATGCTCGAATCCTCGGCCGTCAGCACCACCCCGAACTGCGCGCCTTCGGCCACCTGGATGGCCGTCGCGTTGGTCTGCATGGTCGGCAGCATCAAGCGCCCCTCCTCGACGACTGTGCTGCCCGTGTAGGTGTTGGCGCCCGTGAGCACTGCCGCGTAGCCGCCGCGCTTGGTCAAGCTGCCCGAGCCCGACAGCGCCTGATCGACCACAATGTCTGCCGCCGTTGCCTCGAGAATCAGCCCGCCGCTCTGGATCTCGGCGACATCCAGGCCCGCCATGAACGGATTGTTGACGACCATGTAAGTCCCCAAGATGGCGTTGTCGAAGTAAATGGAGCAATAGCCGCCTGGAGTGTTCCGGGCGATCTGCCGCGGCTCGAGCCTGCCGCTGCTGCTCACGCGGTAGACGCCCGCGCCGGCGCCCGCATGGTTGAAGTTCAGGTCGCACCCGGAGACCAGACCGCCGACCTGGACCACCTCGCTCGTCGCCCCCGCCGCCCAGGGAACCCCCATGTCACCGCCGGACATCTGCAGCGTGCTCTTGTCGATGATCAGCCGGTTCAGCAGACCATTGGCGCTGTCGCCGACACGGCAGCCCCCGCCAGGCTGGTTCAGATAGAGGTAAGCGCCATTGGTGAGGATTGTCTCTGCCACGCCGGCGCCGGTCGTTGCGACTCCGATTCGGAAGCCGCCCCGGGAGATGAGGCTGGCGTTGATCCCATCCAGGACGATCCGGCCATCGGCGATCTCGAGCGCCGGGTTGGCGGTGGACAGTCCGCCGATCTGGAACGAACTCACAATCCGCAGCGTGCCTCCGCCCCGAAGCGTATGGTTTCCGGCCACGTCAATGCCGGTCCCGCCCGCCAGGGTTAGTTGGCTGCCCCCCGCAATCGTCCAGCTCTTGGCCGATGCGCTCTCCCAGGAGGTGCTCAGGCTGAGGGTGTTGTCCCCGGCCGCATTCGTGATGCTGCTGCCAAGCGTCAGCGGATTGCCGGACAGGTCAAAACCGCCATTTTCGAGCAGCAGCCAGGGGGCCGCCAGCTTCTCGATGTCGTTGATGTTGGCGGCGCGCGCGGCGCCGCGGAAGATCAGCTTGTCGCCGTTGGCGGGCGCCATGCCGCTTTCCCAGTTGGCGTCGGTGGACCAGTTGTCATCGGCGCCGCTGCCGGTCCACACCTGAGTTACGGCAGCCTCGGGCCCCGATATCCACGTCACCGAGAAATCATCGTAGGTCCCCCTGCCCCAGCCGGGGCAATCCCAGAGCAGATAGCGCCCGGCAGTGTCCAGCCGCCATCCGTAAGGCAGCTCCGGGTCCGTCTGGGTGTCATAGACCCAGGTCGCACCTTCATCCATCGACACCTGCACCCGGGAATGGAACGTCTCGGTCTCAACCCCTGCGTCCGTGACCCGAATCAGAAAGGGCGCCTCGTAGGACCAGGTCCCGGGCGCCGTCGCCCCGATCGCCGAATTCACATCCGACGTGCCGCTCGAATTCATGTCGATCCGCCGATACACGGTATAAAAATCCTGCCCCGTGTCCGGCCGGTTGATCTGGAGTCCGAAATCCCAAACGCCGGATCCTCCGAGGTCCGAGCTCAGCGCGAATGAAAACCGCTGGTCGCCCACAGGCGATGCGGCCATCTTGATGCGGATCTCGTAGATCGTGGGCAGTTCGGGCGTGGCGCTCACGCTGCGCAGCACGGGGCCGAAGTTGAAGGCGCCCGCCCCCGGCCCCAGGGTGATCGTCGTGGAATCCGCTCCGCGGGCGATGTAAAATCTGTTGGTGCCAATCGAATGCAGGGTGTTCGTCTTCGCCCCGCTGTATTGGTAATAGCGCAGGTTCGGCGCGGCCAGGCCCGTCAACCGCGTCGCGGGCGGATTGATCCCGGTGTTCACGCCGGCGTCCAGGGCGAATCCCGTTCCTTGGCCGGTCACGTTGTAGTCATCGGCGACGATCAGGATCTGGCCCGGAGCAGCGACGCGGGGAATGATGGCCAGGGCCAATGCGGCAAGGAATATGGGGATTCGGTTGTTCTTCATGGTGACAAAGGCTCGGGAGTCAGAGCTCTTGATTCAGCATCATTTCAGGATTCGAACGCCGTTTCATCCACCCGGCAGCGCACATCGCCCACATCGGGCCACAGCGCGAACATTCCGGTTGCCATGCGACGCGCAACATCACCAGCCTCGCCGCGCAACAGGCGGCCTGCACGATTCTGCACGCCAGGTCCCCTGACCCGGCGTTGTGGACTGATGATCCTCTGTATAATTGCCGCCAGCCACTCGAATCAAGGAGAATGATATCGATCGATCGGAGGAAATAGCCAGGCAGAAACCCGCAGCGGCTCCCGAAAACCGCGCTCCGAAAAGGAGCTTCGGCATCGGGAGCGCAGCCGGGATCGCGCCAAGCCGGCCTCCTGCATCGCACTTGACACATTCGGGATCCGAAATACTTTCAATATCGATACAGTCGAATTCTAATGAAGACGAACTTGGTCATTCGAACGGTCGCCGGCATAGTGCTTCTGGCTCTGGGCATGGGCGCCAAAGCGGAACAGCGCACGGTCATCCAGGACTCGGAGTCGGCCTCCCATGGAGCCGAAGACGCCCAGCATCAGGTCGTGGAGACCTACCGGTTCCCAGGCGTCGAGATTGTGCAGTTCAACCTGCCGGTGCTCAGCCACTATTCGTACCTGGTGGTTTCCGGATCGGATGCGCTGCTCGTCGATCCGGACCGGGACATTCAGGCGTATCTCGATTACGCCAGGCAGAATCGCCAGTCCATTCGCGGGGTGTTTCTGACCCATTCGCATGCCGATTTCGTGGCGGGCCATCTCGAGGCCGTCCGCGCTCTTCAGGTGCCCATTTACCAAAACAAGGCCAGCGGCGCGCAATACAAGATCGAGCCGCTCGAAGACGGCTCGACGTTCCGGATCGGCAAGGCCGCCATCCGCGCCATCGCCACTCCCGGCCACACGCCCGACGGCATGTCCGGCCTCGTGATCGCCGAGGGAGAAACCGAGCCGCAGGCGGTCCTGACTGGTGATGCATTGTTCGTCGGATCCATCGGGCGCCCCGACCTGTTGGAAGGCACCATGACCGCCGCCACCCTCGCCTCCATGAGCTTTGACACGTGGCATGACAAGTTCTCAAAACTGCCGGATTCGGTCCTGGTGTTACCGGCGCACGGCGCCGGCTCGCTCTGCGGAGCCAATCTCTCCCACGACCCCTCCTCGACCATCGGCCGGGAAAAGTCCTCCAACCCCTACGTGCGCCACCGGGGCCGCAGCGAGTTCATCGCCGCCGTGCTCGATGGCCTGCCGGAAGCTCCGCAGTATTTCAAACACAACGCCGCCCTCAACCGCACGGGGCCGCCCTTGGTGGATTGGGATGCGCCGCCGACGCGGGCGAAGGCCGATCCATCCATCCTCGAAGCGCCCGGGCAATGGCTCGTGGATCTGCGCGAGGCTGGGCCTTACGCGGACGGCCATGTGCCCGGATCGGTGAACATCGGGTTGCGAGGCCGGTTCGAGACATGGGTGGGCACGATGGTGCCCTGGAAAGCCCCCCTGGTCCTGATCGGGTCCGACGCAGAGCTCAAGGAGGCGGTGTTCCGATTGCATCGCGTGGCTTACACCGGATCGGTCCTCCCTCTCGAGACCTGGATCCAATCGAAGCTGCCGATAGCCAAGAGCGGGACGGTCACGCCCGCCGAGCTCCATGCCCAGATGCAGACCGGCACCGCTCCGATCATTGTCGACGTCCGCATGCCTTCGGAATGGATGGCGCTGCGGATCGGCACGGTCGTCAATCTGCCGATCAATCACTTGGCCGAGCTGTCGGCGAAACTCGATCCCAGCCTCCCCGTCGTCGCCGTCTGCAACAGCGCCTACCGATCGAGCCTGGCCGTGGGCATCCTCCAGCGCCAGGGATTCAAGACTGTCTCGAGCCTCGCCGGCGGCAGCGCCGCCTGGATCGACGCCGGATATCCCGTGTTCGGCAGCGGCCAATCCCCTGCCGCCACCCCGGCGCTCCAGCGCCAGATCCAGATCGCCGAGCGGATTTCGCCGGCTGACTTGAGCCGCCTGATCCAGGATCTCCCCGGAACCTACGACCTGATCGACATCCGCCCGGCTGAGGCTTTCCAGGACTATGCGCTGCCCGGTTCCCGCCGCGCCGAGCTGGCCGATGTGCTGGACAACCCGGGCTTTCTGGCCGGCGCCGGCCCGCTCATCATCGTGGACCGCGACGGATCGCTGGCCATGATGGCCGCGGGCATCCTCTCTCAAAAAACCAAGCGGCCAATCAAGGCCCTGCACGGCGGCCTCGAGGCCTACTGGGAGGAGACCGAGCTGAAGAGAGCGGTGCGGGCCGTTCCTTTGCCAGGCAGCGGGGCCCGGCCCCAGAGCGCACCCGCCCCGAGCCTCGAGCCGCGCCCCGGCGTCCCGGCGCCCGCTCCCGCCGCACCCTCGGCGCCCAAACGCAAGTCCGCCGGCTGCTGAACCCCGCTTCGGAGGGAAATCATGAGCTTGAATCCAACCGCGCAATCGATGGGGCCCAGGCCGCATCTGAACCCGTATCTTGCGGGCGTTCTGCTGGGGCTGGTCCTGCTGGCCAGCTTCCTGACCTTGGGGGTGGGGCTGGGCGCGTCGGCGGGCATCGCCCGCGCGGCGGCTTCGATCCAAAGCTGCTTCATGCCGCAGCATGTGGCCGATAGCCCTTACTTCGGCGCATGGGGCCAGGATCCCCTGCGCTATTACCTGGTGTTCATGTTTGCCGGCACCCTGCTGGGCGGCCTGGTCTCGGCCATTGCAAGCCGCCGGATCCAGCTCCAGATCGAACGCGGCCCCACAGCCTCGCGAACCCGGCGCATCGCGCTGGCCGTGACGGGAGGCGTTCTGGCCGGGTTCGCCAGCCGGCTCGCTTCGGGCTGCACGTCAGGCCAAGGGCTCACTGGCGGCGCGATGCTCGCCAGCGGCAGCCTGCTGTTCCTGGCCGCCATGTTCGCCGGCGGCTATGCCGTCGCATGGTTCGTACGGAGGCAATGGCTATGATCGCCACCCTCTTCGGGCACGACGCGCTCGGCACCGGCGCCGCCTTTGCACTCTCGCTTCTGATCGGGTTCGGATTCGGGTTCGCCCTCGAGCAGGCTGGCTTCGGCAGCTCGCGCCGGCTGGCCGGCATCTTTTATTTTCGGGACATGACCGTTCTCAAGGTCATGTTCACCGCCATGGTCACAGCGATGCTCGGGCTCCAGCTGGCCCTCTCGCTGGGGATTGTCACCGCGGACCAGATCTACTTCCTGCCCAGCGTCTATGGCGCGCAGATCGTGGGGGGCCTGATCTTCGGAGTCGGATTCGTCTTGAGCTCGTGGTGCCCGGGCACCGCTGCGGTCGGCCTCGCGTCCGGACGGGTCGACGCGCTGATCTTTCTCGGCGGAGCCGCGGCGGGCAGCGCCCTTTTCAACGAGCTGTATGGGATCATCACCCCGCTCTACACCTGGGGCGACAGCGGCATCCGGTTCGCCTGGCAGGCCCTCGGGATGTCCGCCCCCGTGTTTGGCCTGATCTTCTCCAGCGTGGCCGTGGCGGCATTCTGGGGCGCGGAATGGATCGAGAGGAAGACCGCAGGCACGGGCTCCTACCTCGGCACTCCGTTCCTCCAGGCCTTCAGCGCCGCCATTCTGGCCGCCGCGCTCGCGGTGGCGTTGCTCCCGCCTGCGCCGCCCGCAGGCGCCGCGGCATCGGCTGACGCGCCCGCCGAAACCCGGATGCTCGAGGGCATCGAGGCCGGCGCCGATCACATCGAGCCCGAGGAGCTCGCGGATCGCCTCATGGCCGGCGATCCCACCCTGATCCTCGTCGATATCCGCACCCCTGGCGAGTTCAAGGCCTTTCACATCCGCGGCGCGGTCAACGTCGCCGCTCCCGATCTGCCCGCCTTCCTCGAGCCGCACAAGAACCGGGGAACGATCGTCCTCTACTCGAATGGCATGACCCACCCCGCTCAGGTCCGGGACGCCCTCGCGCGGATGGGCTTTTCGAACGCCTACCTGCTCACCGACGGCCTGCAGGGCTTCCTGAACACCGTGCTGAAGCCCGCCTCTCTGCGCTCGGCGCCGCTGCCGGAAACCCAGGCCGCCCAAGTCAATGCCTGGCGCGCGTTCTTCGGAAGCGACGCCCCCGCGGCGCCGCCCGGCACGGTCGCACCGGCTGACGTGCCCCCCCTGGTCGAAACCATCTGGCTCCAGGACCATCTCGAGCGGGCCGACCTCAGGATCATCGATCTGCGCCCCCAGCCCGCCTATAACAGCGGCCACATCCCAGGCTCCGTGCGGATGGATCCCGAGCATTTCCGCGGCTCGATCGGCGGCGTCTCTTCCATGCTCCTTCCCGCCGACATGATCGCCCGGCACCTGGGTTTGCTGGGCATCACCCCGCAAACCACCGTCATCCTCGTTCCCAGCGACAAACTCCACGACGCCACCCTGGCCGCCATCGCCTTGGAGCGGGCCGGACACATCCGCTTTGCCATCCTCGACGGCGGTTGGGAGCAATGGGCGGCCGAGAATCGGCCCGTGGACACCCGGCTGCCATCCATCGAGGCGACCGATTATCCCGCCGCATCGAACGCCGACCGGTTCACCGTCGATTATCGGACCGTTCTGGCACACTCCCAGAGCCGGACCGCCATCCTGCTCGATGTGCGCCCGACCGATTTCTTCAGCGGCGCCAAGTCGGATGAGGCCCGCCCCGGCCACATCCCCGGCGCGATCAATCGCCCGCTCACGCTGGACCTCTCGACCAACCATGCCGTGGTCCGGTTCAAACCCCAGGCCGAGCTGGCCGACGCCTATGCCCGCCTGATCCCTTCGAAAGACTCGCCCCTGGTCGTCTCGTGCCGCACCGGTCACCAGGCCAGCCAGACCTACTTCGTCCTTCGCCATTTGCTCGGCTACCGCCGGATCCAATATTACGATGCGGGCTGGAGCGAGTGGGCAAGCCGCCCGGAACTCCCCATCGAAACTGGGACACAGTAGATCGTCGGGAGCCCCAGCCCTGCGCGGCTGCTTTCCAGGATCCGCCCGGTGCGGGCACCGGGCCTACACAGTGTAGGCCGGGTCCCCTGCCTGCCGCGGCGGCGCAGGCAGGCCCGACCCGGCGTGAGCGGTTCATGGGGGTCAAGCATGGCCGACAGGCCACCAGGATCCGGCCCCGCAGCCGGGCAGTTTGGATTGACCCGCAGCCGGCATCCAGAGACAATGAACCGCGAGACAGGACAGCGTCTGTGGCTGGTTTTTGTCGGATTCGAGATACCATATGAACCGTGACATTTTTCTCCAGCGGCTTCGCGACCGCCGTGAGCCGTGGGACATTGCCGTGGTTGGCGGGGGGGCGACCGGGATCGGGATCGCGGTCGACGCCGCATCGCGCGGCTATAGCGTGGTTCTGGTCGAGCAGAGCGATTTCGGGAAGGGAACCTCGAGCCGCTCGACCAAGCTCGTCCACGGCGGCGTCCGCTATCTCCAGCAGGGCAACATCTCGCTGGTCATGGAGGCGCTGAAGGAGCGCGGCCTGCTGCTCCAGAACGCCCCCCACCTGGTCCACGACCTGCCGTTCGTGGTGCCCAACTACCAGTGGTGGGAAGCCCCGTTCTATGGCATCGGCCTGAAGGTCTACGACATGCTGGCCGGCAAGTACGGCTTCGGCCGATCGAAGCTGCTCTCCGCCGCCGACGTTCTCGAGCGCATTCCGACCCTCGAACGCGAAGGCCTTCGCGGCGGCGTGCTCTACCACGATGGCCAGTTCGACGACAGCCGCCTCCTCGTCAACCTGGCTCAGACCGCTGCCGAGCAGGGCGCATGCTTGCTCAACCACACCCGCTGCACCGGCCTGCTCAAGGACGCCGATGGCTACGTCAATGGCCTGACGTTCCACGACAATGAAACCGGCCAGGACGGCACCTTGGCCGCCCGCTCCGTCATCAACGCAACCGGCCCCTTCTGCGACGATCTCCGGCAGAAGGACGAGCCCGCCGCCTCACCCATGATCGCCCCCAGCCAGGGCGTCCACATCGTCCTGCCCCGCCAGTTCCTGCCCCGCGCCACCGCCATCATGGTGCCTCATACCCGCGATGGACGAGTCATGTTCGCCATCCCGTGGAACGGCCACGTGGTCGTGGGCACCACCGACACGCCCATCTCCACGATCAGCCTCGAGCCCAAGCCGATGGATCAGGAAATCGATTTCATCCTGGAAACCGCCGGCGGCTACCTCGCCCAACGCCCAGCTCGAGCCGATATCCTCAGCGTGTTCGCCGGCATCCGTCCGCTCATGAAATCCGGCGACGCCAGCAACACCGCCGCGTTGTCCCGCGACCACGCTATCCAAATCTCGAAGTCGGGCCTGCTGACGATCACGGGCGGCAAGTGGACCACCTACCGAAAAATGGCCGAGGATTGCGTCGACCACGCGATCGTGCTGGCCCGGCTGACCGAACGCCCCTGCGTCACCCGAGACCTCCACGTGCACGGATTCCATCGCCAGGCGTCCCAGTTCGGCGCCCTCGCCTCCTACGGCTCGGATGCGATCGGCATCGATGGCCTGATCCGCACCCAGCCCGACTGGGCCCGCCCCCTCCACGAGTCCCTGCCGATCTGCGGCGCGCAGATCGTCTGGGCCGCCCGGCACGAGATGGCCCGCACGCTCGACGATGTCCTGGCCCGGCGGACCCGCGCCCTTTACTTGAACGCCAAGGCGGCCATCGCCATGGCGCCCGCAGTCTCCGCCCTGATGGCCGCCGAGCTCAAGCGGGACGAAGCCTGGCGCAACCGCCAGCTCGCCGAGTTCGAGGAAATTGCAGCCGGTTTTGTTGTCCGCCTTTAACCCCCAGGCGTGCCGCCATGAAGAGATGCGGGCATCGGCGCGGCTTCCTCCGAGTTCCACTGATTGGCGCGGCCGGCATCCTGGTGAGCGGCTCCCGGCCAGGGCTCGCATTGTGCGTCTCGGTCCGGGCCAGCGAGGGGATCCCGGCGCCCGAATCCACGGTCCAGCAGTTTGCCCAGAGCCAGACGTTTGTGGTCGTTCTCGCCGCGCTGGGGCTGGCCCTCTTGTTGTTTCTTCTCCTCAAGACACTGTTCCACTCGATCACCGTGATCCTGGCGCTGAGCCTGGCCCTCCTGACCGCCTGGGTTGTCCACCCGCTCCTCACTCCGCACATGGAGCATTGGATGCGTCAGGTCTCGGAGCCCAGCGCCGGCTTACCATCCGCAACCACCAACGATCTGATCCTTGAAACCGCCCCCACGAACGCCCCGGCGGCAGATCCGGCGCAGAGCTTCGAAACCCGGGTCATCGAGGTCCTCCGCCGCCCGCCCCATCCCCGCGTGGTCTCGTTCGCGGCCAGCTTCCTCGTCCTCTTCCTCCTCTATTCGATCCCGATCGGGGCAGCCGTCCGCTGGCTCCGGCCTCAACCCGTCCGCTAGCAAGGCCCGCCCGATTTCATGCACACGCCCGTTGCAGTCACCGGTGGATTCGACGACATCCGCTCCGCCCATCTTCGTTTTCTCGAGGAAGCGGCGCGGCTGGGCGAGGTGACAGTCTGGCTTTGGCCCGACGAATCCCTGCGATCGCTCACGAGCCGCCCCCCCCGGTTCCCGCTCGCCGAACGCGCCTATTTCCTCGAAGCGATCCGCTGGGTCTCCCGCGTCCGGGTCCTTCCGCTCCCTTTCGATCCGAATGCATTGCCCTTGAAGGGCCAATCCCGGCCCGCATACTGGGTCGACGACGAACACAGCGCCCATCCTGCTCGCGCTCTCTTTTGCCGCCAGCATGGGATCCAACACCGCATCCTCTCGCGCAACCAGATCGCCGGATTCCCAGCCCCCGCCCCCCGCCCGCCAACCCCCGGTGCCAAAAAGATCCTCGTCACCGGCTGCTACGATTGGGTCCACTCCGGCCATGTCCGGTTCTTCGAGGAAGCCAGCGCCTTGGGCAATCTCTACGTGGTCGTGGGCAACGACGCCAACATCCGGCAACTCAAAGGCGAAGGACACCCCCTCCTCCCCCAGGACGAACGCCGCTACTTGGTCGGCGCCATCCGGTCCGTCCACCAGGCGCTCATCGCCTCCGGCTCCGGCTGGCTCGACGCCGACGCCGAAATCCAGCGGATCCAGCCTGATATCTATGTCGTGAACGAGGACGGCGACCGGGGCGGCAAACGCGAGTACTGCCAGCGGCTGGGCATCGAATACAGGATCCTCAAACGCACGCCCGCCCCCGGCCTGCCCCGCCGATCCAGCACCGATCTCCGCGGATTCTGAATCCCTTCCTGCCGACCCCCTAGATCATCTGGCTAAAGCCGGGCTTGGGCACGGGATACGTCCCGTCGGGCCCGGGCCGCGTCGGCGGCTCCATGTCATCGCGGCATTCCTCCGGCTTCGGCGGATAATGATAGTTGGACTCCATCACCTGATCCCAGGTCACCGCCTTGCCCGTATAGCACGAAATCTGCCCCATCACGCCGATCATCGTGCTTCGCGCCATGTAATCCCCGTTGTTGATCGGCTGGCCTGACCGGATGGCCGCGAACAGCAGGTCATGCTCCCGCTGATACGGATCGCACTTGCCTTCCCAGCGCCAGTTGGTCTCGCCCGTGATCCGGCAGTTCATCAGGGACGCCCTCCCCTTGCTCCCAATGACCACGCTCGAGTTCTCGTCGTGGCATCCCGGCGTGGTCCGGCAAAACGCGTAGAGCGGCGTGCCGTCGGCGAACTGATACACGACCGCATGATGGTCGAAGACGTCGCCATACTCGGCATCCACCATCGACGAACGCCCTCCCAGGCCGTGGCACCGGACCGGCGCCGCGTTGTGCATCACCCAGCTCACCCGGTCCAGATTGTGCACCAGGGTCTGGGGCACATCATCCCCCGACAGCCACCGGAACCGATACTGCACGCTCACCTGCCACTGCAGCTCCGTGTGCCCCGGCGCGCGCAAGCCCAGCCCGTAGGGCGCCCGCAGCCAGTGCTCCTGCAGCGCCATGATGTCCCCGATCGCGCCGTCGTGGATCCTCTGGATCGTCTCGATGTACCCGGTGTGATAGCGGCTTTGCAGCCCCGATACCAGGCATCGCCTCTTCTCCCGCGCCAGATCACCCGCCTGCTGCATCAGATGAATCCCCGCCGGATCGATCCCATGGGGCTTCTCGACAAATACGTGCCGGCCCGCCCGGATCGCCGCCATCGCATGGAAGGGATGAAACTTCGCCGCGTTGGCGATGACCACCACATCCGACGCTTCGATCACATGCCGGTACCCCTCGAATCCGGCAAAACAATGGTCGTCATCCACCTGGACCTGATCCCCCTTGATCGTCCGCAGATGCTCGCGCTTGGCCTTGACACGATCCATGAAAAAATCGCACATCGCAACCAGCCGGACGCCGGGATCGGCCGACAACGCCTGCGCCGCCGCCCCCGTGTTGCGCCCGCCGCACCCGATCATGCCCAGCCGGATCACGTCGCTGCCAGCGGCATGGGCGCTCCGAGCCAGCGGCAGCATCCCCGCCACCGCGCTCGACGCCGCCAGCGCCGATGTCTTCAAAAACCCCCGCCGGTTCAGCCCCGTCGAGGAAGGATCCGCATGCATGGGAGTCGTCATAAACGTGGATGTTGAATTTTCGGAATCGCTCTCAAGGCCGAAGCAGCCCGACGATCGTTCGGAACCGGGTTGGGTTGTCGCCGGGGTTGAGCGAGTTGGCATGGTGCTCGCCCGTGTCCCACAGCGATGGGCTGAATGCCGCCGCGGACCGGCTGAATGCCACATGCCCATCCCCCCAGAGCGAGTTGATCCCGGTCGGGTTCTTCGCGCTGGTGTGCGGGCGGGTGGCCATCGTGTAGATCAGGTCCGTCGCCATGGTCCGGAACGCCACCAGTTGAATGGTCTTCTCCGCCACCTTCCGCCACTCGATCTGCGAGGCCGGCGGGTTGGCGACGTGCGGCTGGTTGGACTGCGGATAATACATGTAATTGCCCCGAACGCGCCCGCCCGACACCATCGGCCAGGGCACCGTCCGGCTTTCGTAATACTTCATCTCGACCTTGATGGGGATGCTGTCCGCATGGCGCAGGCCCGGATCGTAGTAGGTCTTGGGCGATGTGATATACTTGCCGGTGTAGAGGTATCCGAGGTTGTTGGGCTTGGTCAGATCCGCCCGCTGCCCATCGGTCCCTCCGTTGTAAAGAATGTAGCCCTCCCACGGGCCCGAGCCCGGCAGCGCTTCCGGATTGAACAGCGTCGGCGGCAGCCGGTCGTTGTTGTCGCTGGCGTACATCATCACCGCCAGACCCGTCTGCCGCAGGTTGTTGGTGCAGCTCGTCCGCTGCGACTTCTCCTTGGCATTGCTCAGCGCCGGCAATAGCATCCCCGCCAGAATCGCGATGATCGCAATCACCACCAGCAGCTCGATCAAGGTGAAACCCGGCGCTCCCCGCATTCGATCCATCCTCGAACCCTCATCTTGAATCGGGAAGCGGGGATGACAAACCCCGGGACGGAACCATGCAGCTTTCATCGGCCATCATCTTAGCCCCTTTGGATCCCATGAAAAGCCAATAGTGCAGCCATCGGATCGCACGTGTGTAGGACGGAAATCTTGGAGGTTCAGGCGTGGAAAGGGATGCTCGATGACTATACAGGGCATCAGAAGCCCACAACGCCGGGTCGGGTGACCCGGCCTACATGGGAGCGGACGCAGCCGCTGGACGCGTGCCCTCACGCGGGGTGACCGGTCTCGAGCCCCAGGCTACAGGCGCTTGAGCTTCCGGTGGACCCACAAGGCCCCGATGGATCCTGCCAGGATGTCCGACGCCAGCCGCCCCAGAAACACTCCCTGCACGCCGTGCAGACGGGCTCCCAGCCATGAGAGCGGGATCAGCAATACCAGAACCCGCATTCCGTTCAAGGCGGTCGACGACACCGGCCGGTGCAGCCCGGTCAGGATCATTGCCGAATACCGATGCATCTCCATCAAACCGTATCCGAACGAGACCGTGCGGATGTAAGCCACCAGGACATTCGCCACGCCCGCGTCCGGGCTGAACACGGCTGCGATCGGGCGGGCAAAGACAGAGAACATCAGCGCCACGCCAATCCCGTACAGCATCGCAAACCGATACGCGACACCGGCCGCCTCCCGGATCCGATCCAGGCGAAGGGCCCCAAAGTTCTGGCTCACGAACGGCATGATCGACATCCCCAGCGCCATCGGGATGATGAAGGCGAACATCTCGATCCGCCCCGCCACGCCGCTGGCCGCCACCGCCTCGTTCCCGAATCCGCTCAGGATCCGGGTGATCACGGTGGCCGAGATCGGCATCAGCGACATGCTCAGGACGCCGGGGATCCCGAATCCCAGGATCCGCCGGACCGCCGCGGCCGCGTCGAGCCAGCGCCAGCCGCGAGTCATCAGGAGCCCGCCCCTGAGCAGCAGCCGGATCAGCCAGGCCGTCGAAACAAAGTGCGCAAGGACCGTCGCCAGCGCCGATCCCCGCACCCCCAGCGCCGGCAATCCCAGATGCCCGAAAATCAGGATCGGATTGAGCAGCAGGTTGACGAACGCCCCCAGCATCATCAGGCGGCTGGCGCTCCGCGAGTCCCCCATCGAAATCAGAATCCCGTTGCCGACCATCGGCAGGCACATCACCGGCGCCCCCAGATACCACACCTGCATGAACTCGATCACCAGCGGCAGCGAGTGATCGTCCGCCCCCAGCTGGCGGAATACCGGCTCGACGCTCAGATAGCCCGCGATCGCGATGACGGCCGCCGTCCCCCCCGCGAACGCCAGGCCATATGTCGCAAAATGAGCCGCATCCTCCCGGTCGTTCCGGCCCAGCGCATGCGACGTCAGCGCCGTGATTCCCGATCCCAGCCCGATCGAGACGCACGAGAACAGCATGATCACCGGATACGCAAAACCGATCGCCGCCAGCGGATAGGTCCCCAGCCGGCCCACAAACCACGCGTCCGTCAGCCCATAGGCGTTGATCGCAAACGTCCCCGCCAGCATCGGCAACGCCATCGCCACCAGGGTGCGCTTCACGCTCTTCTGAACAAGAACGCTCACGGCGTCTCCAGCAGGAGCTTCATCAGCTCCTCGGCCGCCACCTCCGAGGCCCGGCGGATCAATCGCCGATCCGTGTCGTACCCATACTCGAAGGTGATCGCCGGCGCCCGAAACTGATCGTAGCCCCAGGCGCCCGACGTCGCGCTCGAAGGATTGTGCGAGTCGTCCCACCGGAAGTGAATCTCCCGGCAGCGCTCGTGGATCGCCGACCGCCAGCGGCGAGCGAGATCCGCCGGATAGGTCGGGCGCCCGACGGGCTGCGCGTAAAAGACGTTCGTGTGCGTGGAATGAAAATCGATCAGCGCGAACGCGCGCGCGCCCGGCTCGCGCGTCAGGGCCAGAAACGAATCCCGCATCGCCCGCGTCTCGGGCTGCGCGAACCGGCGCCAGTCGCGGTTCAGGTCGACGGCGCCCAGGTTGCTGCGCCAATGCCCGTGCTCGACTCCGTCGGGATTGGCCAGCGGCACCACCACGGTCCGAAACTGCCGCCGGAACTCCCGCGCCAGCCTGGATCGGCCCGCCAGCGTGTCCACAAAGCTCATCAGGCCCAGCGTGCCCGTGACTTCCGGCGGATGCTGCCGGCCAATCACGAACACGTAGTTCAGATTCGTGGTCTGCGACAGAACCAGCTGGCGGATCGGCCGGTCCTCGATCGAATGGCCAATCACGCTCTCCTGGGCGAACCGCAGGCCCGCCTTCCCCTCCACCCATGCGCCCAATTGCTCCAGCCCGATCATCTCCTGCGCGGCCACCCACAGCCGCCGCGGGCCCACATCCAATCGCGCCACCGCCGTCCGCGACGAACGCTCCACCGCATAGTCCGAATCCTGGATCAGCTCCCACCGGACGCCATCCCGGCTCAACCACGGGCGCGTGCGCGGCTGCGCATAGGTGTAGACGAACCGCACGGTGATGCTCTTCCTTCGGTCCGACCACACCTGGAACGAATACCACGGGCTCTCGTTGATCGGCTGGTTCTCGGGCGAGACCACCGCCCGGAACTCGTTCTTGCCAGCCTGCTCGCACCCATTGAGCCGCGCTCCGGAAAACTGGCTGCTGAAATGCACTCCGGCATCGGGAAAATCCCATGTCCGGCGGTTCTGCAGCTCGACCTCGACCCGGCCCGGAGCAGCCAGCGGCCACCCAAGGCCGGCCATCAACAACAGCGCCAGCACCCTGGCCCCCCGCGCCCGCATCGGCGCCCCCGAACCCATCGGCGATCGAATCCGCGCAATCGAGTGTTCCCGCATGATCGCCAAGTCATACCCGAGCGCCGCGAAAATTCAATCCGGAGCTGCGCACCTTCCTGAATCTTGCGGCGTGTCCCGCGGACTGCGCACCCCCAGCCCCGGCCGCCGCATGACATGGGTGTAGATAACGGCGATATCCCTCACGCAGGCCCGGGCTCAGCAGCGGATCCGCCGCCAACGCCTTGGACCATCTCCAGCCAGTCCATCCACGCCGCCGCCAGCCCCCTCCGAATCAATCCCCTCATGCAACCGGACTGGCACTGGGACTGGACGAAGTGGCTCGATACTAGCGTCTGTTTATTCTCACTTGCATCGGCCGGCATTTTGCTGCCTCCACGACGCCAAGACGTCGCCGAACCAGGCGGTGCAGCCAACCGGCGCCAGCCGGCTGGCCAACACAGGAATCCAACGCCACCGGCGGCTGGCTCCGGTGGCGGACCTTTACGTTCGGCAACATCATGAACGCGCGCCTCATCATCGCGGTTCTTCTATTCCTCCCGGTCATCGCCGGGGCGAATCCGGGCA
The DNA here is from genome assembly GCA_022711435.1 of Verrucomicrobiota bacterium. GTDB lineage: Bacteria > Verrucomicrobiota > Verrucomicrobiia > Limisphaerales > UBA1319 > JAGMXM01. The sequence continues at coordinate 17,850 of JAKLFB010000057.1, forward strand.
CGGCTTGGGCAATCTCATGGACTGATCCCGATACGGTTTACAAGACGGGCGGAGGGTGGGATAATCCCACCATGATTGTGACTCTGGATGCCAAGCGCCGATTGAGCGTCCCCGTGAGCCTGGCGCCGGCTAAGGGTCTGTGCAAAAATTAATTCCGATTTTGCTGGAGGGGATTGGGCGGGCTGGCAAGGCGCGACGAGCGAGCATACCCGTGCGGTCTGTGAGCGAGGAGCAACACAGCCTGGCCGCCCAAGGCCCCCAGCCCGCAGGGGCGGGGCGGCGCCGGGCCATCGGCTTCGTGGCTCGGTCGGTCGAGTATCGCAGGGGATACACTCCCTCCCTTGCGCCTCGCATCGGGCCCGGCGGCGCTCCCGCCAAAATCGGAAGTAATTTTTGCACAGGCCCTTACTGGATTCGCACCAAGGAGGGGCGCGCCCGCGCACGTCTGCAGCAGTGGCTGACGCAAAGCCTCCTCGCAATGGAAGGCCGCGTCCTCTCGTTCAACACCACCACCGCTCACGTCTGGGCCGACCAGAAGTATCTCCTCGAACAAGATGGACATCGGATGCCAATCGAGGACAGCTACATCGCCGCGACCGCCCGCCGCCACGGATTGACCATTGTGACGGGCAACGATCAGGATTTCCGCCGGCTCGGTTTGAAGGTGTTCAATCCTTTCAGGGACCTTCCGCGCGGGGCCGGGGAGGAGGCGTGCCGCCACTTCCGGGCGCACGACAAAAAAACCGCAGCCGTCGGGCTGCGGTTTTGAATTGGTCGGGTGGGCGGAAGAAACCTCAGGATCGCTTGAGCCTGCGCGCGGTCAGGACGGCGGCCAAACCGCTCACCAGCCCCCAGGCCAGGGCGGCCGGTTCAGGCACCACGCCGACTTGCGCTCCGAAATTGGCCGTATACCCGAAGCCCAGCGTCAGCAGAGACCAATTACCCCCCTGTTTCATCCAGTAATCGGGATAGTTTTGGCCAGTCGTGGGCGGCGTGTAGAGGTCCACACCGGCGCGGGCCGTCCAGTTCGGATCCGATCCCAACCCCTGAAACTCGACCGACCACGTGAACTCCTTGGGCAATGTCACCGGGAAGCCAGCGGTCGTGTTATCGAACGTGTAGGTGTTCCGGGTGGTGCCGAGGATGTTGAACCAGCCGCTGTCCCAGAGCGTCGTTCCGGGTGAGGCGTAGCCGCTGACGGGCGCGCCGTCCATCTGATAAAAATGGATTCGGGCCTGCTCGCTGCCGCTCAGGGTATAGAGGTTGATGGGCTCCAGGAAATACTGGAACCGGAAATAGTCGACCTCGGCTGTGGGCGCGGGGACATCGAGGATGATCTGATCGCCCAGCTCGGCGCCATTGCCGATCATGCGGGCGAACTGGTCGCCCGTCGAGTTGTCATATACCAGGATGCTGGCCGCCGCGGACCATCCCCCCGCCACAACCACCGCCGCCACGATGATAATTTGTTGAAAGATACGTTTCATAGGTCAGTAATTATTTAATCTGCTGAATATTGGCTGGATGAAAACTTGCAGACCTCAAGGCTCGGCATATCCGCGGCCGCCCGGCGTCACCGGCGTGCCGCCCGGGATGATGATGACCGGATTGGGCGCCGGGTAGGGCGTGAAGGGAGGCATGAACACCGGCGCTCCGGGCGGAACGGCTACCTGGCTGGACGCCACGGGAGTGCCCGCGAGCAACTGATCCGGCTTGCTCTTCATCGAGCGGGCGGTGGCCTCGAGGATCTGATCCGCCTGGGCGATTGCGGGTGCGACGGTCACCGGCTGCCGTGCGCTTTGAAACCGGGCGCTGGCTGCCTGGAGGAACGGCTGGTAGCCGGGCAAGCCCGCTCCGAGGCCGGCCAGGATGTCCGCGTCCGCCTTCGGTGCGGCCTTCGCGGCGGCTAGCGCAATGGCCTTGTACTTGCCCGGCTCGCGCTTGACCAAGGCCGCGACCACCTTGCCCGCCTGGGCGGGGGCGGCCTCGATCGCCGCGCGGGCGATATCGGCCAACTGGCGCGGCTGCCGGGACGCGGCCGCTTCCGCGGCGCCTGCCGCGAGGTCCGGATGCGCGCCCGCGATGGATCGCACGACAAGCGCCGCCGCGGTTGGGCGCCGCGCCAGCGCCGCGGCCACCACCTCGCGCGCTGCGGCGGCCCGGAACTCCGGACGCGCCATGGTAACGAGCTCGGCAGCGCGCGCGCCCAGCTCGGCGGCGGGCACCCGGCGGAGCTCGGCCGCCGCATCCGGCAGGACGGCAGCCGGTTGGATGGGATCGACGGCTCGCGCCGCCGGCGAGGCCAGCAGCAACGCCGCCGGCAGAATCCATGTAGACATCTTGATCATACGCATCGCCTTTAACACATCGTTCACAAATCCGCTTCCATTGTCCGCCGCAACAGATTTTTGTCAATAGAGATCGATCATTTCATTGCATATTGTTAGCGTCATATATCACAGCGATGCATGTTATATAACATTATCTATCACTATCTTCTATTATCCCACATTATTTTCCGGCATCGTTGCGCGGCCGTGCTCGGCGAACTGCTGTTCTTGGGCGCGATGCCTCTCATTTCGCGCTTCCATTGCCCCGCTCGTGCGGTGTGACATGGTCAGGTGTCAGGTGTCAGGTGGGGGAGGACGGAGGACGGAGGACGGTACGTCGGTACGTCGGTACGTCGGTGCGCGGGTTCAGGTCAAGTTCCGTGTGGTCCGCGTGGTCCGCGGGCTGCACATCGCGGCTTGAAAGCCGCGGCGACGGGTTAAAATTCTCAACGCCGCGGGCAGCATATCGGCCCGTCGGTCATCTCGACACAGCCCGATAAAATGCGCCGGGTCGGTTCACCGGCAACTCCGCCTGGAACCGGCCATCCGTGAGCCCGTTTGTCAGGATCGGCGTCCATTCCTGGAAATCCGCGCTTCGTTCGAGAGCGAACCCGCGCGGGGCGAATCCGGCGACCTCGACCCGCGCGGCATCGGATCCGGACACCAGCGACATCTCGAGCCGCAGATCCGGACGCTCGACATTTAGCGTCCAGGCGGCGGTGGCTTCGAGCCGGCCTTCGGGATCGGTTCGCACCCAATCGGTGGCGTCGCTTGCCCTGACATGGACGGCATGGGAACCGTTGGCCAGCGTTCGAGGATCGAGGAACCATACTGGATCGATGCTCATCGGTTTGCCATCGAGATCCCACTCGATCCGGATCGAATGCGATCGCGGCGCGGGGACGCGCACCTCGAATCGGATCCGCTCGTTCCCGGCCACCTCGAGACGGTTGGTCTCCGGCAGGACGGATTCGATGGGACGCGCCCGGCGGTAGAAGACGCGGAGGAGCTGTTCGCGGCAGACTTCGCAGAAGGGGACGCCGAGGGCGCGCATTTTGCATTCGAGACGTGGCCGGAACCATCCTTGGGCCTGGTATTGGGCGCCTTCGAACAAGCCGATCACGCCTGCATACTCGGGAGTGGCCGGGGTGGGCAGCGGGGTGTCGGCGGCGATCCAGGCGGCCCATGGGATCCGGTCGCGGCGGGTCTGTGCGGTTGCGTTGGGCATCTCGACGGGATCGATGGGATAGGGATCGGCGTATTCATCGGCCAGACCGCCCAGGGAATGGCCGGCCTCGTGCAGCAGCAGCTCGGCGGCCGCCATGTTCAGGGATCCGATCAGGATGGGCCCGCCCGATCCGCCATACTCGGGGTCGTTGACCAGGACGATAACGAGCTGGTTTTCGGGCGCGTGGGCGGCGACCAGGGCCTGGACGCGGTCGCGTCCGTGGGCCGGATCCGGATCCCGATCGTTGGGCGGGATGGTCAGGACCTGGTCGATGCCGAACGAGTCAAAGCTGCTGTTGAAATACGTGTCGCGGAAGATCCCGCTTCGGGGATGATCCGATCCGGCCTGAGCGGATGCCACGAAAAGACCGCGCACATTGAAATACGCCCGATACTCGAGGAACGGTTCGACGGCAAAGAACTGATCCAGCAAAGCGGCTGCATCGGCGCGGAATTGGTCTTCCTGCCCGGCAATGTATCCCTCGGCCAGGATGACCAAATTCATGCGCGTCTCGACGGGACCGGTCCGGATCAGGTCGAAACACGTCCCCTGCCCCGCGCTGGCGGCTTGGGAAACGGCCAGCGCGAGGAACAGATTCCTGATCCACGGATGAGGAGGGAAGTGCAAGGGCGAATGGCGAATTTCTAATGGCGAATTTCTAATGGCGAATTTCTAATGGCGAATGACGGGGTGGGTGTTACGTGTCAGGTGGCGGAGGGCAGTGCGTCAGTGCGTCAGCACGTCGGTGAGGCAATTATACCTGAATCCGGCGCTTCTCGAGGCGCAACTTGTTGAAAATGGCGCAAATCGAGGCATTTCGTACAGATGTTCTGCAGCAGTCGGTCGATTTTGACGAAGGCTGGTTCAGCCGGGCAGTGGTTTTAGCTTTTGGATGCGAGCGAGGATCTTCTCACTCCACCGCCGAACCACCGGCGAGTTGGCCAGCCGCAGCGTGGGACGGTTTTGCGGGCGGGTGAGCTCACCAGGTAACCAGAGGAGCCGGTAACGTAGCGTCCTCAAAGTGAGCGACTGCCAGTCTTCGGGTAGGCAGGTTCGCTGGAAGGCAGTGACCAAGTTGTAGGCCAGGCGGATGATTTCCAGGTACAGGGCGTTGGCCTCAAAAGCCCGGGTGGGAATCTTGCGGAGCGCGAAGTGTTCCCGCAATTCGCCAATCCGCGGCTCCATCCCCGCCCGGCCATCGTAGAAATGCCAGATCCCTGCCGGCGAGAGGGGCAGGTTGGTGATCCAAGCCCGATAGGCATACCGCTGCAAGGTGAACAAGGTCGGCTGGGGCTCCGTTTCCTCGAGGGGCCGGCGCGCCACGACACAGCGGCGGGCGGGTGCCTGCTCCGAAACCTTGTGCTCACATTCGGCAATCTCCCATTGCCCATTGAGTGACTGATAGCGCAGACCGCAGAGCCGGCGTTTCAGAGAGCTGCTCATGCGCGCCACCACGGCGTACTGGGCCTGCACCTCCTCCAGCCGCTCCAGGACCGGTTCATAGCCAAAGCCTGCGTCCGCACGCACGCGCAGTTCGCGAATGTCGTCCGGGAGCGACAGAAAACAACTGGCCAGCAATTCGGTGCTCCCCGCCCAGGTGCCCGCGTCGCCGGAGCGCAGTTCAGTGTCCCACAAGAACGAGGAATTGCTTTCCAGGCAGAGCAGCGGGTCATAGGAACGTTTGCCCCGATAGCGCGGATTGTAGCCCACCTCCGCTCCCTCCTGAGAGCCAAAGACGGTAACCACCGTGCTGTCTAAGTCCAAGATGAGTCGGGAACGATGTTCGGGGCGGTGAATGAACTCCTGCAAGAGCCGGTTGTTAAAGCGGTGAAGCTGCTCGCGAAACTCCGGGGGTGCGTGGAGCAAAAAGCGACGTAGGCTTTGCGGATCTGGATAACTGGGCAAGCCCGTCAGGTAGTGAAAGGTCGAGTCCGAACGGAGCAGGGACGCGTTCTCAAGGCGGTCCAGACCCAGCAAGATGGGATACATGATCGCCAGCGTCATCTGGGAGAGGCGATACTCGTGCCGGTTGCGGAAATCCGGCAAATTCCGAGACAGCACGTTGCGCCATTGCAGCACTCGGAGGAATTCCTGGAAGAAGAAGATGCCGCCGTAATGCGTCAGGCCCCTGTTATTACAGACGATTCTGATATTTCTGGGCGAATATTGCATTCTGAGGAATTCCTAACCCGACGGTATGGATTCCTCAGAGGGTTGTCAACGCATGAAAGGCCCTTCCAGCCGTGCTCAAATCCACTTTTTGAGGCGCTACAAGCGCCGGATCAAGGTTATACGACAAAGGTCAGGCGCACGAAGAGGATTCATCCGCAGATTTTCGCTATCGCAAGAATTCTCTGTGTCCTCGGTGAGCTCCGTGGTGAATATCTTCTCCGCGTCTCGGCGTCTCTGCGGGAGAATATTCCTCTTCCTGTCCTTCGTGTTCTTCCTTCGTGGTGAGAACATTTCGCAGCTTGAAACCTGCGGCTACTGCATTTCAACGTGAACTTGAATCTGGAAATCCCGAACTCAGGAACTCCCCGGAGGAGGTTTCCTGATTTCCTGAGTTCCAGATTAAGAATGAATTCTCCGTGTTCTCGGTGCTCTCTGTGGTGAAAGTCTTCTCCGCGTCTCTGCGTCTCTGCGGGAGAATGACACTTGAATCTGGAAATCACGAACTCAGGAACTTCCCGACAAAGCTTTCCTGTTTTCATGTGTTCCAGATCAGATCTGCGTTCATCTGCGTCATCTGCGTATGAAAGAACTCTCGGTGCTCTCCGTGTCTCTGTGGTGAATACGTGTCAGGTGTCAGGTGTCAGGTGTCGGAGGACAGAAGACAGAAGACGGAGGACGGTGCGGCAGTAGGTCAGTACGTCAGTACGTCACGGCGGTGCGGTGAAAGAAACGCCATTCCGGTTTTTGCGTGTTTTTGCGGATTTTTGCGGCAAAAGATTCTTTGTGTTCCACGCTTCGTGGTGAAAAAGCGGACGCGTCAGCGACGCGTCTTCGTGGTGAAAAAGCGGACGCGTCAGCGACGCGTCCCTACCTTGGGGGCGCAGGTTGAAACCTGCGGCTACGGGTTAAATTTCTGCGCCGCTCCTGCGCGTCTCCCCGTATTCCGCGGGCCGGTGCGCCGTGAGAAACGCGCACCACAACAGAAAAAGAAACGCGATCGAATAGATCCGGAACGGGAAATCGAATCGCGCATGGAGCAAACACCCGGCCAATCCGAGGCACATCGTGGCCGGCAGCAGCCAATGAGCCAGTCCTTTCCCGCGGATCCAACCGTAAGCCGGCACGCACGCCAGCAACGCCAGGATCAATCCGAATCCGATCCGGCCAAACGTGGCCCGGAGCTCGAGCCAATCGTTGTGCAGATAGGCTTCCCACGTCTCGCTTGGCGCGCCTCGATAGTATTGATACACGCCTTCGAAGCTGCCAGGGCCGGTCCCGAACCATGGATGATCGGCGGCCATCTCGCGCGCATTGACGTAGGTATCGAGCCGTCCGCTGAGGTTGTCGGTGAATGCGGTCTCGAATCGGTCGATCAGCCGGCGGTAGCCAAACGTGACGGCCAATTGCGCCGCCACCAGGACCAGCAGCAGGACGCCCAGCGGCTCGCGCCAGTCCCGACGCCGATTCGCCAGGATCAGAAGCACGCTCGTCAGGACGAGTTGAGCGGCGGCGACCAGGGCGCCGCCCCGGCTCAGGCTGATGAACGGCGCCGCCGCCATCACGACCGCGCCGGCCGCCAGCCATCCGTGCGTCCGATCCGCCCCGCGCAATCCCGCGCGCCGGATCCGATCGGATCCGCGCCGCAGGACCCACGCCAGGCCGGCGCACACCGGCCATGCGAGATTCAACAGCTGGCAGGCATTGCTTCGGTAAGCATACGGACCGAACTGCGCCTCGGCGCTGTGATTGTATCGGGGCACGACCAGCCACAGGAGCCGGTTGGTCCCGCTCAGCCGCTGGACGATCCCCTCGACCGCCACCAGGCTCGCGTTGAAACAGATTACCAGCAACAGCCTGCGCCATCGCTCGGGCACTCGATACCGGCCGATCACGGCCTCTGGACTCGACCCGGCCGTTTCTGGCTCGAGCGGTTCCCGAGCGAAGGCGTGTTCCTCGATGCGGGTGCGTCCGCCCAGCCAATCCCGAGCCGACCAGAAAATGCCAGCCAAGCCGAGCGCCATCCAGAACATGGACCATGTCCCGTCCTGATCGTAGCTGTGGGGCAGCCAGGAGATGCACGGTTTGTATTCGAGGCGATAGGCGGGTCGAAGGATCCGGCCCCGGGCATTGAGAGCGCTGACCAGACAATACGCCAGCACCAGGACGGTCAAGATGGCCATCGCCACGATGATGCATCGGGCCGCTCTCGAGCGGGCGGACGCGGCTTGAGATCGCCGACGCGGGCCGCCCGCCATCCGCCGGACGATCGCCTTGACCAGGAACAAGCATCCCATCGCGATCCCGACGCCGGTCATGACGCGGACCGCCCATGGCTGCGTGGCGCCGAATGCCCAGGGCGTGAAGATCACCGCGGCATACAACAGCCCTTCGGTCAAACCATCCGACCACCGCACCAAAGTGGTTGTCCGGTCCGCGGCCATCAGTTTGGAATACGGGTCAGTCCTGACAATCGACAACCCGCCGCCAACCAGGGATGCCGATTTCCCGAAATGCCGCCGACGAGCCAGGTGATGTTTATGCCATCATTCAAAGCTGTTGATGGGGTCGGAGTCGAGGAAACACGTGTCAGGTGTCAGGTGTCAGGTGGCGGAGGACAGAAGACAGAAGACGGAGGACGGTGCGGCAGTAGGTCAGTACGTCAGTACGTCAGTACGTCAGTACGTCAGTACGTCACGGCGGTGCGGTGAAAGAAACGCCATTCCGGTTTTTGCGTGTTTTTGCGGATTTTTGGGGCAAAAGATTCTTCGTGTTCCACGCTTCGTGGTGAAAAAGCGGACGCGTCAGCGACGCGTCCCTACCACGTGGATGTCGGCGGGCAAGGCGCAAAGCGGTCAGCGGGGAGCGATCGCCCTGCCTGAATCCATCCGCATTGGCGCGCATTGGCGCTCATTCGGGGCCGTCCTGACCAGCCGCATTCAATCGGAAGAACATGTTGCTGTCGCCGATGGGCAGCACGACACGCCAGACATCGTTGGTCATCGACACCGCATTCGTCACCGGCATCCATTCGATGGACGGGCTGATATGGAACGTCTGTTCGAGAACGAACAACGGTTCCGGATCGACCCACGACAACTGGATTGCAGTCCCGCCTGACATTGCTTGCACGGACAATATCGGTCCTGCCTCGAGCACCGTAATCGTCTGACTGCAACTGCTCGAATTGCCGCAATCGTCGGTGGCCGTCCATGTGCGCGCGAGCGTGTATCGGCCCGGGCATGGGCCATCGGTTCGGACCTCGGCGTAGTCGATTTTCGGCGTGCCACCGCCGTTGTCGGTCGCGGTCGGGCTGGCTGGGGCAGGCACCTCATCGGACTCGACAGTCACATTGGTCGGACAACCGCTCAGCACTGGCGGCGTGGTGTCCAACAGTACCGCCGCCGATGCCGAGAATTCCGACGTGTTGCCATCGGCATCCGTCGCGGTTGCGGTGATCCACCGCACATCCTCATCGACAGCGGCGGCGATGACCTCGAACGGGGCGGCGCCGTCCCCACCGGTCCGGACCGTTACCGATCCGAGGAACCGTTCCCCTTCCCCATAGGCGGACGGTTCGGGGACGGTGTTCCCAAAGAACTCGAGCCGGTAGTCGAGGTTGGGCTGGCTGGCCAACACGCCTCGGACGACGGGCTGTCGGCAGCCTCTCAGCTCCGGCTCGAGCACGGGGAAGTTCTGACGCTGATTGCCGCCGGTATCGGCATCGAGCGCGTCGTTGAGGGTGACGCCATCCGGTCCCAAGTCGATCCCCAATCCTTTGTCGGATGCCCCCCCGTTCCCGACGATCGCGTTCCCCAGGACCCAGTTCCGGTCGCAGCCGTCCCGGACGCGGACGCCGTCGTAACCGGCGGTTCGGGCATGACTGATGCGGTTGGCGGCGCCGGCGGTATCGCCGCCGATCCGGTTCCGACACGACTGATTGAGGATTTCGATATTATGCCATTGGTTGCCCAAGGCCGTGGCCCCATCCGACGCGATCCCGATCCAGTTGCCTTCGACCACATTGCCGACCGAAGACGGATCGCCGATGCTGATGCCGTCCTTTTGGTTGCCGGAGATGAGGTTGCCGGCGCCGGACACGACGCCCCCAACGACGTTGGACGCGCTATTATAGATATAAATGCCGCCGACCTGATTCGGCAGCGCGCGTGTGCCGGCGGCATCGACGCCGATCCAGTTGCCTTGGATGACGGTGGCTGTCGTTGCGGCCAGGTTGAGATAAATCCCGCTGTCGCCGTTGCCCGAGATCAGGTTCCGGTCGCCGGCCGATAACCCGCCAATCCAGTTGCCGGGCGCGCCTTCGATCCCGATCCCGGCGTGCGCGTTGCCCAATGCGCTGACGCCGTCCGGATCCGTCCCGATCCGGTTTCCGCGGATTCGGTTTCCGAAGGCGTTGGTGCCGCTGATCAAAATGCCGCTGGCGTTGTTGCCCGAGATCTGGTTGCACTCGGCCGGGGTGGGACCGCCGACGTAATTGGTGGGCGCGCCCGCCAGCGCAATCCCATGATGACGGTTCCCCGCCGCCAGCCGGCCCGTGGCGTCGGTTCCCACTCGATTGCCTTGGATCAGGTTCCGGGTGCTGGCCAGCCCGCTCACCAGAATCCCGCTCAGACCGTTGCCGGAGATGATGTTGCCCGCCCCCGGCTCGGTCCCGCCAACCACATTGTCGGATCCGCCCGCGATGATGATGCCGTCCCACGCATTGCTCAAGGCCGTCCGGCCATGGGCGGCCAGGCCGACGCAATTGCCTTGGATCACGTTGCCGCGGGCGTTGTTGATCAGGTAAATGCCGGCCTGTCCGTTCCCGGCAATCACGTTGCCCGATCCAGGCTCGATGCCGCCGATCCGATTGGCCTGTCCATCGGCGATCGCGATGCCGTTCTGGGCGTTGCCGAGCCGGTTCGAGCCCGTCGCATCCACGCCGATCCAGTTGCCTTCCACCACGTTGCCGCGGGCGCCCATGCTGAACATGTAAATGCCCGATTCGGTCCCGCCCGAGATCAGGTTGCCCTGACCCGACAGCGCGCCGCCGACCAGATTCGATGCCGTCAGGATCGCGATCCCGTTCCAGGCGTTCGGACGCGCCGTTGTCCCGGCGAGATCGGTTCCGATCCGGCAGCCCTGGATCGCGTTGCCGCCGTAATTCTCGATCCGGATCCCGTCGCGTCCGAACCGGCTGATGGCCAGGGCGCGCACGATGCAGTTCGAGCTCAGGATGCGGAGTCCATAGGCCGAGCTGCCGGCCAGCGAGCCGTCCAGCTCGATCACCGGCGCCCCGGAGTAACCGGGCTGAGCCGCGCCGTCGATCGTCACCGGCTCGTAAATGCCGGGCAAACCCGTCAGCGGCCGGATTGTGAACGGACCCGATCCGGGCAGCGCAAACTGGATGAGATCGGGTCCGGCGGAGGTATTGGCATCGAGCAGGGCCTGGCGGAGCGTGCCCGGCCCGCTATCGACGGCCGATGTCACCGTGAAAACCGATCCGTGCGTCGAGGCGGCCGTCCAGACTGCAGATAAGAACCAAACAACACGATTCATTTTTACTGTTTTGAAACGCCGAAATCATAGCCCCCGACGCAACGAGGCGGACCGTCATTTTTTACCACAGAGATCACCGAGAACACGGAGAAGATTCTCCCGTAGAGGCGCAGAGTTTCTTGAACTCGTAACCGCAGCTTTCAAGCTGCGATATTTAGCCCGCGGAACACGCAGAACACGAGAAATCATTTTACCACGAAGGTCAGGTATGTGGTTTGTCAAAAAGAAAACATTGGAATACAGCCCCCACGGCAAGCTGGGGTAGCCCAGTTCTGAAACGCAAGCTTCTAATAAGTCAGGCATCCCTGTGGCAAAGCCTACGCAGGCCC
>JAKLFB010000058.1 GCA_022711435.1 Verrucomicrobiota bacterium
AGTACGTCCGCACATATTCGTAGCCTTCACGCACCCCGAAGGCATGGTAGAGCAAGCTTCGATTCATACCGCAAAACCTAGCGAAATCCTAACTCCAGACCAGAACTTTCCCGAAGAACCATTTTTACAGGCTAATCAAGAACTACTTGCGCGTACTCGTCCACTATCTGCCAGTACACCGTTAAGCACACTTTTAGGCACACCTGGACACAGTTTTAGGCACACCACTGCGGTAAGTCGGGGATTCAAAACAGGGCCAGTTGTTTGAGCTTGGGTTCGCGCAGATTGCTGACGCCCAGACCCAGCAACCGCAAGGGGCGCGAAACCAGTTTCTGCCGGCCAAGCAGGAAACAGCCGATCCGGTAAATGTCCGAGGCTTCCGTGAGCGGTTCCTCCACCGTGATCTGGCGTGTCAGCGTGGTGAAATCCCCATACCGCACCTTCACCTGGACCGTGTGCGCGCCCAGGTGCCGGTGTTTGAGGCCAACGGCAATGTCCGCTGCCTGGGACCGCAAACAAGCCCGAAGCACCGCCCGATCCTCCGTGTCCCGCGGAAACGTTTCTTCGCCGCTGATGCTTTTGATCTCATCGCCCAGCTCCAAGGGACGATCGTCTTCGCCGAAAGCAAACCGCTTGAGCGTAGGCCCAAACGAGCCGACAAGCGCCCGCAGATCGCCGGGAAAATCCTGCAGATCGCCCACGGTCCGCAGACCGGCGCCATGCAACACTCCTTCGGTCACCTTGCCCACTCCATAAAGGACGCGGACAGGCAGCGGGCGCAGGAAACCGACCTTTTCATTTTCCGGAATCAGCGTCAGCCCGTCGGGTTTCCGGTGGTCGCTGGCGATCTTGGCCAGGAGCTTGTTCGCGGCGATGCCGATCGTGGCGGTCAGTTGACGCTCGGCACGGATCCGCTGTTTCAACTGATGCGCCACGGGAAGCGACTTCCGCAACGACGCGTCCGGATCCTCGGCTTGGCAGAGCGCCGACAAGTCCAGATACGCCTCGTCAATCGACATCGGCTCGATGAGGGCGCCCGTATCAGCGACGATCCGCATGATGGCTTCCGACTCGGCTTGGTAAACATCCATGCGGGGCCGGACGAACACGCCCTGGGGACACAACCGTCCTGCGCGATGCCCTGATCGAGGGTGGCGTTCACCTCGAAAGCTGAGTGCTCATTTTCACAATTGCGGCCCCGTAGATTCACCGCAGAGAGCGAAGGATTCGCATGGCATCGGTGTGTCGGCGTTAGCTCGGTCCTTTGAGCCCGCTGTGGAGATGCTCCCGCCTCGACGCCTTGGCCTCAGCCCCATTTGCTCGCGGCAGCACGCCTGGGAATTTCCAAACACGCTTTTGGGCCGGATTGCCCGGACAACTCGGGCTAGCGAGACGCTCCAGCGGATCGTGCCATCGTGTCGGTCTCGGCGATCCGGAACCGTGTGCTGACGACCGAGTGTTTATCGGGTCCAGGCCGGTACTTGATGTAGGTGGTGGCGACGATGGTGCCATCGGGCAGAAGCTCGATGCCAGGGTAACCGCAATCGCCTCCGGCGTGGCTGTGGAGGAGCTTGATGCGGTACTGGCCGGGCTTTTGTCTTCGAATGTCGTTGTAATGGCCAACCCAAGCCACGAAATGTCCGCGGGTGGGGCTGCCAGGGGCCTGGTCGCGGAAGGCGATCACGAACCGGCCATCGGGGAGGCGGACGCCCTGATGCCGGTCGCCGGTCAGACCCCAGGGGGTGTCTTGAGGCGGAGTCCAGGTGCGGCCTTCGTCGCGGCTGAACATCATCAGGCTGTGGCCCAAGTGGGTGTTTTCCCGCATCAGGCAGCAGATTTCCGCTCCGTCGGGCGAGCGAAATCCGAATGGTTCACAGGGATTCTTGCCATCAACCTGGGCAGCCACGGCGGGCTCGCTCCACGTGAGGCCGCCGTCGCGGGAGATCGTCTGCAGCACCTGGAGCGGGCTGCGATCCTTGCCATCGGGCCCTCGGTGGTAGAGGCCCAAGTGGGAACCATCCTTGAGGGGGACGACGCTGCTGAAGGTCATGACGCACGGGAGGCCCAGTGGTTCCATCTGGCGCCATGTTGCGCCACCGTCCTCGCTCAGGATCCGCGGCATCAACGGCTGGGCGGAGAACACCCAAAGGCGTTCCTTGCCGGCGGGATCGACGAGCCGGTAGATGCTGGGGCAGTTCTTATGTTGGGCGAATCCGGCGGGCAGGCGGGAATCGAGGCGGGTCCACGTCAGACCGCCGTCTTCGCTGCGCGCCATGGGGCCGGCAAATCCGCCATGTCCAATGCACCAGACGGCGAACATGGTTTTGCCGTCGGGCATGAGCAAGGTGGTGGGATGCCCTTGATAGATGGTTTCGGTCCCCGCGGCGATGATGACATGGCGATTCGTCTGGCCGGAGATGTCGGCCAGGGGCAACCGATCGGCATCGGAGCCAGCCGGAGGGGACGCAGCCAACAACAAGGCGGCGCCCATCAGAATCGTGGATAACATGAGCATAGGATCGCAGGGTTTAAGAGTTTTGATGCAAGGAATGCGCGCAGATTTCAGTTACGTTTCGGGACGGCCGACCAAACGTCTGGCGAGCGGTCGCGGGGGCGGACTTCGCCGCTAGGGACGACGATGCGGCCGCGCCACTCGATCAAGGGGGCGGTAACGCGCGAGAAGGGCACCTGGCCTGCTTGCGCCCATGTGTTCTGGCGGACGTCGAAGGCCAGAATGTCACGCGCAAATCCCGGGTGTTGGATCAAGGGTTTGAAATCGACACTAGTGCCGTCGTCACCACTGAGCACCACTAGGCTCTGGCCCACCGCTGGCGCGGGAGACGGCGCACCGACAGCCGGGCGGGGCAAGTCGTTCAAACGCGTCCAGCCCTGGCCCGGCGTATAGCAGTAGGCGTCCCGGAGACGCTCGCGCACCGGCTGACCGGCCTCGCCTGCCCGCAATCGAGCGCCGCTGAACAGGTAGAAAGATCTCTGATATTCGCCTCCGACCGCGAGCATTCGCTCCGGCCCCGGCCACGGATCGAGGATGGTCCAACGCGGGTTCGGTGCCGCCAAGTCGAGTTTCCAAAACGTGCGCAGCGCAACCGTGGCGGCGGGTGATTCAACGCCGCCCGCGAGGTAGACCGCATGGCCAATCCGCGCCCCGCTGCCGAGCGCGCACGGGCGGGGCAGGGGAGGCAGCGCCACGATGCGGAGCTGGCCACGGTGCCACGTCAACTGGAACACCTCCGCATGATGCCGGTTGGAATCGCTGCCGCCGCAGCAAATGACGCCGTCCGATGTGGTGACCGACACTCCGTAACCGAGCGGATACGGCAGCTTGAATCCGGTTCGCCAATGAGCTTCGGGCGATTCGAGCACGTAAACCGTATCGTACCATTTCTTTTGGAGCGGGTCGGCCCACTTGTCTCCCGTGATGTTGGCGCCTCCGGCAACGATGAGCGCCCCTCCGCTCACCCCCGCGAACGCGCCCGCGAACCCCTCCCGGTCGGGAAGCGGCGGGAGCTTCTCCCACCGGAGCGAAGGAACGAAACGATCCGGTCCCGTGCCAGCCGTTGGGGAAGGACAATGCAGGAGGAGGCAGCCGATGCACACCACTGCGTTAAGACTCCGACCGTCCATGATGATCAGGAGGCGGGAACCGCCGATTCGCCATTTGGTCGAACAATCCGGCTGCTGTGTTGAAGCCGGCCAAGATCTGGTCTGGGGTTTTGCCGGCGATGTTGGTGGCCGCGGCGATCAGGGTCTGGCATTCGTTGGCATCCATGGTCCGCACGGCTTCGAGCAACGCGGCTTCGTCCTCGCACGGGATCGCCAAGAATCCGTGGCGGTCAGCATGAATGAGCTGGCCGGGCTGGACGATGCGTCCGAAGACCTCGACGGAGCAGCCCCAGCGCAGCGGGTGCACCGCCGCGTGTCCGACGCAGAGCTGGCGAGCGAGCGCTTTGAATCCAGCCTTCGTCATTCCCTCGAGATCGCGGATTGCGCCATCGACAATCGTGCCCACACAACCAAGCGCCCGGTGAATATTGCTGTTGACCTCGCCCCAAAAGGCGCCCGCCACGCGCGGCTTGTCCATGTCCTGGACGACTACGATTTTTGGCCCCGCGGTCTGGGCGACATACGCTCGGTAATCGCTCCAGCCGTCGGGATGAGACTTGCGGGGGGCGGGATCGCTGGGCTCGATCACCACCGTGACCGCGTAGCCGCACATCGGGCCCATATCGGGCATGTAATCGTGGACCGCCTCGAGGTTGAATCCATCCTGGGTTGGATCCTGTCGCGTGATTCGTTCCCATCCATTGTAAACCGTGGGCGTGTCCCAACGCTGGAGTTGGAGGATCTCCGTGCGATCGAGGTGTCCGGCGCTTGGGGTCGGAGCATTCGGCATATGGGTTGTTATATGTCACGAAGCGCCAACTTCAACAAGCGCCGCCCTCTGGTCAGTTCGTTTTACCAAACCGCGGCGTACTGTCTTTGGCGGTTGCGAATTCGGGGAGAGGTCTTAACATGAAGGAGATGCATCTGATTGCCCAGAGGGTTTCCCTCGTCAATCAGGCCGCTGAAATCCTCCGGGATGGCCTGCGGCGATTTTTATGGCAGGATTACCTGCCGGGCGAACGCAGCCTGTGCGCCACGCTGCATGTGAGCCGGCCAACGCTGCGGCGGGCGCTGAATCAGATCGAGCGTGAGGGATGGATCCGCGCGGCCCATGGCCGGCGGCGGCAGATTGTGTCACATGGGCGTGTGCTGGCCGGACCAGGAACAAGCCCCCGGTCCACAGCGGTGGTCCTGCTGTCTCCTCTTCCCATGGAGGGTCTTCGGCCGTCGGTGTTGCTGTGGATTGACGAGTTGCGGCAGTGCCTGGCCGACGCCGGTTTCCATCTCGAGGTTCGTACGGACCGGAAGGCGTATTCCCAGCGGCCGGCTTATGCATTGGGCAGCCTGATCCGGCAGCAATCCGCGGCATGCTGGGTGCTCTACCAATCGACCCATGCCATGCAAAACTGGTTTAGCGACCGTGGCTTGCCAGCTATGGTCGTTGGCACCAGTCATCCCGATATCAGCCTGCCGTCGGTCGACCTCGATTACCGTGCCGCCTGCCGTCACGCAGCCGGTTTATTCCTGGCAAAAGGCCATCGGCGCATCGCCTTTTTCATCAAGGAAACTTCAATCGCGGGGGATCTTGAAAGCGTTCGGGGGTTTCAGGAGGCGTTTTCCCGGTCGGGCCTGTCGGGCGCCGACCCCCTGGTGGTGGCCCATGATGGCACTGTCGAGGGTGTATGCACCCGGATCAGCCCGCTGCTCCGTTTGCCGGAACGCCCCACGGCGTTCCTGGTGGATCGTTCGACGTGCGTGCTGACAGTGCTCGGGTATCTGATGCGACGGGGATTTCGTCTGCCTGAGGATGCAGCTCTGATCTCGAGGGAAAACGATTCCTTCCTGGATTTTGTGGTGCCATCAGTGGCGCGGTATCTGGGCAAGCCGGTCCTGCTGGCACGCAAGATATCGCGAATGGTCACATTCATCTTGGGAAGCGACGTTCCTTTCGAGCGGCATCTCCGAATCGTGCCCCAATTCATGCCGGGCGACACCATGCCCTGAGAGCGTGCTGGCAAATTGGCAGACACGCTCCGGGCCTCGCACCCGGCCTGAGGACGCCTTGCGGCCGGGGTGCGAAAAACGGTCAGTTTAGGTGACCAGCGGATACCTCTGGCAGGGGGGTTCCAGAGAGATTAAGCTATCGCAAAACGGAACGAACCATTTCTTGAGCATGCCAAATCCAACCCATCGGTTTTCTCGAAGTGGGCGGTGCGGGTTCACGTTGATCGAGCTGTTGGTGGTGATTGCAATCATCGCGATATTGGCCTCGATGCTTCTGCCGGCGTTGAGCCGGGCCAAGCTGTTGTCGCGCGAAACGGCCTGCATGAACAACTTGCGCACGTTGACCCTCGCCACCCTCGTGTATGCTGGGGACGCGAACGACCGGTTGCCGGACCTGCAGAAGGACCCCAAAACGGGAGACACGTATAGCCTGCCCTACAACCTGATCGGCTATTGGCGGGACGAGCTGCAAAACAAGTGGGGTATTGGCCGAAAAATCCTCTATTCCCCCAGCAACTCGAAATGGAACCGGGACGATTTCTATTACTGGAACAGCGCGGCGGCGGCGGTAACCGGCTACTTTTACTTCGGGGGCAATCCGCGATACAACAGCGACAATCCACGCGAGACATTTTCGGTGATGTGGCGGCTGAAGAACTCGCCGGGCGCCGAGCTGCCCCTGTTTCCCGAGCGCACTTCGAGCCAGAAAACGCATTTCAAGTTCATTTGGACCGATATGAACCGTCAATCGCCGTATCAAGGCGCCGACACGCCCGCCCAGAGCAGTAAAAACACATGGGTGACACCGGACGATCCCAACCGATGGGGGGCGAACCACCTCTACAAGGGCCCCGAGGGAGGGTGGCCGCGGGGCTCGCATGTCGGCCAGATCGACGGCCATGTGGAATGGAACAAGGGCCAGAACATATTGTTCCGCTGGCAGTTCCTGTCGAGCAGCGTGGGCGTTTTCTTCTAGCATGGCATGCCTCAGGCCCACCCTGATCTTGAGCCTGTTGAATCGCCCTGTGCTTACGCTTTCCGCCGAGTGAGCCAGGCTTTCCGGGGCAATTCGTCTGGGGCGTTATTTCGAACGAGCACGAACTGTATATGAAATCAACCTCGATTCAGAAGCCAGGGACAGAGGATCGCCGCGGATCATTTTCCCGACGTGGTTGCGCATGGGGATTCGGATTGGCGGCGGGAGTTGCAGGTTGCCTCTGGTCAGCGGAGGCAGCGCCGGTTGGAGCCGACTATGGATCGCCGCGCGTGGTTGTGCCCGCGCCTTCGGACCTTCGCTTCGCCCATCTGTCATGGCCGAAGATTGTCACCACGCGCGATAGCACCCTGGTCCTGGCTTATAGCGCCGGTCGTTTTCACGGCAACGACGGAGGCGGGAGCCCCACGGTTTCCGTGTCCACCGATCGCGGGCGAACATTCTCCGCGCCGCGGGTGTTGCAGGAGTTTGATCGAGGGATGAAATACACGGCCTGCGGCAACCTGGCGCTGGGGGTCGCCTCGGATGGCGCGGTGGTTTTGCTGGCCATGGCGTTCACGGGTGAGCGGTGGAACACCGTGGTGGGCTGGAGATCCGCCGATGCAGCGAAGACCTGGCAGCGAGCCGATACATCCACCTTGGACGACAGCAAGACTGGTTCGGTATTTGGACACATTTTCCCGGTGCCGGGCAAAGGTCTGGCCGCCACGGGCCATTACCGCGCGGGTTCCAAGCCATATACAAACGGCATCTGGATTGCGTACTCAACCGACGAGGGACGGACCTGGGGCACGCCGCAGCGCATCACGGATCGAGCCCTGTTCGAGCCGGCGGTCTTGTTCACCGAAGGGCAGTTCATTGGTCTAATTCGGGAAAAAGCGGGCCGCCAATACTGGGAGCTCACCAGTGGTGACATGGGATCGACTTGGAACCTCGCGCCGGCGGAGGTTGGCAAAGGCGGCGGCCAGCTCTATTCGTTTCCGAGCCCATTCATTGCATTTGATCCCCACAATCCCAAAGTCCTGTACGCTCTCGAGTCCAACCGATCCCGGTCCGCCGACCGGCCGGGCCGGATCGTGCTCTGGCGGGGCGAAATCGATAGCCGGAACTGGAAACCGCTGGGCACGGTGGTCCAGTTGGAACGAGACGCGGACCATACCGATTTCACCTATCCGTGGATGACGCCGCTGGGTGACGGATCGTGGTTCGTGGTCTTTTACAGCGGCAAGGGCCGGGGAGCCAACTCGATATACGGTCTGGCTTTGCGGCCTGATCAGCCCCTGTTTCAAAGCCGGCTTGGCGACGGGAATCCTCCCGCTGCAGCGGCGGGTGCGTCGATCCCGGCGCCGGCCGGTTTGTCGGGCAAGGCAGGGTCGCCCTCGCACATCGATCTGAAGTGGACGCCGCTGGCGGTGGGGGGCGAGACCGTCCAGATCGAGCGCCGCGATATCACTCATCCGACCAACGCGGTTTGGATCGAGTTGGGGGCGGTGCCGGGGACCCGGGGCCGTTTTCAGAGCGTTGGGCTCGAGGAAAAACACACTTACGCTCACCGTCTCCGCACCGTCGCCGGCGCCCAATCGAGCGATTGGATCCAGGTCGATCCAATCACCACGCCCGGCACCGGAACGGAGGATCGGGGCCGAGTATTGATTGCGGGTGCTCCTCCGTTCCCCCGGAATGGCGAGGGCGATCTTCTGCTCCTCCGGAACGGCGAGTTGGTCTACATTTACGGACAATGGCCGGGCAGCGGTGATTTCGCCGCGGAAACTCGCATTGGGATGATGCGATCACCTGATCAGGGTGCCACTTGGTCGAAGCCATCCACCTTGTTTTACGAGCCCGGCCATGATCTGTATCACGCCTCTCTGGTCCGGATGAACACCGGCGAAATTGGGCTTACGTACACGCACCGAATTCGCCAGCGCATCGATGGCAAGAGCATCATGAAAGGCGAAAAAGTCTTTCGCTATTCCAAGGACGAATGCCAGACCTGGTCGGACGAAATCCTTATTTCCGACGGGAATTGGGAGTATTACCAGACCAGCGCCAACGATCGGCTGACCCTGCTGCGAAACGGGCGGCTGGTGCATCCCGTGTCCCGGAGTTTTGTGCCGGACAATCCAGAAAAGCAGATTTCGACACTCGTGTACGCCTCGGACGATCAGGGCCGGACATGGCGACGGCGAACGCCTAAGCCCCTCGAAGTGCGCGATCCGGCGGGGATTCCTTATTTCCATGAGGCGCGGATCATCGAGCATGCGCCCGGCCAACTCCTGATGTATGGGCGGACGCGAACCGGCTGGCTTTGGGAATCGCGTTCAACGGACCACGGGGATTCCTGGAGCGCGCCGCAGCGATCCACGGTTCGGGGGCCGGTGTCGCCGATGATGATGGAAAACATACCAGGCCATTCCGGGATTCTGCTTATCTGGAATCCCCTGGCAGCGGTTCGGGGCACCTTGGCGGGCGACCGCAAGATCCTGGCGTCGCAAATCAGCGAGGACGGCGGTCGCACGTGGGATCATTACCGCCCGATCGAATACCGAAGCCCCAAGCCGGGCCACTACTGCTATACGAGCTGCACATGGGTTGGCGAGACACTGCATCTGACCTACTTCGGGATGCACGGCAGCCGGGTGATGTATCTGTCCTTGCCCAAAGGATGGTTTTTCGAAGACGCGCAGCCTTGACAGCAGAATTCAGAGTTCCGGAGCGTCCGGGGGAAATTTTCTTGATGAACGCCATTCAGACCCAGGTTTTGGTGGTCGGCGCGGGTGCGGCTGGCTTCTCGGCGGCGCTGGCGGCCGCTCGGAACGGCGCCCGGACCTTGCTGGTAGAGGACCACGGCTTTCTGGGAGGGTTGTCGGCAACGATGACATGGATCGGATTCCACGATCGGGATTACCGGCAGGTCGTTCAGGGTCTCGGCGCCGAATTTGTCCGCCGACTCCAGGAAGAAGGCGCCGCCTCCGAGTATGTGCTCGATCCCAAGTGCAGCTCCATCGTCAGCGTAGACACCCACCGATGGAAATGCCTTGCCATGGAGCTGGCCGCCGAAGCCCGGGTCCAACTGCTGCTCCATACCCGTGTCGTCGACACCTTGCGTGAAGGCGAACGCATTCGGGGTGTGGTCATTGAAAGCAAGTCCGGCCGGCGTGAGATCCATGCGTCGGTGACGATCGATGCCAGCGGGGACGGCGATGTGGCCGCGCGGGGCGGTGTTCCCTGGAACAAAGGGCGAACGGGCGATGGGCTGGTGCAGTCGCCAACGCTGGTTTTCCGGCTGGGCGGAGTGGACCGGCCCAAGTTCATCGCCGGTTGCCGGGATCAGGGATTGAATTATCGCGAGTGGCTTCGGCCTTATCCGAATCTCTGGGAAAAAATGATGGCCCGGATCGAGGATACGCCCGTCATCATCTGCGGCGGGTTTGCCCCGCTGGTCCAGCGCGCTCATGATTGCGGCGACCTGCACGTCCCCCAGACGCGCGTGGTGGGCGTGAAGCTCCATCGTCCGGACCAATTCCTGGTGGTGATGACCCGGGTGCTGGGCCTGGATCCGACGGATGTAGACAGCATGACCGATGCGTATCAGCGTGTATATCTCCAGGTGCCCGAGCTGGTGGAGTTTTTCCGGCGATACGTTCCGGGATTCGCGGATTCGTATCTGCTGGAGATTGCGCCGATGCTGGGCGTGCGAGAGAGCCGCCGGATCGTGGGGGATTACACCCTGACCGCCGAGGATCTGGTTCAGGGCAAGCGTTTTCCCGATGCGGTGGCCATGGGGGGATATCACATGGACATCCATCGTCCGGCCGGCACGTGGGTCGAGTCGCGCAACGTTCAGGCTTACACCATCCCTTTCCGGTGTCTCGTGGCTAGCGGAGTGGAAGGATTGCTAATGGCGGGCAAGTGCCTTTCGGCGACGCACGAGTCGCTGGCTTCGACGCGGGTGATCCCGATCTGCATGGCCCAGGGCGAGGCCGCGGGCACTGCGGCGGCGATGGCCGTTGAACGCGGAGTCTCCGCGCGCGAGCTGCCCATCGACGACCTCCAATCCCAGCTGGTTGAGCAGGGTGCCGAGCTGGGGCAAAGCCTGGGCGAACCGAACCATGAAATGATCGAGCGCATTGGCCAGTTGCCGCTCGATGAACCGCTGTCCTCGGGAGATCGCGACGCGGTTAGCCAAGCTCCGTCGGCATGGATCCAGTAGAATCCGTCAAATCGCAGTTGCCGGACCAGCTTGTCAGGACATGAATTCCTCCGGCCTTGCATTGGCGGATTACCTGGTGCTGGGGCTCTATTTTGTGGTCGTTGTCGGTTTGGGGCTTGGATTCAGCCGGCGCCATACGAGCACGGAGGGTTACTTGCTGGGGGGGCGGTGCATGCCCTGGTGGGCGATCGGCATTTCGTACATGATGACCCTGCTCAGCACGATCTCGATGGTCGGCGTGCCGGGCGAAGCATACAAGAACGGGATCACCAACGTCCTGGCTCCCCTGTTTGGCGGGGTGCTGTCGATCGGCTGTTTTTTTCTTTTTATCCGTTTTTATTTTCAGGCGGGCACGTTTACGCCGTTTCAGTATCTGGAGCGTCGTTTTGGAGGGCATTGCCAGCCGGTGGCAGCCATGGTGTACTGCTTGTCGCGGGGGTTGTATCTGTCCACGGTGCTGTATGCCGCCGCCAAGGTGTTTCAAGGGACATGCCATTGGCCGCCGGCGATCACGATCATCCTCGTCGGAGGGATGGGCATGGTCTACACCGCCTTGGGCGGGCTCCGTGCGATCGTGTGGACCGATTTTGTGCAGTTCCTGATCCTGGGCGGCGGGCTGGCGGCGGTGCTGGCCAAGATCATTGTCATGCTGCCCGATGGGTCTTTCGGCGGGTGGGCGTTTGCCGCATCGCAAGACCACTTGTGGCCCGACTTCAAGCAGCCGGCATTTTACAGTTTCAGCCCGTTTGTGCGGCTGACGCTCTGGGCGATATTCTTTCGCGCGGTGGGCGACCACATCTTTTACAAATCGGCCGATCAGATGGTGCTTCAGCAGATCCTGGCCACACCCAATCCGCGCCGGGCGTTCCGGTCCGTGATCATGGCGGCAGTGCTGGGGCCCGGCACGATGCTGATCCTGTATTGGATCGGCCTGGGCATCTACCAGTATTACAGCCAGATGCCTGCGGATGTGCGTCCTACCGCTGATCTGGCTCTCTTTCGATTCATCTCCGCCGAGCTGCCTGCGCCGATGCCAGGACTGATCCTGGCCGCCATGCTGAGCGCGTTGGTGAGCACCTACAATGCTGGGATCACCAGCCTGGCGACCGTGATCACCAAGGATTTCTATTTTCGTTTTTGGCGCCCGCAAGCCAGCGAGCTGATCCAAACCCGCTTTTCCCAAAAAACAACCGTTCTCAGCGGTCTGGGGATCATCCTGATGAGCCTGGTGATCTCGAAGCTATCGGGCAGCGTGGGGGGAACCGTGATGGAATCATCTGGGGTGTGGATGTCGCTGCTCCAAGTGTTGGGTCCGGTGTTTCTGCTGGGGGTCACCACGCGGCGGGCCACTGCCCGGCACGTGCTGATCGCGATGGCCACGGGAACAGCGGCGACCGTCGCGATGATCGTTTATTATTATTGGTCCAAGTTCCAAGGCCACGAGTTCGGCTTTCACGCCGTGGCCGTCACGGGGTTTTTCGTGACCATGGCAACCGGATACGGCCTTGTCTGGATCGATCGGCGGGGGCCCTGCCGCGATCTGGACAATCTAACTCTTTATACGCTTCGGGCCCCGCCGACCCAGGAAGACCGCTGAGCCCGCTTTTCGCATTGCGCCATGGAGCGGTTGAGGCGGGGCGGTCTAGCGATTCCCGCGTCGCGCGGAAACGCCACGCGGTGAGGCGTTGCCGTCCACAAACCAAAGTCAAAGCCCCTCGCGCACGAGGGGCTGATCGGCCACGCTGGTTTGAAGGCGGAGCCCCGGCAAGCTACTCGGTCTTGATCCGGTAGAACCGCCGGGTGGCAGCCGGTGCCGAGTCGGTTGCTGTCTGAACTTGGCCGTCGCCCGTCTTGGTATCGAGCACCTGCCACTCAGCCGGCGCCATCGTGTCCGAGTGCTCGATCGTGTAGGTGAATCCGGCCTCAGTCTGCCAGGAGAGATGGAATCCCTGGGCGTCCATGACGGGGTTGAGCACGGTGATGGGCCCATGTTCCTTGGGCGCAGGCGCCAGCAGGATGAAGTTCTGCTGAAAATTGGAGCTCGAGCCGCTGTGGGTGAGGCGGAAGGTCGTCACGCCTTCCAGGGTAAAATAAGAGCTGGTTTGGCCGGGGGCAGGGGCCAACCGGATGTTTTGGTATGTGCCGCCGGTGTTGGGGATGGCGAAAAGCCCGAGGATTGAGAGCGTTTGATTCGTGGTCGTGGCGCCCTCGATCACCCGGTCGAGCTGCATCAGGTTGGTTGCAGTGCTGGCAATCCGAAGGAAGAACTGGTATTTGGCGGCAGGCAAAGTGCGGGTGTAATTGAGCCAGTCGGCCGATTGCATGCGCCATACCTCATAATCGGGGACGCCGGCCGTCACATATTTGTCCCGCAAGCGGTCCAGGCTAACCCGTGTCGCGACCGGATCGAAAATGCGGTACTGATTCACGGTCGGATTGGCAATCTCGGTGGCCCGGCTGGCAAAGTCAATATCACGGACTCCCTGAAGATCTAAATAGCCAACCCCATTGCCGTTGATTTGAGTCTCTCCCGCAAAGCCGGATGGAGGCGGATTATCTTGGAACATCCCCTGCTGATAATTGTAATCCTCCGCCTCGATGGTGACCGAGGCGCCTTCCTGGAACGTCGCAAACGACAGAAGCACGTTCTGAATTCCCAGGACATTCGCGACTGTAATCTCGGCGGCATGCTGCTGGTTCTCCGCCAATGCCGTGGGCAGCCGGACCAGCCGATTGGTCGGATCCCCGGTGATGACCAGTTCGGCGGTTGCATCCCGGCCGTTAAGCTTGACGGCGATCCGATCCGTCGGGATGGGCTCGGCCGATTCCGCGCGGAACTCGATGCCATCGGCCGCGGGATGGAACAGATCGCCGTCTGCAGGCGACAAATCCACGACTCGGACGGGATCAGGAATGGCAAAAAACTTGACTTCATCCACCACATACGGATTTCCCCAACTGCGGAATTGGACCTGCACGATGGACGTTCCCACGGCTGGCGTGCCTCCGTTGAAGTAGGTGACTCCCGGCGCGATGTGGTTCATTGTCGGCGAATTGGCATCGCTGACCATCACGTCGTATCGGGATGCGACGCGGTAATCGCCCCGGATGCGGACATGGTGGACGTTCAACACGTCGGTCGGTCCCGCGAAGCTGCCGTCGGCGTCCGTGTCCACGGAGAACTGGATCACCGCGGCCAGGATCGTCCGGAACGCGGTTCCATCATAAGCCTGCAAGTTTCCGTCATAGTCCGTGCGCATGTTGATGTGGCGGCTGGAAGGGCTGTAAACGAGCAGGTTGACGGTGCGGCCCGTATTGGTCGCCGGCTGAGCAACCGCAAGAAGGAAGTCCAGTTGCCAATAGGGCCCGTTCGGACCGCAATTCTGGCGAATCCGGGGATTGGAGCTGATGGACGGGAAGTAGGCAGCGACGGCAGTCCCGTTCAATCCCGCATGCGGGGTGACCGCTGCGGGAGCATCTTGGTGAATCCAGCCTACGGGGAATGGCTCCGTGATATCCTCGAAGTTGCCATTCTTGAGCGCGTTTGCAAAAAGGTCCGGATCGATCACCTGTTCGAGGAACGTATCGAAACTGACCTGTTCGGAGAACGTCCCGAGCGGGCTGGCGACTTGGATCTCGGCCGTGTACGGCCAGCCGGATTCCAAACCGTGGAAGGAAACGATTCGATTGGTCGGTTCGCCCGAGATCACCAGTTGCGATGTCACATCCGTCCCGTTCAACCGCATCGCGATTGAGTTGGTCGGGATCGCATCCGCGGATGTTACCCGGAACTGGATGCCCTGTTCGGCAGGTTGGTGCGCGGTGCCGTCCGTCGGGACGATGTCCAGGATTCGAACGGGGTCGTAGAGCGTGACCAGGCTCATCTGATCCAGGAGGTAGGGGTTGCCTTGATTGAGGAGGTCGATCTGATTGACTCCAGCGCCGGCCGCGGGGATTCCGCTATTGAAGAAGGTGAGCCCCTGGACGACATGGGTGAGATCCATCGATCCGGGATCGCTGGCGGACACACTGTATTGCGGCGCGCTGCGGTAGTCGCCCTCGAACCGGATGCGATGCAGGAGGATCGTGTCGGCCGCCCCCGCCAGTTCGCCGTTCCCATCCCCATCTACCGAGAATTGAATAACGCCGGCCGGGAAGACGTTCTGCCATGTCGCACCGTCGTAGATCTGGAAATTGCCGTCGTAATCGATCCGCACGTTGATGTGCGGAGTCCCGCTGCGGACGATGATGCTCAATGTACGCTGAGTCGAGGTGGCGGGCTTAACCCCCGCATAGAGGAAATCCAATTGCCAGTGTGCTCCGCTCGACCCAACCGCCTGGGTAATTCGCCGGCCGCTGTTGGCCGTGGGGAAAAAGGCGGCGGTAGCGGTTCCGCCCAGACCCGGCGCCGCAACCACCGTGGGCCCGGCAGCGGCTTGTGACCAACCGGCCGGGAAATCCCCCGTCAGATCCTCAAAATCGCCGTTGGTGATTAAATTCGCCCATGCGGCGGATGAGATGCCCATCGCGAGCGCCACGCAGGCAAGGATGCAGTTCGATTTCATAGATGGTTGGAAAAGTCGTTGAGGTTATTGGCGTTTCAAGACGGCCGACAGCGCGGAGCGTTTCTCGGGGCAACACATAGTCCCTGGCAAGCCGCTGTTGCTTCGCGTGCTTCCGCGGCATCGCCGTCGCCCCGCACAGCAGATTGGATCCACCACATGGTATGTGGCACCATTGAATTCCTGCGTTCCCATTCCAGCGAGCGCAAACGCATGGTCATTTATGTTGACCAGAGGAATCGGCTGGCTGTGCGGCACCCGGCCCGCGCAAGATTGCCATTGCGCTGAAGTCGTCCACTTTCATGCGACAACAATCGAGTTTTACCTGCCGGCTTCTGGTCGCGGCGGCGCTCATGGCATGGAGCGTGGGCCACGCAGTCGCTGCGAAGCCGGCGCCGCGGCAGTTCGATGTGGTGGTTTATGGGGGCACGCCGGGCGGCATTGCCGCGGCGGTCGCGGCCGCGCGCCTGGGACGGACGGTGGCGCTGGCCGAATATCATCCCCACCTGGGCGGCATGGCAGCTAGCGGGTTGGGGAAGTCCGATATCGAGAACCGCGAGGCGATCGGCGGGTTATTCCGGGAATTCGTCCAGCGGGTTTACCAGCATTACGTCCGCGCTTACGGCGCCGGCCATGAAAACATCAAGCTCTGCCGCGACGGCTATTATTATGAGCCATCCGTTGCGGAACACGTATTTGGGGCGCTGGTGGCCGAAGAACCTCGAATCCACCTTTTTCTGGGGCACCGGCTCGAAGGAGTGGAGCGGTTCGGATCTCGCGTGATGGCGATCCAGCTGACGGATCGCGCGACGCGGAAGCGGTTGGAGGTGCGCGGATTGGTTTTCATCGACGCGACCTACGAAGGGGATCTAGCGGCTTATGCGGGTGCGGACTATCGGTTGGGGCGTGAATCCCGCGCCGAGTTCAACGAGCTTCATGCCGGCGTGGTGTACATGGATTATGAGACGCGCGTTTTTCTATCGGGCACGACCGGGGAAGGCGACCGCCGGCTGCCGGCCTACACATTCCGCCTTTGCCTCACGGACGATCCCGCCAACAGCCACGTCCTGCACCGGCCCCCGCCGGAGTACGACCGCACGCGGTATTTGGGTTACCTGGACGATTGGAGGGAGGGACGCATGGGGCCGCCCCGCCAGATGAAGGACGGCATGGGGTATTATTCCCCCACGTTCAACACCGTCGTCCGCGCCCTCTCCCTGGCGCCGATCCCCAACAGGAAGTTCGACGTGAACATGAATCCGCGTCCGCTTGGCTTCCCGTTCTGCGAGGAGAATGGCCCATATCCGGAAGGGGATTGGGCCACACGCGAAGCCGTGACCACTCGGATTCGGAATCTGACATTGGGGTTACTCTATTTTCTCCAGAACGACGAGGCGATCCCCGCGGAGCAGCGCCAACTGGCCCGCCGCTATCATCTGGCCCGGGATGAGTTTGTGGATCACGGGCATTTTCCCTGGCAGCTCTATGTGCGCGAGGCGCGTCGGATCATCGGGGAGTACACGTTGAGCGAGAACGACCTGATCGTCGGGCCCGGCCTGGGGCGTCCCCGGATCCACGGGGACAGCGTGGCCGCGGGCGAGTATCCCATCGACAGCTTCCCGGTCCGCAAGCGCGAGCCGGGGCACGATGTGGCGCTCGAAGGCTATATCCTCATGCTGGACGAGTATACGCATCCCTATCAAATTCCATACCGGATCATGGTGCCCCGCAGGGTGGACGGTTTGCTGGTGCCGGTGGCGGCATCGACCACGCACATTGCGTATTCATCGATCCGCTTGGAGCCGACCTGGATGGCGCTGGGGCAGGCGGCGGGCACGGCGGCGCACCTGGCTCTCGAACGTTGTGTCCCGGTTCGGCAAGTGCCGGTCGCGGCGCTTCAGCGCGAGCTGCTACGACAGGGGCAGGTGCTCACTCACTTCACCGACATCGATCGCCAGGATCCCGCGTATGCCGGCCTGCAATTCTTTGCGGCCCGAGGTTTTTTCCCCGACTACGAGGCACGCTCGATGGATCCGCTTGACCGCGCGACTGCCCGCCAGTGGTTTGCCATTGCGCTGGGCGACCGTGCCGCTTCAATGAACGACGTCCTGGCGGGTGACGGATACGTTCAGCGGTCCAGCTTGGCCTCGTTGTTTCCAGGCCGGCTGCCCGCGGGCTCTGAAACCTCCGCCAATCGGCAAGCTCCGATCGCTCGAGGCGAGTTCTGCCGACTGTTGTATGAAACGCGTTTGCCCGACGCGGAGTGATCCTTGGCTGAACATGAATCCTGCTCAATATCTGAATCGACGCGCATTCCTGAAATCCACGGTTGCGGTGCCTGCCTTGGGCGCATACGGATACTTCGCGCGAAGCCAGGCAACGGGTCCCTCGAGGAAAGATGGAGGAGGAGGCCGCGAGCTGCGGTCGGATGTGGTGGTTATCGGCGGGGGTTTCGGGGGGATCGCTGCGGCGCTGGCGGCGGCTCGCCGGGGACGCACCGTCATTGTCACCGAAGAAACGGCCTGGATTGGCGGTCAGGCGACCACTCAGTGCGTGCCGCTGGATGAGCATCCCTGGATCGAACAATACGGCCGAACCCAGAGCTACGCCGATTTTCGCAAGGGGGTCCGGGATTATTACCGGAGGCATTATCCGCTGACGCTCGCCGCGCGTGCCGACCGATCTCTCAATCCCGGCGCCGGATGGGTGAGTGCACTCTGCTTCGAACCGCGTGTCGGGATCGCTGTTCTCGAAGCCATGCTCGCTTCCCACCGATCCGCAGGCCGCATCCTTATCCTACCACGCCATTGTCCAACTCAAGTGCTCACCGATGGCGACTGCGTCCGCGCCGTAACCGTTCATGACAATACAACCGGTGTGGAACGGGTCCTGACCGCCCCGTATTTTCTCGATGCCACCGAGCTGGGCGAACTGATCGAGATGGGCAGCATCGAGCACGTCGTTGGAGCGGAATCTCAGGCCGAGACTGGCGAACCCAACGCTCTCGAGGGGCCGGCGGATCCAATGGATCAGATGGGATTCACACACGTTTTCGCCATGGATTACCTTCCCGGAGAAGACCACACCATCGAGCGGCCGCGCGATTACGCCCGATGGCGCAATCCATCCGCCGGATCGGCGAGCCGGTCACCGTTGACGGTCGCTGACCTCTTCGGCCATGAACGGGATTACTTTGGGCGGCCGGTCAGAGCGGGCGCCTACGTGT
Organism: Verrucomicrobiota bacterium; assembly: GCA_022711435.1. Taxonomy (GTDB): domain Bacteria; phylum Verrucomicrobiota; class Verrucomicrobiia; order Limisphaerales; family UBA1319; genus JAGMXM01. The sequence continues at coordinate 18,621 of JAKLFB010000058.1, forward strand.
CAGCGCCGTGGAGTTTTCGCCGGCTGCTATGCCGGTGCAACTTTGCCCCCGGCGCGTTTCCGAGCGATGTAACTTCTGTCATCTGGGGACAGAACGAATACCGCGCGGGCGTCCTCTGCGGGGTTTCGGCCGAAACCCGGCGACGCCACATGGAGGCCGCACGCCATCTCAGCCTGAGCCTGATGTATTGGATGCAGACCGAGATGCCCGATCCGGCGACCGGCGCGCTTGGCCTTCGTGGATTGCGGCCGCGCGGCGATGTGCTGGGCACCGCGGACGGCCTAGCGCAGTATCCTTACATTCGCGAATCGTGCCGGATCCGAGCCGAATACGTGGTGCGAGAAACCGATTTCCGAAATGACATCCCCGCCCGCCGGGAAGGGCCCGTCAAGTACAAGGACAGCGTCGGCGTCGGCGGCTACCGCATCGACATCCACAAGCCTGCCCGGGCCAGCCGAGGCAGCCTGACGGACAGCAACCATGGCAAGCACTGGCGCCAGCAGATTCCCTTGGGAGCGTTCATACCGGTCCGAATCGAGAACCTGCTGCCTGCCTGCAAGAACCTGGGGGTGACCTCCGTGGTCAACGGCGCCTTTCGTCTGCATCCGGTCGAGTGGAATGTGGGGGAGGTGGCCGGCAGCCTGGCCGCATTCTGCCTCGAACGCTGTTTGGCTCCTCGGCAGGTCCGCAACACGGCGGCCCACCTGGCGGACTTTCAGCGCGAGCTTGTGCGCCAAGGGGTCGAGCTCGATTGGCCGGGCATCGAGACCGCACGCTCCTATTACAGCCACCACAACCTCGAACTCCGAGACATCGACACATTTTACTTCGGCGAGGCCGACCGGCTGTGAACCAGTCCGCGAAGAACCGGGGGCCCCGCGCGCAGGACGCCGCGTGTCATCATTCGCAGTATGCGCTGTAGACCTTGGCGCGCAGCCCGGCCAGGTTGAGGCGGACAACGCGTCCGGCCAGAGCGGATACATCGTCCTTGCCTTTCCACCGCACGATTCCCCGGTTTGAGTTGATCCGCAGAGGAACGCATTCGGTGAGGCCGAATCCGGGAATCGCCTCACCTGTTGCAGCGTCCATCAGGCCCACCCGCATCTCGCCGAGGCCGCCGGTGTCCAGGTTGAGCACCAGCCGCGAGCCGCGGATGGCCAGCGGTTCGGTCGTGCACCCACCGCCGTCGGCCATAAAGTCGAGCGCCACGAATCCATCCACTCTCGTGACATGCCGGTAAATCGCTCCATCGGGGCTTTGGCGGCGTGATGCCAGATCGCCGTGCCGGTACTTGAAACCCGCACCAAACAGCCATAATTCCTCGCCGCGAACGACGATGCCCGGACCGACAAACGCCATGTTCGCGTTGAGGGATCCTGCCAGCCCTGGCCGAACAAAAGGCGCCCGATCATACCGGTGCCAAGTCACTCCATCCCGGCTTCCGACAAATTGCACCTCGAGCCGGCCGTCGCTGATGTTCTTGTCGCGGCGCATGAACGATGGGAATCCAACAAACCACCGAGGATCAAGCGGATACCGCTGCGCGGAGATGTTATAGACGTCCGTTCCCGGCGGATCGGCGTCATCTGCGGCAAGGACGATGGGGATCTCGTCGACGATGCGGGGCAGCCCGCCGGCATGGACTGGATCCGCGCCCCGGCCGGATGGCCGGATGCCCGCCGGTTGCGCGAGGGTTGGCAGCTCCAACCGGGCGACGCACCGCAGCCGGTCGTCCCACGACTCGGCCAGGCGCCAGGCGCGCAAATACACCCCATAACGCCCCGTCTTCTCATCCCACGTCACCACGTTTTGTGTGTCGGCTCGAAAGGGCAGAAAGGGCTTCTCGTCGCGTTTCCAGCGCAATCCATCCGGCGACGTGAATCGAAACACGCCCTTAGTCTCGGCATCGGCCACGTAGACATAACGTTCCGCGGGCATGGCGTTCGGATCCTTGAACACAGATCCGTTGAGGTGGTTCAGCCCAACTAGATTATTGGCCTTGGATCCGCCGTACTCGACGATGTCGAGGTTCGGTTTGATCCAGTCCAGGCCGTTGACGGACTCCGCATATGCGACGTTGGGCTGATTTCTGGCATCGCGACAGATGTACCACATCCGCAACAGGCCGTCCTCTTCGAGCACGGTGGTGTAGAGGCTCATCATGAAGGCTTCCCACGGCCGGTCCACGCGCATGACCGGCCGCGACTCGCGCGGCGGATTCACCGCGAAAACAATGCCGCGGGCGTCCCGGACCGCACTGGGATCAAGGAACAACAATCGCTGGCTGGCGCATGCGCCAGTGAACAAAGTCACCGTGGCTTTCTGGCTCGTAATGACCTCGCCGCCAGCGTCGTTGATGACATGGCGGATGCCGCTGCCCGGTCTCCCACCGCCCAGACGAAAGGTCAGCATGTGATGCATTCGGATGCCGGGGGCGGCGGGGGTCTCGATGGCGGTCCGCGCGAGGACCGGGGCCCTCTTGAACACATGGTACACGCCCAGCCCCCACGCTTCATGATGGGTGACGCGATCGCCGACTTTGTACGAGGCGTATCCCTCTCCCGTGGGGCTGCGCCATTCCTCATGGGACGGCGGGTCGTATGGCATCTCGCTCTGGTAGAAATAGACCCGTCCGCGCTCGCCGTTCCAGACGGTCTGGTATGCCTGAGTGTGTTCGACAAACAGGCCATAGATGGTGACGTCGTCGCCGTCTACCTGGAGGCCGGTATCGCACGTGTTCTCGGCCCACCCGACATTCGAGCCGTGGTCCGCTCGCCATAGCCAGAGGTTGTCGCCGAGAACGTGGCTGTCGTGGATCGCCACCATCCGCTTCGCTTTTCCAGGACCGTAGCCGCCGACGCGACAAACAAGGTCCCACACACCAATGGGATTTCCGGCGCGGCCCGCCTTGCGTCCGGGCAGGCCGAACTGGACCATGGTGTCCGTCTCGGCCGGTCCCGCGTCGAAGACCAAACCGCTCACAATGACGCCTTCGCTCGACTCGATGCGCAGGGCGGTTTGGCCCGTGATCGGAACGAGGCTTGGCAGGCCGAGGCCGAACACCACCGTGTTGGGCTTCGTGATGACAATCGTCTCGTCGAGCGAGTAGATTCCAGGCGTGATCAGCAGGTGTTTTCCGGAACGAAGCGCGGCGTTGATGGATTGAGCGGTGTCCGCGCCGGCTCTGGCGACATGGAATCTCTCGATCGGGACCGCCTCGCCTGGCGCGTCGCCATTGCCCCATGTCAGCCCCGATGAGGCCTCGCGGCGCAGTGGGGGAACCTTCACGAACCACTGTCCGTTTTCGACCATCAAATAGGGCTTTTCGCGCGCAAGAGGCAATGGTTCGATGCGCGTTACCGCGCGCTCCGGCCACTGGCCCGGGGGCGGATTCGCACAACCTGCGAACACCATGTTCCAATTGACGCCCTGCCATTCCTTCCACTCGGAGCTGCGCGAGAGCCACTGCTGCTGGCTTCCCGCCTTGACGGTTCCATCGACTTTGCAGTCGGCCATGAAACCGCCGCTGGACCAACCGCCTGAAGAGAGGTGCAGGTCTCCCCGGATGTGAGTGCGGCGCATCGGCGCCGCCTGGGATACCGCCCAGACGTTCACACCGCCGGCCGGTTCCACGGTGATGTTCTCGACCGTCCGCCAGAAATTGCAGGTGGCGTTTCGTTTCATCCAGGCGGCGTCGGTCCAGATGCGGCCGGCGACCGTCACGTCGGCAGGAATGTTTCCGAGGCCGGCCACGTGAGTGAAAAAGCCGACCGGCACATCGAGCGCGTAGCGGCCGGGCTTGAACAGGAGGGCGTATCGGCCCGGACCGAACTGCGCGCGTTCCTGCTTGTGAAACACCGCGTCGATGCGTTCCTGCATCCCGTGCTGCGCCGGATCGAACACGAGAACATTCGGGCCGAGATCGGGATCCGCCGCCTGCACCGCGGAAACCGCGAGCCAAGAAACCCACCAACATCCGAGAATTTTCATCGGGGTAATCCTAACCCAGACTTCTCTCGAAGGGAACCAATGAAGTCCGGAAGCCGCACATGTGGCGTCAGGGAACGCAAGATCAACTGAACGTCGTCGTCTCTGGACCAAATCCACCACGACCACACCGCTCCGATCAAACCTCGTCATAGTCGATCTCTGGGGCTGGTCCCAGTTTCTCCCAAGTCTCAGCCACCTGCCATTCCTTCCACTCGGAGCTGCGGGAGAGCCACTGCTGCTGGCTTCCCGCCTTGACGGTTCCATCGACTTTGCAGTCAGCCATGAAACCGCCGCTGGACCAGCCGCCTTAAGAGAGGTGCAGGTCTCCCCGGATGTGAGTGCGGCGCAGCGGCGCCGCCTGGGATACCGCGCAGACGTTCACACCGCCGGCCGGTTCCACGGTGATGTTCTCGACCGTCCGCCAGAAATTGCAGGTGGCGTTTCGTTTCATCCAGGCGGCGTCGGTCCAGATGCGGCCGGCGACCGTCACGTCGGCAGGAATGTTTCCGAGGCCGGCCACGTGAGTGAAAAAGCCGACCGGCACATCGAGCGTCGAGTCGCCCTAGCTCGGCCACACGGGGAGCTGGGATGGCAAGGGCGGCGCCATGTGGGGCGGATCCAAGGTGCTCCGAGCTGGAAAAAGAAGCCGGGATGGGGCTGCGTTGGACGTTCATGCCGGTCTACTGGAGCACGATGGAGCCGGAGGGTCCGGTGGATCTGAGCCGCGAAATCCCGCCTGGGTGGCAAGCTCTGGATCCGTTCGTGATCGAGGCCCGCGAAGTCAAAGTGCTGAGCAGAAGCGACGCCGTGTTCCGGTATCAGGACGGCACGGAGCCCAAGGCCGGCCCGGTGTGGATTGCTTGGGCCGATGCCGACACGGGCGATGCGCAAGTCAAAGTGCCCGTCCATAGCGACCGGGTTCGGCTCGTCCAGGTGGACGGCTCGGAAACGGTCACGAACGTCCCCGGCCATCGACTGATTCTCGAGCTGAAAGGCGATCGCAAAATGGCGCCGCCCGTGATCGTCGTGGATCGCGCTGCTTCTTGAAGTTAGGAAGCGGCCCGTGTAGCGTCAGGCAATGCAAGATCGTCTGAATTGCCTGGCGTGCGTCCCATACTGCGCCTTGTACCATCGAGGCACGGATGAAATGCGCGTCTGGTTCGCCACCTGCCAAAGCCAATGATATGAAAACCATGCTTCTGCCCTTGACCACGATGGCGGCGATCCTGCTCGGGATCGGGCCGGCGGAAACCGCCGCCGTGGCTGCCGAGCCTTCGCCGAGCCTCGCCGATCCACATCCAGTCTCCAATCCAACCTCGCTGGTGATGCTGGCGGGCGACTGGATGCCCCAGAACCCGCACCAGATTGACTTTGATCGCCTGCCTCGCATCCCCGTCCAGCACGCCGTTGTCAGCGATGCCACCGCTCGCAAAGGGGTTAACCAGCATAATTACTTGATTCACTACAAGGGCCGCTTCTGGGCCATGTGGAGCGATGGACCGGATATCGAGGACCGCGTCGGCCAGGTCGTCAAATACGCGACCAGCCAGGACGGACTGAACTGGAGCCCGCCCGAGTTCTTGACGCCCTACCCGCCCCATTCCGGACCCGATTCGCCGATCTACAACACGCGCAGCAAAGAGGGATTCCGATACATCTCGCGTGGATTCTGGATGCGCGAGGACCAGTTGCTCGCCCTGGTGTCGCTCGATGAAGCGGCCGGCTTTTTCGGCCCCAGCCTCCAACTGCGCGCATTCCGATGGAGCCCGGCCACACGGAAATGGGATGACATCGGCGTTGTGCACACGAATGCAATCAACAATTTCCCGCCACAGAAGCTGCCCACCGGGGAGTTGGCCATGACCCGTCGAATGCATGACTACAGCCGGACCGGCGTGCAGTTACTGATCGGCGGCGTGAAGGCCCTGGACCAATGGACGTCCATTCCCGTGGTGGCGAAAGGGGAAAGTTCCCTGCGGGCCGAGGAGCCCATCTGGTGGACGCTGCCGGACCAGAACCTGATCGCTTTGTTCCGCGATAACGATGGCAGCAAGTATCTCTTCCGTTCGTTCTCGACCGACAACGGGCGGACATGGAGCAAACCGGTCAAAACCAACTTTCCAGATGCCACCTCCAAGCTATACGGTATGCGCCTGAGCAACGGGAGCTACGCCCTGGTCTCCAATTCCAATCCGAAACGCCGGGATCCGCTCACCCTTGCCCTGAGCGACGATGGGATGGTGTTCAACAGGCTGTTTTACCTCGTGGGAGGACGCCACGTGGATTACCCCCACATGATCGAGCATGAAGGATGCCTCTACATTGCCCATTCCGGCGGCAAGCGATCTGTCGAGATCGAAAAGGTGCGTCTGCCGGATCTGGACGCAATGAGAATGCCCACGGCAGGGATCGGCAGATGATGTCGCTGGTGCCCAGTCGAACAAACCCTTCGTTGGGCTTACCATACCGATCGGCTTTCCGGATTTGCCAAGCGCCGGTACTTGGCTGAAGCGAAGCGACCGACCGTCCTGTGGTCTGGCCTTTCGGGTCGCCATACTTCATGAGCCGGTTGAGCGGCTCAACTTCCCGTATCTTTCAGAAATCCGCGGAAATCGTTTTCGGGGAGAATGACAACGGCTCTGCCAGCGAATCCGAATCCGGACTCACTCGGTGTCTTCCAAGCGCCGAAAAGTTCGGCCTTCCCGTCTGGGGCACGGCCAGCCCAGGCGAGAAGGTCACGGTGAACCTTCTCCATCAGACCGTGACGACGGTTGCCCGGGACGGCCAATGGATGGTCCGGCTCAAGCCCATGGAGGTCGGCGGCCCTTACACGATGACGATTACCGGGGAAAACTCCGTCACGAAATTGCGTCGGAATCGCGGTGTGGCGGTGGAGGTCAGCGAAAAAGCATTCATGGTGTTGGTGATGGTGACGTCCACTGCGCTGCGTCCACAACGCTGATCCGTGACCACAATCAGGCTTTGCGGACCGTTGGGTACCAAAGTGGTATCCGCCACTGCCACCCATTCGCCGCTGGGTTCAACACGCGACATCTTGACCCAGGACGCTCCCCCGATGCCGACCAAAGCTTGCTCCGGCATTGGGGCACCAGGGTCCGGTGTGAACCTGGCTCGGACTTCGATGTTGCCCGAGAGGATGTTACTCAATTTAGGTTCCAGGATGTCGACCTTGATGATTGGCTGTGTCTGGGCGGCAAATCCGGTGCTGCAGAGTGCCGTCAATGCCACAGCAAACGAAAGGGGCAATAATCTGTGCTTCATGGCAGTTGTATAGCTAACCCGTTGCGGGGAGGGCAAACGGTTTCTCGCCGAATGAATCAGAAATTCGCCGGAACGATTCCTTTGCCGGCTTCGGCATGAAGCGAATGCACTAACGAATCTGCGGAGCAATCCCACCCAGCATCGCCTGCAAGCACGGGATGGCGTGACGCTGGACGTGGGTTCGAGGTACATTGTCAGCGCTGTCCGGGCGCGAGGTATTTTTCAGCAAGAGGTTGTGCCGAGCAGGGATCCTGTGACGTAGGGCGCGGTCAGCGCGCAGAGCGCTTCCAGTAACCCGGATGGGCTCGCCACTGTCGGACACGTTCGGTGTTGTGGGCGTCACGGAAGTAATCGCGGTTGGCGAGCTGGCTCAACCAGCGCGCCTGGCTGGCCCGTTTGCTGGCCTGCCTGCACTCCGGAGCCGAGCAATACTTCTGGCGGGTTCGATTGCGGTAATCCGGATCGAACAACCGTTTACAGTAGAGGCACTTGCGGTGGCGTTTTTCGGGCTTCATCCCATGGAAGCCCTATCGGGTAAGGACTCAATGCCGCCAGGGCAAGCCGGAAGAAGATCCGGTACCAAGAAAACAGCATTTTCAACTCGCCGCTTTCAATCCGTTTTCAGACCGCCGCTGGCAGACGCCGCTTTTTCGGCGTGTGAATTGTCTCATGTGACCTTGGACAGAACCGGAGGACGAAAATGGACATTGCAGAATGGGCGCAATTCGCTGCGCATCATTGACTCCATTCATGCATATCATACGGCATCAATGACTTGTAAGCAATAACGATATTATTTTCATAAAATCGCCTGCGGAATGCGTATACAAGATTGAGAATCTCTGTTATGCGGTTCTATCGACTTGCACAACTAAAGGCGCTTTGCGCAGTATCTGGCCAAGACACGTTCAGTATGCGCCCCTTCAGTCCTTCAGTTTCCGCGAACCGAAGGCGCGGAGGAGAACTCGTATGAAAACTGAGCGACAAGGAATAGTGCCTAGCGAAGGCTTGGCTCATACATCAACCCTCAAACCTGTCGCCACCTTGACACTCTTTCTTGCGGCTTGCTGCCTAGCCCCGGCGGATACATACGTTTCAGCGACAATTTCATCCAGCACGACTTGGCGAACAACAGGAAGCCCTTATCACCTTACGGCCGATGTGACGATTTGCAGCGGTGCAGCGCTGACCGTGGAGCCGGGCGTGGTGGTGGAGTGCGGGGCTTACCAGTTGCGGGTGGGATACGGGTGGACTAGTTCTGGGGACCAAGCGCATTTGAGGGCACTGGGGGTGACGTTCCGTGGTACGGG
>JAKLFB010000059.1 GCA_022711435.1 Verrucomicrobiota bacterium
TCGATCTGCCGGACCCGGCTCGAGGCCGGGTAATAGGTATAGGTGTGGGTCAAGGCGTTGGGGTTCTCGCCCTGGATGAGCTGCCCCAGCAGAACGTCGGTCCCGTTGGTGAAATAGACCCGAGCGGTCCGAGCCACCCGGCTGGAACCGTTCCAGGTCTCGGCATAATCGGTCCGGTTGGTCCCCGCCGACACCGACCAATTGACGAACTGGGCCAGGGTGTTGTTGACCGTTAGGGTCCATTTCCCGCTGGGGCCGTCGTGGGTGAACTCATACGTCCGGGTCGGGCGATCCGACCCGCTCTCGGTGATGTGCAGCTGGTTCGAACTCGATGCCCCGTCCGGGTTCTCGACTGTCCAGGTCGCGAAGGGGCTGTTGGTCACCACATACAAACCGTTGGATTTGCCGATCAGGTCGGCAGCATAATAGAGCTTTAAATCCAGGCGGTTGGTCGTGACCACCACCGCATCGACCAATCCTTCCAGGGAGCGGACCTGACGGATGACGCCAGCCTGATCCCGGATGACCTCGTTGTTGGTCCGGCTCAACGGCATGACCAGCGAACCTGGATGCGCCAGCAGAAAGGAGGGCGCCCAGGCCTGCAATGCCAAATAGCCGCTGTCCCGCTCGTCATCATTGTGGCCCAGCATCAGCCGAAAATCTGGACCACCCCGGTTTTGGACCGAGCCGCTTCCCAAGGAATCGCAGTCCGCGCAGCCGCCGCACTCGACCAGCTCGATGTCGATTTCGTATTCGCAATTTCCTTCGGCCGCCCGCAGCGTCGCCACTCCGGCCTTGTCCCCGGCGGTAAGGATGGCGGTGGCGCCGCCCGGTTGGGGTTCCAGGCGGCAGCCCGGCGCATTGGTCACCCACGACCAGGTCACATTGGTCGAGCTGGCGCCCGAAAGCCGGGCCGTGATCCGCGAGACCCCATCGGCCGCCAGCCGCGGAATCTCCCCTTCGGAAACACCGTCTATGGTAATAAATAATGCGCCTGAATCACCGCATACGTGAAAATAGTTTGTCGAACTGCCGGTGTCGTAACCCAGGAAATACCCTCCGGAACACTCGGGATAGATTGCATAGCACGAAGGAGGCTCGAGATATATGCGAGAAGTTCTCCACGTGCGCCCATTAGTGGCCAGGATGGGCACATCGTTTGTTTCATCGGATGACGACAGCGGGACTCTGACCGTGGTCCAATCGTTGGTAAAGTCGCTGGTCCCTCCCTGATTAGTCAGAGTGATTCCAATGATCGCCGAGACATCATTGATTTGGGCTGACAGATAGCCGTAATCTCCTGGGTCCCCAGAAAAGGCTGCCTCCAACCGGAACTTGACCTTTACATAACCGCGCGAATCACCCGCCGCCTCATTCCAACTGCCCAATCCCACCATGAACACCAGCAGCCCCAGCCATCGCCGGCAGTTCCACCCAGCCAACCATTGTTCCGTCGTAAGACCGTGGCCCAGTCGATGTCCGGACCGCATCGATTGCTTGCCCCCCTCACGCGGCTTGTTGATCTCCTGCATGAGTCAATGGCTGACCCCATTGCCTTGGTCGTGGAGCGGCTGGCTTGTCAAGTCCGCCCATGCGCGCTCGATGTGTCGCGGGTCGGCGCCGTTGAGGATGGCCAGCCGAGCCTCGACGCGCGCGGTTTTACCCGCCTTCAGGTCCCGGCCAAATTGCGACAAGTAGAGCGAGCAGTGCCCATCGGTTTCGCAGGGCATCGCGACCGCGAAACACTCTTCGCGTTTCGCCATCATGACCGCAGACAGATTGGCGATCCTGTCGCTGCGGATCGCGACAGGTTGAAATGCAGCGCGGTCGCGGCGATCAGCGAATCCTCGCAGGCGACGGTGCGGCGCCTGGCCTTGAGCTCGGCAAGCACATCCAATTCCTTCACGCGTTGAGGATTCCTTAAATCGAACCGTTTGTCAAAGCGCGCGGCGGGGTCGCGCCGTCGCCCCGTCGCCCGGATCCTTGGCAAATCGCACGGAATCTTCCACGTTGCGTGTCCACGAAGACGGCTTTGCAGTGGGCCGCAAGCGGCTGCAGTGGGATCGTCCACCGGATGAATTCCGCGCTGGCCCAATGGCGCCGCATGTCGTAATATTTCTCGCGAACATTGTGTGACAAGCGTTGCAGCGGAGCCTTATGATATCCTGGATGTCGATCTGGACCTCTTCACCCTGATCTCCGATGAACAACGACCGATTGAAGTATGCCGATCTCGTTGAGTTGCTGATCAACGGCCCGGTCGGCGGACGCCGACGTTGGGCCGCCGTGCTGGTTCTGCGGATGCTGGAAACGAGGGGCGCCTGTGGCTATCGGAGCGATGGCCGCCTCGGCGGCGCGGTGCATGCCCAAATAGCGATGGCCTCCCTGCAAGCCGGCGCGCGCGTGCTTTCCGCATCCGAGCAGGGATTGCTGTTGCGGACGATATTGACACTGCCATGGGAGCAACTGCGTCGGGGTACCGGCCTCGGCCTCCGAGTGCCCGAGATCTTCGCCGAGCTCGGCAGGGACCTCGGTCTCCCACCTTGTCTGACCGCCGCCCAATCCGTGATCGAGCATGGGGAGGACGCCGTGCGACAGTATCCGCTCGATGGACTGCTGCCGGAGGTGCGACGGCCCGGGGAAGGCTTGGTGATCGCGTTCGACGCCTGGAAAAACCGGCCTCTCGATGTTCCCATCGGTCCGATTGAGATCGATCGGCTGGCGATCGCGGTCCAGAGCTTTCGTGGTGGGGAATGGCAGGCGAACCTGCGACCTCTGGTGGCCTGGTGGCTCGAGAGCCTGGATCGCAGCGAAGCGGATCGCGCGGCGAGAGGACTGTTCCGCGACATCCGCGAGGCGTTCCACGATGAGCATGCGCGATGGCGAGCGCTGGGTCTGCTGGATTGGCTGGCGGATCATCCGGATCACCCGACGGCCGGCGAGGCAACGGCCGTCGCGCGGGAGGTTGCCCGAGCCGATGTGCGCAAGGCCACGGCGGACCTGGCGGCGGCCCGAGGGCAGTGGGAAGTGCTTGAAGGACTTGCCCAAAATGACCGGGATCGAGGAGTGCGGCAGCGGGCCGAGAAGCTGCTGACCAGCAGGAAGGAATCAGAGCGGCCCGGCAATACGGATAGCCTCTCCGGATGACACTGGCGGACGGCTCGACGACGATCCTCCAACGCATCATCACAATCCATCGACCGTTGCAGGCCGGCAGAGCGGGTTCGGTCATTTGCGCAGTCGGTAAAACCGCGAGCCTGAGGCCGGCATCAGGCTCGCCTGATAACGATCGCCCACCACGGTCGGCGCCACAGATTCCGTCTGCCACCCCAGCGGACCCAGATCCGCGCTCGTCTCGAGCACGAATCCCCACGCCATCGCCGGCCACAGGATTGTGATCTCCGTCTCGTTCCCGGTTGCCTCGAGCTCGGGCCGCGCCGCTTCGGTCGAGAAGTACTTTGCCGCCAGAGCCTGCTCGACAACAACGCGTTCGTTCTCGGAAAGCGCGCGCGTGTAGACCAGCGCCTCGGCGATGTCTCCGGGAAAGTAAGTGTTGTCGTTGTAGCCGCGGCCCAGGTTGCCGGTGTCCGTACATCCCGCGATGGCGGCCAGCTTCCCCTCGCCCCGAATCACCCGTTGACCATTGACATACAACGTGTCCGTGGCGCCATCCTTGATCGAGGTGGACAGGCTGTATTGGGCGCCGATGGACACCGGCCGCGTGTAGGTGGCCCGATTGTTCAACTGGGTCGTTCCGAACCGAAAATTCACCTGCGACTGGTACGGGCTCAGATACACCGTGCCCCAGCTCACAGTCTCGTTCCAGAACAGTGCCGCCTCGCCTGCCTGCGAACTGCCGCCGGTGCGATCAGCCGAGTTGTTCGCCACCAGAAACAGGCTCATTCCGGTCAGGCCGTTCACTGGCAGCGTGAAAGTCATGAAATCGTTCACGCCATCGAACCGGACCACTGGCTTGCCGCCCGGGACCGCGTCCGCCACCCAGAGCGGCTGGCTAGCGGATGTGGCCTGAACCGCATGCCGCCCGCTGCCAGACTGGTCCTCCCACCGGCTCACGCGGCCGCTGGCCTGGGTGATGCCCGCGTCCGCCCGGAACCAGACCGCCAATCCGTTGGTCGGAAACGTGCCGGCGCTCATCACTTGGACAAAAACCGTCGTCGAACTGCTTGTGGCGCCCTTGTCATCCACGGCCTTGGCGGACAGGGTATAGCTGCCGGCCGCCGCATTCGCCCACCGCCACAGCCAGGGCGCGGCCGCGACCGATGCCACCAGGTTCGTGTCCCTTACAAAATCGACCCGCGCGATCTTGCCGTCCGAATCGCTGGCTTCCGCCTCGAGCAGGACGTCCACGCCGGGATTGATCACTAATCCGCTCCCGGGGCTGACCAGCTTGACGGTTGGCAGCCGGTTCGCAGGTCCCGTTCCCAGCAATGCCCGGTTCTCGAATAACAGTACCCGGCTGTGGCTCCATCCGATCGACACGATGTCCAGATCTCCATCCAGGTCGATGTCAACCAACCGGGCGCCGTCATGATGTTCGTCTCCGGTGTAGACGAGGTGCGGCAGCCATTGCTCCCCTGCCCCATCGGCATTCTCGAACACAAACAAGCGGGCGCTTGCCGGCTGATCCAGATGATGCTCCCCCGCCACCACGTCCAGATCGCCATCCGCATCCATGTCCGCCACATCCACGCTCATCGGTCCAATGATCGACGCGATCACGTGCTCTGGCCACGAACCGGCCGGATCCGCCGGCTGTTCGTACCAGCACAAGCGTCCCGTGGTGCTCACCGCTTCAAAGCCCACCACGGCGTCCAGCCGCCCGTCCCGATTGATATCGGCCAGCCGATTCCGATCCGGCGCCCCGCCGGCCGTGTTCAACGTGAAATCGGTCCAGGTCGTTCCATTGTTGCGCATCCATTTTGTTCCCAATAACAGATCCAGCCGCCCGTCGCCGGACCGGTCAATGTCGCCTGCGCTCAGCTGTTCGTCCTGGGAAACGGCTGCAATCTGACGCCAGCTCCAGCTCTGTGAAACCGGATCCGCCGGCACTGTCAACATCTGCACTCCCCTGCCCCCTGCGTGCCAGGAGAGAGCCACCTCGCGCGGGCCTCCCGGGCTGAACCGCGCGACCGCTACGCCTTGGAGGAAATCGCCGTTCCCGGCTGGCACGTTGGAACAAATCATGAATCCACCCGCACCATCGTTCTGCGCCCAGATAAACTCTGCGTTGGCATCCGAACCCTGCCCTCGAGTGCCCAGTAAATCGAGATCGCCATCGCCATCGAAATCATGAACGGCCGCCAGGTTGTTGAACGGACTGCCGGTCACGCGACGCGTCCATGCGCCTTCGGGCCGGCCGGGATTCCGATACCACCAGCCGCCGGTCGCCACATCCGGAAGGCCGTCGCGATCCAGATCGCCCGTGAGAACAAAAACCGCCCGCCACGGCCGTTCGGCGTCGATCACACGGCGTTCCCATTGGTCCAGCGATCGCGCATTGTTGAGGTCGTTGCGCCACCAGCGCACGACGGCGGAGTCCGGTGCGGCGTCATTCCAGTTCGCTCCAACAATGTCGATATCGCCGTCGAATTCGATATCGCGCACGCGCAAGTTGTGCGAGCCGGTGGTGGCGACGATTTGCTGGCGCCATGCCAGGCCATCCCCTTCGTTGAAATAGATGCTGACTTCGTCCGGATCGGAGGATTGATGCATCTCGGCGGCCACCAGGTCGTTGTCGCCATCCTTGTCAACGTCCGCCGTCTTGAATGTGTGAAGGTAGGAGACCGTGTCGTCGATGACATGCTCCGTCCATGGATCGGTCCGCGGATTGGCCGGTCCTTCGTACCACACCAGTCGTCCGCTGCTTTCCGAAGGAGCGAGGATCATGTCCAGCCGGCCGTCCCGGTTCAGATCGGCCAGATCGACCGCCACTCGATTGACCCATTCTTCGGCCACGGTGTGCCGGGGCCACGCTCCGGTCGCCGGATTCGTCGGCGCTTCGAGCCAATAACCATCCTGCGCCACATCCAGATCGCCATCGCGGTCAATGTCGCCCAAGGCGGAACCTTCGGTGCCGGACGAGTTGATCTGGTTGCGCGCCCACGCCAGCGCGTTCGTCTGGAGAAAAACGACTGTCGTTCCCGCCCCCCGCACCAGCACATCCAACCGGCCATTCCCGTCGATGTCGCCGACCTCGACATCGTGCCCTCGATGCGTCCCAATCGTTCGCGCGGACCAGCCGCCTCCTGCTGGATCGCTGGTCGCCGCGGGGTTTTCATACCACACGATCGTTCCCCCGTCCGATCCCTGCGGAATGATGACATCCAGAAATCCATCGCCATCCACGTCGCCCGCCTGCATGTCCGTGCTGAACGATCCCGGCGCAATCCGATGCTTCATCCAACTCGGGTACCGATACCAGAAAAGTCCATCCCCGCTGCTGCTGGCCGCCAGTATGTCCAGAAATCCATCGCCGTCGATATCCCCAACGGCCTTGCAGTGCGGATTAGCGGGATTGGCCGTGTCAATCACCAATCCGGTGAAAGGCACGTCGGCGCCTCCGAGACCCCATGTCCATCCGGCCAGAGCCCAAATCGACCAGCCTCTCAGCGCGGCGCGCACGCAGCCATACCGCATTCGCGGAATCCCCATATCGACCTTTCGATACAAAGCGTCACAAGTCCACAACGCCGGGTCAGGGGACCCGGCCTACAGAATCGCACAAGCCGCATGCCCTGCCTGCCGGCAGGCAGGCCTGACGCGGCGGGACTTATGACTGATGACGTTCTGTGCAGCGGCGTTCCAGAGAAATCCACGTCACGGTAACGCCCGGTTCCGGTAGAGCAACACTCGAGGATGGCTCCAGCCGATCGAGAGGATGTCCAGGTCGCCGTCGTTGTCGATGTCGGTCACCACCGCACCCACATGATGCTCGTCCCCGGTCGAAACCACATGGTCCTTCCACTCGCCGCCCTTGCCATCCCGGTTTTCGAACACGTGCAGCTTGGCCGTGGCCGGTTGCCGGTAATTATGTTCTCCGACCACCACGTCCCAGTCTCCATCCCGATCCAGATCGGCCACGTCCATGCTCATGGGACCCACCACGCTCGCGATCACATGCTCGGTCCACTCGGCCGCTGGATCCTGCTTCTGTTCGTACCAGGCGAGCTTCCCCGGAATGTTGATCGCCTCAAATCCCACGACGGCGTCCAACAGCCCGTCGCCGTTAATGTCCGCCAACCGGTTCCGGTCCGGATCACCAGGGGTTGGATGCAGCACCTGAACGCTCCCGGAATTCCGCAACCAGCGCGTGCCCAACAGCAGGTCCAGCACAGCATCACGGTCGATGTGCCCCGCGCTCAACATCTCGTCCTGGGAGTATTCCGTCAGACGCCGCCAAGCCCATTGGCCCTGAGACGGATTCGCCGGCACCGTCAGCACCTGGATTCCGCGACCGGCGCGGTGCCACGACAGGGCCGCCTCAATCCGCCGATACTTGAACTGCGCAACCGCGATCCCCTGCAGGAAATCGCCATCGGCCATCGGGATGTTCGTCAGGATCGTAAACCCGCCGTTCCCATCGTTGCGGCCCCAGACAAATCGCGCGTTCGATTCCGATCCTTTGCCTCCCGTGCCGAGAACATCCCAATCCCCATCCCCGTCAAAGTCGTAGACGGCCGCCATGTTGTTCAAAGGCGACCCGATCTCCCGTCGATCCCATGGCGCCCTCGGGATCCCCGGATTCCGATACCACCATGCGCCCGAGACAACGTCCTTTTGTCCGTCGTCGTCGATGTCGCCGGCTGAGATGAATATCGCCCGCCAGGGCCGATCTGCATCGATCACCTCCCGGTCCCACCGGTCCAATGCGAGCATAGGCGCCGGCTGGTTGGACAAGTTCTCCCATATCATGATCGGAGTTGCGCCCCCATAATTGCCATGATTGGCGCCGACGATGTCCAGGTCGCCATCGTTGCCCAGGTCCGCCACACGCAAATTGTGCGATCCCAGCCGGCCCACCACCTGCGCCTGCCATCGCAGTGCTCTCCCGCGATTGAAGTAGATGCTGACTCGTTTTTCGGGAGATTGTTCCATCTCCGACGTGATCACATCCATCAGGCCATCGCGATCCATATCAGCCGTCTTGAACGTGTGGATATAGGCGACGCGCGGATCGATCACGTGCTCGATCCAGGGCCCCTTCTTCGGATCCGCCGCTTCGAACCAGGATAAGCGCCCATGAGCCTCCGCCGGGGCCAGCAGCACGTCCATCCGTTCGTCATCGTTCAAGCAAACCAAGTGCACTCCGCAATCGTCCGGCCAGCCGCTGGCGATCTCATGCCGTCTCCATTCCCCGGTCCGCTTGTCCGCCGGAGTCTCGAGCCAATAGCCGTTTTGGGCGACGTCCAGGTCGCCGTCCCCATCCAGGTCGCCCAGCACCGTTCCCCCCCGTCCGGTGGTGGGAATCGCCACTTTGCGCCAAACGTCAGGCGATCCTTGGAAGAAGACCCGGGTTTCGCCCTGCCGGACCACGACGTCCAAGCGGCCATCGGCATCGACATCCCCCACCTCGACATCATGGCCTCCTTGGGCATCGATGCGATGAATTCGCCATGCATCCCGCGCCGGACTACCTTGAGGCCGCGGATTCTCATACCAAACCATGCCCGTGCCCACTTTCGGTATGATCACATCCACATCGCCGTCACCGTCCACGTCTCCCGCCTGCATGTCCGTCGTGAACGATCCGGTGTCGATCCGATGCTTGATCCAGTTTGGATCTTCGTACCAAACCAGGCCGTGGCCGAACGCGCTGGCTGCCAGGATGTCGACGCGGCCGTCGCCATTCACATCCCCCACGGTCTTGCAGTGGGGCTGCATTGGATTGTCCCGATCAATCACCACCTCGCGAAACGGCAGCTCAGGCCGTGAATCCGCAATCGGTTCCGCCCCTCCCATGTGCGCCAAACCCGAACATGCCAATCCTATCGCGATGCCAAGTATAACTGTTCTCATAAAAACATGCTGCCCGTTCCACACGAACCTCGCGCGGAGCGAGGCCGCGCCTTGTTTCGCCGCACAGCAGCGAAAGGGGGGGCCAGGCGCCTGCCTCGGCGGGCTGAAACACGCCCTGAAACCAGGGGGGCTCGATTTACTTCAGCGAGGTGTTCCGCTGCTGCAGCCAGACGACATCCGGATTGTCGGCGGTGGTGACTCCGTAGGTCGGAATCTGGCCCTTGCTGAACGCGGGCGTGGTGCGCGGATCACGCCATTTGTGCGTTTCGCCATGGGAATCGGCAAAGGCAATCCCGCAAGACCCGTTGTGATAGTAGGCCGGCCAGTCCACGATCCGCGTCGGGATCGACATGCTCACCGCGAAGAACGCGTCGTTGATGCTATCCTCGCGTTCGTCGATAAGCACCCATTGCATGCTCGGGGGGGGATTCACAATGTCGGACATCTTGTGCATCTCCCGGTACTTCGAGTCGTTCCAGCGGCCATCCCCTCCGATGTAGGTGTTCATGGCCACACTCCGGACTCGGGATCGCATCACCCCGCCCATCAGCACCTGGCTCCGATCCCCGGGGCACTTGTAGATCGAAGGATTCTTCGTATACGGCCCCAGCCGCGACTGCATTAAGATGAGGATGTTGGTGTTGTCGGAATTGGCCGAGTTGTAGTCCATCCAGCCATCCACCCATCCGGAGGTTTTCTTCCCGGAGAGGTCGTATCCATACTGATGGTTGGGCGGGAGCATGTCCCGGTTGTCGTCCGCGTACATGCTCCAGGCCAGGATCAGTTGCTTGAGGTTGCCCAGGCACTGGATCCCCTGGGCTTTGGTCTTCGCCTTGCCCAAGGCGGGCAACAACATGCCCGCCAGAATCGCAATGATCGCGATCACCACCAGCAGCTCGATCAGCGTGAAAGCCGGCCTCAGGCTGGCCAAACACACAGCCTCACGTCGCCATCTGCCAACGTCTCTCATGCTCGAATCAACTCCTGTAGAGCTACTTTTTCAACCGGTAATAGCGCGCCGCGGCATCGGGCGTCACCGTCACCGTCTTCTGTTGATCGACCACGACGGGCGCGTCCGGCACTGGCTGCCAGTCCGGCGCCGCCAGCGAATCCGTGGCCTCCAGCTCGAATCCAGCGGCGGACACCGGCCACGACAGCACCATGCTGCCGCCGGTCATGCTCACGCCCAGGACGGGCTGCTCGACGCCGTCCTCGACGATCTTTGGGCTTGCCGAGTTGTAGAAGTAGTCCACTTCGACCGGGAATGCCGGCGGGTTGCCTGCCGACTGGTAGTTGCCGCCAAACACCCCCACCCGAGCCGCCGTGAACGCCTGGGTAAACGAGGCCCCCTGCGTCCATTGGATCCCGTCGGGCGACGTGAAATACCGCCACTGCGTTCCTTGCCGCCGCACGCGCATGAACACCTGCCCGGCATTCCCCGAGAACGGAGGCGACAGGCAGATCGGAACGCGCGCGATCTGGGCCGGCGCGGGCGACGCAGAGCCAACGTTCCGGGCCGAAAAGGCCTGCAGGTGAACCTTGCCATCCATCAGGATGTCGAACCGCAGGCACACGCCTTCGGGATTCTCCACCAATATGCCCTGGCCTGAGTTGTTCACTCGCGGCAGAGAGAGGAACTTCGCCTCCAGCTCGAAGTCCGTATCCGAGCAAGCCTGCATGAGGCGCACCCCGTTGTTCGGATTCCAGGGATCGTGGTTGGCGCCGCCCGGCACGGTGATCCTCAAGCGGGCGTTGCCGGTGTCGGCCCCCACAATCTCGAAGGTCCCTCCACCCAGCGGATCCACCGGCGTCCAGCGCCCGGTGTCGATGGCGGCTGCGTTGAAGTCATCCGATATCGGCAGCGGAGCCTGGTCGCCCACCACCACCGTGATCGGATTGGACACCCGATAGGCGCCGAGGTTGTCCGTGGCCTTGGCGGTCACCCGGTAGATGCCGGCCGCCGCGTTGGTCCAGAGCGCGCTGTACGGGCTGGCCGTTGCCGTCCCGATCCAGGCGCCTTCCACGAAGAAGTCCACGGAGGCGATGGCGCCGTCGGTGTCGGCGGCCGACGCGGCCACCTCGATGTCCGATCCGACGGCGAATCCGGCGTTGGGCGCGGGCCGGGTGACTTGGGCGGTCGGCTGCGCGTTGGAGAAGTATTTCTGCTGAAGGTACTGCTCGATCTTCTGCCGGTCGGCGTCGGACAGCGCCACGGTGTAGATCAGGATCTCGACGATATCGCCAGGAAAATAGGTGTCATGGTTATACCCTCGGCCTATGTTTCCGATCGCCGTGCAACCGGCGATGGCGGGCAGTTTGTCGAGGCCCTCCAGCACCATCTCGCCATTCACGAACAGACGGTCCACTGTCTCGTTCTTGACCCCCGTGGTGATCGAGAAGGCCGGGCCCAAAGGCGTCGGACGCGACCAAATGACACGGTTGCCCGTCTGCGTCGTCCCGAATCGGAAATTGATCTGGTTCTGGAACGGGCTCACGACGATGGTGCCCCAGGAAGCCACCTCGTTCCAGCCGACGGCGGCATTGCCGGACTGGGTGCTTCCGCCTCCCTGGGTCGCCGTGCTGTTGGCGACCAGGATGATCGTCATGCCGGTCAATCCGTTCACCTCCTGGTCGAAGGTCAGATGATCGTTCAGGCCGTCGAAGCGCAGGCCGGGCAAGCCGGTGGTCGTGGTCACCAGCGTCGGCTGGTTGGCGCTGGTGATCTGGATGGCCTTGCGGCCAAGCCCGGATTGATCCAGCCATTCCGAGACGGTCGTTCCGTTGAGCGTGACTCCGGCGTCCCCCTTGAGCCACAACGCCATCCCCACGTAGCTGGGGCCTTCGCCGCTGGCCGTGTTCACCCCCACGGCGGTCCCGGGGCTGACCGCAAACGCGCCTCCGTTGTCGATTGCCTTGGCGGTGACGAGATGGGCTCCCGCCGGCACATTGCTCCATTCGAAGGTGTAGGGCGGCGTTGTGTCCGCGCCCAGCAGAGTCGTCCCGGCGTAAAACTCGACCTGGCTGATCGTCCCGTCGATGTCCGATGCATCGGCCGCCATCGAGATCGTCGCCGGCTCGACAAACGCCTGGTTCAAGGTCGGGCTCGTCAATGCCACGGTCGGCATCTTGTTGGCCAGATACTTCGCCGTCAGGTACTGCTCGATGGCCAGCCGCTCGGCATCGGTGATCGCGCGGGTGTAAACCAGGATCTCCATGATATCGCCGGGGAAATAGGTGTTGTCGTTATAGCCGCGCCCGATGGCGCCATAATCCCGGCAGCGCACGACCGGAAACGACTTGAAATCGTCGCTCCACACCATCTCGCCGTTGACATACAACGCCTCGGACGCCTGGCTCTTCCGGGCGATCGTCATCGAGTAATCCGTCCCGATCGACGCCGGCCGGGGGAAGGTCGGGTTGTTGTTCGCCTGGCCGGTCCCGAACCGGAAGTTCACGTGGGACTGGAACGGGCTCAGATAGAGCTGCCCATCCGAAGCTGCCCCGCCCTCCCATGCGGTCGGCTGCCCCCAGAACAACGGCGCGCTTGCGTTGCTGGTGCTGGCGATGTCCACCCGGTTGTTCGACACCAGGATGAGGGTCAAATCCTCGAGCCAGTTCACCGGGAGGGTGAACGCCAGAAAATCGTTCGCCCCGTCAAATCGCAGGGCCGGCTTGCCCAGCCCCGTGATGACAAGGGTCGGCTGGTTGGCGGCGGTTGCCTGCGCTGCGTCGTGGCTCTGGCCCGATTGGTCCGCCCACGCAGACACTGTCGCCGCGTTGAGCGTCACGCCTGCGTCCGCCTTGAGCCACATCTCCAGACCGGCAAAGGTCGGCCCGCCGCCCGGCGGATTCACTCCGATGGCCACGACCGGCGAGGTGTTGTAGGCGCCCTGGCTATCGAACGCCTTCGCTGTCAGCTTGTAGCTGCCCGCCGCCATCCCGCTCCACATCACGCTGTACGGGCTCGTGGACGCCGTGCCAATCAGCGCGCTCCCCGCGTAAAACTCGACCTTGGCGATCGTGCCGTCCGTGTCGGCCGCGTCGGCCGTCACGGTGATGGTGTCGGACGTGCTATGCGCCGCGAAATTCGCCGGCGAGGTGATGGATACCGTCGGCCGTTGGACAGCCGCGTACTTGGATTGGAGATACTGCTCGACCATGGCCCGGTCCGCATCCGGCAGCCCGCGCGAGTACACCAGCACCTCGAGGATCTCCCCGGCAAAATAGGTGTTGCCAAACCCCCGCCCCAGGTTGCCTGTGTCCTGGCAGCCCGCGATGGACTCCAGCTTGCCGAACTGCGTGTCGACGTTGATCCCGTCCACATAGAGCGAGTCCGTCGCGCCATCCTTGACCATCGACGTGATCGTGTATTCGGTGGTGATCGGCGTGAAGCGCGTGAATGTCTGCCGGTTGGGGTTCTGGGTGGTGCCGAACCGCCATTTAATGCTCCGCTGGAATGGGCCGATATACACCGTCCCCCAGCTGACGGTTTCATCCCAGAATATGGCCGCGTTCTCGGCATGGCTTGCGCCATTGCCTCCCGTCAGCGAGCGGCACGAGGTGACGATCACGACCGTCATCCCCGTCAGCCCGTTCACCGGCATGTTGAACGTCAGAAAATCATCCACCCCGTCGAAATAGAGACCGGGCTTGCCCGTCCCTGAAGTGATCAGAGCCGGCTGGCTGACCTCGTTGGTCTGGATCGCGTCGCGCCCGGATGGCGACTGGTCGGCCCACCCGGCCACGTTCGATCCGTTGAGCGTCACCCCCGCGTCAGCCTTCAGCCAGAGCGAGAGGCCATCGGTCGGCACCTCGGCACCGGGGGCCGGAGGCGCGACCGCCATCAGCACGAACACGGCCAGCCATGCGCTGAACCATCGAATCGCGCGCGCTATCACGGAGCTACTGGGGATCATGAGCGGCTTCATAGAATCTCTGGGTTGCGGTTGATCGTTTGATTAGGCACAATAACGGAACCGAGCCGTCGGCGGCATGGTTCCCCTCCCGTCTATCGCACCCACCCATCCGCCATCTTAACATTCTGGCTCTCTCGCCCTTCGGGTTTCCCGACATTCTATCGTACGGCGTGCAATTGACTTTAGCTGAAACGGAAAAACATTTCGCCGATTCGGAACGATCGATCCGCCAGCCCCATGAACAACCGACGCTTGCAGGACCGCTTGCCATGAATCTCCCTCTCTCCCGGCTTTCGGCCACCCTCTCCGTTGCCGGCCGCGGGGAAGAGGGCAGAAATTAGATTACTTTTGTGGCTCATGAAAAGCGTTCAACGGATTCTTGCGCCATTCTGAGGGCGCTAAACCGACCGCCCGATGAAAGGTGCGACAGAACTCGTGCTGGCGATGAAAGCCGAGACGCGCCGAGACCTCCTTGATACTTAAAGGGGTTTCCAGCAGCAGGTTCTTCGCGTGTTGAATCCGGAGGACGGACAACATCTCTCTCGGCGAGCAGCCGAAGGCGCGCTTGAATCCGTGTCGCAAGGAGTCGTAGTTGGGCAACTGGTGGGCCTGCCTCACAAATTCCTCCGGCTTGCCTGCCAGCGCGTTGACCAGGTGCCAGAGCCGCATGGTGTCGGAATTGATGGCTCCTGGTATCTCCGGTGTCGAGTTCCGGCCCTCTGCCCATCGCTGGACCAAAACCAGAAGGAGCCGCAGCCAGGAGGATTCCGCCAGCCGGTAATGGCTGGCCGCTTGCGTGCGCTCCTTGAACATCTGCAGGAAAAACCACCGGAACATCACCGCCGATTCGGCGGAAAGCTCCCAGATGCGCTCGGCCGGATCCAATCGGACCAAACGATCCAGCGCACGCTCCAAAACCGGGCCGGGCAGGAAATGGATCACCCAGAACCGCGGCGACGGCCGCGAGTCGCACCGGGCGCCATGCCGCTCGCCCCTGCGATAGAGCAACAAGGTGTCCGGACGGATCGGCCGCTCGCCCATTGGATACACGATGACCGCCGGACCATCGGTCACCAGGGTAAATTCGTCGAATGGGTGGCCGTGGAGGTCATAGCGCGTGCCCAGCTCCCCCAAATGGCATCGCATCGAGATCAACCGCGCGTTGCCGTTCGGGTGCGGGGCGTGATTCGAGTCAGGCATGCTCATCATCGACGATATTGAATCAACAACATGATCCCGGGCCAGTTGACTTCCATGCCGTGCACCGTCTGGCCGTTCTGCTTCGGTGTCAGACCGGTCTTGAGCACGTTCTCGCCCGCTCGAAGCGCATGCACGTCCTTCAACGGGATGCGGTGGACGTAGCATGCATAGCGCGGGCCTTCCTGGTCGAACACACGCAGCCCATTGAGGAACAGGCCGTCCATGTAGCCCGGGCTCCAGCTGCACCAGACCAGCTGAGCGGCCACCGCCTGTCTCAAATCGCCCGCGACGCGGAATTTCTGTGTCTTCTCCCCTGAGCGTGTCACCCATTTTTTGGGGACATCGAAGGGCTTGCAGAGCTCGACGGAGAGGCCGTCCCGCTCGAGCGTGAGGCCCTCGGCCGGCCGGGTGAGATACGTCAGGCCCGTGTCGTCTGCAATCCGCGCTGCCAGCCGGAACGGCCGCGGCTGATCCGGCACCCACGAGGTGTCCCACGTCACCCGCCACGGCGGCGCGGTCGCCGTGCCGATGTGGTGGGTCAGGACCCCCTTGAAATATCGGTAGTGCCACTGCGAATATTGGCCATCACCCTCCAGGTTCACGTCCTCGTAATCCCCGATGAAATCCACGCGGCGGACGGGGCGGCCGGCGCCGACCGCCTCCGCGGACAGCTCGGCCGCCCTTCCCAATGCCGCCCCGTTCGGCGGCAGGTCCATCTTGCCGGTCGGATGCGGCTTGCTGGCGGCTTCGTAATAAATGCGCACGTGGACGCCATAGATGAGGTTCTGCGGCCATTTCCAGGGATGCTCGTCGTTGACCCGCATGCGAAACTGGTTGCTCGAAGCGTGCAGGTGCGCCAGGGGAACGGGCGCGAGCGAATCGATATGGTGCTGGTAATCCCACTGGGGCACGGGGATGCCCGGCGCCTCCGGCAGGTTGATCCATGCGTTGCTGTTGATCGAAATCGCCAGCCCGCGCGTGCCGTCGTGGCACAGCAGCTTCTCGACCACCACCTCCGCCCGGATCGCCTCTTCCAGGTCGAACGTATGCGGAAGCGGGATCGGCCCGCCCCCGTAACCGACACGCCCGCCCACCCGAAGTGAGCCGCCGGCGTCGCCGTCCGCTTTCGTCCAGTAATACTCGCGGAACACATCGCCCAGCCGCGGCTGCGCCCACCCTGCCGGGCCAGCCGCCAGGAGCAGCAGGCAGATCCATTTCAGATGAAGTCGTTTCATGCGAAGACTCCTCGAGCCAAGGTGCGCGCCCTGCACCCATGAGCCGAGGAACACCCCCTCTCCCTGCCCTCTCCCTCGCGGTCCGCGGGGGAGAGGGTGGCCAAAGGCCGGGAGAGGGGGGAGGTTCATGTCAAGGTCGTCCGCGCTCCCAGTTTGATCGCCGAGCTTCGCGTCGGCTCGCCGGCTGGCTGACGCTTTCCAACGCACCGGATTCAAGGGGCCGCCTCCACGTTGAGCCAGAGCTCCACCGGCTGGTAGGGCCCCGCATGGTTGGCTCCCAGAATGTCCGGCCGGCCATTGCCGTCGATGTCGGCCGCCACAACGTCATGCGAACCCCTCGTGGAAACGACCTGGCGCGACCATCCGCGCCCCCGGCCGGTGTTCAGGTGCACCACAAGCTCCTGCGGAGGCTTGCCCTGGTGCATGCGGGCGGACACGATGTCCATCTGGCCGTCCCGGTTGAAATCGGCAACCGCCAGGGCGTGGATCACGGTCTCGACGGGCTCCTCGACGATCCGCTGCCTCCAGGGGCCGGCCCGGCCCGCAGGAGGAGCCGCATACCACGCGATCCGATGCGTGCCGCCCTTCAGCTCCGCGGGAGACAAAATGATGTCCGGCCGCCCGTCGCCGTTCAGGTCGCCCGACGCAACCTTGGTATGCGCGTAGTTCCACTCGGTCGTGAACGCCCGCTCCGCCCAGGCGCCCTTCAAGATATCTCCGTCGTTCTCGAACCAGAACCCGCCGGTGACAATGTCCGGCCTCCCGTCGCCGTTGACATCGGCGACATGGACGCCCTCGCCGTCCGGACAGCGGACCTCGCGCATTGTCCACGCCGCCGGGTTGTTTTGCCGGTAGACAAAAATGCTGCGCCCCCCCTGCGATCCGAACGCGCTTTGGTCGCGCATCACCAGATCCGCTTGGCCGTCGCCGTCCAGATCCGACGCCAGCAGGTCGTGGCCGGGCCGCTTCTCGACCTGATGCGCCGCCCACGTCCCCTGGGCCGGATCGCCCTTCGGACGCGGATTCTCGAACCAGACCACGCCGCCCAAGGCGATATCGAGGTCGCCATCCCTGTCGATGTCCGCCGCGGCGCCGCCAACGGTGCTGTAGCCGCCCGCAGCGATCGGCAGCTTGGTCCAGTCGGGATTCCGATACCAGACCAGCGGCCCTCGGGCGCCTCCGATGATGATGTCGGGTTTGCCGTTCCCATCGAGGTCCGCCACGATCTTGATCCACGGGCTCGACGGCGGCTTCGCATCCACAATGACATGCTTGAAAACAAGCGGCGATGGCTCACCCGCCAGAACCGGCGCGGCGCAAGCGACAAGAAGGCAAGGAAGGAGTCTTTTCATAGCGTTTCTCATGATGAGCCAGGGTGAACACGGCCAGCAGGGCGACCAGCGCGGCGAGGTTTTTCGATAATGAGTTCATGGCAGCCATTACGAGATCATCGGCTTTGTGTTTCGCTGGACGGACACCAGCAAGCGGTTCTCGCGCACGAACCGCTCCACCTCCGCGAATGGCAGCACGCCGCTTGTGCAGCCCAATGCGGTCGCTCCCAGCGCACCCGCCGCGCTCGCGAACGTCAGGATCCGCACCACGTCCCACTCCCGCAGCAATCCAGCCACCACCCCCGCCGTGAAACAGTCCCCGCAGCCGGTTGGATCCACCAGCGGCACCTCGAAGGCGCCCATTTCCACGCTGGATGCGTCGTCCTGTGCGTAGAGCCCCTGAGAGCCCCGGGTGACGATCGCCAGACGCGCTCCCGCCATGCGCAGGGCTCGAGCCTGGGCCTCCGGCCGCTCCTCCCCCGTTAGCACGCGCGCCTCGTCTTCGTTCGGCAGGAACACGTCCACGTGCGGCAGCAGGCGCAGGCATCGCTGAACGTCCGCCTCGCCGTCCCGCGGGACGCAGACGTTGAGCACGTTCCGGCAGCCCCGCTGCCGCGCCTTCTGAAACACCTCGATGAGGGCATCATCGTTCCAGGACCGAAGCTTGAGATATCCGGCCGCCAGGACCACTCCATGGTCGGGAATCAGCTCCTCGGGAAGGCGCTCGCCCGTGAATCGGCCGCCCGCTCCCAACGCGCTGATGTAGCGCCTGTCCTCCCCCTCGGCCCGATAGATCAGCGTGGCGGGAGTTGGACACCCCGGCACGCGCCTCACGCCCCGCATATCGAGGCCGATCTTCGTCAACTCACCGACCAGCAGGTCGCCCAGCGCGTCGTCGCCCAGCACCCCGAAAAAGCTCGCCGGATCCCCCATCCGCAGCAGCGCCACGGCCGCATTGAGCGCGTTGCCTCCCGGGAAACAGGCGATCCGGTCCGCCAGCAACAGCTCGCCGGGCTGGGGGAGCCGCGGCATCGCCTGCGCGAAGATGTCCACCGTCATGTCCCCCATGCACAGCACGCGGGGCACGCGCGGCGGATTCGGCTGGGCATTCATCGCGCTGGGATCCTCGATTCGCGCTACGCGCGTCCGTACTTGTCCTCGTAGCGAACCTTGTCCTCGTCGCTGACGGGGCCATAGGCGACCTCGAACATCCGGACGGGAGCGATGCCATCCTCGTTGCTGAGGCGGTGTTTCGTGCCGCGCGGGATGTAGATCTCGTCGAATGCCTTCGGATGCAGCATCCGCTCGCCCACCTGGACCACCGCGCCGTCGCTGAGCATCGTCCACAGCTCGTCGAAATTCTCGTGCGACTGCAGGCTGCCCGACTCCCCCGGCTTCATCTCCACCATCCAGACGGTGCAGGTCCGATTCCGCGCATATTCGCGGTAATGGCCCCAGGGACGCCGGATCATCTTCGAGTGTTTGCGCATGGCGTATGAGTTGGATGGGAGTTGGATGGACCGGAGGCCCAGGTCCTGGTGTTCACAGACGTTTCTTGACCTTGGCCCAGTCCCGTTCGAGCTGGCTCAGGGTGACACCCGATGCCGGATCGTCGCCCAGCTCATCCACGACCCGATCAGCCTCGGAAAAATTCTCGTGCCAGGTGTAGCGGCTCCGCGTGATCAGGCAGGCCATTCCCGCCGCCTTGGCCGACAGCAATCCGTTGCGGCTGTCCTCGACGACCAGGCATTCCTCGGCCGGCAAGTCCAGGCGATCTCGAGCCAGCAGATAGATGTCCGGCGCGGGCTTCTTGCGCGCCACAATGTCGCCGGCAAAGATGGCGAACCGGCGCCGGCGCTCCGGGCCCAACAGGGTTTCCACAATGGCGGTCACCGCCCGCTCGTTGGACGTCGAGCAGACGGCGAGCCGAACGCCCGCCGCGATTGCCTCGTCGACGAGCCTCTGAACGCCCGATCGCAACGGCAGTTGGCCGCTTTCGACGATCCGCATGAACCGATCCGTCTTGAGACGATGGAGCTGCTGAATCAGCGTGTCTTGGTCCGCAACTCCCGCGGGCCAGCCGCGCTGGTCGAAGTAGTGGCGCATTCGTTCCTTGCCGCCCGCAATCGCCAGCAGCTCGCCGTAGAGCGGGACATCCCATTCCACCTCGAGGTGGCTCGCCGCAAACGCCTGGTTGAACGCCACACGATGGCCATCGCGCTCGGTGTCCACCAGCACGCCGTCACAGTCGAACAGCAAGGCTTTCATGAGCCTGGAGTCCTTGAATCCTGACGGTTTCGAGCAGCTCGGTCAGTCGCGCGAGAGACCGGCGGCACTCCTTCCCGGGCCGCGGCCGCGGCCAGCACGTCTTCCTTCAGGATGCGCCCGCCCGGGCCCGTCCCTTTCACCTGGCTCAAGTCCACTCCTCGTTCGCGAGCAACACGACGGATGGCCGGCGTGGCAAGCCGATGCTCCGCGACCGGGCCAGGAGTCTCAACCATCGCAGGCGAGATCGCCGGTCCTGGCGAAGGAACGGAAGCAATTCCATCGCTTGCAGGGCCGTCGGAAACCGGCTCGCCGGGCTCGCCCACCCACGCGATCGGCTCGAAGACCGCCCCTTCCCCGCCCGCCGGAACCTTGATCTTCAGGAGCACGCCCGCCTGATCGGACTGCACTTCGAAGACCGCCTTGTCCGACTCGACGATAGCCACAACCTCGCCCTTCTGAACCGGATCGCCTGCTTTCTTCCTCCACTCGACAATGCGGGCGGTCCGAATGTCCTGGCCAACTTGCGGCATGTGGATGGCAGTCGCCATACGAGTGATCAGCGCTCCAGTTCGTAATCCGGGCCCCGGCCTTCGCCGCCGAACTGCCGGATCTTTTCGATGACCTCATGCTTCATGCGGTCGAACTGCGCGCCCAGCGGCTTGAGCGGTTCGTATTCCTTCTTCGCCTGGTGATACTCGACAAAGCTGTCGATGAACGAATGCTTCAGCTGCGTCGAGATGTTGATCTTGGCGCACCCCAGCTGGATGCAGCGCTGGAAGACTTCATCGGACAAGCCGGTCCCGCCGTGCAGCGCGAACGGCATGCTGGTGCCGCGAAACAGCGTCTCGAGCCGGTCGAAGGCGATCTTCGGCGCGCTCTTGTAGTACCCGTGCGCGGTTCCAATGGCCGGCGCGAACACCGCCAGCGGCAGCTCGCAAAACGCCGCCGCTCTCTCCGGGTCCACCAGATGGGCATCCGCATCGCTCACTTTCCTGTCATCCTCGACGCCTCCAATGGCGCCCAGCTCCGCCTCGACTCCCACCCCCAACGGCTCCGTAATCTCGAGCACCTTCTTCGTCAGCGTCAGGTTCTCCTCGAATGGCTTGTCCGATGCATCGATCATCACCGAAGTCCAGCCCGCCGCCAGGCACTGCACGATCACGTCCAGCCGCGTGCAGTGATCCAGGTGCAATGCCACCGGAACGCGCGTCTTCTCCGCCAGCTCCCGCAGCCAGCCCCCGATGGCCGGCGCGCCCCAGAACTTCACGGTCTTGACCGATGTCTGAACAATCACGGGCGCGCGGATCTCCTCGGCGGCGCGCACCACAGCGCGCGCTGAGTTGTAGTCCACGATGTTGAACGCGCCGACGCCATACCCCGCCCGCCGGGCGGCCGCCAGCATCGGTTTCATCGAGATCAGAGGCATGCGTTCCTCCCCAGCACGCGCCGCACGGCTCGGATGATGTCCGCTTCCTGCGGCACGCAAGCGCTTTCCAGCGCCAGGTTGAACGGGATGGGCGTGTTCAGCCCCGCAACGATTTCGATCGGGCCGTCCAGGTAATCGAACGCCTTGGCCTGAATGATCGAGGCCAGGTCCGATGCCACGCCGCCCCGCCGCACTGCCTCCTGGACAATAACGACGTGCTCGGTCTTCCGGACCGACGCGAGGATCAATTCCTCGTCCAGCGGCACCAGGGTCCGGGGATCGACCACTTCCGCTTCGATGCCCTCCGCAGCAAGCTTGTCCGCGGCCGCCAGCGACCGCGGCACCATGTTCGACCATGCGATGAGCGTCACATCCCTTCCGGTGCGCTTGATATCTCCCTTGCCCAAAGGGATCATATAATCCTCGACGGCGGGCACCGGGCCTTCCGTCAGGTAGAGCAGCTTGTGCTCGATGAAGATGACCGGGGAATCGTCTCGGATCGACGCTTTGAGCAATCCCTTGGCGTCGGCGGGCGTCGAGGGCATCACCACCTTGAGGCCGGGGATGTGGTAGAACAAGGCCTCGAGGCTTTGCGAGTGTTGGGCGGCCAGGCCGTTGCCCGCCCCCCCTTGCGTGCGAAGGACCAGCGGCACTCGGGCCTGGTTGCCTGTCATGAACCGCACCTTGGCGGCCTGGTTCACGATCTGGTCCATCACCAGCATGGTGAAGTCGATGAACAGTATCTCGACCACCGGCCGCATCCCGGTCAGCGCCGCCCCGATCCCGACGCCGGTGAAGCTGGCCTCGGCCAGCGGCGTGTCGATGACGCGGCCCGCGCCGAACTCCGCCCGCAGCCCTTGCGTCACCTTGTAGGAGCCGCCCCGCTCGCCAATCCCTTCCCCCAGCACGAACACCTTCGGATCCCGCCGCATCTCCTCCGCGAGCGCCTCGTTGAGCGCTGTGCGGTATTGGACCCGGCCGCGATGCGACGAGTGCCTGGCACGCAGGTCATGGGGTGGGGTCGCGCTCATTGATCGCCGCCGATCTGTTCGAGGAAATCCTCGATGGTCGTTTCCGGGCTCTGCCGGGCGAACTCCACCGCGTCGTCCATCGCCTGCTGGACATCGGCTTCGATCGCCGCCACCTCCTCGCAGCTGGCGCCTCCGAGCTCGATGAGAAACTGCCGGCCCAAAAGGCAAGGATCCATCTTCCGGTAGTGTTCCTTCTGGTCTTCCGGCATGTATGTGCCGGGATCGTTCACGTGATGGCCGGCGTGGCGGTAGGTGAGCGCCTCGATGACGAAAGGCCCCTCCCCCGCCCTGCACCGGCGCACATACTCGGCCGCCGTCTCGTAGACCTCGAGCACATGGTTGCCATTGATCCGGCGCCCTTCGACGCCGTATCCGGCAGCCCGCTTGTAAAGCTCCGGTTCTCGCGTCGCCTCGCGGACCGGCAGCGAGACGGCATACTGGTTGTTCTCGATCACGAACAGGACCGGCAGGTCCCAGGCCGCCGCCAGGTTCAGCGACTCGCCAAACGTGCCGTTCATGACCCCCCCGTCCGAGGTGAAGACGGCGCACACGCTGTCCTTGCCCTGCATTCGAGCGCTCAAGGCGGCCCCGACCCCGATCGCCGTGCCGCCCCCCACGATGCCGTTGGCGCCCAGGTTGCCCTGCGACATGTCGGCGATGTGCATCGAGCCGCCCCGGCCCTGGCAATAGCCGGCCTGCTTGCCCGTGATCTCCGCCGTCATCCGGCGCAGGTCGGCCCCGCGCGCGATGCAGTGGCCATGCCCCCGATGGGTGCTGGTCAGGTAATCCTGCGGCCCGAGCGCCGCGCAGACGCCGACCGCAATCGCCTCCTGCCCCAGGTAGGGATGCAGATAGCCCCGGATCAAGCCCTGTCGATACAATTGGATGCACCGGGTCTCGAATGCCCGGATGGTCCAAAGCTGCCGATACAGCCCCGTCAGAAATGCCTTGGAATACGGGTTTGCCATGAACGCTCAGCGAGTCGCCTTGACCGAGAATCGATACATGTCGCCGCGGTAAATCGAATCCTCCATCTCGAGGATCTGCTCCTTGCCGCAGAACGTCACCCCTTCCACCTGAAAAGCCGGCACGGGCGCCCGCAGCCCGAACACCTCCAGCAGATCGTCCGGCACCTCGATGGCGCTCAAGATCTGGTCGACCTGGCTGAGCTGCAACCCATACTCCTTCTCGTAGATGTCGTAGAGCGAACTCTCCAGAGGCTGCTTCTGGATCCCCGGACAAAACCGCAGCGAGATGTAGCGAATCTCGCGCATCATGGGAATCCCGTCGGCCAATCGCACGCGCTCGATCCGGCACAACGGGCCGCGCAGCACGTAAAGCCGTCCGTTGACAGCCAATGAATGCCCTGCCTTGTGCACTAAGGCCTGCACCAATCGGGTCGATGGCGTCCGCCCCGCCTCCCGCATGTTCCGCGTGAATCCGAGGATGCGCATGGCGCTTCGATCCACCCGGTTCTGGCGCACGAAGGTGCCTTTGCCCTTGATCCGGACGACCCAACCTGCCTGCTCCGCCTCCTGTAATGCCCTGCGCGCAATGGTGTTGCTAACTCCATATCGCCGGATCAACTCGTTCTCCGATGGCACCCGTCCGCCCAGCGGCAGCCTCCCGCGCTCGATGGACCCGATGATCTCCCGGCTGATGCGCAGATACTTGGGAAGCTCCTCGTCAGCGGAGCGAGACTTGAGCTTGGGGGCCACGACGAACTTATCGCACTAAGATCGCCACCATGTCAATTCTGATAGTGCCGATCATCGATCGGCCCGATCCTGTGGTTTTGTGCGCGGCGGAGCGGGCCGCAGTGGGCACGATTTGCCCGTCGCCTCCGCACTACGCTGTCAATAGTCAATTCTCCGTTGTTGGTGACGGGAATGAGCAGTTACGGTTTGATTTTCTGGTGAAGCGCGGGCAATCGCGACCGATACATCTCGGCAACCTGCGCCTCCATCTCGGCCAGCGGCTTCACGGGGATCAGGTCCATCACTTCCGCAGGCGTCAGGCCGGATTCAAGGAGCGTCCGCGCCCCGCCGCAGACCATGCGCTTCAAGGCCGGCGTAATCTCGGCGTCACTCAGACCAAATCCGGCCGCCACTTCGCGCAGCGCCTGAAGCTGAAACCAGAGGTAGGTCGGCCCCATTGCGGTAAGCACGGCGTAGGCTTCGAGCTTGGCCTCAGCGACCTCGGGAGATTCGCCCAGCGGTGCCAGCAGCGCGCTGAGTTCCGCCTTTTCGGCAACAGTCAGCACGGGCGCAAACGCGACGGGATTGAAGCCCGCCCCAATGACGGAGGGCGCGTTGGGAATGACCCGTGCCAGCCTGGCGAATCCGCCCAGCAGTTCCGAGAGCTTGGCGATCGTGAACTTGGGTGCCAGCGAAACGACCAGTGCCCCAGGTTTGATGCCGCCCTTGATGGCCGCCGCCACCTCCGCCACTGCCGGCGGATGGACCGCCAGAAAGACCACATCCTGTCCGGCCGCGGCTCGGCTGTCGGCAGTCGTTTGCACGGCTGGCCAGCGGATTTTCAGTTTGCCCAGCGCTTCCACGCTGCAGTCGCTCACCACAATATTGGATGGCAGCATGTTCGC
Source organism: Verrucomicrobiota bacterium (assembly GCA_022711435.1). Classification (GTDB taxonomy): domain Bacteria; phylum Verrucomicrobiota; class Verrucomicrobiia; order Limisphaerales; family UBA1319; genus JAGMXM01. Next base: position 25,046 of record JAKLFB010000059.1, read on the forward strand.
ACGGTTCCAGCCTTCCAGGAAGATGCGAGCCACCCGGCCGCCGCCGATGAATCCGATGGTCCTGTTGCTCATGGATGTCCTTTCACGTTCCACGGCTCACGCCGCCGCCTGTTGCAGGATGGTCTTGATCTCCGCGATGCTCGGCACTTTGCCCACCACCTTGACGTTGCCGTTCACCGCCAGCGCCGGCGTCATCATCACCCCCAGCGCCATGATCTGCTTCAGGTTCCAACCAAAGACGGCTGCCCACAGTCCCGTTGGCTCAGCCGGCTTGCTCCAGTTGGCAAACACCAGCACTCCCACCATCGAGGCGAAGAACAAGACCGTCTGCCAAAGCGGGCGTTTTGCCTCCA
>JAKLFB010000006.1 GCA_022711435.1 Verrucomicrobiota bacterium
AGGTAAGTTGTCGTCTCGTGCAGGCGGCAGCCAGCCAGCCTTCGCTTCGACAGCGCGCCAGACAGAGGAAAATCCGGCGCCCCGAGAAATACGCCAAAAGCCTAACCTGCCTTGCGGAATTGCTGCGGTTGCGTCACCGCCCTTGACGGTGTAGTGCATCCGTTCTAGGATCCTGCCAGAAGAGCGGTATCAATTCTGCAGCTTGAGGTTTTATGCATATTCGAGCATGCCGAGTGGCCGGATCCTGCCGCGGCCGGATGGCGTTCACTCTCATCGAACTCCTCGTCGTCATTGCCATCATTGCCATCCTGGCCGGAATGCTGTTGCCCGCCCTGGCCAAGGCCAAAGGCAAAGGCCAGCAAACCGTTTGCATCGGCAGCCTCAAGCAGTTGCAGCTCTGCTGGATCATGTACGCCGGCGACCACCAGGAAAAGCTCGTCCCCAACCAGGAGAACGTCGGCGCCGGATCTCAGTCCTGGATCCTTGGCTACATGCAGGACAATCATCTGGACTCCACCAACACCACCCTCATCGGCAAAGGCACGCTCTTCAAATACAACACCTCGGTCGGCATTTACCGATGCCCGACTGATCTGGGACGCTCGATCATCGGCGGAAAGACCTACCGGCGCGTGCGCTCGTACAGCATCAATTGTTACATGAATGGGCAGGACATCGGCCAGCAGTACGGCGGCTACACCGGATACCGCGTGAACCGCAAGACCAGCGACATCACCAAACCCGGCCCCTCTCGAGCGTTCGTCTTCCTGGGCGAACACCAGGAAAGCATCGATGACGGCCATTTCGGATTTCTTCCCGAAGGCGACAAGTGGATGAACCTGCCGGCCATGTGGCATAACGCCGGATGCAACTTCTCGTTCGCGGACGGCCATGCGGAGACGTTGAGATGGCGCGATCCTCGGACCCTGGCGATCAACGTCATCAACACCGTCTCCACCGCGAACAACCCGGATCTCAAGAAGCTGCAGGCCATAGTCGCCACCAAGTGATTCCTTTCTCTTTTGACGGCGGCAGGGCGGGATTATAGGCTCCCGCCCATGAAAACCATCCCGACAAGGCTGGTAGCGGTTCGATGTACGAATACGAGTATTGCCTTGTTCCGTTGGGCGTGCGCGGCGCCGGCAATCGCATACATCCTGATCCTCAACCAGATCTCGGCGCCTGCAGCCTCTCTTCTCCGCGTCAGTGATAACCATCGCTACATCGTCGCCGAAGACGGCAAGCCGTTCTTCTACCTGGCGGACACGGCCTGGGAGCTGTTCCATCGGCTCAACCGCGAGGAGGCAGATCGGTACCTGGAGAACCGGGCGCGCCTGGGATTCACCGTCATCCAAGCTGTCGCCCTGGCTGAGCTGGACGGCCTGGGGGATGCGAACGCCTACGGGCACCGCCCCCTGATCGAGAGGCGTCCCGACCGCCCCGATGTCAAAGAAGGGCCCGCCAACGATTACTGGGACCATGTGGACTACATCGTGGACCGCGCCAAATCGCTCGGGCTTTGGATCGGCTTTCTGCCGACCTGGGGCGACAAATGGCACGCAAGACAGGGTGCTCCCCCGCCCGTCTTCACACCCGCCAACGCGGAAGCCTACGGGCTATGGCTGGGCAGGCGCTACCGGGACAAACCCATCATCTGGATCCTCGGAGGCGATCGCCCCGTCAGCACCGACGAGGAAAAGGGAGTCTTGCGGGCCCTGGCCCGCGGCCTCCAGCAGGGCGACCAAGGCCGCCATCTGCTGACCTTCCATCCTCCCGGCGGGCAGGGATCCTCGCAGTGGTTCCACAGCGATGACTGGCTCGATTTCAACATGCGCCAGAACGGCCACGTGATCGAGTTCACCGGCCGCTACGACCAGACCCGGAAAGACTACGACCGCACCCCGATCAAGCCCGTGATCGATGGCGAGCCGGTCTATGAAGATCATCCGATCTCGTTCCGGCCGGGCGAGCTGGGGCATACCACCGCCGCCGATGTGCGCCGGCCCATCTACTGGGACCTCTTCAGCGGCGCCTGCGGCCACACCTATGGCCATCATTCGGTCTGGCAAATGTGGCAGCCCGGCCGCCGCCCGATCAACGGCCCGCTCCTCCCCTGGCACGAAGCCATCCACCAGCCCGGCGCCGCCCAGATGCAATATGCCCGGCGGCTGCTCGAGTCGCGCCCCTTCCTGACGAGGATCCCGGATGACGCTGTCATCGTGGCGGAAGAAGTGGCGACTTCGATCCCGGGCGCCGGCACGCGCCGGTTCGTGGCCACCCGCGACGAAAAGGGCGCCTATGCCATGGTGTACGCCCCCTTGAGCCGCACCTTCCGGGTGCGCCTGGACAAGATCGCCGGCGAACCGGTCCAGGCCTGGTGGTTCAATCCCCGCAATGGAACCGCAACGGCCATCGGGTCTTTTCCCAACCGCGGGATCCAGGCGTTCACCCCGCCCACACCCGGCGAGCTTCTCGATTGGGTTCTGGTCCTGGACGACTCCCGCCAATCGTTCCCGCCGCCCGGAGCGGCTCCGCTGCCTTGATCGGAATGGATCGCTCCGCTGAATATCCGCCCCCCGCATCCAGCTTTTCGGGCGTGACCCCCTTGGCGCTTCATGGCAAAGTCCCGGCGTGACTGCCGAAGATGCGATCGCGCTTCTCGAGAGATATCGCGCGGGCCGGGCAAGCCGGGAGCAGGTGCTGCAAGCGCTCCAGGCGGCCCCCGTGGCCGACCTCGGATTCGCCCGAGTCGATCTGCATCGCGGGTTGCGCCAGGGATTTCCCGAAGTGATTTACGGAGCGGGCAAGAGCCCCCGGCAGGTCGTCGAGATCGCCGCGCACATCCTCGATCGGGAGGATTGCCTGCTGGTGACCCGGGCCGGGCTGGACCACGCCCGCGCCCTGCGGCGCCGGCTGCCAAAAGCAATCTATCACCCGATGGCGCGATGCATCACATATGAGCGCCGCCCGCGGGCCCGGCGCCCGGGCCGCATCGCGGTCCTGTGCGCCGGCACCAGCGACCTGCCCGTCGCCGAGGAGGCGGCGGTCACCGCCGAAATCATGGGCAACAATGTGGACCGGCTGTTCGACGTGGGCGTTGCCGGTCTGCACCGGCTTCTGGGCAAGCTCGAATCGATCCAGCAAGCCAATGTGCTGGTGGTCGTGGCGGGCATGGAGGGCGCCCTTCCGAGCGTGGTCGCCGGCCTGGTCGCGCGGCCGGTAATCGCGGTCCCCACCAGCATCGGCTACGGGGCCAGCTTCGGCGGCATCGCCGCTCTGCTGGGCATGCTCAACAGCTGCGGCAGCGGCGTCACCGTCGTCAACATCGACAATGGATTCGGCGCCGGCTACGCCGCCAGCCAGATCAACGCCCTCGCCGCCCAGCCCCCGTCCGCCCCCGCGCATCCCTCCCCAACGTCCAAACGATGAACACCATCTACCTCGACATCTTCAGCGGGATCAGCGGCGACATGTTTCTGGGCGCGATGCTCGATCTGGGCGTGGATTTCTCCGCCCTGGAACAGAGCCTGGCCGCCTTGGACCTCGAGGGCTACCACGTGCACGCCGGCCGGGCTCGGCGCGGCTCGATCGAGGGGGTCAAGTTCGATGTCCATCTCGCCGCCGCTGCGCCGGGCCACCCGGACAGCCACCCTTCCGCCACCGCCCCTCCCCCCTCGCATCACCACCGCCACCACGGACATCCCCACGCGCACCCCCATCGCACCTTCGCCAGCATCCGGTCGTTGATCGAAGCCAGCCCCCTTCCGGACTGGGTCAAGAGCCGGTCCGTGGCCGTGTTCGGCCGGATCGCCGAGGCCGAAGGCCGCATCCACGGCCAGCCGGCCGAACAGGTCGCCTTCCACGAGGTGGGAGCGGTGGATTCGGTGGTCGACATTGTCGGGGCTTGCGTGGCACTGGATCTGCTGGGCCGCCCCCGGCTGCTCTCCGGCCCGGTAATCGATGGAACCGGCTGGATCCAATCCGCCCATGGCCCCCTGCCCCTGCCGGCGCCGGCGACCCTGGCCATCCTCGGGGCGCGCGGCGCGGCCATCACCCAGTGCGATGAGCCGGCCGAGCTTGTGACACCCACCGGCGCCGCCCTCCTCGCCGAGTTCGCCGAGAGCTTCGGGCCGATGCGCAACCTGGCCGCCTCGCGGATCGGCTATGGCCTGGGCAGCCGAGAGAACCGGACTCGCCCCAACGTGCTGCGGGCTGTGCTGAGCGAGACCACGGCCACGGCCCACGATTGGGAGACCGACACGGTGGCGGTGTGTGAAGCCAACGTCGATGATCTGACCGGCGAACTGCTCGGGCATTTCATCGAGGTGGCGTTGGCCGCGGGGGCGCTCGAGGTCGCCCACACCCCCGTCACGATGAAGAAAAGCCGGCCTGGGATTTTGTTAACCCTGCTTTGCCCCGCCGCCGAGGCCGAGAAATTCCTCGAGCTGATCCTCCGCGAGACCGGCTCCCTGGGGGTCCGATATTACCAGGCGGAGCGCCGCAAGCTCCGCCGCCAGTTCGGCGCGATCGATACCCCCTACGGAACGGTCCGCGTCAAGTCCGGCCTGCTCGATGGCCAGGTCATCGTGACCAAGCCGGAATATGATTCCTGCCGCCAGGTGTCACAGCAGGCGGGCGTCCCGCTGCGCGATGTGGACGCCGCCGCGCGCCGAATCCCGCCGGGGCCGGTGCCAGGGTAAAAGGAGACGAGCCTCTGGTCTTGGCGGGCCTGTGCGGTCCGTGTTCCGCAGGCCCAGCACCTCATGCTTCGCCGCCAAAATCTGTAATGTCGGCCTCGCGGCTTTCCACGATCCGATCATTTCATCGGCGAGTAATCGGCGGGTTTCAGGAACACCGATTTCACGCCGTTGGGAACCGTCAACGCCCCGCCTGCCTGTTCTTCGGATGCCTTGCGCGCCGCCACCCACTCGGGATCCGTGCGGAACCGACTGAACGATTCCGCAGCGGCTTCGCGGCTGGCATGAGCCAGCAGGTAGATCAATGTGTCATCGGCTCCCGGTTCGCCCGAGGCCGGCGTCCAGTAACCCACGTTGGCCATCCCATGCTTCTCGAACAGCTTCAGCGTGTGATCTCGAAACCGGGCCTGAAGGCGTCCAAGGTTGCCTTTCGACGCCGAATAGGTCCGCAGCTCGAACACGCGCTCCGGCTGAGCCGCCACGGGACGGATGGCTGGCGAAAAGTCCGTCGCCTGAAGAATGCGCGATTCGACCTTGGCAACCAGACGCCCGCTGACCTCGGATGCCTTGAACGCGGCCTGCCATTCCGTATCCTGCATGAACGATTTCCACTTCTGCTCCCGGTCCTCCCGGCTCGAGAACGCCAGGATGTAGATCAGCGTTTCCTGCGCACCATCGGCGGCGTCCGTGGGAATCCAGTAGCCGACGCTGGCCATGCCGTGCCTGGCGAAAAGCCGGCAGGCGTGATCCCGAAAGCGGGCCTGCATCGCCTCGAATTTGCCGGGCGCGGCGTGATACGTTCGCATTTCATAGCACCGCGTGTCCCTCGAGGATTCGGCGCCAGCGGCGCGGGCCGGGGCTGGCGTAAGGTTCAAGGCAAGAGCGCCTGCGATCGCAATCCAGTGAGCATTCATAGGTTCGGTGTTCGTTCGTCGCGGCAGTCAACCACAAACAGATCCGTTGTTAAAGAAAAAGCGGCATCACCGGCTGCGCCGGCGCTCGACCATCACGGACACATAGCGGGTCTCCGGCAGGATGAATTTCTTGACCTCGACCGTGACAGCCTCGGCGCCGAACTCGCTCAGGATGATCTCGGCGATGTCGGCCGCCACTTTCTCAATGAGGCGCCATTGCTGGGTCTCGCCCAGCGCGGCCACCCGTTTCGACACCGCGTCGTAATCGATCGTGTCCCGCAGATCATCGAACTGCCCGGCGCGGGACAGGTCATGCGACATGGCAATCGTGATCAGGAGCTTCTGGGATCGAGCGCGCTCCTCGTCGGCGACCCCGACTCGATACCAGACCGCCAGGTCCTGGAGAAGGATTCGATCCATGCGTTTCAGGGGGGCGGCGGCATCTGCGAGGCGTCGGCCAGCCAGTTCTGGTCGTCCCGTTCGAGGAAGGACTGCAGCTCGCCCAGGTGCTGGACAATGAGGTCAGGCCCGCTGAGGCGCAGCTGATCGAGCCGGTTGTAGCCGGTCAGGACGGCGCAGGCGCGCACGCCTCCCTCGTGGGCCGCCTCGATGTCATGCTGCATATCGCCGATGAAGAGAGTCTCCTCCGGCGAAAGCCGATGCCGAGACAGCACCTCATGAATCTCGCGCCGCTTGTCCATGACCCCCAGGTAGGCCGCCTCGAAAAACCCGGCGAAGCCCGCCTGGCGCGCCTGGCGCTCGAAGTGATCCCGCCGAACGGTGCTGAGCACGAACATCCGCAGCCCTCGCTGCCGGGCGAACGCCAGGAACGACCCGGCATGCGGCAGCGCCTCGACCGGTTCCTGATCCTGCTCGAACCGCGTGTGAAACCAGGCCTCGAGCTGAGGCAGGGGCACGTGCGCCACAAACCGCTCATAGAACTCCCGGAACGGCAGGGCGAACTCGGCGCGAAATTCATCGAGCGTGAGCTCGGGCACGCCGGCGTTTCGAAACACGTGATTGGTGGTTCGCCAAACCGCCGGCAGGTCATCCACCAGCGTGCCGGACCAGTCGAAGATCAGGTTGCGGATCATGAATGAGCGTAAGCCCGGGGGGAGGTTCGAGGTCCGCCCGGGCAGGAGATCCCCTGTTCAAGGCCGCCGGAGCCGATAGAACCGGACGGGATCGTTGGTATTCATGGCAGGGAGTTCCAGGAATGCGTTGGTGAGCGTGATCGGGCCGGCGGACTGCCAAGGCGCGGGCGTCGCCAGCCGCGTCGCATACTCGAGCTGATAGACCTGCCCCGGCACGCCATACAGCAGCAGCGAGGGCGGCTGCGCTGGCGTCCGGTGGATCTCCAGGATCGGCGGATCGGCTTCGAGCTTGCATGCGCGATAGAAGAGCATCTTGCCCGGAGTCGACGCCGCGGGCAAGACCTGGACGATATTGGACATCGGCACCCGCCGCCAGGGCGTCCAATTGGCCAGGTTGGCCGAGAACTGGATCTCGCAGCTGGTTCCGGCCCTGCCATAGACGCGCAGGTCGACAGTCCGATTGGCTCCATGAAGCCCTTCGACCAGCGGTTCCTGGTCGAGGACCACGAGCCGGCCGGCCTCGAGCGCCAGGTTGGTGACCTGGATGCCGGCCGCCGTCTGAGCCAGCAGCTCTCGCGGCCGCAGCCAGACAAACTCGCTCGGGACACCCGCGATCGGCATGAACCGCAACTGGGCAACTGGCAAGCCCGTGGTGAACGTCCTGCCCGCAAGAGCCTGCAGGCTGAACCGAGGCGATGGCGTGTTGCCGCCCTGCGTCGCCGCTGTCGCCTGGGCAGGGACCAGCGACTGCAGCGCAACCTGGGTGAACCGGCTGGCCGGCAGGTCCAAACGGAACGTCAGGTTGGTCAGCTGTGCGCTCGTGGTCAGATAGACCGGGACCGTTGCCCACTGGCCCGTATAGGTGATGTTGGTGCCGAGCCGCAACGTGAGGTAATCGCCCACGAACACTGTGAAGGTCGTCTGGCCCCACAGGGCCGGCTGCCCGTCATCGGTGGCAATGACGGTGATCGGATTGGCGCTCGGCGCCTGCTCCACCGTGGGCGTCCAGGTGAACACCCCGCTGGCGGTGTCAATCGCCGCGTTGGCGGGAGCGCCGGCCCCCAGGCTGAACCGCAGGGTGTTCGCCGGCACATCCGGATCCGAGGCTGTGTTGGTGACCACCAGGGTGAGGTTGGGCCCGGTGAACTGGTTGTCCACCGGCGTCACAACGGGCGCCCGGTTCACTTCGCGGACCACCACCACGAATGTTCCCGTGTCGGATGCGCTGGGCGATCCGTCGTCCTCGATCCGCACGGTGAAGAAGTTGGTGCTGGGCCCCTGGGTCTCGTCGGGGGTCCATCGGACCACGCCGGTGGCCGGATCGATCGTGGCCCCTTGCGGGGCATTGAGGAGGCTGAAGGTCATCCGCTGGGCCGGGACATCGAGGTCCTCGGCCCGGTTGGTCGCGACCAGCGCCGTCATCTCGTTGATCGTTCGATCGGACGGGACGCTCAGGATGGGAGCGCGGTTGACCTTCTCGACCACGACGGTGAACCAGTTGGTTGCGCTGAGCGGCGGCTGGCCGTCATCGGTCGCCTGGACCGCGATCGCGTTGGTGCTGGGCGCCTGATCGAGCGCAGGCTTCCACGTGAACACCGCGGTTTGGGGATCGAGCGTGGCGCCGCTGGGCGGCTGGGCAGCCCAGGCATACGTCAGCCGGTTGGCCGGCAGATCCCCATCGGTCGCTTGGAGCGTCAGGACCAGCGTGTCGCCCCAGTTGATCTTCTGCGTTCCCATCGGGACAAACTCGGGCGCCCGGTTGGACTCGCGAACGATCACCCGGAATGTCCGGGTGTCGGTCTTTTGCGGGAACCCGTTGTCGATCACCGTCACCGTGATCGAGTTAGTGGAGCCGCCATGGGCCTCGCCCGTGTTCCAGGCGATCTGACCCGTGGTGGGATGGATGATGGCGCCGGACGGCGCATCGAGCCCGAGGCGGTAGCTGAGCACGTTGGCGGGCAGATCCGCGTCCGCGGCGGCCGCATCGACCTGGAGCACATCGCCCTCGGTCAGCTCGATATCCGGGAGCGCCGGCAAGACCGGTGCTGTGTTCTCGAGCGACACCTGGGTCTGGGCATCCGGCTGGATCGGGGCGGTTTCCCGCTGGTTATCGGTGTCGGTGGCCACACTGTAGAACGCATACTGCGACCCGAGCTGGCCCTCGTAGAGCGCGCTGGTCAGACGCGACCGCTGCAGCCACGGCACAAAGGGACCGTCGTTGGCCGACACATAGATGTCGTAGTAGGCAATCTCCTTGTTGCCGGCCGCCTGCCCGCCCCACCGGACGGCGAACTGTGCGGCGCTGGCGGCAGGCAGAGGCATCACCAGGCTCTGCGGCGCCCCTGCGCCCGGCTGATCGAGCGGCGCGTAGGTCAGGGTGTATCGCTGGGTGCTGGCATGATCCAGAATGTGGAGCACCTTCTCCTTCACGGGGCGCTGGCCGGGACGGACAAAGGTGTAGTCGGTGATCCATGCATTGGTCGGCACCGGAATCTCGATCCCGTCGGACCGTGCGACCCGGACCAGCTTGAACTGGCCGTTGGCGGGATCCGGAATCCGGAGGTAAGCCCATCCTGCGGGCAATGGCGCAGTCAGTTGAACGGCCAGGTCGCCGGCCGTGGGCGGCGCATCGACCGTGCCTTCGGTCACGGCAGCCACCAGGTTGGTCGTGCCATCGCTCAGGTAGATCACGTCCGGCAGGTATTGCGAATCCTGGATGTCATTCACCAGGAAGTCAGGCCTGCCGTCCGCCCAGGGCGCCGGCGCTTCCACCAGGCGGATCATCTCGTGGATCTCGACGCTGTCGATCAGCGAGGTCGCCCGGCCCCCCAGGCTGTCCTCGTGCTCGAACGTCGCCTTGTAGTCGACGAAGAATCCCAGCAGGGACGCCTTGAGCAGCCAGCGCGCGATCTTGATGTCGCCGCCGTTCAGATCGCCAAACACCGCGGTCAGGGTTGGCACCATGCTCTGGCCTGCCACCTCGGTCGCGATGATGTCGAAGTCGATCAGCAGGCCCTTCTCGTTCTCGATGATCTTCGGCTGGGCCGAAGTGATCGAGAAGTTCTTGGCCAGGCCGCGCCCGAAGTTCTCGACCATGACCGCCAGCGAGAACGGCTGGGCCGGCTCGAGCTCGTCGGTGAACGGATCGTCGCTGTAAACCGCCCGCTCATGGAAATACTTCAGCCGCAGCTTTGCGTTCGGATACACCCGGACCGGGCCAGGCTCCAGGCGAGCCGCTGAAGGCACCCCGCCCGAGGTGTAGGTGAACACGCCGCCCACCGAGTAGATCAGCGGCTCGTCCGGCGCCGCGCTATCGAGGGGCAGGATCACCCAGCGTGCGCGGCCCGTGCTGTTCGCCTCCATCCGCCACGCCACGCGCGGGAAGGTCATCTCGTTCGTGTCCAGCACCGGATCCGGGCCCACCACCTGGATCGCGCTCAGCTCCGGATCCAGGATCACGAACTTGTCGTTGGCCAGGTTGCCGTCCGGACCGTAGATCGAGATCGTCACGTTCAGGTTTTCGAGCGGGAACGTGTCCGACTGGTTGAAGATCTCGAGCGTTGCGCCGATGGCTTTGCGCGTCAGCACGGCCTCCTGCTCGATCTGGAGCTTGACCTGGGCGCAAACGCCGGGATCGCCCGCCGCGGCGTGGACCGTGGGCATGGCGCTCGCCGGCACCGCCGGACGCACCTCGTACGTCACACGGCGCCGTGAGGCCGTCCGCGGCGCCTCGGATGCCCGCAAGATGGCCTGGGAGAGATCCTCCGCGGATGCGTTATCGGCCAGATCCACCTCCGTCGCGCCCGTCAGATCCCGCACCATGTCCGCCGGGGAGGAATAGCCGAACCAACGGGCGACGCGGTGGGCGTCAAGCGGATCGTCAGCCGACGGTTCGAGCGGGGTTCCGGACGCCATCGCCGCCGACGGATCCTTGGGCCAGCAACCACCCTCGGCCAGCACCTTCGTGTAGGACGGCCCCACGGTGATCGAGTTGGTGCCTTTCTTGATCGAGCCTGTCAGCTGCGCCTTGAATACCAGGTCCTCGACGCAGCCCTTGGCCGAAACACCCTTCCCGTCGTTGCAGCCCTGGACGGTGATGTTAACCCCGGTCTCGAGCGCCGCCATGGCAACGCCCTCTCCCTCATACCCCGCATAGGCCTCGGACTTGGCCTTGAAGGTCGCCTTGCCTGTCAGCTGAGGCGTGAACTTGAGGCCGATCTGGCCCGTCACGCAGAACTTCGGGTTCTTGAGGTTGCACTCGGTCTGCAGGGAGCCCTTGAGGCTGCCATACAAGGTGATTTCGAGGCCGGCGATGAACTTGGCCTCGAACTCGAGCTCGCCGATCGGGCTGACATTGGCCGATCCGCTGAACCCGGGCTCGAACCCGACCAGGGCCTTGATCTCGACCGAGATGCCGGCCTCGAGCTGAGCCTGGAGCCCTTTGACGCCCGCCTCGCAGCAGGTGCAGAGCTGGCCGCTGCCCTGGAAGTTGACCGCAATGCCCTGGAGCTTCAGGTAAGGAGGCAGCGCCGCGCTCACCGCGCTGGCAATTGCCCCCTTGATCTCCACCCCGATGCCCGCGTCCCCCTGGATGCACTCTTTCTTGAATGTCTTCGCATCGCAGGCGCAGTTGTTGGTCTTCGCGTAGGAGGGCGGAGCAGACCAGAAGGTCACGCCGGGCCCGCTGCCGGGGCCGGTGCCGCCGCCGGGGCTGGGATCGCCATACATCGGCGGCGTGTAAATGCCCGTCTGCCCGTAGCAATCGCCGCTGGCATTCAACACCACGATAGGTACCGGGTAGGTGATGCCCAGCGGACCGCAGATCAATACCCAGTCCAGCCGCGCGCCAATGACGCACGGCGCACCCGCCGCCGCCTCGATCCCGGGCAGCACCGTCCGGCGCACCTTGACCGGGATGGTGAGCGTGCTCTTGGCCGGCAACGTGCCGATCTCGCGGATCAGCGGCGTGATCGTCCAGAGCGGGTGATCCTCGAAGTGGAGCTTCACGTCGCGGGCGGCGATCAGGCCGTGGTTGGTCACCTTGAGGTCATATTGGGCCTCGGCCCCCTGGACCTGGGCCAGGTCGATCATGTTGGGCTCGACGGTCACCACCGGCGTCGGCACCGTCGTCTCGAACACGGTCTCGAGGGTGATCTTGGTCCGGTCTTCGATCTCGATCTCCTCGACGGTCCACGTATAGGTCACCAGCTGCGTGCGGAGGAAGACGGTCGCCTCGTTGGTCTCGCCCGGCCGCACGTCGATCACGCCCGTGGTCGTGTCATGCTGGCGGGCCACCGCCTCGTAGTTGTAGCGCCCTTCCCGAAGCCCGGACGCCACAAACACGCCGTTGCTGTCCGATTGCCCCCCGGCCACCACTGCCCCATTGAACGGATCCCGAATCGTGATCGTTGCACCCGCCAGGTTGGTCGGATTCTCGCCATAATACGAGCGCTCATCGACGGTGACGATCCGCAGATCGCCGATGGCCGACGAGACGTTCTTGAACCGGAACGGCACTGCGACGCCCAGGTTGTTGCCCACGATCGCCAGGTTTCCGTTGTACTCGCCAATCGCCAGGTCCGAAGGCGGCAGCAACTGCAGCAGCACGACGTTGGTTTCGCCCGGCGCCAGATCCGGGATCGGATTGGTCGAGACCACGTGCATCCAAGGAATCTCGGGCAGCGTGACTTCCAGCGGTCCGCTGGCCGCGCCGCCGCTGTTGACCACTTGAAGCTCGAGCAGGGTCTGCTCGCCCCGCACCATCCCCGACACCAGAGAGCTGGGTGTGACCGCCAGGTTCGGCCGGCGCGGCTCCACCCGGATGCTCATCGGGATCTCGAGCGTCACGCCCTCGCTGCTGGTGAGGCGGAGCTGGAAGAACAGCAGCTGGCCCTGATCCGCCAGCGACTGCAGCGTGCAGCTCAGAGCCGCCGCAGATTGCCCGGCCAGCACGTTCGTCATCTGAAGCGACACCTGGAGGTTGATGGCGCCGACCGCCTGCGCCTGAATCCCCGTGAGCGGGATGTCGCTCAAGTTTTCGATCTGGATCGCGTCTGCGATCGATCCCAATCCGATCAGATGGCGGCTGACCTGGGCTGGATTGGCGCGCATGCCCATGAGATCGAACTGGTCCTGGACAGGCGCCTCGGTGACGCCGGGGTGGGCCGCCCCGATGCGGTAGTGGCCGGCCTCCCCGGGCAGCGGCTGGAACGTCGCGGTGAAGCGCCCGCCGGCATCGGTCAGGGCCGACACGATCCGCCGGGTGTCGCGCACCAGGACATGGATGTTGACCAGCTCGAAGGCGGCCGGCCCGCCGGCCGCCTTGGTCGCCTGCCCATACATCGGCACCGGGGTGCCTGACATCGCCGCCTGCAGGTCGGTCTGCACCGTGGCCGTGTAGGACGGGTTGACCTGGATCGAGCTGGCCGAGACTTTCGAGTTGTTATCCTCGACGATCTCGGCGATCGCCTCGCCCGCATCGGCGACCACGACCAGCCAGTAATTGCCCGGAGAGCGCGGCATGTAAAACGGCAGGGTCTGCTCGAAATAATCTCCGACTGCCAGGTCGCCCGTGAATGAATACTGCCCCAGCAGGCTGTCATCCGGCCCGTAAACGCTGTCCTTCGAGAGAAACACGCGCTGCAGGATCGTCCCGCTGGCGGGCGTGCGGCCTTGGTTCTCGATCCGATACGCCATGTCGATCGCCCCGTCCGTCGTGCCCTGCGCGGGCACAGTCACCCGAGCGATCACCAGGTCCGGCAGGTCGATGTCGGACACCACCAGGGCCGTCTGGCCGCTCGTGTATCCAGGCGCGGCCGCCGTGAGGATCGCCGTCTGGTTGCCGTCGGCAAAGCCGTCCTGGACGCTTTGCACATTGAATGTCGCCGATGCCTGACCCGCCGGGATCGTGACCGTGGCGGGCGCCGTGGCTTCGGTGGTGTCGCTGGATGTCAGTTGCACCGCCAGCGGATCTCCCGTGACCAGGTTGCGGATCACCGTCCCCCGCGTCGCGATGAGGATCCCCTCGGAAACCATGCTGCGATCCAGCGTCAGCTTGAGCGTGGGGCCGTCGTCGTCGGCCACCTCGAGGCTGTCGGGCACGCCCTCGGCCAACCGGCTGGCGCTGGCGGCATCCACCACGAACGCCCGGATCGTCACGTTTCGGTTGCCATCCACCTGGTCGTTGTCGATGGCTTCGATGTTGAATCGGACCGACGCCTGAGCGGCGGGGATCACCACGCGCGCGGGCACGGCGAGCCAGGCCGCGTGGCTGCTCTCCAGATCGACCACCAGGCGCTGGCCGCCCACGGGGCTGCGAACCACCGTCCCGACAGCCGCTTGCGGACCGTCTCCCTCGCTCACGCGGGCGGTTTCGATCGCCACGTGGATCTCCGGGATATCGTTGTCGACCACTGTCACCGCGGCCGCCCCGTCATTGTATCCGGTGGCATAGGCCCGCACATTCACAGCGGCCGGCGCTTCCACCGCGGCATCTTCTGGGCTCGATAGGTCGAATGTAACGCTCGCGGCGTTGGTGGGGATGACCACGCTGGCCGGCGCCTGCAACTGGCTCGGGTTGGCGCTGGACAAAAACACCACCAGCGGCTCGCTCCCCGCCATCCCGCGGCTGACCGATGCCGTCAGGGATTGCCCCTCGACCACGGTCGCGCCAAAAACCTGCACCTGCAGCCCCGGCAGATCCGTGTCCACAACGGTCACCCGCTTGCTGTCTCCGATATACCCCGGCGCCGTCAAACCCACAGTCACCTCCTGCGAGCCGTCGACCACGCCGTTGGCCACAACCGTCAAATCGAACGACGCCGATACCTGCCAAGGCGGAATCGCGACGCTCGCCGGAGATGTCAGCCGATCCGGATGGCTGTTGGTGATGCTCACCGTCACCGCCTGAGCGAGGTTGCCGCTGCGGATGATCCGGCAGCGGATCGTCTTTTGCGCAGCGTTCTCGGCGATCTCGGTGGCGGACGCCTCGAGGCTGAGCGAGGCTGGCACCTGGATAACCTCCGTCGCCAGGGCGACATTGTTGGCATCGCTCTGCTCCGCCACCTCGAGACCGGTGTCCAACGCCACCACGACATACACGTTGCCGCCCACGCCCGTCAGCGGCAGCACAACCGACTGCGTGCGCACCAACCACTCCCCGGCCGGCAGCGAGTTGGTGATCGTCAACGTGCCCACCAGGATGTCGTTGCCCTGCATGGGATCCGGCGAGAGCGAGATGGTTTCTGTCCACGGCGCCATCGCCGCCGCGCTGCCGCGGTTGGTCACCCCCCAGATGAAGTCCACCGTCTGCCCCGGCAGGCCGAACCCGGGAATGGTGATGCCGGCGACGGCAAGATCCGGCAGCGGCGGCTGAGAGACGCTCAGCGCGGCGCTGGCGCGGATGTTGTTGGCCTCGCTCGACTCCGGTTGCCTGCCATCGGCATCGGCGTGAACCACCAGGTAATAGGTCCCGGAGGGCAGCGTAGCGCCCACCGGCAGCGTCATCGAGACCGACCGCTGGTAGGCGGTATTGGTCGCCAGCGGGCTGCTGGCGCCCGACGGCTCGGTCCCCAGCACGATCGCGTTGTTCAACGTGCCGTCCGGCGACAGGTACACTCGATCCACCCAGGAAGCGGTGGCAGGAGCCGTGCCCCGATTCCGAACGGTCCATGAAACAAGAATCGATCCGCCAAAGACCGGATTGCCGCTGAACGCCACCGAAACGGCTTCGAGATCCGGGGACAGCACGCGGATCGGCTGGGACGAGACCGCGGTGTTGTTGGTCTCTTGATAGCCCTCGGGCACGGCCCCGCCGGCATCGGCGGCGACCACGAGGTAGCGATCGCCGCTCGCGCCCGGCGGCAGCAGGACCTGTTGCGTGCGCACCAGGAACTGCCCCACCTCCAGAACGCAATCGCAGCCCAGGACCCCCGACTGCACATCCTCGCCCGCCTGCGCATCGGCGGACAACGCCACTGCATCCTGCCACGGACCCGTCGCCACAGCGGTTCCCTGGTTCGTCAGCACCCAGGATATCTCGACGGATTGGCCGGCAATCCCCGACGCCGGCACCCGAACCTCGAGCACCGCCAGGTCGGGGTACGGCGCCAGAGTGCCCGTCACCGAGCGGCTGGCGCTGTTGTTGGCCTCCGCACTGCCCTCCGCGTTGAACTCGGCAATGGCGCCATGGGCATCCACCAGCACCGTCACCTGGAGGATTCCCAGGCTGCGCGGGCCATCCGGCAATCGCAGGGTGAACTCGCGCGCGCGGCTCTGGCCCGCCCCCAACACACCCAGCGCGTTCACGTCATACGGAACCAAGTGCTCGAGCAGCAGCTCGCCCGAGGTCGTGTTGACCACTCGGATCCGATCCATCCACGACTGGGCAGCCGGATACACTCCTTCGTTCCGGTCCGTCCAGCGAACGGCCAGGGAGTCGCCCGACTGCACGGCGCCGGCCGGATCCAGGCTCAGCTCGAGCACCCGCAGATCCAGCGACGCCAGCAGGTTCGTCACGAACAGATTGTTCAGTTCGGCGGCCTCCCGCCCCAGCTCGTTGAACTCGAACACCTGGCCCCGCGCATCCGCGGCGAGCGTGATGCGGTATCGACCCGCCGCAGGAATGATCAAGTCCGCAGCCCCGCCAGCCGTGCCGCCCACCGGCAAGGGACCGGCCACCTGCCATTCGCAGTTGGTCAGAACCCCACCGGTATCGGCATTTCGAACCTCGATCTGTTCCGCCCAGCCGGTGAGAACAGGCGCCGCGCCGCGATTGGCCGTGGCCCATGTCATCCGGTAGACCTGGTCGGCCGGGCCAGCCAAGACCGCATTTTCGATCCGCAGATCGGGATAGTCCGCCAGCCGGACCTCGAATGTGCTATCCGACACCAGGACGTTGTCGGCCTCGAACAGGAACTCGGCCACCGCATTGCCCAGATCGGTCTGAACGATCAGGCGGAGCGGGCCGCTGACGCCGTCCGGCAGCGCGGCCGTATGGGAGACATCATAGGACGCGTTCGGTCCAAGCTGGCCCTGGCGGGGCAGGATCGCCAGCACATGGTCGTCGGCATCGCCCAGGACCGTGTTCGCGGACAAGACCACCCGGTCGGTCCATGCCGAGGCAGGGGTGGTCTCGGACCCGACGTTCTTGACGGTGAACGTGAAGCTGGCGGGCTGGCCGCTGTAGAGTCCGCCCGGCGGCAGGCTGATGGCCGTCACTTGCAGGTTCGGGAATGTGACGCTGCCCGTCGGCAGCACCTGGACCTCGAGCAGATACTGATCCAGCAGATCGCCTGCGTTCTCGGAACCCCGCACCACCACCGCGTAATCGCCATCCTGCACGATCCGCACCTCGGCGACTCCATCTCCGGATCGGCCGGTGCCAACCTCAACCTGGTAGTTGCCGGCCGCATCGTAAACGCTGACCACGGGCGTCAGCCCGCTCAAGGCGGGCAGCCGCGCGTTGACGAAAAGCGTCGAGCCGTTGGTGAGGCGGCCCAGGCTGTAGTAGTCGAGGTCGTTGTTGAACCGGATGTAGCCCGCCGCCTGCGCATGCCGGGTCTGACCCACCGATACGAACTCCATCGCGTTGGCCTTGGACAACGCGCCGTTGTCCTCCTGCTCCATCACCACCGGCAGATCTGCCAGGATCATCGTCAGGCGGTATTCGCCAAAGTAATCGTAATTGCGGGTGACCAGGATGGTGTACACCCCGTTGGTGGGCAGTTCGAGCTTAGCCTGCCCCCACCCGGCGTGATCCGGGTAGTAATCGAGCAACTGGCCGCCATCGGGCTTGAACAGGCGGTAGCGCAACTGCGTGCCGCCCGGCCGTCCCGGAACATCAATTCCCAATAGCAGCCGCTGCCCCGTCTGGCCTTCAAAACTCCAGTAGTCCGCATCCGCCGAGTGGGCGAGTTTGCCTCGCCCGCCCGCCAGGATCAGGCCGGTGCCGTCCTGGAGCTGGCTGAGCGGCGTCGCCGTCGCCGCCGTGTCGTTGTCCCGGTCTTCCAGTGTGTAGCCGGGCACGTCCGACACGGTGAAGTCGCGGACAAACGCCGCGGCCAGCCCGTTGCCCGCCCGATCCTGGAGGCCGCGGATGGTAAGCCGGTAGCTCCCCGGCTGCAGCGGGCCGTCTGCGACCACACAGGACGTGCTCAGCCCCGTGCTGTAGCCGGTGTTGTCCACCGTGTACACCGCGTCATCCGCCGTTCCAAACATCCCGTCCGGACCGGCTTCGACCAGTTCGTAGCTGGCGCGGTTGGTGACCGTCGTCACCAGCATGTCCTCGGAGAACTCGATCGTGAACCGGTCGGTGATGTCCGCAGTCTCGGCGCCCGAGGCAGGCAGGTTGACTCCTGTAACCGCCGGGGGCACCAGGTCGCTCAGGTCCACCCGCAGCTTGTATTGTCGATAGAGCCCGTCTCTCAGCGCATCCGCAGAGAGCTCGAAATGCGGCAGAGCGGGCAGATCCGTGAACACCCAGCTCGCGCCACTCCGCAGATTTCCGTGCCGCTGCAAAGCGGTCCGATCCAGGGCAGTGCTTCCGTAGCCGTCGTTCAATGGCCAATACCCGACCAGGCCGGGCTCGTTCCCGGCCAAAACCCGAGCCGCGTTCGCCTGGATGTCCTCGATCGTCAAGGCCCGGTCCCAGATCCGGACCTCCTGGATCAATCCGGGGAAATTGTCGCCGCCGCAGCACACCTCGCCGCCGATCTCGACGCCACCCGAAGTGGCCTGGTAATCAGGCTCGACCAGGCCCGATTGCGCCAGCTCTCCATTGACGTAAATCCGTGCTGTCACGCCATCGCATGTGGCCGCGACGTGATACCATGTGCCCGGCACGGGCGCGATGCCAGAAGAATAGACGATCGAACACCCGCCCGGCGGTTTGGTGTTAACCCCGAATTGGCCGTTATACAGGACAATGCCCCAATCGGCGCACGCGCTTGCGCTGCCGGCAATCGTCCGGCGCACTGTGTCTCCGGCGGTCGACGGCCGAACCCAAGCTTCGACAGTCCACCGGTTGCCGGGCGTCCAGTTCCCCATGTAAATGTGGTCATCCCCACCGTCAAAGTAGACCGCTCCAGGAGCCGCTGGCAGCACGCGCACATAGTAGGCATCATCGCCGCCCGAAGGCAGGGTGTAGACAAGACTGTTGCTGCCGGGCGGCGAGTTGGTGATCCACTGGCCGCTGGCCTTGTAGAGCCCCAGCACAGGCACCAGCCCGCTCTGGGCTGACAGCGCCAATCGCAAGTCCACTGTCGTGCCCGCCGTCAGATTCCCGAGCTGATAATAGTCTGCCCCATCGCCCGCGCTCAGATAGCCGATCGCCCACCCGGCACGATGGCCGTCTTCGGCCGCCAGCGAGACGGGTGTAGCCCGATCCGGCCGCGGCTCATCGTTGTTCTCGCTCTCGACAATGACCGGCAATCCCTGCGACACCGAGGGCGCCAGGGTCACCCGCACTCGATATTCGCCCTGGTAATCGTAATTGTGCCGGACATAGAACGCGTACCGGCCTGTCACCGGCAGCCGGACCGGAGCCGATTGCCCCCAGCCGGCATAGTCCGAATAGAAATACGTCAGCCGCTCGCCGTTCGGCTGCAAGATATCGATGAACAATTGGGAGGCGCCCGGATTTCCCACCGTGTCGATCGCCACGGTCAGCCATTGGCCCGCCTCGCCATAAAACGACCAGAAATCGTAGTCGCTGGTGTTCTCCATGTTGCCCCGTCCCGCCGCGTTGCGCAGGCCAGTGCCGGCCGGATCCGCCGGAATGATTTCAACTCGATTGCCGAGGAGCACGGAGATCGACTCGTAATCGTAGTTGGCCTTGGCCGCATCGAGCCGGCCATCGCGATTGAAGTCGGCCACCTCGATCCCCACGCTGCGGGATGCGACGCCGTAATGCAGGACGTTGCCGAATGTGCCGCCCCCCTGGTTCATCAGGAGGGTGAGCCGGTTGTTCCCGAAATTGGCCACCGCCAGATCCGGGCGACCATCGGCGTTGAAGTCCGCCGCCGCAATCTCATACGGCCGCGCCAGATCCGCCGCCAGATCGCTCCGCGGGCCGAATGTGCCGTCACCGTTGCCCGGATAGAGGCCGATGGTGTTGGCGTTGTGTTGGCTCACCGCCAGATCCAACCGGCCGTTCCCGTCGTAATCCAGCACAGCCACCGAGATCGGCTGGCTGCTTGCCTCGATCAGAACGGGCGCGGCGAACGTGCCATCTCCGGCTCCTCGCAAGAATGCGATGGTGTTGGCCTGATAATCCGGCACCACCAGGTCGGAATGCGTGTCGCCGTTCAAATCCGCCACCGTGACGGAGTGAGGCCCGTCCCCGGCGTCGTATTTGACGGCAGGCGCAAATGTCCCGTCGCCCTGCCCCAGAAAAACGCACACCTTGTCTGCATTGATGGCGGCGGCCACCGCATCCCATCGGCCGTCGTGGTTCAGATCCGCCAGCTTGACCACGTAGGTGGTCTGATCCGCCGGATAATTGGTCAGCGCGACAAAGGTGCCGTCGCCCTGGCCGAGATGCACCGAGATGGTCCTGGACTCGTAATTGGCCACCACCAGGTCGAGCCGGCTGTCGCCGTTCAGATCCGCCGCCGCCGCGTCCGTCGGCCCGTCGCCGGCTCCGAATTTAACCGCCGGCCCAAACGTGCCGTCTCCCCGGCCCGGCAGCACGCTGACCTGGTCATCCGAATAGACCGGCACCGCCAGATCCATCGACCCATCCTGGTTGAAATCCCCGGATGCAAGGAAATGCGGGGTTCGCCCCATGGCAAAATCGCCCACGTACACCAGCGTTCCGTCCGGAGCAGCCAAAGGCGCACCGCTCAGCGATGTGGCCGCGCTCATGCCGTTGTTGCTTCGGCTCTCCATCAGATACCCGGGAACTTCGATCACCTGGAAGCGGCGCAAGTAGTTGGCGACGAGCGGGCTTCCGCCCCGGTCAATCAGCGTGGCCCGAATCATGAGCCGGTATGTCCCGGGCTGGAGCGGGCCGTCCGGTATGCGATACGACGCGCTCAGTCCGCTTGTGTATCCCTGGTTCACGACCCGATAGAGCCAGTCGTCACCCGTGTCGAAGGCCTGGTCGGCGCCCGCCTCGCGCAGCTCGTAGTTGGCTTCATTGGTTACGGTCGAAGCGTTCATGTCTTCGGAGAACTGAACGCTGAACCGGTCGATGATGCTCGAGCTGTCAGCCCCTTCAGCCGGCAAACTCACGCTGGTGACATACGGGGGCTCGGTGTCGGCCAGGTCGATTCCGAGCAGGTACTGCGATCCCAGGCCGGCCGTGCCGGTCCCGGCCTGCACCCGGACGTAATACGTGCCATCTGCGCCCAGCGGTATGCTGTAAATCAAGCTGGTTTCCCCAGCAGCCAGGTTCGTCACCGCCTCGGATCCGCGGTACAGGCTTAACATCGGTGTCAGGCCGCTCGATGCCGGCCGTGTCAATCCGATCTGGATTGCCGTCTTGGCGGTCAGGTTGCCCAGCAGGTAGTAATCGCCATTGCCATCCCCGGCGCTGATGTACCCCCACATTGTGGCCAACTGATGCGCATTAGTCAGGGTCAGCTGCGGTTGGTTGGCCTCGTTGATATTGTTATTGTTTTCGCGCTCGGGCTGGATGCTCGAAGGCAGGAGGGTCGCCCGCAGCCGGTATTCGCCCTGGTAATCGTAATTGTAGCGGACATAGAGGGTGTAACGGCCGCTGATGGGTAGTTGCACGGGCGTGCTCTGCCCCCAGCCCGCATAGTCCGGATAGAAATAGGTCAGCCGCTCCCCATTCGGCTGAAGAATGTCGTAGAATAATTGGGTTGCTCCCGGATTGCCCGGCACCTCGGACGCCACGCTCAGCCAGTCGCCCGCATTTCCGCTGAAGCTCCAGAAATCATAGTCATCCCGGCTGGCGGCGTTGCCCCGGCCAAAACCCGATCGGACCCCGCTTCCCGCAGGATCCTCGAGCAGCGGTTCGGCCCTGTCCCCCAGGAGAACGGACACCGAATCGCTTCCGTAGTTGACCACGGCCACATCGGTGATCCCGTCCTCGTTCCAATCGCCGAGGGCCGCGCAGATCGGATTGTTTCCGACTCCATACAGCATCGTTGGCTCCCAACTGTTCGAGCCGCGGTTCAGCCGCACGCTCAGCCGGTCGCTGTTGAAACACGGCACGATCAGGTCCGGACGCTGGTCGCCATTCAGGTCGGCCAGCTCCACGAAGTAAGGGTTGTTCCGGTCCGTGGCCAGGGTCTGCGCAGCGCCGAACGCGTCATTCCCCAGAGCGGGAAGGATGCTCACGGTGTGCGCGTTGTAGTTGGCGGTCACCACATCGGGCCAGGTGTCGCCATCGACATCTCCAACCGCCACCCCCAGCGAGCCGTCCCCCGCGGGATAGGCGGCCGCGGACTGGAATGTCCCGTCCCCGTTGCCGAGCAACACGCTTGCGCTGTCCCCCAGATGATTGCCGGTCACCAGGTCGAGAAGGCCGTCCTTGTTGAGATCGGCCGCCCGCACGTCATAGGGCCCGTCGCCCACCGCGTAGGACGCCGCCGGGCTGAACGTTCCATCCCCCAATCCCAACAGCACGCTCACCGAGTCGCTATCGATGTTCGCCACCACGATGTCCAGCCGGTTGTCCCGATTGAAGTCCGCCGCGCGCACCCCGAACGGATGGCCGCCCACGGCATAGTCCGTCGCGGTCTGATAGGTGCCGTCACCGATTCCGACCAGAATGATGATCCGGCCGGCTTGATGGTTGACCGCCGCCAGGTCGGCTCGATTGTCTCCGTTGAAATCGCCCGCCGCCATGTGGATCGCGCCCGCAACCGGATGATTGGTGCGCAAAACGAAACCGCCCGCTCCGTCTCCCAGCAGCACGCTGAGGGTGCCGCTCGTGTTGTTCGGGATGACCAGGTCAAGATGGCTGTCCCCGTTCAGCTCCGCCGCGATGACGGAATGCGGACGGCTGCCCACCGCCAAGGTCGCCACGTTGATCATCGTGCCTGCCGCCTGCCCCGCGGCGGGCTCTCCCAATGAGGTGGCCGTCCGCAAGCCCCCGTTGTCCCGATTCTCCACGATGTATCCCTCGATCCCCGCGACGGAGAACGATCGGACGTATGCGGTCGTAAGGGCGTTTCCAGCCCGGTCGCGCAGCTCGGTCCGAATGGTGAAGCGGTATGCGCCCGGCTGCAGCGGGCCGTCCGGCAGCCGGTAGTCCCCCGTCAATCCCCGCGCATAGCCCTGCTCGACGACGGCATAGAGCGGATCGTCCGGGGTGCCAAACTGGCCGTCCGCACCTGCCGATCGCATCTCGTAATGCGACCGGTTGGTCACTGCCGTCACCATCATCTCCTCCGAAAACACGATCTGGAGACGGTCGACCAAAAGGTTGGTCGACACCCCCTCGGCCGGCAAGGTGACCTCGACCACCTCCGGCGGCCGCGTGTCATACAGATCCAGGTCGAGCAGGTACTGGGACAGCAGGCCCAACGTGCCGCCATCCGCAGTCACCCGGACGTAGTACAGGCCGTCTGCACCCTCGGGGATGGTGTAGGTGAACGCGGCGGCACCCGCGGCACTGTTGGTGACG
Source organism: Verrucomicrobiota bacterium (assembly GCA_022711435.1). Lineage (GTDB taxonomy): Bacteria > Verrucomicrobiota > Verrucomicrobiia > Limisphaerales > UBA1319 > JAGMXM01. The sequence goes on from JAKLFB010000006.1 coordinate 23,303, forward strand.
AGGGCCGATCCCCGGTAGATGCCGATAACGGCCTGCAGACCGCTGGTCGATGGCCGCCGCAGCCCCGTCTGGATCGCCGTCCCGCCCGTCAAATTGCCCAGCCAGGTGTAGTCGCCCGAGCCGTCGTTCAATCCTACATAGCCCGCCCGTGTCGCCCGCAAATGCCGGCTGTCCTGGGTCCAGTTGATGAGGTTGGCCTGGTCGGTATTGTTGTTGTCCTCGGTCTCCGGCTGGAGCGCTGGCCGCGCCAGGGTGACCCGCACCCGATACTCGCTTTGGTAATCGTAATGATAGCGCACGGAGACCGCGTAACGGCCGCTGACCGGGATCCGCACAGGGCTGCACTGGCCGCGCCCGTTATAGTCCGGATAGAAATAAGTGAGGCGGCTGCCGTTGGGCTGCCAAATCTCGTAAAGAAGCTGGCTCTCGCCCGGGCTGCCCGGCGTCTCCGACGCCACGGTCAGCCAGTCGCCTTCGTCGGCATGGAAGCTCCAGTGGTCGTAATCGTCGCGATTGGCCGCGTTGCCGCGGCCGTAACCCGACCGCAGCCCGCTGCTGGCGGGATCCTCGGCCAAGGCCTCGAGCCGCAGCCCCGACAGCACCGCCACCCGGCTGTCGCGATGGCAGGCAATGGCCAGATCGATCCGGCTGTCCCCGTTGAAATCGCGCGCCACGACGCTTAAGGGGCCGTCAGGCACCTCGTAGTTGAGAGCCGACAGCAGGGTGCCGTCACCGCGATTGAGGTGGATGGTCACCCGGTTGTTCCCGTAGTGCGTGGCCACGACATCGAGGCGGTTGTCCGCATTCACATCCACCAGGATCACCTGATAGGTGTCGCTGCCTCCGGTCGCGTAATCCACCCGGTTGGTGAACCCGCCATCGCCCAAACCGCGCAGGACGCTGAGCGTCTGCGAGCCTGCGTTGCCGGACACCAGATCGAGCTTGCCGTCGCCGTCCATGTCGCCCAATGCGACGAAGCGAGGGGTGGCCCCCACCGCGAACCGGCCGCCGGCCTGGAATGTGCCGTCGCCGCTGCCCCGCAGCACCATGGCATCGTGGCTGCCAGCGTTGCCAACCGCCAGATCGAGCTTGCCATCGCCGTCCAGGTCCGCCACCGCCACCGAGTTCGGCCCGTCCCCCGCCGCATACGAAGCCGGCCCCGCAAATGTCCCGTCCCCTTGCCCCAGCAGCACGTCCACCCGATCGCCCTCCGCACAGGCCACCGCGATGTCCAGCCGGGTGTCCTTGTTGAAGTCGCCCAAGGCCACCTCGTACGGCCGGCTCCCCACCGCATAGTTTGTCCCCGTCACGAACGCACCGCCGCCCTGTCCAATGAAAATGCTCAAGCGGTTCGCGTAATAGGTGCTGATGGCCAGGTCGAGCTTGCCGTCCCCGTTGAAATCTCCGAGCGCGGCCCCCAGGGCGCCATCTCCCACCGCGTAGTTTGTAAACGTCTGAAAGGTCCCGTCCCCCTGCCCGAACGCCACCTGAAAATCGTCCGCCTCGAACCGGCCGATCACCAGGTCCAGCCGGCCGTCGCCATTCAGATCGGCCGTCTGCAAGTAGTGCGGCCGCCCGCCCACGCTCAGCGAGCTCGTCTGCAAAAATGAGCCATCCGACACTGCCGCCGGCGCCGGGCTCAGCGAGGTGGCCGATCCCATGGAACCATTGTCCCGCGTCTCCCGAAGGAACGGCGCAAGATCGCTGACCTGGAAAAAGAGCGCATACGCCCCCGCCAGGGCGTTGCCCGCCCGATCCTTGAATGTCGTCCGAACAGTCATCCGATAGCTGCCGGTCTGCAGCGGGCCGTCCGGAATCGAGTAGCCGGCGCTGAGGCCGCCCTGGTAGGACGTGTTCACCACGCTGTACACCGGATCACCGGCCGTGTCGAACTGGCCATCCGCCCCGGACGCCCGCAGATCGTAATGGACCCGGTTGGTCACCGAATCCACCGCGACTTCCTCGGAGAAATCCAGGCTAAATCGGTCGATCACGGAATTGGCCGCCGTCCCCGCCGCAGGCAAGCTGCTGCCGGCGATCATCGGCGGCGTGCCGTCGGTGATGTTGATTTGCAGCCGGTATTGGGCCGCCAGGCTCCGCTGCGGATCCGCCGCCGCAATCCGCACAAAATAGATGTCGTTGGTCGCAACGCTGTAGCTCAGAACCCCGGTGGCGTTCGTGGCCAGGGCCACCCCGCTGCCGCCCATCGCGCCTTCGACGCTCAACACCACCGATCCGCTCGCCAACGCGCTCCCCGCCGTCGGGACCATCGTCGCGCTGATCGCGTTGCCCACATTCAGCACCCCCAACCGGTAAATGTCACCCCCGCCGTCCGTGCGCGGCAGGGTGCCGTAGACCGCCCCCTGGTAATTGCCGGCGCTGATCCCCAACCGCAACACCGTCGCCTCCGACTGCTGGTCGTTGGACTCGACCTCGACCTGCGGCCCGCGCGTCTGCTCGATCCGCAGGAAATACCGGGAAGGACGGTTCTCCGTGTAGACAAGGATGTAGTAATCCCCGGGGCTGCCGATCGTGTAGTTCTGGATCTGGCCCATCCCCGACTGGCTGCCGTTCTGCGACGCCAGGTTCTGACCCTGGTTGTTCCGGAGATAGATCCGCGGATACGTCCCGCCCAGATCGGTCTCGACCCGCAGCGTCAGCACATCATTCGCCTCCGCATCGATCCGCCAGAAATCGTAGTCGTTGATCTGGCTGAACACGCCCGCTCCCAGCGCCGTGAAAAACCGCGATCCCGCAGGCGTCTCGCCAGTCAATAGCACGGTCGCCTTGCCCGGCTCACCATTGTCAAGGTTCTCGATCTGCCCCGGCGAGGGATGCGCAACAACGAATGTCCTCTCGAATGCCGAGATCGCCTGCCCGCGCGCGTCGATCAGTCCCGGCAGAGTGCGCATCCGGTAGCGCCCCGGCTGCAGCGGCTTCAATGCCGTGTCGAACCGGACGGCCCACGAGGTCAAAGCCGTCACCGCCAAACCGATCGCGCTGTCGTCTCCGTCCCCGAACTGCCCATTCCCACCAGCCGCAACAAGCTCGTAATGGGCGGCGTTGGTCGCCGCCGCCGGGTCCAGAGCCTCCGTTGCTCCCAACAGGAACGAGTCGATCGCCACCCCGTTCGTGCTCCCATCTGCTGGCAGATCGGTCATGTAGATCGATGTCCCTGCCGCCGTCGTCACCCGCACATTATCGACTCCCCACGACTCGTTGCTCACGTCTTCCATGCCCTGCCCCGCAAACGAAATGGCCGCCACGGCGTTCGACGCCGTGAATGTCACCTGCAAATCGCGATAGACCGCATCGAGCCAGGAACCGTTGAATCCCCAATGCCGCCGCCCCCCCGCCGGCTCTCCGGGAAAGGTCTGCGGGTTGCTCGGTGGATCCCCGTTGTAATTGCTAAAGGTCTCACGAAACACCTCCGCACCGTCCACCGCCACTCGAAACACATCGCCGGAGGTCGAATTGGCCCCCCCATCCCAGGTGTCGATGACATACAAGTCGAACATCACACGATACCGTGCGCCCACGGCCAGATCGGACAGGGTCAATGTCTGGCTCTGGTTCGAGAACCGGCCCGTGAACCGGGTCAGTGAATTGGTCGCACCCGTCTCGACGGTCGCCGAAGACCACTCCGGCCCGATTGCGTCTTCGAAGTGTGCTACATATGGGACGCTGGCACCCGTCAGCCTGCCAAGAAATCCGACAACCGCGATACAGCACGTCATCCAACGGACAACTTTGGGGGTGATCATAAATCAATGATGCATCGATTGTTAAGATCATCCAAGGGCTTATCCCGTTGATAAGCAAGTGGAAAATGGCTATTGCCTCCCGCGGCCTTTGGTGCTTTCGCCACGATCTCGCCGTTGCCCAGGCAGCAAGCCTGGGGATCCAGGGAGATCCTGCCCCGCTCGGGCCGCCATTCCTGCCGATCGAACTTGACCACGCAACAAATTATCCGTAAAAGGTATTGAATTCCTTCCACCGTCCGATAGGATTACCCCCGGTGATCGATCTCGGATCGCCGGGTCGGGGCGTAGCGTAGCTTGGTAGCGCGTCTGAATGGGGTTCAGAAGGTCGTGCGTTCAAATCGCACCGCCCCGACCATTTAATAATCAAGGAGTTACGAAGATTTCAGGATGCCCAGCGAAAACAGCACTTTGGCAATCCTTTGGCAATTTTGGCGAGCTTCGACGTTGCTGCGGGTCGCCCGGATCTCCGTCCGTGGCGCTTGGGTTGGGCAGGATTCCAGGAAGGTAAGCGGGTGGCAGGGCCTCGCACTCCCCCTTTCTGGCGGGATCCGGCGGGGGCGGCTTGGCGCTCCCGGCTCCCCTCCCGGCTTCGGGGCCTTGCCAGTTGTCCGGCTTCGGGGCCTCGCCTTCGGGGCCTGCTGGCCTCCAGCCTCAGCCCGGCTGCCCGGCTGGTCAGGATTACCGGCGGCGGCGCTCGGGGTCGCAGCCAGGAGAAGGGCGGCGCTCGCTTTGGGGCCTCGTTGGGCCTCTGGGCGGTTTTTGCGGGGGGGGGCGCTGTCTTAAAGGATACTCGGCGCGTCCGTTCGGCTCCTGCACGGGGCCAGGGCGGCGGTGCTCGGGGTGCAAATCTATCGGGTCCGGTCGGAAAGGTCGAATCCCCGGCTCTTCAGAATCCGAAAGACCGCTTCGGCTCGGTACAACACGCAGCGCGCGTTGAAGTCCACTCGGGCCTTGTCCAGTCCAAGGCATTTCTCGTTCTTCCTGATTTTGTCGGTGATTGCGCTTGGCGAAATCAAGGCGGCAACGTCTTTCCGGGTCAAGTGAAGCGCCATGGGTTCGGTTCTACCCCACTCCGGATTACCCAACCATTGTCAAACGCCCGGCGGCGCGGCACTTCCTGGACCAGGGCCAGAATGCCCGATTCGCACGCGCTATGTCGGTCAGGGCGGCGGATCGGACCGTCACCCTGCTCGGGGGGGGGCCTCCGGTGGTCAGGCGCTCCCACGGCGGCCGGCTGGCGCTCCTCGGGGGGCGTCGAGCATCGAGGCGTCAGGTTGGACCAGCCCGGGGGGAGCAGTCCGCAGTCGGCAGTCCGACGAAGCCAAGGTTGTCCCAGGCGGCAAAGGCATCGGATTTCGCCTGGCGCCAGGAGAAGGCATTTCTGGGCTGGCTGGTCCTGGCGCTGCTGGCGGGGCTCCGGCCCGAGGAGGCGGACCGGATCCAATGGTCCAGCATCAACCTCGACACCGGAACGGTGACGGTGGACGCGGCGGCGTCCAAGGTGCGCCAGCGGCGGATCGTCCATTTGATGCCCTCGGCGCGCGAGTGGATGAAGCTGGCCCGGAAGTTCAATTCGCGGTTGCCATTGCCGCAGCCAACCCGGCGGCGGTTCTTGCGCCGGCTGCGGGATCACCTGGGCTTCAAGATCTGGCCCAAGGATGTGCTGCGTTATTCGGCCGCAAGCTATTGGCGGGCCGAATGCCAGCACGCGGCCAAGGTGGCGTTCGAGTTGGGGAATTCCGTTGGTGTCCTCCTGCGCCACTACCGGGAGCTGGTCACCAAGGAGGAGGCGGAAAGGTTTTGGGACATTCGGCCTGCTCGTTCACCCAAAATGACTATGAAAGCATCGTCGATCCCGGCGGTGGTCTAACGGTCGCTTGAACTGATCATCCTTACTGAAGCGTTGCGACAAAGTTCGTTTTAGACAACTTTCCCTGCACGGATCCGTTCCAGGGACGGTTCGGTGCTGGTCAAGGAGGAGGCGGGGTTGGACGGTATGGCCCGCTGCCTCCATCTGAACCCTGGGCAGATCAGGGGATTGGGGTTGTCGAAGGAGGATCAGCTGCCGATGAAGGTGATGCTTTGCGCGTATGGGGACTGGGGCCGGGATGGGACAATGGCGGTGGTCGCGCGGCATCTGGATTGGAGGCTGTTGGAGGTGGTGAGGCAGGTGCGGGGATTGAAGTATGCGGCCGCGGCGCAGGGGATTCGGCGTTTCTGGCACTGGGCGGAGGAAGATGCGCAACTGGCGCAGTCCGCTGGCCGGCTGAAGGCGACAATGTCGATAGTCACTGTTTGTCCCCATTGCCCCCTTAATCGGTTCAACCGGTCATAGGACCGTGTCGTTGTCATCCGGATCGTTGAGCTGTCTGAACGCAATGTGCCCAATGGATAGCCAATCCGCAAGGTATGATTCGCCCGCACCTCTCACGAGATTTCTTGGTGGATCCGTCGGCTGCGGACTCGCCCGTCCATCGATAATGGCGATGGCATCAAGACTGCGCGGAGAACAACAAAGGAACCTAGTGCCCGGTATGATGACTTGTCGTGACTTGTCGGACCTGCTACTCATAACACGCTCATTTGTCAACTATTTAGATGCGGCCCCTTTGTTTCTGTCTCTTTTGACGGACACCAGGCGCTATCTCCTGCCCAATGTCTTCACGAAGTCAGCCCAGTCCTGTTGATTTAGGATGATTGTTTCAATTGAGTCGTTCAGACGCGGGCGATTCGTTCTCACATAAAGGGCAGTGGCTGCCATCTCAGCGGGAAGTCCCCTCCGTTTCAAGCACGCAACCAAGTCATCAAGAGAAGATTCGGTTGACGACGTCAAGATTCCCGCCGCCATGACCCAACTGCTGAATGGCGCCGTGTCGTTTCTGATGGCTTGCTTCGCTTCCTCTAATGTCATTGGCTTCCAAACACTTTGGCTCCCGTGGCTCCAAGTGACTGCAATATCTGAGAGGCAGTCTGGGCTTGAAGATTGTAGTTAGCCGAGGGAGCATTCAGCGTCGAGTTTCTGAAAAGCGCCGTCACCTGCCCATTCTTCACACCGATAGAAAAGCCCTGCGCCCTGAACCAGCCCCGCCCTATGAAATGGCAATGGGGTCGCATCTACATATTTGACATTTATTAGGCAGGATTTTAGATATGCCGAATATTTAGATTTGACCCTATTGGCTTCGACCACAAACCGTAGCGCGCGGGCAATGGGGAAAATTCCGATCGTCCACGGACGCGACGGGCAGACCGGCGAACCGAGGGGCAGCCGCCACCATGACAGCCAGCCAGGGCCGCGCCGGCACGGAAGCTTCATCAAGAAGTGACATTTTCCAAACTCGCATTTGTCCGCGTTTGCATTGTTTAACGGCCAATACCAAGGAACCCGACGGCGAATGCTGCAGGCTCAGGCAGGTGCAGTGTGGCCTTGAATATTCCGAGCCAAGGAAGCAACCATATTGATTGAAATCCTCACTGACCGCTCGGCTCAGAACAGGTTGCGCACACGCCGAACCAGCGGCGGCTGTTTGCCTCGCTGGCGGTCACTTTCAGGCGCAAGGGTTGGCCGGGCGTCACTTGGGCAGATGGGAGTGACAACGTCATTAGTCCCATTTCAAAACGCGACGGGTCGCGCTCGTATTTCAGGCTGATGGTCTTGTCCGAGTTGAACCAGGTCGTGCTTTGCTCGCTGAGCGCGGGGATCTCGAGGACCTTCTCATCGTTCACATGGAGCGCGAACGCTGCGGGCGGCTCGGCGAAGTAACCCATGCCGCCTTCCCAAGTGACGGTGAACGCAGTCTGCTCGCGCGCGTTCGCGGGGACGGGCCAAGTTACCCAGATCAATTCGTTCTTTCCCTTGATGGCGCGGGCGACGTCGAGTTCGGTTGCGTTCATCGGCAAGAGATCATGGCCAACATCGCCCGATTTCAGTGTCTTCTGCCAGCCATTCAGGAAGGTTGGCGCCGGCAAGCTGATTTCCCCCTCCGGCTGAAAAGCGTCGGACTGCGCGTAGCGGATCAGGCCGTCCAGCAGGCAGGTGGCTTCGGGAAGACCCGAGAGCAGGTCCAGGCCAAAGGTCATCAATGCCCGGCCCTGCTGAACGCGCGCTTCGCCGGTGTAGAGGAAGTAGCTGTCCAACCCTTCACCGACGACGAACATCTCGTTCGGACGGAGCCCCGCCAGATCGGGCAGTTTCAGCCCGGTCTTCAATATGCGAAAGCTCAGCGGCGACAAATGTCCCTCGTGCGGGAAGTCGCCCAAGGCCGGATGTCTGGCGAAAGCTGTGCCCACTTGCGCGCCCATGGACCACCAGCCCAGGCTGACGTTCGGTTTACCGGTGGTGCGGCTGATGAGAAGGACGCGCTTGCCGGCAGTCAGCGCTGGGGCCACGTCGGATGAGCCGAGCGGAGAGATGAGGAGCTGCGTCGCCGCGGCTGCCGGCGTTCCGGCTTGCACCAAGCCTGAATAGAGCGGCGCCAGCTTGGGCAGAAGCGACTGGGAAACCGCAATTCCTTCTCCGCGTTGCTGAGCGCGTTTGGGAAAGAGCCAGATGTCCCAGTGATTGCGGGCCGCGTCTCCAGCCAGCGCCGCTTCGAGGATGGCGTGAACTGGCTTTTGGAGTTCTGGGATCACGATCTCCGCCTGTCCCAATGAGCGAACGGAACCCAGTGCAACATCTCCGCCATCGCATGTGCCTTCCGCAAGGAGAGCTTTCCCGGCGCGCAGCGACCAAACGAGCCGGGCCTGCTTCAAGGCTTGGTCGCCGTAATGCGATATCCAGAAGTCCGCGCGGACCGTTTCCCCCGAAACGGCAATGCGATGCTCGAGTTCCGTTTTGAGCAGGAGCACCGTGTCATTGTTGAAGAGGCGGAACTCTATCGGCGTGTAGCCATTGGATTTCGGTTCCCAGAACGCGTTGAGAAAGCCTTGCGCGCTGTAAGTCTCTCCCTGGGCCACGATGACGTCCACGAGGGTCCAGTAGTCGTAGCCATCGCAGGCCGGGTCCATCCGTGCAGCCTCGAGCCCCTGTTTCTGATAATGGCGCTGCAACGCGTGCGCGGCGTCCTGGCATGCATCGCCCCAGCGGCGGTCCAGCCCAGCGTTCCTCAGCCACTGGTCGCGTCGTTCCAGCGGCACCGGCGGCTGCATGGCGCCGGAGAATTTCGTGGCCAGGCGCGGGTCTTGTTTCACGGACAGGTTGAGATACTCGTGCGCGATGAAGGGCGCGTCGAAGGTCACGCTGCCGGGCTTCCACACAGTGATGGGGCCATTCCTGAAGTCCGAGTTCTCCCGCGTGTTGAACGTCCCGTCCTGGTGCAACACCAGCCGGTCGGGGTCGAGCTGCTTCGCGAGCCCGTAAATCTGCGCGTCCAGCGGCCGACCCAAGGTGCCTTCGTTTCCCGTGCAATAAGTCGCGAGCGATACGTGGCGGCGGTAATGCGTGATCAGCTCCTTCAGATCGCGGATCGGATCAAACGCGAACGCCTCCGTCGGATAATCGCCGTAGTAAGGCAGCTCCGGCTGCACGAGCACGCCCGCTTCGTCCGCCGCCTCGAAATACTCTGGCAGCTCACAGTGCGTATGCAGCCGCACATAGACGAACCCGGCCTGCCGCGCCGCCTTGAAGTGCTTCAGGTGCTCTTCGCGCGAGGCCGGAGAAACCAGCGTCAGCGGATACACGAAGTCATCCCCGTAGCCGCGGACAAAGAACGGCTTGTTGTTGAAGAAGAACCGGTCGCCGCGCACCTCGAACTTGCGGACTCCAAACCGCTCCACCCAGCCATGAATTGGCTTGTCTCCATCGCACAAGACAAGCTCGCACAGATAGAGCGCGGGAGAATCGGGCGACCACGGCTGGAAGCGCGTCAGCGGAATTTGGCAGACTATCTCCATCGTCTTTTGCCCCGGCGCGAATGCGGCTTCCTTGGCCACGCTCCCGGCCTCCTGGCCATCGCTGGTCTTGAGGCTCACTCGCAACACCGGCTTCTTCAGCGAGCAAAGGGTTTGGCCGCAGGCCACCGTTGCGTGAACCTCGGCTGCTTGTTGATCGAATTCGCCCCTGACCCACGCGTAGTCAATTCGCGTGTCCGGCGTCGCTTCCAGTTCGACATCGCGATACAAGCCGCCAAACCGGTGGGTGCTGCTGAACAGCCCTTTTCGGCTGGGCAACACGTTGTTCACCTCAGCGACTACGACCGCCTGCTTTCCGGCCTGCACCAGATCGGTGATGTCATACTTGTAGGTGCCACAGTAGTTGTCCACCCAGGCCACCGGCGTCTGATTCACCCAGAACCAGCCCTGGGAGCGCACGCCGCCCACCTTGAGCCAGACGCGCTGCCCGCGCCACGCTTCGGGAATGGTGATCGTCTTGCGATACCACGCATCGCCCTTGTAGACCGCGCGCAACGGCTTGGCACAATGATCCCACTTGCAGTCCCACGAATCCCCCATGCCCGGCATCCCCACGCCTTGAGCCTCCCAGCAGCCCGGCACTTGAATCGTGCGGGCATTGGGCCAGGGCTGCGCATAGAACGCCCGCCAGCCGGGGTGACGCAAGGGCGCGACCTCTTGCGTCACAAATTCCCACTCGCCTCGCAAAGGCAGCACGGATTGCAGCGGCGACTTGACGACTGGATTTACCAAAGCCGGCAAGGCGGGCCGCCCACCCCAGCTTTCAACTCCGGCAAGGCAGGCGTTCGTTTCTTGAGCCGTGACGGCCCGACTTCCAAGCCACAGAGCCATGCAAAAAATCCGCGCAGACAACCTGCAAGCTCGGCTCGTGGCGAGGCGCACCGCAGGGAGAAGTTTGTCGAAATTCATGTTCTGAGGGTGCACAAGTTGGTTCGGACCCGTCAAGCGATAGCTCAGATTTCGCGAATTGGGCGACCGCTGGGGCAATGCGACCCAACTAATCCGTGTCGAGAAGGATCCAGCATCCACTCTGCGCCATTGAGGACGCAGCGTTTGCGTGCTCGATCGCAATGCAGCGCCATGGCACTCGACCGTCAACCTTGCCTGGCCGTCTGCGCCATGGGGAGGGCTGTCGTGCCAGCCACTGCAACATCGATGATTCGGTCCGCCTTTCTATCTCGTTTGTTCTTTTAGGGTCTGTGCAAAAATTACTTCCGATTTTGGCGGGAGCGCCGCCGGGCCAGATGCGAGGCGCAAGGGAGGGAGTGTATCCCCCCGCGATCCTCGACCGACGGAGCAACGAAGCCGATGGCCCGGCGCCGCCCCGCCCCTGCGGGCTGGGGGCCTTGGGCGCGCTGGCTGTGTTGCTCCTCGCTCACAGACCGCGCGGGTATGCTCGCTCGTCGCGCCTTGCCAGCCCGCCCAATCCCCTCCAGCAAAATCGGAATTAATTTTTGCACAGACCCTAAGAGCTCTGCGTTCGCGTGCGCGGTCTTGGCTCCGTCTGCGGCGCGCCTGTTGACGTCCGATACGCCTGGGCACACCGCGGTCGAGCCCTCCGCCCCAGCCGCGAAATTGCGAGGGGACTTTCGCACTCCTTGACGCTGGCATCAGCGACTCTGACGCCGCTCGGCCCTTTGAAGATCCCGCAGTGGACGGTACCCGATCAGGATGATCCTCTGGCCGGCCACCAGCCGTTTCATCTCCGGGTCCCGGGCGAACAGCTCGAACTCCTCCGACCGTGTCGCCCAGGATCCCGTGATCGCCTTGAGCTCGTCGGTGGGCAGCCCGGCGTGAATGTATAGCTCCGTCACGCCGGGCTTCAGGTTCCGGACGATTCCCATCCAGAACGCCTTCACCCCTTTCTTCTCGTTGGCCAGCTCCTCGTAAACGAAGTCGTCCGGGAACACAATGCCCTGGGCGGCCACCTGCGCCCGCAGACCCGGCTGCCCGAACCGCGCCATCGTCTCCTGCGACGCCATCCGAAGCGGCAGATCGAACTCGAGGGCCAGCTGGACATACACTTTCATGAACTCCGGATCGAGCTGGAGCGTTCCCATGTGCGAGTCCAGATGCGTGACGTCGATCCCGGCCGCGAGCGCCCGCCGGATCTGAGCGCGCCCCTCGATCAGCGCCTCCCCCGGCTTGGCGTGGCGATAGACATCCTCGACGCCCCGCCACAAATAGCCGTCGGCATCCACCAGGCCCGGCACCCCGCCGGCCCCGGCCACCGGCCCCCAACGATACTTGCCCCACTCCGCCGTGTGGCACAGATGCACCCCGAAATCCTTGTCCGGGTTCTGACGCGCATAGCCGGCGATCTCTGGAAACCACGGACAGGGCACCATGATCGTCGCGGTCCGCATCAAGCCCGTCTCCAGGCACTCGATCGTCGCGAGGTTCGCGGCATGGCACATCCCGGCGTCATCCCCGTTGACGATCAGGATCTTGTCCGTCGCCCGATATCCAAGGCGCTCGGACAACGTCTTCTCCTCCGCCGCCATTCCATGGGCTGCGCTCATCGATAACGCCAGCAATGCCAAGACCACCCCGAGCCCCCGCTCTTTCAAAACCAGTGTTCGACGCATGCCGGATTCTACCCGCCGCAGGCGATGCGCCGCAATCAGAATGCTGCCGAATGCCGCCGGCGCGAAGACGCGGGACCAGAATCCTCCCTTGGGCGCGCCCCCCCGCATTTTTTTCTTGGCCAGCCCCTTTGGGGCAGTTTAATGTCGACTCAACCTGCCGCCCTCGGAATGCCGTGAAGCGGCGGGGAACCTATAGCGAGCGATGCGAGATCGCCGAGTCAAAACCTCAAACCACAGTAAGGAATTCTCATGATCAAATCCGTTGCATTCATCCGCGCGGCCGGACGAGCCCTGGCATGCCTGGCTGTCGCCCTGACCGCCAGCTGGCTCGCTGCTGGAACCTCGCGCGCCGCGGATACACTGGCGCAGTTCGAGTTCAACGAGGGGACGGGCAGGACCATCTCCAGCACCGTCAACGGGCTCGTAGGCTCGTTGGGCGTGCCGGTGATCCCCACCAACCAACCGATAGCGACCACCGACTCGCCCTCGGCGGCAGCGGGCGACACCGCCGTCCAGCTCCAGGGCGTCGGCTTCCTGGTCAATCCCGAGTCGGCCGCGAACAACATCTTCAATCTCCGGACCGACGAGTTCACGCTCGAAGCCTGGATCAAGACAGACCCGACCGACACCCGGGTCAATGAAGGCATCATCGCCTACGGCGGCATGTACAAGCTGGGTATGAACAACGCCCAGCTCCGGTTCACGCTCTACGGGATTGTCGATATCGATAGCGGGATTTACATCACGCCCGGCGTCTGGACCCATGTCGCCTCGATCTGGGTGCCGGGAACGGGGGTGACGTTCTACGTCAACGGCGGATTCGCTGCCGGCGGGTATGAATCGGTTATGGCGAACACCAACCAGATTCGCGCCCTGCAGAACTACCTCCTCAGCATCGGCTCGGAGGGAACAGGCAACCCCATCATGGGCGCTCTGGACCGGGTGCGAATCCACAAGGCGGTTCTCACGCCCGATCAGCTAGACTACGTAGCCGCCACGCCGAAAGCACCCCTTGCAAGCACGCTGGCTGCCTACAATTTCTCCGAAACCGGCATGCCATTCCAAAGCGCGGTCGAGCCGGCACGTCCCCTGACCAGCTACGAGGAATACCGGGCGCGGATCACCGAGGCCAGTTTCACAACCGACACGCCATCCGGTCTGGAGGGCGATTTCGCCCTTCAGTTTGGTTCCGGCCAGTATTGCGTGATTCCGGATCCAAGCGTTGCGCTGTCTCTGGACACCAGCAACCCCTCCTTCACGATCCAGGCCTGGGTGAAGTTCAGCCCGCAAAACCAGCTCCGGTCGGTCCTGTTCCAAAACAACTGCCCCGGAGGCGCCCTCTCGTTCTCGGTCACAACCGATCGACGGGTCTTTGTGACCACGCTCGGCATTGTGGACCAAACCTCCACGGCGTTCGTCCCCGACGATGGCCAGTGGCATCACATTGCCGTGGTGCATGAGCACGGCGTGGCGTTTCGGTTCTACGTGGATGGGGTTCTGCGTGACACCCGTGCCTACAATCGCGGCGTCGTATTCGACCGAACCGGCACCGTGTTCTATCTTGGATCCGAGGCGGGAGGAAACCCATACATCGGCAAGCTGGACCGGTTCCGCTACTCGAAGGGGGTTGTCCCTGTCGAAGAGCTGGATTGCTGGCCCGTCCCTGGCCAGACCACGGTCGAAGTCACGGCGCAAACGCCGGTTCTGCTCTCCTGGCCTGCCATTCCTGCCGGGTACATTCTGCAGAAGTCCTACGACCTGAACGAGCCGCGAACGAATTGGGTTGATGTGACCACCACGCCCGTCTCGGGCGGAGGCAAGTTCTACGTCGCCGAACCGCTGACCTCGCCCAAGGCGTTCTATCGGGTAGTCAAGCCATAACTCGGTCTGTCCCAACGCTAAAGCGCCGGCCCGGGCGTCCCAACCGCCCGGGGCCGGCGGATCGATTCTCCTCGAACGCCGCCCTCACAAGACGCAAACAATCCCCGCAAGCCCCCAGGGCCCTGCGGATTGCGGAGCATCGCTAATGATGACTTGCGGATCCTGGAGATTATATCTAGAATTTGTCGGTTGAAATTATTTGTTGTTGCATGAACTTGAAGAATAGAACTGTCCGGGCCGGAGAGGCCCGCCGCCGAAGAGCATATCGGGCCGCTGGCGGCTTTACCCTGATCGAGCTGCTGGTGGTCATCGCGATCATCGCCATCCTGGCAGGCATGCTGCTGCCCGTGTTGGGCAAGGCCAAGACCAAGGCCCAGGGCATCCAATGCATGACCAACCACCGCCAGCTCATGCTCGCCTGGAGGCTCTATTCCGACGATAACAACGACAAGATCCCCTTTGCTTACGCCGCGGCAGGCGGCGCGAACGCCAAATATGCCTGGGTCCAGGGCATCCTCGACTGGAGCGGCGCCAACGAGTCCAACTGGAACGTCGACAAGGACATCAAGCAAAGCCCCCTCTGGAGATACTGTGGCAACAACACCACCATCTGGAAATGCCCCGCCGACAAGTCGGTCGTCAATGTCCGCGGCGCAATCAAGCCCCGCGTTCGGAGCATGTCGATGAACAACTGGGTCGGCGGCAACGAGGGCGGCGACGGCGGTTGGGCGTTCGGCGAGCCGTGGATCGTTTACAACAAGATGAGCGACCTCAAGGTCCCTGGCCCCACGATGACCTATGTGCTCCTCGATGAGCGTGAGGACAGCATCAATGACGCCTTTTGGGTGACCGACATGCGCGGCTACCCCAATCAGCCTTCCATTCTGAAGATCGTCGACCTGCCCGCCAGCTACCACAACCGCGCCGGCGGATTCTCCTTCGCCGATGGGCATTCGGAAATCCGGAAGTGGGTCGATCCCCGGACCACGCCAACCCTGGTCAAGGGCGGAGACATCCCGCTCAATTTCGCCTCGCCCAACAACGAGGACGTGAAATGGATCCAGGAGCGCTGCACCCGGCGCAAGTACTAGCCGACAGTCGCAGCAAAGAGTTGCGGAGTTGATCTTTGTTTGGCGCCAGAAATTCAAGGCATCGGCCGCAGCGCTTCCCATCTGACGTTCCACTGGCCGTTATTCGGAAAGCCCGGAGAAGGCAGTGCTGGCGCACCGTCCCATCCCGCAGCCATCATTGCCGCCGCTGCGAGAAGGCCGCCATTGCCCGGCAAGTAGATGGTCAGACCAGGCCGCTGGTGGTTGTGGCCGTTGGATCGGTAGACATTCTTCGGGGTATCGAGGAGCAGTGCATCGACCGCCCTCTCGGGTTGCCCCAGGCGCGCAGCGCACATCGCCAGCATCGGGTAATCCCATCCCCAGGTGCTCGGCCAATCCCAGTGCTCCCAAATCCAGCCCAACGTGCGCCCCATGATTTCCCGATCGATGCCCGGGCCGGGCAACATCCCGAGAGCCGCCGTCACGGACGGGTGATCCCGAGCCCATGACCGCTCCGTATAGCATTGGGGGGCGCTCTCGGCGAACAGGTATTTCCCCTCGGACACTGCAGGCCGCGCCAGTCCCTCGAGCACGCGATCCCAGCGCGGCTGCCGGGGCAGCCCCAACCGCTGGCGCCAGGCCTGGGCGGTCTCGAGCCCCCACCGCCAATAGGTCAGCTCGAACGCCGGATTCATGGTCGTGCTCCTGGGGAAAACTTCCTGCGCACACTGCAAGGGCGGTCCCAGCACAAACCGCTCCGTCGCCCCATCCCACACGGCAAACGACGCCATGAACTCGGCGGTCGCCTCCACCACCTCCCGATATCGCTCGAGCGTCCCCCTCTCCTTCCGCGCCCGGTAGCACAGCTCGGCATAGTAGATCGGATGCGGCTGCTGCCAGATGAGGAACGGCCCGACGCCCGAAGGCGATTCCGCCCCGCGCGGATCGGTCATCTTCGGCCATCGCGCTCCCGCATAGCCCTGGCGGGCCGCCATGCCCCGGGCCCGTGGCAGGATCGACGCGTAATAGGGCAGGCTGCGCTCGAGCAGCTCGAGCCGATCCCAGAGCGCGAAATGCGCCGCATGCCACCAGTGCATCTCGAGGTGGAACTTGCCCTCCCAGCTGTTGAATGCCAGGCCCGTCTCCTGGGGCGGATAGCGTCCCGCACACTGGATCGCCGTCAGGTACTGGGAAAGGACGATCCGCCGCTCGAGCTCGAGCGCGCGGTGATCCTTGCTGCCGGACAGATCGATCGCACCGCCGCTGCTCCAGAACCGATTCCAGTGCTCCCGAGCGGCGGACTCGGCCTCGGGGAAACCGATCGGCTCAGCCTTCCATTGGCTCTCCTGTGTCAGCCGCCGACGTGAGGAAGGGGATCGATCCTTGTCAACGGCATCTGCGGGATCGCGGCTGCGGTTGGCGGTCGCCGCTGGCGATTCCCGGCTCGCTTCGGAATCCAACCCTGGATCCGCTGCAAATTCAACGGCCAGTTCCAGAACGGGATTTTCGGCAGGGGCCTGCGGAGGTTTGGGGGCGCCCGCCCCTCCCGGCAGAGAGCCTCTAGCCGCCCCCCTCACGACCCACCGATGCCGCTCGATTTCTTCGAGCGCAGCCCCCGACGACCATCGCAACCGGACGCAATACCGATCCTGGTCGAGATGCCGGGCCAAGGTCGCCATCCGGGATCCCACCGCCACCGCCACCGTCCGATGCCGGTCCGGTCGCGTCCAGTCCGCCGCGGATGCCTCCCCCGTTCCGTATGGGAAATGGATTGCGATCCCCAGCCTCCCCTGCCCCACCAGGGGCGACTCGATCCGCACAGCCACAGCGTCGCGATCCGGATGCACCACGGTTCGGACTTCGACCGGGTGGCCATCGATCCTGAACCGGCTCACCAGCCGCCCGTCCCACAACTCGAGCGTTTGCTCGATTCCCTCCATGTCCTTGGGCTGGATCCGCCGGCCATCGTCCCGATCGACCAGCAGCCCGATCCGGCCCAGATGCAGGCGATGCGGATTGGCCCGCAGCCAGTTGATCTCCGGCGTCCGCCGGTTCCCCGGTATGTCCGCGAACCCGATCTTCCGGCCATGGCTGTCGAACTCCGCAAACTGGAACCGATCGATGCTCCATCCCTCCGGGTTGGGAAACGTATGCCAGCCCCATTGCGACTGCGTGCCCAGCGGGATCGTCTTTTCAAACAGCTCCGGAAACGTCTGCAGCCCCGTCGCATCGGCCGTGAACGCAAACTCGCCGTTGCCCAGCGACAACGGAGATTCCGGGTCCACCTCATGCAAAACGACATGGTGCCGCGTCACCACCGCCCGCCGGTCGATCCTCGCGCGGCCGGGCATCCCATTCACTTCTCCTCCAGATGAGTCACCAGAGGCCCGCGGATCCGATGGCGCCATGCCTGGCGCAATGTCCGCTTCCATCCAGCCAACGGCACTCGCCAGCAACACAGCCGCCATCCCCGGGCATGTCCGATGCTTCATGGGCTTTGGGGTATCATCTGCCCCGAGCGAGCGCCATCGAAATCGGAAGCTCTCGCCTGGACTCGCGCCGTTGGGGGGCCGATTCAACAGGCCAGACAGGCGAGCAGGCCGGCCCGCCCTTGGGGCAGGCGATCGCATGAGCCCAGCCAAAGCCGCCGCAGCCAGTCGTCGATCTCTTCGCGCTGGGCCCGGCTCGGCTGAATCCGCATCGCTCTCTCCCATAGCTCCGAGCTCCACTGCAGCGCCAGTTGGCGTGCGCCGGGGGACAATGGCTGGGTCTGCGGATCGGGGAGCAATCCGAGGTCGCTCAGCAGTTTTAATTCGAAGGCGAACATCAGCGCTGCTGAGGGTGGTTCAGATGTCAGCACGCGCAGCAACCCCCGCAGCAGCTCGAAGGGACCCGGGAGCGGCGTCTCCGCTTCGCAGGTCCGCTCGATCATCGCGGCCGCATGGGCGGCAAGCTCGAGGTTGAGCCATTGCTGCCGCAGCGATGGATAGGATTCCCTGAGAACGGCCTCCCGCAGGGTGTGGAGGTCGGAGCGCCGGCTGCGCTGAAAGCTGAAATCGCAGAGGTGAAACAGGTCAAGCCGCCCCCGAAACGGCGATCGCCATTGTCGGGCCCCCTTGGCCACCGTCGCCAGCCGCCCCGGCTCGGCTGCCAGCCAGTGCACCACCAGGCTCGTGTCCGTCAGCGGATGCAGGCGGACAATCAGACCTTCGAACCGTTCAATGGCAGCTGCCACGAATCACCGCCCGCTTTTCGATAGGCGGGCCAGATCCGAGCCGCCCGCACCCCGGGCCGGCCCCGCCCAGCGCCGCACCCAGCGATCCTCGATCCGCTTCATGCGGCGCCGCAAGACCGGCGTCCGATCGTCATGGCCCAGGAGATGCAGGATCCCGTGAACGATGTAACGGAAGATCTCGCTGCGGCTGTCGATTCGATAGCGCCGCGCCTGGCGCCGGGCTTCTGCCGGACATACCACCACGTCGCCCGCCAGCCCTTCCGGATCGGATCGGCCGCGATAGCCGAAGGCGATCACGTCCGTGACTCCCGCATGTGCCAGGTAGCGCTCGTTGAGGCGGATCATGGCCGGCTCGCCGACCAGGTGGATCCCCAGCTCATAGCCTTCGAGCCCGATCTCGCGATCGACCAGCGCCCGCACCCGGCGGCGCAACCACCGGGTGTCGACGGGCCCGGCGCCATGCTGCTGGCGCAGATCGAGCGCCCTCACACAGGGACTCTCAGGTGCCGATCGCCGAGCCAGCGGGAAGCCCGGCGCTCCGATTCGACCACCTTTCATGCGCGCTCCTTGCGCGACTCCTCGTAGGCGGTGATGATCCGCTGCACCAAAGCATGCCGGATGACATCCCGCTTCTGGAACTCGATGAAGGAGAGACCCTCCACCGCCCGGAGGATGGACATCGCCTCGAGCAAGCCCGACCGCTTCTGCGCCGGCAAATCCACCTGCGACGGATCGCCGGTGATCACCGCCTTCGCGCTCAATCCCAGCCGCGTCAGAAACATCAGCATCTGCTCGCCCGTCGAGTTCTGGGCCTCGTCCAGGATCACGAACGCGTGGTTGAGGGTTCGCCCGCGCATGTAGGCCAGGGGCGCGATCTCGATGATCCCGCGCTCCATCAAGCGCTGGATCTCCTCGCCGGGCAGCATGTCGTAGAGCGCATCCAGCAGCGGACGCAAATAGGGATGGATCTTCTCGTAGAGATCGCCCGGAAGGAACCCGAGCGCCTCGCCCGCCTCGACGGCCGGGCGCGTCAGGATGATCCTGGAGACTTTCTCCTCGCGCAGGGCGCTGACCGCCATCGCCACCGCCAGGTAGGTCTTTCCCGTCCCCGCCGGGCCGATCCCGAACACGACGTCGTGCTGGCGGATCGACTCGATATACCTCCGCTGCGTGAGCGTTTTCGGCACAACTTGCGCCTTGCGGGTCGAGGTCTGGACCCGCTCGCCATACAGCGCGCGCAACGCGGCCACCCCATCCTCGCGCAGCACCTCGAGCGCATACTGAAAATCGCGGGTCCGGACCGGCACGCCGGCCTTCAGGTTGCTCTCGAGCAGCTGGAACAGGTGCTTGGCGCGGTCGATGGCCTCGATCGATCCCTCGAGCCGGATCCATCCCTCGCGGCTGGTGGCCTTGACATCGAGCTTGCCCTGCAGCAGCCGCAGGTTGTCCGGCTCGTTGAGGTAGAGCTGCTGTGCCAGCCGCGCGCTCTCGAACTGCAGGGTTTCAACAGGCATGGAGGATCCAATGTTCAGTGCTTCGGATCGGGCGCCGAGTCGAGCGCCGCCCGCAGCCGGCCCGCCACCTCCGACAAGGCATCCGGCAGCACGCATGTGCCCGCCAACACCGGCATGAAATTGGTGTCTCCCAGCCACCGGGGAACGACATGCACATGCAGATGCTCCGCGATCCCAGCCCCCGCCACGCGCCCCAGGTTCATGCCCACGTTGAATCCATCGGGCCGCATCACCGCCGTCAGGGCGTTCATGCACCGCCGCGTCAGCTCCCAGAGACCCGCCATTTCCTCGCCCGTGAGATCATCGAGGCGAGCCGCCTGCTTGTAGGGGATGACCATGAGATGGCCGCCGGTGTACGGATACCGGTTGAGCATGGCAAAACATGTCCGATCCCGCGTCAGCACAAAGTTGGCTTCATCCTCGCCGGACTGGGCGATCCGCGTGAACAGCGAGTCGGCGCTCGGCGGCGGCTTGGGCGCCTGAATATATTGAATGCGCCAGGGCGCATGCAGCACTTCCATGCCCCTCACCGTAGCCAGCGCCTTCGGAAAAGTCAAAACCCGCAAGAGGACAAATCCATAAGGTGGCGCGGGCTGAGCAACCATTCAAGCGTGGCGCATTGCCCCAGGCGCATATCGTCCATCTCGAGCCGGATCAGGCCGCCCTTCTTCAGCTCGATCCGCAAGCCGTCGCTGCCGCCAATCCACAGGCCCGCCAGCCGGCTCAGATACGGCTCGTGTCCCACCAGCAGCACCCGCTGCGCCGGTTGCGGAAGCCGCCGCAACTGGCGAACGAGCGCCGCCGGATCGCCCCCAGGCGCCAAGGAACGGCTCGCCCGCAATCGCGCGCCCAATCCCAGCTCCTTCGCCGCGATCTCGGCGGTCCGCCACGCCCGCGCATACGGGCTGGACAGGGCATGATCGAACTCGAGGTTCAGCTGGCGCATGCCCCGGGCGATCCGGACCATCTGCTTCTCCCCTTCGGAGGTCAACGGCCGGTCGCAGTCGCGGTCCCAACCGGCCGCGTCCCGCTCAACGGCTCGCCCATGACGCAGCAAATAGATCTTCATAAGGCCAGTTCCGGCGGCCACACCGAAAGCATCTGTGGCGCCGTCTTGAGGAAGCGCCGGATGCTCGAACGCAGCCGCTGCTCGATGGCAGCCCGGAACGGGTGCGGATTTCGGGGGGCCGGCACGCTGCGGCCCCGCTGCCCGGCATCCCAGGCGCTCAGCATCACCTGCCAGTCCTGGATCCGACCCATCTGCTCCTGGTAACGCCTCAGCTGGCGCAGGCAATCCGAGACCGATCCCGCCAGCGCCGGCGCCAGCAGCTCGACCAGGTAGCGGAACCGCTTGATCGCCACCCGCAGCCGGTGGATGGTCCGCGGATCCGAAGGGTCCAGCCGCCCATGCCGCTCTTTCACCCGGCCGAAAGCGCGAGTGACGGCTCTTCGCATCCGTTTCTCCGGCCGCCGGCATTGCCGCAAGTCCCGGCGCATCGCCTTCAGTCCTTCCCGCTGCAGCTCCCGCAAACGATCGATCTTGATCCGCCGGATCTGGCGGGTCACATCCGCCGCCTGCCGCGCCTCGATTCGCGCCAGCCGCTCCCGCCATTGCCGCGCGGTTTCATCCCGCCGCGCCCACCGCTCCAATTGATCCCGCAGCACATGGACATCTCGCAATGGGCTCGACTGTTTGAGCTGCTGTTTCAAACGCTGCTGCAGATCGCGCAGCGCTTTTTCCTCCTGGATCTCCTCGAGGACGTCCAGCAGCGCGATCCATCGTCGTGCCGCCACCCTCCATTGATGGACCGCTGCCGGCTCGCATTCCTCCGCGCATCGCTCGACCTGGCGCCGGTATCGCGCCCAGCGCTTTCGCGCCGCCCGCGCCAGAAAACCGCTCAGCTCGAGGCCGAAACCGACCGGCGGCCTCCCGGGCTGAGCTTCCCCGGATCGCGCGTGAGACACGACATCTCCGCGGCCGCTTGCACAATTTTGCCCCGCCGGTTTCATTCGGTTCTGCCGTCTGGCGCTTCTGTCAATGTGGACCTCCCAACGGCTAAAAACGAGCCAAAAGCAACGGCCGGCGCACGCCAGGGCGCGGCGCCGTGCCGCCAAGATCGGCTTCCCGGCGCTGGATGCTCGATCCGCCGATCGCCAGCACAGTGAACCTGTCACCGATCTTCATGCTTCCGCACTTTACATCCGCCGGACAGACCGAATAATGCGGGGCGTTGTCATGAACACGATCACGAAGCACGCGACTGCAGGGATCCTGGCCTGCTTCCTGGCGCTGGTTGCGGAGGGCGCTGCGCCGCCGAATCTGGAGCTCTCTTCCCCTCGCGACCAGATCAGCTACAGCATCGGCATCAACCTGGGCGCGGGGTGGAAAAGCGACGAGCAGGATGTCGACCTGCCCAGCTTCCTCCGGGGGGTTCAGGAAGGGCTGCTCAGCTCCCACGACGAACGCTCCAAGGCCAGCTACAGCCTCGGATTCAGCCTCGGGAATTCCTGGAAACATCAGGGGTTCGACATGGAAACCAACCGTCTCGAGATGGGGATCCAGGACGCCTTGCAGGCCCGGGCGCCGCGCCTCTCCGAACGCGAGATGCGGGACGTCATGACCGCTTTCCGGCGGGACCTGCGTCTGCGGCTCCTGGCCAAGATGCGCGAGAAGAACCTTCGCGAGAGCGAGGCGTTTCTCGCCGAAAACCGCGCCAAGGAAGGGGTTGTCATCCTTCCCAGCGGCGTGCAATACCGAGTGCTCCGTCCCGGAACCGGCCCCTGCCCCTCGCGAGATGACACGGTGGTCGTTCATTACCGCGGCACGCTGATCGACGGCGGCGAGTTCGACAGCTCGCGCGCCCGAAACGAGCCGGCCACCTTCCCCGTCAACAGCGTCATCCCCGGCTGGTCGGAGGCGCTGCTGCGGATGCCGGTGGGCGCCCAATGGCAGGTGGCTATCCCCCCTCACCTCGCCTATGGAACCAATGGATCTCCACCTCTCATTGAGCCCAATGCCGCCTTGCTCTTCGATATCGAGCTTCTCCAGATCCGGCCCCGGCCCGGCCCTTCGAATCCGTCCCCATGAGTCTCCCATCTTTGAAACTCGAATTGAACAGGAACCGCCCATGAACGATACAACACGCGTGAAACAATCGATGCCCCATCATCGCCAGCCCCGTCCTGCCGCTGCCCGACCGGCCCCTGCCCTTTCCCGCCGCCGCTTTCTCCGATGGGCCGGAGGCGCGCTGGCGGCGGGGGCCGCCATGGACCTGCCGCAACTGGTGGATCGGCGCGTCCTCGCCGCCCCGGGCCGGCCCGGGGCAAACGATCGGATCATTCTCGGCCACATTGGAGTCGGCGGCATGGGCGGCGGCCACCTGCGGGGCATGGCGGTGCGGCAGACGCACGGGCAGGTCACCGTCGCGGCGGTGTGCGATGCGGACCGCAAACGGCTGGCCACGGCTGCCGAGATCGCCGGTCCCGGCGCCAAGGCCTATCGGGATTACCGATCGATTCTCGAGCGGAAGGACATCGACGCGGTCGTGATCGCCACCCCGGACCACTGGCATGCCGTTCAGACCGTTCATGCCGCCCAGTGCGGCAAACACGTCTATGTCGAGAAGCCGGCCTGCTGCACGATCGAGGAAGGGAAAGCCATGGTGGCCGCCGGGCGCGAGAACCGTGTGGCGATCCAGGTCGGCTCCCAGGGGCGTTCCCAGCCCGAGGCCTATCTGGCTCACCGCTACATCGCCAACGGGATGCTGGGCCGCGTCCGCGAGGTTGTCTGCTGGCATTATCCCAGCCCGGCGGACACCAATCCCGTCCCCGATAGCGAGCCTCCAGCCGACCTGGACTGGGACATGTGGCTGGGCCCGCTCCGCTGGCGCCCCTACAATGCGCGCTATTGCCACGGCACCTTCCGATGGATCATGGAATCCGGCGGCGGCCAGATCCGCGACCGGGGCGCCCACGTCATGAGCAATGCCCTCTATTTCATGAATGCCGACCACACCGGGCCCGTCAGCATCGAAGCCACCGGCACCTTGCCCTCCCATGGCCTTTGGGACACCGCCATCGAGATGGAGGTGGCCTACCAGTTCAAGAATCCGGACTGGACACTCTACTGGCGCCAGCCCGGCGAGCGCATCCCCTACTACCGGTCCGATGCCCGGATCCGCGACGGCTATGGCGCCATCTACCGCGGCGACAAGGACAGCCTCATCGTCTGGGCCGGGGACGGCCAGACCTTCACGGAGGCCAAAGCCCTCGAGTACCGTGTCCCTCCCGGCGGCCAAGATGTCTACCGCAGCCCCGGCCACGTCGAAGACTGGTTCCATGGCATTCGCACCGGCGCTCCCACCATCATGAACATCCAGGCCGGCGCCGCCACCGCGTTCCTCACCATCCTCGCCAACCTCTCGCTGATCCTGGGCCGAAAGCTCCAGTGGGACCCCGTCCAGCAGGAGATTGTAGGCGATGAGCATGCCCGGCGCCTCATGAGCCGCCCCCAGCGATATCCCTATCATCTGTAATCCGCCTCGATCCCAATCCACCCACCTGCCCTCCAACGCATGAACTTGCCACTCACTGCCGCATCGCAAACCACGCTCGCCGGCGTCGCCGCCGTCCCGCCGCCAGCCGGCAACACTGTCGAGCCGCTCCTGGCCGCCCTCCGCAGCACCGATGCCCGCCAGCGCGGCCGGGCCTGGCAGTCGGCCGGATCTCTGGGCGCCGACGCCGTCCGCCCGCTCGCCGCTCTGATGCAGGATCCCCAATTCGAAACCGCCCGGTCCGCCCGCCGCGCCATTGAACGGATCGTCGCCGATGCCGGGAGGCCCGGCGCCGAGGCCAAACGCCAGGCCATCGCACGGGAGCTCATCGCGGTTCTCGAGTCGCGCCCACCAACGCGGATCGCCCGAGATCTCCTCTGGCTCGCCTCCGAAGTCGCCGGGGACAACGCCGTGCTCGCTCTGGCTGCCTGGCTCAATCACCCGGATCTGCGCGAGGACGCGCGCCAGGTTCTCCATCGGCTCCCCGGCGATGCCGCCCTCGCTGCCCTTCGAGCCGCGTTTGCGTCCGCACCCGAGGAGTTCAAGCCCAACCTGGCTTACTCGCTGCGGGCGCGCGGCGTTTCCATCGCCGGATATCCCGACGCCAAGCTCCTCCCAACCCGCCCCGCCGCCGACTGATCCCCAGTTTTTTCATGAAGGCTCATTTCTGGAAGATCGGCATCTTATGTGGATCGATGATCGTTGCCGGGATGGTTGCCCTTTCCGGTCAACCGTCGCAGCCGGCCGCGGTCGAACCATCCACCGATCGCGCCCTCGTCCAGCCTCCCTATCTGCAGGCGCTTTCGCCCCGAACCATGGCGATCCTTTGGGAGACGGATTCGCCGGCCTATGGATGGATCGAATATGGAGAGACGGCCGCCCTGGGCCGCCGCCAGGATGCCACCCGATTCGGCCTGCGCGACGCCAACAGCACTTGCCACCGCATTACCCTCGCCGGGCTCGAACCGGGCACGACCTATTATTATCGGGTCCACTGGAGACCGATCCGCTCCTTCAAGGCCTACCAGGTCGATTTCGGACCCGATCAATCCACCGAGATCGCCGCGTTCCGAACCCTGCCCGGCCGGCAGGATCGTGTCGCGGCTGTGGTTTTTAACGACCTGCACAACAACATCCCAACCTTCCAAGCCTTGTGCAGGGCCGTGTCGACAATCCCGTTCGATTTCAGCCTTTTCAACGGCGATTGTCTGGTCGATTTGAACGAGGAATCCCGAGCGCTGGCGGTGATGAACGAGTACATCGGCGGTATCCAGGCCGGCCGCAGATCCGCCTTCTTCATCCGCGGCAACCACGAAACCCGAGGCGCCTTTGCCCGGCTCATGCCCCGCCTTTTCGCCTGGCCCGGCGACAGGCCGTATTTCGCCTTCAACGCCGGACCGGTGCGCTGGGTGGTCTTGGACTGCGGAGAGGACAAGCCCGACGATAACGTCGAGTATTCCGGCCTGGTCAATTTCGCGACCTACCGCCAGGAACAAACGCCCTGGCTGAAGCGTGAGATCGCATCCCCGGCCTTCCGCCGGGCGCCGTGGCGTGTGCTGGTCCATCACATGCCGATCTATCCCGCCCGCACCAAGGGCAATGGCGGCCGCCAAGCCCAGGATCTGTGGAATGGGATCCTGGCCAACGCAGGCATCGATCTCGCCCTCAACGCCCACACCCACCGAACCGCCTTTCACCCCCCGTTTGCGATCGGCAATCCGTTCCCGGTCGCCATCGGCGGCGCACCGACCCTCAAAGACGCCACGGTCATGCTCCTTGAGGCCGATCCTAACCAGCTCAAGCTCCGCATCCTTGATGCTTCGGGAAACGACAGGTTTCCACCCTTCCTCAAAACCCGGTGACGCAAACAATGGGATCTAAGGGTCTGTGCAAAAATTACTTCCGATTTTGGCGGGAGCGCCGCCGGGCCAGATGCGAGGCGCAAGGGAGGGAGTGTATCCCCTGCGATACTCGACCGACCGAGCCACGAAGCCGATGGCCCGGCGCCGCCCCGCCCCGCAGGGCTGGGGGCCTTGGGCGCGCTGGCTGTGTTGCTCCTCGCTCACAGACCTCGCGGGTATGCTCGCTCGTCGCGCCTTGCCAGCCCGCCCAATCCCCTCCAGCAAAATCGGAATTAATTTTTGCACAGACCCTAAAGCAGCCTCCCCGGACCAAGCGGCGTTGGATGCCTGATGGCAACGATCAACAACCTTCCAATCAGCAATCGAATCCCCTATGAAACAGACCGCAAACCAAGGAGCGCCGCATCCGATGACACGGCGCAAGTTTGTCGTCGGAACCCTGGCCACAGCAGGAGTCATCGCCGGAGCGCCCGCGTTTCTGCGGGGCCAGAACCTCAACAACAAGCTGGACATTGCGTTCATCGCGTGCGGCGGGCGCGCCAATGCCAGCCTGGCCGAGCTCACCCTCGGGCCGGGCGGCGGCAACAAGCCGGCCAAAGGCAGGCGCCCGGGCGCCGAGGCGTTTGCCGGGCCGCATCCGGACGAGAATGTCGCGGTGATCTGCGATGTGAACCAGGCTGCGCTGGACTCGGCGTCCGCGCGATTTCCCCGGGCGAAGAAGTTCACCGATCTGCGACGCGTCTTCGACCGCCCGAACGACTTCGATGCCGTCGTGGTGTCCACCGCCGAACACACGCATGTGTTTGCCACCTACCTGGCGCTGATCCACGGCAAACACGTCTACTGCGAGAAGCCGCTCGCTTACAACATCTGGGAGACCCGGCTCATTCGCGAGACGGCCGCCCGGTATCCGAAGCTGTCCACGCAGATGGGCAACCAGGGGCACGCCTCGGCGGCCCGGCGCAGGATCCGGGAAATCCTCAGCACCGGCGTCATCGGCTCCGTGCGCGAAGTCCACGTCTGGGCCGAGCGCGCCTGGGGGCTTCAAGACGCCGCGTCTGCCGAGCGTTTCGACAAGCCGCACGGCTTCTACAACGGCATCCAGATTGTGGACCGGTTCCGGGAGGAGATGCCGATCCCGGCGAACCTGCATTGGGATCTCTGGCTCGGCCCTGCACCGGAGCGGCCGTATCACGCGACTTATTTCCCCGGCCCTCGCTGGTACCGATGGTGGGACTTCGCCAACGGGACAATGAGCGACCTCGGCAGCCACGACAACGACGTGCCTTACACGGTGCTGGATCTCTGGCGCGCGGATGCGAAGGCGGGCCGTGCGCTGGCGCCTTTGACGGTCGAGGCGGTTTCGCCCAACGTTCCGGCGCCGCACCGGGAGCTCGCCCCGGCGACCCTGAAGGCGACGTTTGAATACGCGGCCGTGGGGTCGCAGCCTGCGCTCAAGCTTGTCTGGTACCAGGGCGACTGCAAGCCGCCTGGCTGGGTAGCGGCTTGGGGCGGCCGCTCCTGCCTGTTCATCGGCGACAAGGGCATGCTGCTCGGCAATGGAAAGCTGCTGCCCGAGGAGAAATTCAGGGACTTCCCGACGCCGCCCGAGACCCTGCCCCGCTCTACCGGCCATTGGGTCGAGTGGGTGAACTACGCCAAAAACAAAGGCCCTGTGCCCGGCTCGAATTTCCAATACTCGGGCTGGACAACCGAAGCCAACCACCTCGGCAACGTGGCCTACCGCACCGGCAAGAAGATCGAGTGGGACTACCGGAACCTGCGCGCGTCCAACGCGCCGGAAGCCGCCCCATTCATCCAGCGCCCGGCGTATCGCAAGGGCTGGGACGGCATCTTGGGAGCGTGATCGGAATCGCGATCTCGAGCTTGCGCCTCCGTTATGGGCCGGCCACGGAAAAGCCGCGGCACCCCTCGAGATCAATCACCGGCAGGATGCCCGCCTCGGGCCCCGGCCGGCGCCGCACGTCCAGCAGCGTGCCCCGCTCGATGTGCCGCCCGCAAAAGGCCGCGCGGTCGAACGACCGGAAGGCCGATTCGGCGATCTCGACGCGCACCGCTTCCACCCGCAGGTCGCGCGCGTGTGCCACGGTGAAGTAAGCGGGCAGCCGGGCGAATTCGGTGTTTCGAGCGTCGGGCGCATCCTGAGTGGTGCGGGTCCCACCCACCGGCTTGCTGCGGCGGGCATACGAGTCGGCCTGCGGCACGCGGATCCGCACGTCGCGGAAGGTGAGCCTCTCGATCGGGCTTTCCGCCATGCCCTGGACCAGGATGCCGCTGCCGGTGGTGATGTCCAATCGTTCGAAGATCACATCGCGGATGCGTCCAACCCTCGAATTCGGGTGGCGCCGTTCGATGTCCATGAAAACGGGGGTCACCGTGCGGTTCGTCGCCGAGCACGGGCCGATGACGATGTTCGAGAACGCCACGCGTTCGATGGTCGCGCCGTCCTTGAGATAGAAGCCAATGCCCGTGGGCGAATTGGTGATGACGCAGTTGGCGAAGCGGATGTTGCGGAAGTCGCCGTGCGATTCGGTGCCGAGCTTGAGCGCGGAGGCGGCCGACTCGAGGAAACAGTCCGTCACCGCGACATCTTCACAGGGATGCGCCTCCGTGGACTTGAGCACGATGCAATCGTCGCCGGCGCTGATGCGGCAGCGGGCGATGCGCACGCGGCGGCAGGAGTTGGGATCGATGCCGTCGGAATTGAGGCGGCGGTAGTTGTTCCGGATGGTCACGTCCTCGACAGCGACGTCCTCGCAGCGTTTGAAGTGCAGGGTCCAGGCGTCGCTGTTCAGGATGGTGACGCCGCGCACGGTCACATCGCGGCAGCCCGTGAACAGCAGGATGCCGGTGCGGAACTCCGGCTTCTCGGGCGCGCTCCAACGGGCGCCGTAGTCCGCGGCGCCCTGGCCGTTGATGATGCCCTGACCGGTGAGTGCGACGTGGTGGACGCCGTCCGCCACCAGGAGGTGCCGCTCGCCGCCTCCGGAGTAATCGCTCCGGTTCGTGCTGGCCCACAAGGTGGCGCCGGCTTCGAGTCGGAGCGTGACGCCGCTGGCCATCCGCAAGGAGCCGGACAAATAATCGCCGGGCGGCAACCGCACCGTCCCGCCGCCAGCCTTCGCGCATGCGTCCAAGGCGGCTTGGATGGCGGTGCGGTTATGGACGCCGCGATCGCCCTTGGCGCCATAGTCGCGGACGTTGAAGACGCGATCCGTGCCGGCAGCCGGCAAGACCGCAGCGGACAGCAGCAAGGCTGCGCCAAGGTTCAACAGGTGCGGATGCATGATGCGATTCTGGCTGAAGCGGGCGGCTTGTCCGGAAGCCGCATGGACCGAATTCGACTCGAGCGCGGAACTCTTGCTGCCTTAACGCCATAGCCGATGGAAACCACAGGCCTTTACTTCGCGAGAAATCCCGGCTGGGCGTCTGCCCACCGGCGGAACAGCTCCTCGATCACGCGGTATTTCTCGGGATTACCGGATTGGCTCGGGTGGCAATAGACCAGCACGCCGTCGGCGCACTCGTGCGCTTGCGCCATCACGTCGCCGACGTAGGGAGGCGTCGAGTCCCCGAGCCTCGAGTGCGCCGAGGCATAGACATCCACATAGATCGGCGTCGCGCCGCCAAAGAGCTGGCGGATTTTGGCGACCTCGGACTTCACGGCGCGGGCATCCACCAGGTCGGCTTTCACGGACTCGTTGCGGTAGGGAAATAGGATTCCGTCAAACAGGCCGCGGTATTGTTCCGCGTAAGCGGGCGTGAGCTGGCGGTAATAGCCGCAGGGAATAAACGCCAGCTTGGGATTGATGGCCCGCGCGTCCGACAGGAGCCGCCTCATCCGCTCCGGATTGAGCTCCTTGGGGTTGTGGACAAAGTCATCGATGCTCCAGGCAACCAGGTTGGGGCGCCTCACGCTGAGCCCGGCGATCTCGACAGCCCAGCGCTCGTAATCCAGCCGGAAAGGTTCCGAGAAATTCTTCGCGCGAGGCGGCGACTCCGAGGGCGGAACCAGCGTGACCCATACCTGGATCTTCCTTTCATCGGCCAGCGGCAGAAACGCCTTCAGATCGTCCCAGTCCGTCGCGGCATGCCAGATCAGCCAGTTGTAGGTGTTCGCGCGAATCGCGCTCAAGTCCTTGGCGAGAAAATCAAGGTCCACCCGCCCATCGGCCCGCCGGGGCGCGGCATTGTAGGTGCCGAACACGTTCTTCAGAGGCTCGAGGCGCGGCTGTCGGGCCGCGAGGTCGGCGGCCTGAACCGCCGCACTGTCGAGCCCAGCTATTCCGAGAGCCCACACCACCGCCCCATAAAGTGCCCATCGCGGATTCATGGATTGCGATTCACAACTTCAATCCAATTATGGTGGAGGCCAACAGCATGGCAAGCACCATCGACTGCGGCACATGCCCGCCCACAACCATGAAACGAATCACCCGCCGCGCTTTCCTTCAGCAGACCTCCCTGGCCGCTGGCGCCATTGCCGCGCTCGCACCCCATGCGCGCGTCCTTGGGGCCAACGACGATCTGCGCGTGGCCGTGGTGGGCTTCAACAGCCAAGGGAGGACTCACCTTCGCGAGCACTTGGCGGTCAACGGCGTTGACTGGACCAAGACCGAAGCCGTGCTCGGGCCATGGCTCGAGCTGGACGCCGAAAAAGAGCAGTTTGTGGGCGGCGGGGATCTCGCGGCCAAGGCCAACCGGCTCGTGACCCGCCCTTACCGCTCCCCGTTTGTCGTGCCCGAGAAGGTGTGAGGGCGGCTATTCCGGGCATGGAGCCGCATCCCAGGGCGACCTTCGAGTGCAAGACTTCAGCGCTGAAGGTGGCCGGCGGAAAGCTCAAGGTCCCCACCGGCCCCGGCACGGGTGTCGAAATCGATCCTGGCTTCATCCAGAAGCACCGACCTGTGACCGCGTGAATCCACGGACGCATCCGCCCGATGCTGGCGCCGGTTCCGCTGGCAACCGCCGATGGCTACGGCACCTCCAAGATGAAAAAGCGTTGGGGAGTATCCAGTTGAATCGTGTTGGTGACGCTGAAGCGGCCGTCCCAGCTGAAGGTGTCGGTGGCCAGTCGAGTCCAGCTGGCCAATGTCAGGGCCGCGTCGGTCGAGGTCAGCATGTGGAATGTGCCGCCTGGAACACCGCCCGATCCACGCAGGATCAGGTCCGTCCCCGACTGGATCACCGACTCCACCTCCGGCTTCGGCTCGGGGGCAGCCGTGACCTTCAAGGTGCCATTGACGGCTAATCCTGACATGTCCCAGGCCAGGCCATCGCCCGGCGTTGCCGGCACAATGGCGTTGAACGCCCCGACATAGCTGGCCGCCTGGAAGAGCTGGACCGAATCGCCCAAGACCAGCGGCTCGCCGCCCGCGCCGCCGATGTTGAGCTGCAGCGTGCCGCCGAACGTCAAAGCGGTTACATTGACAATTCGATCGCTGACGGAAGCGAGGTCGGGGCCGAACTTATTGACATCCATGACCACGGTTCCGGCGAGCGTCAATGATTGGTTGATGTTGAGGTAAGTGACCGGGACCACCGGGTCGCCTGGAGACAGGGCGCCTTGGGCCTCAATGGCCACGGGGCTATTGATCGCGCCAAGGCCTCCCAGCGTGCCGCCCCGGGCAATCAGAGCGCCGCCTGTCTTGGCGCCCTCGATGTAGAGGACGCCGCCTTGGATGATCGTTGTGCCCGTGTTCGCCGCGTTTCCGTTCACGAACAGCGCGCTGGTTCCGGTCTTGATCAGGTTGCCATTGCCTCCGATCTGGCCACCCAAGGTCAGCGAGCTGCCGCCAGCGTTGAAGACGCAGTCGCCATTCAAGGTCACCGGCCCGGCGATCGTATTGTCGCCCGACCCATTATTGATGGTGGCAGTGATGCCGTCTCCGTTCAAAAGGAACCGCTTGTCCCAAGGGGTCGTGGTGTTGTAGAGCTGGAGGGTGGCTCCCGCGGCCACCGTCAGCGTGGCGGAAGGATTCCCGAGGGATGTAGTCGTGGTTTCCACGCTCAGCATCCCTTGCTGGACATCGATGTTCGATAAAGCCGCATCGACGCTGGCGCCGACAAGCGAAACCTGGTTGGCGCCGGTCTTGATGATCGAGAAGGCGCTTCCGTCCGTGCTGAGCCGAGCCATGCCTCCCCGGATGTCCCACCGTCCGCTCCCGCCGAAAGTTGTGTTTCCGGTCAGGGTGACATTGCCCAGCGCGTTGATGTTATCCGGGCCGGTGTTAATGATTGCGCCTTGCCCATTGACGCCCGCGCCGGAAACCGAAATCGGCTCGGCGTTGAGGGTTTGACCATTCACATCCAAGGTTGCGCCGCTGCTGATGATCGTGGACCCCGCGTCGGCTCCCAACGCCGTGCCGCTCCCCGCCCTGAGGATTCCCTGGACGACACGCAACGGGCCCTCGTACGTGTTGGCTCCGCTCAGGCTCAGGACGCCCAGGCCATTCTTGGTCAATGGACCCGTGCCCGATATCGCGCTGCCAACGATCAGGTCATCGCTGCGGCTGAAGACCAGTTCGCCCTGGTTGACCAGATTGCCGGCGGGCAGATTGCCGGTAGTCCCATTCGTGCCGACCTGCAGTGTGCCGCCATGGATGGTTATGCCGCCGCTGAAATGATTGCTGCCGCCGTTGGCAATGATGAAAGTGCCGGCGCCGTCTTTCACCAGCTCGGCATTGCCCGTTAAATTGCCAGGGCCGACGAACGTGTAGTTCAAGGTCGAGTTGCTGACGAGGATCGCGCCCGGTTGCAGCGTGGTCGTCAGATTGACGATGCCGGAAGCGGCGCCGTCGCCAAATCGAACAGAATCGAGCGTCAGGAAGGCGGCGGGTGTCGTTCCAAAGGCCAGCCAGTTGGTGCTGGCCGCAATGTCCCAATCGCCGCTGGCGCTGGCGGTCCATGTGAGCGGTTTGGGCCCGTCGGTCAGGATCAACTCGACTGCGGCGTCGGCAGTATTGTGGGACAGATAGCCCTTGGTCGCGGGTGTGGGGACGGCCCCCAGGCCGAAGTTGAAGCCCTGGCCGCCAATGCTGCCGGAGTATTTGATGACCGTGAAACGAGCAGGATAGCTCTCGATCGCACCCACGGAAAGGATATCGATGTAGTTGGTATCGCCGCCGGTGCTCAAACTCATCACCTCGACGTTGGGCGCGACGCCGAGCGTCGCGACTGCCACCCGCGATCGATTGAGCGTCAGGGCGCCTATCCCCGGCGGCGCGGTTGTTTTGATGATCAGCGTGCCGTTGTCGGTTGACAGCGCGCCGGGATAGCTGAATCCGCCCGTGACACCCGAGACATCCAGGGTGGCGCTGTTGTTGACGGCGATTTGTCCGCTGCCGCTGATGGAGCCTCCGCCGATCAAAGCCAGCGTGCCCCCATCCACAGTCGTTGTGCCGGAATACGTGTTGGCACCAGTGAGGGTTTGGATGCCGCCGCCGATCTTTCTCAGGTTGACGGGGCCGAGGCCCTGGATCCCGATCGCGCCGGTCCCGTCCCGAATTATGCCCGCGAAAAAGGCCGATTGATCGTTGTCGCCCAGCGTGAGGGTCGACGGATTGACGCTATTGTTTTCCACAAACAAACCGGCCAGATTCGCGGCGCCTTCCGAGGAGAGTCCATTGATGGTCTCGTTGAATCCATTCAAGTCCAGCGTGCTGGTGCTTGCCGTCACCCCAGGGTAGCCGACAATGACATTGCCTTTGCCGAAGCCGTTCGGGATCACGTCATTCGTGCCCAGAACCAATCGGCCATGACCCGAGGTGCCGCCGGTCCGTCCCAGAATGGTCGTGTTGCCGGTCCAGTCGTTGTCCGAGCTGGCGAGGATCACCACCGTGGCGCCGCCGCCCACGTTGGCTGTCGAGCCGATGTCAAGGCTGAATGGGCCGGTGATCTTGCCTGCGATCGTGGCGCCGCCACCTGCGGCATTGTTGGCGCCGCCGCCGCCCAGCCGAGCATCGCCGATCAAAGTGATCGTGCCCGTATAGAGGCTGCCGTTGCCCAGGCGAATCGCCCCCGTGTTCTCGGCGTCCGTGCCGATGCCCGCCATGAAGATGGCGTTCGTGAACGGCGTGGCACCCGAGATGCCGCTCGGAAATGCCTGTCCACCGGGGAAGACATGCAGCGGGCCGGTGCCCCAGCCGTCCGGATTGGCGGTCCCGCCTTGCTCGCTGCCGGCCAGTTGAAAGCGGCCTTGCAAGATGTAAGTGCCGCCCGAATAGGTGTTATGCCCGCGGAACTTCATCGAACTGCGGCCCGCCTTCACCACGGTCACTTTCCCGGCTCCATTGTCCGTCACGTTCGCGTCCACGTTCAAAGAGCCGGAGCTCTGGCTGGCGCTAAAAATGTTGAAAATCAACTCGCCGTCCGTGTCGGGGGCGCCCCCTGCCGTCAAGGACGCCTGCCCTTGGGTGAGCAATTCGTCGCTGGCATCGATCTCCCAGGTGACAGACGATGAAGTGACGTTCCGCATGATCGCCCCGTAGCGGCCGAGGCGAAGCGTGTTGCCCACGCCGATCACCACATTGCGTCCATTCGGATCCGGCGCTGCGCTGGCGGGAATGCTGCCAGCCGGGTCCGCCAATTGAAGCGTGTTCATGTCCACCGTGACCCCGGCGTTTTGGGCGGCGACCCGCACCGGACCGGTGGAGCTGCTGGTGTATCGCAGGTTGGTTGCGGGCGTCGCCGTGTCCGCCAGGATTTGGCCGGTGGCATAATCCAGGTAGCCCGCATAGGCAACAATACCGCCGCTGGCATCCACGCTCGCCCAGTCCCTGGCCACCGAAAGGCCATTCAGAACTGTCCCATCCCCAACGCTCGCCCAGCCGCCGAGGATGCCATGAGTGTTGGGCGTCAGAGTAGTGATTTGCCCTGTGCCTCCGAGAGCCGATGGCCTGACAATGTTGACAACGCCGCCGGGCACGTGGCTGAGGGCGCCCAAGGCCATCTCGGCCGCGCCGCCGGCCTGGATTCTCGCCGGCCCGATATCAATGACAGTGCCGTGAAAGGCTTGGCCATTGGCGTGGGTCCCGCTGACATTCATGACCAGCTCCGCATAACTCGTGTCCCCCAAACCAGCGTTCGCGCCGCCAAGCAACAACGCCGAGCTGCTCGAGATGATATTCGCAGCCGGCGAATTCGAGTGCGAAAAATCGAGTGTGATGGTGCCGTTCCGGATCATCGTCGGCCCCGTGTAGCTGTTCGCTCCGGACAATGCCAGCGCGCCAAACCCGATCTTCGTCAGACCGCCTGTGCCCCCGTTGTCGGCAATGATCCCCCGATACGTCAGGGTGATGCCGTCGCCCACATGGAAGACACCGGCCCCGCTCCCGGTGGGCGGCCCCAACGCCAATCCCCGATGCGGATCCAGTGTAAAGCTGGACGTGGGACGCAAAGCGCCGCCGTCGAGGACGATCCTGCCCGGCTCGACCGCCGCAGGAATGGCCCCCAGATTGGCGTCCGATGCGACGCTCAATGTGCCGGCGTTGACGGTGACTGGACCCCCAAAGGTGTTGGATGCGGTCAAGGTCAGGCGCCCGCCACCGACCTTGGCGAGGCCCGCGCCAAGGCCGGAGATCGGGCCTCCAAGGATCAGAAAGCCATCGGTCACGACGCTGACACTGCGCGTGGCGTTCAAGGCCAGCGGCAGATGGATCGACTGCAGCGTCACTACCTGGTTGTTGACAATGTCGCCCCCCAAGGCAAGGCTGTTTCCCCGCAGCGTGAACGCCCCTGCCGGACTCGTGATGGTGATACCGTCAAACAGGGTGTCGTTCGGGAAATTGTTGGTGTTGACCAGCCCGAGAGTCCCCCCGAACAGGAGTCGATCCCCTGCCGCCGGAGCGATGTCGCCATCCCAGTTCACGCCGGTTTGCCAAAGAAAATCTGGCCCGCCTCCATCCCAGGCTTTATCGGCAGCCCTGAGGATCGGGCTGCACAGGAGCATGAAGGGCAATAGCACCCGCACGGTCGCAAAACCCGCCCGGGCGCAAGATGAAACGGTGATTCTCTTCATAGGCTGCTGGTGGATTGAATCCTTCTCGAATCCTTCATTCGGCATCGCGCCAAATCCAGTGACCGGATCAAAGGACAGGCTGAAGTAGTAAGAATTACTCATAAGATCCGCAAAGGCAAGCTGATAGTTGATGCATTGACATCCCGAACCGCGCCAGCGCTAATGGATTCATGGTAAAGGATGCATTTCGACCGCGGTGGATCGGGGCGCTCTTGATCGGGATCGTTCCGTGGGCTTACGGGGATCCGGTCCTGTCGATCGCGCATCGGGGCAACTCGCTGTTCGCGCCCGAGAACACGCTGGCCGCATTCTCCGCGGCGCAGGGCGCGGCGGATCTGGTCGAAACGGATGCCCGGCTCAGCGCCGACGGCACGCTAGTCCTGATGCATGACAGCAAGGTGGACCGGACGACGGATGGGGCCGGCACGGTCGCCGGCAAGACGGTTGCCCAGCTCAAGCTGCTCGACGCAGGCTCGTGGTTCTCGCCTGCCTTTGCCGGGGAGCGCGTCCCCACGCTCGAGGAGATGATCACCCTCACCCTGCCCTTCGCCACGCCGTTGATCGAACGAAAAGACGGGCCGGCTTCGGCCTATGTGGATGAGCTTCGGCGGCTCGGGGCCGTCGAGAAGGTGGTTGTCCAGGCGTTCGACTGGGAGTTTTTGAAGTCAGTGCACGCGCTCGAGCCAGCCATCCGCCTGGGCGCGCTGGGCAGCGGCCCCTTGACCCCCGCCAAGCTGATCGAGATCGCCGCTTCGGGAGCAACCATGGTGGCGTGGGAAAAATCCGGCGTCACGGCCGCCGAGGTCGCACTCGCCCACAACGCCGGGCTGTCCTTGTTCGTTTGGACGGCCGATGGCGTCGAGATCAAGAAATTCATCGACATGGGAGTGGACGGGATTATTTCCAACGATCCGGGGCTTGTGAAGCGGTGGGAGCAAGGAACAACCAACACCCCTGCTCGATTCAGGGACGGCCTCGTCGCTTACTGGAAGATGGACGACGGGCTCGCGGATCCGTTTGCGACGACGGTGGGCGACAGCGCGGGCAGCAACCCGGGCACTCTGACGCGTAAGGACGGTGCATCTCATTGGGCCGATGGCGCGTGGGCGCAGTTCGGGGGCAGCCTTCACCTCGATGGCGCAACCGCCTTCGTCTCTATCCCCCCGACGGAAAGCCTCGATCTGAACGCTCGCGAGATGACCTTCTCGGCATGGGTGCGCCTGGCGACGCTGCCATCGGCGATGAGCACGAGCTACGGCGCGATCTTCGACTCGACGACCGACTGCTACGTGCTCTACCTCGACCGGGGCAATCGGGAGTTGAGGTTCAAGGTCACCGACGCCAGCGGTCAAGCTGCGCGGCCCGGGATTCCCGAGGCATCGCTGTGCACGGACCAGTGGCTCCATGTCGCGGCGACTTACTCCGGCGCCGCGGGCCCCGTCTCCGGCCAGGCCACCATCTACCTGGATGGCGAACCCGGAGACGTCCACACCGGACACGATGGCAGCGCTCCGGTCGGCCTGACCGGCCAGGTCAAGACAGGCCAGTGGGCTGCCATGGGCCGGGAAGGCCCCTCCGGCGGGAACGATTTCGACGGCTTTGTGGATGATGTGGCGATCTGGCGCCGTTCGCTTTCGCCGGACGAAGTGGCTCTGCTGTATCGAGGCGGGCAAATGGGATTGAGCTTAAGCGACCTCATCAGCGAGACCACCAAACTCATCGAGCCTCGGGCGGTTCGCGTCTCGACCGCCGCCGAGCTCGAGATCGAGTTTGTCTGCGCCGGGCCGTGGAAGGCGTTCCGTTTGCTGCGCTCGGGCACGGTCAGCGGGCCGTTCGCTCCCGTGCCGGGGATCGGGCCCGCGGCGCTGGGCGACGGCCTCTACAAGTTCGTTTGTCCGCTCGAGAACGATGCCCGCGCGTTCTACCGAATCGCCGGCGAGTGAACTGACACGTATCCCAGGGGACTCCGGGGCGGATCCGCCCGCAGCGGCTGCACCCGCCGGACGGTCGTCCGCAGCGAATCGCAAAGGCGGTCGGCGACCGGATGCGGGCACCGACGATGCCATGAATATCTTTTGCGCACGATAACGCTATGATCGGACCCTACCAATACACGACAGAGTGGCTGAAAGAGCGGTTCTACACGTCCGGCGAGGCCGCCACACAGCGCATCCAGGCCTCGATCGATCGGCACGTCCAAGAGGGATGGGAGCTGTTCGAGTGCCATCCGATCGCCACTGCCTCCGTGTGGCAGTGGACGATTCTGATTTTCCGGCGCCCCCACGAGAGGACACAGTAAATACAGGACATGCCGCTGTTGTACGCCCTGGAACTGGGTGAGGATGTTGGTTATGCCCTCCGTCGCGGTGCCATCGCCACCGACTTCGACCGATTGCCAGGACACTTGCTTTGAGCCAGTCGCAATCCTCATCACGTGAATGCTCCGGCTGGCCCTTTTTCTTCCCGAATCTCGCTTTATGGGGTAAAAGAACAATCGTCATCCCATGCCCACGAGCGAATCGCACCAGCGGGAAGCCGCCTTCTTTGACGCGGCGATGGACCTGCCGCCCGAGCAGCGCGCGGCCTACCTCGATCAAGCCTGCGGCGAGGACACGGCACTGCGCCAGCGCATCGAGTCCCTGCTCAAAGCGAGCGAGTCCCAGTGTGGGTTTCTCGACCCGCCCACGGATCCGGGACTGCGCCCGGCTCTCCACCCCACCGTGCCGCCCATTGAAAAGCCGGGCGACCGGATTGGCCGCTACAAACTGCTGCAGCAGATTGGCGAAGGCGGCTGCGGGATGGTCTATATGGCGGAACAGGAAGAACCCGTCTTTCGCCGCGTCGCCCTCAAGGTTATCAAGCTGGGCATGGACACCCAGTCCGTGATTGCCCGATTCGAGGCCGAGCGGCAGGCCCTGGCGCTGATGGATCATCCGAACATTGCCAAAGTGTTCGATGCTGGCGCGACGGAGACCGGCCGCCCCTACTTTGTCATGGAACTGGTCCGCGGGATCAAGATCACCGACTTCTGCGACGAGAAGAAGCTTTCCCCCGGGGCCCGGCTTGACTTGTTCATCCAGGTCTGCCAGGCCGTCCAGCACGCGCACCAGAAGGGGATCATCCATCGGGACCTCAAGCCTTCGAATATTCTGGTGAGCGTGAACGACGGCAGGATGGTGCCCAAGATCATTGACTTTGGCATCGCCAAAGCCGCCAGCGGCCAGAAGCTCACCGACAAAACAGTGTTCACGGCTTTCGAACAGTTCATCGGAACGCCCGCCTACATGAGTCCCGAGCAGGCGGTGCTCACGAATGTGGACATTGACACGCGCAGCGACATTTACGCGCTGGGCGTGCTGCTCTACGAACTGCTGACCGGCAAAACACCGTTCGATCCCAAGGAGTTGCTCTCGATTGGTCTGGATGAGATGCGCCGCACCATCCGGGAAACCGAACCGCTGCGTCCCTCGACGCGGGTGAGCACGCTGTCCGGGCAGGAGTTGACCACCACGGCACAACGGCGCGGCCTGGAGGCGCCCAAGCTGGCCAGCGAACTCCGCGGCGATCTGGACTGGATCGTGATGAAGTGCCTGGAGAAGGATCGGGCGCGACGGTACGAGACGGCCAACGGCCTGGCGATGGACATTCAACGGCATCTGGAGAATGAGCCGGTGGTGGCGCGTCCGCCCAGCGCGGTGTATCGCTTCCGGAAATTGGTTCGGCGGAACAAATTGGCGTTTGTGGCCGCCGGCGCCATCGCCGGCGCTTTGCTCATCGGCTTGAGCGTTTCCACCTGGATGTTCTTTGCGGAAAAGGCCGCCCGCCAGCGTGCTGTCGCAGCGGAGCGAGACCAAATGCTTCTGCGGCAACAAGCCGACATTGCCCGAACGAACGAAGCGACGCTTCGGCTGCAAGCCCAAGCCGCCCAGCGGAGCGAAGCCGCGCTCCGCGTGGAAGCGGAAACGGCACGTACGAATGAGGCGAAGCTGCGCCTTCAGGCCCAAGCCGGCGAGAAAAAGGCCGAGACCGAAGCCGCCAAGAGCCGGATGGTGGCGCAATTCCTCAAGGACATGCTCCAGAGCATCCGTCCGTCCGTCGCGCTCGGTCGAGACACGACCGTGATCCGGGAGATGCTGGACCAAACCGCCGCGCGGGTGGGGCAGGACCTGGCCGACCAGCCGGAGGTGCAGGCGGATTTGCAGACCACGATCGCGGAGGTTTATCGGGCGATTGGAAAGGGCGAGCAGGCCGAGAGGATTCAGCGCGGAGCCTTGGCGACGCGGCAGGGCGCGCGGGGCCGCGGGGACCCGGAAGTTGCCCGGGCGTTGAACAATCTGGCTCTGATTCTTCAGCCGGAGGGCGAAGGAACGGCCCTCGATCGGTGGCGAGACGAACGCCGCGTCATGGGCGCCGGGATTCTGAATGATTTTGAGCCTGCACCATCGGGTCCCGATGCGTCCTCCGAGAAGGAGCGGTTGGCGGAAGTCGAGTGGTTGCATCGCCAGGCCCTGGCGATTCGACGGGAGACGTGGGGCAACGAAAACCTCGAGACGACCGAATCGCTCAACAACTTCGCCCTGGTGCTGCGCCGGGAGGGCAAACTGGACGAAGCCGAGGCCCACCATCGCGAGGCGCTTGCCTGTCGCCGCAACATCCTGACCGGTGACCGCCTCCCGGTGGCCGAGTCGCTCTACAACCTGGCCGTGGTCCTCCGCGACGCCGGGAAGCTGGCGGAAGCCGAGGAGGACTTCCGCAAATCGCTCGAGATGCGCCGGCGATTGCTCGGGACGGCGGACGCGAGTGTCGCCCGGACGGTCCATCATTTGGCGGACGTCCTCGAACGGCGAAGCGATGTGGCCGGCCTCGAGTCGCTCTTTCGCGAAGAGCTGATGAACGCCACCAGCCGTTCTCCGAACAGACCGCCTTTGGAGTCGGACACGGTTTATCAGATTTTGGACGTGTTGCTCGCGAAGAAGGAGTACGGGCGAGCGGATGGATTGGTGTGTGATCTGCTCGCACCCGCGATCCAGAAGGCGCCTGAAAACGTCGGTCTCCGGCGAACTCGAGGCGAGTTCTTCGCCCGGCGTGGCCGCTGGAGTGAAGCGGCCCGGGACCTGGCCAGGGTGATTGAACTGGATCCGGACACCCATGATCCCTGGTATCACCTGGCGCCGCTATGGGTGCGAACGGGCGCCATCAACGATTACCGCCGTCTGTGCCATGACATGCTGTTGCGATTTGGCGGAGTGAATCCACCCCTTGTGGCGGAACGAACCGTCAAGGCCTGTCTGTTGCTTCCGCCCGAGAGCC
Organism: Verrucomicrobiota bacterium; assembly: GCA_022711435.1. Classification (GTDB taxonomy): domain Bacteria; phylum Verrucomicrobiota; class Verrucomicrobiia; order Limisphaerales; family UBA1319; genus JAGMXM01. The sequence continues at coordinate 65,008 of JAKLFB010000006.1, forward strand.
GTGACTTGGGGCTGGCCACCGAACTGGCCCAAACCGCTGTCGTCGCGGGTCTGGATCATCCGTTCGTTCACTACTATCAATTCGCCAAAGGGTTGGCCGAATACCGGCAGGAGCATTATGCGCGGGCGGAGGATTGGCTGCGCAAAAGCCTCGCCGGTGACAACAACGCGAATCTCGAGATTCTATCCCGCGTGGTTCTGGCGATGACCTGCCACCAACTGGGCAAGACAAACGAAGCCCGTTACGCACTGGACGACACGCTTGCCCTGGTCAAACCCCCCTGGCTTTCCCGCTCTCCTGACGCCGATGATTTTACCGCTATTTGGTGGGACGTTCTGATATCCCAGATTCTGCGGGACGAAGCCGAGGCGCTCGTCGGAACGGATGGCACCGCCGATGGGCAGCCGTTTCCGACGTTCAGCGAGGCCGTCCGGTTGAGGCAACAAGGGCAAGCGCCCCAGGCCGAAGCAGCCCTCCGCGAAGTCGTGACCCGATACAAAGCCCTCTTCGGGCCGGACCATCCCGACACGCTAGGAGTGCAGGAGAACCTGGCCGTGTCTTATCGAACTTGGGGCAAGCCGCATCTAGCTTGTCCGCTCTTCGAGGAGACGCTGAAACTCGGAACGGCCAGTCTGGGGCCAGACCATCCCCGCACGCTGGGCTGGAGGAATGATCTGGCGGTCGCTTATTGGGAGGCGGGCAGGCTCAACCAAGCGCTGCCGCTCTTCGAGGAGACGCTGAAACTCCGGGAGGCCAAGCTGGGGCCAAACCATCCCGACACCCTGAAATCGCAGGGGAACCTGGCGCTGGCCTACGAAGAGGCTGGCAGGCGCAATCGAGCGCTCCCGCTTTTGGAGGAGACGCTGAAACGCATGCAAGTCACGCTGGGACCGGATCATCCGGACACGCTGCAAGCGATGGGCAACCTCGCGGATGGCTATATCAGCGCAGGCAAGCACGATCAGGCTCTGCCTCTCTGCGAGGAGACGTTGAAACTCCGAAAGGCCAGGCTGGGGCCGGATCATCCGGCAACGCTGAATGCAATGGGCCTCGTCGCGCGTGGCTATCTTAACACGGACAAGTTGGATCAAGCACTCCGGCTTTTCCAGGAGACGCTGGAGCTCATGACGGCCAAGCTAGGACCTGACCATCCAGACACGCTGAGAGCGAGGGTCAACGTGGCGGTAACTTATCGTGAAGCTGGCAAGCTCGATCAAGCGATCCCGGTTTTCGAGGAGACCCTGAAACTCATGAAGGCCAAGCGAGGACCTGATCATCCGGAAACGCGGGCCGCAATGGACGCCCTGGCTAATCTGCTCGCGCGCCAGGGGAAGTGGATACAAGCCGCAGACTGCTTCGCCAGCCTCATCCAAAGCAACCCAACCAACCACTGGAACCATCGCAACCTGGCTCCCTTGCTGGTCGCCAGCGAGCGGCTCGATGTGTATCGCCAGCATTGTCGCCAGGCCGTCGAGCGGTTCGGCAAAACCAGCGACCCATTCATCGCGGAGCGCATCGCCAAGAATTGTCTGATCCTACCTGATTGCGGAGTGGGCCTCGATGCGGTGGCCCACATGGCGGATACCGCAGCCGCTACCACCAACCGCGGGGCCATTCCCTGGTTTCAGTTGGTCAAAGGCCTGGTCGAATACCGCCAAGGCCGGTTCGCCAGCGCCGTCGAGTGGTCGAACAAGACGCTGACGAACACCGGACAACCGGTGCGAGATGTCGAAGCTTATATGGTACTCGCGATGGCGCACTATCAGTTCAAACAGACCGACGACGCCCGCGCCGCCTTGGCCAAAGGCGTCGAGATTGAACGGACGAAATTGCCGAAACTTGAAAGGGGGGACATCGGCGGCCTTTGGCTCGACTGGATCATTGCTCACGCCTTGATGCGCGAAGCCCAAGCGCTGATCGAAGGGAGACCGGAAACTGAATCTCCAACGAGGTGAATGATGTCACGCACATCCTGAATGCGGCCGGCCAGGGCGAAGCGCTGGCAGCCAACGAATTGTTGTCGCTCGTTTACGAGGAACTGCGCCGCGTCGCGGCGGCGAAGATGGCCCAGGAAGCGCCCGGCCAAACCCTTCAGCCCACGGCGTTGGTCCATGAAGCCTGGTTGCGGCTCACCGGCGATAAACGGCGGCATTGGAATGACCGGACCCATTTCTTCGCATCGGCGGCCGAAGCCATGCGCCTGATCCTGGTGGACAACGCCCGGCGCAAACGTGCGGTGCGTCACGGTGGCGGCCAACACCGAGTCGATATGCCGGAACTCGCGTCGGCCGTCGTGGAGCATGACGACAAAGTGGTGGCGGTCGACGAGGCGTTGGAGAAGTTCGCCGCGCTCGATCCCCAAAAAGCGGACCTGGTCAAGCTGCGGTATTTCGTGGGCATGACCGTCGAAGAAGCGGCGGACGCACTGGGCATTTCGGAGCGGACCGCCAAGCGCTATTGGGCCTTCGCCCGCGCCTGGCTGCACGAGGAGATCAAAGCCCAACAAGGCTGAACCGCTCAATCTGCCGGGGAATGAACCGCGGAATACGCCAAATACGCGAAAGGAACTCTGCCGAGTTGCCCTTCCGCGTATTCAGCGTATTTCGCGGTTGGATACGTCCGCGAAGGTGTTCCCCGGTTTAATGGGCATATCCCGAGAATCTTCGTTTGGCCTGGCCCCTTTTTCCCGGGAATTCCGCTTACATCAGTGGATATGAAAACCAAAATCAGCACTCTAATGGGAGCAGGGCGCTCCCTGCTCGTTACGTTCTTTATGAAAACAGGCATCTTCTTAATCGCAGCCGTCGCGTTCCTCGTCACGGCGGCCCGTGCGGCCGACGAATTTGTCGCGGACGAACTCCTTGTCGGCTTCCAGCCGGGCACCCGGGGGGCGCGAGCCGATGCCATCCGCAATGGCCTGCGCGCCAGCAGGATTCATGCGTGGCCTCAGCTTGACGCCGAGCACTGGCGCCTGCCGCCCGGCCTGGGCGTCGCGCAGGCCATCCACGCGCTCTCGGCCAATCCCAACGTCCTTTACGCCGAACCGAACTACATTCTCCAGGCCTGCGAATTCCCTAACGATCCACGGCGCAACGAGTTGTGGGGCCTGCACAACCTCGGGCAGACTGGGGGCACGCCGGACGCGGACACCGACGCGATCGAGGCCTGGCAACTGCCGCCCGGAAGCGCGCCAGTCGTCGTGGGGGTGATTGATTCCGGCATTGACTACAAACACGAGGACTTGGCGGGCAGCGTCTGGGTGAACCAGGGTGAAGTCCCCGGCAATAGCATCGACGACGACGACAACGGGTATGTGGATGACATGCGTGGCTGGGACTTCGTCAACAGCGACAACGATCCCATGGACGATTACGGTCACGGCACCCACGTGGCGGGCACCATTGCGGCTATTGGGAACAATGGCATCGGCGTGATCGGTGTGGCCGGGCTCAACCCGAACGTGCAACTCCTGCCGCTGAAATTCCTGAATGCAAGCGGTTACGGTTCCACGGATGCCGCGATCAATGCCATCAATTATGCCGCGTCGTTCGTGGATGGTTCCGGCAACAAAATGGTCCGGATCACCAGCAACAGTTGGGGCGGGGGCGCCAAGTCGAAAACCCTCGAGATTGCGATCAAGAACTGCGGCGCGCTCTTCGTGGCGGCGGCTGGCAATAGCGGCACCAGCACAGTGTTCTATCCTGCGGGATACGCCCAGCCCAACATCATCGCCGTGGCGGCCACGGACTCCACCGATGCGCTGGCCTCCTTCTCGAATTACAGCGCCACGTGGGTCGACCTGGCCGCGCCCGGCGTCTCCGTTCTCTCCACCACGCCGGACGACAGTTACGCGTCTTGGAGCGGCACCTCGATGGCCACACCGCACGTTTCTGGGGTGGCGGCGCTGATCCTCTCGCTGGCCCCGGCTTTTTCCATTGCCGACGCCAAGGCCCAAATCCTCGCCAGCGTGGATGTCGTGCCTTCGCTGGCGGGCCAAGTGATGACGGGCGGGCGGCTGAACGCGCGCCAGGCGCTCGGGGCTTCCGAACTGCCGCTCGACACCACCGCTCCTGCGCCCGTGGCCGACCTCGCCGCTACCCCAGATTCACCAACCTCAGTCACCCTCACCTGGACTGCGCCCGGAGAGGACGGCAACGTTGGCACGGCCTACCTCTACGACATTCGGTATTCAATAAATCCAATCCTCAATGAGGCAGATTTTACCGCTGCCGTGCGAGCCAACGGCGAACCGAACCCACAACTCGCCGGAACACCAGAGACAATCACGGTTGAGGATTTGCCAGACAACCGGACCTGGTATTTTGTGCTGAAGACGATCGACGAGGTCGGCCACGCTTCGGAGCTCTCAAATCCAGCCTCAGCGACACTGCCACTCGCCGACTGGCACTCCTTGCTGATGGGTTGGGGCCAGAACCTGGGCAATTATGTGAGCCTGGAAGTCACTTCGCAGGGCTATTGGTCCGTCGCGTACGATGACGGCGCGGCGGGACTCTTGAAGTGTGCGGTTTATTACGGGGAACCGGGCTATCACATCGAAACCGTGGAGGGCGGCGGCGTTGGCGCTGCGGTGGCGTATGACGCCAGCGGGGAGCCGAGGGTCAGCCATGTGTACGGAGCCAAACTGCTGTTCGCCAGCCGGATCGGGCTCGCTTCGTGGACCAGCACGGAGATTGAACGCAAGGATGTTCTCGCTGGCGACACGTCCCTGGTCTATGACGGCTCCGGGCGGGCGTGCATCAGTTATACCAAAACGGGGCGATCCAAGGGGCTGTGGCTTGCGCGCTTGAACGGCTCGACTTGGGCCCTTCAACTCGTGGATGGCCTCAAAGGCACTATGTACAACCAGATGGCGGTGGATGCGGCGGGGAACCCGGTCATTGCCTACTCGGTCGATGCGAACGGGGATGGCACCGTGGATACGCTCAAACTGGCGCGCTACAACGGCACATCCTGGAGCAGCTCGGTCGTCGAGGCGGGCGGCAGATCGGCGACGGTGGCCTTCGACACGGCAGGTAATCCCGCGGTGGCGCACTGGGACGCCGCGACCGGCGAGCTTCGCTTCCTGCGTTGGAACGGCACCGAGTGGAGCGTTGCGGAAACCGTGGAGGCCGGGCCGTCGATTACCGGCTGTTCCCTGGCGTTTGACCCGGAGGGCTATGCGTACCTGGTTTACGGTTCGACGGAGCTGCGGCTCGCCCGGCGCGATCCCAATTCCGGGGTCTGGACCGTGTCCGTTGTGGACCCGGACAGCCGGGGCGGCCTGCGGAACTCCGTCAAGCGAGGCCCGCTGATGAAGCCGACCGGGGTGGCCTATCGCGGGCCTGCGTACGGCGGCTATCCGAGCACCGTGCAGTTGGCCTTGAGAATGACGCCCTATTAGCGCCACGCAAACCCAACCGATGAAAGCTCACCCATGCAGCGCTCAAAGACCAGGCAATGAGGCAATGGGGTCGCATCTACATATTTGACAATTGGACTCTAGCGGGTTCGCAGCGGGGCGTCCAGCAAGACAAGAGCTCAGAGGGGGGAAGAGATATGTCAAATATGTAGATGCGACCCCATTGGGGCTCCACTCCGCCAATTCGCCCCACGGGTCTCTCTGCCATTTCTTTCGCAGCACCACGACGCGGAACTGGCGCGACACTTCCTCGCTGCCGCCGATGACGTAGCGGATTTCCGCCGCCAGTTGCTCGATGTCCTGCCCGGCCTCAAACAGCTTGTCGTTCCTCGCGTTGGCCAGCAGCTTGCCCTCGGCATTTTCTTCTTCCTTGAAGACCAGCCGATTTCCGACCGGGTGGATGTTGAAGCTGTTCTCACGGATGAGCGCCATTTCGGCGGCGAAGCCGTTGTCGTCAATGGGCTGGTCACGCGTGATGTCCACCTGTAGCTCCAGCGGCTCCGCGCCGTTGACCCGCTCGGCGCTGAGGGACCGCAACCAGAGGGCGCTGATGATGTCCGCCGCGTACGGCACGTTCTTGTCCGGCTCCTGAACAGCAGTGCGCACCGCCTCAAGGTTGCGCTGCGCCTTTTGGAGCAGGGTGCGATGAAGCTGGTTGGCGACAGAACTTAACAGGGACGTAACGCAGCCCTTGTCGTTGGTGATGTCGAAATCCGCAGCGGTGATGACGGGCGACGATTCGCCGCGCTTCTTGAACAGGTCAACGAGGATGCGGATGAGGTCGCGGGTTTCCTGCGCTTCCGTGGCGACGAGCACCTGATCTTCGAGCAGCCGCATGAGCACCGGCGAATACGGCCACGCTTCGACAAACTCAGCCCGCTTGGCGTCGTGTTGCGAGGGTGGGATTTCAGCCAAGCGCAGGTACTCGTCCACATGCGGCTTGATGCAACCATTGATGTCCGGCGCAGCCACGTTGAGACGGTTCTGGAAAATGCGGTAGAGCAGCAGACGTTGGCGGTCCTTCTTGGCCTGTGTGCCCTGAAAATCCACGAGCACCGGCTGGATGCGGTGAATCTGTTGGTACGCCTGCGACTGGTTGTCGCGGATGGACACGACGAGCGTCAGGAAGTCGGGATGGTCGTTGGCGATCTCGGACAACAACTGGATGAAGTTGAAGGCCCAGTTGCGCCACGGGTACTGCTGCGTGTTGGTCAGGCCGTCGTACCAAGTTTGGAATTCGTCGAGTAGGAGGGCGGTGGGCCGTGCTTTGAACATCTCCAGCAACAAGTCGGTGCCCGGAACATTCGTCTTGCCCGCGCCCAGACTGTCCCATTTGCCCTTGATGTAGGCACCGTTGGGATGCCGGTCGAACAGGAGTTCCCACAGAAATTTGTAGCGCTGCTGGTGCAAGCTCTCCGCGATGACCTCGACATCGGAGCGCGACTGGAGCGTGGTCAACTCCGGGCGGTTCAGTTTGGCTGCCCAGTCGGCCAGCCACGCCGTTGCTGCCGCCGGGTCTTTCATGACGTGGAACAGCGCCGCCATCAAGTGGGACTTGCCTTGGCCGCGTCCACCAAGCAGAACGATGGGGCGGGCCTTGTCCGGTTGGGCGGCCTCCAGCACCTTGAGCAAGTCCACCGACGGGTACGTGATGCTCAGAAACTCTGCAGCGGGCTTTTTCAACACGCCGGTCGTCTGGTCGGCAGAAAAATCAATCGTGGTGCCCTTGAGCCGTTCACCTTTGAATTCGTCGCGGAGTTTTAGATCAAGCATAATGGATGATTAGGTGTCAATTGTGATACAGCACCATTGCTGTCCGGCTGTTGAAGGTTTCAAAATGATTTAGAACTAATGTTCATGTGGGCGGAAACAACCTTGGGGGTAAGGAAAGATTTCAACTCGTTGCCTCGGTTTTGCGCGAAAGGCCCTCCAGTTGCTCAGCGGAAACGGGCATTTCCTGAAACCGTTTCTGGAGGGCAATTTCGTTGGTTTGCGACTGCGCGAGTTCCGCGCTGATTTCAGACAGGCGTTTCTCGAAATCCGAGGCGGCATGCCGATCACGTCTTACGTGGATGGCAATGCCGACGGCCAGCAGCACGGGCAACATTGCCCCAACAACAATCCCCGTCCAGGAAATGAGCGTTCGATGGCGGAGATTTCGGCCAAGGACAACATCGCGAGCGCACTGAGGGCAGTTCGAAATACTGCCAGTGGAATCGCCGTTGAATTGATACCAAGCGCCACAGTGCGAGCAACTTTCCCATTGGATTCCCTGTTTGCTCACATTGCCCTCCGTTGAGCGGCGGAATAGCCGGACCAAAAGGTCATCCTTTTGTGCGCATGGTAGCAATTTTGCTGATTTGGCGATTGAAAGGCAACCCTGGAATGGCTGAGAGTTGACCGGGGTAGGGTACTATTCTGCAGGCGCAGACCGTCGGAGGCCCCGCGATCCCGCCCCCGGCCTGGGTCTGCCAGCCGACCGACCGGCGGACGCTGGAGCAAGCGCCGCAGGATCCTAAACGCCAACCTCGATGGCACCGCGCGCGCCGGACGCCGACGGTCGACCGCCGCCGGGCCGGGCGCGAGGGCCTGCGCCGCTATCCGGCTGGCCGGACGAGGGCGCTCTGGTCCGGTCCGCCGGGACGCCCACCGCCACAAGGCCGGCCGCCCGGGCATCCGGAAGGCGCCCACGTCCCGAGGGCCACGCAAGCGCCGGGCGCCGGGCAAGCTCGATGGGCGCGCCGCGCTCCGGCACTGACAGCCATCCGGCTGGGCGAGGGCCGGCATCATCCCGAGTGCAACGCATCGAGGGCGAGCGGGCTGCACGCCGGGATCCTGGCCGGCTGGGATCCGATCCACCGACGGGCATCCCGAGGCCCTGGCCGCCGGGCGATTCGGGCCGAGCCCTGCACCGCGCACGGGATCCTGGCGACATGGCGATCCGCGAGGGCGATGCGGACCCGCCCTTGCCGGTTAGCTCAAGGCCGCTGGAAGCGCATGTAACCGCCCCGGCCGAGCAACCGGCTGCACGTCGTAGCTCGCCGGGATTGCCAAAGGATTGCCAAAGGGCTGTTTTCGCCGGGCATCCTGAATTCCTCCTAACTCCTTGATTCTCAACTGGCGCATCCGTCAGGAGTTGAACCTGAAACCTTCTGATCCGTAGTCAGATGCTCTATCCAATTGAGCTACGGATGCACCTTGGGACCCTGGCGAGCCGGGGTACCGCCGTGGCGGCGGGGGCAACCTTAATGGCCGCAGGCCCCACACCGCAACAGCAAATATGTGACATGAAAATGGAGGGACCGCAAGCCCCTTTCGATCGGCCCGGATGGGCGGCTGCCTGGAAACGATCGAACCGCTGGGGGGGCGTAATCCCGGCGCTATGCCTGGGGCGGTTCCGCGGGAGCGGCTTGGGCAGGCAGACGCGCAGCCGCAGCGGGCCGGGGATCGGTATCGGCCGGCTGAGCGGCGGGAGATGGGGGCGGAGGGGCGGCTGGGGCGGGCGGCGGAACCGTTTCAGCGCGCGAGGACGCTGCCTTCGCAGGGGCATGTTTCTTGCGCTTGACATAGGCTTCGCGGCGCCGGCGCTTCTGGTTTTTGTTGTATTGTTTGCTCATATGAACTTATCTTCGCCACTGCATTCGATCGAGGTCGAAATATGAAGCGTGGCACTCAGCGATTCAACCTAATTATGGCGCTTCTGCTCCTGCCGCTGCTGGGATGCCAGAGCACCTCGCCGGACGGGGAGAAGGCAAAGGACGCCAGCTATTTGCGCCTGCACCTGGAGACCTTCCCCGACGGCACCCATCGGACACAGGTCGTCCCTGTCTATCGGGCTTCTCCGGTGGAAATCTGCATTTTCACCCAGCCATTCCTGAGCGAGGTGGACATCGACCGGGCCTGGGTCGTCGACGAGCCCGGCAGCTTCGCCATCCGAATCCAGTTCGAGGAGAAGCACGGCGCCCGCGTTCTCGACATGACGACCACCGCCTACAAAGGCCAGCGCGTCGCCATTTACGCCGACTTCGGACAGGCGCGCTGGCTGGCCGCGCCGGTCATCACCCGCCGCGTCTCTGACGGCATGTTGACCTTCACGCCGGACGCCACTCGCGAGGAAGCCGATCGCATCGTCAGCGGCCTCAATCGGGTCGCCGACAAGCTTCGCAAGAAACGGCAGTGACCGATCCAGCCCACGATCACCGAATGGACGCCGTCGATCCCCGCCCTCACTGGAAACGATCCCAGCACGAATCCTGCCCGGCCTTCCGGTTGGCTGGCCATGCTGTCTTGGCGCGATGGCTGGCAGTCTGGCTCGCTGCTGCCGCAATCCCGACGCCCGCCCAGCCGTTCGGGTTGCCCACCGCCAACCGCGCGATCTGGCAGGATGGCGGCGAAAACCGCTTTTTCGTCGGGCCAGCCGGACGCACGTGGGAGGGGGGCCTGTTCGGCTGCGTCCGAACCAGCGGCCAGCAGCTTCACGAAGGGATCGACATCCGATGCATCCAGCGCGATCGCCAGAAGGAGCCTGTGGATCCGGTCCTCGCCGCCGCTGCGGGGACGGTGGCCTATGTCAACCGCAAGTCCTCCCTCTCGAACTACGGCCAATACCTCATCCTGAAACACCGGATCGATGACATCGAGGTCTACACGCTCTATGCCCATCTGAGGGAGATTCGCTCCAGTCTCGGTCCGGGGGACGCGATCGCGCAGGGAGAAAAGATCGCCGTGCTGGGCCGGACATCCAATACCAGCCAGGGCATCTCGCGCGACCTGGCCCATCTCCATTTCGAGATCGGCCTTCTGGTCAACGACCGGTTTCCCGCCTGGTACAAGGCGAACTATCCCACCCAGCGCAACGACCATGGAGTGTGGAACGGGCAGAACCTCCTCGGCCTCGATCCGCGGCTGGTCTTTCTTTTCCAGCGCGCCCGCGGAAAGGCGTTTCATCTGCGCGATTTCATCCAGGACCAGACGGCGCTGTGCCGAGTTCTGGTGCGGGATCCGGATTTTCCATTCGTTCGACGCTACGCCCCCCTGATCGAGCCGAATCAAACGGCTGCCCGGCTGGGCGTGGCGGGATATGAAATCGCGCTCAACTACTGCGGCGTGCCGATCCGGATCATTCCCCGCGCGGCCAGCGAGTTCGCCTCCTCAGCCAAGTACCGTCTGCTGTCGGTCAATGCCGCCGAGCAGTCCAAGAACCCCTGCCGCCGCCTGGTTTCGCGGAACGGCTCCCGCTGGGTGCTCACCTCCGCGGGAACGCGGTTGCTGGACCTGCTGACATATTAGGGCGCATTCGGAGGCGCGGGGGTTCATCGCCCGGGCCGCCATGGGATGTAGGAGATGGAGCCGCGCGGAGGCTCGAGCTATTGCCTGTGGGATTCGGTCTTCTGAATTTGGCGGCGGGCCAGGGCCAGTCCTTGATCGAGGGTATGGAACTGCCCGTCGAGCTGGGCCTCGTAACATGCATCCAATATGGGCCGGAATGCCGGACCTGGAACAAGCCCCAGTTGCTCCAGATGACGGCCCATGACGATCGGCTTGGGCGCGCTGTCCCGGACCTTCAATGCGGTGGCGCGTTCGATCAGCCATGCGCCGGCGGGAAATCCGTCGAAAGGCCGCGGGGGGCGCCCCTGCTGATCGGCGCGCGCGACGCGCACCAACCGGTCGATCCGCCCCACCCTGCGCGCCAGCCGCCGCACGGCGCTGTCTCCGGCCTGAGCGTCGAAGAGCTCCTGGGGACGCAGGTGGGCCAGCACGAGCGGAATCACCGCTTCGATCAAATCCCTTTGCCGGGTCATACGGCCCAGGAAAGCCCGGGTGGGCGCTTCGCCGGCCGCCTCATGGCCGGGCGACCGAATCCGGCCCTCCTCGAACCGGGTGGCGGCCGGCTTGCCCAGATCATGGCAGAGGATGGCCAGCCCGACGATCAGATCTTCGGTGTCCAGCCCCGTCCGCTCGGCCGCAAATGCGTCCAGGCAGTGCCCCGTGTGAACCCAGACCGTTCCTTCCGGATGCCAGGCGGGATCCTGGGGACATCCGATCAGCGCCTCGAGCTCGGGGAAATAGCGCACCCAGCCGCTGTCCTGCAGGAATGACAAACCCAGCGAAGGACGCCGCCCCAGCAGCAGCAGCTTGCGCCACTCCTCGAAGACCCGTTCAGGGACCAAATCCTCGAAACCGATCGACCGGCACAGCGCGAGGGTTGCAGGATCGGCTTCGAGCTCGAACCGGGCGGCGAGCTGCATGCCGCGCAACACCCGGAGCGGATCCTCGCCGAACTGGTCCGACACATGCCGCAGCCGCTTCGCCTCGAGATCGGCCATCCCGCCAAACGGATCGATGACCTCGCCGGTCAGAGGATCCCAAGCGATGGCGTTCATGGTGAAATCACGCCGGCGAGCGGCTTCGGCCGGCGTCAGCGACGGATCCGCCATCACCTCGAAGCCGCGATGGCCGAGGCCGGCCTTGGACTCGCGGCGCGGCACGGAGATATCGACCGGGAGCCGGCGCAGCTTCAGGACGCCGAAGGCTTGGCCGACCAGGTCCAGCGGAAAGCGCGCGCCGATCAGCCGCCGCAGCCGTCCGGGGTCGACCCCATACACTTCGAAGTCGAGGTCCTTGGCGGCCAGGCCCAGGGCCGCGTCCCGCACTCCCCCGCCCACCAGCAAGGCCCGCCCGCCGGCCTCGCGCGCCATCCGGCAGATCGTCTCGGCGGCCTCCGCCAAATCACGCTGGGCATAGCATATCTCCATCGCGTTGGCCCCCGAGTTTGCCCCGCGGCCCAGCGGGCGTCAAAACGATACTGCACGCAAGGTTTCGGTTGCCTCCATCACCGGTTCGGCTAATCTCAACATCAGCTGTAGCGGCAAACCAGCTGTGGCGACGCAACCAAAACCGCATGCATAACCGTTTGATCCAATTCGCCGGCCGCCTGCGTTCGATGATCGGCGAGAGCGCGGGCTCGGACCTCCCTTCCGAATCCGCCGGCCGGGCGGGAGAAGAAGATCGGTTCAACGAGCTGGCGCTCGACCTGTTCGACTGCCATTTCGAGCTCAATCCTGTCTATCGCCGGTTTTGCACGAACCGCGGGGTTGAATCAGGGCGCTTGGCCGATTGGCGGCAGATTCCCGCTCTGCCTTCGAGCGCCTTTCGCGCATGCGCGATCACGTGTCTGGATCCCGGAGAATGGACAGCGGAGTTTCGCTCGAGCGGGACGACGGATGCATCCCCAGCCCGCCATTATCACTGCCCTGAGTCGCTGGCGCTCTACCGGGAATCGATCTGGCCCTGGTTCCGGCAAAATGTCCGCCCAGGGCTTGTCCCCGGCGCGGCCGATCCGCCGCGAGTTTTGTCTCTTATCCCGTCGTTTGCGGACGCGCCGCATTCCTCGCTGGCATGCATGATCGATTCGATCCTCGAGCGGCTCGGGGCTCGGGATGCGGTCCGGGCCGGCCGGGTCGATCGGGCGGGCGCTTGGGCTCTCGACATCGCATCCGCGACCGCGGCGCTCGATGCCGGCCAGGCGGAGGGGCGCCCGCTCCTGATCCTCGGCACCGCAATCGCGTTCGTTCAGCTCCTCGAGGCGATCGAATCGGCGGGCGCCCTCTATCGCTTGCCGCCCGGCACTCGAATCATGGAAACCGGCGGCTACAAAAGCCGAGCCCGCACCTTCTCGCGGCCCGCCCTTGTGCGGCGGCTCGAGCGCGCGTTCGGCGTCCCGCGCACGCATGTCGTCGGTGAATACGGCATGTGCGAGCTCAGCTCGCAAGGCTATACCCGGCCGGTTCCGATGGCCGCCCCCTCGAGCGGCGGCGATTCTCCTCCCCGGTCGGCAGGCATGCCTGTCTGGCACGACTCCCCTGCCCTGCCCTTCTTTCGATTCCCGCCTTGGGCGCGGGTGCGGATCCGATCCCCCGAGACCGGCGAGCTGGCCGGATCACGGGAGCCAGGCCTCATCGAGGTCGTTGACCTGGCGAATGTCGCGTCGGTTCTGGCGCTGCAGACCCTGGACCTGGGCCGGCTCGATCTCGAAGGGGTCGAGCTCATCGGGCGCGCCCGCGACGCCGAGCCTCGAGGCTGTTCGAGGCTGATGGTTGAGACCGTCTGATCCGATGGAACGGCCCGATTATTTTCTGGTGGATCTGCCGGCCGAAGCGGAGTGCAGGCCGGAGCTCGTCAGCGCCGCCGCGCAAACCTTGAAACGGAACCGCGAGCTGTATCTGCGGGACCGCCCGACCCGGCACACGATTGCGGATTTCTGCGAGGTGGCGAGCCGATGGCTGGATCCTTCCTACCCATTGCGGCAGGAGGCGCTGGATCTCGGCGCGGCGAAGACGGGATTCTCGGGCCCGACGCTCGAGCGCGGCCTCGATAGCTGGTTCCAGCAGATCAATCCAGCCAGCCTGGACGCCCTGATCCGGCAGGAGCTGGGCCATTCGCAGCGGCTGGATGGGTTCTCGGCCGGGGACGCCGAGCGGTCGGGGGCGCGGATGAGCCTGGCGAACGGCCCCGAGCTGCTGGTCCACTTCGCGGCGGGGAACCTCCCGATTCCTGCCTTTCAGAGCATTCTCCTGGGCCTGCTGGCCCGCGCCGCCCAGTTCGTGAAGTGCGCTTCTCATGCGGCCGCGCTGCCTCGGTTGTTCGCTCACTCGATCTACGAGGTCTCCCCGAAGCTGGGGGCTTGTCTCGAGCTGGCCGCCTGGCCTGGCGGCGATGAGCCGCTGGAGTCCGCCCTTTTTGCGGAGGCGGATTGCGTCACCGCCACCGGCTCCGACGAGGCTCTGGCGTCCATCCGGCGGCGGCTGCCCCCGCAAGTCCGGTTCCTGGGCTACGGGCACCGGATCAGCTTCGCGTTTGTCGCCCACGAGATCGCGCGCGATCCGGAAGCGGCGGCTCAGACGGCTCACGAAGCGGCGCGCGACATCTCGGCATGGGATCAGCAGGGCTGCCTCTCGCCGCATGTCATCTACGTCGAGAATGGCGGCCGCCGGCTGTCCGAGGATTTCGCCGGGCGTCTTGCGGATGCCATGGCGTGCCGGGAACAAGTCGAGCCCCGCGGGCCCCTGTCCGTGTCCGCCGCCGCCGCGATCGCCGCCCGCCGCGCGTTTTATGAAGTCCGAGCTGCGGCATCACCCGACACCATCATCTGGTTCAGCCCGGGGTCCACCGCATGGACCGTGGTTTACGAGGCCGACCCGCGATTCCAGCCCTCCTGCTTGAACCGGTTCGTTTACGTGAAAGGCGTCTCCGACCTCGTGGAGGCCCTGCAGGCCGCCGATTCGGTCCGCACTTGCACCTCGGCCGTCGGCCTCGCGGCGCCCGCTGCGCGCCAGGTTCCATTGGCCACCTCCATCGCCCGATGGGGCGCCACCCGAATCTGCCCGATCGGCCAGATGCAGAATCCGCCCATCTCCTGGCGGCATGACGGCCGGCCTGCGCTCGCCGATCTTCTCACCTGGTCCGATTGGGAAACCCCATCCACCTATGCGCATTGAGCTCCGCAAGTCCTTTCAATTCGAGGCAGCCCATTTCCTGCCTCATCTTCCCCCCGCCCACAAGTGCCGGCGCATCCATGGCCACAGCTTCGAGGTCGAGATCGCCGTCCGAGGCGAGATGGATCCCCGGATGGGCTGGCTTCTCGATTACGCCGACCTGGCTGCAGCCTTCAAGCCCATTTGGGAGCAGCTCGATCACAACTTCCTCAACGAAATCGAGGGCCTCGAAAACCCCACCAGCGAAAACATCGCCCTCTGGATTTGGGCCCGCCTCCAGCCCGCCCTCCCGCAGATCGCGGAGATCGTCGTCGCCGAGACCTGCTCCGCCCGATGCGTCTATCGCGGCGACGCATTGCATTGAACTCTCCTCCCTCCGCAGCGGCCGACGTTCAGAGGCGAACGGCATGTTTTCTGCTCCTCTCCCATCGTGGACTGTAATTGCTTTTCTCAGCTCCGGTTTGGGCCCAGTATGGATTCGGAAATGCATGTTCGAGCGGGATTTTTGGGGCTTAGGGTCTGTGCAAAAATTACTTCCGATTTTGGCGGGAGCGCCGCCGGGCCAGATGCGAGGCGCAAGGGAGGGAGTGTATCCCCCTGCGATACTCGACCGACCGAGCCACAAAGCAGATGGCCCGGCGCCGCCCCGCCCCTGCGGGCTGGGGGCCTTGGGCGCGCTGGCTGTGTTGCTCCTCGCTCACAGACCGCGCGGGTATGCTCGCTCGTCGCGCCTTGCCAGCCCGCCCAATCCCCTCCAGCAAAATCGGAATTAATTTTTGCACAGACCCTTAGCCGGATGGTATTGGCGGCGGCCGCAGCCTGGCGGTTGACTGTGGCGCTATTCCTCGCGAGCGGCTCGCTGCTGGCGACTCGCGCCGCCGATGCTCCTTCGATCCAGCCTGTGGACCCCCATTGGCTCGAGCCGCTGCGCGAGCCGGCCGGGCCATCCTCGAGGCGCACGGGCATCGCCATCACGGAGATCATGTACCATCCGGCCGACCGCCCGGACGATCGCCTGCTCGAGTTCGTCGAACTCTATAACTCGAACGACTGGCCCGAAGATATCGGCGGATATCGGCTCGCCGGCGACTTGGAATACACCTTTCCCCGCGGCACGACGATGCCCGCCCGAGGCTATGTTGTGGTGGCCGCCTCGCCCGCCGACCTCGAAGCCGTCACCGGTTTCTCCAGCGCGCTGGGGCCCTTCGCTGGCCGCCTTCCCAACAGCGGCGGCGTCCTCGAGCTCCGGAACGAGTTGAACGCACTCCTGCTCGAAGTCGAGTACGCCGATGACTCCCCATTCCCCGTGGCTGCAGATGGTGCGGGCCACTCGCTGGTCCTGGCGCGCCCGTCCTTTGGCGAAAGCCACCCCCGCGCGTGGGCCGCCAGCCACAATATCGGCGGAAGCCCCGGCGCCGAGGATCCGCTCGCCGTCCATCCCTGGAGCCGCGTTGCGATCAACGAGTTCCTCGCGCGCGGGGAAGATGCCCAGCCCGATTTCGTCGAGCTCTACAACTACAGCACCCAGGCCGTCGACCTGACGGGGTGCGTTCTGACCGACGATCCCGGGACCAATCGTTTCGTTTTCCCGCCCGGCGCATGGATCCCTGCCGCCGGATTCGTTGCTCTGGGCGAGGCCGACCTGGGTTTCGCCCTCAGCTCCCAAGGCGAAACGATCTACCTCAAGAGCGCCGACGGAGCCCGGATCATCGACGCCGTTCGTTTTGGCGGGCAGGCCAAGGGTGTTTCGACAGGCCGGTTCCCCGACGGCGCGCAGGGATTTCACGAGCTGGGCTCGATCACTCCGGGCGAACCCAACACCGCCCTCCTCATCCGCCCGGTGGCCTTCAACGAGATCATGTACAATCCGATCTCCGGCAACGACGACGATGAGTTCGTCGAGATCCACAACCGGGGCCCGCTGCCGATCGATGTGAGCTATTGGCGGCTGAACGATGCCATCGAGTTTACACTGCCGCCCGGGACCGTGATCCCGGCGGATGGTTGCCTGGCGATCGCCCGAAACGCGGCGCGTCTGCTCGAGCGCTACCCCGGACTCGGGGCGACCAATCTGCTGGGCAACTTCAGAGGCCGCCTGGCCAACAGCGGCGAGCGGATCGCCCTCGAGATGCCCGACGAGATCGTCACCACCGATCAATCCGCCGCCGTCACCAACCGCATCTACATCACCGTGGACGAGGTCCGCTACTCGGATGGCGGCGCCTGGGGAAGCTGGTCCGACGGCAAGGGCAGCAGCCTCGAGCTGATCGATCCTCGAGCCGACAACCGCCTGGCCGCGAATTGGGCCGATAGCGATGACACCGCCAAAAGCCCGTGGACGCCCATCGAGCACACCGGCCGGCTTGACCTGGGCCGCGGGGTCGATGGAAACAGCGAGCTGCACGTGATGCTTCTCGGGGCCGGCGAATGTCTGGTGGACGATCTGGAAGTCTTCGTGCCCGGCGGAGCCAACAACCTCGTCTCCAACGGCGCCTTCGATTCCGGTCTGACCGGCTGGATCATCCAGGGGAACCATGTCCGGTCCGCCCTTGCCTCCGAAGGATACCAGAGCGCGCGCAGCCTCCATCTGCGCGCCACATCCGGCGGCGACAACGGCGCCAACCGCCTCGAGATCAACCTCCCCCTCGCGCTCACGTCCGGCACCGCCACCATCCGCGGACGCGCCCGCTGGCTGCGCGGGCATCCGGATCTGCTCTTGCGGCTGTATGGAAACTACCTGGAAGCCCCTGGAACGCTGGCCGTGCCTACCGATCTCGGCACGCCCGGCCGGCGGAACAGCCGCGCGGTGGATAACGCCGGGCCCGCCATCAGCCGGGTTGCCCACTACCCCGTCGTCCCCGCCGGCGGTCAGGCCGTGACCGTCGTGGCCCGAATCGCGGATGTGGACGGCGTCGCAGGGGTGACGATCCGGTATCGAGTCGATCCGCAGACCACATACAGCACCCTGGCCATGACCGACCGCGGGGCTGGGCTCTACAGCGCCACTCTGCCGGCCTATTCGTCGGGCGTCCTTGTGGCCTATTACATCGAGGCGGCCGATCAAGCCCCTGTGCCAGCAGCCCGCCGCTACCCGGCCTCGGCCCCCGACCGCGAATGCCACGTCCGCTTCGGCGATCCCACCCCGCCCGGCGGATTCGGCGTCTACCGCCTCTGGGTGACGTCCCGCAACATCAGCACCTGGACGACCCGCGAGAAGCTCAGCAACGAACCCTTGGATGCCACGTTCGTCTACCGCCAGTCGCGCATCATCCATCAGGCCGGCGGACGCTATCGGGGCAGCCCGTTCATTCGCCCGAACTACACCGGCCCGACCGGCGCCAGCTGCGCCTATGTGTGGGACCTCCCCAAAGACGATCCCTTCCTGAACGCCGACGAGCTGAACCTCGACTCGCTCGAACCCAGCTCCCGCGACAGCACCGCCCTCCGCGAGATGACCGCGTTCTGGATGGCCCGCCAGCTCGGCCTGCCCGGCAGCTACCAGCGGTTTGTCCACGTCATCCTCAACGGCGTCGCCAACTCCAGCCGTGGCATCCCGATCTACTCCGACACTCAGCAGCCGGACTCCGACTACGTCCGCGGCTGGTTCGCCGACGACTCGGGCGGCCAGATCTTCAAGATCGATGACTGGTTCGAATTCAACGATTCGGTCGGCATGCAGTTCAATGAAAACGCCCATCTCCAGCTCTATCTGACCACCGACCTGGCCTCGGGACGATCCATCCACAAACAGGCCCGTTACCGCTGGAGCTGGGAGAGGAAGTTCAACGGCAGGCTCGACGACGATTACAGCGCGCTCTTCCGGCTGGCCGACATCTTCAATGGCCCCGACGCCACCTACGTCGAGGGCCTCGAAAACACGATCGACGCCGAGGAATGGATCACCGCGTTCGCCTTGCGGCATGTCGTCGGAGACTGGGACGGCTACGGCTATAACCGCGGAAAAAACACCTTTCTGTATCGTCCGAACTCGGCCCCCTGGAGGCTGCTGCTTTGGGATCTGGATTTCTCCCTGGGCTGCAACGGCGGTCATGGCCCCACCCAGAACATCTTTACCGTCGAAGGCGGCGCCACCGAGATCAGCCGCCTCTATAACCATCCTCATTTCCGGCGCGTCTATTTCCGGGCGCTGCAGCGCGCAGTCGACGGCCCCCTCCTGCCCGATCGATCCACGCCGATCATCCAGAGCCGCTACCAGGCCCTCCAGGCCAACAACGTCACCACCGTCTCTCCCTTGGCCGCCAGCGGCGCCCAGAACATCTCGATCCCCGAATGGATCCGCCAGCGCCGCGAGTTCATCCTCGGCCAGATCCCCTCGGCCTCGTTCGCCATCACCAGCAACTCCGGCGCCAGCTTCGCCACCAACCGCAATTACATCCGCCTGACCGGCACCGCGCCGGTCGCGATCAGGACCTTGCGCCTCAATGGCCAGATCTTGCCACTGACCTGGACCAGCGTCACCAGTTGGGCCGCCGATGTCGTGCTCGAGGAGGGCGCCAATGACCTAACGCTGATCGGATACGACTTCTCCGACACGCCCGTTCCCGGCGCGACCGACACGATCTCGGTCCACTGCACCGGCGCCGCCGAGCCGATCGAGAACCATGTCGTCATCCACGAGATCATGTATCAGCCGGCCGTGCCGGGCGCTGGATTCGTCGAGCTGCACAACACCTCCGCTCAAACCGCGTTCGACCTGGGGGGGCTCCGGCTCTCCGGCATCGATTTCACGTTCCCCGATGGCACGCTCATTGTACCCGGCGGCTTTCTCCTGGTGGCAGAGGATCGCGCGGTTTTCGCCAATACCTACGGCAACGCGATTCCATTGGCCGGCCAATATGCGGGGCGCCTGGATCCGGGCGGTGAAACCTTACGTCTGATCCGGCCCGCCGACTCCACGCGCCCCGAACTGGTCGTCGACCAGGTCACCTATGACGATGATCCTCCCTGGCCCGCTGCCGCGGACGGGCGCGGCCCCTCTCTCCAGCTCGTCGATCCTCTCCGCGACAACAACCGCGCGGCCAACTGGACCGCCATCGATCCCGAGAGCGCCGGCCAGCCGCCCGCCCTGACCAACCAGTCTCTGATCCCGATCACTCACTCCTGGTCCTATGACCAATCGGGCTCGGACCTGGGCAAGGACTGGAAGGAGATCGATTACCCGGCCGCCGGCCAATGGCCCGCCGGCCCCGCCCTCCTCTACGCCGAGACGGCCGCCCTCCCCGCCCCGAAAAACACCCCCCTCACCATCGGCCCCCGCACGTTCTACTTTCGAACCGAGTTCGCCTTCGCCGGCGATCCCGCCCATTATCGCCTCCAGCTCCGCACGGTCATCGACGACGGCGCCGTGTTCTACCTCAACGGCCGCGAGTGGCATCGCTTCAACATGCGCTCGGGAAACGTGGATTACCTCACCCTGTCGCAGTCCAACATCAACAACGCCGTCTACCAAGGGCCCGTGACCCTGACCAATGAATTCTTGCGCCCGGGCCGCAACGTCCTCGCCGTCGAGATCCACCAGGGCACCGCCAACAGCACCGACATCGTGTTCGGCATGACCCTCGACGCCGAACCTCTCGATGCCTTGGTTCTTTCGCCCTTCACCCCTGGCAAGGCCAATTCCGGCCGATCCTCCCTGCCCGAATTCCCCCCCTTGCGCCTGAACGAGATTGTCCTCCAGAACCTTTCCGGCCCCGCCGACTCAGCCGGCGATCGCGATCCGTGGATCGAGATCTTCAATGCCGGATCCGATCCCATTTCCATGGATGGATTCTACCTCGGCACGGCCTGCACCAATCTCCTTTCCTGGGCCTTTCCCGCGGACGCCGCCGTTCCCGCAGGCGGGTTCCTCCAGGTATGGCTCGACGCCGAGCCCACCGAATCCACCGCCGCCGCACCCCACGCCGACCTCACCCCGATTTTCCCCGAAGGAATGGTCCTCCTCTCCCGGCTCGTGAACACCCAAACCCAGATGGTGGATTACCTCTCCTACCGGCCAATCCCGGCAGATCGATCCTTCGGCGCCTACCCCGATGGCGAAACCGCCGGGCACCGCGTTTTTCACTACCCCACCCCGGGCGCCACCAACAATCCCGCCGCCGGCCCCGCCAATGTCCTGTTCAACGAGTGGATGCCCCAAAACAACGGCGCCGTCCCCGATCCCGCCGACAGCGATTTCGACGACTGGTTCGAGCTCTACAACGCCGATGATACGACGATCGATCTGACCGGATTCTATCTGACCGATGATCCGGCTCGCGCCAACCGATTCGTCATTCCGGCCGGCGTCTCGATCCCGGCACGGGGATTCCTCCTGGTCTGGGCGGATCAGGAGACATGGCAAAACTCGACCCAGCGCGCCGATCTGCATGTCAATTTCCAGCTCGATTCCGAGGGCGAAAGCCTCGCGCTGCTGGCGCCCGACGATCGTTTGGTGGATGCCATCGAGTTCGGCGTCCAGACCAATCAAGCCAGCCAAGGACGCTACCCCGACGGCGCTCCAGGCGGTGAGCACCTGTGGCTGACCTCGGCCACCCCGGGCCAGCCCAACCACTATGCACCATCGAACCAGCCGCCCCGCATCGAACCCATCGCCGATCGATCCGTCGCCGAAGGCGCCCTCCTCTCGTTCCCCATCCTCGCCGCCGATCCCGATCCCGGCCAATCGCTTGCCTTCCGGCTCGATCCGGGTGCGCCCGCCGCCGCCGCCGTCCACCCCGACTCAGGTCTCTTCAGCTGGATGCCCGGCGAGCTCGATGGCCCCGGCCGCTACGCGCTCACCGTCCGGGTCTCCGACAATGGCGAGCCGCCTCAGGAGACATCCTCGACTTTCTGCATCGACGTCGCCGAACTCAACCAGCCTCCTGTTCTCGACGAAATCGCCAGCCAATACGTCCGTGTCTCCCAGCCCCTCGAGTTCTCCATCTCCGCCTCGGATCCCGATTACCCGGCACAGGCCCTGGCGTTCGACTTCGCCACCGAACCTCCTCCGGGTGCCTCTCTCTCCGAGGAGGGCCGTTTCCAATGGACGCCCGGCCCCGATCAGGGCCCCGCCACTTACGAATTCACCGTCCGCGTCACCGACCGGGGTGATCCCCCCCTCAGCCATGCCCGGACCTTTGAGCTCTTCGTTCTGGGCCCCAGCCAGCCGCCCCGGTTGACGGAGATCACCGTTTATTCGGATGGTGTTGTGGCCGTTACCTGGACGGCTGAGCCCGGCCAATTCTACCAAGCCCGATTCACCGAGGACCTCCTGGCTCCGGCCTGGCAAGACCTCGGAGCGCCCCGCGCCGCCGAGGATTTTACCATGACGGTCACCGACATGCGGGATGAAGGCGCGCCCCGGTTCTACCAGGTGATTCGACTGCGCTAGGCCGCCCGGCTCAATCCCATCGGCGCACCGTCCCGTCGGCCTCCAGGCCTGCCAGGAAGCTCCACCGGTCCATCTGCAGACAGGCAGGGACGTCATCCCGCAAATCGGGCTGAGCCAGCAATCGCCGCCCGTTGCGGGCCATCGAGGCGGCGGCCATCAGATCCGCCCGATTCGATCCATACACCTGCCGCGCGATCTGCGCCCCGTCGGACACATCGCCGTCGCCGTAATCGGACCACAGACGCTCGCAGAGAGCACCCGCCGCCAGCACGTCTTCGAAGGCCGGCTGCTCGAAGGTCCCGCTGCATACCACGAGCACTTCCTCGGGATGCTGCTGTCGCAGATGACTGGCGATTCGCTGCAGATTCAGGAAGCCGCCCGCCAACACCTGGGCCGCCCCCCGGCACGATTGCAGGGCCCGGGTGCCGTTGGTGGTTGTCATGACGATCGTCCGGCCTCGCACCCGCTCAGGGGTGAATTCCCGGGGGGAATTGCCCAGGTCAAAATCGATCCCGCCGGCCTGAGCGGCGCGAATCCGCAGGCCGTTGCGCTCTCCGGCGAGCAGGACGTCCGGCTGCCGCGCCCGCGCCGCCAGCGCCTCGGGAATCCCCGCGACCGGGTGGATCGCGCGGGCCCCGTGCGCCAGCGCCGTCAACATGCTGCTGGTGGCCCGAAACACGTCGAACACCACGCACGCGGTCCGCCCCAGATCGCGCCTGGGCAACACCGCGAAATCGGCAGGGGTAAACAGCACCTCAAGGCAGGTCTTCATCTTAGGGTCTGTGCAAAAATTAATTCCGATTTTGCTGGAGGGGATTGGGCGGGCTGGCAAGACGCGACGAGCGAGCATACCCGTGCGGTCTGTGAGCGAGGAGCAACAAAGCCAGCGCGCCCAAGACCCCCAGCCCGCAGGGGCGGGGCGGCGCCGGGCCATCTGCTTCGTTGCTCGGTCGGTCGAGTATCGCAGGGGGATACACTCCCTCCCTTGCGCCTCGCATCGGGCCCGGCGGCGCTCCCGCCAAAATCGGAAGTAATTTTTGCACAGACCCTTATTGCACGGTTGGAAATCCCCGGCTCACCGCCGTCGCAAGTTCGTTGTTGGCCGTTCCTCCCGCCGGCCAGTCATTCCCAGATCGATCCGAACCCAGCCGGGCAGCGTGAAACAGATACTGCTGGGCATAGCCGCCCTGAGGGCCAAAATGGCGTTCCGCAAATTGCATCAGGCAGCGCCGGGTCGGCTGGCGACCCGCAAAATACCATCGCCGCAATGCCTTTTCCACCCACACATCCACCGGGAAAACTTCCGAAAAATCGAGCGCAAACAGCAGGACGCAATCCGCGATCTTGCGCCCCACGCCGGGCAGACCCTCGAGGCGCCGGCGCGCCTCCTGAACCGGCAGGCGGCGCAATCCATCGAGGTCGATCTCGGCTTGCGCCACTCGCCGCGCTGTCTCCCGCAGATACGGCGCGCGAAAGCCTAATCCGCACGCGCGCAGATCGGCTTCGGAACACGCGGCAAGCGAGGCTGCCGCCGGGAAGGCATGCGCCGGACCCGCTCCCGCTGGAGCCCGGACCGGCACACCGTATCGTCGGCACAATTCGTCAACCATCTGGTGGATCTGAACGATCTGCTTGTTGGACGAGAGGATGAAGGACGCGAGGCATTCCCAGGGCCGTTGGTTCAGCAGGCGCAATCCGGGCCACCGAGCGGCCGCCGCGCGCAGCGGCGGATCGTCGGGCCATTGCCCCTGGACGGCTTTCAGATCGACCTCGACCTGCAGAAAGCCGATCAGCCATTGCCACTCCCCATCGCCATCCATCGCTTCGGCGTGCAGCCCGCCCCTGGTTTGGGCCAGCCGAACCCAGCGATTCCCGACCACACCTTCCCAGGCCTCTTCCCGGCGCCTCCAGCGAAAGACCTGGCCCGAGCTCAGGGTAGCATCCAGGCTGTAATCGCCTGCCGGCAGGAAGTGGGAGACCGTATTCTCAGCGGAGCTCACGGCAGGCAAAGAGCTGAATCCGGCGCATCACCCGACCGCGGTATTGGATTTCCCGCAGACCCCAATCCTCGACTTGGCCGAACTGGCTGGCGATGGCCTCGGGGGCGGGCTGAGGTGTGTCGGTCTGCAGCACATAGATTGCGTTCTGGCCTCGGCGCTCTCGATACCCCGGCCAGAAATAGAACTGATTCCGCGGCTGATCTGTGGTTTGATAATACACGAGCGGATCGTCAGGCACCCCGGCCTTCGCCTCGGGAAGATAGAAGGAAAGCTGGCCCACGATGCCATAGTGATCGCCGATGATGAACACCGGTCCGCCTTCGGCCTGGAATCGGTCGCGCGCTTCCCCCACAACGCGGGCGGTCTCGGCCCAGCCGCGGACCCTGCGCAGCGGATCCATCTCGACCGGCAGCGCGCGCCCCGTCAGCTTGATCAGAAGGTTGGTGTTGTGCAGGAGCAGGATCCCCGCGATCCCCGCCGCCGCACCCCCCACAAACAGCGGCCGCAACCAGCGCAGCCCCTCCCGCCACCGCGATTCCCAGTAGTCCACCATCAGGCAGAACAACGGCACCACCGCCGGCGCAATCCAATTCGGCTGCACCCGCGAATGCATCGTGTAGAAGGCGTAGAACGCGAACACCGGCGCGCCCATGCAAAAGTAGAACACCCGGCGCATCCGCCGGGCTTGGTCGATCGCCGGCCCCCGCTGGCGCCAGAATGCAAACGCCGCCACAGCCGCTCCCGCCAGGAAGAGCGGATGGAGCAATCCCGCCTCGGCCGCGACAAACTCGGCGAGGTATTTGAGCGTGAGCTGCCATTCCCGGCCGACGTGGCCGACCTGGGCGACATGCGTGACCGTCACCCAATCGTGCGCTATGTTCCATCCGATGACCGGCAGCGTGCAAACGAGGTTGATTGCCAGGGCCAGGTAAGGCCCCGGGCGGCGCAACTGGTGCCGGGCGTCCGGCCACAGCACGAAGAACAAGGCCCACGATGCCCACTGGAACAAGGCCACATACTTGCTCAGGAATCCGAGCCCCATCCATGCTCCCGTCCACGCCCACGCGGCCGTGGATCCGCTGCGAACGGCCGACAGGCCTGTAACCATGGCCGCCGTCCAAAACAGGACCGAAAGCGGATCGATCGTCATCAGAACCGATCCCGCTGCCAGCAGGGGGGTGGCCAGCCCAACCACCACCATCGCCAGCCCCGCCCCCGGATGCAGCTCGCGCGCCAGATGGCGGAACAGCATCAGGCCGAGAACCGCCGCGATGACCGGCGAGCAGAACCGCACGCCGAGCTCCCGATCCCCCCACAACTGCGTCCCCAGCCATTGCGCGCAGGCGATCAGAGGCGGCTTGCTGTAATAGGACCAATCCAGGCGCTTGGACCAGAGCCATTGATAGGCCTCGTCCTCGCTCAGCTCGATGGTGTCGCTGCCCACATAGATGAGCCGCGCCGCCAGGGTCAATCCGATCGCCATATATGCCAGGGATCTCCATTGCCGGTGGCGATCCTGCTGCCATTGGCCCTCCAGAATCTCCGGCACGGCTTCGACCACGTCCGGAACGCGCAGCGATCGGCATCGCCGCCACCAGCACGGGAACCACCGCGTCCCCCCCGCCTCCCAGAAGGCGGAAGCGATCCGGACCACGCCATAGCCGACGGCGATCCCCAGCAAAGCGCCCGCCACCACATCGGCCGGATAATGGGCACCTTGATACACCCTCGAGAATGCGGCCAGCGTCCCGGCTGGCGCCATGTACCTCCAGCTGCGCCGATAATACATCCCCAGCACCAGGGTCGCCGCGAACCAGTTGCCCGCATGCGAGGACGGCATGCTGGACCGATTCCGCCGCCACTCGTCGGGATTCCCGGTTTCCGAGATGATCTCCGGCCGCAGCCGGCCGATCCCCCTTTTAAGCGGCTGGTAAACGCCGACTTCACCCGCCAGAACGGCCAGCGCCACCAGTCCCAGACAGATCCACGCCCGCTGGCTCCCCTTCCAGATCACCCCGGCAACGGCCACCAACACCACCAAAGCCAGCAGCCCATTCCAGCTGAACAGCGCCGCCAAGGCGTCAAGCCAGGGATGCCGCATCCCTTCGTGGACCCAACGAAACGCCGCCAGATCCATGGCCCGCAGCCAGTCAATGAGCGCTATTCCCGCCGGAGGAAGCACGACGGCGCCAATCAGTAGGCCACCAGGGACCGCACCGGCGTCGATCCCAGCCGCGCGCGGCCTCCAAGAGACTCGAGCTCGACGAAGAACACGGCTTCGAGGATGCGGGCATCGAGGCGCTGGATGAGCGCGATGGCGGCGGCGGCGGTTCCTCCTGTCGCCAGCAGGTCGTCCATCAGCAGCACACGGCTTCCGGGCGTGAGCGCATCGACATGCATGGCGATCGTGTTCGATCCGTACTCGAGGTCATAGCTCTGCTCGATGGTTCGAAAGGGCAGCTTGCCCCGCTTGCGGACCGGCACGAAAGCGGCCTGCAATCGCAGCGCGGCCGCCGCGCCGAATATGAAGCCGCGCGCGTCGATCCCCACCACGGCGTCCACCTCCCCCGGCACATGGCCTTCGATCATCCGCTCGATGCACCCCGCCAACAGGCGCGCGTTGCCCAGGACGGGCGTGATGTCCTTAAACTGGATCCCCGGCTTCGGGAAGTCCGGGATAGTGCGGATCGCCGCCGCCAATTCGCTGGGAGTGACGTTCATGGAAGAGATCGCGGCCTGCTAGCGCTGGACCGCTTCGAGTTTCTGGATCATCCGCCGAAGCTTGTTCAATGCGATGTTCTGGATCTGCCGCACTCGCTCGCGAGTGACGCCGAATTTCTGGCCCACCTCCTCGAGCGTTTTCTCGGATCCGCCGTCCAGCCCGAATCGATACCGCAGGATGGTGGACTCGCGCGGGTCGAGGGTTTTGACCATCTCGCGGAGCATGCGGGTGACGGTTTTGTCCTTGAGCTCCTCGAAGGGGGTGCTGGCGTTCTCATCCTGGACAATCTCGGCGAAGTTGTTCGACTCGTCGTCGCCGATGGGGGCATCGAGTGACGCCGGCCGGATGGCCGCGGTCCGCAGCTGGGCCACCCGCGCCGCCGACATGCCCATCTCCTCCGCCAGCTCCTCGTCGTTCGGCTCCCGCCCCAGCACCTCCTGCAGCCGCATCGACAGACGCCGCATCTTGGAGATCTTGTCCACCAGGTGGACCGGGAGCCGAATGGTCTTGGACTGGTTGGCCAGCGCGCGCTTGATGGATTGCTTGATCCACCACGCGCCATACGTCGACAGCTTGCCGCCCTTGGACGGGTCGAACCGCTCGACCGCCTTCATCAGCCCGATGTTCCCCTCGCTGATCAAGTCCAGCAGCGGCAATCCCAATCCCTCGTAGTCGTGCGCGATCTTGACCACCAGGCGAAGATTCGCCTTGATCATCTGCTCGCGCGCCTTCTTGTCCCCCTTCCGGATCCGCGCCGCCAGCTCCACCTCCTCCGCCGGCGTCAGCAGCTTCACTTGGCCGATCTCGCGCAGATACAGCTTGATGGCCGTGTCCCCGTCATAGGGGGTCCGCTCCTTCTCCTCCAGCGCAACGATCGCATCCTCGTCCCGCGGTATGGACCGCTCCTCGGCCAGCGCCTTCTCCGGCGGCGATCCGACGGCTGCGTCCGTATCTTCTCGATCTGCAGCCGCCAGCTTGCGCCCCGCCCTTGCCCCGCGCGCAGGCTGATCCCCCCGCTCCGCTGGATCTCCCCGCCGCCCCGCTTTTCGTCTCTGCACCATAGGCTATTGTCGGTTCTCCAAGAACAACACGTCCTCGATCCTGACTCCAGCCATGCCGAGCCGGGCCGCTTTTCGCAAGGCAGGAGCGTTCAACACCAGAGGCCCTGACCGTATTCGATCCCCGCCAGGGTGCAAGCCAATTCAGCTAGTCCGGCCGGTTCGACCCATCGAAAGGTGTCTTCTCGAAGTCGGCGGGGCTGACCCAGCCGGCGCTCAGCTTCTCCCCGCGCATGTAGCGCTCGTAGAAGCCGCGGTCTTTCTCGCTGGAGTATGGATACTGCTCGAACACCTCCCCGCGGCCCAGGATGCGCGGGTCGCCCTGGGACTCGAGCTCGGCGGACATCCGGCGCCGAAGATCCTCCTCGAGCGCCGCCGTCATCGGGTCCCCGGATCGATTCCGCAGGCAGTCCCGATCCGCCCGCAGGTCGTAGAGCTCGGCAGCCGGCCGCAGGCCGAAGCAGAGCGCCCAGGACATGTCTGCCGGATTGCGGCGATGGGCGTTTAGGATCTCCGTCTTCGTGGGCCCGCCGTCGCAGTTCAAATACCCCGTTTCCGGATTGCCCGCCGGCCACCGCGCCGGCTCGAAGTTCCGCACATAGAGCCAGTCATCCCGGAGGATCCCGCGGATCGGGTATCCCCAGTCGTGCGGGCGCCCGACGTCATGCCGTTCCTTGCCGATCAGGACATGGTCGCGCGCCGGATTCACGCGGCCGGACATCGCCGACTCGAAGAGGTCCCGCAGACTCAGGCCGGGAGTCGATGCCAATCCGGTTGCGGCCCATTCCAGCCCAGCGAAATCGACGAATGTGGGCGCCAGATCGATGAAGCTGACATAATCGGCCACCACCCGGCCGGGGCTCGCGATGCCGCGTTTCCAGCGGATGGCCAGCGGGACGTGATTCGACTCGTCATAGGCCTGGCCTTTGGCCCGAGGGAACGGCATCCCATGGTCGGACGTCGCCACGACCAGCGTTTGGTCCAGAAGCCCGCGACGTTCCAGCTCATCCAGCATTCGCCCCAGATGCCGGTCGAAATGCTCGACCTCGAACGCGTAGTCCAAGAGATCCTGGCGAACGACCTCATTATCCGGCCAGTAGCCCGGCACCCAGTCGACATCCTCGAGCTTCTTTCCTCCTTTGGACGTCCCCGAGCCGAACTCGTATCCGCGATGGGGCTCGACGGCTCCGTACCAGAAGCACCAGGGCGTGTTGGTCGGTGCAGCATCGAGGAAGTCCGCGAAATTGGCCGCGTAATCGTTGCGGCCGATGCCCTGGGCTGGAGGGGGCGCGCTGCGCTGGTTGTAGGGCCGGCCGGCGAGCTGCCGAGGACGTCCATCGGCGTTCGTGGCCACGCCGGGCGCCCACCCTTTGGCAGTCATTCCGACGTGCCAGCCGCGCTCCGCCAAAATCTCCGGATACGTCCGGTATCGAGGCGGGAAGAACGGGCTGTGATTGCAGGCCGCCTCGAGCTGCCACGAGTTGCGCCCGGTCAGGAGACATGCGCGCGACGGCGCGCACTTGGCATTGGGCGTGTAGGCGTGCGAGAACAGGATCCCCTCCCGAGCCACGCGGTCAAAGGCCGGCGTCCGAACCCATCGGCATCCGTAAGCCCCGGCATGCCCGAAAGACCAGTCGTCGGCGATCGCCACCAGGATGTTCGGCGGCCCGGTGCGAAAATACTTGTTCACGATCCATTCCGGCTGCCACGGGTCGGGATCGCGCTTTTGGCCGCTCAGGTTGACGGCCGCGGGTTGCCGGTTCTCCGCAGGCAGCTCGACCCTGTCGCCCGCTTTTCGCTGCCATTCCTTCATCAGGGCCCTCAGACGCTCGACATGGGCCGCGCTCTCGGCGCGATCGATCAGATTGGTCCTTTCAAGCGGGTCGGACTCGAGGTCGAACAGCTGCAGATGGCCGATCTTCGGATACGCGATCAGCTTCCATCGGTCGTCGCGCACGGCCCGCTGGATCTCCAGGAAGGGCAGGAACACCGAGTCGCGAACCCGATCCTTCGATCCCTCCCAGATGGGCCGCAGGCTCGCCCCGTCGAGATCGGCGGGGGGCGGGATCCCCAGGAGGTCGCAGAGGGTCGGAAAGACATCGAGCAGATAGCTGAAAGCGTCCGTGGATCGGCCCGCCGGAATGCCGGGGCCGGCAAAGATCAGCGGGCATCGCATGCTGTGCTCATAGACGCTCTGCTTGCCCAGCAGGCCGTGGCTGCCGACCGCCAATCCCTGGTCCGCCGCGTAGATGATCAGCGTGTCGTCGGCGTGGCCGCTCTCGCGCAAAGCCTCGAGGATCCGACCCACCTGCTCGTCCAGATGCGTGATCATCCCGTAATACTCGGCCAGCTGGTCGCGAATGACCGCTTCCGTCCGCGGCCACGGCGCCAGGTTCTCGTCCCGCCCCCCCCGCATCATGCCATTGTCGAACGGATGTTGCGGAAGGAAATTCCCCGGCAGCGGCGGCAGGTCGCGGTAATACATCTGCCGATACCGCTCCGGCGGCATGCGCGGATCATGCGGCGCCGTGAAGGCCACATAGGCGAAAAATGGCTTCTTGCCATCGTGGCTTCGGAGGAACTTGATCGCAGCGTCCGCGAACATCTCGCTCGAGAACCTCTCGCCCGGACGCGGCTCGGTCAGCTTGCCGTCCGGCCCCAGATCCCGGACCGGCACCCGGGTATGGTCCGACATGCCGCCCAAAAAGACGCGGCTTCCCAGCTGAAACGCCCGCAGCCAGGCGGCAGGCCCGTTGTGCCATTTGCCCGTCGCAAAAGTGACATACCCGTTCCTGGCCAACACCTCGGGCATGAGGGCGGCATTCGCGAGCGAGTTGTCGACATGAAACCATGTCTTGCCGCTCATGAGCATGGCCCGGCTCGGCATGCAGACCGCGCCGCTGTTGCCGCCAAAACAATAGTTCGCCCGGAAGCTGAACCCCGACGCCGCCAGCTTGTCCAGGTTCGGCGTCCGGATGTGCGGGTTGCCATGAGCGGCAATGGTGTCGGCCCGCTGATCGTCGGCGAACAGGAAGAGAATATTCGGCAAGCCGGCGCCGCTCGCCGCGAGCATCCCCGCCCACACCATGAGGGCAGCCCAGGCCAGATAGCAGCATCGTTTCATCTCGGCAGAGCCTGTCTTGGTTTATCGTGCTTCCACCACGATCGCCTCGTGAATGTCGACTCGAGGGACCCGGAGCCGAATCGCCCCGTCCCGGTAATCGAAAGGCAGCGGCTGGCCCGACGGCTCGAGGGTGATCTTCGCAGGCGGGGCCCGATGCCGGATGGTCACCGCCAGCGGGCCGATCGGCGCGATCGCCTCCACAATCGGCTCGGTCGCATGCGGCCCCGACGTGTTCACCAAATGGACCAGGAGGCGGCCCCGATGGCGGGCCACGCTGACATCCACGTCCGTCGATCCCTTCACTTCGACGATCGGCTCCGGGGCCAATTGCCCCACCAGATCGTCCAGAAAATCCCGAATCCCGGCCGGCCGCGCCCCCAGGTAGCTCCGGGCAACGCTGAAGCCCACCGCCGCCAGCTTTCCTTTGCCCACAGGGACAACCGCTGCCGCAGATCCCAAAACCCCGTCCCCGTCCCCAATCCTCCGCAGCTCGCCCACACCCCGAGCCCGCGGACCGAGCCGGACAGCTTGAACCTGGCCTTTGAGCGGTGTCATGCCGCCCCGAAACGCAAGCTGGCCTGACTTCGGGCTGGGCGCCCCCGCCCCTGCCACTCCCAGCTCCTCGGCGAACAGGGCGCCCGTGGCCGGCCCGATCAGCAGCAGATTGCCGCCGCCGCGCACATACCCCATCAGATCGCCGCGAAACCCCGGATCGAGATACTCCCACTCCGGCACGACGATCAGCGGGTACTCGGCGAGGCGGCCTGCAAGCTGATGCTCGCCCACCACCTCGACCGAATGCTGGCTTTCCAGCAGCGCCTGCAGCACCCCGCTCACTCGCGAGAGATCTCGGTTGAACAATCCGTTGATCGCACGGTAGTGCCCTGCCGTCGATAGTAGCAGCCCCACCTGCGGCACCGGCTCCGCCCCATGGCAAAGCGCCTGGCGAGCCCGGCAGAACTTCGCGACCTCGGCCATCACCGGGATCCGCTCCTCGCGGATCGAGCCGTCGCGCTTTTGGGTGATATACGCCTGAAACCCGCCGCCCAGCGCCAACACCACCGCCGCCTCCCGCTCGAGCTGAACCGCCGTTTTCTGCGTCGAACCGTTCTTGCCCGGATTGCGCGAGAAGCTCCATGCCATCAGATCCCATGGCCTGCCCTGGCGCACCAGGTAGCGCCCCGACAGGCGCGCCGAGTTCACGCTGTCTTCCGGCGAGTAATCCCCCGACAGAAAATCCACCGGCGCGCTCACCGGCTCCGCCATGTGATCGGTGAAGGCCCAGTTGCTGCAGAGCTGGAAGTCCGGATGCGTCCGCTTGACCTCGGCCACGTAATGGCGCAGATACCGCCGAAACGCGTCCCGGTGAAACTCGAGAAACTCGAACCAGTGCGGATCGCCCGGCTTGCGGGGCGGATCCTGAACGCCCGTGGCCTTCCGAAACGCCTCGAGCGCCTCCGGCCCGTAATCCGGGGCCGATGCCCAGCATTCGCCATCCACCCACGCCCCATCCACTCCATAGTCGCCCGCCAGCTCCCGCAGTTGCGGGATCAGCAGCCGCTCCGCATAAGGACCGAAAAACGATGTCGCGTTGCCCTGCGTCTTGCCCCCCGCATCGACGATCCCCCAGGAAGGGTTCCGCCGGATCGCCTCGCTGTCCCAAACGCCCGAATAATGCATGTATAGGGCCACCCCGCGCCGCGCGGTCACCTCCCGCCACACCCGCAGCGGATCCCCGACAAAACCCGGGGCTTGATTGCCCACTTTTGTCGGATAGCTCGACAGCCCCGGATGGCCCTTGCAGTCGATCTGGATGTAGTCGGGCCGAACCTGGTCAATGACGCTCTCGATCATCGCCGGTGTCGTGTTCTTTCCGATCTCCGTGCAGTCCGGCCCGGCATGGAAATCGAAGTGAACGCCCAGAAAACTATCGGCGCGCTTGAGGCGCGGAGGCGATTCGGCGCCGCAAACCCCGCCCGCCACTCCAGGCAGAATCGCGAGAACGATCCATCTCAATAATCCGTAGCGCATAGTAAAAAAGCGTCAGAGCGACGCTGGCTTTGCTGTCATTAGCCGGCCCGCAAGGCATCCAACTCGACCTCGAACAACAGCTCGTCGCGGCAGACGTCCGCCCGGGTGCAGACCAGCGGCCAGCCATCCAGCCCGCGCCGATCGAGCCAGGCCCGAAAGGGCGATGTCTGGCTCCCGTCCTTGAAATAAGCGGTCACGCGCGACGCGTCTTCGAAGCCCATGCCGCGGGACTGGAGGATCGCCTCGATGACTTCCATGGTCAGGTCGATCTGCCCGGCCATGTCTCCGGGCCGGACGCTCCGCCCATCGGGCGCGATACTGGCCGTGCCCGACACCCACAGGCGCCGCGCACCCGGCACCGCATGTTCGACCGCGCGGCTGAACGAGCTTCCGTAACGAGTCGCAGCGCACTGGTGCGGCGATGAGAGCTCCGTCAGACGGCATGCCCCGTGCCGAGGCTCGACCGCCCAGGCGGCTGCCATCAACGCTGCGCCTGCTGGATTCCGGCCGCTGATCCCCGTGCTTGCGGGCACCATCCGCTCGAACACAAACCGTTCCTGGAAAAACTCGGTGCGCACGGCATTGAACGCCCCATACCAAGACAAAATGTCGTCGAGAAACAACCAGGTGCGCGCCACATGGCCCATGTCCAGCCCCGCCGCGCGCAGCGCCGCTTCCAGCCGCTCGAACATCCGGCGCGCCTGGAAAGCAGGGGGGCGATCCGTCTCCTCGGGCACGATGTTGCCCAGGACAACGTGCCGCGACCATGGATCCGCATAAGCGCGCCCCACCGGCTGCGATCCCAGCCGGATGGTCTCCACCGAAACACCCGCAACCGCCAACACGTGCATCCCCGCCAGAGGCGCCTCCCCGCACCCGGCCCCCTCCACATGGATGATCGGCCAAGCCCCGTCTTCCCCTCCGACGCCCGCCGCCCGCCGCACCTCATCGTGAAGATCGAGGGAGCCGAAGATCTCCTGCCAAACCACGCTCGCCCGATGCGCGCGCACCTCGTCCATCAGACGGCTCACGGTCTCCCCGGCTGCTTCTTTGGGCCGCGGCTGAGCGGTGAGGTGGATTTCGCGGACATCCCCCACTTCGAGGATGGTCGTTTCGAGCCCGTCCTCCTGGCGTTTCACAACCCGAGGCGCTCGCTGCGTCAGATCCGTTGTCTCGATTTCCATGAAATTCACGCTATTCATCGCCGAACCCGATTCATTGGACAAGACCAATTCTTAGCGAGGCTTCATCCGACTGACGAGGCCATCCACCGTTCCCGCACAACGGGCTTTGACTGCGATTGGCGGGCTAAGCATGGACATACGCCGAATGCAGCCCAGCCATCGCTTGACATCACTGCCGGTTCTCTTATCAAAAGAAAATGCTTAGACTGAGCCCACTCTGGCAGCCCACTCTGGCAGCCCACTCTGGCAGCCCACTCTGGCAGCCCACTGGTTGGGAATCTTCTTGGCCATCGTTGTCAAGATCACTTCCATCGCAAGCGAGATCCCTGTGTTCATCTTCGCTGGCCAATCCATCGCGATCAACAGTGGGACGGACAGCGGCCGACTGCCCGCCCAAATGCTGGCGCCGCAAACGAACGTCCTGTTCTTCAATGCCCGCGCCCATTACGCCCCCACTTCGGAGGTCCGCTGGGTCATTTATCAGCCGCCCACAGGACCAGGTTGGAGCTCAGACTGCGGTTGCCAAAATCCACAAGGAAGCTTCGGCCCGGAAATCACCGCGGCAAACCTGATCTCTGTTGATCTGTATGGTGGAACGCCTATTGCAGTCTACAAGTACGCCGTGGGAGCCACTTCCCTGCACACGGATTGGAGTCCGACTGTGCGGGCGTCTTTGTATGACGACATGCGCGCGCGTTTCGCGGAAGCGCTGCTCGCTCTCCCGAGGGAAACTGGCTTCGCGGGCAGAGCCGCGGGCGTCTTTTGGACGCAAGGGGAAAGCGATGCCCTCGATGGGCCTGGAGTGCATTTTCCGATCTCGCCGCCCTCTGGAGATATTCGCCGACGGCGAAAGCGTTCGCTTGCGGATTGTAGGCTTGCCGTTTTCGCGCTGGGCGATCGAATCCGCCGACAGCGTTTCGGGCGCAGAGTGGCATCGGATCGCCGATGGACAGTCCGACATTCTTGGATTTTCGGAATCCGGCCTGCTGCCGCCAGGGGCAGACATGCGGTTCTACCGGTTCGCGATTCCCTGAAGCGTCAGGCGAGCCAGGACCGCTCCCGGTTCTTCAGGGTTCGAAGAACCGTTCCCGTCGTGGCGACGTTCTCGGCAACCTGGAAATCAAACATGCCCACTGCGGCGAAATCTGCCCCGTGCTGAAACGCATGACGGAAGCCCGCCCGAGGATGGATCGCCCCTGCCGCCAGCACCTTGTAGGCGATCCAAGGACGCTTGACCTGCGCCATGTAGGCGATCGTATCCGCCGGGTCCGAGCACCAGTAGTTGTCCGCCCCGTAATTATCGATCACTTCCTTGGTCTGATCCGGTCGCCGCGCCGACCAGTAATCGGTGCCGTGGAGGGTCTTCATGTAGAAGTCCGGGTTGAACCCGGCTTCCTCGACCGCCCGGATGGTCCGAACCTCATGGCCAGCCACGCCGGCGATCATGCCATGGTCCCGGATCATCGGCAGCAGGTCGCCAATCAAATGCGTCTTGTTGGTCCGGGTCCACGAGTCCCCCGTGTTGCCCACCAGGAAGGCGCCGACCGCGCCCGCGTCACGCGCCTGCGCGACGGATTTCCGCATGTCTTTCTCGTCCGGGCTGATTTGAGCCAGGAACTGGATGCGCCCGCCCTGGGCCCGGTATTTCTCGTAAAGCGACACCGCCCGCTGGTCGCCCGTGAACACGATCATGGTATTGATTCCATGCTGTTCGCACACGGACCACGTCTCCCAGATCTTGTCGTCGGTAAAATACTGTCGAAGCCAGCGCGACACGTAGATCAGGTCCCGGCTGTGCGCGTAGCCGCTGACCAGGTTGCCCCCGCAGATCAGGCGCCCGATCTGGACCTTGCCGATCCGACCTTGGGGAACCGTCTCCTTGGGCCCGCCCTCCAGGGCTGGCGCCGAGGATGGCCGGCTCTCCTGGGCCATCAGGGCTCGCTCCTCGAAGCTCATCACCCATGGCGCCGTCAGCGCCGCCGCCGCCGAGGTCTTCAGAAAATGCCGTCGATTGGGAGTGGATTTCATTGGGCAATCAGATTTCGCGTTCAGATATACTTGAGAGAGAGTCTACTGGGGATTCGCAGAAAAACAACCTCGGATTTGGAATGCGCCCCTCTCCCTCCGCCGCTCTTTATACTTCCGCCAGGTACTCTTTCGGGAACCGCCAGGGATCGCGATACTCGGGAATCGCCAAACGCGCCGCCTCGGGATCGTCGACGATCCATTCCCGGGCCGGATCGAACCGGATCGACCGGCAGAGCTTGAGCGAGAGCAGGCTCAGCAGGATGGGGACATCGACGTGGACATGGTAAAAAACGCTGCAGGAAGGCTGCCGGCGGGACTGGATCGAATCGAGCCACTCCCGCTCGTGGCCAGGGGACGGCGGGATCGACGGAGCGGGCGCCTGCCGGCCCGACATCCGCTTCCCTTCCGGAATCAGCCGCATCATAGAGTAGTTGGCATAGAGCGTGCCGTCGCTGCCGTGGAAATAGATCCCCAGCCGCCGCGCGGGCTCGACCTCGCCACGCATGACGAAATCGTAGCTGTTCGTGAGCGACGACATCCAGGTCAGGGTCAGGCCCGGGTACTGCCATAGAACTTCGTGATGGTCATAGGCATCCCCGTCGTCGTCGACCACGAACCTGCCCCCGGCGGAGCTGGTGACCAGCGGATAGCCCAGCTCGAGCGCCCAGATCGGCAGATCGATGATGTGCGGCGCCATGCCGGGCGTCCAGCCGCCGCTGTAATCCATCCATGAGCTGTGGGAATAGGCGTCGCTGGCGAGGATCGGGTTGAAGGGGCGCCGCGGCGCCGGCCCGCACCACATGTCCCAATCCATTCCCTCGGGCACGCTCGAGCTGGCGGCGCGCCCCACTCCCTGAGGGCCCTGGTTCATGACGTTAAACGTCCGCGCCACGCCGATCTTGCCCAGGTTGCCCGACCGGATCAACTCGACCACCCGCCGATAGTTCTCGCCGGCATGAATCTGGGTGCCGATCTGGGAGATCCGGCCATGCCGCCGCACGGCGTTGCGGACCGCCAGAGACTCCCCCAGGTGGAGAGTCATGGGCTTCTGCAGATAGATATCCTTGCCGGCTTGGCAGGCGCCAATCGCATGCAAGGCGTGCCAGTGCGGCGGCGAGGCGATGATGACCGCGTCCAGATCCGGCTGTGCCAGCATCTCCCGGTAATCGGCGTATGGCTGGCATGTGTCCTTGAATTGCGCCACGACCGCCTCCCTCCGGCTGGCCCAGACGTCGCACGCTCCTCGAACCACCACATCCGGATGCTTGGCGCATTCGTTCAGGTTGGACCGCCCCATGCCGCCGCAGCCGATCAGCCCCAAATGGATGCGGCTGTTCGGGCCCGGCCGGCGCCCGGCGGCCGGGGTCTCGCCCCCCCATGCCAAGGGGGGGGCGGCAAATCCGATGGCGCTGACGGTCGCTGCCCGAGCGATGAACGCCCGGCGATTGAGTGGGGTCGAGTTCGACATGGCTGGGCCTTCCGCTCGAGGATTTCCGGACGATTACCGGGCAGGCGGGAAAAACGGGAACAGCCTGCGCACTTCGTCCTCGGAAGGCCGCCGTCCATACTCGCAGATCTCGAATGCCTCGGCGTATTTGACCTTCGCACCGAGATCGCTTCCGTACCACTTGACGAGCGCGTCTCGGAATCGATTGGCCTCGCCGCCTTGCCGGCCCTCCCAGCGCTTTCTGAGCCAGGCCTTGCGGGCGGCGACATCGCCGGCCGCCGGCACCCCCTTCACATAGGTCTCGCTCCCGTTGGCGCCCCCCTCGTACACCTGCGAGGCCAGCTCATGCACCGCCTCGAGCTTCTGGTCGAACACTTCGTCCACCGCAACCGCAATGTCCGCCCGAAATGGGTTCGGCTTCTGAAAGCCGTCGCTCGAATACAGGAAGACCGGATTCGCCGCCAGCGCCGGGACGTCCGGGCAGAAAAAGGGCACCGTCACCATGAACGCCGCGTCCTGCACCAGCACGCCGACGTATCGATGGTCCGGATGATAATCCCAGGGCCGGTGGGAGATGACGATGTCCGCCCGCCACTCGCGGATGAGCCGGACAATCTTGCGGCGGTTTTCGAGCGTCGGCTCCAGCTCGCCATCGTGGATGTCGAGCACCTCGCTCGAGACCCCGAGCATCCGGGCCGCCGCCAGCGATTCCGCCCGCCGCCGCTGGGCCAAGGCGCCCCCCGCCGATTGCCAGTGCCCAATATCCCCGTTGGTCACCGACACCAGCTTCACCGCATGCCCGCGCCGCGCCCACAGGGCCCCCGTGCCGCCCGCCTTGAACTCGGCGTCGTCCGGATGAGCGCCGAACACGATGACGCGCAGGCCGCCGGCGGCGGGCCGCTCCGCGGCCACCGCGTGATTCTGAGCCAATGCCAGCGCTGCACCCAGCGCTCCCAATAGGGCCAATGTGGTGTTCATGGTTGTTCTGCCAGTTCTTTGATCCTTTTCCGTTGCCGGATCAAGCCCGGAATCAGTTTGGAACTTGCTTTCAGCTCCGTTTCGCCGGAGATTCGCCCCCAACGAATCGTCAACGACGGTTCAGGAACCGACCATGCCTGTTCCTCCACCAAACAGCGCCAGCCGCCCCTTGAATGGAGTGGGCGGACGGATTCTCGATCGCGCCGAATCCGCATCGAGCACCGAGGCGCGGCTCGCCACCCGACCGGAGGAGATCCGAGCCGCCCAGCGCCTCCGGTTCGAGGTGTTCAACCTCGAGCTGAAGGAAGGGCTGGCCGAGTCTTTCGCGACAGGCCTGGACGCCGATCCGTTCGACTCGGTGTGCGACCATCTGATCGTCGAGGAGCCTCGAACCGGCCTGGTCGTGGGCACCTACCGGCTCCAGACCGGCCGCCAGGCCGCTCAAAACCTCGGCTATTATAGCGCCCAGGAGTTCGACCTTGCCCCCCTCGAAACGCATCGCGGCCAAATCCTCGAGCTCGGCCGCGCCTGCGTCGCTCAATCGCATCGGAACCTGGTCGTTCTGGGACGGTTGTGGAAAGGAATCGCCGCCTACGCGAGGGAGCAGCGCTGCCGCTACCTGATCGGATGCAGCTCGCTGACAGGCCAGGACCCGGCCGCGGGCGCTGCCGCCTACGCCCATCTCCAGCGCCGCTTCCTCATCGAGCCGCAGCTGCGCGTCCAGCCTCGGCCGGCTTGCGCATGCCCGATGGATCTCCTCGCCGATCCGCCGCCTCCGATCCCTCGGCTGCTCATGGCCTACCTCTCCGTCGGCGCGCGCATCTGCGGCCCACCGGCCATCGACCGCGAATTCAAAACCATCGATTTCCTCACCATGCTCGATATCGAGCGGCTGCCTCCCGACCTCTTCGACCGCTACCTCCGGCCATGAAGACAGCCGTGCACTGGTTCCGACGCGACCTGCGCATCGCCGACAACACGGGCCTCATCGAGGCGATCCGCCAGGCACAGCATGTATGGCCGCTGTTCATCCTTGACGATGCCATCCTCGGCGGCGCCGACATGGGGGCGGCACGGGTCGCATTCCTTCTCGAATCCATTCGATCGCTGGAGCGCGACCTGGCCGGCCTGGGCCGCCCTCTGACCATCCGCCGCGGGCTTCCCGAGCCCGAGCTGGTCCGATTCTGCCGTGAAGTGGGCGCCGAAGCGGTCTTCTGCAACCGGGATTACGAGCCGTATTGCTCCCAGCGCGACACCCGCATCTTCAACGCGCTGAACGGGCTCGGAATCGGCTTCGAGATTTTCAAGGACTCCGTGCTGTGCGAGGACCAGGATCTTCTGACGCAATCGGGGCGGCCTTTCGCCGTCTTCACCCCGTACTCGAAGGCATGGAAGGGCCGGCCCGTCCCGCCGCCCCGCCCGCGCCCTGCCCGCTGCCATCCCCCCGCCCGATCCCCCGCCAGCGTTGCCCTGCCCGACTCCCCTGCCGCATGGGGCTTCCCCCTGCGCCAAACGATCTGTGCCGGCGGCGAGCCCGCCGCTCGAAAATGCCTGAGCCGATTCCTGCGGCAATCCGTCCGCCGCTACGGTGAGCAGCGCGATTACCCCGCCCTGGACGGCACCTCCCTGCTCTCGCCCCACCTCCACTTCGGCACGATCAATGTCCGCACCATCCTCAAGTCGCTCCGCGACTCTCTGGCCGATGCCAGCGCCGCCGAACACCGAAATGCGGACGTCTTCGTCAGCCAGCTGATCTGGCGCGAGTTTTATCTCCAGATCCTCTGGCATTTCCCGCGCGTGGCCACCGCCTGCTTCCGAACCGAGTACGACCGTCTGGAATGGAAGGGATCGGCATCCCATTTCCAGGCCTGGTGCGCCGGACAAACGGGCTACCCGATCGTCGACGCCGCCATGCGATGCCTCAACGCAACCGGATGGATGCACAACCGCGCGCGCATGATTGTAGCGATGTTCCTCGCCAAGGACCTGCTGCTCTCCTGGCAGCAGGGGGAGCAGTATTTCATGCGCCAACTGGTAGACGGCGATCTCGCCGCCAACAACGGCGGCTGGCAATGGTGCGCCGGCACCGGCACCGATGCGGCACCCTACTTCCGCATCTTCAATCCGGTCTCGCAAGGGGAGCGGTTCGATCCCGAAGGCGCATTCGTCCGCTCCTGGGTCCCCGAGCTCGCCGGCCTCGAATCTCGATATATCCATCGTCCCTGGGAAGCGCCCTCGGGAAGCGCCGAACTCAAGCGCTACCCCCCCCGGATCGTCCGCCACGAGGAACAGCGGCCCCGATGCCTCGCCATGTTCCAGGCCGTCAAGAAAATGCCTTCCCCCCAATCTTCTCGCCCTTGAGCTGTTCCGGATGCGCCGGCGCGAGGCGGCGCCAAGCTGCGGCGGAAACCATCCGCAGCTTTGGCTGCCCTGGCCGTCCTGGATCCCTCGGGCCTTACAGCGCCTTGATCCGGATGTTCCGGAATGCCACCGGATCGCTATGGCCCGCGAAACCAAAAAAGCCTGATGCCCGATCCTTGCCGGGATGCGCCC
The DNA here is from genome assembly GCA_022711435.1 of Verrucomicrobiota bacterium. GTDB lineage: Bacteria > Verrucomicrobiota > Verrucomicrobiia > Limisphaerales > UBA1319 > JAGMXM01. Next base: position 106,436 of record JAKLFB010000006.1, read on the forward strand.
GGTTGCCCATGAACTGGGTCACCTGGCTTAAGTCGGCGTCGAGAATGGTGGTCCCATTCAGCTCGACCTTGATCGTCGATCCTTGCACCGTGACCTGCTGGTAGTTCCATTGGCCGGTCGGACGCAGGAAGCCGCGGCGCGCCGGGACCATCCCGTAAGCCGAGCCGTGAGACTGGCGCGGATCCAGGTCCGCATATTTGGCGGCTTCATTGTCCAGGACCTGGAGCTCGCACATGCCCGAGTAGGCAGTATCGCCCCGGCCAGGATACCGGATCGCGAGCCCGTTGTTGCCTCCCGGCGGAAGCTGGAACTCGAGGCGCGCAATGAAATCCCCAAATTCCTGATGGTAATAAATAACGCCGCCTTTGTTGGGCCGGCAGACGATGGCGCCGTCACGGACCTCGTAATTCTCGATCGGCCCCTGCCAGCCTGTCAGATCGCGCCCGTTGAACACAGGAACAAAGCCCGGCTCCGCCAGAAGCAGGCTCGCCTCTTCGGGGGCAATCTCGCGCGCGAAGATGTTCCGCCATCGGATCTCGCCGCCGTGCGTCTGCAACTGGATGGGACCCCGCGCCCAGAGCGGCGCCGTGCGGTCCCAGAAGTTCTCCATGACCGCGTGATCGACCACCAGCTTGCCGTTCAAATACACGGTCGTTCGATCCCCCACCTGCAGGATCCGAAACCGGTTCCACTCGCCGAACGGACGGTCGGCCAGGACCCGCGGGTTCTTGCCCGGCGCGCCCGGGCTGTTGTTCCATAACCCGCCCGATCCCAGATCCGCCCCCAGCGACCACTTGCCGCCCTCGCGGGTGAAATCCCAGATCTGCACCTGGGGATTGTATCGAAGATAGATGCCGCTGTCCGCCTGCGGCACGGTCCGGTAATCGATCCAGAGCTCGAGGTCGCCGAACTCGCGGTCGGTTGTCGCATACACGCCGTTGCCATCGTTGACCAGCTCGCCGTTCTCGACCCGCCAATGCTTCCGGAAATCCTCGAGATCGGCCGCGCGCTTGCGGGCGCGCTCCTCGGCATTCATCGCCTGCAGCTTGCGGGGATCGAAATGCCCCAGCCCATGCCACCCCTCCAGATCCCGCCCGTTGAACAACGCCACAAATCCGGGCGGCGGTTCCGCTTCCGCCCCGCCAACTGCTGCGGGTGAAAGCCCGAGAAAAGCACTGCCGGCAATCCATGCCGAGAGTGCCGCAAGCGGCGCGCCGGCCGACAACCAATGACTCTGAATCGTTTTCACGCCCCATTCATATTCGCTTTCATGCCCCGGGTCAACCATGCGCGCGGCATCCAAGCTTGCATGCCATCGGCGACTATGGGATCCTCGGGCCAGCTATCAACCATTGCGCTGCTATGGAAAACCGCGAAGCTACTCCAATGTACCGCCTGTGGAATCGATCCGGGAAAGCCTCGGATCCAGTCGAGCTGCCGGGCCTTATCCAATGGATCAAATCCGGCCAAGCCAACGCAGATTCGTGGATCTACCTCGAACACGAGACCGCTTGGCGCAAGGCGGGATCGCTGGCCGAATGCCAGATGTTCCTCAAGCCGCGCGCCGGCGCTGCGGCGGCGCCTGCCGCAGGGCCGGCCCTGCCCGCCAGCGATCTCAAGCCGGGCTGGCTGCGCCGGATCAAGATCCTGGCGGACATGAGCGACGATCAGCTCGAGGTGTTCGTCAGCAGCATGGAGGTCCTCCGTCCCCGCCAGTTCAGCCAGGTGGTCAACAAGGACGAGCATGGCGACGCGATGTATCTCATCCTCGAAGGCGAGCTGCGCGTTCGCATCATGATCGACCGCAAGGAATCGACGCTCGCCACCCTGAGCGCCGGGGATTTCTTTGGCGAGATCTCCCTGCTCGACCACGGGCCGCGATCGGCCGACGTCGTCGCCAACAAGGATAGCGTTCTGGTCCGGATCTCGACGGCCGCCTTCGAACGCCTCATGCGGGAGTCGCCTCAGGTCGCCCTCCCCTTCCTCTACGCTCTCAGCAAGTCCGTGGTCGGCCGCGTCCGCAACGTCAACAAACGATACGAGGACTCGATCCACTTCTCCCGCACTGCCAGCACGGTTCATTGATCATCCATTCAACGCGAGGCGCGCCCCGGATCGGCTGCCCGAACGCGAAGCAGCCTTGCCGGACGCGGCTCGCGATCCGTCGCGAACGGCCGATCGGCCATTGAACTCCATGAATGCGCACCCGCTTCTCGCTCGGATCACCATCGCCGCCGCCATGGCCGGATGGCTCTCTGAGGATCCATCCATCCAGGCGGCCGCCACGCCGCTATGGACGCCCTATGAAACCGTCTTGACCGCCACCAGCCAGCCGGCCAATCCCTACGTCTCCCTCTCCGCCGAGGCCGTGCTCGACCCTCCCGGCGGCGGCCCCCGCCGCCGTTTGCCCCTGTTCTGGGATGGCGGCCGGACTTGGAAGTTGCGGTTCAGCCCGGACAAGCCGGGGGTTTGGCGATGGACCGTCCAGAGCAAGGATCCGGGGCTGGACGGGCAGACAGGCGGATTCGAAGCGGCCGGCTCCGGCCATCCGGGCCGCCTCGAGCCGATGGCCCGATTTCCGCATCATTTCTCCCGGCAGGATGGCGCTCCATTCTGGTTCCTTGGCGACACCGCGTGGGCGCTGTTCACTGACAGCCAGAGCGAACACCATGATCGCGCGGCGGCATTTCGCTATCTCGAGGCCCGCGCCCGCCAGGGCTTCAACGTCGTCCATTCGATGCTCCTCAGCGAAGCCGGATGGGGCAATGCCGGCGGGCCGCCCTTCCTCGACCTCGGAGCGGAGCAGATCAATCCCGCCTACTGGCAGGAGGTGGATCTCCGGATCGCCGAGGCCAACCGCCAGGGAATCGTCTGCGGTCTCGCGCTGGCCTGGGGCGACAAGCGCAAGGTCGAGCCCTTCGCCTGGCGGCGGTTCCCCTCCGTCGAGGCGCGGCATCGCTATGCACGGTATATTGCCGCCCGCTACAGCGCGCTGGACGTCTATTTCATCGTCTCCGGCGAGTGGCATGCCGAAATCCGCACGCGGCCCTCGACCGAGGACGCCCTCCGCCAGGAGTTCGTCGCGCTCGGCAACACGATCCGAGCCGCCGATCCGCACGGCCGAATGGCGGCCATTCATCCCATGACCAGCCACGGCAGCGTCCGCGAGTTCAATCCTGCCCCCTGGATGGCGTTCGGTGATTACCAGCAGAACTACCGCGACCTCCATGCCCGCGCGCTTCTCTCGCGATCCTATCGGAAGCCCGTGGTCAATTCCGAATACGGATACTTCCTTCGCGATCAGGACGGCGATGGCGTGCCGGATAAGGACAACAGCACCAGCATCGAATCCATGCGCCATGCCACCTGGGACATCGTCATGGCTGGCGGCTACCCCATCACCGGCTTCGGCACCACTTACTTCGGCGGCAATCGCGATCCCGGCCCCTTCGATCTCGAAGCGGAGAAGAACCGCCCGTGGGAGCTCCAGATCGGCCTCGTCAAGCGACTCTTCACCACATTCGATTGGTGGAAGCTCGAGCCCCAGGACGATGCGCTGAGCTGCGCCGCTCCTCGAGGGACCGAGGGCAAGGAATTCGGCCGGATAACCCCGCCTCGAGTCGCCTACTGGTGCTTGGCCGAGCTGGGCCGGCAATATGTCATCTACGTCCGGGGCCTGGCCCAAGCTGTCGAGCTGGAAATTCCTGCGGCAGCCCGCTTGAGCTCGTGCCGGCTTTTCAATCCTCGGACGGGCGAGCTCAAGAGCCTCCCGCTTCCCGCTGACGCGAACCGTTACCAGTTTGTCCCCCCGGACGACCAGGACTGGCTGGTTGCCATCCGGTAATCGGCCCGGCTCCCGATGGCCGCCCCCAGTTCCCGGTCGCCTGCAAGACCCGCTACTCGGTGAGCACCCGATAGAATCGCGCGCCGCCGCCCACCGCGTCGGTGATCGTGACATCGCCGCCCGTGCCCGCTTCCGTTCGAAGCTCGATCCAATCGCCAGCGCTCAGAGAATCGCGGTGTTCGACCCGGTAGCTCCGGCCGGTCACGGTGGCAAAGCTGAACTGGAACTGGCCGCCGCTGATCCGAGCGCCGGTGAGGCGCACCGACTGTGCGGGCGGCAGCAGGGAGCGGTTCATGGCCCAACTGGCTGCCGCGTCGAATAGCTTCACGCCGTCCTCGGTCAACGATGCAAACGTATTATCCCCTAGGAAAATGTGAACGCGCCGCGCGGGGGCGACGAACCCGCCGATCATGGCGGCGCCGGTTTCATAGCCATAAAGCATGGCGCGGGTGGGATCATCCACCATTGTTCCGATGACGATCGCCGAACTGGCCGGCACGCCGAAGGTGCAGTTCGTCGGCGTAGTGACCAAAGCCACTGGTCCAAGGCTCAAGCCCGCCGCCATCGCATGGTTGGCGTCGGTCAGGTTCATCGTGGTCTGATCGGCAAGGTCGCCCCGGTCAATCGGTCCGGACCCGGAATCAGTGTTATTACCGGTCATCATGTAATCGTCCTGAATGGCTTGTTCCCAATTGAGCACCGGCACGGCCACATCGCGGAACTTGGCGGCCACGTTGGCCGACCCCACGGTCGAGGAAGTGATGACCAATGCCTTCAGGATGGCATCCTCGGTGGCACTGGCCGTGTCGTCCACCAACACCATTTCGAATCCGAATCCCGTCAGCCGGTCGCGCACCCCGGCGTCTCCGGGTCCGACCGAGGCGGGATCGCCCACCACCATCAGGATCTGCGGGGGCAACTCGCCGACCTGGACCCGGACCGCGCTCGAATTGGCGATCATCCCGACTTCGTCCGTGGCGCGTGCGGTCAGCGTGTAGCGTCCCGGTGCCAATGTCTGGGTAGGACTGACGTACGGAGCGGAAGTGTCTTCGCCCACCTTCAAGCCATCGACAAAGAACTCGACTCGGACCTCCGCGCTGTCGGGATCGGCCACTTGAGCTTGCATCGCGAAGGAGGCGCCGTTGGTGAACACAGCGCCGCTGGCGGGAGCCGTGATGACGATCGACGGCGCATACGGATCCCCCACCCGGCGGCTCTCGTCGGGGCCGACTCCCGTTGGCGTGTAGGCGGAGTTCGTCGTGATCACGAACTTGTCGATGTAGGCCCCATCTTCACGCATCCAGACATCAAGCGTGTAATCTCCGGGGGCGGGCACGTCGAAATAATTGAACCCGATGTTGTTGTAGACCGAGCGCGACCAGACAAAGACAGTATTGTTGATGCCGGCCATCGCGCCGACGTGCGCGCCGTCGAGACCGAAATGAAGGGAATCGCTGCCGCCTCCGCCGGGCCCGGCGCTGCCCCGGATCCAGATATAATGCCGCCCTCCGTTGGCGAGCCGCACCCTGTATTCCATATGGGGCGATTGGGCCAACTGGGTTTCGCTGGGGCTGGTGCCCCCATTGTCCGGCAAGGATTGCATCGCCCCGATTCCGGAGTAATCGGCGCGGTCGGTCACGAGCGTCCACCACTCCGGCGAGCTGCCGGCGCCCTGGCGGTTGGCCATGTAGTTCTCCGCCTCGACCACGAGGAATCCGTTAAGATCTTCCTGGAACGGCGAGGCGTTGAATCGCACCGACTGGCCGGCGGGCATCACGTTCCCCACCGGATCGCGCAGATTGCTCACCGTCAGCAGGTAATAGGTGCCAGCCGACACTCCGGCGACCTCCAGAATTATGCTCGCGTCGCTGGCTCCCGGAACCACGCTCGTGACCGTCGCGCCCTTGTTGATTGTGTAGTTGGCGCGGTTGGTCAGGGATTCTCTCGTCACGGATTCGGATAGGAGCACCGTGAGAGATACCGCCTGGGAAATCGAATCCACTGTGGGCCGGACGGACCCCACCGCCGGAGGCGTGTCATCCGCCGTGATGGTAAACGACCAGGCTTGGGTCTGCGATTGGGATTCGCTGTCGGCGAACCGCAGGACCGCGGCGTGTGTCGAGCCGAGCGCGAACGGGGCAGGCGGCGTGTGCTTCAGATTCCAGCCCGCAGGCGTCCCTGTGAGTGTTGACACGGCCAGCACGCTGACGCCATCCAGTTCGAGCTGCAGGGTGTTGGTGTTCACGCTCGTCGACCGGTTCACCAGCACCATCTCGAGAGGGGCGTGGGCTGGAACGTTCTCGGCGCCAGGCGCCGGCGACACCGATTCCACATAGGGCCGCAGCACCGTGGACGGCTCGCCCGTCTGCACCAGCATCAGGTAGTTCAAGCTCAGATCATTGTTGGCGCCCAGGGCCCGCAGCCGCAGCGTCTGAACCCCTGAAAGCCCCAGGATGACCGGCTGCCCCGCGTTGTCCGCCAGGGGCGCGTACTGGTAGCCGATTGCGCGCGGCGCCGCAAAGGAGCCCAAGATCATGCTGGCCTGGCCGGCTTGCGATCGATCGCTGATCACCTGTTCGAGCCGGACTTCCTGGTTGGTACGGCTGTTGAAGCGCAGGTAAACAAAATAGTTGCCCGCCGGGAAGGTCCGCGTGTAGTTCAGCCATTCGCCGGGTTGCAGGAGATGGACCTGATAATCCGACACCATATAGTCGATGTATTTCTGCCGCAAAACATCGGTGGCTTCCTGAGTGCCCACCGGATCGCAGAACCGGTACTTGTTGTTGCTGACATCGCCCGTGCTCGCGGCGGTGTCGAAATAGTCCGCCTCGCGCATTCCCACGCGGTCAGTGTAGCTGGTCGGACTCCAGGCCCCCGCGAAGGATGGCGTGGGATTGTCGATAAATCCGCCGCCCGCCGCCGGCGCCGGCAACGGATTGCCGTCGAGGCCGCACGATGACTCCGAGAAATTGTAGTCCTCGGCCTCCACCATGAGCGCCGCGGGCTGATCGACGGTGTCGAATTGCCAGTCGTTGGTCGAAGCGCGCCCCGCATTGTCCATGGCCACGATCCGCCCCGCATAGAACACGTTGGGCGCGAGCGTCCCGTTGTAGACGGCCTGGCGGCTGGTCGGCGTTCCTGACACCGCCAGCGCCGAGGTGACATCCGTCCCGTTCAGGAACAGGCGGATATCTTGCGCCGCAATTTGGTTCGGGCTCACGGTCGTCACAGTGAACGTGATCGGCGTTGCAGAACTCTGGAACATCGCCTTGGAGGCGGGCATGAGGTTGGTCACCTGAGGCGGCTGCTGCTCGGGCGCCAATGTCACCACCACGCCGTAGACATTCCGGCTGGGATTGTCCGCCTGATACAGGGTGAACGTGCCGGCAGGCGCCCGTTTGACATAGACCGATGCGTAGTCCGCGATCGAGTCGCCCGGCCCAAATCCGTTGCCATCCCCGTCAATGGCCACTTCGTCCGGCACGGTCGGATTCTGGCTCCGGTTCAGTCCATTCAACACCGGATTGAATCCGGCGGTCGCCATCCATGTCATGTTGGTCCAGTCGCTGAATGGCAGGCCGCCTGCCGGGGGATCGTCCTCCGCGCCGTCGCCCAACCGGTTATCGATCAGCAAATACACCAGCACATCCTGCGCCACCGAGATGTCCAGGCGCAAATTGGCGTTGTCCCGATTGTCATTGCCGATCATGACGTATTCGCCTCCCACGAGATACCCCGGCAACGGCAGCGTCATCGAAGCGCCGTTCCATTGGTGCGCGCGGTCCACGTAACAGGGCGCATCCTCGCCAAACAGCGGCACGGTGATGGGCGTCGGGAACTCGGTTGACACTCCATTGCTGAAAGTGACCCCCGTCCATTTCGCCGGGATGGTGTCGGTCGCCTCGTTATCGCCGCCCGTCTCGACCACGTTGGTGATCAGCGGGAACGCCGACAGCGGGCCGCTGCTCGAAAGAACGCAAATCGCGATGACACCAACAGCGCGCCGCAATCGCGGACTCTCCCCCAGACCAGTCGTTGAGTTCATAGGTGGTTCGAATTAAGGCTCGCTCTATTCCTCGATCCGGAAAATATTGGAGTCAAGCTCAAAGAATAAGGGAATGCAGAGCTGCGATCTCTCTGGCCAGCGACCGGCGAATTCCCGCCGCCGCTGCTTCGGTCTAAACTTGCAAGGCAGCCGGCGCTCCGGACACTTCCTCGAGCTTGTTCAGGAGCTGCTGCGAGAACTCAAGAAACCAAGGCTGGCGGCGGCTCTGCTCCGGCGATCCCGTGGGCCGATCGACACGCAGGATCTCGATCAGCCGGCCCGGATTGGATGCCATCAGGAAGACGCGATCGCCAAGGTAGACCGCCTCCTCAACCGAGTGCGTCACCAGAAACACCGTCGCCTGCTGCTCGCTCCAGAGCTGGACGAGCAGCTCCTGCATCCGCAGGCGAATCCCCGGATCCAGCGCGCCGAATGGCTCGTCCATCAGCAACACGCGCGGATGCAGCACCAGCGTGGCCGCAATCGCCACCCGCTGCTGCATCCCCCCGGAAAGCTCCCCGGGATACTTCTTTTCCGATCCCTCCAGCCCGACCTTTCTCACCCAGGCTTCCGCCTGATCGTGGCGTTCGGATTTGGCCATCCCGCGCAGCTTGAGCCCGAAGGAGATGTTCTCAATGACATTGAGGTGGGGCAGCAGGGAGTATTTCTGGTCCACCAGGCCTCGGTCCGGGCCGGGTTCCTCGATCGGTTTGCCAAGCACAAATGCCTCGCCTGTAGTCGGGGGGAAATGCGGCTTCAGACCGGCAATCGTTCGCAGCAGAGTGGATTTTCCGCAGCCGGAAGGGCCCACAATCGCGACGAGCTCGCCTTTGTCGGGCAAATCCTCGACCGTGAAAGTGACGCCCTGGATGGCCACCTTGGCATGGGGTGGATCGCCAAAGCTCTTGGTGACGTTGCGGAATGCGACGACCGGCGGGCGCTCGGCGGAGGGCGCGGTTTTTCCGGGGGCCGCCGCCTCGATGCCAGCCGAGGCATCGCCGGCATCGGAAGCCGGATCCTGCCTGTTGGAATTTGAATCTGCCATCCGTTGGGTGATGTTGCTTGTCACTTGCGAGCGCGGTAAGGGAACAGGAGATTGCCGCCCAGACGCCACAGCTGGTCGCACGCCACGGCGATCAGGACGATGACAATGATGATGGCGAAGATGGAGGGCGTCTGGCTGCGGCGCTCGGAGACGCCGATGAGCGCGCCCAGGCCATACTCCGGACGCACCACGATCTCGGCCATGATGATCCAGCCCCAGCCCACCCCATACACGCCGCGCAGGTGATCCCAGATGCCCGCCTTGGCCACCGGAAAGAGGACATGCCGGACCAGCTGCCATTGCGAGGCGCCTTTGGTCACTGCCACGTCCAGAAACGCCGCCGGCACAGCCGCGATCTCGCGGATCACCAGCGGCAGCAACGCCACAAAACAGCCGATGAACAGGAAGCCGATCTTCTGGGTTTCCCCGGTGCCGAACCACGTCATGCTCAGCGGAATGAAAACGACGATCGGCACGTAGGCGCCCGCCAGGGCCAGCGGGCGGAAAAAGGCCGACACGCCGGGAAAGGTGGCCATGTAGACGCCCAGTGGCACGGCGACCATCGCCGCCAGAGTGAATCCCGCCGTCACGCGCGCCCAGGACATGAGCGCGCTTCGGACCAATCCTTGCTCGACGTGCAGCGGCTTGAACGACTGAAGCACTTCGATGGGGCTCGGCAGGATCAGCGGCTGGACCATCCGCTCGCCCAGCTCGCCGCGGGTTAGGAGCCACCAGCCCAGCAACGCCAGCCCCAGGAACGCCGCCGTCAGCCCCAGCGTGCGCAGATAGGGCAGATCGCTCCGCACGCGAAGCCGCGCAAACCACACCACCGCCGTCAGCATCCCCACAAACGCCAATGCAAATATCAGAAACCCAATCATAATGGACACCACCGAATCGACAGAGCGCAGATCCTCAGGGCATGAGGAGATTTCCTCCCTGCGAGGCGCGAGCCCAGCCTCTGCCATTCCCGGGAGCAACGCTGCCGGACAGCCCCGCGAATCGTTGACCTCCTCGCCTCGCTCACGGATCAAGCCGCCTAGGATCCGGACTCGAGCGGGAACACCTTCACCTCGACGCGCCGGTTGCGCTTGTTGTGTTCGGGATTGCTCGGATCGGTGCTGTTGGCCATGGGGTTGTCCCAACCGTTGCCGACCACCTTGAACTTGTTCGGATCGAACTTGTATTTCTCCATGATCGCACGGCGGACCGCATCGGCGCGGTCATAAGAGAGCTGGCGAACGAGGTCGGCCGGGACGATGCCTTTCCGGCTGGCATCGGTGTTGCCCTCGATGATGATGTAGGCATTGCCGAAGCGGCCCGCCAGCTTGCCGATCTCCTCGAGCGTCGCCGGAATCGTGTTGTCATACTCGGGATTGAGGGCCGACTTGTTCGGCTCGAACGAGATCATGACCGCCTTGGTCAGCACCTGCCCGGGGCCGGCCTCGGCGCTCAGGTTCACCAGGGCGTCCGGCTTGAACGTAGGCTGCGAGAGATCCTTGACGTCGCGGTATTCCTGGGCCAGGGCGGCGAGGATGTTGGCCGCTTTGACCTTCGCCGCAGGCACCGTGCTCGAAATGGTGCCCAGCGATTGGTAGATCGTCGACGCGCTGTTCCATACCACCTCGAAATTGGCGGGGTTGAACGGATCGAGGAAAAACTTCGCGTTTTCGCGGTAGTTGGTGAGGTGCGCATCCCCTTCCGTGATGCCTCCGTCCTTGCCGACCATGGCCTCGCAATCCTCCGCCGGGATCTTGAACGCGGTGGACAGGGCTCGAGCCGCGTTCTTGGGATCCTTGCGGACCATGTCCATGCCTTCGAAGATGCCGCGCACCAGGCCGGTCACGATCTCCGGATGATCGCGGAAGAAATCGTTCCGGACCGCCCAGACATCAGCGATCAGGTGGTTGGCCGTGCCGGTGGTGACCACCAGGCGCGAGCCCGGCATCTTCTCCGACACCATGTAGATGTCCGGGGCCCATCCGACAAAGGCATCGAAGCTGCTGTCGGTGACGAAGATCTTCGCCGCCGATGGCGCATCCGCCGCCCAGCGAAAATCGATGTCTCCGGGATCGATGCCCGCGTCCACGAGCAAGGACATGATCAGATAATGGCTCGGCGAGTTCTGGGCGAGCACGACCTTCTTCCTGGCGCCTCCAGCGGCCCGGAAATCGTTGATGCTCCGAATCTCGCCCCGCGAGACGATGCCGTCGCCGCCCGCCGACCAGTCGATCTGCTGGCACACCACCGGGACGGTGCGGCTGTCCTTCACCAGTTCCGGCGCGAAAAGGGCGATCATGTCGAGCGTGCCCCACAGGATATGGCTGCGCCCGCTGGCGAAGAGGTCTCGCGCCTTGACCGGATCGTCCACCACGCTCAGCCGAACATAGAACCCATACTTCCTGGCGAAGACGCTCTGGTCGCTGGGCTCCATTCCAGCGTTGGCCATGATGATGGGCGCCCAGCCCGGCCAGACGTTCATCGGGAACTCGACCACCAGCTTGCCGTCCTTCATGGTTTTGGCGTAATCGCTGACGCCGGTCACGGCCGGGATGCCGCTCCGCTCCACCAAAGACGCGACGTTCGTGCCGATCAACAACGGGATGTCGGCGGGCGTCTCACGCGCCGCCTGCACCGCCTTGCGCACCTCGTCCACGTTCACCGACCGCACCTCCGTCCGGCTCTTGGGCGCGATGCTGTCCCACCAGCGCCATGCGCCAAAACCGACGATGGCCAGCAGCAGAATGGTAACGATAACTTTGCCTCGTGCTGTCATTTCAATTGGATGGTTAAGGGTTCGCCGATTGCCTCGATTCCCGTCCCGGCTTCGGATCTTCGTCCTCCAACAGGATCTTCGTTTCCAGGATAAAATCCAGCTGCTTGTTCAGCTGCCTCTCGTCCGCCGCGCTGACCACGGTCGCACCCATCGCCTTGACCGGGCCGAACACCCCGGCGTCCACATCGAATGCGATGAAATGCACCGAGAACGGGAACTGCCTACGCTCCGCTTCCTTCTTCAAACGGGGCAGCACGGCGGCGGGTTGCGGCCCGGCCGTGTTGATGCCGTCCGTGATGACCAGCACGTGCTTGCGCGAAAGCGGGCTCCTGAAAACCGCCTGGGCGGCAGCAGCCAGCGCATTCCCCAAAGGCGTGTTGCCGTTCGGATTCCGAAAGCTCTGCGCAAACCTCTTGAAAGCAGCCGGATCGAAAGGGCTCATGGGAACCACCGCCTTCGCCCCCTCCCCCTGGAACGTGAATAAGGCGGCCTGGATGGCCCGCGCCGTGCCGTCCGATCGGTTCGTTGCGAATTCCTGCACCTGCCGGGCCAGCGCAAGCAGGGCGCGGTTCGCGATCTCGAACTTGGGTGACTGCCGGCCCTGGGCGTCTTTGACCGGATCACGCATGCTGCCGGACGTGTCGTAGACGATGGCCAGCGCAACGCCCTCGACGGTCTCGGCGGAGAAACAAGGCGCGATCCCTCCCAGGACAAGGCAGGCCGCCAGCACGGCTGCGGGATAAGTCCTTTTCATAGTCATTCGCTTGATCGACGGAATCCGGACGCCAGGATGCTGAACCGACCCTGGCCGTGGATTCATCGCATGCCCATTTATGCCCCCAGCTCGCGAAATTTGCATCTACAAAAAGCGGCGCTTTTTGTAGCCCCGAGTCCGTTGCGATGGCCCGGAACGGCCTACCGCAAAATCCGGGCGCCTCTCGATGCGCCCAGCTGCCGCCGGGCTCGCTCCACCACCCGATCCCATTGGAAAGCCGGGCCCGGATCCACCTTGTTGGTCTGAATGTGGAAATGCCCCAATAATCCCTGGTAGCGGCCCAAAGCCTCGTCATCCAGCTTCAGCCGAGCCAGATCCCCGGTGGCGTCCCGCGGATAATCACAGCGGATTTTCGGAAAGACCCGGCACAAGGCCGCGGTCAGCCGCACCAGCGACTCGTATTGCTCGGGCGTCAGGTCATATTGCACCAGCTCCTTGCCTTGGATCGCGCCCGAGACCGGCTGGGGCCGCGCGGGACGCCCCACAAAGCCCGGCGTCCGAATCCCCGCCTCGCCCAGCCGGGCGGGAAACGCCAGCCGCACCCCGCCGCCCGCCTCCGGCTGATACCAGTCCGCCAGCGGATTGCGGCCGCCAGCCGGGTAGGCCCCGATGTTGGCAATCTCGATCCCGACCGAGCGCGTGTTCGATGTCGTCGCGTGCCAGGCGCGCTCCTTGAGGTCCAGCGTCTGGTAGATCGTCCCATCCACGTCGAGCAGGAAATGCACGCTTAGGCCGCGCATGTCGTGCAGCACCTGGAAGCACCGGCGGCTCGTCCCGCACGCATCGTAGTGGATCACGAACTGATCCACCACCTCGCGCAGCGTCGCCAGATCCCATCCCCCGCCCCGCACCCGCTCGATCTGCTCGGGGGTCAGGGGATCTCGACGCATCCCGTATCGATTGGGCGAGGTCAGATACTTGACCTTGAGCCGCGATGCCTCCCAGTCGGCCTCATCGAGAGGGCTGAACCGCCGCTCGACCCGATAGGCGTCGTACCCTCCCGGATCCATCCAGAGAACCACCGGCGCGCCCGTGTGCACCAGCCTCCCCGCCACGACGATCTCGTCCCCCTGGCGCGGAACCCAGCCTCGAGACCGCGGCATGCTGCAACACCCGGCCAGACCGAGCATGAGCCCGCCCATCGCCGCAGCCGCCATCCATCGCTGGACCTGTCTAATCGATAACCTCATCGTCTCGAGCTGAACGCGCGCCAGGCCTGCGTTGTTCGTCGGCACCTGCATGGCGCAATAATGGTCATCACCTCGGGCGAGGTCGATCCCTAAATTGCCCGGCAGCGGCTCGCGGATGTCCAACACCGATAAGATCCTCCAGCCCGCCCGGTTCGTCCCCGCGCTGACCGCCGATCCGACGCAGTGGATGGGATCGATGACGGGACTGGCGTTCTGGACTATCCGGACCGTTCATCGGATGCAAGGAGAAACAAGATGCGCGGCAATCCGCGCCGCGCGGGGCCGCCCGGGCCTTGGTCGATGCGCCCTTTTTGACATTTCCGATCTCGGCCGCTAGCATGCGCCCATGATCAAGCCTTGCCGCATGCTGAGGGGCGCCATGCTCGCCTCCTGGGGAATCTGTCTGGTGTTTGCGCAGCGCCTCGAGTCGGCCGATCCATCGCCCTCGGCCCGCCCGAACGTCCTGTTCATCGCGGTGGACGACCTGCGGCCCGAGCTGGGATGCTACGGGCAGAAGCATATTCACAGCCCGAACCTCGACCGAATCGCGGCGGCAGGCCTGGTGTTCCGGCGCGCCTATTGCCAGCAAGCGGTCTGCTCGCCCTCGCGCTCGAGCCTGTTGACCGGCACGCGCCCTGACACCACTCGGGTCTGGGACCTCGAAACGCATTTCCGCAAAGCCCTGCCCGATGTCGTCACTCTCCCCCAGCATTTCAAGAACCACGGCTATTTCGTCCAGGGCATGGGCAAGATCTACCACGGCGGCTTTGACGATCCCGCATCGTGGTCGGTCCCTTGGAGCGCGCCGAAAGCCCCATCCTATGGGCTGGAAGCCAACCTCGAGCTGATCCGCCGCAAGACCCAGGCCGCCCGCGCGGCCGGCAAGACCGGCAAGGCCATCCAGCAGAGCGCTCGCGGACCGGCCTTCGAAGGGGCCGATGTCCCCGATCCAACCTTCCACGACGGTGCCCTCGCCGAGATGGCCGTCGCCGCCCTTCGGGAGATCCGAGCCAAACCCCAGCCGTTCTTTCTGGCTGTCGGGTTCATCCGCCCTCACCTGCCCTTCGTCGCGCCCAAGAAATACTGGGACCTTTACGAGCCGTCCCGGATCCAGCTGGCGCCCAATCCATACCGGCCCCAGAACGCGCCCCCATACGCCATCCTCGAAGGCGGCGAGCTGCGCAGCTACGATTCCATCCCCACAGGCCACCTCCCCGATGCGCTGGCCCGCCAGCTCAAACACGGATACTACGCGGCCGTCAGTTACATGGATGCCCAAGTCGGCCGGCTGCTCGATGAGCTGGACCGCCTGGGCCTGCGCGGGAACACGATCGTCGTCCTCTGGGGCGACCACGGATGGAAGCTGGGCGAACACGACGCGTGGTGCAAGCACAGCAACTGCGAGAACGATGCCAACGCCCCCCTCCTGATCGCCGTCCCCGGCCGGAAATCCGCCGGCCGCACCACCGATGCCCTGGTCGAGTTCGTCGACATCTACCCCACGCTGGCCGATCTGGCCGGATTGCCTCTGCCGGGCCACCTCGAGGGGATCAGCTTCGCGCCCGTCATCGACAATCCCGCGCGCCCCTGGAAAAAGGCCGCCTTCAGCCAATACCCGCGCTCCTCCGGCGGCACCCCCCTCATGGGATACTCGATGCGGACCGACCGCTACCGCTTCACCGCCTGGCTTCAGCGGCGCAATCAGGATCAGGCCGACGCATTCGAGCTCTACGACCACCAGGCCGATCCCCAGGAAAACGTCAACCTCGCTCGCCAGCCCGCCAGCGGGGAGCTGATCGACCGCCTGCTGCCGCAGCTCCGCGCCGGCTGGCGCGGCGCACTGCCATGACGGAAACGGGCCGGCGCCAGCCCCCTACCCCACGTGGAAAGAGATCTTCTGGATGAGATCGCGCCCGAAGCTCTGCCGCAGCCGTTCCAGGATCTCCCGGCGGCGATAGCGCACGATCTCCGAAAGCCATACGCTGTGGTCCACCCGGACAAACAAGGTGCCGCGCACCAGCCGCACCGGCTGGGCATGCCCCGCGATGCACGGATCCACCGCCTCGTTCCAGACCTTCACGATCTCCACATCCGTGCGCCGCTGATCCCATCGCGCCCGGCGCAGGACCTCCGGCAGCACCGACTCGATCGATCGCTCCGACCGCCGAGAAGCCGCCTCCAGAGCCCGGACATCGCACCCGCGCCACTCCGCCAGCACGCGCGCCCGAGACTCATCCTCGGCTTTCCTGCGCTCGGCTTCAGACTTTGGCGTAATGCTCATCCAGCACCAGCACCCCCCGCGGGGGAAGATCATACGATCCAGAAAAGGTGTTGCCGGTCAAGAAATCGTGCGTCGGCTTGAAAAACTGAAGCCGGACCGATGTCGGCTGGTGATTCAGCAGGAAATAGATCTTCGTGTTGTCCCTCTGCCGCATGCTCACCTCGACCCCGTCCGGCACCTTCAGCAGCGGGTGGACGTTGCACATCTGCCGCAGCCAGGCGACCAGGTCGTAGTAAAACGCCTGGTGGCTCATCGTGCCGATGTAGATCGCGCGCCCCAGCCCGAACGTGTTCACGGTGATCGCCGCGCGCCCCGCATAGAACTCCTTGCCGTAGGTCGCCAGCACCTGGCAGCCCCGCGGCTCGATCAGATCGCACCACATCCGCGCCGGATGCAGATGGCTGGTCGGAAACTGCGCCTTGAAGATCAGGTGGTTCTCCTCGGCCGGCGGCAGCGGATCCAGCTCCGTCACCTCCAGCCCGAAAAGATCGGTCAGGTCATGCGGATAACCGGTGTCCGGCGCGATCTGGTGCTCGTCCATCAAGCCCGTGTTGAACGTCCCGACCAAGGTCCCGCCGTTCTGCACGTAGAGCTTCAGCAGGTCCGCCTCTCCTCCCGCCATCAGGTGCAGCGAGGGCGCGATCACCAGCTTGTAGGCCGACAGATCCTCGGTCGGCCGGGCGAAATCCACCGGGATGTTGCGATCGTGAAACGCGTTGTAAAAGAGCTGGATATGGTCCCGGAGCCGGAAGAACCGGTTGGGCTGCCAGCCGTGGCTCATGGCCCAATCGTTGTCCGGCCCGTAGAGGATGCAGCTCTCGGCCACGACCTTGGTGTCCTTGATCACCGGGGCCAGCAGCTTCATCTCCTCCCCGATCTGGCTGATCTCCTTGAAGATCCGGCCCTCGGTCCGCCCATCGTGCCCCAGAACCCCGCCATAAAACTTCTGCGCCCCGATCCGCGGCTGGCGCCAGAGGAAAAACAGCACCCCTGTTGCCCCTCGCGACAGCAGCTGGTAGGTGAACAGCCGGACCACACCGGGCCGCACCAGCGAGTTCACCTCCTGCCAATCCACATGCGCCGCCTTCTGCTCGATCGACCAGAACCCCACCTCGCCGCTGGGCGTTCGGATGCCGCTCTTCTTGAGCGACCGGATGATGTCGATGTCGCAGGCCACCTCGGATGAGCGGCTGTGGATGGCGACGTTGCTGTCAAACGAGACGAAATCCAGCACCTCGGCCACGTCGAAATGGTCGAACTGCCGCGTCATCGCCCGCAGGTTGGTCGTCACCGGCCGCTCCGGCGTCAGCTCGCGCAGCAGATCCGCCTGCATCCGCACAAAGGCCACGATCGTGTCGCTGCAGAATCGACGCCAGTCCAGCACCAGCGCCGGATTGTGCATCGTCGGCGCCCGCATCGGCATCGGCACCTCCGACCAGTCCCGAACCACCTGCCCCCAAAACCGCATCCCCATCAGATCGTTCATCCGCTGGATGGTGCCGTATTTCGTCTTGAGCCAGGCATGCCAATCATGCCGGCTCTCCTCGTTGAAGGAGGCCTCAGTCTGATGCCCTCCCAGCGCGTTGTCGATCTGCCAGCCGATCAGCTGCGGATGTGTGCCCAGCGCCTGCGCCATCGCCCGCACGATCTTCTGCGAATACTCCCAATACACGTCGCAGTTCAGGCAGCAGGCCCGGCGCGTTCCCTCGAACCGCTTCAGCCCGTCCTCGTCCACCGGCAGGATCTCCGGATGCTTGCGCGCCAGCCAGATCGGCGGCGCCGCCGTCGGCGTCCCCAGCACCACCTGGATACCGTGCCGCCCCATCACGTCCATCGCGCGCCGCATCCAATCGAAATCATAATGGCCCTCCTCCGGCTCGAACAATCCCCACGCCAGCTCCCCCATGCGCACCACGTTGAACCCCGCCATCTGCATCATCTCGGCGTCCCGCTCCCATTGGGCATAGGGATTCTCTTCCGTGCCAGCATAGGGATACACCCAATGCTCGGGATAATAGTCTACGCCGACGTACATAGGCTCATGGTGCTAGGTTCATGGTTACCTTATACCTGACGCCTTGGAATGGCAAAAGGTTTTCCTGGCGCCCGTTGGCCCCGATCCCGCCTCCTTCGCGCGGGCCCGCATCAGGAGCGCCAAGAGGCCGAAGGCCCCTGCGCCCCCCCGAAAACATCGAGGCCCGCCCTCCCCCCGCGATCCTCACCGCAGAGTCAGACAGACCAGATCGCCCGGCGTGTTCCTGCAATAGAGCCGCCCGTTGGCCAGGACCGGCATGGTCCAGCACTTGCCCTGCAACACCTGGGCCCGCGCTCGAATCTCGGGCCCTTGCGGTTTCGCCGCCACCCAAATCAGCTCGCCCTTCCCTCCCAGGGCGAACAGCTGGCCGTCGGCTGCCAGCAGGGCGCCATTCACCATCGGCAGCGACCACACGGACCGGCCGCTCTTCCACTCCACGCATTTCAATGCGCCCTTCTCGTCCCCGGCATTTCCATCCATGCCATACAAGTGCCCGTCGATCAAAACGGCGCCGCTGACCTGGCTGCGAATCACCTTGCTCTCCCATACCACCCGCGGTTCCTTCCCGCTCACATCCAAAAGCGCGCAGCCGCGATCATACCCCGATGCGATAAACACCTCGTTCCCCCAGACGATCGGGTCCGCCGCATTCACGTCATATCGGGTCTTCCAAGGATGCCGCCAGACCTCTCGGCCGTCCTCGATCCGAACCGCCATGACATCCCGGAACCCGAACAGCACGGCGCAGGCCTGCCCCGAAAACGCGGCTGGCACCGGCGTGCTGTAGCCCCCGGCGCCCGCGCCGGATTTCCAGAGCGCTCGCCCGTCAGCCGTGCCCAGCGCCAACCCCGCGTTGCCGGCATTGATGATCGCCCGGCGATCCTGGATCAGCACGGAGCCGGAAAACCCCCACGTCGGCCGTTCCAGCCCGAAATCCTTCATCAGATCGGCCTTCCACACCACGGCGCCTGTCGCCGCGTTCAGACAATAAACCTGTCCTTGCTTGCTCACCGTGTAAACCCGATCCCCATCGACGGTCGGAGTGGCCAGGGTGCCTCCCTCGTAATACTTCGGATCCAGAGGACACGGGTAGGAATGCTTCCACTGCACGGTGCCGGTCCGCGCGTCCAGACAGTAAACGGTGTCGGTGTCGTTCTGGTTGCCGGTGGTATAGACTCGATCCCCGCTGACGGACACCGCGGCGAATCCGATGCCGACGGACGCCTTCCATGCGACCGCGGGGCCTTGGGCGGACCAGCCGGCACCCGGCACGCTCTCGGTCGAGATCCCGTCATACCGCGGCCCGCGATAGTGGGGCCAATCCAGCGCCAAGCACCCCGCCATACTCCACCCCAGGACCGCTGCCGCCCATCCGGCCGGCCACCATCGCCCCCGCCCCATCGTACCGTTCCGGCTCCACGGCCGCAGCGGCCGAATCCCAGCCTCCCCGCTGTGCAGCCCCACGCGACCTTCGAACCGATTGATTGTCATGGCGACCAACTTAGTGGGCGTCCTGTCCAGTGTCAATCGAGCCCTTCGCTGTCCGCCCTGCCCTGTCAATCCTTGTGTCACTTTTCCTGTTGCCTTGGCGCGGTCCGGTGTAGAAGATGGCTCGCATGGATCCAACGCGCCGGCCCGAGTGATGCCAGCGCACGACTTGGGACGACCATCAAATGAGTGATCAACCGCCAGCCGAGGCGCCCGCCTCACAACCCAATGCCAAGGGCGTGCTTTGCATCAAGTGCGACCATCTCAACGCCCCCGGCAGCCGCGAATGCGATTACTGCCAGGCTGCTCTTTGGGTTGCCTGCCGCCACTGCGGCGCCGAGACGCAGAGAGCCCTCACCAAGTGCACCCACTGCGGCCACCGCATCCACCGGCACTGGAGGCGCCCCCTGTGGTGGAAACGCCTCTTCTACGGCGGCCGGAAGCTGACCCTCTCGCAGGTCATGGTGATCCTCATCATCGTCCTGGTCACCTACCTCATCATCTTCGAGCTGCCGAAATACTGGAACCGCTAACTCCTGTTCGCCCCCGAACCGTCGCGAGCCGCCGCCCTTTCGGAAGGCCTCACGACCGCAGCATCTGCTCCGCCACCCAGTCCGCCATCCGCAAGCCGGCCGGGTTGAGCCGGAACCGATCCGCCTCCCGCTTCCCGTAACCCAGCCGCTCGATCTGCTCCAGCTCGGTCCGCCACTCCGTCCGCAGATCGTATCCGGTCGCTTGCCGGAACAGGTCATACGGCCACCCGCTCGTCAGCCGCAGCCCGAATGCCGCAATCTCCCCCGCCCGCGCCAGCGGCTCGAGCGCATCCACTTCCTCCATCGCCTGCTCTCCCCGCTCGAGCGCCGCACAATAACGCTCCAATGACCGGTGATTCCTCCGCCGCACCCCGCCCACGTGGCTGCATGCCGCCGGGCCGGCCCCATAATAGCTGCCGCCCCGCCAGTAATTGATGTTGTGCCGGCATGCCCGCCCCGGAAACTCGCCCGCGCCCCCGCCTCGCGCCCAGTTGGCCACTTCATACTGGCTCAGCCCCGCCGCGCCCGCCCGATCCAAAAGCAGGTCATACATGTCGCACGCCAAATCCTCGTCCTCCCGGATCCGCCCCGCCGCCCGATCTCGAAACAACGGCGTGTCTTCCTCGTAAATCACCTCGTAACAGGCCAAGTGCTCGCTGCCCCAGGTCAAGACCTCCTCCAGCGTCCGCCTCCATCCCTCCAGCGTCTGACCTGGCACCCCGAACATCAAGTCGATGTTGACGTTCTCGAATCCGGCCCGCCGCAGGTCGTCGAACGCCCGGCGCGCATCCGCCGCCCGATGAATCCGACCCAGCCCCGCCAACACATCGTCATCCAGCGACTGGACGCCCAGCGACACCCGATTGATCCCCAGCGCACGCAGCCGGCGCGCCTTGGCCAGATCCATCGCCCCAGGATTGCCCTCCACGGTCCACTCGGCCGCCGGAATCATGCCCTTCCGATCCAATGCCTCCACCAGCCGATCCCAGTGGCGCGACTCCAGCAAGACCGGCGTCCCTCCCCCCACGTAGATGGTTTCCAGACGCCGGCCTCCATCCAGAGCGCCCAGCTCGCGCGCCACCGCGGCCGCATACCGATCCATCTTCGCCCCGTCGGCCGCTTCGGACACAAACGCGCAATACCGGCACTTCCGCACGCAGAAGGGCACGTGCACGTAAAGGCTCGAGACGGCCGGCTCCATTTCCTGTTCAGCCTCTGATTCGTCGCTCCCGCACGCGCAAACTCCTCCTTTTAACCAATGAAGCAAACACCCTTCGCCCCCCGGCCGGCATATCGCATCCGCCACCAGGAGGCCCGCCACCAACCCATGCCTGCGGAGTCAATCCGGGTCAGGCGATCTCCCGCTGGACATTCGATGCCCGAAGCCCCTTCTCGCCTTGCATCAGCTCGAAGGTCACCTTCTCGCCCTCGTTCAAAGTGTGGTATCCTTTGCCGACGATCGAGGTGTGGTGCACGAACACATCCTTCCCTTCCTCAAAAGAGATGAATCCGAACCCTTTGCGGTTGTCGAACCACTTGACTATGCCGTGTGCCATACGCAACCACCAGCCATCTGCCCTGCCGCATTCGCCATGAACATCGGCGCGGATCCTCACCACACCGCTGACGCATGCCGCAGGTACGGTAAAACCCTCACCCAACAGACGTTCAGGGTAATCATAATCCCGCCCCCGAATCAAGCGGTTTCTTCAGTCGCAAGGCGATATCGGTCGCAAACTCGGGAGATTCCAGCGACCGCTCCCCGCCTCCCTTGATCGCCGCAGCCCGCACCACCGCCCCCGTCAGCGTGTCAATCCATTCCGCCCGCCAGTCGCCTTCGGGCAGGTCGATGCGCAAAACGGCCGGCCCCTTGGATTTCTCGGAGCCAACGTAAATGGCCACCGCCCGGCCAGGCTCGACCAGCGCCCGCACCCTGCCCCCCGCCGGCACTCCCCCGCGCACCACCGAGTTGTCCGGACGCATCCGGACAAAGTCGAAGCCGTGGATGAACTCGCTCAAAATCCGCATCTGCCGCCGAAACGCGGCGTTCCCGCCGCCCGGCTGGGTCGCCGGATACACAAACGTCCCATCCTCGTGCCCCGCCACGAACGAGTAATCGAGGTGGTTGAACAGGCCGCCGCCCGCCAGGATGAACTCCCACGCCTCGATCCGATACGGCGCATCGTTCGTCCCCCGAAACCCGGTCTCGTTGTCCCCGATCACTTTCATGAGGCCGTAGTTCATCGCCACCGCATCCGGCGGTGTCGCGTAATGGAAATTGAAAACGGAGACGGCGGGGTGCGGCTTTTCGATCCGCGCATGCTTGTTGGCGATGTTCTGGGTGATCAGATGCCGGCGCGGCAGGGCCCGCTCAGCCGCATCGATCACGTCGGCGATCCGATGCTGCCATGCCATGGTCACGCCCCCGAAATACGGCTCGTTGCAGATTTCGAACATGACATTGTCGAACGGGTTGAGCTCCAGCACCAGCTTGCGCACCAGCGCCTCCTGCACCTCGATCAGACCGCCACTCCGGTCCAGCGTGTAGACCTCCTCGCGCCCGATCGCACCCACATCGTTGACATGGTTTTTCGCATTCATCGGGCTCAGCTCCCACTGCTTGTCCGCATACATCGGACAAAACAGGGTGAGCTCCACCACCACGCCCTTGCGCCCCGCGTAGCCGACGAACTCCTTCAGCCGCCGGAAGTACGCCTCGTCCCACCGATTCAGATCGAACCGGTTCCCACCGCCTGCGTAACCGGGCTGATCGCTGCGGGCCCACGGGCAGATGAACCGGCCCGGACCCGGCGCCAGCGTGTTCCGGGCGATCTTGAACGCGCCGGCCGGCTCGACGTACGCACCGCTGAAGGTCCGGGTCGCGTTCATTCCGTCTGCGGCCAGCGTGTCCAGGTACTTTCGATAATCGAAATCCAGGTTCAGCACCGCCCCGTAATGCTCGGCCGAGGTCACCAGAACCGTCGGCTTTCCGCGCCAAAGGAAATAATGGGGGTTGTCCGGGTGCAGCGCGATGGGCGACGCCGCCTGATCCGGCATCGCACGGCCGGCATCAGCCATGCGCGGGCGCCCCCGGACATCGAGCGCGATCACGCTGGCGATCTTATCGGGCGCCGATGGCGGCACGGCCAGGGTGATCCCGCCGGCATCCCGCCGAGCCGGGATCGTCTCTCCGCTGGCCAGAAGCCTCGCCCCCACCACCCGGTTCCCGAGCCCCGGGGCCTTGAGCTGGCCGTCCTGCGGCCAGTCGAACACGTGCAGATACAGGCGGGTGATCCCATCGGGCAGCGGCTTCTGTGTGCAGCGCCCCCAGACCAGGTTGGTGAACGGGCTGGCCGTGGTCCCGTGGATGGACTCGCCGTTGGTTCTCATCCAGGCGCCGATCGCCCGCAGCGCGTTGACGCTCTCCTCCGGCACCCCGCCATCCCCGCGCGGCCCGATGTTCAGCAGGTAGTTGCCCCCCTTGCTCGCAATGTCGATCAGGTTTCGGATCAGGACCTCATCGCTCTTCCAGGCTCGATCATGCTCGCTGTAGCCCCAGGTCGTGTTCATCGTCATGCAGGTCTCCCAGTCCACCCCCGGCATGCCGGTCGCCGGAATGTGCTGCTCCGGCGTCAGAAAATCGCCGTACCGCGGATCGATCCGCGGCGCCACCGAGTCGACCCCCATCCCGGTCCACCCCGCCTCCGGGATCCGAAACAGGCGGTTGTTCATGATGATCCGCGGCTGCCGGTCCCGCACCAGCCGCATCAGATCGAACGCGCGCCATGCCTCTTGCCCCTGAAAATCCTGGGCGCTGTAGTCCCACCACATCACGTCCACCGTCCCGTAGTTCGAGACCAGCTCGGTCACCTGCCCGCGCAGGTACTCGAGGTACTTCGCATGGTCGCGCTCGCCGTTG
The DNA here is from genome assembly GCA_022711435.1 of Verrucomicrobiota bacterium. GTDB lineage: Bacteria > Verrucomicrobiota > Verrucomicrobiia > Limisphaerales > UBA1319 > JAGMXM01. The sequence goes on from JAKLFB010000006.1 coordinate 130,367, forward strand.
GGATACGGCTTGCCTTTGAGCGGATGCGGCAGTTGGCGGGACAAACCGTAGGCGTATTGGTCATGGTGCCAATCGATCACCGAATGGTAGTAGCCCACCCGCAATCCTTCGGCGCGGACAGCCTCGACGATCTCCCGCACCAGGTCGCGGCCCAGGACAGTCCCTGCGTCATACTCGCTCACCTTCGAGTCGTGCAGCGCGAATCCGTCGTGGTGCTTGGTTGTGAACACCACGTATCGGCAGCCCGACTCCCGCGCCAGCCGGGCCCATTCCCGCGCGAAATCCGCCTGCGGCCGAAACAGCGGAATGGCCCGCCGCGCATAGGTGTCGGTGTCGGCCCCAACGCGCTGCTGGATCCACTCCATCCCGCCCCGAGTGCCCACCGGCTTGCCTTCCCATGTGCCCGCCAGCCCGGAATAGAGCCCCCAATGCACAAACAATCCGAATCGCGCCTCCCGCCACCAGGCCATCCGATCGTCGCGGTCCGCAGCCGGCTCCTGCCCGCTCGCCGCCAGGATCCCCAGAGCCAGCACCGCCAGCCCCCCATGCAGTAATCGAGTTTTCATCGCATCCAGCCTTTATTTCTTGCCTATGCAGAAGAGATGTTTCTTGCCGCGGATATAGATCCGGCCATCCATGAAGGCGGGCGAGGCCCAGACCTCCTCCCCCAGCGGGCATCGGCCCCGCTCCTTGAACTCGTCCCCCGTCTCCAGCACCACGCAAACACCGCTGTCGCTCCAGATGTAGAGGCGGTCGCCGGCAATGCTCGGCGAGGTCTTGCACTCGAGCTCGAGTTCCTTCTCCCAAAGCTTCTTGCCGTCCGCCAGCCGATAGCACGTCACCGTCCCCATCCCCGTCACCAGATAGACGCGCTGCCCGTCGCTCACCGGGCTGCAGATGTCCGGCAGCCCGTCCTCCGCTCTCCAGGCCACGTGCGTTTCCGTCACGTCCCCCGACCCGTCCGCGCGGACGGCCGATAGCGCCTCGCTCTCCATCGCCGCCAGCACCAACCCCCCCGCATGGATTGGCGAGGGCGTCACCTCGCCATAGAGCACCTTCGCCCGCCACAGCTCCTTCCCATCGCTCGCCTGGTAGGCCATCAGCCACGGATTGCCGCAGGCGATGACCTGCGGCCCCTGTGCGGTCCGGATGCAGATCGGGCTGGCCCACGAGTTGGGCACCGGCCGCGGCTCGGTCTGCCACGCCATGACGCCGGTCGCCGAATCGAACGCCCGCAGGCGCGATTTCTGGTCTTTGGGTTCTCCCTGATCGAGCAGAACCAGCAGCCGGTCCTGGAACATCTCGAGCGAGGAGGAGTGCCCATAGCTGTTGTCAGGCAGGCCCAGGTTGGTGGCCCATGCCTGCCGGCCCGCATAATCGAACCCCACCAGATCGCCATTGGCGAAGATCGCGTACACCCGCCGCCCGTCCGTCGCCGCCGTCGCGATCGCATAGCCGCCGTCTTCCTCGGCCACATTGGGCGTCTCGGTGCTGGATCGGACGATGTTGGTGGCGGCCTTTTGCCAGAGCAGCTTGCCGTCCCTGGCGTCGTAGCAGAGCACCTCCTGCCGCTGGGAGTTGCCCCCCGTGATGAACAGCCGGTCGCCCCACACCACCGGCGAATTCGGGCCCAAAACATCCACCGCCGTCTTCCACACGATGTTCTCGCCCGTCTCGCCGTTCCACGCCGACAGGACATTCGTGTACGCCGACACGCCCGCCCCCGCCGGCCCTCGGAAACGAGGCCAGTTCTGGCTCCATTCCTCCTCGGTCGGATACGGCGTGGCCGGTGTGGGCGGCGCTGCCTCGGCCGCTGGAACCGATTCGGATTCCTGAGCCGCCGCCGCGGCGAGCCCCTCGGCGCTCAAACGCGCCCCGGACTCGACCGCGAGCCAGAGCCCGCCCAGCCCCACCGCGCCGCCGGCGCATGCGACAGCCCACCGGGCCCGGGCAGCCCGCCGCCGCTCGCCCTCCGGCGTCAGCACAATCGCAGCCAGCCGCGGCATCCGCTTCCGATACAGGACCGATTTGATCGATACCATGAAGACCGCCGCTGCGCCGAGCAGCAGCCAGCCACCCTCGGAGCCCCGTTCCGCATGCCGCACATAGGCGCGGCGCAAGCGCAGGTCGAGCGCCCGGATCTGCTGCTTCAGCCCGTCGTCCAACGGCTTCTGGGCCAGCGCGCCTTTCAGCTCCGCCAGCTCGGCCGAGGTCAGCGGATCCACCGCGCGACCCTGGAAATAGTTGGCCACCAGCAGCACCGCCACCACGGCGCACACCACGCCCGACACCCAGGCCGTCCGGCGCGCCGCATCTCGTCCTGGCTCATCCGGCTTGGACGCCGTCGATTGGATCTTGGGGGGGATCGTCATGGACAATGGTTGGCTGCTAAGGGTCTGTGCAAAAATTACTTCCGGTTTTGGCGGGAGCGCCGCCGGGCCCGATGCGAGGCGCAAGGGAGGGAGTGTATCCCCTGCGATACTCGACCGACCGAGCCACGAAGCCGATGGCCCGGCGCCGCCCCGCCCCTGCGGGCTGGGGGCCTTGGGCGCGCTGGCTGTGTTGCTCCTCGCTCACAGACCGCGCGGGTATGCTCGCTCGTCGCGCCTTGCCAGCCCGCCCAATCCCCTCCAGCAAAATCGGAATTAATTTTTGCACAGACCCTAAGGTGATCGATCGGTTCGGATCGGTCCGATCCATCCGTTTCCTAGCCGGGCGCCTTCGGGGCGGTTCCTTTCCGTTGAATCCGCATCACACGCACCATCTCCTTCGGGCAATACGTGTAGCAGCGGCCGCAGGCCACACACCCCGCCGGATCCGGATCGTAGGCGGGACGCGGCGCCGGCGGCCAGGCCAGCGCGATCAGCTGCACCCCGAACACCAACCCCACCAGCCCGCCCACCACCAGGCCGCCGATCCGGAACTTCGATTGGATGCGCATCGCCTCGGCCACCAGCTCGGCGGCAGGCCGGCCGCCCTGCCGAAACGCCCGCAACGCCAGAACCGGGGTGTCTTCGTTGCGCAGCACCACCCCCGTCGGCGGCATCACAACCGCCGGCTCGGTGTCCACCGGCGCCAGGCCCGTCTCCTGCATGATCACCGTCTCCGCCAGCCGCACGATCCGATGAACGCGCGAGAGGGCTCCGCTCGATTGCCACCCCAGCCATGCCCCCGCCAAGACCAGCAACAGCGCCACGCCAACCCATGCCGCCACCCGGCCCCGTCCCCCGCCCGCGGCTGCACCCGGCCCTGCCTCGGCCGTCGGCGGCTCGATCGCCCCAAACGGGCATGCCACCTCGCAGATCCGGCATTGGTTGCAGTCCTGCGGCGTCAGGGTCACTTTCCATCGCGAGAAAAATGAAGCCACGCGCAGCAGGGCGCCATAGGGGCAGAGAAACCTGCAGTAGGGCCGCCCCAGCCATATCCCCGCCGCCAGAAAAATCGCGCCCAACGCCAGCTTGTCCCATGTGCCGCTCCGCCGGAAAAAAGAGACGAACGGATCGTACTCGCAGATCACGAACGCGCTCCCCGTGGCTGCGAACAGAACCGCCGCGCCCAGGTAGACGAACGGCAGCGTCCCCAGCGCTTTCTCCAGCCACGGCTTCACCCGCAGCGGGCGCACCAGCACCACGTCCTGAATCGCCCCCAGCGGGCAAACCCCCGCACAGAACGTCCGCCCGCATACCAGCGCCAACAGCAGCGGCAACAGGAAGAAGCCCAGCACCGTCCACGGGAGCGCATACGATGGATCCCCCAAGGCCAGCGCCACATTTTGAATGGACCCGACCGCGCAGATGCAGCCCTTCCGGTAAAACCCGAAGTAGGCCAGCGAGACAAGCGCCAGCCCCAGGATCCACGCCCGCGACCGCCTCCAGTAAACCACATACACCGAAGCCGCCAGCGCCAGGATGAACAACCCCAGGTCGATCCCTTCCATCCACCCCGCCCGCGGGCCGGGTTCAGTCGTGGCCGGGAACGTGTAACCGCTCTCGAACTCGGGCGGAGGAAAGCGCTCCGCTCCCATCGCCCCGCAGCCCATGGCCAGCGCCAGCCCAACCCACAACACCAGGCTCCACCCACGCCACCCTCTCCATCGCCACGGCCAGCTCCCGCCCGCCTTGCAGGCGCCCGATCCCTCCGCCGCCCCTTGCAGGCGCGCCGATGTTCTCAATAAAATCATCCCCGAAAAGGTCCTCTGGTTCAGCCGTGACGATCGCGGTCCTTCAGCAGATACGGCTGGCCCGCAGGCACCCGCCGGAACGCGTCGGCCGGACAAACGCGGGCGATGGCGCAGTCGTTGCAGTTGACGCACCGGTCATGCCGCACCTGGAGAAAGAACGAGCCGTTCCCGAACAGCACGCATCCTTTGACGCATTTGGCACACCCGATGCACAGCTCCTCGTCGATCGTGTATTCGTAATAGGGATCCTCGAGCTGCTTGCGCAGGATGGCCCCTGTCGGGCAGAGCTGGTTCTCGGCCCCCGTGTTCAGCCGGTTGGGCTCCGGCTCGAAATACCCCGTGCACAGCTTGCAGTAGCCGCACATCGGATGCATCTGCACGCACTTGACCGCCGACGGCTCCAGCACGCAGTCCGTCGCGCAATGGGTGCACATGATGCACTGGTACGGATCCAGCTGCCAGACCAGCTTGTCCGCCCGGCTCCGCCACGCCACCAGGCTCGCCGCCGCCCCCATCAAGAACAAGATCGCCCCGCGGAATCCGCCTTTCAGAAACTGGCGCCGAGTGGCCTGGAACAGTGTCTCCGCCATGCTTCACCTCCGATCCCGCCGCGCCGCTTCTGCCGCCGGAAGCCCGCATTCGTCCAGCTGCTTGCATCTCCCGCAAAGACCGCCCGCCGCGCAGCCATGCCCCTGCGGCGCCCAGCCGGATCGGGTTCCCAGGACCGCTCCCAGCCCCAGCAGTCCGCCCGCCATCGCCACCCGCGCGCCCGCGCGCACAAACTCCCGCCGCGAGGCCGGCTGCGGCCCCGCGCCAGCCACCCGATAAAATTGTCGTGGGTCAGCCATTGGACTTGCGCGTGAAAACCCGAACCTCCGCCGCCAGCGGATCCACCACCAGCACCCGGCCCCCCGAATCGCAGGCAACATCTAGCCCGACCGGGTTCGCCGCCGCGTCCCGATAGCCCGGAAACGCCTCCGGGCCGGCCACCACACCCTGGAACTTCCCGCGGGCCGAGTAGACCTTCACCCGGACCAGTCCCTTTTCGCAGGTCACGAAACTTCCGTCCGGCAACAGGGCGAAATTGATCGGATTGCAGCACCCGCAAAACCCTTCGACGCCCGAGGAATACTCGCCCCACCCCAGCTCGAACCCGCCTTCGATCGTGTAGGCCTCGACCCGGTGCTGGCCCGGATTGGCGGCCCAGATGATTCCATCGTGCGTCACCGCAATGTCAAAGTAGGGGCTCGGAATCACGAAGCCCGGCACCCCGCGGGCCGGATCCTTCTTTCCGATCTGACCCCGCAGCTTGCCGGCGCGATCAAACCGCCAGATCAACCGGTTGCCCGCATCCGCCGCCAGGACATCCTCGTCCGTCAGCGCGATCGAGGTCAGCACCGCGCGGTCGCCCAGGCCTTCCCACCCGCTCTGCGACCGGCCCGCCCCGTCCAACATCTCGATCCGGTCCCGATACCCGATGCCGATCGTTCCGTCCCCGGCCGCCGCCACGCATCGAGGCGAATCGGCCAGCTCGTGGCGGCTGATCTCGCGCCCCCCGCGGTCGAGCACCACCCAGTGCCGGTCCCCAACGACATGCAGCCGGTCCTGGCCATCGACGGCGATCCGCCGCGGCTCCTTCAGACCCGCTGGATGCCGTGCGGTCTCTTCGTATATAACCTGCCGCGGATCGGTCCTCGACGCGCTGCCGATGTTGTACTGGAACTCCGGCCCCAGAACGCGGCCCGGCCGGGGCGATGCACCCCCGCCTTGGGCCGCCGCGACCCGCCCGCCGGCCCATGCCGCCAGACCCCCCAGCCCCAGCTTCTCCCCGAGAAACTCACGCCGCGGAATTCGGTTCGGATTCTCGTTCATAATGAACACAGGCGCGTTCGCCGCTCGTTGCCGCGCAACTGCACACTCAATATCTCACGTCACTCCCCTGGAATTGTCAAACGCTGTTCGCGAATCGCCCACGCCAGCACGCAACCCGCCACCGCCAATAACAGGAATAGCAGCGTGCCCGCAATGCCGCACTTGCGAGCCGCCCGCGTCATCCCTTCCCCGCCGGGATCCATCCAGCCCCGGCGCATCTTCCGCAGGTCCCCGCTCGCCATCACCCAGGCCGCCACCCCGAACGGAAAGCACATCACCAGCCCCAGCATCGCGAAGACCAAAAGCATCTCGCCCCGATGCGGCCGAACCGCAGTCACACTTGGATCCTCTCGATCAGCCATGGAATCAGCCCTCGGTTGCCGCTGCCATCACGGAAAGGCCATGCACTCGACATATTGCTCCTCGAAGGCCGGATCCGCACTGAGCCGAACGTGCCGGATCCGCCGGCGCAGAGCCGGGAACTCCCGGTCCTCCCGGGCTGCGAACAGTGCGATCTTGGCCCCGTGCAGAGCCGTGTTGCCCGCAGGCGTCATCTGCTCGAGGGGGAAATCCAGCAAGCCGATTCGCCGGGCGCTGCGGCGGCTGATGTAGTTGCCGAATGCGCCGGCCAGATGGACCTGCCGGATCCGGGCGGGGCTGATCCGACGCTGTGCCAGGAGCAGCCGGAGCCCGGCAGCGATGGCCCCTTTGGCCAGCTGCAGCTCGCGCAGGTCGCCCTGGGTCAGCTTGACCGGCGCCAGGATGGGCATCTCGGTGCGCCCGCCCGCCAGCCGGCCCGAAGGCTGGATCCAGCCCAGCTCCAGCCCGGCCGCCGCGGCGTCCACCAGCCCGCTGCCGCATATCCCCCGCGCCGCCCCCCCGCCCAGGACTCGGGCGGCCAACCGCCCCCCATCGGCCTTCACCTCCGCGATCGCGCCGGTGGCAGCCCGCATGCCCATCGCGATCCGCGCCCCCTCGAAGGCGGGCCCGGCAGCGGTCGAGGCGCACAAGAGCCCCGAACCGTCGCCCACCACGATCTCCCCGTTGGTCCCCAGATCCACCAGCACCCGCGCTTGGTCACCCTCGTCCAGACCCGTGGCCAGTATGCCCGCCAATATGTCGCTCCCCACAAATCCGCCCAGGCAAGGCAGGAAATCCACCGCCGCATTCGACGCCAGATCCCACCCCAGCTCGCGGCTCTCGAACCGGAGCAGCTCCAGCCGGTCGCTCTCGAATGGATACCTGGCCAGCGCATCCACCGGCAGCCCGCCGAACAAGTGATGCATCACGGTGTTCCCCACGATGACAACCTCCGTGAGCCGATGGCCGCCCCCACTGTCCTTCGCCATCTTGGCAATCATCTGGCCCAGCCGCCCCCGAACCATCTCGGTCAGCTGCGCCCGGCCCTCGCGCGTCAGGCCATGCTGCACTCGGCTCATGACATCGGCGCCCTGCTGCGCCTGCGGGTTCAGGGCGGCCCGCACCGCCAAGGTCTCGGCGGTCTGGAGATCGAGCAGTTGGGCCACCATCGTCGTGGTCCCCAAATCGATGGCCACACCCCAACCCTCCCGCGGCCGGAACCGGATCGCTCCATGATCGGAGAGTATCGCGGCCTCCCACTGCGCCAGCTCGAGGGTCAGATCCGACTCGATCCGCGCCCGGCAGGCCAGACGCCACCCCGCATCGAGATCGGCCCGCGTCAACAGCCTCTGATCCTCCGCTGACTCCGGCAAGCGCCCCTCGATGACGCGCACGCGGCATCCCCGGCAAACCCCCTTCCCGCCGCACGGGAACTCAACCCCGTGCTCGAAAAGCACGTCCTGCAAGGGCATGCCCGCCGCCAGCGCCAGGGTCGCTCCCTGCGGACGCAAGGCCAAACGATAGGTCTTCGGCCTTGCGCCCGCGCCGTCTGTTCCCTCAGACATCACACGTCCGGATCGCCTTGCGAAGGCCCTGGTAGGGGTCGCCGGTCGGAATGAACTCGTGGCCAACATACCCCCGATACCCCGCATCGACCAGCGCGCGCATGATCGGCGGAAAATGGATCTCCTGCCGGTCATCGAGCTCGTTCCGGCCCGGATTCCCCGCCGTGTGGACATGCCCGATCAGGTCCCGATACTCCCGGATCCGGCGGATCACATCCCCATCCATCACCTGCACGTGATAGATGTCGAACAGCAGCTTGAGCCGGGGAGATCCGACCTGGCGGATGATCTCGATGCAGTAATCCGCGTGGTCGCCCTGGTAGCCGGCGTGGCCTTTCATCGGGTGATCGGTCGCCCGCGAGTTCAAGATCTCCAGGCAGAGGGTCACTTTCTTCTGCTCCGCGTAGCCCACCACCTGCTTGAGGCCCGCCACGCAGTTGCGCGCCCCCTCCTCTTTCGAGACCCGCGGGCTGTCCGGGTTTTCAGGATCCCTGGCGCCAAACCCCGTGAAGCAGATCACGCTGGGAGAGCCGTTGGCCGCCGCCAGATCGATGGCGTCCCGCGTCGCCTTCATCACCCGCGGCCAGTGGTGCGGATCGTTGAATCCCTTCACGAACGGCGGATCCGATCCCATGTCGATCTGCGTGATGGCGCACACCAGCCCGAACCGCTTGAGCACCGGATAGCAGGCATAGGGGATGAGCTCGATGCTTCGGCAGCCCAGCTGCCGCGCCACCCGGCACATCCGCTCAATGTCCCATTTCTCCCCGTTCTCGCCAAAGCACCAATGAACGATCGAGTGCTGGATCCGGCTGCCGGCGGCCCCCGGGCCGGCCGCGCCCCGCGCGCTCGCCCAGCCACCGCCCGCCACCAGCGCCGCCGCGCCCGATCCGGCGCCCATCGCGATAAACCGACGTCGATTCATTCTCTTCATAGCTCAGTTCAACTTCCCAGCCCGTCAACCTTGTTGCCCATTCTGATCCGCCATCAACCGCCGCCCTACCGGTACAGCCGCGGTTCCTGACGCCAATCCTTGTCCCGATCATGGCCGAACTCCGCCACGCGCGGGCGCCGCTCGCGCAGCCGCACGGACTCGATCCCGCACCCGTCGCCCTGAGACAGCGGATTCCTTCCGGCGCATTCGAGACGCATCACATGGCGCCCCGGCTCGGGCCAGAAATCCAGCAGGTGCTCCTCCGCATCCACCGTCTCCGCCGAATAGAAATCCAGCACCGGCCCGACCTTCACCCCATCCAGAAACGCCTGGTACTTCCCGAAATCGTAGGATCGGGCGACGCGGAGCAACAACCGCAGCGGCTCCTTTCGAGAGACCTCGAACGGGATCTCGATCCATGCTCCATCGGCCTGCCCGGGCTGATACAGGAGCTGCGGCCGTTCGAAGAAGCCCAGCCGCTGCCGGACCGCGCGGCCGCTCCCGTGGTGCGATTCATCGATAAAATCCCCAGCCCACGCAACCGCTCGCTCGAGCGAGGGCAGCCGGCGCTCCGGCCCCGAGGGCGCGCGGCTGGTCTCGGTCGGCTCGCCCGTCTGATACCAGAACGCCACGCTCGCATAGTCGTCCTCGCGCTCGTTCCAGCTGGTGCTCCGGTAATCCGGGTTTTCGTCCGGCGCGATCCACCCGAAGTGCTCGAACGTGACCTTGATCCCCGTCTGGAAAACGATCGGATCCTCGAGATGCCATCGATAGGCGCTGGTGTGGCCGCCCACGATCCCCCACTGGTCGAAATACGGCACCCCGAACATCGGCGTGCTCGTCCGCTTCAGCCCCCAGGCCGATAAAAAATAATCCTCCGTCCCCGTCCCCCATATCGATGGCTTCGGCTCGCCGTCGATGTAGATCTTCTCATCCCCCTCGCCGAACCAGGACGGGCTCCGTGTCCGCACGGCAAGCACCGTCCCCACATAATGGCCCTTGCCCCGGGTCTCCAGCACCACGTAATCCCGTCCGGCTTGCGCCGGGTATTCCTGCCGGTACTGGGCGTGGAAATAGGGCGTGTCCGCCGCCAGATCGTCCAGCTGCACCCAATCGACGTTGTAGTACAAAAGGCTGATCGGCTTGTCCCCCTGGTTGACGATCTCGATCCTGGCCGATTTCCGGAATGGCATCCGCCAAAAGCAGTTGTAGGAATCGGCGTCCTCGACCGCCACCGGGGTGCTGATGACCTCGCTGCGCCGGCCGAAGCAGTTGGCGAAGAAATCGCCCACGGGCGCCTCGACACCCGGGCGGGCCCGCCCGTCCCAATAGATCCGCAAGAGCATGTCCTGGTGGCTGGCCGACCCGTTCGTTGCCCACGAATGCGGTTCCGGACCCAAGAACGTCATCCAGATATGCGTGATCGCACCCGGCCCCGCCGCTTCCAGCAAGACATTGGTCATGCCGGGCGCCACGCGGAAGTTGTCGCTGTTGCTCCTTTCCTGGTGGTCCCCTTTGGGTTCCGCCCGCGGATCATACCGCCCATCGGGCCCCTGGCGAAACGTGGACGTCGCCCGCCGGCTCCGCCCCTCGAGGGGGCGCGCGAGGTCCTCGAGCGCGCCCTCCGCGCTTTCCAGCGCCGCCAGCCACAAGCCCGCACCCATCGCCATCGCCCAGAGACCGGCCCATTTCGCCCCGCCACACGCTCTTTCCGCACACCACAATTCGTTTGTTTTCATAGCATATCTCACGCGAGCCGCCCTGGCCCGCAACCGGCCGCCCGCCGGCCAGTCATCGATCCGGCAGGACGATCCAGCCGCTTCGAAACCGCCGCTGCCACGGATCCGGCAGGTCCTTGCACGCCACACCGTTGAACTCGACGCCGCCATCGTCGCTGAACACCTGCAGCACACCGGCCGGCCTGTCCGGATGCGCCGCCAGGGCTTCCGGATTGAGCCCGGCCGGCAGGATGCCAGGGATCGGCACCGGCGGCGCACCATCCCCAGCCCACCGATACAGCGCGAATCGCTTCTTCTCATCGTAGGGCCCAGCGATAATCCAGTAATACCCGCCCGACCGCGCCAGCTCACGAATCCCCAATCCGCCCAGATCCAGCAGGACAGCCTCGCCGATGCTCGCCCCCTGTCCCGCGATCATCTCCGACGGATTTTGCAGCCGCACCAGCAAAGCGCGGCCTTCGGGAATTGGATTGCGGAATCCGATCCACATCCGGCCCTGCTCGTCAGCGGCCATCCCCTCGATGTTCAACGCCCCCGGGCTCTTGGGCGCGCGCGTCGATGCCGCGCCCAGGCGAAACCGGCCCAGCGCCGGCGCCGAAATCAGGTCGATCAGCAGCCGGTCGTAAGGCTGCCCCGCCGCCTGCAGCTCGAAGCCACCCCCCGCCGGAACAATCTCCGTCGCAAAAAAACGATGGCGGCTGGCGCGCTCCTTGCCCTTCTTGTTTCGCCCGTGCGAGGTCATCCAATAAATGCGATCCCCGATCCTCGCTGCCGCCTCCAGATCGCTCTCGGTTGAATCCGGGCTGGCCCGAAGAAACGCGGTGAAATCGCTCTGCCACACGGGATGCCCCGCCCTCCCTCCATCGTAGATGCGCAGGATGTTGTCCTCGTCATTGGCGACCGCGAACAATCCTCTCCCCAGACCCACGGCCGCCGACGCATCGCACATGCCGGAGTATTCCGAAACCGCCGGGATCGGATCGGCCGCTCGCGCGCAGGATCCCGCTGCGAGCGCCAGCACGATCCCGCCCAGCAACCCCTCGGCCACCGCCCAATCCACGATCGGATTCTGTCGCCGGTTCCTCGTCGTGTTCATGGTTTACTTCGTGCCCAGACTCGTTTTTACTGCGCCCATGCAATTCTTGGCCAGCGGCTTTTTTCCATTTTCGCGAATGATCCTGCCGGCGATCGTGGCCGCCCTGGGCGTCCTGCCCGGCGTCCTCCCGGCCGCCGACGCTCCCCCCCCGGCCGAAGCCCTGGCGCGGCGGTTCGCCGATGTCCATCGGTTCGCCACGCTGTTCACAGCCCAGGATGTGCGCAATCACCTCAGCTCCGCCGAAGGCCGGGATAAAGCCGTCGACTGGTGCCGGAAAACCGCCGTCACCCACGTCTTCATCGAGACGTTCCGCGACGGGTACCAGGCCGAACGCGACACCCTCGCCGCCGCGCGCGACCAGTTCCGCGCCCTGGGCTTCCAGGTCTCCGGATGCGTCACGCCGACTCGGGTCGGCAAGTCCTCCACAGGCTGGCGCAACACGATCTCCTGCTACACCGACATCCCCACCCAGCAGAAAGTCCGCGCGATCTTCGCCTACGCTGCCAGCCTGTTCGACCAGATCATGATCGACGATTTCTGGTTCACGGATTGCGCCTGCCCCGAATGCGATGCCGCCCGCCAGGCGCGACAGGTCCGAATCGGCGACCGCTCCGGCCCGGTCGCCGGCGATGCCTGGGAGGATTACCGCTGCGAGCTCATGGCCCGCCTCTCCCGAGAATGCGTCCTGATCCCCGCCCGCCAGGCCAATCCACGCGTCTCTCTCATCATCAAGTACCCTCAGTGGTACGATCGCTTTCACGAACGCGGCTACGAGGTGACCCAGCAGACTCTCGACTTCGACCGCATCTGGGTTGGCACCGAGACCCGCGATTATCGCGACTCGCGCTGGGGCGGGACTGTCCCTTACGAAGCCTATTTCATCATGCGCTGGCTGGGCGGCATTGGCGGCCCTAAATGCGGCGGCGGCTGGTACGACTGGCTGGGCACCACCGAGCACACCTATATCGAGCAGGCGCGCCAGACCGTCCTCGCCGGCGCACACGAGTCCCTCCTCTTCTGCTATGGCGGTCTCCAGCGCGATACCGGGCCCGCCAACATCCTGGCCCTCCGCACCTGCCTCGAGGAGCTGCTCGAGACCGCGCGCGAGGTCCGCGCACGCACGCCCGTCGGCATCGCCGCATTCAAACCCGCCAACAGCCACCCCGAAAATGAGTCCCGCGTCTTTGATTTTGTCGGCATGCTCGGCATCCCCCTCGTCCCCTGCCATGAGTTCCCGACCGATGCACCGGCGGCCTTCTTCTCTCTCCATGCACTGAAGGATCCCGCCTTCGTTTCCCGACTGAAGGTGTTCCTGGCCGCCGGCAAACCGGTGCTCGTGACCGATGGGCTCGCCGCGCGGCTCGCCGGCGACATGCCAGCCCGCTCCCCCCAGGTTCAAATCCTGCCGGTCCAGGGCGATCCCAAACAGCTGCTTGACCTGGCCGAGTCTGACCTGGATCCGATCCGGCAGACCCTTCTGGCCCCCTGGAAATGCCGTTTCCGTGCCCCTCCCTGGGTGGGCCTCTATCTCTTCAGCGACGGCAGCTGGGTCGTCGAGAACTTCCGCGACGAGCCCGTCCAGGCCCGGCTCAACGGCTCCGCCGTGCCCGTGCCCGCCCGCGGCTGGGTCCGGCGCTGGACCCCATAGCCGGACGCGATTCCCATTGCGAAATCCACTCCCTCCGGCCACACTCAGGCTATGGAATCTGCCATCTCAGGTCCTGCGTATGTGGTGGGCGACAATATCGACACCGACCAGATCATTCCGGCCCAGCACCTCAATCTGGTGCCGACCATCCCGGACGAGTATGAGAAGCTGGGCGGTTTCGCCCTGTGCGGCCTCCCGGAATCCTCCTACCCCGTGCGGTTCGTCCTGCCCGGCCAGCTCGATACCGCCTATCCCGTCGTCGTCGCCGGACGGAATTTCGGCTGCGGCAGCTCCCGCGAGCATGCCCCGATCGCCCTGGGCTCCGCCCAGTGCCGCGTCGTCATCGCCCAGAGCTTCGCGCGGATCTTCTTCCGCAACTCCGTCGCCACCGGCGAGATTTACCCTGTCGAGTGCGTGGACCGCCTCTGCGAAATCCTCCGGACCGGGGACCGCGTCCGCGTCGATCTCAATGCCTCCACCCTCGAGGTCGAAAGCTCCGGCAAAGTCTACCTCCTCAAACCCTTGGGGGACGTAAGGCCCGTCGTCGAAGCCGGCGGCATCTTCCAATACGCCCGCAAGACCGGGCTCATACCGAGCCAGGCCCCGAGCTGAAGTGAGGCCGATCGCCTCATCCCGCAATAACCGGTTGCATTTCCTCCCGCCGCGACGGAGAGTATCCCGGTTGGATGAAGCAATGAATCCTTGAGAGCCCGGCAAAACCCGGCGTTGGCTGACTCCCCATACCGTTCATCATGCAATTGAAATTCGACTGGCTGATCGTTCTCGAAAACCTGCGGCGCGGCATCATGGTCACCGACGTGAACCTCGAGCCGCCCTCGGGCCCCCGGATCCTGTACGTGAACCGCGCATGGACCAAGATGACGGGTTACGGCCGGGATGAAATCGCCAACAAAACTCCCCGGATCCTGCAGGGCAAGCACACGGACCGGACCATAGTGTCCGGCCTCAAGCAGAAGCTCGCCGGCCGCGAGGTGTTCCACGGGCAGACCTGGAACTACCGCAAAAGCGGCGAGCCGTTCGTCATGAATTGGTATTCGTATGCCATTTACGGCGAGCGCGGCAAACCCATCTACTACGTCGCCGAGCAGGAGGACGTGACGGAGATCGAATCCCTCCGCATGAAGCAGCGCCTCCTGATCAATCCGCAGGACGAGAAGGCCGTGGCCTTCTTCGCAGTGCTCAAGGATTGGAAAGCCGCCCGCAAAGGCGCCTGACCAGCGCGCTCGCGGCGGCAACGCTGGACCAGGATCATGGATTTCTCCGCCGCCGTCGAGCGCCAGCGCGCTTTCTTCCTGTCCGGGGCGACGCGCCCGCTCGCGTTCCGCCTCGAGCAGCTCGACAGGCTCCATCAGGCCCTGGCCGCCCGCGAGCCCGAATGCCTCGCGGCGCTTCAAGCCGACCTCCGCAAGTCGGCGGCTGAGTCCTACGCGACGGAGATCGGTTTCCTGCTGAGCGAGATCCGGCACGCCACACGCCGCTTGCCCGCCTGGATGGCGCCGCAGCGGCGGCGCATCCCGCTGGCGGCATGGCCCGCGCGCGCCTCTCTCCAGCCCGAGCCCTATGGTGTCGCGCTGGTCATCGGCCCGTGGAATTACCCGCTCCAGCTCGCGATCGCTCCGCTCGCCGGCGCCATTGCTGCCGGCAATTGCGCCATCGTCAAGCCCTCCGAATTCGCCCCCCGCACCGCCGATCTCATCGCGCGGCTCCTGGCCGCCACGTTCCCCGAGGATTATGTCGCCGCCGTGCTCGGCGGCCAGGAGACAAGCGAGGCGCTCCTGCGAGAGAAGTTCGATTCCATCTTCTTCACCGGCAGCACCCGGGTGGGCCGCATCGTGATGGCCGCCGCCGCCCAGCACCTCACCCCCGTTACGCTCGAGCTCGGCGGCAAATGCCCTTGCATCGTCTGCGCCGACGCTCCCTTGGACACCGCGGCGCGCCGGATTGTCTGGGGCAAATTCATGAACGCGGGCCAGACCTGCGTCGCCCCCGACTTCGTCCTTGTCGACCGCTGCGCCCGCACCGCGCTGGTCGAAACCATGAAACAGGCGCTCCGCGACTTCTACGGCGACGATCCCCGGCACAGCCCCGACTTCGGACGCATCGTCAACGTAAGGCACTTCCGCCGGCTCGCCGGCTACCTGGACCGCGGCCGGATCGCCCACGGAGGCCAGCAGGACGAAAGCGACCTGTTTATCGCCCCCACCCTTCTCACCGACGTCTCCCCCGACGATCCCGTGATGCAAGAGGAGATCTTCGGCCCCATCCTCCCCGTTCTCGATTTCGACACGCTCGACGATGTGTTCCGGCTGCTGCGCGACCGGCCCACACCCCTGGCATTCTATCTCTTCAGCAAGGACCGCGCGATCCAGGAGCGCGTGCTCGCCTCGATCCGCTCCGGCGGCGCCTGCATCAACGACACCATCTCACACATCCTGGGGAAAGACCTCCCATTCGGCGGGCTCGGCGACAGCGGCATCGGCGCCTATCACGGCCGGGCGAGCTTCGACTGCTTCACCCACTGGCGCTCGGTGCTGCGCCGCCCGTTTGCGTTCGATCCCCGATGGAGGTATCCCCCGCCGCGAGTGTCGCTGCCGGCCTTGAAGCGGGCGCTCCGGTTCCTGCTCGGCGGCTAAATCGAGTATTGCGGGATCTTGAGGGTCTCCCCGTCCCGAGTGGCCGACAGATGCGCGTAGTAGCCGGGCACGGTCATGTTCAGCGCGTCAATCACATCCACCGCCGGCTTCCGGCCTCGAAGTATCGCGTCGATGAAATCGTCCGCCAGATATCCATGGGACCCGCCGTGGCTGCCCGGCGCCACCCCCGGCGGCAAAGCGTATTTCTTGGTTTCCAGCCCCTTGGCCGCCGCCTCCGTCATCCGCTGCCTCCCCGCCGCGTCCCCGACGAAACCGTCCGCGCGCCCGTTGTGCCAATCGTACCCCGCGAACTCTCCCCGAAGCCGCCCCGCCTCGAGATACTCGCCTTGCGAGCCGCAGATGATGATCCGGCAAAGCCCCCCCTCGCTCGTCCGGAACA
The DNA here is from genome assembly GCA_022711435.1 of Verrucomicrobiota bacterium. Taxonomy (GTDB): domain Bacteria; phylum Verrucomicrobiota; class Verrucomicrobiia; order Limisphaerales; family UBA1319; genus JAGMXM01. Next base: position 146,815 of record JAKLFB010000006.1, read on the forward strand.
GCCCGACCTCGGAATTGAACACGTTGCCGATCGCATTGGGCTGGCGCTTGCCCGGATCGAACAAGGGTGTTCCGTGGCAGCTCACCTGCACGAAGCTCTTGTGGGTGACGCCGACGTAATAGGCCGTCGCGTGGGTTGGATACCACATCGGGCAGCCCTTCTTCCGCCAGTCCTGATACGAATCCAGCGAGGGCGCCCCCAGCGAGTGCGGGTGGCAATACTCCCCTTCCGAATAGACAATGTGGCCGAAGACGTCCGCCGCATACAGCTTCTCCATCGCATACAGGTCGTCATGGAAAACGGACGTCTCGAACATCGCGTAGACCAGGCCCCGGTTCCTCCTCACGCACTCCAGCAGCCGCTCCGCGTCTCCGATGTCCCCGCGGAAGGCCGGCACCGCTGTGCAGACGTGCTTGCCGTGATTCAGCACCTCGATGCAATGCCGCGCGTGCGACGGTGCATCCGTCGCCACGAAGATCGCCTCGATCTTGTCGTCCTTGACCATCTCCTCGAGCGACGGATAGGTCTTGGGGCACCGGACCCTCTCCGCCAGCGCCGCACAGCGGTCCGGAAACAGATCGCTCACCGCGACAACCTCGACGTTGGGATGGTTCTGGAATTCGAATGCAGCCGAGAACTTGCACACCCCATAACCGACCAGGCCGACCCGGATCTTCCGGTCGCTATAGGGCTTCCATGCCTTTGTGCGATCGTAATCCGTCCGGGTCTGATCGAAACCCGGGATCGGCTCGGCGCCTTGCGCTCGGCGGATCAGGGATGGAGTTGCGGCCACGGCGGACGCCGTGGCCCCGAGGAACACCCGGCGGGTCAGTTGGATAGACATAGTATAATAATCGCCAAGCTTACGCCGGCGGAGGCCCGAAGCAATAGCGATTGTCCCTATCCGTGCGCCTCGCGGGCCAGGGCAGTCACAATCCGGAGTGTCTCCGCATTGAGCGCCTCCGCGCGGCGCACCGTGTCCGCCTCCGAGTAGCAGCGGAACTCGGGCGCGTTGCCCGAAGGCCGCAGGTGGATGATCTCGCCGGTGGCGAACGTCACCCGCAGGCCATCGGTGCGATCGATCTTCGCAACCCGCCCCGCCAACTCGCCGAACACCTCCTCCAGCGCCTGCCCATCGGCCCGATCCGATCCCTTGTCAAAACAGCCCAGGATCCACGCGCTTCGGTCCACCGGGAAATCCTTGAGCCGGTTGCTGGCGGTGAATCGCGCCGGCAAAAGGTCCAGGATCCTCGAGATCCTCGACCGCATCGCGCGGGCCAGCAACAGAACGCCAAGGATCCCCAGGAACGCATCCCTCGTCGGCAACGCCCGCAGCCGACGGCCATCGCGCTCGAGGTCGGAGTTGAGCAGGAAGCCGCCGTTGGCCTCGTAGCCCACAACGCAGGCCGCGCCGGCCGCGCTGGCCCGCATCATCTCGGCGATCACGTGCGGAGACCCGATCCGCGTGCGGCGGACCTCCCGGAACCAGGCCGACCGCTCGGCCGCCGTGTTGCTGCTCACCGGCGTGCACACGACATCCGCCCCGAGCTGTTTCGCGCACAGGATCCCCAGTACGTCCCCCCGCAGCCAGCCGCCCCACTCGTCGCTCACCAGCGGCCGGTCGCTATCTCCATCGGTCGAGACAATGGCGTCGAACCGGGTGCTCCGCGCCCACCCGCGCGCCAGCTCGACATCTTCAGGCCGAATCGCTTCGGTGTCCACCGGCATGAACGTCTCCGACCGCCCCAGCGCAACGGTCTCGGCCCCAAGCCCCTCCAGGACCCGCATCAGAAGATCCCGCCCCACCGCCGAGTGCTGATACACCCCAATCCGCATCGGCTGCAGCGCCTTCGAGTCGATGAACTCGAGGTAGCGCGCCACGTATTCCTCGGCGGCCTGGGGCGATTCCGGTGGCGTTGCGGCAATCGGCCGACGGAATGCCCCCGCCGCATCGAAAAGGCTCTCGTCGATCTCGACCGCCTGCCCGGCGATGCCGATCTCGTCGTCCTTGAGGATCTCGCCCGTGGCCTTGTTGAACTTGATGCCGTTGCGATCGTCGGGAATGTGGCTTCCGGTGACCATGATCGATGGCATCTGGTGCGCAAGGCCGAACAGGGCGACGGCCGGGGACGGTATTCGCCCGCAATGGACCACCCGATAGCCCTGGTCCTCCGCCGCCCGCCACACGGCCTCCATGATCCGTCCGGTGCTCGAACGCAAATCCCCCGCCACCGCGATCTCCCGCGGCTGCGACGGGCCAGCCGCTATGTGCTGGAGGAAGCCCCGCGTGTAGGCATAGCAGACCCGGTCCGTCATGGCGCTGACCAGGCCGCGCGCCCCGCTCGTGCCAAACCCCACCCCGCTGCTCTCCATCAAATCTCTAATCCGAATCTTCACTCTTCCCCCTGCCGTTGAACGCCTCGACCTGGAGCCCGCGCGGGTCCGGCTTAGGCCGCAAGGCGAAATTGTATCGGAGGTTCCGCCAGGTGTCTCCCGGCCGGGCGTCCACCCCCAATGCCCCGCTCGGATCGTATCCGCAATGCGTCATGCAATTCTGGCATCGCGGGTCCCGAACGACACCCTCGACCACCCCGTATCGGCTCCACTCCACCTGCTCGATCATCTCGCGGTAGGATCGATAATGGGCGTCGGTGATCATGTAGCAGGGCGCCTTCCAGCCGCAGACATTGCGCGTTGGGATCGCCCACGCCGAACACCTCAGATCCCGTTTCCCAGCCAGAAACTCCTGGTAGACCGGCGTCCCAACAATCGCGAACCTCCGCCCCCACTCTTCAATCCGCGCCAGCTTCTCCCGAATCAATGCCCGCGTCAGGTAAAAGTCCTCCGGCTGCTTCCCGTGGCGGCGCACCATGTCCGCCTTGGCGGCGTCGTAATCGTAGCCCGGGGAAAGGGTGTGCGCGTCCACCCCCAGCACGGAGAAGAACGCGAACATCTCCTCGATCTCGTCCGGGTTCGTCTGCTGGTAGACGGTCGTGTTGGTCGCGACCTGGAATCCGAGCGCCTTGGCCATGCGGATGGCGGCCACGCACTCCTTGAACACACCCTCCCTCTCCACGATCGCATCATGGGTGCGCTCGAGCCCATCCACGTGGACATTCCAATAGAGCCAGCGGGTGGGCGCAATGACAGGCCGGCCGGCCGGCCGCCCCCGGCGCACCTCGTCCGCATCCCGAGCCGTGATCAGATCCTTCGCCTGCAGATCCGCCAGATGCGCCTCCCGCCGCGCCTCCGGCAGGGCGGCCAGATACTCCCGAAGCTTGCGCCGCATCAGCACGCCATTGGTGCAGATGTAAACGATCCGCCTCTGCCGCAGCAGCCCCGCCACCAGCTCCTCCAGATGCGGATAGATCAGCGGCTCGCCCCCGCAGATGGACACCATCGGCGCGTCGCACTCGACCGCCGAAGCGAGACACTCCTCGAGGCTCATCCGGTCCTCGAGGCGGGTCGAGTATTCCCGGATCCGGCCGCAACCGGTGCAGGTCAAGTTGCACGCGTGCAGCGGCTCCAGTTGCAGGACAAGGGCAAACCTGGAGGTGCGGCGCAGCCGATGCCGGATGATATGGGCGGCCATCTTGGCCGTCAGGGCGAGAGGGAAACGCATGAGCGCAGCCGGTGCCGGTCAGCCCGCCCCCGCATGGGTTTCACCGCCCAACACGGGAACCACGGCCGAAATAGAAGACGGCATGGGCGCCGCCGATTCGATCAGGCCGGGCAAGAGCAGGCTCGCCGGCGATATCGAATGCGAAGCGTTGATCCCCCCACAACCCGTCGCCCCAATCGCCAAGCCCACCAAACCCACCCAGAGCAGCATCGACCGGCCCAATTTCATGAGTCCATCATACATCTCTCCCGCCCGCCCGCAATCTCAATCAGGGCCCAATATGCCCCGATCCCGCGATCGGCGAGGCGGCCGGCTGCCCTCACGGCGCTGCGCCCGGCCCGGCGAACCGAAACGCATACAGCTTGCAGTCGCGCATCAGGAACCGAATCCGGATCGGCTGGCGGGCCAGGGGCGCCACGCTGCCGGTCGCCCTCCACGCGACCGGCAGACAGACCGAGTTGTCGCAGAGGGCCGCCGCATCCTCCCGCGTGTAGCCCGGAATCGGACGCTCGTGCTCGTCCAGAAGCTCGACCCGAATGCTCCCGCCCGCTCCAGGATCCGCGTTGAGCTCGAGCCGCTCGCCGGCGAACGTGAGCAGCGGCGTGACGATCTCCCCGCCCTCGTAAGCGGCATCCGCGGAAACAAACCCGTCCAGCCGCAGGATCGCCCGATCGATAGCACACTGGCGCTGCGTGGCCGCCGGATCCACAAACCCGTCGTGATCCCGGTTATCCCCGAAGTAATAGATCCAGATCTCGTTCCCCATCCGGATCGGATGGGGCAGCGACCATGCCCACTTGGATGAAAAGGTGCCGGAGAGCCCGAGCGGGAGGAAGGACCGCCGATCGCCCAGGCGGCTGAAATGGAGGCCGTCCCGGCTGACGGACAGCCGGTCGTCCAGCGTCGCCGGCGCCAGCACCTCGTAAGAAAACTTCACGTCTTCATACCCGCCTGCGCGCTGCTCCTTCGGCCGCCGCTGCCAGTGCCAGAATGCGTGCGCCAGCATCACGTAGACGCTCCCGGCCGAATCGTCCGGGTATTTGAAGATCGTGGCGCCGTAGTAATCGACCGGCGGCTGCGAGGTCGGCGTTGCGTAGATCCCCCGATCCACATCGTCGGCTTCCATCACGAACTGCTCATGCTCCCAGCGCAGCAGATCGGCCGAGTCCAGGCGCCGGACGACACGGTGCCGACGGGCGGTGCCGGCCTCCGGATTCTTCCGAGTGTAGAGGGCGTATCGCTGTTGGGGCTCATCCCAGAACAGGATGCTCTGCGTGTCCATCTGGTCGATCTTCGGCGCGGCAAACAGTGTCCAGCGATAGCCGTCAGGCGAGCTGTAAATGTGAAACTCGCTGGGGCGGCCCCCGGGCGGATAGAACTTCGCCTGGCTCTTGTAGCGGTGCGCCGGCGGCGCCTGCGGATCGATCCAGACTGACACCCCGCCGATCCTGCCGTGCTTGCCGATCTCGGCCCCGCTGTCCTCCAGGGCGGCGAGCTTCGGATCGGGAGCCACGAACAGGATCCCATCGGTCGATTCCGCATACGCAAACAGGGCGATCACCGGCCCGCCAGGCTCGAGCCGCACGGGGAGCAGAGGCTTGCCCGACCCCCAGATCCGGATCTTGCCGCCGTCCTTGATCACGGACGAATAGGCGGCCACGGCTGCCCCCGGATCGCCCTCCCAAGCGACGTCGCTCGCCAGGACCGGCTGGTTCATCTTGGCCGGCCCATTCATGGTCAGCACGATGCCTTGGGATCGGTCGATCCACTTTCGATCCATGAAAAGCTGTTTGCGGGATCCGGCGTCGATCGGCGCTGCCGCCGCAGCCGCGAGGATGCCGCAGGCCATCGCGGCGGCAGCCCGCGAGCCGATCCGCAACCGCCTTTGCGCAATGCCACGGCCGCGGCTCCAGAAGATCGGTTTCCTGGCAATCATGTCCCGTCCTTGGCTTTCTTCGGTTTCGGCTGGGTGGCTCTCTTCGGCTGCGGCTGGTCGGCCAATGTCTTCCTGGCAAGCTCGGTGAAGCTGTCCGTCTGCCGCTGCCAGACTCGTTCCAGATCCTGAACCTTATCCGGCATCTGCGGGGCGAGGTTGTGCTGTTCGGCCCGGTCGGCCGCCAGATCGTAGAGCTCCCAGGGATCGCCTTTGGATGCCACGAGCTTCCAGTCGCCCACCCGGACGGCGCGGTTGCCCTCGTGCAGCCACCAAAGGCTCTCGCGGGCGATGACCCGGTCGTGCTCGAAGGCGGGCAGGAGGCTCTGGCCGGGCGCCGGGGGAATCGGCTCCCCGTTCCACTGCGCCGGCTTCTCGATCCCGGCGATCTCGAGGATGGTGGGCGCGATGTCGATGACATGGGCGGGCGTGCGGCGCAGCTGGTTCCGCGCGCGGATGCCCGCCGGCCAATGCACGATGAGCGGCGAGCTGATGCCGCCTTCGTGCACCCAGGTCTTGTGGCGGCGGAAAGGCGTGTTGCATGCGCTCGAGAAGCCGGGGCCCAGGCAGAGGTAGGTCGCCGCGCTCCCCGGCGCTGCCTCCGGGTTGTGGCCGCCGTGGCGCACCATGATCTCCGCGCTGGCGCCGTTGTCGGAGGCGAAAAATATGAGGGTGTTCTCGTAAGCGTCCATCGCCTTGAGCTGGGCGACGATCCGCCCGATCTCCCGGTCCATGCGATCGATCATGGCGGCGTGGATGGCCATCTTGGCGGCCTGAAACCGGCGCTGCTCGGCCGTCAGCTCGCTCCAGGGCAGCGGCCGGTTGACCTCGCCCGGGCCGAGCCGCGCGATCGCCTCGGGAAAGGCGTAGGGCGGGCCGACGTCCCGCTCGAGCGCCGACAGAGGCGTCTGGACGATGCCCATCTCGACCTGCCGGGCGTGGCGCGCCTCGCGCATCGATTCCCACCCGCTGAGATACCTGTCCCGATACCGCGCGATGTCCTCCGGCAATGCGTGCAGCGGGAAGTGAGGCGCGATGAATGCCACATAGTGAAAGAACGGCTTCCCCGCATGATGGGCCGCATGGTCCTTCAGGCATTGGATCGCATGATCGGCTGTGGCGATGGTGGCGTAGTACCCGTGCTCATCAGCGGGCGCTTTCACGGGCGCGTCGTCGATCCAGTTGCCCGCAGCCGTGAAATAGTTGCCCTGGTTTCGCATGTCCAGGGAGCGATCGAATCCGCCTTCGAGCACCTTGCCATCGATGTGCCACTTGCCGCTGTGGTAGCTGCGGTAGCCCGCCGCTCTGAGGTAATCCGGCAGCAGGCGCGCCCACGCCTGGCGCACGCCCCCCCCGCCGCCCGCCGCCTCCGGCAGCGCATCGCGATGGATCTGCTGCGCGTAGTAGCCGGTCAGCAGAGCCCCCCGCGTGGGCCAGCAGCGAGCCGTGTTGTAAAATTGCGTGAACCGCAGGCCGCTCGCCGCCAGCGCGTCCAGATGGGGCGTCCGGATCTCGCCGCCGTAGCAGCCGATGTCCGAATAGCCCAGATCGTCGGCCAGCAGGATCAGAATGTTGGGCCTCCCGGCGCCCGGTCCGCTGACGCCCCCGAGCAGCACCAACGAGGCAAGAAAGGCAAGGCGTTTCATAAATCGTCTCTCTCGAGCTATCGAGAGATTGTACACAAGCCATCTCGGCCGTCGACATCTTCATTTTCCGATGCAGGCTCAAGAGCCTTTCCTGGCGCTCGGGGACCTGATACTCTTCGCTCATGTGCGATTTTCTTGCTCGACGAGGGGGGATCCTGCCTTCGATCTTGCTGCTGTGCCTGGCCGCCGGGCTTCCGGCCTCGGAGCCGAGCGCGCGCTGGCCGAACATCGTTTTCATCCTGGCGGACGACCTCGGCTATGGCGACCTGGGATGCTACGGGCAGAAGAAGATCCGGACGCCGAACATCGATCGCCTGGCGGCCGAAGGCATGCGCTTGACGGCCCATTACTCGGGCAACAACGTCTGCGCGCCTTCGCGATGCGTCCTCATGACCGGGCTTCATCCCGGCCATGCCTTCGTCCGCGACAACCGCCAGGCCAGGGATTTCAGCGAGGGGCAAACACCCGTCCCGCCTGGATCTCTCGCCTTGCCGCTCACGCTGCAGCAGCTCGGCTACGCCACCGGCGCGTTCGGCAAATGGGGCCTCGGGCCGTTCGGCAGCACCGGCGATCCCCTCCGCCAGGGGATCGACCGCTTCTTCGGCTTCAACTGTCAGGCCGTTGCCCATAACTATTACCCAACTTCGCTCTGGGACAATGCGGAGCGCCGCCCGCTCGATAACCCCCCCTTCTCCGCTCACCAGCGGCTCGGCCCCGGCGCGCCGGCCGATGATCCCGACACCTATGCGCGGTTCGCAGGCCGGGCGTACGCCCCCGACCTCATCGGCGAACAGGCCCTCGAGTTCATTTCGCGGCATCGGGACCGGCCGTTCTTCCTGTACTATCCCACCACGGTCCCCCATCTGGCGCTCCAGGCGCCCGCCGATTCGCTCGCCGAATACGCAGGCCAGTTCCCCGAGGAGCCCTACCTCGGCGACCGCGGCTACCTGCCTCACCCCGCCCCGCGCGCCGCCTATGCGGCCATGATCACACGGATGGATCGCGAGGTGGGCCGTGTCATGGCCCGGGTGCATGAGCTGGGGCTGGATGAGCGCACCATCTTCGTCTTCACCAGCGATAACGGGCCGCTCTACGATCGCTTGGGCGGAACCGATGCCGATTTCTTCGACAGCGCCGCCGGACTGCGGGGGCGCAAGGGATCGTTCTACGAGGGCGGTTTCCGCGTGCCGTGTATCGTCCGCTGGACAGGGCATATCGCCCCCGGCTCGATCAGCGATCGCGTGACCGGGTTCGAGGACTGGCTGCCCACGCTGCTCGAACTGGCCGGCGACCGCGACCGAACGCCTCCCGGCTTGGACGGCATCAGTTTCGCGCCGACCCTGCGGGGCCAGCGCCAGCCCGAGCGGCCCTTCCTGTACCGTGAATCGCCCGGATATGGCGGCCAGCAATGCCTGCGCGTCGATCGCTGGAAAGCCATCCGTCGCAACCTCCACCCCGGCCCCAAGGCCGGCAGCCCAAACCCCAGCCCCGTCGAGCTGTACGATCTCGCCAAAGACCCCGCCGAAACCACCGACCTCGCCGCCCAGCACCCCGGCTTGGTCGAGCGGTTCCTCGAAATCATGCGCGACCAGCATGCGCCCTCCGAGCTCTTCCCGCTCCGCGCGATCGATCCGCTGCCCGGCGCGCCGGCCGCCCATCCGCCCGCCGCAAAACGCCTGCGAGTCGCCGCCGTCCAGATGCGCTCCGCCCACGACCTCTCGGCCAACGCGCAATCCATCGCGCAAACAATCCGATCCGCCCCCGCCTCGGGGATCCGGGTCCTGCTCTTTCCCGAATGCGCCCTTTCTGGTTATGCGGCGGCGGCCGTCACGAACCTGACCGAGCTCGAGATCGCGCACGCCGAAGGCGAAGTGGCGCGGGCATGCCGCGATGCGGGCGTCTATGCCATCGTGGGCATGCCCTACCGGGACGGAGAACAGCTCTTGAACTCGGCGGCGGTCATCACCCCTTCCGGCCGCGTGCTCGAACGCTACCACAAAATCCAGTTGGCCGAATCGTGGCCGGCGGGCGGAGATCGCATGTTCGTGTTCCCGATCGACGGCGTGCCCTGCTCGATCATCATCTGTCATGACGAGCGCTACCCGGAGCTGGTGCGGCTGCCGGTCCTGGCAGGCGCGCAGGTTGTGTTCTACCTGTCGCACGAGTCCGGCCTCCGCGCGGAGCACAAGATTGCGCCCTACCGCGCTCAGATCCAGGCCCGAGCCGTCGAAAACACGGTCTTTGTCGTCCACGCCAACGCCCCCGCCAACCCCGACGCCTCCGGCTCCCATGGCCATAGCCGCATCATCGCCCCGGACGGCAACATCCTGCAGGAAGCCTCCATCTTCGAGGAGACGATCCTGGCCGCCGACCTGGACATCGCCAAGGCAACCCGCGCCAACGCCCGGAAAAGCCTCAGCCGCGGCCCGCTCGGGGATTGGTGGAAAGACGGGATCCGCCGGGTGCGCGTGATTCCATAAACCCGACAGCCATGTCCTGCGCTCTCGTATTGTCACCGGCCGGACATTTGTATGTCGAGCCGGACGACCAGGCCGAGCCGAAGCTCAGCCCGGCGGCTGAAACGAGTCTGACCGAGGCGTTCGCCGCGTCCTCGGCCTGCGGCCTCGAGCGGCTGGCTTCCGCTTTGCTGCAGGAGCCGCTGCCGCCCACCCTCGCCTTTTGGCGCGGGCTGGCCCGGCGCTATTTCAGCGCCCTCTGTCACAACCCGACGATCGAAAACGCGGCGGACCTGGTTGTCGCTCGACCGACGGACGGCGAGTGGGCCGCCATGGCCGAAGCGGCGCCGCCCATGAAGGGGCTCGAATACCTGAACCCTGCCTCGCTGAACCGCCTGTGGGACGAGCTCGATCGCCATGCGCGCGCCGGGGTCGCGAGCACACCCGGTGGAACGTCCGCATACCTCCAGGCCTGCAACCCAGCCTGGAACGCCGTCGGACGCGTCACGTTCCACCTGGCGGAAAACAAGCGGAATCCGGCCTTCCCGTTCGCGTTTCTTGCGACCTACACGCATCGGATGTCCGACCAGGGCAAGGCGCAGCACCTGCCGCTGGGCCGCGCGCTCGAGGAGTGCGCCGGTGCGAAGAACCGCGCCGCGCTTTCAGCACTCCTATTGCCGGTGCAGCGGGCAGCCGAGCGGAGCAAGCTGGCCCGGGGATTGCTGGACAGCCGGGCCGTGTTCCAGCCGCAGGCATGGCGGCCCGAACAGGCGCTCGCGTTCCTGAACGATATCCCGCTGTTCGAGCAGAGCGGTGTCGTCACCCGCATCCCGGACTGGTGGAAGTCAGGCCGCCCACCCCGCCCGCAGGTCAGCGTCCGCATCGGCGAGACGGCCGGCAACCGGCTGGGCGCCGACAGCCTCCTCGATTTCAAGGTCTCCCTCTCGCTCGATGGGGAGCCGCTGACCGAGGCGGACCTCCAGTCCATCCTCCAATCCTCGAGCGGCCTGGTTCTGCTCAAGGGGAAATGGGTCGAGGCCGACAAGGAGAAGCTTCGAGAGGTTCTCGACCACTGGCGAAAGGTCCAATCCGACGCCGGTTCTGGCGGCGTGACGCTCCTGGAGGGATTGCGGATGCTCTCCGGTTTCGGCGCCGCCCGGTCGATCGCTCCCGAGACGGAATCGTCGCGCGCCGAATGGTCGAGCATCGTGGCCGGCGCCGCGCTCCGGCGCATGCTCGACGAAATGCAGCAGCCGGGCGTTTCCGCCGAGTCGGATCCGCACCCGGAATTGCAGACGGACCTGAGGCCGTATCAGAAGGTGGGCGCTCACTGGCTCTGGTTCATGAACCGGCTGGGTCTCGGGGCCTGCCTGGCGGACGACATGGGGCTGGGCAAAACCATCCAGGTCCTCTCCCTGCTCCTGGTTCTCAAGCGCCGGCGCGCACGCAAGCCCGCCGATGCCGATCCCCAAACAGAGCAGGCCATGGGCCGCCCCAGCCTGCTGGTTGTGCCCGCATCCCTCATCGCCAACTGGCGGACCGAAATCCAGAAGTTCGCCCCATCCCTCTCGGTGTTCTACGCGCACCCGGCCGAGACATCGGCCGACGAGCTGGCTGCTGCGGGCCGATCGCCCGCCCAAACGCTCGCGGACCGGGACCTGGTGATCACGAGCTACTCGATGGCCATCCGGCTCGCCTGGCTGAAGGAAACGCAATGGAACCTCGTCATTCTCGATGAGGCCCAGGCCATCAAGAATGCCGGCGCCCGGCAAAGCCGCGCTGTCAAAGAACTCCGCTGCCGGCATCGGATCGCCCTCAGCGGCACCCCCATCGAAAACCGGCTTTCGGATCTCTGGTCGCTCTTTGACTTCCTCTGCCCCGGTTTGCTGGGCGGGGCCCGGGAATTCGCGTCGTTCCTCAAGAGCCGCTCGCCAAACGATTCGAGCCAGTTCGCTCCCCTGCGGCGCCTGGTGCGCCCCTACATCCTCCGCCGGCTCAAGACCGACAAACGCGTCATCGCCGACCTCCCCGAGAAAACCGAGATGACCGCATTCTGCGCCCTGAGCCGCCGCCAGGCCGCCCTCTACCAGCAGGCGGTCGCCGAGCTGGCCGAGCGGATCGAGTCCCCCGATGTCGAGGGCATCCAGCGGCGCGGCATGATCCTGGCGTTCCTCACCCGGTTCAAACAGATCTGCAATCATCCGTCCCAGTGGCTGGGCGACGGGATCTACGCGCCCGACCAGAGCGGCAAGTTCCATCGCCTTCGCGAGCTGTGCGAGGAGATCGCCGCCCGGCAGGAGAAAGTCCTGGTCTTCACCCAATACCGCGAGATCGCCGATCCGCTGGCGCAGTTCCTGGCAGGTCTGTTTGGCCGGCCTGGCCTGATCCTGCACGGCGGCACACCGGTCGGCCATCGGAAGGAGCGGGTCGACGCCTTTCAGCGCGACGGCGGACCGCCTTTCTTCGTTCTCTCCCTCAAGGCCGGCGGCACCGGCCTCAACCTCACCGCCGCCTCCCATGTCATCCACTTCGATCGCTGGTGGAACCCCGCCGTCGAAAATCAGGCGACCGACCGCGCGTTCCGGATTGGCCAGAAACGCAATGTCATGGTCCACAAGTTCACCTGCCGCGGCACGCTCGAGGAGCGGATCCATGAGTTGATCGCCGACAAGACCGCCCTGGCCGGCGATATCCTGGGCGAGGGCGCCGAACGGTTGCTCACCGAGATGGACAATTCCGAGTTGCTACGATTCGTCGCGTTGGATATCAAAGCAGCTGCCGCGGACTGAATCCGTCGGCTCGGCCTTGCGGCACTTATTATACCATATGATGAGCTGGGATTATTACGGATGGCGGCCCTACGTGACCGTTGCGCAGCGACGCGCAAACGCCGAGCGCGAATTGGGGAAACTGGCCCGCAAGACGGGCGCCTCAGTCTCGCCGGTGATCCTGGAAGGACGCACCATTGCCAGCACGTTCTGGGGAAAGGCCTGGTGCGACAACCTCGAGGCCTACAGCGATTACGCCAACCGCCTGCCCCGCGGACGCTCCTACGTCCGCAACGGCTCGGTCGTTGACCTCCAGATCGCCCCGGGCAAAATCACCGCCCGGGTCGCCGGCTCCAGTCTTTACCGGATCGAGATCAAGATTCAACCCCTGGCGCCCAGCCTCTGGAAGTCCATCCAGACCGAATGCGGCGGGAAAATCGATTCCCTGATCGAGCTGCTTCAGGGCCGGCTTTCGTCCGCCGTCATGCAGATCGTCACCCGGCCCGAACGCGGCCTGTTCCCCACCCCCCGCGAGATCGATCTGGACTGCTCCTGTCCGGACTGGGCGGACTTGTGCAAGCATGTCGCCGCGACGCTGTACGGGGTGGGGGCGCGTCTGGACCAGAAACCTGAGCTGCTGTTCCTGCTGCGCGGGGTGGATCCTGCCGATCTGATCAGCCGGGCCTCCGCCGCGGAAACCGTCCGGCAATCGACCCGGGCCGATGGCGCACCGGCCATCGGCGAAGGGGAGTTGGCCGATGTCTTCGGCATCGAGCTGGCCCCGCCGTCCGCCCCCCCCGCAGCCCCTCCGCGTGTGGATTCGCCTCTGGAGGCGCCGGCAGCGGCGCCGGAGGCCCAGCCGGCCGTGACCGCCAAGCCCAAGCCAAAAAAGACAAGAATAGCGCCGAGGCGAATGAGCGCCGCCAGCCGAGCCCGGATCGCCGCGGCCGCTCGCCGCCGATGGGCGAAGCACCGCCAACAGCAGAAACAACAGGACGATCGCCTATCCCAACGCGAGCAACCGCCCCGTCGAAGAACCCTGAGCGCCGCCGCCAGAGCCAGGCTGGCGGAGGCGGTGAAAGCCCGGTGGGCCGCGCTCAAGCGCGCCGCTCCCCGGAAAAAGAAAGCGGCCTCTGCCAGGAACAGGGACAATCCTCCTGGATAAATCCAATTGCCGGTCTCAAGCCAGCAAGGTAACACGCCATCCATTGCTTTGACTTATGAAAATGATCAAAAGGCCAGCTCAACTCCTGGGAACCCTTGTCGTCTTAGGATGCTGGGGCCCGATCGGCGCCTCCGCGGCGGATATTGTCTGGACCAACACCGCCGGGGGCCGATGGTCCGACGCCGCGAACTGGGCGCCCAACCAGGTCCCCTCTATCGACGACACGGCCCTCATTACCCAAAGCGGCGTCTATACCGTTGCGGTGAACGCTTCGAATGCCGTGGGCGGCCTGGTCGTGGGCGGCTCCGGCGGCACCCAGACCGTGGACGTGTCGAGCATGCTCCGGATCGAGGGGGCTGGCAATATTGCGGCGGCCGGGCGTCTCATCTTGAGCGGTACTCTGGGCGGCAGCGCCCTTCTCCAACTGTCGGGCGGCATGACTTGGTCGGGCGGCAAAATCGACACGAATGCCGCCGTTGTGGTGAATCCAGGCGGCCAGCTGACCGTGAGCAGCACTTTCAATTACACGAAATCCTTGCACGGCGCCTTGACGAACGCCGGAGCCATCCGTTTTCTCGGAAATGGGAACCTTCTGATTGGCGGCATCCTGCACAACCATGGCGGCGGATTGTTCGACATCCAGACCGACTCCGACATTGGCTTGTCCGGAGGCCCGGGACGCATCGTCAACGAAGGCGTTTTCCGCAAGTCCGCCGGCGCGGGAACGACGGCGTGCGCCGTGCCCATCGAGAACCATGGCGCGGTGGATGTCCAGGTTGGGATCCTCACGCTGGCAAGCGGATCGATATTGCAGGACGGTTCGGCCTTCACCGGCGCCGGCAAGACCTATCTCCACTCCGGCATCGTCACTTGGAACGGCGGCGTCACGTCCGAGAACCTGGTGCTCGAGGGCGCGGCCCTGGATGGCGCAGGCATCCTCGGCGGGACGGCATTCTGGGGGGCGGGATCGATCGCCACGAACGGCGCGCTGACCGTCGCCACCAACGGTCTGCTCACCATCGAAAGCAAATATGTCCATCATAAATACGTCCACGGCGCCTTGACGAACACGGGGATTATCCGTTTTCTCGGGAATGGGAACCTCGGGATTGTCGGTATCCTGCACAATCAGGCCGGGGGGCTGATCGACATCCAGACCGATTACGGCTTTGGCGCTTCGGGGAGCATGGCGCGGATCGTCAATGAAGGTGTTCTCCGCAAGTCCGCTGGCAGTGGAACAACGGCGTGCGCCGTGCCCATCGAGAACCACGGCACGGTGGATGTCCAGGTCGGAATCCTCACGCTGGCGGGCGAATCGGTGTTGCAGGACGGTTCGGCCTTCACCGGCGCGGGCAAGACCTATCTCGATTCCGGCATCGTCGCTTTGAACGGCGGCGTCGCCTCCGAGAACCTGGTGCTGGACGGCGCGGCTCTAAGCGGCGCCGGCATTCTCAGCGGCATGGCGTTTTGGGGATCGGGATCGATCGCCACGAATGGCGCGCTGACAATCGCCACCAACGGTCTGCTCACGATCCAAAGCAAATATGTCCATCATAAATTCGTCCGCGGCGCCTTGACGAACGCGGGAACCATCCGTTTTCTCGGGAGTGGGAACCTCGAGATTGACGGCATCCTGCACAATCAGGCCGGCGGGCTGATCGACATCCAGACCGATTACGACATTGGCGCTTCGGGGAGCACGGCGCGGATCGTCAACGATGGTGTGTTCCGCAAATCGGCCGGCGCGGATCGAACGGTGTGCGCGGCGCCCTTCTCCAACCATGGCGTCGTCGATGTCCAGACCGGCAGCCTGATCCTGTCGGATGGATCGTTGCTGAGTGGCGGTTGCGCTTTCACCGGTCTTGGAACAACCCGCCTCGAGTCGGGCACGAACCGCGTCGATGGTGTGATCCATTCCGAAAACCTCGTGCTCGATGGCGCGACGCTGGTCGGAACGGGCAACGTCACCGGCAGCTTTGCCTGGTCGTCGGGAACGATCGATGCGGGTCTTTCCTTTTATGTGACGCCGCACGCTCTTCTGACGATCAGCAGCAGATACGTCATTTCGAAATACCTGAACGGCTACGTCACCAACGCCGGCACGGTCAATTTTCTGGGCAATGGAAGCCTGATCCTGGCTGGCACGTTCCACAACCTGGCCGGCGCCTTGCTCGATATCCAGACCGATTACGACCTCGTCGCTCAAGATCCGGCCGCCACGGTTGTCAACGAAGGCATCGTCCGCAAAACGGCGACGGCGGGAATGACGGCCTTTCGCGTGCCTTTTTACAATGCCGGCGTGGTCGAGGTGGGGACCGGCACGCTCAATTTCGCCAGCAACTACCATCATTCGGCGGCGGCGACGATCTCGCTGGCTGGCGGGGCCATGCAGACCGCCGGCCAAGTCCTGCTCGAAGGCGGTCTGCTCACCGGTTGGGGCGCGTTCAAACCTGGCGCCGGCTCGAACGCCGCCCTCACGAGCGCCGCCACCATCGCCCCGGCTGCCAATGGCACGTTGACTGTCCAGGGCGACTTCACCCAGTTGATCACCGGCACGCTCGAACTGGCGCTCGACACGCCCCTGGCCGGCGCGGGCCCCAGCCGCCTGGCCATCAGCGGCACGGCCACGCTGGGAGGTGCCATCGGAGTGAAACTGGCCGACGGCTATCTCCCCAATCCGTCCGATGCGTTCAACGGAATTTCCTTCCGGAGCCGGGTGGGCGATTTCCATTGCTTTAATGGATTTCTGTTGCTCGGCCACGACCTCCGATTCCTGACGCAATACTCGGCCACCAACCTGGCGTTGGTCGCCGTGGCGATGCCGGATCCGGCGGATCCCACCATCCGTGTCGCCGCCGAGAATGGTTCGGCGATCGTCTGCTGGCCGGCGGAATTTGTGGGCTGCCAGCTCTACTGGAGCACGAACATCGTCGCGCCCGTCTGGACGCCTCTGCCGGACATCACGCATCGCTACGTCGAGAGTCCGATGGCGGCTCCGCGCAAGTTCTTCTGCCTTGGCGAACCGTGATCGGGGCCATTTCTTTTCGGGTTGAATCTCTAACTGTGGTCATTAGTCTAATCCAATCTGAGTTTCGACAGCAGCAAGACGGCCGTTTTGAACGCCCTGGTCGCCAATCCGTCGTTGAGCGATCCGGCGCGGCACGCCATTGCCAGCCAGATCGATCATTTCAGCTTCGACGCCAGCCGCCGCGACATCCTCATGCAGTTGAACCAGCGGGCCGCCGGCGCTCCGCCGGCCGGACCGCCATAAACGACCGCAGGCGCAGGACCCGATCGGTCGCGCAACCCGGCTGCTTCCATTTGGAGCCGCCAAGGCAACGAGGCGGATCTCGAGAGCCGAGAGTCAACCCGCCTCCTTGCGTCGGCGGCTGCTGACGTCGGCTGCGTCAAGATGCGAACCTCGGCTTGTGATTCGCCGCCATTCGGATCAGGGTAGCGGTTCGCATGAAGACTGCATGGTGTTGGCTGGGATGGGCGATCCTCATGGCCGCGGCTGCGGTGGGCGGATCCGCCGCCGAGCTCTCCGCCCGGCAAATCGTCCGGGAAGCCCAGCAGCGGCGTCCCCGGGATTTCTGGCCGCGGGGCTCTGGGCACGTCATCCTCGCGATCCCGGGAAGCGCCGAATCGCTCAAAGGCTATCACGAGCCTGGCGGCAGTTTCAGCCCGGGGGTTCCGAGCTTTGGCCTGGCCATCTGGGTCTGCGATTCCCGCGGAGCCCCGATGGAGACCAGCGACACCCTGGCGCTGGGAGAGATGGAGCAGCGCTGGGAGTGGACTCGAGCCGGCCTGCCGGACCTGGCAACCACCACGGAGTTTTACCGGTCCCGGTGGTCGGCAGCGGCAGCGGGCGCGTGGGTGCTGCAGCTCGAGTCGCGGGCCGACGCAAGCATCGGATTGTCGCTGGGGCTCCGAAGCGTCGGGCCAGCCGGCGGCCCCGTCCAATCTCTCGAATGGAAGGAGCCCGCCCTCACCGTCAATGGCCGATGGACGCTGACCTGCCAGCCGCCGCCTCGGTCGGTTTCACTCGGCCTCGAAGGCGAAGCGGGCTGGACGACTTTAACGAATGCCAGCCGCGCGTGGCGAGGGGCCAGCGGATGGGGATTCGCCCGGCTTGACTTGCGCACCCGCGAGCCCGTGCGGATCGAGGTGCGGGATGGCCGGGCCGGGCCGGCGCCGCCGATGCCGATCACGACGAGCCAGGCCCGGCTCAACCTCTCTCTGCCGGATCCATTGTTCACGGAGTGCCTCCACGCCCAGGTGAACCACCTTCTGATGGGGCTGACCGGCCGGGAAACCCGCGCCGCCGATCCCTTTTCCGAGTTCGGTCCCTGGCCGCGATCGGCGGCTTTAACCCTGGTCGGCCTGGTCCGCTCGGGCCAGATCGACGCCGCGCGGCACCTGGCGGCAGCCATCGCCGAGCAGGATTTCTTCGGCGCCAACGGACCGGAGGCGGACGCGCCCGGCTGGGCGATCTGGGCTCTGGAGGAGCTGGCGGGTTGCCTCCGGCAGCCTGCCTTCGATCGATGGCTGGCGCCCCACGTGATGCGCAAGGCCGACCTGCTGGGCCAAATGCTCCGCACTCCAGCGCCCATGTTCCGCCCGGTCACCGCCCCGGTCCGGCCATCGATGGTCGGCAGCCGCGAGCTGACGCAGATCTGCGATGCCGCCCGGGACGGGCTCATTTCGGGCAAGGTGGATCAACACCGGCCGGTGCTCTACGTGAATGCAACCGCCTATGCCGGGCTGGTGTCGGCCAGCCGATTCGCCGAGCGCCTCGGGGAGAGCGACCGCGCCCTGGCGATGCTGCAGGACGCCGATGTCCTTCGCCAGAGCTGGGTCCAAGCGCTCGACTCCCCAGGCCGCGACAACGACCGCACCACGCTCGCGGGGTGGTGGCCATCGGGCGTCGCCGCCGCATCGCTCACCAACTACCTGGCCGTGCTCGACGGACGCTGGTGGCGCGCATGGGACGACCAGAACCAGCTGCGCATCACAACCGTCCGCCTGGATCATCTCCTGGCCGAAGCCCATCAATGGCTCTGGGCCGGATCGGCGGACCGGGCCTGGACCCTGTTGAGCTGGTGCTGGCAAAACCAGGCGTCGCCCGGGCTCTTCTCGTGGGGCCACACTCCTGACCCGTCCACGGAAAAAGAGTCGTGGACGCGGGTTCGCGGCTGGATCGATCCTCCTCATCTGACGCCCGATTATCGCGTGGCGGCCGAACTGCTGCTGCTCCAGCTCGACATGCTGGCCTATCTGGACGAGTCCGGAGCGGTCCCGGTCCTGGTCGTGGGCGCGGGCGTGCCTCGATCCTGGACCCGCTCGCCGATGCATGCCCGCGGCCTGATCACGCGGGCGGGGCTCGTCGATTGGAGCTGGCAGCCGGGCCACCTGACCGTGGCCATGCGCGGCTGGCGTGTCCCGGTGCGGGTCGGCCCCGAGTTCCCGCCCGAGACCGTCCTTCATATCCAGTGATATGGCTTCCCGTCGCCCACGGGTCGATTGGCGGGAGCGCTGCGCGCGGATGCAGCAGCTCTATCGTCTGAGCCAGATGGTCCACGCCGCCACCGACCCTCCCCGGGCGCTGAACCGGCTCATCCGCGAAGTGGTGCGCCTGCTGAACGCCTCCAGCGGCTCGATCGTCCTCGTCAATCCGACCGACGGATTCCTCGACATCCAGACCTCTTGCGGCCTTCCTCCCGGGATGGCGGGCCTCAAGCTGCGGATCGGCGAAGGCATCACCGGCTGGGTCGCCCGCACCGGGCAGCCCGCCCTCGTCGGCCAGGTCCGGCAGGACTCGCGCTGCGTCATGCTCCGTCCCGAGATCCAATCCGAGCTGGCCGTGCCCATCGAGATCCAGGGCGGCGTTCGCGGCGTTCTCAACGTCGATGCCGATCGCGAAAATGCTTTTTCGGACCAGGACATGGCCCTCCTCGAGGAGCTCGCTTGCCATGCCGGCCGCGTCATCCTGAACGCCTGGCGGTTCGAGCAGCTCCGCCTGAAAACCCGCCTGTTCGAATCGCTCCTCCGCGTCGGCCAAACCATCAACTCCACGCTCAACCTGGACGATGCGCTCGAGGCCATCACACGCGAGGCCCGAGGCCTGATGCAGGCGCGCGTGTGCTCGCTCCTGATGCTCGATCCCTCGCGCGAATGGCTCGACCTGCGGGCCAGCCATGGCGCCGGCCCCGGCTATTGCGGCAAGCCGCGCCTGAGCGTTGCGGACAGCCTGCTGGGCGTGGTCGTCCGCCGCCGAAAACCGCTCCAGGTCGAGAACGTGCGGATCTCCAGCCGCTACCAGAATATCGAGGTCGCCCGCCAGGAAGGATTGGTGTCTCTGCTGAGCGTTCCCCTGGTGTTCCGCGGCCGGGCCATCGGCACGCTCAACGTCTACACCGCTCAGCCCCATCGGTTCTCGAACGAAGAGGTCCACATCCTGTCCGCGCTGGCCGAGCTCTCGGCCCTGGCCATCGAGAAAGCCCGCCTCTACGAGCGGATCGTCGACCTGGAGGAGCAGCTGCGCCAGAACGAGAAGCTCTCGGCGCTCGGCCTCCTCGCCGCCGAGGTCGCCCATGAAATCCGCAATCCGCTCACGGTCCTCAAGATGCTGTTCCACTCGCTGGACCTTCGGTTCCCCTCCAGCGATCCGCGCGCCCGCGACATCGAGCTCATGGCCGAGAAGATGGACCAGCTCAACCGCATCGTCGAGCGCATGCTCGACTTCGCCCGGCGGGCCGAGCCCCGCTTCGAATCGGTCGATCTCAACCGGCTGGTCGACGACCTGGGGATGCTCGTTCGCCACAAGCTCATCCAGAGCGGCATTCGATGGTCTTGCCGGCTCGAGCCCGGCCTGCCTGCCGTCCTGGGCGACGCCATGCAAATCGAGCACGCGCTCCTGAACCTGACGCTCAACGCCGCCGAAGCCATGCCGGGCGGCGGCGCGCTCACCATCACCACCCGAACGCAGCCCCGGCGCACATCGGATCCCCGGCCGCGCGAGGTGATGATCGAGTTTCGCGACACCGGCCAGGGCATGACCCTCGAGCAGCAGCAGCAAGCCTTCCGCTCCGTCCTGGCCACCACCAAGCCGCGCGGCACCGGGCTCGGACTCGCGATTGTGAACCGGGTGATCGAAGCCCATCACGGCCGGATCTGCGTCCGGTCGCGTCCCGGCCGCGGCGCCGTCTTCCGGCTCTACCTGCCGGTTGCCCCGTAGACGACAAAGAGCTCGTCGCCCACACGGCAGCACGAGCGCAATTCCATCTGCGCGGCGTCCGCCAGGCGCGAGGCGCCGGGGCCGTCCGCGATCGTCGGCGAGGCTCGGCCGCCGAACAGTCTCGGGCAGATGGTCAGATGAAGCTCATCCACCAGGCCCGCCGCCCAGAGGGCTGCGTTGAGCCGCGCTCCCCCCTCGGCCAAAAGCCGCCGCACCCCCCATCGCTTCTCGAGATCCTCAAACGCCGCCCCCCAGTCCACGGTCTGGCGCCCGCGGATCAGCACCTCGTCCGCCACCGCGCGCAGGGCGCGCAGCCGAGCCCCGGGAATCGCCTCGCTCGCCAGCACGACGATGGGCGAGTGCCGGTGGCGGAACACCTCCGCCTCGGGCGAAAGGCTCCCGCGCCCCGACACCACCACCCGCAGATTGTGCTCGGCCAGCCCCCGGTGCCGGCGCAACCGCCGGAACCGCTCCGGGCCTGGACCGAGCTGAACCGGCTCCTCGTTCACAGTGCCCGCGCCGCACATCACCGCATCCGCCGTCGCTCGCAGCTCGAGCAGGTGCTCCTGGTCGCGGCGCGATCCGCACGAGTGCAGCCGGCGGTCGGCCGTCGCAATCTTGCCGTCCGCCGTCATGGCCATGTTGATCAGGACGAACACCGGCTAGTCCTTGCTCTGCCCATTGTCGCCGGTCCAGCTGAATTCGTTGTGGGGCAGGTTGTCGTTGTTCCACCGCCGCCGCCACTTGTCGCTGGCCGGATCGACCACCTCGCGGCGCAGGGCCGCCTCGGCATGCCCGTCGCAAAACATGATCACACACCGGCTGTTGTGGCGCTTGGCCGGCCACTGGTCGGACTCTTTGGGATCCACGTTGCCGTCCCAGGAGTAATCGGATTTGCTATCCGCCAGCATGATCATGTCCGACGGCTTCCGGACCCGGCTCTCCGCCATCTCGGGCTGCGAGGGCGGATTGACGTCCCCACCCAGCCCGAGCTGCTGGGCGATGGTGGGGGTCACGGCGCCCACGCCCCAGTCGTTGTAACCGTAACACATTCCTGCGCCATTGGCCGATGCGCCCAGGAAATCCAGCCTGCCTCGGAGGGATTTGTTGACATTGGTATCCCACCGGAACTCGGGCTTGGTGGCTGGGCACCAGAACACCATGCGATTGGTGGCCATCTGCGAGAACAGCCGCAGCGGCCAGACATAGTAAAACTCCGGGACCTTGATGCACCCTGGATAGCGGTGGTGTTCGCCCACATACATGACAGCCGCGATCCCGAGCTGCCGGAGGTTGTTGATGCAGGAAGTCTGATGCGCCTTGGTCTTCGCTTTCGCCAGCGCCGGCAGGAGCATCCCCGCCAGGATCGCGATGATCGCGATCACCACCAGCAGCTCGATCAGCGTGAAAGCCGCCCTCGCGCGCCCCGCCCACGGCAACCGGCCCAGCCCGCCCATATACGAGTGTCCCATAACTATTCAAAAACACAGCCCCCCGGGCTTTGACAATGACAATCCATGGCCTTCATGGCGCGCTGGCCTGGATCAGCGCGTCGCAATCCCACTCCCCGGGCAGGCCAGGCTGGCATATCCGCGGCGCCGGGAGGAATCTCGATCCAGCCGAGCTCTTGCCTTTCGCGGCTGATTTGCGATAACAGTGCGCATGATGCCCGTGTTGCTGTCGTATCCGATGGTCTGGGTGCTGCTGCTGGCCAGCGCGGTCGCCGTGGCCGTGTTCCTCGAGCGGCTGCTCCACTACCATCGGGCGCAGATCAACTCGACTGAGTTCTTGAGCGGCGTGCGAAATGTGGTGCGGCGCGACAACATCGTCGAGGCGATCTCGATTTGCGAGGCCACGCCGGGACCGGTGGCGCGCCTGGTGAAGACGGCGATTCTGAATCGGGACCGCGGCCGGGAGATGGTCCGCGAGGCGGTCGAGGATGCTGGATTGATCGAGGTGCCCCGGCTCGAAGAGAAGCTCAGTCTTTTGGCCACGATCGCCCAGATCGCGCCCTTGCTCGGCCTGCTCGGCACGGTCTTCGGCTTTATTCGGGTCTTCTCGGAGCTGCAGAAGGCCGGGCTCACCGCCAACGCAACCCAGCTGGCGGGAGGGATCTGGGAAGCGCTCGTCAGCACGGCCGTGGGGCTGGCGGTGGCCATCCCCTGTTACGCCGCCTACAATTACCTCGTCAGCCGAGTCAACGCCATTGTGCTCGACATGGAAAAAGCCGCCACGGAAATCGTCGGCATCCTGACCGAATCCGGCAACCCGAAGAGCTCATGAAGTTTCCGCGCAACGCCCGGATCTTTCGCGGCCAGCTCGATCTGGCACCGGTGGCGGGGGTCGTGTTTCTGCTGGTGATCTTCCTGCTGCCGCAATCGACGCTGGTGTTGCCGCCGGGGGTCGAGATACGCCTTCCGGAGGTGTCGGGAAAGCCGTTGCCGGGACCCGCCGAGCCCCGGGCGGTCGTGGCGATGGACCGCCAGGGGCAGATCTATTTCGACAGCCAGCTGGTGGACGCCGGGCAACTGCGCGAGCGGCTCCGGCAGGCGGTCGAGCGCACGCCGGATCTGGCCCTGATCATCCAGGCCGACCAGGAGGTCCGCCTCGAGTCCTTCTTCCATCTGAGCAAGCTGGCGGGCGAGGCCGGCCTGCAGCGGGTCTACCTCTCCGGCCGGCCGCCGCTGCCCCCGCCGCCCGCCTCGCCAAATCCAGGGCCATGACCCAGCCTCCGCCTCAACAAGGCCGTTGGACATTCCGCCGCTGGGCCTGGTCGGCGGCCATCGTCTTCGGCCTGCAGGTCGTGGCGATCGGATGGCTCGCCGAACGGCGATGGCCGGACCGGCCGCCCCCGGAGCCGCGCACGGCGCTCGAGCTCCTGCCCGAGCATCTGGCCCGCCAATGGTGGGATGACCTGGATCGGATGACGATGGATCCCACGCTCTTCATCCTGGCTCAAGCGAACAACTTTTCCGGACCCGCCTGGCGGAACCTCAAGCTGCAAAGACACCAGTACCGCGAGCGTCGCGACGAGCCCTCCCGGTGGACGCTGCCGCCGGATCTGCTGGCCCAGTGGCCCCTGCCCCCCGACGCAATCCGGAGCCGGCTCCCGGTGGCATCGCGCGGCCCGCTCCGACTGGCGCAACCGCAGGTTGAATCCATGACCGTCTCGACGCAATCGCTCCTGCGGATCGAGTCCGGATCCGGCGAGCTGGAGCTGGCCCAGGCCCCCCCGCTCCCGGTCTGGACCGCCGCCGACGTCCTCGCGGCCACCACTGTCCAGGTCATGGTCAACCCCGAGGGCGAGCCGTGGACGGTCCAAATGGCCGGCCCCAGCGGATGGGCGCCGGCCGACTCCGAAGCCCTCCGCCTGGCCGCTCAGCTCCGATTCCGCATCCTCCATCCCTCCAGAGCCGCCGGGCAAGGCTCGGAGGCAGGAGGCCCTCGCGCCGCGAAGGTCGCATTCCGTTGGGCCACCGTCGCGCCAACCAACACCCCCGCTCCCGCAACCCCTTGATCCCCATGCCCGCGGAAACGCTGATCTTCGGTTACACGGTTTCTTTGCTTGCGATCATTTCCGCCCTTGCTCTATATTCCGAACTCATGCGCCGGCGATTCGAGCCGACGTCGAGCGAAGACCGCATCTTTCGGTGTCGAAATTGCTCATCGGTCTACACGGACGACCCGGATGTGGAGCGCTCGCGTTGTCCTCAATGCGGGACGCTGAACGAACAAATTAAATTCTGACGGTTCTTTCCCCGCTGCCGCGGGGTCTTTTTTCCGCGCGCGAAGGGAGGGAAGATCGAACCAGGAGCATCTATGGGAATGTGGATAGGCCGGAACCGGAAAGCGCGGGTCACGTATGGATTCGATGAGATCGCCTTGGTCCCGGGGGACGTGACGATCAATCCCAACGAGGTCAACATTGGCTTTTCGATCCCGCGGAAGGACGGCAGCGCCATCCAGCTGAGCATCCCGATCCTGGCCAGCGCGATGGACGGCGTGACCGACGTCCGGTTTTGCATCGAGATGGGGCGGCTCGGCGGGCTCGGCGTGATCAATCTCGATGGCATTCAAACCCGCTACGAGCGCCCCGAAGAGCCGCTCAGCCAGGTGCTCAAGGCCGGCAAAGACGAGGTCACCGCCCTCATCCAGAAGATCTACACCGAGCCGATCAAGGAGGATCTCATCGGCCGCCGGGTCCAGGAGCTCAAGGCCGCCGGCGCCCTCGCCGCCGTCAGCTCCATCCCCCAGCGCGCGGAGCGGTTTTCTGCGATCGCCCAGGAAGCCGGCGCCGATCTTTACGTGGTCCAATCCACGGTGTCGACGGTGCGCCACATCGCCACCGAATACAAGTCGCTGGATCTGCAGGCGCTGACACGGAGCTTGCGCATCCCGGTCATTGTGGGCAACGCGGTCACCTACAGCGTCACCCTGGAGCTGATGTCCTGCGGGGTGGCCGGCGTGCTGATCGGCGTAGGCCCCGGGGCGGCCTGCACCAGCCGCGGCGTGCTGGGCCTGGGGGTGCCGCAGGTGACCGCCACCGTCGATTGCGCAGCCGCCCGCGACAAATACTACACCCAGTCCGGCCGCTACGTCCCGATCATCACCGACGGCGGCATGAGCAAGGGCGGCGACGTCTGCAAAGCCCTGGCGTGCGGGGCTGATGCGGTCATGATCGGCAGCGCCTTCGCCCGCGCCATCGAGGCCCCCGGACAGGGATTCCATTGGGGCATGGCCACGCCGCACGCCAACCTGCCCCGCGGCACGCGGATCAAGGTCGGCATCAGCGGCTCGCTGCACCAGATCCTCTTCGGGCCAGCCACCGTCGATGACGGATCTCAAAACCTCGTGGGCGCCATCACCACCTGCATGGGCAACGTGGGCGCCAAGGACATCCGGCGGTTCCAGGAGACGGAGATCATCATCGCCCCCAGCATCAAAACCGAAGGCAAGCTGTTCCAAACCCTGCAGAGCGTGGGAATGGGCACGCGCTGAGCGGGCAACGATCGGAGGGGCCCGGCATGCTGAAGGCTTTGGTCGATTGGTACATGGGAGCATTGTCCACCGGCGGCTATCCGCTGGTCGGGCTGCTGATGGCCATGGAAAGCAGCATCATCCCGCTGCCCAGCGAGGTGGTCATACCGCCGGCGGCCCACCTGGCCTATCAGCAGAAGACCATGAGCCTGGCTGGCATCGTGGCCGCCGGGACGATCGGATCCTGGATCGGAGCGTCGGTGATGTATTGGGCTGCTCGCTGGGCCGGCCGCCCGCTGCTCCTGCGCTACGGACGCTACGTCCTGATCCCCCCCGAGAAGGTCTTCGGCGCCGAGCGCTGGGCCAGGCGGTTCGGGTCCATGGGCGTCTTCGTGGCTCGCCTGCTGCCCGTCGTGCGGCATCTGATCGGCCTGCCCGCCGGCGTGGTCCGGATGGATTACGCGAAGTACTCGCTCTATACGGTGCTGGGTTCGTGCATCTGGTGCGCCGTGCTGTGCTGGGTGGGAGTCGCGGCGGGCCAGGACCAGCAGCTGATGGCCGGCCAGCTGCACCGCGTGTCGCTGTGGCTCGGCGGCGCCGTCCTGGTGTTGGGCGGGATGTACTATTTTCTCGTCCACCGCCACATGAAAGCCGATCCGGCCGATCCGAGCCCGGACTGAAGGCCAGCCGCCATGAAGACTTTTCGGGAAGCCTTCTGCGATTACTACGCCTGCCCGCCCAAGCGATTTGCCCGGAAAGTGTTTTGGATCGCCCTGCCTGGATACGTGCGGCCGCTGGCTGCGATTGTGTGCCTGTTCCACCGGCGGTTCTTCCGGCGGGATTTTGAAGCGATCGAGATCCTGGGCGACACCCGCGATACGGACGATTTCACGAACGAAACCGAGAGCCTCTATGACCTCTCTCGCTTCGAGCAGTACTTCCTGCGCCGGCGCCTGAAGCTGAGGATGTCGGGGCGCAAGCTGCAGGCGTTGCGCAGGCGCGTCTACGAGCTCGAGTAGCTAGGGAAGGATCTCCTGGCGGGAGAGCGCGTCGGATTCCTGCGCCTTCCGTTTGTCGACCAGGAGCTGGCGATCGGCGGCCAGGATGGCTTCGCACAGCTCGCGCGCCTCGAGGAAGCGCGGCGCCATGACATAATCGGCCCCGGCGGCGTAAAGGGCAGGCAGCTCGACCAGCGAATCGGTTTGAGCGACGATCCGGGCCCGGGGGTTGATCTCGCGGATCTGCCGAACGAGGCGGACGTTGCTCGTGCCCTTGAGGACGATGTCGCTCAGGGTTACCACCACCAGCTCCGCCTGGCTCACCCCGGCATGGATCAGCGTCTCCCGCTGCCCGATGTCGCCGTAGATGACGCGGATCCCACGGGCGCGCAGACGCGCGTAGACCACCGGATTGAAATCGATGACCGCCAGCCGGGGCAGCCATTCCGGCGCCGCGCGGCCCAGCTCTTCGAGGAGCGAGCTCGCCGGCTTGTAGAATCCCAGCAGGAACAGCCGCGGAGGCTTCGCCTCGGCCGCTTCCGCCGAAGCATCCTGGCCGAGATCCGGCAGCCGCAGATGGTGAAGGAGGGCCTGGAACCCGCGAAGCACGTGCTCGGCATACTTGATCGAGTAGGAAGAGGAGACGGCCAGAATCACGAACGCGTAAGCCACGACTCCGCTGAGGTGGCCCCCCACGTGGGCGGACTGAACCCCGAGCGCCAGGATCACCAGCGAGAACTCGCTCAGCTGGCTCAAGTGGAGGCTGACCAGGGAGCTGGTCCGATGCCCCTGCCGCATCAGGTAGAGCGCCGGGAACGCCGTCGCCAGCCGGCTCGCCGCCACAAAGCAGGCCACCAGCACCGCCCCGCCTATCAGACGCCCGTCCGGCGCCGGAACGGTCATGCCCAGAGAGACGAAGAAGAGCGTCACAAAAAAGTCCCGCAGGCTCGTCACCTTGGCCGACACATCCAGCTGGTAGGGAAACGTCGAGATGGCCACCCCGGCGATCAGGGCGCCCATCTCCCGCGACAGCCCCAGCCAGCTGGCCCAGCCCGCCGTCAGAAAACACCAGGCCAGCGCGCCGACCTGCACCAGCTCCGGCAGCAGCGCCACCGAGCGAAACAGAGGAGGCAGCACATACCGGCTCACCACGAACGCGCTGGCCGTCAGCAACACCACCTTGCCCAGCGACCCCAGCAGCAGCAGCGGCTCCGGGTGGAGGAGGCCCGGCTGCAAGGCCAGAAATAGTATCGCGAACAGATCCTGCAGCACCAGCACACCCAGCGAAATCCGGCCCGGCAGCGTATCGAGCTCCCGCTTGTCGTAAAGGATCTTGACGATAATGACCGTGCTGCTCAGGGCGCAGGTGGCGGCCAGATAGAGGGTCTCGAGCGAGCCCGATACCAGGGGCGCCCCCACCCACCGAAAGAACGCAAACCCCAGAAGCCCGCATCCCAGGATCTGAACCAGGGCGGTCACGGTGATCAGGCGCCCCGCGCGAAGGATCTTCCGCAGGTCGATCTCGAGCCCGATCATGAACAGGAGCAAAATCAAGCCCATCTCGCCGATGGTCTGGATGGACTCCTCGTGGGCGATCCACCGGAGGCCCATCGGGCCCACAGCATAGCCGCCCACCAAATAGGCCAGCACCAGCGGCTGCCGGAGCACCTGGGCCACCAGCCCCAGCAGCCAGGCCACAAGGATGCAGACAGCTATGTCCGTGATCAGCTCGCCTTCCACAATGAGCCACGACAATAGAAGCCCGGCGGCGATTTGGCAACAGCGACGGCGGAACACCCGATGCCGGCCTCGCCGAGGCCGTCCCCGGCCGCCCGCGAACGCGTCAGAATCGGCTTGCGCGGGCTCCGCCCGCTTCTTATCAAAGGACCCTATGAAAGTGGCGCGGCATTGGCGCGCGGCGTTGGGATTGGGAATGCTAAGCCTGGCGGCTCCGATTTGGCTGTCGGCACAGATCGATCCCGAAAAGCGGCGGGTGTTCCAGTTTGGATACGATCTGCCGCTGCGCGGCTACGGTCCGATGTCAGCCTATGCCTATTATTACCACAACCAGCCTGCCTTTCTGCGGACCAATCTGACGGCGCGGCTGGCGCTGGCGCCGGTCTATCTGGATTCGGAGCTGGGGGTGGCTTCCGCCCTGGGCCCCCAAACCGACCTGGGCATCGGATTGGCCGGGGGCGGCTTCGCCGACAGCCATTCCGAGATCCGCAAGGGGCACTTTGAGGACGCCGAGTCGTTTACCGGGCATGCCGCCGAGACAAGCCTCAGCCTCTACCATCGGCTGAATCCGGAGGCAGCGGTCCCGCTGACGGCCACCATCCGCGCCAGCCTCCATCGGCCCTTTTACGAAAGGGACGATGCCACCGCATCCGGCTTCGAGCTGCCGCCCGAGGGGATCGAGCTGCGCCTGCGCACTGGCATGCGCCTGGGAGGGCGGGAGCCCTACCTCTTCCCGCGCATGGCGGCCGAGATATCCCTCTGGCACGAATCGCATTACCGGTCGGCCCACGGCGATTACGGTTTCGGCGGAGACCGCCGAAGGGAAGGCCAGACCCATTTCTTCTGGGGGCGGGCCATGGCGGCTTACACCTTTCCCAAAAGCCAGCATTTCGCCGAGCTGAGCCTGACCGGCGGCGGGAGCATCCAGGCAGACCGCATGAGCTGCTTCCGGCTCGGGGGCAACCTGCCCTTGGTGAGCGAGTTTCCCCTCACCTTGCCGGGGTACATGGGACAGGAGATCAGCGCCCAAACCTACGGCCTCGCCGTGGCGAGATACGTCCTGCCGCTCGATCCGGGCAAGCGATGGGCCCTGCTGATGTTCGGGTCTGCCGCCACGGTCGAATACCTTCCCGGGTTCGAGCAGGCCGACACCTTTCATCCCGGGCTGGGCGGAGGCCTGCTCTACCGGTCCCCCTCCGGCACATGGCAGCTGGGCGCCGGCTATGCCTATGGATTCCATGCGCTGCGCGATGGCGAGCCGGGCGCCCACAGCCTGACCGTGGTGGCCCAATACGACCTCGAAGCCCAGCAGCGTGCCGGGATCACTCCCTTCTGGCAGCCCTGGATCACGCCCGACGCCTGGCGCGGGATGTTCCGGATCTTGGGCGCCCGGTGATCAGGCTTCCGCCAGCCAGCGCCGCAGCGTCTCCTGGTCGCGCCGCATCGCCTGCTGGAGGTTCCGGGCAAGCTCCGGGCCCTTGGCCCCGGGCACGGCGTATTCGAAGTGCTGCGAAAAGATCCCTTCGTACCCCATTTGCTTCAGCACCGCGAAGAAGCGCCGGTCCACATCGCCCTCTCCCAAAGCGACCCATTTGCGGCTGGCCCGATGGTGATCCTTGACGTAGACAACCCCGATATGGGAGCGAACCAGCTGGAGCACCGCATGCCAGCCGTCCCCCAGAACAGCGGTCGCATGCCCGATGTCGAACGCCAACGCCAGATCGCTCGCCCCATAGCCTCGGACCGTCTCGAATGCGTCCCATACCTCGGCGCCCACGTTCCCGCCGCTGTGGTTCTGGAAAAGCCCTTGGATCCCCAGCTCCCGGTTGAGCGCGGCCAGGTCGCGGAACCGCGCCTGGATCTCCCGCAATCGCGCGGGCACCGCCCGTCGATCCGGCAGGGTGAACGTCCCTAGCCGATAATGCCGGATTCCCAGCCGGGCGGCCACACGAAGCACCTTC
Source organism: Verrucomicrobiota bacterium (assembly GCA_022711435.1). Lineage (GTDB taxonomy): Bacteria > Verrucomicrobiota > Verrucomicrobiia > Limisphaerales > UBA1319 > JAGMXM01. The sequence goes on from JAKLFB010000006.1 coordinate 177,315, forward strand.
TCCGCATGCGCGCTCTCCAGATCGGTGATGTGCGTTGTGATCTTCGGCAGGCAGAGGCCGCGCTCCTTCAAGATCGCCGCCAGCCGCGGCAGATCCTCTTCAACGCGCTCCGGCAGGACCTGCCCGCCCGGACGAACCGGACAGTCGATCCCGTCAAAACCCGCCTCCGCCGCCGAATCGGCGGTCTGGCGGTAATCCATCCCCAGCTCGTTGTGGTGCACTTTCGAGAAAACCACCAGGATCCGGCGCCGGCCCCCTGGGCCAGCCTCCGCGCCTCTCAGGACCGGCGCACCCAGCCCCGCAGCCACCCCAGCCGCCGCCACCGCGCGCAGAAAACCGCGACGCGACGCCAGCCCCGTCGAATCGCAAACACATCCCGCAGCTCGATCGGATGCAATCGTTGTATTCATGGCACATGCACTGGATCCGGGTCGGCCCGACATCTCTTTCGTTGTTGTAGATGAGATCCTATCACCGATACGCTCCGGGCTCAATCCCGAAGCCACCGCTCCAGGCCGCCGCGCACGAACGCGTCATCCGCCAGATGCGGATACGCGTCGAGCACGCGGTTGATGGCAGCCGCCTGCCCGGGAGACAACTTCAGCCGAGGATCCAGGCAGTGCCTGGAGGCCAGAAGCCCCTGGCGGCGGAGCACCTCGTGAATTCCGGGGATGCATCCGGCATAGCCATGGGCGGCGTCGAATATTGCGGCGTTGGCCTCGGTGATCGGGCCGGCCAGCGCCAGAAGCCGGCGCGGCGCCTGGTTCCGCAGCCGAACCTGCCGGCACTCCTCGAGCAGCTCCACCGCCCTTCGCGTCCAGAAGGCCCAATGCCCCAAAAGGCCCCCGGCGAAATGGCAGACCACCTCGCCCTCCGCCGTGCCGATCAGCTGCGGACAGAGCAGGTCCAACACGATGTGGTCGTCGTTGCCCGTGTAGAGCGCGATCTGATCGCAGCGGCCCGATTCGGCCACCGCCCGCACCACGTCCAGCGTCCGATACCGATCGAACGGTGCGATCTTGATCGCCACCACATTCGGGATCTCGACAAAGCGCCGCCAGAAAGAGAGGGGCAGCTCGCGCCCTCCGACAGCAGGCTGGAGATAGAAACCCATGATGGGCAGCTCCCCCGCAACCCGGCGGGCATGCCCGACCAGGGCCGCATCGCTGGCCTGGCTCAAAGCCGCCAGCGACAGCAGGCCCGCATGATACCCCAGCGCGCGCGCCCGGCGGGCCTCGTCCACCGCCTGGCCTGTCGGCCCGCAGAGGCCCGCGATCAAGACGGTCCGCCTTCCCGCCGCCCGGTCGCAGTCGCGGACGGTTTCCGCCGCCAGCCTCCAGACCGGATCGAGCAGGCCGTGCCGAGGATCCCGGATCTCGAACTGCGTGGTGTGCACACCCACGGCAACCCCGCCCGCGCCGGCCGCATGATAATACCGGGTCAGGGCCCGCTGGTGCGCTCGATCGAGCCGGCGCCGGCTGTCCAGCGCCAGCGGATGAGCCGGAATCACCAGCCCGCGCAGCAGCGCCTTGGTCACCCACGCGGGCGGCAGGGGATAATCGTTCATGATCGGTTCCTGGCAGGTCAAAAACGGCCGTCGCGGACTTCGAAGTGGGTGGGCTTGTTCCAGCGCCTCCCGCCGCGGGCCAGCCAGCGGGCAATCCATCGCAGAACCGCCTCGAGCGGCGTCGGCGGCGGGCCCAGCGCATGGCTGATCGCCGCCGCGTTGCTCAGCAAGGCCGTGGCCGATTCCTGGTGCAGGAACTCCACGGGCCGCTCCAGGAGTTGGCCCAATCGCGTCGCGATCTCCCGCACCGACAGCGTGGCCGGACCCGTCAGGTTATAGATGGAAGGCGGGCTAGCCGTCAGCGAGAGCGCCCTCAGGATCATGTCGTTGGCATCCCCCTGCCAGATGCAGTTGAAATGGCCCATCCGGAGATCGACCGGCCGGCCCGCCAGCACCTGGGCAGCCAGATCCACCAGAACACCATACCGCAGCTCCACTGCGTAGTTCAGGCGGATCAGCGCGACGGCAAGCCCCCTCTCCCTCGAATGGAATTCGAAGATCCGCTCGCGGCCCACGCACGATGCCGCGTACTCCCCCACGGGCGCGACCGGGTCCTGCTCGATCGAGCCGCCGCGCTCCGCCGGCGTCAGCGGATACACGTTGCCCGTCGATAGCGCCACCATGCGGGCCGCCGCGTAGCGCGGCGCCACCCATGCAGGAATCGCCGTGTTCACCGCCCAGGTTCGAGCTGGATTATCCGCCGTGCCGAACTTCCCGCCCACGAGATAGATCACATCGCTCGCATCAGGCAGGAGCGGCTTCGAGCCTTCATCGAGCAGATCGACGCTGAGGGTTTGAACATCGTGCTGGTCGAGCCAATCCCGGGCAGCCGGCTGGCTGAAGCGGCTGATGGCGCAGACCTCGAGCCGGCAGCCCGCCTGTTGAGCAGCCCGGCGGGCAAGCACCGCCAGGGTCGGCCCCATCTTGCCTCCAGCCCCCAGGATCACCAGCGGCCCCTTCAGCGTTCGGATGTGCTCGACAAGGGCCGGCGACGGCCGCGTCAAATATTCGTCCAACGCCGATTCCGAATCGATGCTTTCGGGCAAATCCATGTGGGAAATCGAGTCAGTCATGGCCATGATGGACATCGGATCATTTCGCTCCCATGCTGACGCATCCCCGAAGCCTTGGCCAGCGGAAATGCGGCTGGAATGGGCCGAGCATCCCTTTCCATGCCGATTTCAAAATCTCGAAGATTTTCGTCTCACGCACCTCCGCGCCGCCGTCACGAATTTGCGATTGATCCACCGCCCCGTTCACCTATTCTGGTGCGCCTGTGCGTTTATGGGATTGGTGCTCGCGGTCATAGCAGTCGCTTTGATGTTCGAATACATCAACGGCTTCCATGACACCGCCAATTCCATAGCCACGGTCGTGTCGACCAAGGTTCTGACGCCGCGGCAGGCGGTCACCATGTCGGCTTTCTGCAACCTGGGGGGCGCGCTGATCGGGACGGCGGTAGCGACAACCGTGGGCAACACGCTGGTGGACAGCCAATTCGTCACGCTGCCCACCCTGCTGTTCGCCCTGCTCGGCGCCTCGCTCTGGAATCTCCTGACCTGGTGGCATGGCCTGCCCTCCAGCTCGAGCCACGCCCTGATCGGCAGTCTTTGCGGCGCCACGTTGGCCTCCGCCGATGCCCGATGGTCGATCATTCACTGGTCGTTCCAGGACCCGGTCAGCCACGCGTGGAAAGGATTGATCCCGCAAGTCGTCCTGCCCATGCTGCTCTCCCCGCTGGTGGGGCTGGTGCTGGGATTCGTGTTCATGGGGTTGCTGCTGGTGTTGCTGCGCCGCTGGAAGCCCTACACCATCAACCGCCTGTTCGGACGCGCCCAGCTCCTGAGCGCGGCTTGGATGAGCATCAGCCACGGCACCAACGATGCCCAAAAAACGATGGGCATCCTGGCCCTGACTCTGTTCACCGCCACCCGCACCGGCGTCTTTGACGGGCTGCCCGACTGGCTGGATTTCCTGCGGGCCCCGAAGTTCGAGGTGAGCTTGTGGATCAAGGTCGTATGCGCCCTCACCATGGCCGCCGGCACCGCCGCCGGCGGATGGCGCATCATCGCCACCGTGGGCCACAAGATGGTCCGATTGCTGCCCGTGCATGGATTCGCCGCACAGACCGCCGCCGCCACCGTGATCCAGCTGGCCACCCACGGCGGCATCCCGCTCTCGACCACCCAGGTCATCTCTTCCTCGATCATGGGCGTGGGCGCCACCAAGCGCCTCAGCGCCGTCAAATGGAGCGTGGTGAGCCAGATGGCCGCCGCCTGGCTGCTCACTCTCCCCGCCACCGCGCTGATGGGCTACGGCCTCCACCGCGCGTTCACGCTCTGGGATTATCTTTGGCATTGACCGCCCCGGCGGTTTCGTGGCGAATAAGCTCCATTCCGGTAACCTACGGTCGATGAAGGATCACTCCGAACGCCATCAGGAACGCACGAGCCGGCCGGCATCACGCGCCAAATACGACGCGCATCATTCCGTGCTCGAGAAGACCTACGGGCCGTGGGCCGATCTCCGCCGCGAGCTGGCCGACTCCCGCGGCGCCGTCGCCCAGCGCCAGGAATTGCTCGAGCAGTTCGCCGGCTGCGCCGACCCGCAGCGGGCCTGGCTCCTGCTCGAGGATTATTTCGCCAAGCTCGATCTGGACCGCAGGGATTTCGGTCCCAGCGATTGGTGGTCGCCGATGGTCGCCGCTCGCGGACCGGCCCGGCTCGAACAGCTCGCCATCCTCTTTCTCCGCCTCGGCCGCCCCCTCCCCCAGGAGCTGGCCCCCAGCGCCAACCTCGAGCGACTCGCCGAAATCGACCGGCTCGAGCGCGAGCAGGATTTCATCCGACGCCTCGAGGAGTGGATCGTGCCGCCGGAACCATTCCACCTCGAGTCGCCCCGGGCCGCTCTCCGAGTGCGCGCCCGCCTGGTCCCCATCGCCCCGCCCCCTGCCCTCCACCGCCTGGCCATCGAGCTCATCGTCCTGCGGCCCCGTTCCGGCGAAAGACCGCGCTCCGCATCCGAGATCGCAGCGCTGGCCCAGAGGCCCGCGCACGAGCGCGAGCACTTCTCGACCGCAGACTGGGAGCTGATCGAATGGCTGGCCGCCCGTCCGGAATCGGTGCCGCCCAACGGGGAGCCAATCTGCCTCGAGGGATTCGAGCTGCTGCGCTGGCTCTCCCGCTGGGGAGATGGCCAGCGAATCGAGCTGGCGGACCCGCCCGGCCGGCTTCGGTTCGATGGCCAAACCGCTCTGCTCCTGCCCCGGCTCGCCCCGACAGCCCGCGACATCGAGCTCAGCCACCAGGTCGCCCTCGGCAACGGCCAGCTCCGGAGCTTGTCCGATGTGATCGTGTTCGCCGGCCAGCCCTGCCTGGTCCTCGATGGCCACCTCTTTCACCTGCTCCGCCAGGCGCCTCCCGCCAATCTCTTCCAGGAATGGATTCAGCGCGGCTCGATCCCCGTTCACAAGCTCAGCCATCGCTGCCTGACCTCTCTCCGGAAGATCCACGGCCAGGACGGCCAGCCCTGGGATCACGTCTGCCGCGCGCACCCGGCCTCTCCCCAGTTCGTGTTCGAGCTGGCCGACGACGTCCTGCGTCTGCGGCTGATGGCGGTGAGCGAGCTCGACCAGAGCCGCTGGCAATGGAACGGCCTCGAATGGCAGAGGCAGGGCGCCCCGCCTCCCGCCGGCCATCCTCCTGACTGCCTCGAGGACCCGCGGCTCGAGCCGGCCGCCGCATGGCTCCGGCGCCTGGACTGGTTCACCCCCGAGCCCGGCCTTTGGGTCGCCGACGCCCAGCCGGCGTTCCTGAGCGGCCTGGCCGATGCCTGGCAGGACCGGCCCCGCCCGGCGGAGTATCTGGGCAACCCGGCCTTTCACCGGCTTTTCCTGGCGCCTCGGGCGCTGCGCCCCCAGCTGGTCATTCGCGGCAGCGGCATCGACTGGTTCTCGGTTTCGGCCGAGTGGGAGCAGGAAGGGTATCGGCTCACGCCGGCGGATCTGGAGCGGCTCGCTCGAGCCACCGGCCGCTTCGTCCGCCTCCCCGATAGCGGCTGGGTCGAGCTCGATGCCAGCGCCGTGGCTGAGGCGCAGGCGGTCCTGGCCGATCTCGGCCTCGAGGAGCTCTCGCCCTCTGCCCAGCCCGTGGCCTTGGCCCCCCACCGCGAGATCATCGATGCCCGCCTGGACCGCTTTCGCCCCCATCCCGCCCTGGACGCCCTGCGCCAGCGGCTGGCCGACTATGCCGGCCCGCCCGCCGAGCCCGTTCCATCGGCCGTCCGCGCCGATCTGCGCCCTTACCAGCAGGCCGGCTTCCAGTTCCTGTGCGGCTTGGCACGGCTCAAGCTGGGCGGCATTCTGGCCGATGACATGGGCTTGGGAAAAACGGTCCAGACTCTCGCCTGGCTGGCCTGGTTGAAACAGCAGGCTGCCCAGCCCCCTCAGCCCTCGCTGGTGATCTGCCCCGCATCCGTCCTGCACAATTGGCAGCGCGAAGCCCAGCGATTCACTCCCGACCTGTCCGTTCTCGTGCTCGAAAGCGGCGCCGCCCGCCATAACTTGCGCCAGCAGATCCCCCGCCATGACCTTATTGTGACCAATTACGCCCTCCTGCGACGCGATCTGACGGCGCTTCAAAAGTTCGACTTTCGCGCCCTGATCCTCGACGAGGCCCAGTTCATCAAAAATCCGGACGCCCAGGTCACCCAGAGCGTCAAACAGCTGCGCGCCGATTACCGCCTTGCCCTCACAGGCACGCCCCTCGAAAACCGGCTCCTGGACCTCTGGAGCATCGTTGATTTTGTCCAGCCCGGCCTCCTGGGCACCCAGACCGCCTTCGCCGAGCAATATGAGACCGGCAGCGGCGATGACGACACCCGCGCCGTCCGCCACCGGCGGCTGTCCGCCCGCCTTCGCCCGCTGCTGCTGCGGCGCCTCAAGCGCCAGGTCGCCCAGGACTTGCCCGACCGGATCGACGAGCGCCGCGACTGCGAGCTGACCGGCGACCAGCGCAAGCTCTATCTGGCCGAGCTCAGGCGCAGCCGCGAGCAAGTGTTCCAGACCGTCGCCCAGCGAGGCCTTAACCGGAGCCGGATCCATGTCCTGGCCGCCCTCACCCGCCTGCGCCAGATCTGCTGCCACCCCCAGCTCGTCGGCAGCGATTCGGCTTCCGGCAAGACCGAGACGCTCTTCGAGCTGCTCGAGCCCATGCTCGCCGAAGGCCAGAAAATCCTCCTCTTCAGCCAGTTCGTCCAGATGCTCGACCTTCTGGCCGCCGAATGCCGCCAGCGCCAGATCCCCACCTGGATCCTCACCGGCGCCACCCGGCGGCGCCAGGAGGTGGTCCAGGCCTTCCACGATGATCCCCAGCCCGGCGTGTTTCTCCTCAGCCTGCGCGCCGCCGGCACCGGGCTCAACCTGACCTCCGCCACCTACGTCATCCTCTACGATCCCTGGTGGAATCCGGCCGTCGAGGCCCAGGCCATCGATCGATCCCACCGCATCGGTCAAACCCGCACCGTTATCGCCTACCGCCTCATCGCCCCGGGAACCGTCGAGGAGAAAATTTGGGATCTCCAGCAGCGCAAGGCCCGGACCATCGCCGACGTCCTCGGCGAGCAGGGCTTCAGCCGCAGCCTCACCCACGCCGACCTCGAATACCTCTTTGCCGAAGCCTGATCATATCGATTTGGACGGACTCCGCGTCCCCATCCTTTACGAGGATCCGGCCGTGATGGCCATTGACAAGCCCGCCGGCTGGCTCATCGCGCCCGAAGACTGGACACACACGCGCCGGAACCTCCAGCTCGAGTTGCGCTCTTCGATCGCCGCCGGCGACCACTGGGCCCGCTCCCGCCAGATCCGGTTCCTGCGCTTCATCCATCGCCTCGATGCTGATACCAGCGGCGTCCTCCTCCTGGCCCGATCGCCCGGCGCGCTCCGCGCTTACAGCCGCCTGTTCCAGGAGCGCCGCATCACGAAACGATACCTCGCCATCGTCCGGGGCCGGCCATCCGCTTCGGCCTGGACCTGCCTCCTCCGGCTCTCCGATGATCCGCGCCAGCCCGGACGAGTCCGCGTCGACCCCCGTCATGGCCAGCAAGCCGAAACCCGATTCCGCGTCCTGGCAACGTCCGCCGACCGCGTCCTCGTCGAGGCTCAGCCCATCACCGGACGCACCCACCAAATCCGCGTGCACCTGGCGGCCGCCCGGCTGCCCGTCCTCGGCGATTCGCTCTATGGCCCCCCTGACCTCCAGCCCGCCGACAGAGACCGCGGTCTCGCCCTTCGCGCCATCGAGCTCCAGTTCATGGATCCGTTCCGCCACCGCCCCGTGACCATCGCCGCCCCGTCCGACCCATTCCTGAAGTCCTGGCTGCCCTAATGGGAACCCGGAGAAAGTGGAGATCGCCAACCAGTTGCACGCGCGCACACGAGGATGACGTTGACGTGGATCGCCCAGCGTCTTGCGGTGGGAACCCGGACACACGTTTCCAACTGCTGGGTGCAGAAGCGCAAGAACGACCGCCAGTGTCATAAGTTATGACCGACCCCATCTGGTTTCCTCGCTTCGTCTGCGGCTTCTGTTCAAGAGTAAAGCTATAGAAGGCAATGGGGTTAAACATTGAACATTGATCGTTCGCGGGAGGGCAGGCCTGATTCGCTCCCATGCAAACAGATGAATATTACCGATCGGTAATATTTCGGTTGATGAATTGCCAAAGCCGCGAGATATTACCGGTCGGGAACGATGAAAACCACTGGACAGATCGGAACGGCGATCCGGACGCGGCGCAAGCAGCTGAAGATCACCCAGAAGGAACTGGCTATGACTTGCGGCACGGGGCTGCGGTTCATCGTCGATCTGGAGAAGGGGAAGCCCACCTGCCAGATAGGCAAGACACTGCAGGTCCTGCAAGCGCTGGGGCTTGCCATCAAAACGACGATCCTCGGCAGCGATGAGACGCGAGGCAAGCAACCATGAAACGGCTGCTTGTCTGCCTGAATGGCGAACGGGTCGGCACGCTGGACGAGAATGACAGCGGGCTTCTCGGTTTCCAATACGCCCCGGAATGGATGGACAGGCCGGAAGCGATGCCTCTTTCCCGATCGCTGCCGCTGCAGAGCGAACCGTTTCGGGGAAAGCATGCCCGCCCTTTCTTCGCCGGCATCCTTCCCGACGAGGGGCCAAGGCAACAGATCGCCGCTATTCTTGGCATCAGCGAACGCAACGATTTCGCCATGCTCAAACGCATTGGCGGCGAATGTGCCGGAGCAGTCAGCCTGCTGCCGGAGGACGCGCCGCCTCCGGCCGCGGGCGAGATGCGGGTTCGTGAACTGAGCGAGAAAGAGCTGGAAGAGATCGTCGCGGAGCTTCCCCGCCGTCCGCTGATGGCGGGACGCGAAGGGCTGAGGCTTTCGCTGGCCGGATCGCAGTCGAAGCTGCCGATCCTGATGCGGGATGCCGCGATCGCGTTGCCTCTCGGCAACACACCGAGCACGCACATCATCAAGCCGGAGCCCGAGCGATTCCCCGGCCTGGTGGCCGTCGAGGTCTTCTGCATGATGCTGGCTAAGGCGGCCGGTCTGAATGTTCCTCCGGTGTCCATCCGCCAGGTCGGCGACAAGCCGTGCATCGTCGTCCGGCGATACGACCGCGCCATCGGCGCGGACGGCTCGGTCACGCGCGTTCATCAGGAGGATTTCTGCCAGGCACTGGGGTTCCCCCCGGAGCGCAAGTACCAGCAGGAAGGCGGCCCGCTGCTCCGCGACTGCATCGGCCTGCTCCGCGATTGGTCGACCGTCGCGGCGCTGGACATTCGCGATTTCCTGGATGGCCTGATTTTCAATGTGCTGATCGGGAATGCCGACGCGCACGGCAGGAACTACTCGATGCTCTACCGTCGCACCGAACGAAGGCTTGCGCCGTTCTATGATCTGGTCTGTACGCTGGCTTGGCCGGAGCTGTCCAGGACTCCAGCCATGAAGATCGGGAACAGCAACTCCATCGAGACGATCACGCCCGCCCACTGGCGGAAGATGGCCCAGGAATGCAGCGTGGGTTGGCCGATGCTGCGTGAACGCATCGTGGGTTTGTGCGACAAGGCCATCGATGAACTCCGTAATCAAGACCTTCTGGCGGCCACGAACGACCTCACCATGGCCAGACGCGTGGCTGCCATCATCCAGGAACGGGCCTCATTGCTGCTCCATGGCCTGAGATAGGCATTCACGTTCCAGCGCGGCGCGGCTCCCTCCCGATCGATTCCATGGCAGTCCTGCGCCGCGGAACCGCGGCACAGGGGGGAGGTCGCACGGTGGCACCCTCCTTCCAGGATCCCGGCACGGTGATGGTCAGGGGTGTGGAAGGGATGCCAAAATCGTTCCGGCGAAGCTCGCCATCGAGAGCGCGGATGATCGCCCGGCCGCCTTCCCTGAAATCCTGGGCAACACCGGCGGCGCCGATCTCGGAGAGGTTGGCTGCCAAGTGGAGAAAGCCGGTTTGGCTGGGCACGTCCTGACCCATGTCCTGGATCCATTGTTTGGGCATGTCGTCGAGGCTCAGGATCACATCCGCCTGAAACCGTTCCTGCCAGGCGATGAAGTTTTTCCGGGTCAACTCCCCCTGAAAAACCGAGTCCATGTCGAGGCTGATGCCATACCGCATGACGTTGGCCAGGAAAGCGCCCACCCAGCGGAATCCGACGCGCTCGCCTCCGCTCGTCGACATGGCGAGCCCCGGGCGACGGTAGCCCCGCTTCAGGGATTCCTTGATCGCCAGCTTCACGATCTGAAAAATCTCGTTGCTGACACGATGGAAATCGGGGGCGTGGGTGATCCCGCCGGAAACCACCCAGGCAAATTCATCCCACGGCAGATCCAGTGGTGCGTCCGGGCGGACATTCCAGAGAAACGCGCCGCGCACGCGGTGGGCGCGCCAGGCGTGCAGCATGGCTTTGGCCGAGAAATCGGGCGTGTCCATCCAGTACACATCGATGCTGTACCCCAGGCGCCGAGCCTCGTCATTGGCTCCGATGAGGAATTCATCAATCATGGCGCGGACCGGGCCCAAGCCCCGGGCGCTGCAAAGACAGGCGATAGTTTCCTGGTAGGCCGGATGCCGATGGCGCAGTCGCGTCATCAGCACGCTCAGCATCGGATGCGGGTGGTAGCCCATTTGCGAGGCGATGCGCTGGATCCGATGGCGTGTGGCGGCGGAAATGGCGGGGTGGTTGCGCAACGCGCGTGAAACGGTGGCGGCGGACTTGCCAGCCGCGCGCGCGACATCCTGGAGCGTGATGGGGTGATTGTACGGGTTCATGCAACGGTTTGCAAAACAAACCTGTTGATTCGCGTCAACGCATCGAGTTCATTGCGATACTGATGAATCATTCCTGTGCAAGTCGTCGGATTTCGCGACTTGCCCCGTGGCGTCGGCCTGCGCGTTGGGTGCAATCGATTTCCGACGTCGAGGCCGTCCATTCATATTGGCCTGAACCGGTTCTGCGTTCATGAAACGATTGTTTCCAGCTTCCGGATTCGTTGAGCGTTTGTCCAGCCACCGGGGTTTCACGCTCATCGAGCTGCTCGTGGTCATTGCGATCATCGCGGTGCTGGCCTCGATGCTCCTGCCGGCGCTCTCCCGGGCAAAACTCAAAGCGACGGGCGCGGCGTGTTTGAGCAATCAGAAGCAGCTCGCCCTGGCGTTCACGATGTACGCACAAGACAACAATGACGCGGTACAGCAGCCGACCACCGGGGCGTTCTATGCCGACTGCGGCGGTTTTTGGAGCATGGACCCGTCGTTGACCTGGCGCCAGAACGTCCCGCTGGCTGGAAAAACTGTTGCGGAGGCATATCCGATCGTGCTGAACGGGCTGAAGACGTGGAACATGTTCCATCCCTACGCCCCGAATCCGGCGTTGTATCACTGCCCGGGGGATACCCGGACGAAAAAGGCCAGCATTGCCGAAGGGTGGGCGTACGACAGCTACTCGAGGACGCACAATGTGGGTGGCAGGGATGGAGAGGAGTGGGGGCCGAAAAAGACCTACAAGAAGACGATTGAGATCCGAAACCCCATGCTGACGATGACGTTTGCGGAGGAGGCCGATGGCCCCAACGGCTTCAATTGGGGAACATGGGTGGCAGCCTGGATCGATGGCAACCCCGGTTTCATCACCTACCTGGATCCGGTGGCGATGTTCCACGGCAACGTCAGCACTGTCGGTTTCGCGGATGGGCACGCCGAGCTTCATAAATGGACCGATCCGGAGATCCTCAAGGGGGGGTACAGCGCGGCAAGCGGGAAGCGCACCGCTCCGATTCCGAAGAGTTCCTCGCGGGATTACCAGTGGATTTTCGAGCGGTATCGCCACCCAAGCCATCCCTGAACTGGATTCCTCGGCAAGAAATCCGTGCGGGAGAAAAGCGGGGCGGGCGTCCGACTTGGCAGTCATGAACCTGTGCGCAGGCGTTGAAAACGTTAACGAACAAATCCATATGACCTCAACAAACCAAAGATACTTCCGCAAGCTGTCGCTTCCGGCTGGGGTGGCACTCGGCCTGATGCTCACCCAGTGGGCCGTGCAGGGCGCCGAAATCAGCGGCTGGGCCACCTGGTCGGAGGGCCCCTCCTACGACCTGACTGCGTTGGGCACAGTCGATTGGGCGCATTGGGGCCACGGGGGCAGCGATCCCAGTTTTGACCACAAGAGCACCGGGGGCGGCCAGATCAGCGATCTGACCCAGATCGCCGCCAGCGGCAAACCGTTTGGCGTCGCGGATCCCGCACCGAAATGGTCGGTCAGTTGGACCGATGGGACGCCCACCGCGAGCGCCACCGCCGACGGCCGCTATTACTATACCGAGGGGCTGGGCAACGGCTGGTCCCTGACCGTTCCGGCGGACACCAGCCCGCGCAAGTTCTTTTTGCTGTGCGGCGGCTGGGGGACGCACGGCACTCTAACGGCGGAGCTTTCGGATGGTTCGGCCGCCGCCTACAGCGTGGATCTGTGGGACACCTCGGCCCCCAACCCGGAAACGTCGATGGAGCATTATAGCTACTTGGTTCAAATCAACTACCAAGCTGCCGCGGCGGGCCAGACCCTGACGATCCGATACATCAAAGCGCAAAACGATCCCCGATGGAATTCTGGCAGCGTCGATATCAAGGCGGCGTGGCTGGTCCTCGGCGGCGAGCCGGTGGTTTCGATGATCGAACCGGCCGACAACGCCATCTATAACGCCGGAGATCCCATCCCTGTCACCGCCGATGCCTCCGATGCCGAGGGAACCATCGCCAAAGTCGAATTTTATAACGGCACGGACCTGATCCATACCGACACCACAAGCCCGTACACCTTCATCTGGAACAATGCGCCCATGGGAGTGAGGACCCTCACGGCGAAAGCGACCGACAACAGCGGGCTGAGCGCGGTGTCGGCGCCGGTCACGGTCCTGGTGCAGGGCTCAGGTGGCACTTTGAGCGGAGCCGTCAATCCGACCTCGGCCTATTACGATCTGTCGGCGGTGGGCATCCCCACGCTCGATTGGGCGCATTGGGGCCGGGGTCAGACCTATGGCAATTTCGATCACAAGAGCACCGGCGGCGGCCGGATCAGCGATGCGACCCCGTTCGGCGCCGGCACGGCGGGGGGATACGGGGAAGCGGCGTTCAATCGGTTTGTCGGTTGGAGCGACGGCGCCCCCACCGAGACCGTTGCTGACGAGATGGGATACATCTATTTCGACAGCTCCGAGTTCGACTGTGGCTACTGGTTTACCGTTCCGGCCGACACGACGGAGCGGACGGTGTATCTGTTCGCGGGTGGGAACTGGTGTTACGGCCAGGTCCAGGCGCGCTTGTCCGATCTGTCGGCGCCCGACTATGCTGCCGAGACGCAAGGCAATCCGACTGGGAATTATGAGCATCTGCACCGGATCACCTACCGCGCGGCCTCCGCGGGCCAGACATTGAAGGTCAGCTTGCGGAAGCTCTCCGCGGGCGGCAGCATTGACCTCATATCGGCTTGGCTGGTCGATGGCAATCCCGGCGATCCCCCGGCGCGGCCCGTCATTAGCGAGCCGGCGGCCAACACCAGCTTGAGCCATGCTGCTCCGATCGCCGTCGCCGCAGACGCCACGGACCCCGACGGCAGCATCGCCCGAATGGAGTTTTTCGCCAACGGGACTTTGATTGGCACGGACACATCGAGCCCGTATAGCATTAGTTGGACTGCAGCCCCTGGCGCATACAACCTGGCCGCCAAAGCGATCGACAACCGCGGGCTCAACAGCATGTCCATCAAGACCCCGGTGTTCGTGGTGGGCGGCAATGGCCTCATCGATGGAAAGTCCGAGCCAGCCTCGACCGCCGGCTACGACCTGACGCTGCTGGGCGCCGGCGATTGGGCCCATTGGGGCGGCGGCAGCAGCTTCACCGGGTTCGACCACAAGAGCGCTGGCGGGAACAAGATCAGCGACATCACGGCGATCGGGCCTTCCGCCACAGTCGAAGGTAACTTGGTTCCGACCTTCAACCGGTTTGTGAGCTGGACCGATGGCACGCCCACCCCCAGCGCGGCCATGGAGAATACCTACGTCTATTCCGACCGGAACGGCATCGACAACGGATTCATGTTCACGGTCCCGGCGGACACCAGCCCGCGCACGCTGTTCGTGTATGCCGGCGGGAGCTGGTCATTCAGCCGAACCGAGGCGAGTCTTTCGGACTTTTCCGCGATGCCGCATCTGGGCGAAGTGCATGGGGTGGGCAACGATCGCTATGAATATATCGAGCGGATCAACTATCGAGCCGCTTCGGCGGGCCAGACCCTGACCGTCAAGGTGGTGAAGACGGGCACTGGCGTCACGGGAGGCGGCAGTGTGGATCTGATCGCGGCGTGGCTGGTCGAGGGCAGCCCGCCGACCGTCGCCATCGATTCGCCAGCAGACGGCGCAACGTTCGCCAGCCCGGCCAACATCACCATTTCCGCGAGCGCGTCGGACGCCGATGGCGCCGTCGCGAAAGTGGAGTTCTTTGATGGCGCCACCAGGATCGGCGAGGTCACCACCAGCCCTTACAGCATTGAATGGAACAATGCGCCCATCGGCACACACGCCCTGACGGCGAAAGCGACCGACAACGACGGCGAATTCAGCCTGTCCGTGCCGGTCACGATCATGGTCACCACCACCGGCGGCCAGCTGGCAAGCACGGCATCGCCTGCGGGAGCGGCTTACGACCTGAGCGCGCAAAACGCCAGCGACTGGGTCGTTTGGGGCCGCGAGGGCAGCTATGACAACCTGGACCGGAAGGCCGCCGGCGGAAACCAGATCGGCGCCCTCGATCACATGGGCGATCCTGTATACGGATCGAACCTGGACACCAACGTCCTGGTGAGCTGGAACGACGGCGCGCCCACGGCCAGCTCCCTGGACGAAGCCGGCTACATTTTCAACCGGGGCGCCTATCTGACCGTCGACAGCGGCTGGAGCTTCACGGTTCCGGCCGACACAACCTCGCGCATGCTGTACTTGCTGTGCGGGGCGGGCGGAGGAGGGGTGGCCACGCCTGAAGTCACCCTCACGGCACATCTGTCGGACGGATCCGCGCCGGACTTCGTGGACGTGCAGGCTGGATCCGTTGATCCATACTGGAGACTCATCGCGATCGATTACAAGGCCGGCGCTCCGAACCAGACATTGACGATCACATACGTGAAAACAGCGGGCGTGCAAGCCGGATCGAGGGTGAACCTCAAGGCGGCCTGGCTGATCGGCCCGCCTCCGCCGGCGCCGCCGGTCTGCCAGAGCATCCAGGTCAACGGTTCGAACCTGCAGATCACGTTCTCGACGTCCAATCCTGGGGCCACGCATGCCATCGAGCAGAGCGCCAGCATTGTCGCCCCATCCTGGAGCGCGGTGCCCAGCGCCGCATTCTCGAGCGGGCCCGGCGGCACGCTCGTCGCGACCTTCGGGAAGCCCGCCGAATCGGTCATGTTCTACCGAGTGGTTCAACAATAGAATCTGGTGACAGGCGGCCCTCGCAGGGCCGCCTGTCGCACTCCATGAAAATCCTGCATGCGCTTCTGCTGCTGCCCGTTGTGGCCTATGCCCAAGGGACAACCACCTGGACCCGCTGGGAGCAGGCGCTCACGAGCACGGGTTCTTACACCAATCCATATGCGGACGTGACAGTATCAGTGACCTATACGGGTCCTGGCGGGCAGGCCTTCAAGAGCCACGGGTTCTGGGATGGCGATCGCACCTGGAAAATCCGTTGCGCGTTTCCATCGCCCGGCGCCTGGCGATGGCAGACCGCATGTTCGAACCCTGGCGACTCGGGTTTGCACCACCGCGCTGGCGATGTCATTGTGACCGCCTATCGGGGCAGCAATCCTCTCTATGCAAGAGGCTTCTTGCAGGTGCGGCCGGGCGATCGCCATCTGACATACCACGATGGCTCGCCTTTCTTCTGGGTGGGCGACACGGCGTGGCCGGCGGGATTCAACGCAACGAGCGCCCAGTGGGAGTCGTATGTCAGGAAACGCGCCTCGCAGAAGTTCACGGTGCTGCAGATTCTCCCGGCCAACATCTGGGCGGGAACGACCAACGTCCATGGGCACAGGCCCTTCTTCGACACCAACGGCAACGGCAAGAGCGACGAGGTCGGCCAGTGGAATCCGGCCTATTGGACGGAGTTCGATGAAAAAGTCGAATGCGCCAATCGCCATGGGCTGGCGGTCGTGCTGGTCGGCATCATGGAGCCGGTCTACGAATTTCCCGCCGTCGATGAAGCCCGCCTGTTTGCCCGGAACATCGTTGCCCGGTTTTACGGCAACCATGTCGTCTTTTCGCCCAGCTTCGACGAGCACGCGGGCCAGACGGATCTGGCGGATGCGATCGGCCGCGAGCTGAACGCGCTGACCACCCGCCATCTCATCGCCCATCATCCCGGCACGGATTTGCGCACCATCAAGGCCTGGCATGGCAAGCCGTACACCGATTTCACCGGAATCCAAACCGGCGCGGGCTGGGGTTGGAACATGGACCCGTTCCAGTTCCATAATCAGGTCTGCAATTCCAACGCGGTCAACGAAGTGGCGCGGAACGCGGTCGATTGGTGCCGGGACCTTTTTGACGACCCGCCAACGAACCGGCCGTTGATCAACTTGGAGGCGCGTTATGACGGCCGGTGGCTTCGGTCTTGCCTGCCAAGAATCCCATGGAGCTGCGCCTACTGGAGCGTGTTGAACGGGACTGCCGGCTACACGCTGGGCGTGGCTGGAATCTGGAGCTGGGGCGTTCCGGGCTACGATCATTGGGATGCCGGCGGGAGCTGGATCGAGGGCAGAGATGCGATCAGCGCTGTCCGGATCCAGCATTTCAGCGAGCTTTTCACCGCGCTCGCCTGGTGGACGCTTGCCCCTGCCGGCGAGCTGATCGCAAATCAGACATCCAAGACTGACTTCGTGAACAAGATGGCGCTCGCCAAGTCCCATTCCGGCGATCTGGCGGTGGCGTATTTGCCCGATAACTCGGCCATTCAGATCCAGATGGACCTTTTCCCGGCGCCCATGAAAGCCGCCTGGTTCAATTGCGCGTCGGGCGCCTACACCGCGGGCTCATCCCACGTCGCCAACCGCGGCATTCAGACACTCACCCCGCCCGGCAGCGGCGAATGGGCCCTGGTGCTGCAATCCGTCGAGCCAAGGTAGCCGCTCCCCCCCTGCCTTTGCGCCAGACTGTGGTCCTCCTGCTGTCCCAGACCATCGGGCGGGCTCGCGCCGAAGAGGCGATGAGCCTTTTGGATTCTTCCATTGACTTAGGGTCTGTGCAAAAATTAATTCCGATTTTGCTGGAGGGGATTGGGCGGGCTGGCAAGGCGCGACGAGCGAGCATACCCGCTCGATAGGATTGAGATCGGGACTGTACGGGGGCAGAAAGTGGAGATGGAACTTGGTGCAGCGCTGCTCCCGCCATTGCCGGTGCAACCGCGCATGGTGATACTTGGCGTTGTCGATGAGGACATTCATAACAGCGTTAGCATTCTAAGTGAGAGAAAAGTTGATTCAACCCCATTGCTTTCAGCCGACGCCGCGGAGCATGGTTTCCGCATTGTGGGAAGCAGCCCAGCTGTGCGATCATCGCCTCCATGACCGCGAATACACTTTGGATCCTGGCAATCGGCCTGACGTCCACCGGTATGGGCGGGGCGCCCGATTATGCCTTTCGGCCCGTCCCGTTCACCGCCGTCAAAATCGACGAAGGCTTCTGGCATCCTCGATTCGAAACCAACCGCCAGCGGACAGTCTGGTACGATTTCCAGAAGTGCGAGGAGACGGGCCGCATCGACAACTTCGCGAAAGCGGCCCGGCGGATGAGCGGCCCGCATCGGGGGGATCCGTTCGATGATTCGGACGTGTTCAAGGTGATCGAGGGCGCTGCCTACACGCTGGCCCTGGGTCCGGATCCGAAGCTCCAATCCTACACCGAGAGGCTGATCGACACCATCGCGGCGGCGCAGGAGCCTGACGGCTATCTCTACACGGCGCGCACGATTGACCCCGGCAATCCGCCCGGCCGAGCCAGCAAGGAGCGCTGGCTCAACGAGCGCGGGGCGCTCGGCAAGGGCGACAGCCACGAGCTGTATAACGCCGGGCACATGTACGAGGCGGCGGCGGCTTGGTTCCAGGCGACCGGCCAGCGCACGCTCCTCGACGTAGCCATCCGGCACGCCGACCTGGTCGCCGCTGTCTGGGGGCCGGCTCCCGGCCAGCTCAAAATCCCCTCCGGGCACCAGGAAATCGAGATCGGCCTGATCAAGCTCTATCGGGCAACCGGCAACCGAAAATACCTCGACCTGTCGAAGTTCCTGCTCGACTGCCGCGGCCGGCGCTTCGATGACCCCAAGGCCGCCCACAACCCCAATCCCTATTACGCGGATCACATCCCCGTGACCGAGCAAGCCGAGGCCGTCGGCCACGCCGTCCGATCCGCCTACATGTATTCCGCCATGGCTGATATCGCCGCGCTCATGGAGGATCCGGATTACCGGAGGGCCGTCGACCGGCTCTGGGAGAATGTCGTGGGCAAGAAGCTGCACCTCACCGGCGGCATCGGCGCATCCCCAAAAGGGGAGGCGTTCGGCGGCAACTACGACCTGCCCAATGCGTCCGCCTACAACGAAACCTGCGCGGCCATTGCCCATGCGCTCTGGAACCACCGGATGTTCCTGCTCCACGGCGACGGCAAGCACATCGACGTTCTCGAGCGCGTCCTTTACAACGGATTCCTTTCCGGCGTGGGGATGAGCGGCGACCGGTTCTTCTACCCCAACCCGCTCGAAACGGACGGCAGGGCCAAGTTCAACCACGGGAGCAACGAGCGGGCACCCTGGTTCAACTGCTCCTGCTGCCCGGTCAATGACGTCCGGTTCATCCCGTCGATCGCAGGTTTCATTTATGCGGCGCGCGAGCGCGATCTGTATGTGAACCTCTATGTCGCCGGCTCTGCCCGGTGCGACCTGGCCGGAGGGACGATCGCCGTCCGGCAAAAGACGCGTTATCCCTGGGACGGGAATGTGCTCTTGACGCTGGAGGATGTTCGGGGAGCGGGCCGGTTCACCATCAAGCTGCGCATCCCGGGCTGGGCGCGCCATCAGCCCGTTCCCAGCGACTTGTATCGATACGCCGATTCCCACCCGGCGGGCAACAGGCTGCAGGTCAATGGAAGGGACGTCCGGCTCGATGTCGAGAACGGCTACGCCAGCATCACCCGGGAGTGGAAGACCGGCGACACGCTCGCGCTCGCTCTGCCCATGCCCGTCCGCCGGGTCGCATCCCATCCGGACGTCCAAGCCAACGCGAATCGTTTTGCCATCGAACGCGGCCCCCTGGTGTATTGCGCCGAAGGAGCCGATAACCAGGGCAAGGTCCTCGACAAGATCTTCCCCGGACCCGTTCGTCTCGAGGCCGAAGAGCGCCCGGACCTGCTGGGCGGCATCGTGACGGTCAAAATGGCGGGCGAACCCGAAGGCGTCTCCTTGACCTGCATCCCCTATTTTGCCTGGTGCCACCGCGGGCCCAACGAAATGCGCGTCTGGTTCCCCACGCGACCGGAAATCCCATAGGTTGGGTGAGGAAAACGATTCTGGCTCTCGACTTTTCAGCCCAAGCTTGAGCTTGGAGGCTGCTGCCGTATGCTGGCCGCCATGAACCGATGCCGCTGTGCGCTCTTGGGATTGATGCTGGGTTGCGGACTGGCTTCGCCGGCGGGCGCCGGTGTCCCGGACCTGCCGGAATACCGTGTTCGCGATGGGCTGCCGAACGTCTTTCAGAAACTCGAGCGGAAGGGCGAGGTCCGGATCGCCTATCTGGGCGGCAGCATCACCGCCCAGCCAGGCTGGCGGCCCAAGACCCTGGCTTGGTTCCAGAAGCAGTTCCCCGAGGCGCGCGTGATTGAAATCAACGCCGCCATCGGCGGCACGGGCTCCGACCTCGGCGTCTTCCGGCTCCAGCACGATGTCCTTCGCCACGATCCCGATCTGCTGTTCGTCGAGTTCGCGGTCAACGATGGCGGTGCGCCGCCAGACCAAATCCACCGCTGCATGGAAGGCATCGTCCGCCAGTCCTGGCGCGCAAATCCAGAGACCGACATCTGCTACGTCTACACCATCGCCGGCAACATGCTCCAAACGCTCCAGGCCGGCTCCCTGCCCCGTTCCGTCGCCGCGATGGAACAGCTCGCCGACCACTACGGCATCCCCAGCATCAACTTCGGCGTCGAGATCGCCCGGATGGAGCAGGCCGGCAGGCTCGTGTTCAAAGGAACGCTCCCGAAGACCGATGCGGAAACAGCCGCTCTGGGGGGCAAGATCGTGTTCTCGCCGGATGCCGTCCATCCATTTACGGAAACCGGGCACGAGATCTACCTGCAGGTTGCGACGCGGGCATTCGAGGCGATGCGATCCCGCAAAGCTGCCGGCCTGCATCTCATCCCATCGCCATTCTCGGCCGACCACCTCGAGGCGGCAAAGCTGGTGCCGCTCAGCAGGGTCAATCTGAGCGCACGCTGGGAGCGGCTGCCCGAAACCAACCGGCTGGTGAAGAGCTTCGGCAGCCGGCTGCCGGAACTCTGGCGCGCGAGCCAGGCCGGCGAGGCCATCGAATTCCGGTTCCGAGGCACCGCGGCTGGCATCTACGACCTCGTCGGACCCGACTGCGGCCAGGTCGTGGTGCGTGTCGACGACCAGCCGCCCGTCACCCGGCCGCGCTTCGATGCCTATTGCACTTACCATCGGCTGGCGTCGTTCTTCGCGGCCAAGGACCTGCCCGAAGGCGTCCACCGCGTACGAATCGAGATCCACCCGGATCAGCCCGACAAGGCGAAGATCCTGGCCCAGCGCAACGAGACAATCGACGATCCCAAGCGATTCGACGACCGCGCCTGGTACGCGGGCGCCGTCATGCTCGTCGGAGATCTGGTTGAGTCGCAAGGCACTGGGGACAAACGTTAGATCTTTTTTCTTTTGCGAGGCGCCTGGATCATGAGCGATTCAATGGTGTCACACGCTTTCTGCAGCGCCGCTGCACTGCCGGTCCTCTTGAGCGCCCGGTGATGGCTGTCCGGATTGCTCTCCCACGTGGTGATCCATGCGCTGCCGTTCCAATCCATGGTGGGCGTGCCCTGATCGATGATGCTCCAGACGTCGCCGGCTCCCCGGAGCGCGAACAGAACGGTGGACTGATCCGCGGTATGGTGTTTCCAGCGCAGGTTGAAGCGGGAGTTCCTGATGGCAACCTCGTATGCTCGGCGCACGGGATTTTCACGCGGCTGATGCTCCAAAGCCGCGCCCGCGGCACCGGCCGTGGCTTCAATGCCAAGGTAGGTCACCCGCGTCGGCCAGTGGTGCACCACGTAGGCGCCTGCCCGCGCCGCAACGGGGACTTCATTGTGCCGCCCGGCCAGGTTCATGTGCGGTTCGCCGCTGGGATTCCATCGCCCGCCCATGACAAACAACTCCCGTATCTTGCGCTGAATCAATCGCGCCCCTGCCGGATCTTCGTGCAGCCGCCGCAAGTTCATGAGCCACCCCACCGAGATCACGATGACGCTGCTGTCCTCCTGTCTCGCAAGGATGTCTTTGTAGAGCTCGACGGCATTCGGCGCGTCATCGCGGGAAACCACGTCCTTGGGATAAGCGCTGTCCAGCGCGATGTCCCGGGCATATTCGGGCTGCCCGCCAAAGGTGAAAGAATGGGCGTCATCCAGCGGGTATTTCCCGATGGGAATGTCCGGACGGCCATACCAGGTATTGATGGCATCGATGACTCCGGGGCCATACGGATCGGAGGTGTTGTGCATGACCGCCAGGATCTCGCACTCCCCGTTGTCCGCCATCGCGTGCAGCATTGCCAGCGCCCCGGCATCATCCACGTCGGATTCCATGTCGGTTTCAAAGATCACCTTCGGCGGGCTTTGCCCGGCCGCCGCGAGCGAAAAGAGCATTCCCGCAGCCGCTATCTGAAGTCCGATTCGATGCAGAGCGTTCCAGAACATCTCGTTCAGTCTATCTCGGCCGCCACGCGATAAAGTCAAGTCTGCGTATCGGAGTCAGTCAATGAGGTTGCCACAGTCTCCACAGGCGTCTGAAGTCCCTCGGCCTCAGCGGAAGGCTTCAACCTGAAAACACGTGCGATTTCCTGGAAAGCGGATGGCGGTTTGCACCATCCAGAAGATTGGTGGAGCCGAGGGGGCTCGAACCCCTGACCCCCACAATGCCATGATGGGGCTGGATCGCACGGCACCAAGCACTTAGACGCGTGAGTCGGTCATATTGCCGCTTTCATTGCCGTCTGTTCTGCCTGGTACGACCGCCGGAATTCGGTTCAAATGCCGCCTCGCGTCGGAAAAGCGCCTGAAACGCGGATCTGGCAAGCACGTTGGCCGCCATGAGCGCACCCACCGGGAGTCTGCGCCGGAAAAGGCCGCCCAGAATGCCCTACAACGGGCCGGACCGGGCTGGGCATTATCTCGGGAGGCGGGAGCTGGGGAGATCCGATGGCCCTGGCCGCGGTAGCGTGCGGAACCGGGATTCTGCTGGCTGCCGACCAGGACGCACCGCCACCTCCGCCACCAGGCCGCTCCGAGGCCCTTGCCCCTCGATGTCCCGGGCCCCCGAGGAGCGCTGCCACTCACGGCACCCACCCTGAGCGCCGAGTTGGCCGCCGCCAGCGATCCGTACGCCGTTGGCCGCCAGGAGCCGGACCGCTGGCCGTTTCGCGTTGATGCAGAACCCCGGGCGAGGTAGAACCGAACTCATGGCGCTGCACTTGAACCGGAAGGAGTCTGGGAGCATCCTCGCCCAACGCGCCGACATTAACGTTGCATCCCGCATGCTACGCCACTCGAACCTTGGAACGACCGCGGCCTACTACGTGGACGCCCGCCGGACCGCCGTTGTGCCGCTGGGCGACATGCTCAACCATACCAACCCCGCGACGACCCCCGCCGCCAACCCCAACGCCGAATGAAAAAGTCGAACGCAGTTGCCACCGGCCGGAAACAAACCGCACCCGCCCCGAGCGCCACGCTCCCGAGCGCCGAGCTGGCCGCCAACCAGGCCCCCGCCCCCGCCCCCGCCGATCCGAAGGCCGCAGGCCCCCGGGAGCCGGAGCGCAAGCAGAAGCGCAAGCCCAAGCCGGAGCCGGAGGCCAGGACGGAGCCGGAGGCCGCCCCGCTGCCAACGATGCCAACAGTGACCGAGTTGGCCACCCTGGCCGCTACGTTTGCCCCCTTTCTTGCAACACACACCGATTTGGATGACAGAGCGCGCTTTGGGAATAGTGATATAATTCGTCCAGCTCTTGACCTATGGCTTGCAAGCCGAGAGATCCTCGCCATCGCAAAGAACCGCAAGCCAACTGCCACCGAAGTCGTCCTCGCCCAAATTCATGCCAACGCTGTCGCCGTCGCCGCGATCCAGTGGCCATCGCCAAAAGACTATCCGATTGACGCATCGAAGCTCGCCTATTTGGCCGTCCCTAAGCTCAATGCCGTTTAGGAATTCAGGCATAGATTTCGCCGACGGAGTATTCGATGGGGCCGTGGCGGTAGGTGTTCTTCCGCAGGCGCGGCCAGCTACTCACCGGTTGCCGCAGCGCCCGCGGACAGGA
>JAKLFB010000060.1 GCA_022711435.1 Verrucomicrobiota bacterium
CCGAAGAAAACGGATAAAGAAGAGAACAAGAGATGTTTCGATCGAATGGCCAAGAAGATCCAGTACTAAGAAAACCGCATTTTCAACTCGCCGCTTTCAATCCGTTTTCAGACCGCCGCTGGCACCGACTCAGATTATCCACCGATACAAGGTCTTTCCACAGGCGGCGGCAGGCCAAGCGGCAATGGATTCGCCATTGACACAGCGCGATGGAACCTCAGATTCACACCATGAAAGCTGTTGCCATCAATGGAAGCCCGCGCAAGGGCGGGAACACGGAAATCCTCCTGCAGAAGGTCCTGGCGCCGCTGGCGGCCGCCGGCTGGGAAACCGAGCTCATCCAGGTCGGCGGGTCGAATATCCGCGGATGCAAGGCCTGCTATCGTTGTTTCGACGCCAAGGATTCGCGATGCGGTCAGAAGGATGATTGCTTCAATCCGTGCATGGAGAAGATGGTTGCCGCCGGCGCGATCATTCTGGGCTCGCCCACCTATTTTTCGGATGTGAGCGCGGAGATGAAGGCGCTGCTGGATCGGGCCGGCCTGGTGGCGCTGGCCAACGGCGGATTGTTCCGCCGCAAGATCGGAGCGGCCGTGGTGGCAGTCCGGCGCGGCGGAGGCACACACGCCTTCGATACGATGAACCACATGTTCCTCATGTCAGGGGCCATCGTGCCCGGATCGACGTACTGGAACCTCGGGTTCGGTCTGGACAAGGGCGCGGTCGCGGGGGACGAGGAGGCTTTGCGCAACATGGACGACCTCGGCAAGACGATCGCCTGGCTGGGCGCCGCCCTCGCGCGCGGCTGAGAGCCGAACCTCGGCAACACAAGCGGCGGGCGATGGGGGCCCGCCGCTCTGGAGGGGATGTTGCGCAGGCTGCGGCAGGCAGCCCGGCCGGCCGGGGCCGATGTCAGCCCTGGGTGATCTGGCGCACCAGCTCGCGCTGGCGGTTGTAGATGCTGACGATCAGGGGTGTGTGCCCGGGCAAGGTATGGCTGGCGCAGCCGAAGCAGGGGTCGTAGGCGCGAAAGGCCATCTCGACCATGTTCAGGAGCCCCTCGCTGACCTGGCCCTTGCGGATGAGCCCCTTGGCGGCCTTCTCGACGCTCATGGCGATGCGGGCCGAGTTGTTCTGGGTGGCCACGATCAGGTTCGCGTTCCGGATCAGCCCGTTGTCATCGGTCTCGAAATGATGGATCAGGGTGCCGCGGGGCGCCTCGACCACGCCGTAGCCGACGCTGGGCTTGCGGGTGGGCAGGGTCCGGATGTTGGTGCCGGTGATGTCGGGGTCGTTGACCAGTTCGCCCATGCGCTCGGCGGCGTTGATGATCTCGACGATGCGCGCCCAGTGGTTGGCGAGGGTGTGGTGGACGGGCTTGCCGCCCAGGGTCTGGAAAAACTCCTCGTAGGCCTTCTGCGCCTGCGGGGTTGACATGCCCTCGGATGCGTTGAGGCGTGCCAGAGGGGCGACGGAGAAGACGCTGCTGCCGGGGCCTTCGGCGAAGCCTTTCCAGCCGAGAGGCTTGAGGTAGCAGAACTTCACGTAGCTCCACGGCTCAGTGTGCTCGGCGACGAAATCGCGGTATTGCTGGACCTTGAACTTGGCGTACTCCTTGCCGGTGGGATCCACCACGCGCAGCGTGCCATCGTAGAAGTTGATCCTGTTCTTCTCGTCCATCAAGCCCATGTAATAGGTCTTGTGGGTGTAATCGTCGGAGGTGATGAGCTTGACGTATTCGGGATTTTTGAGCACGAGGTCGTGGAAGACCTGGAGCGTGAACAGGCCGAACTCGACGGCGTCCTTGGCGAGTGCCTGGAACTTCGGCAGGTCCTCCTTGGCGAGGCCCTTGCTGACACCGCCGGGCAGGCCCAGGACCGGATGAATGACCTTGCCACCGAAATAGCTGATCAGCTCTCGGACGCGGCGGCGCATCGAGATGACTTTCTTGCCGACCTCGAGGCCGACCTTGGCGACGACGCCGGCGACATTGCGCTGCTCCTTGGGGGCCTGCGGGCCCACGATGAAATCCGGCCCGCCCAGGATGTAGACATGGAGGGCGTGGTCTTCGAGCATGAACGCGTTATAGACCAGCTCGCGGATCTTGCGCGCGGCAGGGGGCGGCTCGACGCCGTAGAGATCGTCGAGGGCCTTGGCGGCCGCCATGTGATGCGCGGTGGGGCACACGCCACAGATCCGGCTGGTGATCTGGGGCATATCCTCGGCGGGGCGGCCCCGGCTGAACACCTCGAACCCGCGCATCTCGGGGATCTGCAGGTAGGCATGCTCGACATCGCCCTTATCATCCAGGAAGATATCGATCTTGCCGTGGCCTTCGAGGCGGCTGATGGGATCGATGGTGACGCGGCGGCGGGCGGCTGCGTAAGCCGCGTTGGCGCGCTGGGCGCCTTCGTTCCAGACTTTTTGGGTTTCGGGTTGCATGGCGATTACTCCTTGGCGGGTGCAGGCAGGTCCACTCGGCGGCGCAGCAGGCTGCGGGCCAGTCCATATCGGTAGAAAGTGCCCACCGGGTCCGGAATGCCGGCGAGCACCTGGTCGATCTCATCCTCCTCCTTGGGAGCGATATTGGCGCAGAGGGAGGAGAGGATCTTGGCGCCCTGGTCGCGGACGCGCGAGGTGCCGCCGAAGCAGCCGGTGCACGGCATGTGGCCGCTGATGCAGAGGGCTTCGCAGCCGCCCCGGGTTGCCGGCCCCATGCAGACCACGCCCTGAGCCAGGAAACAGAGGTTCGGGTCGAGGATCTTCTGGTGCGGCCGTTTGAACTCGGTGAAGCTGGTGTTGACGGGTTTGCTGGCCTTGCGGGGGCACTCGTCGCAGAGGGCGATATCGGGGGCCAGGACGCTGCCCTTGGCAGGGAGCCGCCCCTCGAGCAGAGCGCCCACGGCCGCTTTGGTCAGCTTGGGCGTGGGCGGGCAGCCGGGCAGATAGTAGTCCACGGGCACCACCTGATCGAGCGAGCGCACCACGTGGCGCAGCTCCGGCAGGTGGACCTCGCAGCCGTTCTCGGTCCATTGCGTCTGGGGCCGGACCTTGGCCTCGTTGACGTTGGACGGGCCGTCCTCGAACACCCATTTCATGATTTCCTCGCGGCTGAACTGGTTGGCCAGCCCGGGGATGCCGCCGGTGTGGGCGCACGATCCGTAGGCGATGAGGTATTGGCTCTTGCGGCGAAGGAGGTGGGCCATCTCCTCCTGCTCGCTGGTGCGGATGGCGCCGTTGAGGAACGTGGCGACGATGCCCCCGTCGGGGATGGCATCGACGTCCGATCGCTTGAAATCCATCGCGCAGGGCCAGAAGACGATATCGAGCGCATCGAGCACTCCGAGGATGTCTTCGGCCAGGTCGACGATCGCCTCCTCGCACCCGCCGCACGAGGCGCACCAGTAGAATCCGATTTTCGGCTTAGGCATGCTTCACCTCCTGTTGGGAATGGGAATGGGCGGGCTGGCCGGCCTCGGCCGTCGCGACCGCGGCCTCCAGGTGCTCCATCTCCTTGTCCCAGTCCGCAAACCGCCCGGGCATCCCCAGCGGCCCCATGGCGGTCACCTTGGCCACCATGTCGTTCATGACCGTCTTGACCTTCTCACCCTCAGCGGCCGAGATCCATTCGAGCCGGAGCCGGTCCTCCTCGATGCCCATGTCCTTGAGCATGCGCTGGAGGAGCTGGAATCGCCGGAGCATCTTGTAGTTGCCCTCGGCGTAATGGCAGTCGTTGGGATGGCATCCGCCGATGAGAACTCCGTCGGCTCCTTTGGCGAAGGCCTCGAGGATGAACTGCGGGTCGACCCGGCCGGAGCACATGATCCGGATCACCCGCATGTTGGGGGCGTATTTCAGGCGGGATACGCCGGCCAGATCGGCCGCCGTGTAGGTGCACCAGTTGCAGAAAAACGCAACGATCCGCGGTGTCCATTGCTTCTCATTCATAGGCCAGTACTCCCTCGATTTCGCTGAAAATCTCCTCGTCATCAAACAAATTCTGCTCGATCGACCCGGACGGGCAGGAGGCGACGCAGGTCCCGCACCCCTTGCAGAGGGCCTGGTTGATGATCGCCTTGCGGGTTTCTTCGTTGAAAAGGATGGCGCTGTAGGGGCAGAGGGGGATGCAGGATTTGCAGCCGGAGCAATCCTCCTCGTGGATGAAGGCGGTGTTGGGCTCCTGCTCGATGTGGCCCTTGTCGATGAGGACCAGGGCTTCGGCGGCGGCGGCGCCGGCCTGGGCGACGGTGTCGGGGATGTCCTTGGGCCCCTGGCAGCAGCCTGCCAGCAGGATGCCGTCGGTGAACGTGTTGACGGGCGCCAGCTTGGGATGGCGTTCGAGGAAGAAGCCCTCGGTGCCGCAGCTCATGTTGAAGCGGCGGCGGACCTCCTGGGCGTCGGCCTGGGGCTCGAGCCCGGTTGCCAGCACCACCATGTCCACCGGGATCCGCCGGACATAGCCGGCGAGCGTGTCCTCGACCCGGATCACGAGCTTGCCTTCCTCCTCCTTGGTGAAGGCCCAGTCGGTGACCTCGCCGACGCGGCCGCGGACGAACTGGACCCCCTCGTCGAGGAGCTTGCCGTAGAACTCCTCGTAGCCCTTGCCCGGCGTCCGCATGTCGATATAGAAGCTGTAGACCTCGGCCTCGGTGTGCTCCTTGAGGAGGTGGGCCAGCTTCATCGAATACATGCAGCAGACCCGGGAACACCACCGGTTGGTCTTGTGGTCGCGGGAGCCGACGCAGTGGATGATGCCGATGGATTTGGGCTTCTTGCCGTCCCGCAGGACCACCTCGCCGCCGGTCGGCCCGGAGGCGTTCACCAGGCGCTCGATCTCGAGCGCGGTGTAGACGTTGGGATACGTCCCGTAGCCGTATTGCGGGATGCGCTGGGCGTCGAACGACTTGAAGCCGGTGGCCACGATGATGGCCCCGACCTTGATCTCGCTGAACGTCTCCTTCTGGGTGAAGTCGATCGCCTTGCGGTCGGCGCAGGCCTCGACGCACGTCTTCTTGCACTTGCCGGTCTTGAGGTTCAGGCAGGTCTCCGGATCGATCAACACCACCTGCGGAGTCGCCTGCGGGAAGGGGATGTAAACGGGCTTGCGCTTGCCCAGGCCCATGTTGAACTCGTCGAAGAACTTCGGCTGCTTGTAGACGCAGGCGTCGATGCACTCGAGGCAGCCCACGCAGGCATCCTCGATGATATAGCGCGGCTTGTGCCGGATCGTGACCGTGTAGTTGCCGACATAGCCCTCCATCTTCATCGCCTCGGAGTAGGTCCAGAGCGTGATGTTGGGGTGCGCGCCCACCTCGGACATCTTCGGCGTCAGGATGCAGGCCGCGCAATCGAGCGTCGGAAATGTCTTGTCGAACTTGGCCATGTGCCCGCCGATGGACGGCTCGCGCTCGACCAGGTAGACCTTCTTGCCCGCGTTGGCGAGCGTCATGGCGGCGTGGATGCCCGCGATCCCGCCCCCGACCACGAGCACGGCCGGATGGATCGGGACCTGTTTGACCTCGAGCGGCTTGTGGAACCGGACGCGATGGATCGCGGCGTGGGCGAGCGACTTGGCCTTCTCGGTCGCCGCCTGCTTGTCCGTGTGCACCCACGAGTCATGCTCGCGGATGTTGACCATGTGGAAAAAGAAGGGGTTGAGCCCGCCTTTTTCCGTGGCGCCGCGAAACGTTTTCTCGTGGAGCAAGGGGGAGCACGAGGCGACCACGATCCGGTTGAGCCGGTGCTCGCGGATGTCCTGCTGGATCAGCTCCTGGCCCGGATCCGAGCACATGTATTTGTAGTCCCGTGACAGGACCACATTGGGCAGGCGAGAGACGTATTGGGCCACCGCCGGGCAATCCACCATCCCCGCGATGTTGGTGCCGCAGTGGCAGACGTAGAATCCGATCCGAGGTTCGTTGCGCTGGTTATCCATGGTAAGAATCCGGGAAAATCGTGAGGGGTTCAGGCGGCGGCTGAGGCCGCCAGGGCGGGCATCTCGATGAAGTGCCTGTGCAGGCCCATCTCCTTTTCGGACAGCCCGAATGCCAGGCCCATGAGCTGGCTGAAATAGACGGTTGGGATCCGGACCGGATCCCATTTCCGGGTGATCTTGTCGTGGTAGCCGTCGAGGTTGAACTGGCAGAGGGGGCAGAGCGTGGCGATGACGTTGGCGCCGCGGGCGAGGGCCTCCTTGAGGATGATGTAGCTGCAGAGCAGGCCGGGCTCGGGCAGCGTGCCGGTGAGGCTGCCGCCGCAGCAGCGGGTCTTGAGGGGGAAGCGGACCACGCTGCCGCCGAGGGCCTCGACCAGTCGGTCCAGCGTGGTCGGGTTGTACTGGTCGTCGAACGTGGCGTAGGGTCGGACGATCTGGCAGCCGTAATACGGGGCCACCTTGAGCCCCTTCAAGGGGTGGCGCACCCTCTTCTTGACCTCATCGAGGCCCACCTCGTTGATCAACACGTCCAGCGGATGCCGGACGGGGACGTTGCCGCTGTAGCTGAGGTCCGCCTGCTGGAGGGCCTGCCCGACCACGCCGCGCACGGAAGCCGAGTCGTGCAGGTAGTGCTTGGTCTTGTTGAGCACCAGGTAGCAGGCGCTGCAGGGCGCCAGCAGCTCCGCATGCCCTAACCGCTCCGCCAGCGCCAGGTTGCGCGATGCCATCACGCAGGCCTTGACCTCGTCCACGGCCATGTAGGCGGT
The DNA here is from genome assembly GCA_022711435.1 of Verrucomicrobiota bacterium. Taxonomy (GTDB): domain Bacteria; phylum Verrucomicrobiota; class Verrucomicrobiia; order Limisphaerales; family UBA1319; genus JAGMXM01. The sequence continues at coordinate 6,703 of JAKLFB010000060.1, forward strand.
GGCGCCGCAGCAATTCCAGTCGTCCAGCTCCTCCATCTCGACGCCCAGAGCCTTGAAGACCGGCAGCAGCGATTCCTCGTAGGATCGGCCGGTGCCTTTGAGCGAGCAGCCTGGGAAGTAAGAGTATTTCATAATCATCAATGAGAGGCTTTGCGCTTGGGCTTGGCGTCGGTCAGGGCGTCGATCGACAGGTTGTCCACGGTCTGCATCATACGCGCGAGCTGGTCCTTCTGCCGGATGCTGTCGTAGGTGAAGGAGAAGCGGCCGCGCTTGATCAGCCCCAGGCCCAGGCGCCACATGCCCAGCGCCGCCCGCCAGTTGGTCTTGAGAAACATCCACGTCGCCAGCCAGTTGTCGGTCACCCGCCCCTGCTTGTGGGCCATCTTGTAGAACTCCTTGGCCAGGACGGGGATCGGGAACTTCTTGGGATAGATTCCGTCATGGATCGCGCGCTGCTTGAGCTCGTACATGATATCGGTGATCCGGATCTGCCGGGGGCACTCGACCGTGCAGGCGTAGCAGGAGGCGCACAGCCAGATGGTGTGGCTTCGGAGCACCTCGTTCTTGAAGTCCGACCGGGTCAGGGCCATGACCTGGCGGGGCGAGTAGTCCATGTAGATGCTCAGCGGGCACACCCCCGAGCAGGTGCCGCACTGGATGCAGCTCTGGAGGTTCTCGCAGCCCGGAACGCTCATCACCTCTTTGCCGAATCCGGCGACTCGATCCGCTTCGTATTTGATGGTTCGTGGCAGGTCCATAAAAGGGAATTCCTCGATGCTCGGGGTCGCTAGAGCTTGATCTCGGCCCGAATGAGCGGCTCATCCTTCGCCTCGACCAGATGGAACTTGAGGCGCTCGCAGATCCGGCGCATCTCGTGGTTTTCGGGGTGGATTTTGGCGCGGACGACCGCGATCTTCTCCTGGCGGGCGATCTTCAACAGCAGCCGCAGCAGCTCGGATCCCATCCCCTGCCGCTGATAGGCATCGGCGATCAGGATGGCGAACTCGGCCTCGGAATGGAAGGGGACCTTGCTGAGGCGCCCGACGCCGAGGATTTCCGGCGCCCCGCTCTTCGGGTTGGCGCGCTCGACCACCAGCGCGATCTCGCGGTCGTAGTCGTTGAAACAGATGCAGGTGAGCCGCTCGTGGGCGATCCGGTCGGCCAGGTTGATCGGCTGGAAATAGCGCTGGTAGACGCTGCGCTCGGTGAGAGTCTCGTGGAACTTGACCATGAGGGGCTCGTCCTCGGGGCGGATGGGCCGGATGGTGGCGGCGGATTGGTCCTTCAAGGTCCACTGGCTGACGTATTCGTTCGGGTAAGGCCGGATGGCCAGCTTGGGGAGCTGCTCCTCGGGCGTGGCCGGATCGTGGAGGATCACGCGGGCATCCAGGGCCACCAGGTGATCGGCCGAGGCGAAAAGCGGATTGATGTCGATCTCCTTGATCCAGGGCTGCTCGGCAACGAGCTGGCTGAAGTTGACCATCAGCCGCTCGAGGGCGGGCATGTCGACGGACTTCCGGCCTCGCACGCCCTTGAGCGCGGTGAAGATCTTGGTCTGCTCCATCATCCGCCGCGCCAGCGTCGTGTTCAGCGGCGGCAGGCCCAGCGCCCGGTCCTTGAACACCTCGACGAGCTGGCCGCCGGTCCCGAACAGGAGGACCGGGCCGAACTGGGGATCGATGCTGCTGCCCAGGATCAGCTCGTAGCCGTCGCTGAGCTTGATCATCTGCTGGACGGTCACGCCCTGGAAATGCTGGGCGCCGGCCTTTTCAGCGACGGAGGTCTGGATCTTGTGGAACGCCTGGCGGACGGCGTCGGCGCTGCCCAGGTTGAGCTGGACGCCGCCGACATCGGTCTTGTGGGTGATGGTCTCGGAAAAGAGCTTGAGCACGACCGGGTATTTCATCCCCTCGGCCATCTGGACCGCCTCATCCACCGTCCGCGCAATCCGGGTTAGGACGATGGGCACCCCGTAGGCGGCGAGGAGCTCCTTGGACTCGAACTCGGTCAGGATAGTGCGCTGGGAGCGGCGCACGCCCTCGATGATCTTGGCGGCCTGGGCGCGGCCCTGGGTCACCGACTCGAGATCGATGCGCGTCGAGGGCGTCTCGTAGAGCGCGCGGAGGTTGTCGCTGTAGCGCCACATGGCCGTGAACATCCGGGCGGCCGTGTCCGGGTATGAGAAGGTCGGGATGCCGGCGCGGTTGAGGATGGCCTCGCCGGTGGCGACGTCGGTGCCGCCCATCCAGCTGGCCAGGACGGGCTTGTTCTCGATCTGGCCAAACTCGCGCAGCTTGTCGGCGGTGGCGGTGGCATCGGTCATCGCCTGCGGCGTGAGGATCACGAGCAGGCCGTCGCTGTTGACGTCGCGTCCGGCGATCTCGAGCGTCTTGGCATAGACGTCGGCGCTGGCATCGCCGAGGACGTCGATGGGATTGTTATGGCTCCAGTGAGCGGGGAGGATTTTGTTGAGGGCATCGACGGTCTGCGGCGTGATTTCGGCCAGCTCGCCCCCGCTCGAGAGCAGGGCGTCGGTGGCCAGGACGCCCGGGCCGCCCGCGTTGGTGATCAGCGTCATTCGAGGCCCCCGCGGCCGGGGCTGCTTGGAGAGGACCTCGGACATGTGGAACAGATCGGAGATGTCGTTCACGCGCAGGACGCCGCACCGCCGGAAGGCCGCCTCGAGGACCTCGTCGCTGCCGGTGAGCGAGCCCGTGTGCGAGGCCGCCGCCCGCGCCGCCCCCTCGGTCCGTCCCGGCTTGATGATGATGATCGGCTTGGTCAGCGCCACCTCGCGCGCCGCGGACAGAAAGGCCCGCGCATCGCCGATGGTCTCCATGTAAATCACGATGCTCTTGGTGTTCGGATCGCTCCCCAGGTAGCTGATGAGATCCCCCCACCCGATGTCGAGCATCGAACCGATCGAGACAAACGCGCTGAACCCCACCATCTCCTTCAGGCTCCAATCGAGCACCGCGGTGCAGAGGGCGCCGCTCTGGCTGATGAACCCCACGTTCCCCCGCCGCGCGATCGCAGACGCGAAGGTCGCGTTGACGCCGTTGATCGGATTCATCACGCCCAGGCAGTTGGGTCCGATGATCCGCATGCCGCTGCGGCGGGCGTGCGCCAGGATCTGCCGCTCGAGCTCGACCCCCGCCGGCCCCGTCTCCTTGAACCCGGCCGAGATGATCACCGCCCCCGGCAATCCGGCGTCCGCGCACTCCTTGATGATGTTCGGGACCGAGGCGGCCGGCGTGGTGATGACGGCCATGTCGACCTTCTCCGGCACCGCCGAGATGTTCGGGTAGGCTTTGATTCCGAGCACGCTGCTCCGGGTGGGATTGACCGGGAAGATCGGGCCGCCAAATGGCGTGCTCATCAGGTTCCACAGCACCGTCCGCCCCACGCTGCCGACCTTCTCCGTCGCGCCGATGACCGCCACGCTCTTGGGCTTGAGGATGGCGTCCAGGGGCTGGCGGCGTTCGCTCCCGAGCACGTCGTGCGCGGGATCCGGGCTCGCCATGGTCGGGTGGTGCGCGGGACGAACAGGACTTTCAGCGGCCATGCGATTTCCTTTTCTGCTGAGTCAAAATTAACTTTGTTTAACTACTGCCAGGCGTCACCGATGCCAATCATCATTCCTAATGACCCGACGGATATGCCAGGATCTCTCGATTTCTGGCAAGCGGAATCTTCTCGGACGCCTGCCAAACGCTATCGCCCATCCCGGATCCTCCCAGAAAACGCATGGGGGCACTGCACACGAATTGGCGACTGCTTAGCGTTTCTTGGCCGATCGGAAAGGGTGCACCCGAAGGGCGCGCAGCGGCGCCGCCTCGGGTATGGAGGTCCGGCCCGGCTAACGGGTAGGCGACACCGGTTTCTCGACAGGGGCTTGGCCGCCCGGAATCCTGAGCGTGTCGCGGATCGCGCGGCGTGGGCCCGCCGCCCCGCCGAATCCGCGCACGAACCCGATGCACTGGGCAATCTCAGGCACGGAGTTGTCCCAGTTGTATTCGTATTCGATCGAGATATTACCGTCGAAATTCTGGCGATGCAGCTCCATCAGGATGCCGCGGACATTGGCGACGCCCATGCCGTAAGGGACATCGTGTGCGCTGGGGCCCATCTGATTCAAATCCTTCAGATGCAGACTGATCAGCCGTCCTTCGAGCAGGCGCAATGCCTCGATGGGCTGGAGGTCCGATCGCAGCCAGTGCCCCGTGTCGGCCGCGGCCCCGATCCGGCGGTCCCGATCTTTGACCATGGACAGCACATAAGCCGGGTCCCAGACCTTGTAGTTGGGGTCGTTGGGGCGGCGCGGGTGGTTATGGATACCGACCTGGATGTCGTATTCCTTGACCAGCCGCTCGATGAGATCCATGGCATCGGGGGACGGCTCCGAGGTGACAGCGGGGATGCCCATTTTCCTGGCGAACTCGAAGACCTTGCGGGATTCGGCCTCGTTGTTGGGGAGGCCCACGACGCCGTAATTGGCGGCCAGGATGCCATGCTCCTTGAGCTTGGCCTTGACCTTGGCCAGGACATCGCCGGAGGCGTTGTGATCCAGCGTGAGGCTGGGCTCCTCGCGGCTGAGCTTCTGCCCGGGGTAGAACTCGATGACTTTGGCGCCCGCCTGGGCGGTCTTCTCGATGGCCTCGAACACGCTGAACCGGTTGAACGAATAGGCCTGGCAGCCAATGGCGAAACCGTTGATCCGGTATTCGGCCGGGATCCGGCTCTGCGCCCACAGGGCGCTGCCGGTGGCCAGCCACAGCACGCTCAGACCCAAACCAAGTGTCCTCTTCATAATGCCTCGCATGGATTCCAGATGATCGTCGACGGAGGCCCCACAGACCTCAGGCCGCGGGACTTCTCGTCCGCCAGTGCACCGGGAATGCACCGCCTTGTCAAAGCAAAAATGGGCGGCGCGCATTCGTGGTTGCATTTCTACACGCGCCCGACCTACTATCTCCGCCAATCCGAAAAAACGGTAAAACAACCAGATCCAATCAATGGAGATTCAAATGAATGAAATGAAGACGCGGCGCGAGTTCCTGAAAACCTCCGGTCTGATGACAGCCGGGGCTGTTGTGGCGGCGACGATGCCAACCCGGCTGATGGTCCATGCTGCCGGCTCGGACGTGCTCCGGGTGGCGGTCATCGGCGCCGGCGGCCGCGGCAGCGGCGCCGCGCTCGATTGCATCAACGCCGGCGGCAACGTCAAGATCGTAGCTGTCGCCGATGCGTTCGCGGAACGGGCCCAAAGCGCGGCCAACAACATCCTCAAGAAATTCCCGGCCAAGGCCGACCTGCCTTCCGACCGGATCTTTTCGGGCCTGGATGCCTACCAGAAGGCCCTGCAAGTTGGGGTGGACATGGTCATCCTGGCCGGCCCTCCCGGATTCCGCCCTCAGCATTACGAGGCTGCGGTCAAGGCCGGCAAGCATGTCTTCATGGAAAAGCCCGTGTGCGTCTGCCCGGGCGGTTACCGCAAGGTCATGGCGGCGAACAAGATGGCTGCGGAGAAGAACTTGAAGGTCGTCGTCGGCCTCCAGCGCCATCACGAGGCCGGCTACATCAGCGGCATCAATGCCATCCGCGATGGCAAGTTTGGCGACATCACCCTCCTCCGCGCCTACTGGAACGGGCAAGGCATTTGGAATCGGGGACGCCGCCCTGGACAGACGGAGATGCAGTACCAGGTCAACAACTGGTATCATTTCGTCTGGCTCAGCGGCGACCAGATCTGCGAGCAGCACGTCCATAACCTCGATATCGCCAACTGGGTCATGGCGGCCGTGCTCAAAAAGGAAGGCCCGGACTGGGCGCACCCCGTCGAAGCCAACGGCATGGGGGCAAGCCTCACCCGCGGCTACAACGGCAAGGAAGTCCAGGGCCAGATCTTCGACGCGCATTTCGTCGAGTTCACCTACGCCGACGGCACCAAGATGTACAGCCAATGCCGCCATCAGCCGGGCACCTGGAGCCCCGTCACGGAGTTCTTCCACTCGAGCACGCAGCCCCGAGGCCGCAACGTTTCGGGCGCCGGCAGCCCCGTCAAGCTCGCCTTCGGCAACCCGTACGTGCAGGAGCATTACGATCTCCAGCAGGCCATCCAAAAGGACACCCCGATCCACGAAGGTTGGTACGGCGCCATCTCGACCATGACGGCCGTCCTGGGCCGCATGGCCACCTACTCCGGCAATGTCGTCAAATGGGATGAGCTGGTCGAAAAGGGCTCCGACACGTTCCCGAAAGACACCTCTTCCTGGGACGCCAAGCCGCCCGTGTTGCCGGACGCCAACGGGTTCTATCCGATCCCGATGCCGGGCCGGTTCAATCCGCTGGCATGACGATTCGAGCCCGCGAAGTCGGCGCTCCCTCGAGCGCCGCTTGGCGGGCCATCGAAAAAGCTTGCCGCTCGCAGGGCCTCGACGCATGCCGCCGGGGCCCTGCGCCGTTTCGGGGCTGATTGCGTCCAAGCCAGCCGGATCGATCCGGTGCGGGCCGGTTCACGGCCGCAGGATCTGGTCCAGGAGTCCGCCTTCGGCGAAGTGGGTTTGGTGGGCCTTGCGCCAATCGCCAAAGCATTCCTCGATCGTGACTGTTTGGATAACCGGAAAACCGCCCGGCCGGCGGGCGGCCGCTTCGCTCGATCGCGGACGGTAGTGGTGGCGGACGATCAGCTCCTGGGCTGCCGGCGAATAGAGGTATTCGAGATAGGCTCGAGCGATCTCCTCGGTCCCGCGCCGGCGGACGACCCGGTCAACCCACGCCACCGGCGGCTCCGCCAGGATGCTCAGTGACGGCATCACAATCTCGATCCGGTCGGCGCCGTATTCCTCGATCGCCAGGAGGGCCTCGTTCTCCCACGCAATCATGACGTCGCCGATGCCGCGCTGGACGAACGTCGTGGTCGCCCCGCGCGCCCCGGTGTCCAGAACGGGCACATTTCGAAACAGCCGGATCATGAAATCCCGCGTCCGCGCGGCGTTGCCGCCGTATTTCCGCTCCGCATACGCCCACGCCGCCAGGTAGTTCCATCGCGCTCCGCCCGACGTTTTCGGATTGGGCGTGATCACCGACACGCCAGTCCGGACCAGGTCGTCCCAATCCCGCACGCCTCGTGGATTGCCTCGCCGGACCAGGAAGACGATCGTCGATGTGTAAGGGGCGCTGTGATGCGGCAGCCGCTGCTGCCAATCCGGCGGCAGCGCGCCTCCTTTCTCGGCGATGGCATCGATGTCATAGGCGAGCGCCAGCGTCACGACATCCGCCGCCAGCCCGTCGATCACCGAGCGCGCCTGCTTGCCCGAGCCGCCGTGCGATTGGCGGATCGTCACCGTGTCGCCGGTGCGGCTTTTCCAGTGTTGGGCGAAGAGGGCGTTATACTCCCGGTACAGCTCCCGGGTCGGATCATACGAGACGTTCAGGAGCGTCACCGTCTTGCCCGAGGCCGCGGACAGAGCGGCGGAGCCCAGGACAAAGCCCAGGAGAATGCCGGCGGCTGCAGCTTGCCGCCAAGTCCAGCCCCACACCCAGGAACGGCTCGTTATACGTGTGGATCGCGAATGCATGGCTCCGGCAACCTAGCGCCTTTCCGGGACCGAGTCCACAATCCGAACACGAAAGCCGACAAGAATGTCGGCGATCCTTCTCCACGCCACCGCACCGTCGCTTGCTAGCCTGCTCTGGTTCCCCTCCCCCCGCGAGCCACGAGCGGGGGGAGGGCACAGGGAGGGGGGATCCAAAACCGATCGACCGCCTCTCCCCGACCCTCCCCTCCACTGCCGCGGAGGGGAGGGAGAAGACGGTCGGTTAAATGGGATGCAAGTTGCCCAGCATGCCGTCTGGAAGCGGCTGCCCACCACGCCGCCGCGGTCTTTGGAAATTCTTGCGGACTTGCAGGCCGGCGGAGCTATAATGGGGGCGACCGGTCCGATGCAGGAACGTCACGATATCGATGCGATTGCGGCGCTGATCCCGGCGCGGGCGCGGGTGTTGGATCTGGGCTGCGGGGACGGCGAGCTGCTGGCGCTGCTGGTGAGGCAGAAGCAGGTGCAGGCCCGGGGGATCGAGCTGCGCGAGGACAACGTCCGCGCGGCGATCGGCCGGGGGCTCTCGGTCCGCCAGGGGAATATCGAGGAGGGGCTGGAGGATTATTCCGACAATGCCTTCGACTGCGTCATTCTGAGCCAGACACTGGCCTACCTTGACAGCCCGGAAAAGGTCGTGCGCGAAATGCTGCGGGTGGGGCGGCGGGCGATCATCTCCTTCTACAGCGCCGGCTACTGGCGATCCCGGCTTTGGGCCCTGGCAGGCGGCAGCATCGAGGCAGCGCTCACATCCGGCGCGCCCCGAGCCCGGACCATCACCATCCCGCAGTTCGTCGAGTTCGCCCAAGGCATCCCCGCCCGGGTTGAGCGCTCGATCTTCCTGGCCAACCGGCGCCAGGTCCGGACCCTGCCCAATTTCCGCGCCCAGATCGCGGTGTTCGTCCTGATCCGGGCCTAGCCCGAAAACGGCTTGTCGTTTGGCGGGGGGTCGGGTACTAAACCGGGATGCGGTTCATCGCCTCGATCTACGAGAAGCTGCAGCGCCATCCGAAGCGGATCGTGTTCCCGGAAGGGGCCGAGCCGCGGGTGATCCAGGCGGCGCGGCAGTTTTACTCGTTGCGTCTGGGGGTGCCGATCCTGCTGGGGGATCGGACGCGGATCAAGGCGGCGGCCGAACAGCTCAACGTGACGCTGGAAGGGGTGCGGATCATCAACCCGGCCGAGAACGACGAGCTCGAGACGTTCGTGAAGCGGTTCGAGCGGCTTCGGCGGTTTCGGGGGCTGCGCGATGACGAGGCGCGAGAGACCGTTCTCATGCCGAATTATTTCGGGGCGATGATGGTGGCGATGCACCGGGCGGACGCACTGGTATCGGGCGCGAACGAGTTTGCGGGCGCCGTGTTGCGGCCGCTCTTTCAGATCATCCGGGTGGCGCCGCACACGACCACGGTATCGGGCTGCACGATCCTCGAGGCGGAGGACTCGCGGTTTGGGGAGGATGGCGTCCTGTTTCTGGCGGACTGCGGGGTGATCCCGGAGCCCACGGTGGACCAACTGGCCGACGTGGCGGTCGAGACGGCCCGGCTGGCCCGCCAGCTCCTGGGGAAACCTCCGCGGGTCGCGTTCCTCTCCTATTCGACCAAAGGCAGCGCCACCCATCCTTCGATCGGCCGGGTCCAGGCGGCCGTGGCCCTGGCGCAACAGAAGGCACAGGCCAAGCGGCTCGAGGCGCAGTTCGACGGCGAGCTGCAGGTGGATGCCGCCCTGATCCCGGCGATCGCCCAGCGAAAGGTCCCCGACAGCCCCGTGGCCGGCCGCGCCACGGTCCTGATCTTCCCGGACCTGAACTCGGGCAACATTGGGAGCCGGCTGGTGCAGCACCTGGCGCGCACGACGGCCTACGGCCAGATCCTCCTCGGCCTGGACCGGCCCGCGGCGGACGTCTCGCGCGGCTCCAGCACCCACGACATCCTCGGCGTGGCCGCCATCGTTGGCGTCCAAGCCATCGACTACCACCTCCTCTATCCGGGCGCGGGCGAGCAATTGCCAGGCGACATGTACGACGATTGATCTCCTTGCGCGCTCTTCCGATGAACCTCCCACCTCTCCCGGCCTTCGGCCGCCCTCTCCCCCGCTCGACGCGGCGGAGAGGGCAGGGAGAGGGGACGCTCCACGGCTCATGGGCTCCGGGCGTCAACCCTGGCTCGGGAAAGCCTTCCCGCCACAGCTCGGCCCGGACCCACCCACCACCCCACCATCACCGATGAAGTTCACGATCCGATTCAATCCCACGCTGGCCGCCGTGCCCCGGTATCAGCCCGGGCGCCCCATCGAAGAGGTGGCGCGCGAGCTGGGGCTGGCGCCCGAGGCGGTCATCAAGCTGGCCTCGAACGAGAATCCCCTGGGGCCCTCACCGCGCGCGCTGGCCGCCCTCCGCAACGGGCTGGACCAGGTCCACCTCTATCCGGACGGCAACGCGTATTACCTCAAGCAGCGGCTGGCAGAGAAGCTGGACGTCGACCCGCGCCATCTGGCGCTGGGCAACGGATCCAACGAGATCCTCGAGCTGATCGGGCATGCCCTCCTGGGGCCGGGGACGGATGTCGTGGTATCGGATTACGCCTTTGCCGTGTATCCGATCGTGACCCATCTGTTCGGGGCGAATCTGATCACGGTGCCGGCCCGCGATTACGGCCACGATCTGCCCGCGATGCGGCGGGCCATCACGCCCCGCACCCGGGTGGTCTTCGTGGCGCAGCCGAACAATCCCACCGGCGTTGCGGCGCCGGAGGCCGAGATCCAGCAGCTGGTCGAGGATCTGCCTCCGGGCGTCCTGCTGGTCATGGACGAGGCATATCGGGAGTACCAGGAAAAGCCGCTGGACCTTCTGCCTTGGGTGCGGGAAGGGCGCCAGCCTCATCTGGTCCTGGCGCGGACCTTTTCGAAGATCTACGGCCTGGCGGGCCTGAGGCTGGGATACGCCGTGGGGCATCCCGACCTGATATCGGCGTTGGACCAGGTGCGCGCGCCGTTCAACGTGAACCGGCTTGCCCAGGAGGCGGCCCTGGCAGCCCTGGACGACCGCGAGCACCTCGAGCGGACCCGGGCCAACAACGCCGCGGGCATGCGGGCTTACGAGCAAGCGTTCCGGGCGGCCGGCATGGCCTGGGTGCCCTCGGCGGCCAATTTCATCCTGGTCCGTGTCGGCGACGGCCAGCGCGTGTTCGAGCGCATGCAGGAGCGGGGGGTGATTGTGCGGCCGATGGGCGGCTATCGGCTGCCGGAGTGGGTGCGGATCACCGTGGGCACGCCCGCTGAAAACGAGCGCTGCATTGCCGCCCTGCTCGAGGTGATGGCGTCGATCTGAATTCCCCAGTTTATGAAATCCCGGGACCGGTCCCCATGGAAGGAGGTTGGCTGATGCGCCCCACGGATCTGCGAGGGGTGTTGCGATACATCCCCAGCTTTCGCGAGAAGACGTTCGTGGTCAGCCTGGACGGCGGGATCGTGACCGACGAGACCCTGCCGAACCTGCTGCTGGATGTGGCCGTGCTGCGGTCGCTCAACATCCGCGTGGTGCTCGTGCACGGCGCCTCGGCCCAAATCCGCGAGCTGGCGGCGCGCGACGGGTTCGCGCCGTCGGATCTGGACGGAGCCGGGGTGACGGATGGGGACACATTGCGCGTGGCGCTGATGGCCGCGAACCGGCTGACGCACGAGCTCCTGGAGGGGCTGGCGGCGGCCGACCTGCGCGCCGCCTGCACCAATGCCATCACCGCCTATCCCATGGGCATACTCCATGGGGTTGATCACCTCTTCACCGGCAAGGTCGAGCGCGTCGATGTCGACATGCTCCAGCAGCTGCTCGGGCAGGGGATCGTCCCCGTGGTGCCTCCGCTCGGGTTCGATGGCGAAGGCAAGACCTACCGGGTGAACTCGGACGCCATCGCGCTGGCGGTGGCGGATGCGCTCAAGGCGGTGAAGGTGGTGTTCATCACTTCCTACGACGGCCTGATCTGCCAGGAGCGGCTGATCCGGCAGATGCTCGCGAGCGATCTCGAGGCCCTCCTGGCCGCCCAGGCAGACCATTTCCCGCCTCCGCTTCTCTCCAAGGCCATCCATGCCGCCGCCGCCTGCCGGCTCGGCGTGCCGCGGGTTCACATCGTCAATGGCCGGGCTGACGAATGCCTCCTGGCCGAGGTCTTCTCCAACGAAGGCATCGGCACCCTCATTTACGCCAACGAGTACCAGCAGGTCCGGCGCGCGCTCAAGAAGGACATCCGCAGCATCCTCAAGCTGACCAAGCAGTCCGTCGCCACCGACGAGCTGCTCCGGCGCACCTATGCCGGCATCGAGAAGCACCTCGGCGATTACTACCTGTTCGAGATCGACAAGAACCCGGTGGCCTGCGTGGCTCTCCATGTGTATCCGGAGCAGAGCAAAGGCGAGCTGGCCTGCCTTTACGTCCACACGTCCCACGAGAACCAGGGGATCGGCCGCAAGCTCATCCAGTTCGTCGAGAACAAGGCCCGCGAGCTCGGCCTCGCCGAGCTCTTCCTGCTCTCCACCCAAGCGTTCGCCTATTTCCAGAGCAAAGGCGGATTCAGCGAGGGAACGCCCGACGACCTGCCGCCCCCCCGGCGCGAGAGATACGAGCAGAGCGGCCGCAAGTCCAAGGTGATGATCAAGAAGCTCAAATGAACCGCTGCCAGGGCGGCCTCGGACCGCAACGAAGACCTCCGCCGGCCTTCTTTCAATCGTGCCGGCGATGGGGCTTGAGGCCCACCCGCTGGCTGCTGTGGGTCCGCGTGGATGAGCAGTCGATGTGGCTGTTCCGGGGCGACTCGGGCGGCGCCCCCGGACAGGGCCCGTGGCGGTACCGCCCCATCCGGCGCTACCGGATCTCGACCGCCCGCCTCGGCGCCGGGCAGCGGGCGGGAGCCAACCGCACGCCGCTGGGACTGCACCGCGTGCTCGAGAAGATCGGGGCCGGCTGGCCCATCGGCACAGTGTTCCGAAGCCGGCAGGTCGTCGGATGCACCTGGCGAGGCATGCCCCACGGCCCCATTGCCCATCGCATTTTCTGGCTCGATGGCCTCGAGCCCGGTTGGAACCGCGGCGGCCGCGTCGATACCCACTCCCGCTACATCTACATCCATGGAACCAACGATGAGCCCACGCTCGGCCGCCCGGCCTCGAAAGGCTGCGTGCACGTTGCGGCCGCCGATCTGATGCCGCTGTTCGACCGGCTGCCCTCGGGCTCGCTGGTCTGGATCTCCGCCGGCCCCAACTGCTGAACGCCACCGGGACCGCCCCTGCCCCTCCTATGCAGGCTGCCCCCGATCCGCATCCCCGCCCCAGCCGCGCCGGCGCGCGCCGCATCAGATCGTCGTCCCGTCAGGGATGATGCCGTTCTTGGGAATGATGACGATGCCGTCGCGGATGTAATAGTGCGGCTGGGTGGCTTCCTCGAGCTTGCCGGCAGGCGTGATGACGCAGTGATCCCCGATCCGGGCGTTCTTGTCGATGATGGCGTTCTCGATGCGGGTGTGGCAGCCGATGCCGATCCGGGGGATCCCGTGCGTTTTCTTGTCGTGAATCGATGCGTCGGATTCGAAGTAGTCGCTCCCCATCATGATGACGCGGTTCAAGATGCTGCCGCGGTCGACGAGGCTGCGGATCCCGATGATGCTCTCCCGGATCTTCGCGTAGTTGAGGATGCATCCGTCGGAGATGATCGCATGGTCGATCTCGGCCCCATTGATCTTCGAGCCGGGAAGGAACCGGGGCCGCGTGAAGATGGGCGCCTCCATGTCGAAGAAATTGAACCGGGGAAGCTCGGCGGTCAGCTCGATGTTGGCCTCGAAGAAGTTCCGGATAGTCCCGATGTCCTCCCAGTAGCCCTGGTAGGTGAAAGCGAAGACGCGGTGGGTATGGATCGCGTTGGGGATGATGTGCTTGCCGAAATCGGTCAGATCGTTGTCGAGCAGTTCGAACATGACGTCCCGATTGAACAGGTAGATCCCCATCGACCCGAGAAAATGCTCGGTGTCGGGCTTCATGCCCAGCCGTTCGCAGGAGGCGGGATCGACATGGAGCGTGTCCAGGACGGCTGGATCCTTGGGCTTCTCGACGAAGCGGGTGATGCGGCTCTCGGAATCGATCTGGAGGATGCCCAGGCTCGTCGCAGCCTGGCGGGAGACGGGGATGGTGGCGACCGTGACGTCGGCATTGGTCTCCACGTGCTGCTGGATGACCCGGCGCATGTCGATCCGATAAAGCTGATCGCCGCTCAGGATCAGGGCCAGATCGAAGTCCTGGGTCATCAGGTGCAGCTTGTTCTTCCGGACAGCGTCGGCGGTCCCCTGATACCACGAGTTGTCGGTGAGGGTCTGCTCGGCGGCGAGGACCTCGACGAACCCGTTGGTGTACTGGTCGAACTTGTAGGTCTGCGAGATGTGCCGGTGCAGCGAGGCCGAGTTGAACTGAGTGAGCAGGTAGATCCGCTTCAGCCCCGAGTTGATGCAGTTGGAGATCGGGATGTCCACCAGGCGATACTTGCCAGCCAGAGGCACCGCCGGTTTGGCGCGCTCCTTGGTCAGCGGGAACAGGCGCGTGCCCTGCCCACCGCCCATAACGATGGACAACACGTTATTGGTACGGATGGTCGAGAATTTGGTCGGCATAGCTGGACCCTATCGGTGTCGTAACGGAGGACTTATACCCCCCAAACCGCGGTCAGGCAAGCGACATTCGGGTTCAAGAAAGCCGGACTCGATGGCGATGGCCGCCTCCAGGATGATCGCATGGCAGCCATCGTCCGCTCGCCCTCGCTGCGCGATTTCGAACCGCGAAAACTTTGGAGTTTTTTCTTGTCCTCGGGCTTGTTCCGCGTTATTGTTCGCCAAACCTAGAGCCGTAAAACCGAGTATCGGAAGAGTCATTGTGTATTCAGTGCAGGCGGATGCAGTGAGGGGATAGGGTAGAGCTTGTCCCAAAAGCCGGGTTTTCGGCCAACCTGTGTGAGCGGCCTCGGGCCAGTGTAAATTTTCCGATGGATGGATTAGAAATCGAGCCGGGAGCGTCTTTCCTGCGGCCTTTTCTTGAA
>JAKLFB010000061.1 GCA_022711435.1 Verrucomicrobiota bacterium
GCCACATCATCTCCCGCAGCTTCTCCTTCTCCAGCGCTCCCAGCAGCATCTCTCCCCCCACCACCCGCGAGATGCAGTGATACACCGCCCCCCGACCCCTTACCTTGATCCGCGCCATTCGCATCCTAAATCCTTTCCCTTCCGCCGTTTCGGTCGTTTGAAACCAGTTCTACCCCAGCCCTGCCAACCCTGTCAACTATGAACCTGTCACCCTATTGACAACCGGACGACGGTCCAGATCCTGGCGAAAGCCGACCGAACGGGCCGCAGCTCACAGGCCATATCAACTGTGAACCTGTCACTCTATTGTCTTGCCCTACCGTCAAACCTCGACTCCGGCTGCAGGAAAGGTTAGAAAAGGTCATGAAGGAAATGGACGGATAACTGATGCGTCAACGCTGTGCGAAGCACTATTCTGCAGATCCCAGTCCGCAGGCCCTGCATCTCCGGCCGCTCGCATCATTCGAATAGCCGGCATATGTTCGCGAGGACATCCATGGGCAAGATCGATTGGGTAATTGTCATTTTGTTTCTGGCAGCCACCAGCAGTCCCGCCCTCACTATCGTCCGCCAGTTTGCGGGCGGAGAACAGCCCACCAACGCCATCGGCGGCAATTTGGCCGACGTGTTCAACGCTGCATCCGACATGTGGGAGCTGGCCATTCATGACGATCATGTTCTGGTGCTGGAATTCGGCTGGGCGCCCGTTGTCGGAAGTTTTTCCAGCCACACGCTCCTCGATCATGACGGGGCACGTGAGACTCGCGGGCGCATCCTCTTCGACAATGACCTTTCCGCCGCTCACATGACCTTCTGGCTCGATCCCACGCCCTGGTCCGCCGAGGAATTCGCCAGTTACCACGAGAGACGCGCCGACTTGGGCGGCGGAGACATTGTGGTGGCGCGCTCCTGGTCCACGGCGCCAGGCACCCGCCTGCTTGGCGCCGACGTCATGACGGTCGCCCTGCACGAAATTGGGCACTCCCTCGGCTTGAGCCTCGGACACCCGCGCTGGAGGGCGGAGAGCGCCGATGGCAGCATTGAAATCGTCCCCCCCCTGCCCTATGCCCGAAGCGTGCTCGACTTGGCGACGAATTTGTATGGCGTGACAAGCCATCTGAGCGGCAATCCTCCGACCGGGGGCGCCTTGATGGCCGGAAGCGCGAGCGACCAGGCGCGAACCCTCGTCGGCGGCGCCGATATCCTGGCCAATGCGGGCATGAGCCGCTGGACCAATCTCAACATCTCCCTTGCGCCCTGTCTGCGGATTGCAGGCAGCAGCCCCGACACGCTGACGCTGCACTGGTGGAGTCCTGTTCCCGGCTGGGTGCTCGAGTCGAAGTCGAGTCTCGCAGGTGACGCTTGGCAGCCACTCGGATCCGGAAACCCCGCCACGATCACGCTGAAAGGCGGCAGCGGCTTTTTCAGGCTTCGAGACTGAAGCTCTTCTCGATCGCTTCGAGAAGGCAGGTTATCGGAGGCGCGATTCAGCGGCGATGGCGCGCAAGGCGGGGAGGACATCGCCGAGCGTAGCCGGATCGGAGCCGGGCTGGCCCAGGGCGAAATACAGTCGGCGATAGAGGGGGAAGAGCTTCTCGTAAACCGCGGCGGCACTCGGGTCGGGCTCCACGGTCCGATAGGAGGGACAGAGGGCTTGCTGGGCGTCCTCGATCGTCGGAAACACCCCGGCAGCCAGGAAGGCGAAGATGGCCGAGCCGAGGCTCGTCACTTCGGCCAGGGGCACGCGGACGGGCTTGTTGAGAACGCTCGCGTAGACCTGGTTGAGGACCTCGTTCTTTTGGGGGATGCCGCCGCCGTTGATGACATGGTGGATCGGGACGCCGTATTCGGCCATGCGCTCGAGGATGACGCGGGTGTGGAAGGCGGTGCCTTCAAGGGCGGCAAACAGCTCGTCCTGGGCTGTATGGACCAGGTTCCAGCCAAGAGTGATGCCACCCAGTTCGGGATTGACCAGGACGGTGCGGTCGCCGTTGTCCCAGGTGAGACGGAGCAGGCCGGTCTGGCCGGCGCCGTGCCGCGCCAGATCTGCAGAAAGCGCGGCTACGCTCGAGCCGGCGCGCCGCGCGATGGCGTCGAAGATGTCGCCGGTCGCGGACAGGCCGGCTTCGATGCCGGTGAACCGCGGGTGGATCGAGCCGGGGACCACACCGCAGACGCCCGGGATCAGCCGGGCTTCGTGCGCGATGGCCATGATGCAGGTCGATGTGCCCACGACGTTGACGACATCCCCCTCGCGGATGCCGGCGCCGATGGCATCCCAATGGGCATCGAATGCGCCGACGGGGACGGGGATCCCGGGGTTGAGGCCGAGCTGGGCGGCCCATTCGGGGCAGAGCCGGCCGGCAATCCGGTCGGACGCGGCATAGGCGCCATCGAGCTTGGCGCGGATGCCCTTGAATAGCGGATCGACCTGGACGAGGAAATCCTCGGGCGGCAACCCGCCCAGCGAGGCATTCCACATCCATTTGTGGCCCATGGCGCAGATGCTGCGAGGCACGCGTCGAGGATCGCGGATCCCGCAGAGCACGGCGGCGACCATGTCGCAATGTTCGAGGGCAGTGGCCATGCGATCGCGTTGATCGGGGTGACGGCGAAGCCAGTGGAGCAGCTTCGAGAATCCCCACTCGGAGGAGTAGACGCCGCCGCACCAGCGGATCGCCTCGAGGTTAAGGCGGTGAGCGGCTTCGGTGATCTGGGCCGCCTCGGTTTTGGCGCGGTGATCGCACCAGAGGTAATAATCGTCCAGGGGCGCCAGCGAATCGTCGACAGGAACCACGCTCGAGCCGGTGGTATCGAGGGCGATGGCGGCCACATCACGGCCGGGCACGCCGGCGGCCTCGAGAGCGGCGCGGGTGGCCTGGACCAGGGCGCGCATCTGGTCGGCATGCGACTGGGTCGCATGGTCCGGATCCTCCTGTTTCCGGTGCAGGGGGTATTCGGCGACAGCGGAGCCGAGCCGTCCCTGCTGGTGATGGACGATGGAGACGCGCACGCTGAGCGTGCCGAAGTCGACGCCTGCTACGATGGCCATGCCCCGTGTGTAGGCGGAACACGCACGTGGGTCAATGCGGAAGATGGCGCGGGATCATCGCGGAGGGGGATCGGTTGGAGCGGGCGGGCTATCGAGGGGCGATAGATCGGGGTCGTCGGGGATATCGAGGTCGATGAGGATGTCGCGCGGCTCGGCGCCTTTGCTGGGGCCGACGATGCCCCGGTCCTCGAGCTCGTCCATGATGCGGGCGGCGCGGGTATACCCGAGGCGCAGGCGCCGCTGGAGGAGGGACACGCTGGCTTTCTGCTCGCTGTGGATGACATCGATGCACTGCTGGATGAGCTCTTCGTCCTCGTCCGTGCGGGAGTCGCCGCTGGAATCTTCCAGGGGGCGTGCCAACTGCTGATGGATTTCGATCTCGTAGCTGGGCTTGCCCTGGCGGGTGATGAACTCGACGATGTGCTGCATCTCGGGATCGGTGATGAGGGCGCCCTGGGCGCGGATGAGCTTCGAGGAGCCGGGCGGCAGGTAGAGCATGTCGCCCTTGCCGAGGAGCTTGTCGGCACCCATCGCATCGAGGATGGTGCGGGAATCGACCTTGGCGGCGACCTGGAAGGCGATGCGGGCGGGGATATTGGCTTTGATGACGCCGGTAATGACATCGACGCTGGGGCGCTGAGTGGCGACGATGCAGTGGATGCCGGCGGCGCGAGCCATCTGCGTGATGCGAGCGATGGCCATCTCGACGTCGGTGGGCGCCACCAGCATCAGGTCGGCCAGCTCATCGATGATGACCACGATGTAGCTGAGCTTGTCGGGGATGACGATGTCTTCGTCGCGGGGCACAACGATCTCCTCGTCGACCTCGACGGCGAAGCCATCGGAGGTGGGCTCGATCCGCTCCTTGCGGCCGGAGAGGGGCAGCTCGGGCTGGGCGTGCGGGAGCGGCTTGTGCCGGGGGCGTTCGTTGAACGACCGGATGTTGCGCACGCCGACCCGGGCGAAGATCTGATAGCGCTTCTCCATCTCGCTGACGACCCAGCGGAGGGCGAGGATGACCTTCTTCGGATCGGTGACGACGGGGACGACCAGGTGAGGGAGGGCGTTGTAGTGCTGGAGCTCGACCACCTTAGGATCGATCATCACGAACCGGAGCTGGTCCGGGGGGAACCGGTAGAGGAGCGAGGAGATGATGGCGTTGATGCAGACCGACTTGCCGGAGCCGGTGCTTCCGGCGATGAGCAGGTGCGGCATCTCCGCCAGATCGGCGACGATGGGATGGCCATAGACATCCTTGCCCAGGGCGAGCGGGATGCGGTTCTTGGTCTCGAGCCACTCCTTGGATTCGAGCAGCTCCCGCATGATCACCTTGGTCTTGACCGCGTTGGGCACCTCGACACCGACGGAGCTCTTGCCGGGCACGGGCGCCAGGATATGGACATTCTCGGCCTTGAGCGCGGCGGCGAGGTTGTTGCTGAGGGCGACAATTTTCTCGAGCCGAACGCCGGGGGCGGGATGGAGTTCGTATCGAGTGATGGTGGGGCCCTTGGTGATGTCGCCCAGGGCGACCTCGATATCGAACTGGGCCAGAGTGTTCTGCATCAGGCGGGCGTTGGCCATGAGCTCTTCCTTGGTCTCCGTGGGGCGCGCGGTGAGGTCGGGCAGGTTGAGGAGGTCCAGGGATGGGAGCTGGTAATTGCCGATCTGTGGAGGGGCAGCCACCGCGATGGGCTTGGGCTTGCGGGGGGCTGATCGAGCCTTGGGAGCCGTCGGCGGGGGAGACGGAGGAGCGGTCTCCGGCTTTTTAGCGGAGGAATCCGGCGAGGCTGGCGCATCCGCCGGGGACGGGGGGGAAGAGGGCCGGACCGGGTGCGGGGCATCGGGAGGAGCGCCGGCGGCGGGATTGGGAGCGGGTTTGCGGCCGAGAATGTCGGCGGTTGTCGCGGCGGCTGGGGCGGCGGCGGATGCCACTTCACGGGCGGGAATGACCTCCCCTTCGATGTCGGAAGGCTCCGGTATGGATTTGGAGGCGGAGGGCGCGGCTCGCCCCGAAGCGGTCTGGGGGATGCTCAAGTCGCGGACCGTCGGCTCGGGCACGGGTTTGAGGTCGGGGCCGAGGCCGGAGCGGGCGGCTTCTTCTTCGAGCCGCTCGGTTTCGCGGGCCAGCTCGCGGGCGCGGCGGTCGAGGTCTTTGTTGCTGAAGGGGCTGGCGGCCGCCCGGCGGCGGGCGATGAAGCGCCAGAGGCGATGAAGCCAGTCGCCGAGCTGGAAATTGGTCAGGCCGACCAGGCCGATCAGGTAGAACGTGCCGTAGAGGGTGGCCGCGCCGATGCGGCCGAACAGCCGGCTGAAGAGGTAATCGTTGAGCGCGAGTCCGAGCAGGCCGCCGGCGCTGGGCGCGTTGAGGTTCTCCTTCAGCACGTCGTTCCAGGATGGAAACGCGGGGGCGAACAGGTCCAGGGCCCCCGCGGTCGCAACGATCAACACAAGGGTCCAGGGCCAGCGCCGGCGCAGGTAAGCGAGCGGCTGGAAAAGGCAGCCCAGGCTCAAACCCAATAGAAGGACTGGCAGCAGGAAGGCCGCCGCGCCGGCCACCAGGAAGAGCGCGTTGGCGATATAAGCGCCCACGGGGCCAATCCAGTTATGGGCATGCTCGTTGGGAGGGACCTGGTTGAAGCCCAGGTCGCCGGGATCAAAAGAGAACAGCGCGATGAACACCAGCAGCGACATGCCCAGGAGGAACAGCCCCAGAATGTCGCTCAGGCCGCGGGTTTCGGAGGAGCCGTTAGCAGCTTTACGCGCCATGACCCGAGCCTAGCCAACAGACACAAAACCACAACGGTAAAACGGGCCGCAGTGAGCGAAAAATGACTCGACCTGCCGTGAGCGTCATGGCGTATTGAACCCATGCAAGAGGCGTCCAGTCGCGCGCAATTCCGGGTGGCCGGCCGCAGGCCGTTGGAGGGAGAGATCCGGCCGCAGGGCAACAAGAACGAGGCATTGCCGTGCCTGGCGGCCTGCTGTCTGACCGATCAGCCCGTCATTCTCGAGAACGTGCCGGAGATCGAGGATGTGGAGGTGATGGCGCAAATCCTGCGCCGGGTCGGGATCGAGGCCGAGCCGGGGCCCGATGCGGGCTGCTGGCGGATCCGGGCGGGCGCCGCGCCCGCAGCGGAACTGCCTGCCGATCTCGTGTCGCAACTGCGGGGGGCGGTGACTCTGGCCGGCCCGCTGCTGGCGCGCCGCGGCCGGGTCTTGCTGCCGCGGCCGGGAGGGGATCGGATTGGGCGCCGGAGGCTGGATACGCACATGACGGCCTTGCAGGCCCTCGGGGCTGACATCCGGCAGGCGCCGGCGGGATTCGAGCTGCGGACCGATGGTTTGAAGGGCAGCGATATCCTCCTGGAGGAGGCATCGGTCACTGCAACCGAGAATGCGGTCTGCGCGGCAGCAGTGGCGAAAGGAGAGACCATCCTGCGCAACGCCGCCAGCGAACCGCACGTCCAGGGGGTCTGCCGGATGCTCAACGCGATGGGGGCTCGGATCGAGGGGATCGGGACCAATGTGCTGCGGATCCAGGGCGTGGAGGCGCTTGGGGGCGCCCGGCACACCGTCGGGCCGGATTACCTCGAGGTGGGCAGCTTTATTGCATTGGCGGCGGTGACCAAGGGCGAGCTGCTGATCCGCGGCGTCCATTTCGAGGATCTGCGCATGATCCGCTCGGTGTTCAGCCGGCTGGGGATCAACACGCTCAACTGGGGTGACGACCTATTCGTGCCGGCAGGCCAGGCGCTGGAGATCGTGAGCGATTGGGGCGGGGCGATCCCGAAGATCGACGACGCGCCGTGGCCAGGATTTCCGGCCGACCTGACTTCAGTCGCGCTGGTCACGGCCACTCAATGCCGGGGGCCGATCCTCATCCACGAGAAGCTGTTCGAGTCCCGCCTGTTCTTCGTCGACAGCCTCATCAGCATGGGGGCCCGCATCATCCTGTGCGATCCGCATCGGGCTGTGGTGCTCGGGCCGGATCCGCTGCGGGGGGCGCGGCTCAGCAGCCCGGACATCCGGGCCGGGATGGCCCTGCTGATCGCCGCCCTCTGCGCCGACGGCGAATCGATCATCCAAAACGTGATCCAAATTGACCGCGGCTTCGGGCGGATCGACGAGCGGCTGCGCACCTTGGGAGCTCAGATCGAGCGGATCCAGTAGCGAGGCGGGCGTCCCGCCATGAATCCATGCGCAGGGCGCGCGCCAAACTCGATGCAGTCAGAGAGATGCTCAATATGAAGCGGCGATGGCATCTGGTTTTCTCGGCGGCCGCGCTGCTTGCGTTTCCCGCGCAAGCATGGGCGAATGCGGGCACGCCCTTGATGTGGGCCGGGATGCTCCATCTTGTGGTTGGCAACGCGCTGATCGGACTTCTCGAGGGGGCGCTTCTCGGATGGCTGTTCGGCGCTCCGCGGGGCAGGGCGATGAGCACGATGATTCTGGCCAATTACATCTCGGCGTGGCTGGGCGGCCTGATGATTCGCGGCGCGATCGTCGATAGGCTGCCGATGGATCTCGACAACGGCTGGATGTGGTTCTGGGTCATGGTCGCGGTGACATACGGCATCACGCTGGCGCTGGAATGGCCCTTTGTTGCATGGTGTTTCCGTGAAGCGGGCGATTGGCTCGGACGAAGCCTGCGGTCGTCGATCGTGGTCCAGGGGATCTCCTACATCCTGCTTTTCGGCTGGTACTGGGCGGCCAGCGGAACGTCCCTCTACACGCAGATGGATATTGTCCCGGCCAGCGAGCTCGACCTGCCTGAATCCGTGGGCGTTTACTACATCCGGCCGGCTGACGGCAGCGTCTGCCGGCGCGAGCTGGCCGGCGGCATCGAGCAAAAGGTCTTCGACCTGCAGTCGGCGGACGGCGACGACCGGCTCTTTGTTCGACGCAACAGCGCTGACACCAACCGCTGGGATCTGATGGCGCGACGGGAGACCGACGATCGCCGCCAGCCCGAGCTGATCGAGGTGCGAACGAACCTCGCGGGCCAGGCCGCCGCCGACCTGCGCATGACGGAGAACGGTCCGCCGGGGACATGGTTCAGCATGGGGGAGGCGCCCCGAATCGGCAGCGCGATCCACAGCCCGTGGGAGTTCCGGGCGGGGTTTTGGCCTGTCGAAGGATTGCGCGGCCACCAAAAAGCGACCGGCGAACGCGTGCACTTCTCCTACGAAACACCTTTTGGGGCTTGGACAGTCCGAAATGCTGTCCATCTGCCGTCCGACATCGTCCTGTTTCAGCTGGGGGAGAATCAGATTTGCGGCTTCGATCCTGGGGCTCGGCGGGTGGCGCTGCTGTGGCATGGGCGAGGGCCGGTGGCCGTGATCGAGGAAGGATTGGATGGCCGGCGGGTGGAAAGATAGCCCGATGCCGCTGATCGCAGAGCAGAGAAATCCACGGAGCTGGCGGCCCTGAGGCAGAGGAACCGCAAGATCGAACCGCAGGACTGATGGCGCCTGGCTGATCCTAAAGACGGTTCGATCCGCGGTGGATGAGCCGGGCGATCGGACGGGCACAGAGGAGGAGGAGCAGGCCGGTTCCGCCGGCGGTGATCACGATCTGGAGGAATCGGTCGGGCATGCGGTTGACGCCTGCGCCGAAATCGCCTGCGAGCAGGCCAGCCATGAGGTTGCCCAGCGATGTCCCCAGGAACCATAAACCCATCATCTGGCCGGTGAGCCGGGCGGGAGCGAGTTGGGTGACCGAGCTCAGGCCGACCGGGCTCAGGCAGAGCTCGCCCACCGAGTGCAGGAGGTAGGTGGCGATAAGCCAGGTGGGCCAGACCGTCTGGCCGCCGGCCACGCGGCGGGCGGCCGCCGCCATGACGAGGAATCCCCCCGCCAGGAGCAACAGGCCGAAGCCGAACTTGACCGGTGTCGATGGATTGCGCCCGCAGCGGGCCAGCCCGACCCAGAGGGCAGCCATGACCGGCGCCAGTGTGATGATGAAGACAGGGTTGAACGACTGAAACCACCCGGCCGGGACCTCGAACCCGGCGAAACCGATCAGGCGCTGGGTGTGGCGTTCAGCGAAGAGGTTGAGCGACGAACCGGCCTGCTCGAATCCGGACCAGAACATGGCGGAGGCCAGGAGCAGGATCGCGATGACCGCCACGCGCTTCTTCTCGCCGGGATCCAGCCGGGGGCTCAGGAACAGGATCGCAAAATAGAGGATCGCAATGACGACGATGACAGAGGTGGCGCCCCGCGCCAGGACCACGGGATCGACCGGGATCGTCCCCGCCCAGACCAGGCAGACCAGCAGAACGAGAGCAGCCAGGGCCCCGAAGGCCCAGCGCCGGTCGCGATTCCGGGCCGAGCCGGGAAGGTCCGGCGCTTCCCCAACCGCGCCCAACCGGCGGCGCGAGAGCCGGAACTGGACCAGGCCGAGGATCATGCCGACGCCGGCGGCGCCAAAGCCGTAATGCCAGTTGAGCCGTTCGCCAAGCGCGCTGCAGACGAGGGGGCCGAGGGCAGCGCCGATGTTGATGCCCATGTAGAAGATCGTGAATCCGGCATCGCGCCGCGCGCCGCCTTCCGGATAGAGCCGGCCGACCATGGCGCTGATATTGGGCTTGAGAAGGCCCGTACCGATGACGACCTGCATGAGACCGAGGTAGAAGGCGGCTGCGTGAGGGATGGCCAGGGTGAAATGGCCCATGGCGATGACGATCCCGCCCCACCAGACGGCCTGCCGGGCGCCCAGGATCCGGTCGGCGACCCAGCCCCCCGGCAGCGCCGCCAGGTAGACCGCCGCCGTGTAGAGCCCGTAGATCGAGGTCGCCACCTTGTCCGTCATCCCCAACCCGCCTGACTGGATCTGGTCGACCATGAACAGCACCAGAAGGGCGCGCATCCCATAGTAGCTGAAGCGCTCCCACATCTCGGTGAAAAAGAGGGCATAAAGCCCCGGAGGATGGCGCGCCTGGGCGGGCGCCGGGAGGGCGGGATCAGGGGCGGCGAGCCGGGAGTGGAACATGGGGATGGCCCGAGCGCGTGGGGATCAACGAGGCAGATCGAGATGCGAGCGCACCCGGTCCGGGAGAAATTTCATCGGAATCGGCCCCTGGGCGAGGACGGCTTCATGGTAGCGGCCGAGACGGAATCGATCTCCCATCTCGCGCTGGATCTGCTGGCGCAGGCGATAGTGCCCGAGCCGTCCGACGAAATACGTTGAGAGCTGGACCGAGCTCTGCTGGGCGCGGATGATTTTGAGGCGGGCCTCGCCTTCGGACTGGAACGCGCGGCGGGTGAGGAACTCGAAAGCCTGGTCGTCGGTCCAGCCCGAGCAATGGAGCCGATGGTCGAGGATGGCGTTGGCGACGGCGCGCAGGTAGAATTTGAGCTGCGTGAGGCGGAGGGCGAGGTCGCCCTGGCCGTAGCCCTGGTCCAGGAGCATCTGCTCCGTGTAGACGGCCCAGCCTTCGACATAGACACCCGAGCCCAGCACCTTTCGGATGAGCGAGGGGTGCCGGTTGGCGTATTCGTATTGGACGTAATGGCCGGGATACGCCTCGTGGATGGTGAGGATATGGAGCATCCGGCGGTTGTACTCCTCGAAATAGCTGCGGATGCGGTCGGCGCTCCAATCGGCGGGCGGGGGGCTGACGGCGAAGAACCCGGCGGCCCGCGGGTCGAGCGGGGGCGGGGAGTTCATGTAGGCGGTCGAGTTGCCCCGCTGAAACTCGGGCATCTCGATGATCCGGCAGCGGTCGGGATCGGGGAGGCGCAGGAGATCGTGGGCGGCGAGGAACTCCCTGACTTGGCGCACAGTGGTTTCGACGTCGGCGACGAGGGATTCCGGGGTGCTGTGATCGCGCGCGATAGCGTCGAGAACGGCCTGGACCGTTGACTGCCGGCCGTCGGGATCGTCGGGTGGCAACACGGCTCCCGGGCAGCACTGGCTCCACAGCTGGCGAGCGATCACATAGAGGTCGCGCTCGACGCGGGCGAACTCGGCCTCGGCTTCGGCGAGGACCTGGTCCGCGGTGAGGCCGGCATCGAGCTCCAGCTCGAGCTTGCGGCGGAAGCGCTCCTGGCCGAGCCGCCAATCGCCCGCCGCCCGCGGGAGGAGATCCTCTTCGAGAAATGCCTGGTAATCACGGAGGGCGGCGACCACGGGGCGCACGGCGGCGGCGAGCGCTTCGGCTTGGCTTGTGGGCTGCGCGATCGAATGGAGATCGGATTCGAAGAAGACAATTGCACCGCGGTTTTGGCGGATCGCGGTTTCGACCAGGACGCGCGGGGGGTTGCGCAGGTTGGAGCGGGCCTGGGCGATCAGGCGGGGGATCTGCCGCATCCGGGCGATAACGTTGGCCACGTTGGTCTCGCGGGGCAGGGTCGACTGGGTCAGGAGGAGGTGAACGGAGTCATTGATGGAATCGTTGTAGACGCGGGGGTCTTCCTCGAACGGCCGGGTGTGCGTGGTGAGCCAGAGGGATTTTTCGAGCTCGTGCTCGAAGATATCGTAATCGACCTGCGCATCGGGGGAGAGGTCGGAGCGGGAAACCCGGCGGGGCAGGTCGGCGAGGGTCTGACGGGTCTGTTCCGCGGCGCGCTGGCGGGCCGATGGGCTGAGGTCGTCGAGCCGATCGTCGAACCGATGGTCGCCCAGGCGGGTCGCATCCAGAGGGCGCAACCGAAACCACTCCTCGATGTGCTGCTGGAAGAAGGACTCGAGGGCGCGATCCTCGACGGGAGGTTCGGCAGCCCAGGCGTGGCTCAGGCAGGATACGGCCAGGAGGTTGACGAGGATCGACGACAACGATTGGAGCGACCGGCGGACGCTCCTGCGAAGGACCATCCGCCCGCCCGCATCCATCGCGATCAAGGTCTTCATGGATGGATTATGGAACAGGGCGGTCCAAATGGCAAAACCGTTCGGCGGAAAACAGCGCCCAAGGAGTCTCGACGCCAGCAAAGGCGGGAGTATGATCCGGCGCGAATGAAGGCATTAATGCTCACGGCGTATCGCCAGCTCGAGCTGGTCGAGTTCCCCCGCCCCGAGCCCGGCGCGGATGAGGTCCTGATCCGGGTCCGGTCCTGCGGCATCTGCGGGAGCGACGTGCACGGATACGACGGGGCCAGCGGGCGCCGGATTCCGCCCATCATCATGGGACATGAGGCGGCGGGGGAGATCGAGGCGGTGGGGCCGGCGGTGGCGGGGTGGAAGCCGGGCCAGCGGGTGACATTCGACTCGACGGTGTATTGCGGCCGATGCGGCTATTGCCGGCGCGGCGACATCCATCTATGCAACCAGCGGCGGGTGCTGGGGGTCTCGTGCGGCGAGTACCGGCAGCATGGCGCGATGGCGGAGTGGGTGGCGGTTCCGGAGCGGATTCTCTATCGGCTGCCGGACGGGCTGGGCTTTGTGGAGGCGGCGCTGGTGGAGCCGGTGGCGATTGCGTTTCATGCAGCCAACCGGACTCCACGGCAACTGGGCGACACGGCCGTGGTGGTGGGGGCGGGGATGATCGGGCAGCTGGCGATCCAGGCGCTGCGGCTGGCCGGATGCGGCCGGGTGTTCGCGGTGGACATCGAGGAGGGCAGGCTGGAGCTGGCGCGGCAGCTGGGTGCGGAGGAGGGATTCAATCCTCAGCGGATCGATGCGGCGGCGGCCGTCCGCGAGCGCACGGAGGGGGAAGGGGCGGACGTTGCTTTGGAGGCGGTTGGGGCCGCGGCGTCCCTTCAGACAGCGATCGGGGCGCTGCGCAAAGGCGGTGCGCTGACGATGGTGGGAAACATCGCGCCGCGGGTCGAGCTGCCCTTGCAGCAGATCGTCACCCGGGAGCTGACGCTGCTGGGATCGTGCGCGTCGCGGGGGGATTATGCGGCCAGCATCGCGGCCATCGCCAGCGGCCGGATCCAGGTCCAACCGCTGATCTCGGCCCGAGCGCCGCTGGCCGAGGGGCCGGCCTGGTTCGACCGCCTTTACCGCAAGGAGCCGGGCCTGCTGAAGGTCGTGTTGGATCCGGCTCATCCGGGCGGCTGAACCCCAGCGCCATCGACCATCGTCCACAGCCATGGCCCACAACACCCTCTGGAAGCGGTCGCCCGGCACGCCGCCTGAAAGCGATTGCTGAGCGTGCTGCTTGGCTACCCGGCGCGCTGCCACTTCCTCGTCTCTGGGAAGCCTGCCCTTGTGTCCATCCCCCCGCGAGGGACGAGGGGGAGGGCACAGGGAGAGGGGATTGTCCCAACGCCCGCCTCTCCCCGACCCTCCACTGCCGCGGAGGGAGAAGACGAACTGCGGACGATCACCCCACTGTGACCGGATGCACCAAGCGCTGAAGAATTTTCTCCTGCACTCCCAGCGCGCGCGCGGCGGTTTCCGCGCTTGACGCCCGCGAGGAGGCATAGCAAAAACTGCGGGCGTGCGCAGCAGGATTGACTCATCGACCATCCGGAGATAACCCATGAACTTGACCCGACGTGATTTTCTGAAACTGAGTGCGGCGGCGAGCCTGGCCGGGAGCGGGGCGCCATGGGTGCGGGCTCAGCCATCCCGCTACCGGACCGCGCTGATCGGGACGGGCTGGTGGGGAATGAACATACTGGGCGAGGCGATGGGATCCCGACAGTGCCAGGTGGTGGGCCTGTGCGACGTGGACCAGCGATTTCTGAAGCCGGCGGCGGAGAAGGTCACTCAGGCCAGCGGGGACCAGCCGCGCACCTACCGGGATTACCGCGAGTTGCTCCAGCGCGAGAAGCCGGGAATCGTCATTGTCGCCACGCCGGATCACTGGCATCCGCTCATCACGATTGCCGCGGTGGAGGCGGGGGCGCACGTCTACGTCGAAAAGCCCATCGCCCACACCATCCGGGAAGGGCGGGCCATGGTGCGCGCGGCCCGCGCGGCCGATCGGGTGGTGCAGGTCGGAACCCACCGCCGCGTCTCCCCGCACAACGTGTCCGGACGCGAATTCATCCGGTCCGGCAAGGCCGGCAAGATCGGCATGGTCCGCGCCTTCGTGCTATCGGGCGGCGGCGGCCCGGAGAAGCCGCGTCCGAACATCGACCCGCCAGGCGATCTGGATTGGGAGATGTGGTGCGGCCCGGCGCCGAAGCGGCCGTTCAATGGGGATCCGAGCAACCCATGGTCCGGGGGGATCCATCCGCGGGGCTTTCGGCAGTATCTGGATTACGCCAACGGGACGCT
Organism: Verrucomicrobiota bacterium; assembly: GCA_022711435.1. Lineage (GTDB taxonomy): Bacteria > Verrucomicrobiota > Verrucomicrobiia > Limisphaerales > UBA1319 > JAGMXM01. The sequence continues at coordinate 14,225 of JAKLFB010000061.1, forward strand.
GGGGGATTGGGGGATCCACTGGATGGACCAGGTCTTGTGGATCATGGAGGAGAAATGGCCGCGCGCGGCCTACTCGACGGGCGGGCGTCCGATCAAGGGGCCGGCGGTGCTGACGCCGTCGGAGCAGACGAGCGACGCCCCCGATCATCAGGTGGCCGCATTCGAGTTCGAAGGATTCACGCTGTCGTGGGAGCATCGCCAATTCGCGGGCAACCAGGCCGAGAAGGGGGAGAGCGTGGGCTGCTACTTTTACGGCACCCAGGGAACGTTGCACATGGGATGGAAGAGCGGATGGACCTTCTATCCGTCCAACGCGCGGCAGCCCGTGGTGCGGGAGGAGCCGCGGCTCAACGCGCCGGACGACCAGAACATCCGCGAGCTGTGGGCGGATTTTCTGGTGAGCATCGCCGGCCGGCGGCGGCCGGTCAGCGACATCGAGCAGGCGCATTGGTCGACCAACGTCAGCCTGCTCGGCATGCTGTCGTACAAGCTGGGACGGAGCGTGCGCTGGGACGGGGAGAAGGAATTGGCGATCGGCGATCCCGAGGCGAACCGACGGCTCCGGCGCGAGTATCGGAAGCCGTGGACCTACCCGGAGTCCTGATCCCCAGTTGCGAAACGGGCGGCGGGCGGTAATATGAGGACCGAATGCGAAACCGAACAATACAAGCTGTTATGAAGACGATCGTGCGAGCGGCGGCGGGGCTGGTGCTGGCCTGTGGATTGACCGCGCTGGGGGCGGACAAGAAGATCGTGCTGATCGGGGGCGGGCCGAGCCACGGGCCCGGCGACCACGAGCATCGCGCAGGCTGCATGCTGCTGCAGCGGTGTCTGAACCAGATGCCCGGCGTGCGCGCGGAGGTGCACCAGGTCTGGCCGGACCAGTTCGAGGCCTTCGACGGAGCGGCGGCGGTGTTCATATTCTCGGATGGCGGGGGGGGCCATCCGGCGATCCAGGAAGATCGCCTGGAGCAGCTGCGGCGGGTGATGGCCCGAGGCACGGGGCTGGGGTGCATGCATTACGCAGTCGAGGTGCCCAAGGAGAAGGGCGGCCCGGAATGGCTGGCCTGGATCGGCGGGTATTTCGAGACCTACTGGTCCGTCAATCCGTTTTGGACCGCCGATTTCAAGGAACTGCCCGTCCATCCGATCACGCGCGGGGTGAAGCCGTTCCAGCTGCGGGACGAGTGGTACTATCACATGCGGTTTGCCGAGGGGATGAAGGGCGTGACACCGATCCTGACCGCGGTGCCGCCGGAGTCGACCCGGGGCAAGCCGGGGGTCAACCTGCCTCACGGCGGCAATCCGCACGTGCAGGCGCGCAAGGGGATGCCTGAGCATCTGATGTGGGCATTCGAGCGGCCGGATGGCGGCCGCGGTTTCGGCTGCACCGGCGGGCATTCGCATGTCGAGTGGGGGGAGGAGAATTTCCGCAAGGTGATCCTGAACGCGATCCTGTGGAGCGCCCGGATCGAGGTGCCCGAGCAGGGAGCGGATTGCCCGGTCACGCCGGAGATCCTGAAGGAGAACCTGGATCGCAAGGGACGGCGGTGAGGCGCCCCCGGGGGGCTGGGGCCAATCGAATGGCTTCATCACCATCGATGAAACGACCGGCAGCGATCGGGGGCGGCGGGCGCGGGGAATGCTGGAGGAGCCTATGATTTGTCCGGCTTGTGGCAATACGCTGAGCCCCTGGAACGCAGGGAGCGTGGTGGTGGACGTCTGCCAGGGGGGGTGCGGCGGCATCTGGTTCGATCTCTTCGAGATGCGGAAGGTCGATGAGCAGGAGGAGCGCGAGGGGCGCACCCTGCTGCACATCGTCGCGAATCCGGCGATCCGGGTGGATGCGCGGCGGAAGCGGCCGTGCCCCCGCTGCGACGGAGTCTACATGATGCGCCGGTTCTTCAGCCGGAAGAAACACGTCGAAATCGACGAATGCGGCAACTGCGGCGGGATCTGGCTGGACCCGGGCGAGCTGGAGAAGATCCGGCGGGAGTGCCGGCCTGCCTCGGGCCGCGATCGCGACGCGGAGGAGTCGATCGTTCGGGTGGTTTACCGCTACATCTCCGAGGTTCGATACGGGGGGGTGATGTAGCGCGCCGCCGTGCTACCATCGAGAGGCGGAAGAGGGGGACCAGCGCGGCATGGAGGAGCGGGCGCGTTCCGGGGCCAGCAGGCCGAGATCCAGCTGCTCGAAACGGCGCGGGGGCGGGCTCGTCCAGTCGCGGGCGGCGGCGACGATGCGGCGCATGCGGGCGAACCAGCGGCGGGCGTGCTGGCGGCGGCATTGCTGTTCGGCCAGAGATCGGTTGCATCGGCAGTGTCGGAATTCGAGCTCGAGCTGCGTCGTGTTCATACTCTTTTTGAGGCCAGCATAAGGGATGGGGTTGGACAAATGCTGTCCAAGGGTCGCATGAGAAAAACGAAGGAACGGGCGGCCATCCGGCTCCGGGGGGTGCGCCAGAACAACTTGAGAGGTCTCGACCTGGATCTGCCGCTGGGGCGGCTGATTGTCGTGACCGGGCCGAGCGGGTCGGGGAAGAGCTCGCTGGCGTTCGACACGCTTTTCGCCGAGGGCCAGCGGCGCTACATCGAGACGTTCTCACCCTACGCGCGCCAGTTCTTCGATCGGATGGACCGGCCGCAAGCCGACGAGATCGAGGGGATGCCCCCGGCGATCGCGATCGAGCAGCGCAACACGGTGCGCACGACGCGCTCGACAGTGGGAACGATGACCGAGATCTGCGATTACGCGCGCCAGTTGTGGTTTCACCTGGCGCGCCTGCACTGCCGGCAATGCGGCCGGCCGGTGCGGCGGGATTCGCCGGGCCAGGTGTGGGAGGCGGTGAGCGCGGATCCGGATTTTGCGGGTGCGGAGGTGCTGGTGACATTCGATGTGCCGGTGTCGGACCGGCTGTCGGTCCCGGAGTCGCTGGCGCTGGTGGTGCGGCAGGGGTATCAGCGGCTCTGGGTGGATGGCCAGGTGATCCGCGTCGAGGAGGCGGGGGATCGGTGGAGCACCCGGCCGGAGGCGCTGACGATCGTACAGGACCGCTTGCGTCTCGGGCCGGAACAGCGGGCGCGCATGGTCGAAGCCTGCAGCCAGGCGTACCATTTCGGCCACGGGCGGCTGGCGGTCCGGGCGCGCCGCGGAGACGGGTCGAACGGCGGCTCGGGGAGCGGGCTCGGAGGAGATCGGGTCCGGCGGTTCTCGAGCCGCCATCATTGCGCGGAGTGCGACATCGAGTACCGAGAGCCGACGGCGGCGCTCTTCAGCTTCAACCATCCGCTGGGCGCTTGTCCGGCGTGCCGGGGGTTCGGCCGCCAGATCGTGGTGGACTACGAGCGCGTCATTCCCGATCGGCGCCGGACATTGGCGGAGGGAGTGGTCCGGCCGTGGTGGACGGGCAAGTCGGCGGAATGCCAGGCGGACTTGCTCAAGTTCTGCCGGCGGCGCAGCGTGCCGGTGGATGTGCCGTTCGAGCGGCTCGATCCCCGCTGGCAGCAATGGGTGGTCGAGGGCGATCCCGGCTACGGCCAGGACTCGCGCCACGAGTGGCCGCACGCGTGGTATGGCGTGCGCGGGTATTTCCGCTGGCTCGAGTCGAAGTCGTACAAGATGCACGTGCGGGTGCTGCTGTCGCGGTATCGCGCCTACCAGAAGTGCGCCGCGTGCGGGGGGAGCCGGTTCCAGCCGGAGGCGATGCTTTACCGGCTGGAGGGCCAGGGGGGGGAAGAGCTGACGCTGGCGGGTTTCTACTCGCTGCCGGCAGCTCAGGCGCGGGGCTGGATCGAGCGGCTGGCCGCGGCGCACACGGGGGCGGGCTCGACTCCGCTGGGCCAGGCGATGGCCCAGGTGCGCGCCCGGCTGGATTTTCTGGATGAGGTCGGGCTGGGTTACCTGACACTGGACCGGCCCACGCGCACGCTGTCGGGAGGCGAGACCGAGCGGGTAAATCTGACGGCCTGTCTGGGGACCGAGCTGGTCAACACGCTCTTCGTGCTGGATGAGCCGAGCGTGGGGCTGCATCCGCGGGATGTGGGCCGCCTGATAACGATCCTCGAGCGGCTGCGCGACCTGGGCAACACCGTGGTCGTGGTCGAACACGAGGCGAGCGTGATGCGGGCAGCGGACGTGATCCTGGACCTGGGTCCGGGCGCGGGCGAGAACGGCGGGAGATTGATGTTCCAGGGGCGCTACCGGCGGCTGCTCCGAGAGCGCGGGTCGCTGACGGCCGATTACCTGGCCGGGCGGCGGCGAATCGAGGGGCCGGCGCGGCGGCCCGTCGAGCTCGGGGGCGCGCACCCGTGCCCCGTCCTGGGTGTTCGGCATGCCACGCGACATAACTTGCGCGACGTGAGCGTGGACATCCCATTGGGGCGGCTGGTCGTGGTGACGGGAGTGAGCGGCTCCGGGAAGACAACCTTGATCCGCGAGCTGCTGGTGCCTGAGCTGAACGCCCGGCTGAATGGCGCCTCGGCAGCGGCGCCGCCCCTCGAAAAGGATGGGGACGAGGAGTCGGAGCCGGCCTCCGACGGCCCGGCGGGCGGCTTGTGCCTGGCCGGCGCCGAGCAGATCCAACAGGTCATCCTCGTCGACCAGTCCTCTCTGGGACGGACACCCCGATCGAACCCGGCGGTTTACATTGGGGCGTTTGACGATTTGCGGGCGTGGTTTGCGATGTCGGACGGGGCGCGGCGGCGGGGTCTGGATGCGAGCGCCTTCAGCTTCAACAGCCCGCAGGGCCAGTGCGAGCGCTGTCGAGGGGCGGGTTTCGAGAAGATCGAAATGCAGTTTCTGAGCGACATTTTCATCCAGTGTCCCGATTGCCAGGGACGGCGGTATCGGCCGCACATCCTCGAGGTGCGGATCCGAGCGCCAGGAGGGACGGCGCGCGCCGCGCCACCGAACCACAGGCGGCGAGTCGGCGGCCGGCGGCTGCGGCAGGGCGGTTCGCGCGCAATCGGACAGGGACGCGGGGCCTCCGGCAGCGCCGCGCGGGATGCGTGGAGCATTGCGGATCTGCTGGAATCGACTGTGACCGAGACGATGGAATTTATGGGCGGGTTTCCGCTGGTCGCGCCGATCGAGCGTGCCCAGCGGCGTCTGCGGTGGCTGGTCGAGATGGGTTTGGGCTACTTGCGGCTGGGCCAGCCGATCAACACGCTGTCCGGTGGGGAAAGCCAGCGGCTGAAACTGGTCCGGCACATGGCGGAGTCCGATGCGGAGGGCTCATCGGAGAGGAGGCCGGCATTATTCGTGCTGGATGAGCCGACCACGGGCCTGCACTTCGACGATGTGCGGCAGTTGCTCCAGCTGCTGCAGCGGCTGGTGGCGGAAGGGCAATCGCTGGTTGTGGTCGAGCACAACCTGGACGTGATCCGATGTGCGGACTGGGTGATCGATCTGGGGCCGGAAGGGGGCGGCCAGGGGGGGCAGGTGGTGGCGGTCGGCCCGCCGGAAGCGATCGCAGCCTGCCCGGCCAGCCACACGGGGGCGGCTCTGCGCGAGGCAGGCCTTCGTCCCGGCTCCTGATCCGGCTCCCAGACCTGCTGCCAGCGGCGGTCTGAAAACGGATTGAAAGCGGCGAGTTGAAAATGCGGTTTTCTTAGTACTGGATCTTCTTGGCCATTCGATCGAAACATCTCTTGTTCTCTTCTTTATCCGTTTTCTTCGGC
>JAKLFB010000062.1 GCA_022711435.1 Verrucomicrobiota bacterium
CCTTGTCCCCGGCGGTAAGGATGGCGGTGGCGCCGCCCGGTTGAGGTTCCAGGCGGCAGCCCGGCGCATTGGTCACCCATGACCAGGTCACATTGGTCGAGCTGGCGCCCGAAAGCCGGGCCGTGATCCGCGAGACCCCATCGGCGGCCAGCCGCGGAATCTCCCCCTCGGGAACACCGTCTACACTGAGCAGCAGCGGGTTGCTATGCACAATGAAGGTGTTCGTATAATCACCGGTTTCAAAGCTGCAATTGAATGGGATTGTTGGATCAACGATATAACATGCCGGGGCGCGACATTCGACAGAACAGCTTCGATACGTCTGGAAATAGCGGCCTGTAACTGATATCGGTATAACATCATTGTCCGGGGAGAGGTATGAAATCGGAACGCGAACGGTATGCCAAATGCTGGTGTAGGGGCCATAGGAACCATCTCCAGGAAGGGTAACACCCAATACCGCCGAAACATCGCTTATCTTGGCCGTTAGAAACGCATAGTCACCCGCTTGGTAGCCGCGGAACTCGGCTTTCAACCGGAACTCGACCTTTACATAACCGCGCGAATCGCCCGCCGCCTCATTCCAACTGCCCAATCCCACCATGAAAACCAGCAGCCCCAGCCATCGCCGGCAGTTCCACCCAGCCAACCATCGTTCCGTCGTACGACCGTGGCCCAGTCGATGTCCGGACCGCATCGATTGCTCGCCCACCTCACGCGGCTTGTTGATCTCCTTCATGATCCCATCCGCCTCTTGCCCCGTTCGCTTTGCCAACACATCCTGCGGCCAGCCCGGGACCGCCGGGCTTCCGGCTTACAGAAGCCACCCTGCCACGCCACTCGAGCGGACGATCCTGCCGAAAATGACGACAGGCTCAGCCTCGCATCCGATCCGGGGCTGTCAAGGGAGAACCCAACCTGATATCGAATGATATCCAGTCGTAAGGCCGTGGGGTCAAACATGGATGATCGACCTTCCAGACCGGGGGTGTGGGGCATGGCGCGAGGGTCGAGGATTCATGTTCCCCACGGGCGGTGCCATGTCACGGGTCCTTCCCGATGGGCTCGTAGACCAGGATCTCGACCGGCGCGTCCACGCTGGCGGCGTTTCGGATCTGGAACCGGGCCAGGCCGATCACGTAGATCCACAGCTCCTTGTGGATGAGCTGGATTCGGGGCAGGCTGGATCCCTTGGTCTTGAGGATGAAAACCTCTCCGTCCACAAACCAGGTCCGGGCGATCAGGGACTGGATGCTGCTCAAGGGCTGCAGGCTGGTCAGGTCCGGGAACTGGCACCACTCCGACCACCACTCCATTGCCCGCAGGTTCCATTCCTCGTCCGTGCTGGCCGGGGTCAACTGCAGACCGTTGGACCCAACCGTGAACTGCTCGAACCGGTCGCAAAACGCGTTCATCAGAGCGCTGTTCCGCTCGAAATAGCGGGATTTGCGGACCAGTTCGGATCGGGTGGCCCCGTCGGCGTCGAACCGCGCGTCCTGCAGAAAGGCGGGGATGTAGCTGCGCCGGCCGCCACCGGGCTGGGCGCCCTCGTAACGGGCCTGGAGCCTCCGGCGGAAGGTCCGGATCACGGCGGCCGTTGCCTTGGCAAGACGCGTTAGCATCGGAGCAGGGTGTGGTCGGAGCCGACGGATTTGATGGGGCGAACCTCCGCCATCATGGCGGCGTAGATTTCCGCGTCGGTTGGGGATTCGCCGAGAGCGGCCTTGACCCGGTCGTGGAGGTCGATCAGCTCGCGCCAGAGCTCGAGCATCTCCAGCGGCGTGGGACCAGCGCTTCCCGGCTCGGCAAACACAACTTGCCGGCCGTTGCCGGAGGTCGATTGGATGGTTTGGCCGGTGTCGAGAGTGGCGGCCAGGGCGGTTTCCTGGGCGCGCAGCCAGGTCCGAAGGCCGGTAGGCGGCTCCGTCGCCTGGGCTGCCTCCCAGGCGGCCTCAAGCCGAGATCGTTTCAGCCACGCGCTTGCCACGCCCTACCGATACGGGAGGACGTGTGGGGAGCGTTAGTCCAAGTTGGTTCGAGTTGGGGCAATTAGGACAAGTTCGGACCATTGCTGGGAAAGGCAGCGGGAATCGGGGTTTGATCTGAGGGGGTGAAGCGACTGCAGGCCGAGAATCGGATTAGCCTGCAAAAAGGCGAGGACCACCGCAAATAGGGCTTGCTTGCAGGCTTAGTTCTTGCCTAACATAACGTTGTTAGCCCACTCACCAGAGTCTTGCCAGACCCTTGGCAGGCGGGAAGCGGTCGCCTGTGCGCCCGTATGCTGACGGCAAATGAGCTTATCCATTCTCTGAATGGCTTGATTTGCATGCCTAGTAGGTTAAGCCATAATGACTTAAGTGCATGGCTATCGACCTTTCAATATACGAACCGGTAGTTGTATAATCAATGTTCGGCAGCACCACGCGCCGTGATGATTGGCGCCGCCAACAGTCAAAACAAGGAGGCAAGTAATCTATGAAAAAGATCACACACATCCTAGTTGCACTCACGTTCACCTTCGCGTGCTTGAGTCTTTGGGCGATGCTCGCGGCAGTAGGCAATCTATCACCGCATTGGTCCCAAACTCCGCCAGCATTCACGAGACTTTGCTTGAGCTTGAGTCCATTCCTGCTGGTCCTGCCCGTTCCTGTCGTGGCCTACTGCGTGTTCGCACTGGTCCGCAAATCCACGGAAGTGGAGGCTGGGACGGCGTTCATCGCTTGGACGATGACGGCACTATGCCTTGTTTTCTTCCCGGTCCTCTTAGCCGTCCTTCTTCCGTGCTTTCAACTCTTGGAAGTCAGATAGAATAATTAGAACCGTGTGCCGAACCAAGCGCTCGACCGAATGACGAGGAGCGCGGTCACGTTCATGTGGCAAAACGCGCGTCACTCGCGCGCTCCTCGTCATCGGTCAGCTTGTCGTTCACACATCGAATCCCTTTGCCCTCAAGATTCCCAGGGCTTGCTTCGTCCGATAAAGAACAACGCGCCGATTCAACCGGATCCGGGCCTGGTCGAGACCGAGGCGGCGTTCATTACGACTGATTTGCTTTGGCGTCATCCGCGGATCGATCAGGGCGGCAATGTCTTTCCGGCTCAGACGACGGGTCATGGAACCTCCTCCTTCTCCGGCTGCGCAATCGTTGCCCAGGGCAATCGGCGGTGGATCATCGCCATCGCCAATTGCTCGAGTTCGCAGTCCAGCAGATGATCCGGCCAGCGGCCGCTGCGCAGCCGCCAGATGACCTGCACCTTCCCGGAACGCCCGATGACTTCGGGTTTCTTGACCTTGGCATCCAGATGGCGGAAATAGAGATCGTCGGCCTGGCCGGTCAGCTCCCACCGAAATCCCCCGGCGCGCTCCGGTCCTTTCCGGAGCTTGGCCAGGATGTCCAAGAGGAAATCCCCGTTGAACTCGAGCAGGGGGAGCCGGAACTTCCGATGCGGAAGGGCCGCGCTGCCCAGGCAATAGGGGCGCGGCTGCTTGGTCTTGGGATCCTTCCAGGAAGCGTCCCGCTCCCGGCCTTTCATGGGGGTCCAGCCGACGTGCATCGGCAGCAGACCGGGCTGGCGGGAAGGCACGATCCTGCCCCACCGCAGGCAGTGGGCATAAACGTCTGCCGCCGCGTGACCGGAATCGATTCCGACGTGGTTGTCGGTCACTCCGTGGGCGAGCTGGGCCTCGCGGATCTCTTCCCTGGAGAGGTGATAGCTGCGGACCCCGGGAATGGCGTTGGCATTCTCGGGACGCCAGAGCCCCTTGCGCACCGCGACCACCTTTTGGGCGTCCGAGATATGGCCGGCGCACTCCTGGCACTGGTAATGGGCGCTGGCGCGCACGCGGCCCAGGTGCCAGGCGCCACTTTCGTCCTTGGCCTGGGGATCCCATTTGACCTGGGGCCAGAGCAGTTTAATCGGGCGGTCGCAGTGCGGACACGGAATGAAGAACCGGCGCTGGTCGCCCTGGAGGAAATGCTGCCAGATCTCGCCCTCGAGGGTGGTCGGCGTCGAGGTGAGGAAGTGTTTGCTGCTCGAGTAGCTCTTGGTGCGCTGCAGGGCCAATTCGAGGGCGGCCGCCTCGCGGCTGGTGGCGGCGGCGAATTTGTCCACTTCGTCGGCGACCAGGATCCGGATGGGGCGGCTGGCAAGGTTGGCCGGCGAGTTGGAACCGACGAAGGTCAGTGTGCAACGGTCAAAGTGCTGTTCGAGCAAGGTGATCTTCTTGCGGTCATCGGGGAAATGTCGGCGCATCACGTCGCTCTCCTCCAGGAAGGGCATCCAGCGGGTGCGGCTGAAAGATCGGGCCAAGAGTTCGGTGGGCATGAGCCAGAGAACCGGTGAGGGCTCGTTGTCGATCACCCAGCATAGGCCGGCCATGAGGGTGGTGGTTTTGGAGGTTTGGGATCCCCAGCAGAGGACAACATCGGTGACGCTGGGATCGTGCCAGCACTCGAGCGGTTCGCGGACATAGGGGCGGTTGGCGGTGGAATAGGGGCCGGGATGTTCGGTCTGGCGGCTGGTCAGAAGCAGGTTCTGCTCGCGCCAGTCGGTGACGCTCTGCTGGGGTGTCGGCTTCCAGATGGCCCGCAGGTCGTCGAGGATCTCCGTTTGGATGGGCGTCAGCATGTGTTTGTGATCTGGTGGATCCATGAACGGTGGAAGTCGAAGAGGCGGCGGTCGTTGGAGAGGGCGAACTGCTCCAGGTTATTGCAGGACCGGAGATTGGCGCTTCCTTCGACAACGTAGCGGTCCTTGCGCCCTGCCGGCGCCAGCAGGATGACCTTGGCGTGGTTGCGTGAGGAAACCAGTCGGCAGCCCCGGGCCTCCAAGGCGGCTTTGGATTCCGTGAAAACGCTCAAATCGGACTTCGCGAAGTAATCCGAGCACAGGATCGTCGCGCGCTGGATCCGGCCTTGGTCGATCAGGCGGCACAAATGGCCGTTGTTGCCCAGGTTGAAACCCAGGGTCGCAATCCAAAGCTCCGCGAAGGGGCATGCTGCCAACTCGACAATCGCCGGCACCAGATCCCAGGCGTGGAAATCGCCCCCCATGATAGCGTGGACCGTTTCCCCAGGGACCGGCAGCGGGCGGACCAACCGGACCGCATTGGGAACCCCACGGAGGTCGTAGGCGCGTCGTCCGGCTGTCCGGGTGACCAGACGCTGGTCGTGGCCGATTCCCGTCTCCTGGCCGGCGCTACGGCGCTTCTCGGGGGTCTTCTGCGCTTGCTCGGCTTCCCATTCCACTGCGGCGGCCAGTTCGTCAAGGTCGCCGACCGCCAGCGGTTCGTTGAGCACATCGTCTAGCTCGTCCATGGATCGGTATTGCTGAGGGTTTTCAGAAAGACATCCTGGACCCAGCGCTCGAGTTCCGCCTCGGCATGCTCGGGATCATGCGGGGAAATCCGGCCGGCCAGTTGTTTGGGCATGCTCCGTGCCAGGCTGGCGGCGGCAGCGTCGTGCTCCTGCATGACGCGCTTGACCCACTCGCCGGACACCAGCCTGCGCTCCCGTTCCATCAGGTCTAAAAGCCGTTGGCGGATCTCGATCCAGTTTTTGGTGGCGACGTGGTTGTCGCCAAGGCGCTGGCGCACATCAGCCCGACCCTCCCTCAGAGATTGTGCGACCAAAACGTAGGCAGCCTTCGTGATATTTTTCTGGCGCTCGTATTCAGCTTCCGGGCCTTCCTCGGCGAGCTTCTTCCGGTCGATCGGCTCCCTGACTTCCGGTGGTGGCCCGGGCATATCGGTTGCGGCAACCTCGGATTGCCTTCTGGCTGGGCCCGATTTCCGCGCCCTGACATGCTGGCGATGCCAGGCGATGGCGGCCTCGAGGCTATCTGCCGGCATCCCGGCCTTGCGCCACCTGGTGATCAACGGCGGCTTGACCCCGAGGTGCTTGGCGATCTGGCGGTTCGAGATGGGGGGCATTAACTTCGCGTTACCTGGTTAACTCTCGCATGGAAAACGCACTGCGGCGGACCATGCAAGTCATTGATATTCAAAAAGATTTCTTTGATTTGCATCACAATTTTTGCTCCCTTCATTAGATCAACGTATCGCTCGGACGATCCTTCGGGATCTCCACCGTCACCCCGGTGCGCATCAACCGATCCGCGACGCGGATGGGGGGATACGGCAGGGGCGAGCAGCGTCGGCCGGAGAATACCCGGCAGCGCGTGGGGGATCAGTGGGATGATTTGACTGGGTGAGAGGCCTTTTGGTCAAAATTCCGTGCGAGCCGATCCATTGTATAGACAAGTCCCCCTCGCTGGCGTCGGCCCCCCCCCCGCCCCCTGTCTGCGTGCGCTCGCGGATCGCGCCGTAGCGGACTGCGGACCGGGCGGCGATGACGGCGGCGGTCGCCTGTGGCGCGGCCGGCAGCCGGTGCCAGGGCGTGGGGCCCGGTCGCGTCATGCCGGATGGTAACAGGCTGTGGCCCAAGGCGGGCAAGGGTAGAGAAAACAGGCCCTGCTCGGGGAGGATGCTGCTGCTGGCCTTCCCCCAGAATGGAAGATCGAAGGGCAACCGCAAGGCGGTTCGGCCGGAAGCAGGAGTAGCGTCCCACATGAGCCCCCGGAGGCCAAGCGTGGCGAGCCGCTTCTATCGGGCGGAGACAGGATCGCCCGGCGGCAGGGCAAGGGCGGAGCCTTCCGCGATCACTCCGTCTTGCGTGGGATCTCGACTTTGCCGGCGAGGTATTTCTCGACGAGCAGGGGACAAAGTGACAGGTTCACTATCGGCTCGTCCATAACTGCCGCCGGCCGGATCTGGATCCACGTGCCTGGCGTGGCGGCCGCCGTGCAGCGGAACTCCCCACCCAGGGCATCACGCCAAAACTCGGCCAGCACATGCGTCCCGCTTGCCGGCGGGCCGACGATCGCGGTCGGGGTGCTGTTCTGGCCCAATGAGCCCAAGTTCACATCGGCACCGAGAGCGACCTGAGAACCCCGCCGACCTTCAGGAAGGATAGAACACCGCCACCGGGGCGCTTTGGCAGCGCCTCGCCGTTGTCTCGACGCGAGAACCGCTCCGCTCCATGATCTCCGACTGCCGGATTCGGGTCTCGCCTTTCTGTTGCCATCAGCAGGCGGTCCTGCAACACTCTCATAAGTGTCGAGCGCGGTACTAATACGACCGACGGATGATCCTTCGGGCGCAGCGCGTAATGCTCCGTCGGTCCCGAAGCCCGGCCGGGGTCCACCCGCCGCCGTCGTCGTCGGTCGTGATCGCGGCGCTCTTGAGGGATACTGCCTCTGCGCCCAATGGTTGCCAGACGCCAATCGCGGCCGATGAACAAGGGCACGCCATGAATGTCTTTCTCGTGTTCATCCAGGATGAGAACTACTACCGGCTGTTGCCTGATGGATTCCTGGGCTCTTGCTCTGACGATGGCCGAGTAAAGGTCATGGGCTTTCCGCCCCTGTCGATTCAGACGCTCGCCCCGGTGCTTCGCCGGCGCGGACACAGCGTGAGGCTGTTCGATACCTGCCATCCCCAAATGAAGGCCGCGCACATCGCCGCCTGTGCCGCCCAGGTGAAGCCCGACGCGATTGGCCTGTCGTTTCTCTCCACTACCACTTATCCGGCGACCAAGGAGGTCGCTCGCCAACTCAAGGCAGTGGCACCGCGAACCCCCGTCATTGTGGGAGGTCCGTTTGCCACCTTCAACGGACGTCAAATCATGGAGGACTGTGGGGATATCGACGCCGTCGGGGTGGGCGAAGGTGAGGAACTTTTGGCCGACTATCTGGATCACCTTAGTGCTCCGTCAGCGGTTGCGGGCCTGATTTGGCGAGACCGCGATCGAGTCGTGACCAACGCACCCCGCCCTCTGCTGGCAGACCTGGACCAGTACCCGTATCCCGATCGGACCTCGCTCCCGATTGACTACATCGAGTCGTTGCCCCTGGACGTTCCGGCTGTGCTTTCGCTGGATAAGTTCTGCACGATTCAGACCTCGCGGGGCTGCCCGTACAACTGCGTGTTCTGCGACATCCCCTCATTGTCAGACGGAAGATGGCGTACGCGCTCCCCCGAACATGTATTGGGGGAGATGCAGGAATTGAATAATGCGGGGTACCGGTCGATCTACCTCACCGATGACCACTTCCTGCTGCAGCGGCAACGCATCGGCACGATCTGCAGCGGGATTGTGCAGCGTAACCTGCGGTTTAGGTGGGGTTGCGAAGGACGGGTAGATGCGGCGGCGATCGACCAGTTTCCCGGCATGGCGAGGGCTGGCTGCAGTTTCCTGGCCTTTGGCATCGAGGCCGGAACTCAAAAGGTCTTGGACCGCCTAAACAAAAAGCAGACCCTTGCGCAAGTCACCCGCGCTGTCAGCGAGGCTAAAAGACACGGGATCGAGCGCGCTCACGGCTTCTTCGTGATCGGTTCGCCAGAAGAAACGGAGGCCGACATCCTGGAGAGCTTTCGCTTTGCGGCTCGACTCGAGTTGGACACGTTCGGCTTCAATCGCCTTTGCGTGTATCGCGGCACCCCACTCTGGGAGGAATACATCGAGCGAGGCGTCATCAACGATGCGCGGGATTGGCACAAGTGGTTCAAATGCTCAGATATCGACCCGACGGTACTCCCGAGCGCGGTGCTCAACCGTCTGCGGATGAAGGGATATGCCCTCCTGTTTGCGCGCCGGTTGTTGGGCCGGCCGATTCAAACGCTGAAGCTCTTGCGAAGCCTGAGCCGGCACATGAAGAAAAGTGACGTGCTCAGACTGCTCACGAGCCCATTCCGTCGCCGCCGACTGACTCGGAAACCGGAGTTGCCGGCCAAGATGACCGACTCGGGATTGACCGAACCAGTGCGCGGGCAGGCACTGATCACTTGAACCGGTTGGGGGCAACCTTCCAACCGCTACGCTGCCCCTTTGATGATCCCCTTCTCGACCAGGGCAGCGCGCAGTTCATTGGCCAGCGTGATTACGGTGGCGAGGTCGGTCGCTACCGCTTGATTGGCGTTGGCCCATTGGGCGGTTGGCGTCGCACCGTGGAAGCCGACCTTGGCCGAAGCGTTCGCCCTGACCCTGATTCCCCAGGAGTAGGACCCCGCGTGGCGCTTCACCGCGCCGTCGGTGACGTTCCAGACCAGGTAGCCGGTCGGGATGGTTCCCGATGACGGGTCCGCCGTGACCGCTGCCGGCTTCACCTGCCTCCAGGTTCCCGGCGTGCCTGCCACGGTGCAGACCCATTCCCCGCCCAGGGCATCGCGCCAGAATTCGGCCAGGACCTGGGTTCCGCTGGTCGGCGGGCCAATGATCATGGTGGGCCTGTCGTTCGCATATATCGAATTAACGGGGAGGCCACCCCCCAGACCCCCCTCAACACTCCACACCACGCCTCGGTATTGCTCCGCGGCTGTTTGGCCCTCACCGGCGGCTCCGTCCCTCCGCCGCCTGCTCGGGCCTCACCGCCGCTCCGCTCCTCTGTCCCTGCCTTCTGTTGGCGGCGGCGTAAACATGGGGTGAAAATGGCGGTTTGAAAATGCAGGATAGAGCGGTCGCCACCTCTCCCTTGCCGAACGTCCCGGCTCAGGCACGCCGGGCCAATGATTTCGTTGGGGGGTGAAAGCAAATCGGAACGGATTTCCTCAGGTCGCGACACCGAGCGTGCGCGCCGGATCAACAAGTATCGAACCAGCGGGCTGGGGTTGCAGCAGTTTGCCCGGCGACACGGTTTGCAGCCCGGACAACTGCACTACTGGGTTTACCAGGCCCCCAAGCCGCTGCCGAGGCGGGCGACTCTGCTGACGTTTCAGGAAGTGCGCCTGCCTTCACCCGCGGTAACCGTCGGATCCCCGAGCACGAAGATCGGCTTGCCAAACGACAGGACCGTCCGCCTGGCGGGCAAAAGACCGGCAAGGCCGTGGCATTCGACGCGACCGCCCGGCCACAGGAGCGCAACCACGGCCTCGACGACATCAAAGCAGCCCGCCGCCTACGCAAAAAGCAGACCGAGCTTGAGGCCGTCCTCGATGACGAGGACGCCACCGAACCAGAATGGGCCGAGGCCCTGGCAGAACTGGAACGGGTTTGCGAGTTCCAGAAGAAGCACGCGATGCGAAGCAAGGGGAACGCGGACAACCTCGTCCGCGCCGTCCGCCGCGCCATCAACCGATTTCACGAACGAGTGGCCAGTGCGACCGACGGCCAAGGCCAAGCGCACCTCGTCTTGCGGCCGTTCGCAGACCACCTGGCCAAACACCTGATGGCCCCGTCCGCCCGCTACAACGGCCGCATGGGCGCCCGCACCCGCGCCAACGTCGCGGGCCGTTTCCCGTACGAACCACCGCCCGGTACTCTGTGGACATAGAGGTCGTTGCCCTGCGTTACATCACCAGGTTAAACCGTTAGCCCACCAGCGTAGTCCCCAACGCCTCCGTGCCTCGCAGGCTCAGCCCACCCAGCAGCTATTTGAAACCTTCCATCACCTTCTCCACTTCCCCTTCCACATACTCATTGAACTTGACCGGGTTCTCGATGTGCTCCCACGTTCTGTCCAGCAGCTTCCATTTTTCGTCCTTCCCGCCCTTCTGCCGCACAACCACCAGCGAGGGGCACGGCAGCTTGTAGTCCTTTAGAAAGTGCGCGTTCTCCGGTTTGTCGTAATTCACCGGCTTGAATACCAATCGCTTTTCCGCCATCTCCGCCGGGAACCGCCGCTCGATCGTTTCCCGCGCCTGCTTCTCAAGCTTCAGGCACGTCTCGCAACGGATGGTGCCATGGAAATAATAGGCGACGGTCTGAACGTTCGTCCCACTCTCTTTTGTCGCAGGCGGCAGGCTCTTTTCCGCACCTGCCGCCACGCCCGCCATTGCCATCAGGAGCAGCGCCGCCAGGAGTCCTTTCTGTTTCATATTCGCGCCCGTTCTTCCTTCCGCCGTGCTCTTGCTAAGCCGTCAGTTTCAGCGCCATCTCCGCCAAGTGCGCTCCCAGCTTCTTGGCCGTGTCCAGACCGAGCGTGTCCGCGCTGATATCGTCCTTCGTCGAAAGCACCGTTGCCCCCTGGAAGGCCGGCGCGTTGCCGCCCACCGCGATCATCCCGAAACACAGCATCGCCGCTTGGATTTGCTCGATCGTCATCTCCTGGCCGCCGTTGCGGAATGCCCCCACGGCCACCACCCCCACCGGCTTGTTCGCCAGCACCATCTTGGGCTCCCGCAGCGGCGCGCATCGCTCGATGAACGCCTTGCATAGCGCGCTCATCCCCCGGAAATAGGCCGGCGATCCAAGGATCAGTCCCCCTACCGCCGGGTTTTGGAGCTTGGGCAGGATGGCCGCAAAGTCATCCTGTGGCGGCTGGGGCGAGTACCCGGCGATGCTCAGCCCCCCCAGGTCAATCAGTTCCACCGTAATGCGCGGGTCCACCACCTTGGCCGCATCCAGCGCCGCCTGCACGGCCTTCGCCGTCGTCATGCCTTTGCGCGGACTGCAAGCCACACCGATGATCTTCACGGGCTTGCCCATGCCCTCTGCCGCTTTGGCTACCCCAGCGCCCAGCGCGGCTACGCCCGCCGTGGCGAGAAAGCTTCGTCGAGTAACATTCTCTTTCATAGGAGTTCCTTTCGCTTTGGTTTTCAGATTTGCGCCAGGCAAAACATCTACCCCGTTCCATCCAGGGTCATTTGTCGGGCGGCCCGGTCCGTCAGTCCGCCCACGTCTGAGGCGCCGGAGCAGGGAAACACCAGCTTCGGCGCCGCTTGGCAACTGCATTGAGGTTGGGAATTTGTCATATCATCGTTTGTTTGAGTTTGAGGTTAAGGGTCTGTGCAAAAATTAATTCCGATTTTGCTGGAGGGGATTGGGTGGGCTGGCAAGGCGCGACGAGCGAGCATACCCGCGCGGTCTGTGAGCGAGGAGCAACACAGCCAGCGCGCCCAAGGCCCCCAGCCCGCAGGGGCGGGGCGGCGCCGGGCCATCGGCTTCGTGGCTCGGTCGGTCGAGTATCGCAGGGGGATACACTCCCTCCCTTGCCTGCCTGCGCCGCCGCGGCAGGCAGGCGCCTCGCATCGGGCCCGGCGGCGCTCCCGCCAAAATCGGAAGTAATTTTTGCACAGACCCTAAGGCGCGGAGTAGATCAACCATACCCCACCCATCATGACCAACACCCCACAAATCGTTTTTAACACGGTCACACCCTTCGACAGCTCGTTCCAGTTCAGGAACCGCTGGACCACTTCGGTGAACGTGCCCGCGAGCACAATCACTGAGCAATGCCCCACGCCATAGGCCAGCAGCAGGGACGCACCAAAAACGGGCGCGGTTTTTGCCAGCTTGAAGGTCACCGCCAGCATGGGTGCCATGTAGGCGAAGGTGCAGGGACCCAGCGCCACCCCAAAGATCAGCCCCAGCAGGAACGCCGCGAGCAGCCCCTTGCGCTTCATGTTCACCTGCCCCGAACCCGACCACGGCATGGGAATGACTCCCACCAGGTGCAGCCCCACAAGGAAGAAGACCACCGCCACGAAGTAGTTCCCGTAGCGCCCCACGTCGCCCAGCATCCGGCCCGCCGCCGCGGTGATGGCTCCAATGGCGGCGATTGTCACCAGGATCCCCACCGCAAACAGCGTCGCGATCCCGCTCGCCCGTGCCGTGCTCACCCGCCCCTGGCCGCTGATGAATCCCACGATCAGCGGGATGCTCGCCAGGTGGCACGGGCTCAGAATGATGCTCAGGATGCCCCACACCACCGACGCGCCCAGCGCAAGCAGTGGCGCACCCTCCACCGCATGGCTCAGGCTGGTGAACAGTTGTTCCATGGCCTGCTTACTTGCATTCTCCGAGTTTGCACGCCTTCGCGATCTGTTCCGGCGTCAGCTTCATCTTGTCGGCCAGCGCCTGGGCAATCGTGATCTGTCGCCCCGTCATCGCCGGGCGTGCCTCCAACCACTTTTGGAGGTTGGCTTCGTTCACAAAGAATCCCTGCTTGAAGCACCCGGCGGAGACCCACTGGCCATCCGGGCCCTTCTTCTGCCCGAACCAGGCAATCGCCGTCGCCGGTTCCAGCGAGGCGACCATTCCGTTCAGCGTCTTCACTCGGATGATCTCGCCGGTCAATCCGTCCTTGGCCTCGACTTCGATGTCCTGCTTCAGCCGTGCCGCCACACCCATGGAGCAATGGGTGCAGCACCCGTGCCCGTGCGTCGTGCCAAACTTCACCCCGCAAGCATCCTCTGGATAAACGGCCCGGTCGCAGAACGCGCACCGCGTCGCGAGTTCCTTTGACCGCAGCACGTCCCACGCGAGAAGGTTGCCGGGGCTGGCCTGCTGTTCCTTCGTCGCGGCTTCTTTGTCCGCAAAAGCTTTGATCGTCGGCCGTCCCTTGCTGTCCAGCCCATAGAGATACGTGGCCCCAGTCGCTGCCACCAGATTGCCGCTCGCCCAATCGGTCACGCTCACCTTGGCTTCTGCGGCTTTCGGGTCCGCGCCCACGATGCTCGAGAAGTAAATGAAGTAGCAGTGCGGGCTGCAGAGGACGCGCTGCTCGCTCTCGCCCTTGACCAGCGTCTTGGTCTTGGTGCCTACGTTCTCATCGCACATGAAGCACACCGATTCCCGTGGGCGCGTGTCCGCCGCCACGGGCGCTTCGCGCACGATGCCCGCCCCAGCCTTGCCCCCGCTGATGTCCACGCCCAGTTCCTTCCACTTGCCCAGGATGTCTTCCTTGCCAAAGAAGCCCTGATGGCGGAACAGCTCCTTCCCGCTGGCGTCGTAGAAGATTTGCGTGGGAATCATCTCGATGCCGTATTGCTTTCCGGCGTCGGGGTTCTTCCACACATCAATGAACTCCACGTCAAACCGCCCCGCATATTCCTTCTTCAGGCCTTCCAGGATGGGGGCCATCGCCTTGCATGGAATGCACTTGTCGGCCCCCAGATCAATCAGCTTGGGCACCTTGGCCCCCGTCGCCGGCGCGGGCTTGCTTGCCTCGCCCCCTGCCGCTGTCGCCGCGGGTTTTGATTCAACGGGTGTCTTGCCCTTCTTCAGAGCCACAGCACCGATAACGGCCACGGCTAGCGCGGCCACGATGAGGATTCTCGCAGGAGTCTTCATGATTCATTTTCATTTCGGTTCACGGTTTCACGCATCACGTTTCACGCCGCCGCCTGTTGCAGGATGGTCTTGATCTCCGCGATGCTCGGCACCTTGCCCACCACCTTGATGTTGCCGTTCACCGCCAACGCCGGCGTCATCATCACCCCCAGCGCCATGATTTGCCTCAGGTCGGTGACCTTGTTGATCTCCGCCGTCACCCCGAGTTCCTTGACGGCCTGTTCGGTGAATTGCGCCAGTGTCTTGCACTTCGCGCAGCCGGGGCCAATCACGAGTATTTGCATAATTCGTTTCCTGTTTGAGTTGTGGTTAGAACAACGCTCCGTAAAGCAAGCCAGCCACCGTCGCCATAAGGATCACCAGGGACAGATACGCCACCGTCTTCCTCGTGCCCATGATGCTCCGGAGCACCAGCATGCTGGGCAACGAAAGCGCCGGCCCCGCCAGCAGCAGCGACAGCGCTGGGCCTTTGCCCATCCCCGAGCCGATCAAGCCCTGCAAAATCGGCACCTCGGTCAGCGTGGCGAAATACATGAACGCGCCCACAACTGAGGAAACGAAGTTGGCCATGAACGAGTTGCCGCCCACCGACTGGCTGATCCACTCCGAAGGGATGACCCCCTCGTGCCCAGGTCGCCCCAGCAGGATGCCCGAGACAAACACGCCTCCGATCAGCAGCGGGAATATCTGCTTCCCCAGGCCCCAAGTCGCGTCCAGCCACTCCCGCCCCTCGCCGGGTGTTCGGGCGCAGAGCACCGCCAACCCCGCGCACCCCGCGATGAAGGGAACCAGCGGAACATGCGGGAACACAAAGCTCAAAATGACCACCGGCGCAGCCGCCAACACCAATTCCTTCCACTTGAACCCGAACCACAGCCCCAGCGACAGCCCGAGCCCCGCTGCGAACGCCCCCGCCACCGGCCATTTCCAACCAAAGACGGCTGCCCACAGTCCCGTTGGCTCAGCCGGCTTGCTCCAGTTGGCAAACACCAGCACTCCCACCATCGAGGCGAAGAACAAGACCGTCTGCCAAAGCGGGCGTTTTGCCTCCA
>JAKLFB010000063.1 GCA_022711435.1 Verrucomicrobiota bacterium
GTTCAAGAAAAGGCCGCAGGAAAGACGCTCCCGGC
Organism: Verrucomicrobiota bacterium; assembly: GCA_022711435.1. Classification (GTDB taxonomy): domain Bacteria; phylum Verrucomicrobiota; class Verrucomicrobiia; order Limisphaerales; family UBA1319; genus JAGMXM01. The sequence continues at coordinate 36 of JAKLFB010000063.1, forward strand.
TCGATTTCTAATCCATCCATCGGAAAATTTACACTGGCCCGAGGCCGCTCACACAGGTTGGCCGAAAACCCGGCTTTTGGGACAAGCTCTACGTTAGGAGGGGGGTGGCTGTTTTGGTGGGGGCTGGATCTTGCGCCGCGGCAGGCCCTGTTTCGATTGGTGCAGCGAAGGGCAGAATTTTCATCCTAAATGCCCGATTCGATTGCGCAGCGATAACCGGCTCCGGCTTAGCTACAGAACGGGGCCGAGATGAAACCTTTCTCTTGCGACCGTTTTTCTCAAAGGACTCCAAGGAGGGAAGGACCATTTGAGCGTTCTTGGCGTACGCCCGGTGGACCGCCTGGCTGTTATGGCCGAGTGCGGCCATGGCGAATCGTTCCGGATAGCCAGCCGATTTCGCCCGTTCCGCCCACGCGTAACGGTAGGAATGCAGCGTCACCCCCTTAATGCCAAGGCCGTCGCATCGGCGTCGAAAATCCTGGGCGCGGTGTTTTTCATGTGTTCGTGCCATTCGAGGAAACAGCAATCCTTCTCTGGGCAATGAGCACAGCAAGTCGCGAACCTGGTCGCCGAAATGGAGGATGGCGACCTGGTTGGTTTTCCGGCGATGATAGCTGATGGCCTGATGCTCCCAGTCAATGTCCTCCGCGCTGAGGTTGGCGATATCGCTTTGGGAACCGCCCAAATGCCAGCAAAGCTGGTAAAAGGCGTTCGTTTCCGGATTCCGTTCGTAGGCCAGGATGAGGCTGTGCTCGTCGGCCGTGATCGCTCGTTTCACCTGGAATCTGACCGGCGGCCATTGTTTCTTGGGAATGACCGGCCACGGCAGCCAGGTCATGTCCAGGGCGAAGTTGTGCAATCGACGCAAGAAGACGTTGGTCGAAACCGTGCCCGTCTCCAATACCCGAAGGAAATGTTCGGGGCGCGTTTCCATGACCACCACATTTCGGATGAGGTCAAAGGCTTTATCCTGGGCAGCGCGAATCCAGCGTTGCTGGTTTTCATCCTTCTTGAGCTTGATGATTTCCCCCATGACGGTCTGCCAGGTGCGCTGGTTGATCAAAGGATCGGCGACCGCCAGGTATGCGCGGGCGATTTGCCGGTTGATTTGGGGATTTGCCGTTGCCTCGTTCTTGGCGTGCAGCAGCCGGGCTGCCTCCCGGGCATCCCTGGTGTCGAGGCTTTCGCGTTTTCCGGTGACGCGGTCGAACAAATAAAACACGCCCCGGCGGCGTCGATAGAGTCGGTATCGTGGGTTCATGATTTGCGTCATGAGCACAAGATGGCCGATGTCCGGGGATCAGCGTTAATGAGTAGTGGGCGAGCAGTGGCAAATTCTGGCGGAGTAATGACGGAGTTGTCATGCTGGGCACAGTTTTAGGCACACTTGCGCCCTCTGTCCTCATAACTCACTCGTATTGCGCCACTTCCAAGTGGTGCCGGTGGTCGGACTCGAACCGACACGGGCTGTTAGGCCCAACGGATTTTAAGTCCGTTGCGTCTGCCATTTCGCCACACCGGCGCCCGGGAACCACGGAACCAACGCTAGCAGAAGACCCGCGCTGGTGGCAAGCCTGCCCCTACCGCTCCACGGTGTCTGACGGATCGATGCGGCCGGATCCGGAAACGTGGGACTCGATGGCCGGCCGGCCGCGATACCGCACTTGACCGCTGCCGCTGATGCGGGCGGACAGTGCGCGATCCACCCAGAGGGTCGCATGGGCAGAGCCGCTGACCGCGATCTCGGCCCGGTCGCTCTGCAAGTCGCCGGCAAGGTAGTCGCCGGAGCCGCTGATGCGGACGGTCTGCTGGCGAGCCTTCCCAGCAGCCTGGATTCGACCGGAGCCGCTGATCCCCACCTCCAGTGCATCCACATCGAGGCGCCCGATCTCGACGTGGCTGGAGCCGCTCAGATCCAGCGTCAGACGCTGGCCCCGCAGTTCTCCCGCCTGGACGTGCACTGCCCCGGAGATGCTCAGCACATCGAGCTGCCGGATGAACAGATGGTAGCGGATCGACTGGGAAGGCCGGAGGGCGACCTGACGGGGTCCGATCTCGAGCTTGCCGCCCTGCACCTCGGATCGGATCAGGGGCAGCAGGTTGTCGTCCCCGGTGATCGCGAGCGATTCGGCGTCGCCCGATTCAATGATCAGCTGGCCGGAACCGCTGATGGCGACCTGGTGAAATCCATGGACGGTTCGGGATTCGGTCACGACCTTGCCGGAGCCGAACACGGTCCGCCAGCCGGGCGAATCCCAGGAGCCCAACTGGCATCCTCCGGCCAGCGCCAGAACGATGCCTGCGCTCCAGATCGACAGTTGGCCCCGAAAACCAGGGCGCGCAGGCCTGCGCGCGCGAACGGCGGCGACAGGACTTGCCACCCTGCTGCCTGAAGCCTGCTCTTTCAGGTGAAGCGGCCTTCCGGCCTGGGATGGAGGTTTCATGGGCAAGATGCGATGCGGATCCCCCTCGGCCGACACAACCGATCGGCGTGGTGGTAGGAGAAGGATTCGAACCTTCGAAGGCCGCAGCCAGCAGATTTACAGTCTGCCCCCGTTGACCGCTTGGGTATCCTACCATCGCCGGCGCCGCCCGAGGCGGCTGCATGATTAAGCCCGACTCGCGGGCGGTTGTCAACCCGAGCGAATGGAACACGGCGGTTCGAGGTTCAGGGTTTGGAATATCCGGCCCCGATCTCGGCTTCAAACAGCCTGGATTTCTGAAGAGGTTCATGGATACACTGAGCCGGAAATCCAGATGGCATCGCTCATGAACTACCAATTCTTGGCCGCGTGCATGGTCGCGTTCGGTCTCACTTCGCTGGTCTGTGGAGGGCAGGCGCTGCCGGCCTCCCGGGTCCTGCTGTCCCAATCGCCCGCCGATGCCACCCTCTGGTGGGCGTTGTCGAGCGCGGCGAAGATCCGGCCTGACCAACCGCCGCCCGCGGAACGCGGCGCCGCGATTCAGATGCGCTGCGCCCGCAACGAACGGGAAGCGGTCCAGCTGGTGGTCCGCCCCGCCCGTCGGATCGAGGATGTCCGGGTGACATGCAGCGGGCTGGAGCCGTGGGAGGGCGCAGGGATGGCCCCGATCGAGGTCGAGATCCTCGAGGTGATGTATCTGGACATCGCCCAGGCGACGGATCGGGCGTCGGAGAAGGGGCTCTGGCCGGATCCTTTGATCCCGATCACAGGCCCATTGAGCCTCGATCCCGATTCCAACCACTGCTTCTGGCTCCGGGCCTACGTCCCGCCGAATGCGCCTGCGGGAATGTATCGCGGCGACGTCGCATTGCGCGCGAAAGGGATCGAGGCTCGCATCCCCCTGGAACTGACCGTGTATGACTTCGCGCTGCCCGATCGGATGACCTGCACGACCGCGTTCGGCTTTTCGGCGGGGAACGTCTTTCGCTATCACGGCCTGAAGACCGAATCGGACAAGCGGCTGGTCCTGGAGAAATACTGGGCCAACCTCGCTGCCCATCACGTCTCCCCTTACGATCCTGCTCCGATGGATCCCATTCGAGCGAAGTGGCCGGACATCCGTCCGCCAAGAACCGCCTGGGATAACTGGGCCGGCCTTCGGATCGTGGACAACGAGGTCCGCTCCGGCCGGGGCGCATTGCTGATCTATGACGATCGGATTGATGCCAACGTGACGGCGATGTACGAGCCCCTGATCCGGATCCCGCCCCAAGGGCTGCGGGTCAAGTGCTGGTATCGGACCGCCGTGCCCGGCCATCGATTTCTGGTGACGCTCAACCACTATGATGCGAACCGCCAATGGATGTCCGGACGCAACAACGACATCACCCTGCGGGGCAGCGGCCAATGGCAGAACATCGATGAGCTGCTCACCAGTTTTCCTCCCGGCGCCGAGTTCGTCCGGTTCCACGCCCGCGCGACGGTCTGGACCGACGGGGGCGAGGAGGTTGGCCTGGTGTGGCTGGACGACATCTCGATCACGGACGCGGAGACGGGCCAGGAACTCGTGCAAGGAGGGGACTTCGAGCGCGCGCCGCGCACGGAGCCGGTCGCGCCGCTCGATCAGCTCCATGTGCAATTTGATTTCAGCGCCTGGGACCGGGCGATGACCCAGGCCATCGATCGCCACCACTTCAATGCGTTCCGCGCCGGCATCCCCGGCATTGGCGGCGGGACATTCCACGAGATCGCGCCGCCTGAGCTGCTTGGATTTGGCGAGGACACCCCCGAGTATCCCGTCCTGTTCGACTCCTACTGCCGGCAGTTCGAGGCGCACCTGGCGGCCAAGGGCTGGGACGACGAGGCGTTTATCTACTGGTTCGATGAGCCCAGCGCCGACCAATACCCGTTCGTGATGAACGGATTCACCAAGCTGAAGCGATCGTGTCCGCGCCTGGCCCGGATGCTGACCGAGCAGGTCGAGCCCGGCCTGCTCGGCGGGCCCGACATCTGGTGCAGCATCACCGACAAATACGATCACACCCGCGCAGAAGAACGGCGCAAGCATGGCGAGAAGTTCTGGTGGTATGTCTGCACTGGCCCGAAGGCGCCTTACACCGGGCTGTTCATCGACCATGCTGCGCCCGAGATGCGGATCTGGCTGTGGCAGACCTTCCAGCGCAACATCGAGGGGATCCTCGTTTGGGAGACCACCTACTGGACCAGCGGCGCCGCCTACCCGGACGCCCAGCGCCCGCAGAATCCCTACGCCGATCCGATGAGCTGGACGTCCGGCTACAGCACGCCGGCCGGCGACCGCCGGCCCTGGGGCAACGGCGACGGCCGGTTCATCTATCCGCCGCTGGCGGCTGCCGATGCCTGCGCTGCCGCCCCCGTCCTCGATGGCCCCGTGGATTCCATCCGCTGGGAGCACCTCCGCGACGGCATCGAGGACTACGAGTATCTCTGCATCCTGCGCCGGCGCCTGAACGACCGCGGTCCGGCCCTGCCCGAGGCCGCCTACCAGCGGCTGGCTGGCCTGCTCGAGGTGCCCGGCAGCATCACGCGAAGCCTGACGGAGTTCGCCGGCGACGGCGCGCCAATCGAGCAGCACCGCGATCGAGTGGCCCGAGCCATTCAGGAGCTGCGGTAGCTTCGCTTTGGCCCTGCGCCCGTCCGCCTCCTCGATTTTGACAGAAGAAAGGTTTGACTTATCTGTCAAAACAGATATATTATCTGATTGGTGGCCGTTTGAGAGAGTGGGGTGGACCCTTGCCGAGGAGCCGGAGCGTCGCATTTTCATCGCCCTGTTGAACACGACGCGATCCCGAGCGTCCAATCCTTGGAACAATGGGCGGGGGAGCGGTTCATGGGCGGATGGGGTCACAGGTTCATGGAGAAGAAGCGTATGATTCGGGATGCCGAAACGGTCGGGGCGCGGTCGCCGGCACGCCATCCAAAGGCGGGCAAGGGACGATCGTGCGGCCATGATTTCAGCGACAGCGACATGATCATGGTGAAAAAGATTCATGAGATCGCGGCCAAGGCGAAGCTGACCAAGGCCAAGAAGGTTGTGGAAATGGCTCCGCAAGCGGAAACGCCCGAATCCAATCACACCCCGATCAAGTGGCCGGGCAACAAGCAGATTCGCGAGATCAGCCAGCGCCTGCTTCAGATCAAGAAGCTCGGCATCCGCTACGAGGAGAAGGGCGACTATTTCAACAGCGGCGAGCTTGCCTATCAGATCCAGGAGATGATCCGGCTTGCCCACGAGCTCCTCAACAAATCGCTCCGGGTCAGCCAGCGGATCGCCTGACGCCAGGCGTTTACAGCGATCGCACCTCGATCCAGGTCCGGGCTTCGCCACCGCGCTGCGGATCGCGCAGGATGATCTCGTGCCGGCCGGGTATCAGCAGCGCGTAATCCCGGTCGTGCTCCCTGCGGAACACCAGCGTGCCGCTGTGCCATTCGAGGCCGGGCGGCCCGGCCGCCTTCAGCCGCAGCCGGCCCCCGCGCTCCGGCAGGTCCGGATCCAGATAGAACACCATGCCCGGCGCCGGCGAGAGAATCCGGACCGGGGAGCCCGCCGAGGCGGGCGCGGTTTCGGTGGCTGCCGGCATCTCTGTCGTCCACCCGCCCAATCGCTCCGCGGCGAGGGCGGGATCGATGACGGCGCGCTCGTGCCAGCCGTGCGGTTCGGATTCGAACCACACCCGGTAATCGATCGGCAATCGAATCCGCCCTTCCTGGTCGCAGCCGGTGGCATCCTCGGCTGCCGGCAGGCAATCCGCGCGAAAGATCTCGGTGATCCCCTCAGGCCGGCCGTCGGGAATGCGCCGGCCTGTCAACGGATGGATCCGTGCCGTTACGATCTCGGCCGGACGCGCATACCAAGTGGTGCCGTAGCGCTCGTGCAGGTGGTCGAACACCTCGTGGAGAATCGGAGCCGCGCCGTCCACTCCGGACACGCCGTTCATGGCTGATCCATCAAAGTTGCCGACCCAGACGCCGACCGTGAACTCCGGGGTGTAGCCCACGGCCCAGTTGTCCCGGAATCCGGAGCTGGTGCCGGTCTTGCAGGCGACGGGGAAATCGAATCGCAGGCTCGAATCGACCCCAAAGGCCAGGGTTCGCGCCTGGGGATCGCTCAAAATATCGGCGACCAGATAGGCCGCGGCGCGCGAGATCATACGGGCGCCGTCCGCGGGGCCATCGGCGGTTGCCGGCCGGTCCGGGCGGCTCTGGACGAGCCGGCAGGGACGATAGACGCCCAGCCGCGCCAGGCAGGCGTATGCATTGGCCAGCTCGAGGAGCCGCGCCTCGGCGTTGCCGATGGTCAGGCCCAGGCCGTAATCCCCCGCTGGCCGCGCCAGCGTCGTCAAACCGCACATGGACAGACACCGATGCAGCACCGATGGGCCGCCGATCGCATCGAGCACCTTGACCGCCGGGACGTTGAATGAATTGGCCAGAGCCAGCCGCATCCGCAGCGGACCGTGAAAGCGCCGGTCATAGTTCTCCGGAACGAACGCACCCGTCGCAGCCGGGTACTCGATCGGCAGATCGCCCACGATCGTCGCCGGATGGAGATCCCGCTCGAAGGCCATCGCGTAGGTGAACGGCTTGAAGGCGGACCCGGCGGAGCGGGGCGCCCACGCGCCGTTGACCTGCCCCGCCTTCGGCTCGAAATAATCCTCCGAGCCCACCAGCGCCCGCACGCTCCCGCTGGCGTTCTCGATCACGACCGCAGCGCCGTTCCGGACCCGATGCTCCCGCAATCGCAGGACTTGATCCCGCACCATCCGCTCGACGGCCTCGTTGAGGTCGATGTCCAGCGTGGTCTGGACGGGCCCGGGACCAGCTGCTGCCAGCGCGGCGTCCGGCTGCCGCAACACCAGGTCGGCAAAATGCGGCGCCCGGAACTCCGAGACCGGCGGGGCCAGCCGGATCGGCTCAAGCAGGGCCCGCTGCCAGGACGCAGCCGGGATCTGCCCGTTGACGCACATTCGTCCCAAGATCCATTCTTGCCGTTTTCGTGCGCGGTCGAAATGCCGGTGCGGATCGAGCCGTGCGGGGGCCTGGGGCAGTCCTGCCAGGAGCGCCGCCTCGGCGAGGCTTAAATCTCCGACCGGCTTGCCGAAGTAGAAGGCGGCTGCAGCGTGGCAGCCGATCCGCCGATGCCCGTAATCGAGCCGGTTGAGGTACTCGACGAGGATGCGTTCCTTGGTCCAGACCTGTTCGAGGCGCCAGGCCTGGACCGCCTCGCGCGCTTTGGTCCATAGGGTCCGCGGGCGCGGCTGTGCCAGCTTGATCACCTGCTGCGACACGGTTGAGCCGCCCGAGATCACGCGGCGATAGCGCGCCCACTGAAACGCGGCGCGAGCCGTCGCCCGCCAATCCACGCCGCCGTGCCGCCAGAACCGGCGGTCTTCGGCCGCCAGCGTCGCTTCGACCAGATGATCGGAGATCGATGCCAGCCCGAGGCGGTCTCCCACGTAGCCGGCCGGGCTGGGGACGCGCCGCAACGGCCGGCCCTGGCGGTCGGCCAGCTCCAGCGCGGGCGGAGGCGGGTGGAGCAGGCCCTCGGGCAGGGGCACCCACCGGAGCGCCCAGCTCGAGAGGAGCCACCCCGCCAGCGGCAGCGCCAAGCCGATCGCGGCCACGACCGTCCAACGGCGCCTTCGCCCGGTCCGACGATCGCGCATCGCCCTCCATTTCATGGAAAGAGCCCTCCCGGTGGCGGATTCATGGGGTCAGGGGCTGAAGAGCGCCTCGCTGGTGATCTTTCGGGTCCCCGTCAGGCCGTTGCGCTCGGGATGATACATCTCCTGCACCTGCCCCGCCGGCGCTGTCACCGCGCCCGCGGCGTATACCCGAGCCAGGTAGCGAATCGTGTGGGTTCCGGCCGGGAGATGATCCCGGAAGAACAGCACGCGGTCGGCCCGCATCTCCTGGAAATCGCTCCACCAGCCCGTGTAGGTCAGGCTCTCGGCCCCGGTCGCTTGCGATCGGAAGCCGGCCCGAATCGGCTCGAAGATCGCGGGCAGCGGATCGTCGATGGCCACAAAATGGGCGGGCTTGGTCGATTCGAGCTGCAGCGTGACCAGGATGCGATCGCCGACGCGCAACCGGCTGGAATCCCCGGGCCGGTTTTCGTCGTCGAGCACGGCGTATTGGCGCTGGAGGCTGAGGCCGTGGTCCTGGCGCGGGAGATCGACAAACGAGGGCCGCATCTCGAGCCGCGTCATGACCAGCGGGGCGGGGCCATCGATCGGCTGAGCGGTGAAGGCCTGGGGATCTTTCCCGCCCCGATAGGTGAGGTTGGTGGCCCATGCCATCGGGTGGCCGGGGAGCCGGACGTCCCATTTCCGGCCTCCCCAGCGCAGCTCAACCGATAGCTGCCGCGGGCCTCGCTCCTGCCGCCCCAGATAGTCGGTCAGCGCCAGCAACGACCACGCGTTCCCCTGGGTGGTCATCCAGTGGCCGCCGCGCTGCGCCTCGAACAGCTCCCGCAGCAGCGCTTCCGCCCGCGGGTCCTCGGGCCGGAACCGGCTCCACGCGAGCAGCTGCACCGCCACCTCTCGCGCCCGGCCGCCGAACCAGCTATCGTCCGCGACCGGCTTTGGCGCCGCCGCCACCAGCAGGTCCTCGACCAGCTCCGCCGGGCCGCCCGATTCCGCGATCGCATAGGCGAGCCATGCGCGGCCGGTGCGCGACAGGCTGTCGCGGCGGCGATACATCAGCTCGTGATAGGACCGCTCGGGCTCCTTTGCACGCGCCAGGACGAACAGCACCAGGCAGCAATCCGCCAGCTCGCCCGGCTCCCGCAGGTCGGACGCGCCCCGCAGGCTCGCGCGCAGGTAATCCATGAGCGCCCTCTGGCTGGCCGCAGGACCGCCGGCGCCCGCGGCATCCGCCAGGACCAGGGCCAGCCCGCCATACGCGCTCGCCCACAGCATCGGGCTGTTGTTCCCCGGCCAATAGCTGAGCCCGCCTGACTCTGACTGCATGGCCAGGAGCTTCTGGACTCCCTGGGCGATGGCTTGCTGCGCTTGTTCCCGGGTGACCTGCCAGGCCGGGAACAGCGCCAGCCGATCCCGCAGCGCCAGCCACGGGATCAGGCTCGAGGCGGTCTGCTCGACGCAGCCATACGGATAGTAAAGCAAATGCTCGGCAGCCATCGCCACCCTTGCCAGGCGCGAGTTGGCCACCTCGATCCGCAGCTCTCCGTTGCCCTCGAGCAATTGCGGGTTCGCCTCGGCCAGCAGGTTGGTCGCCGGCCCGCCTGGCTCGGCCCACAGGACCTCGGTCAGCAGCGGCGTCGGCCAATGCACGGTCAGCTTCGATTCCACGGCGTCGGCCGCCCCCGCGCCGCCGGGATCGACCTCCGTCGCCCGCCAGATCCAGCGAGACATGCCGATCCCCGCCAGCTCCACCTGGAATTCGACCGGCCGGCTCGTGCGCGGCGCCAGATCGATCGTGCGCGGATCCGTCCCGTCGATGCGGGCAGCCTGATCGTCGAGCTCGAGCTCGATCCGGACCCGCCGCGGTTGGTCGGATTGGTTCCGCACCGTGGCCCGAGCCGTCCATCGGTCGCCCACCCGCCCGAACTGGGGTAGAAACGGCTCGATCATGAGCGGCTTGTTGACGCGAAAGCGCGATTCGCCGGATCCGAACTGGCTGCGCGCGGTGTGTGCGACCGCCATGATCCGGTATTCGGTGAGGCTGTCGGGCGCCTTGAACCGGGCCGTTACGCGCCCGTGCTCGTCGGTGCGCAATGCGCCTTGCCAGAACGCGCAGGCCAGAAACAGCTTGCGGACGTTCTCCAGACCGCCTCCGGCGCCGAACCGATACCCCTTGTTCCCGAACGACAGGGCCGCCGGATCCTCCGCCAGCAGATTGGGCAGCGTGGATGCCGATTCGACAAACAGGGGCCGCGGCGCCATGAAGAAGGCGTGGGGATCCGGCACGTCATAGCCCATCAGGCTCAGCACGCCTTCATCCACCGCGAACAGCGTCACCTCGGCGCCCGCCACCGGCCGACGGTCGGCCCCATCCAGAACGGTCGCCGCCAGCTCGACCGAATCGCCCGGACGGTATTCCGGCCGGGCCGAGGCCACATCGAGCCGCAGCTTCGAGCCCGGAGATTCCACCTCGAGCGAGCAATACCCCAGTCGGTACTCCGGCATCGGATACTGCCGCGGGCTGTCGTCGGACCCGCGCAGGATCAGGACCGACACATACACGTTGGGGGCGTCGCCTTCGAGGATGGGCACCTGGACTGTCGGCGCGTTGCCATCGAGCCTTGCCACCCAGGAACGCCGGACCGCCTCGCGTTCGACCGTCACCAAGGCCTGCCCGGCCAAAGGGGTCTTCACCAGGATCGTTGCGGTCTGCCCCGGCCGATACCGTGCCTGGTCGGGCAGCAGCTCGATCTGGACCTCGTTCTCGTAATCCCATGCCAGCTCATCCGGTCCGCCCACGCTGAACTCGACGGCGGTTCGGACGGCCCGCCCGGCCGGATCGATGGCAGTCGCCTCGGCCAGGTAATCCCCCGCTTGGGCCGGGGTGAACAGGGCGGCTGAGGCGTTCGTGCGGCCGCCGGCGTCGCTCGCCCGATGGATCCACCTGGCTCCCCGCCGCTCCAGAAGCAGTGTCCGCGATTCCAGTTCGGCCACCGGTTCGAGCTCGCGCTCGTTCTCGTAGGTGATCTGCGAGCCGGTGCCCTCGACGCGAACGCTCTTCCACTCGATCCGATGCACCCGGATCCGGGCGGGGACGATCTCGGGCCGGGGCAGGCCGTCCGCGTTGACCGCGACAAGCTCAAACGCCTGGGGGCGTCCGGCTGCCACCACGTTCGGAAGCCGCCGGATGCCCAGGTAGAAATCGGAGCTGTGTCGCACGAACTGCGCCCGCTGCGCGACCGTTTGCTGGTTGAGATCGGTGACCTCGACCAGCAGACCGACCGTCTTCGGACCCGGAGGCCCCGAGACGGTGTCCATTTCCGGCCGGATCGCGCAATTGGTTGGGCCCAGGCAGGTCAGCTCGCCATGCCATGTGCTCGCCGCCGGTTGGTCTTCCTGGCTCGACCCCCACTGACTGTCCTGGTTTCCAAACCAGTAATCTCCCAGGCCGGCCGGCGCAAAGGACGATTCGGAAACCTCGGCCAGCCATCGTACGCGCGCCCGGGACAGGCGGGCGCCTGAATAATAGGCGGGCCGGATGGGGAACTCGAGGCGCTCCCCGGCGGCGTAGCTGGGGCGCGTTTCGAGGCCCACCTCGAACGCGTTGGGCTGGTATTCTTCGACCCGGAAATGATGGTAGAAATGGCGTTCGCTGCCCAGGGACAGATCCAGCGCGTACATGCCCCGCGGGGCCGCCGGCAGCGGGATCGAAAGGTCGATCGAGCCCAGCGCCGACAGCGCCACGTTCGTCGACAGAAACTCGCGGCCGCGGGCGTCACCGCCCTGCAGCCGACCCTTCAGCTCCGCGGGGATCTCCCATGCCTGCCCGGTCCACTGCCGCGCCACGGCCTTGAGCCGCACGGTCTCTCCCGGCCGATACACCGGCCGGTCGCTGAACAGGAGCACCTGGAGGCGCTCGAGGCCGGGATCTCCCCAGCCCCGGTCGATGTCGAACCGGTAGACGGGCAAATCGTCCTTCCACCTCGTCAGCTCGACAGCTCGCAGGTCATCCCCTTTCTGGGCCAGCAGCCAGCGTCCTTCCTCAGGCCACGGCACTTGCCCCATCCCCTGGGCGTCCGTCCGCGTCTCGGCCAGCGGCTCGTTCTCGTCGCTGACCAACCGGATCCGCGCGTCTCGCACGGGCTCGCCGGTGGTGTAGGAAAACAGCCAGATCCAGAGGCCTCGCCCTGCGCGTTTCCATGCCATCCCCCAGTCGGTGAGCTGGACCAGCGATTGCACACCCACCCCTCTCGGATCCCGCTCCCCCCCCGTGGCGGCCCTGGCTTCCAGGAACACCACGGCGTTGCTCCGACCCCCCAATACCTCGTCCCATGCGAGCGACATGTGCTGGGATTCGTCAATCTTCCCCTTCACGGTCTGGACGCGATCCCACACAGTCCGCCCCGGCACCACGTTGTAATCCACCTCCTGGAATGGGCTGGAATCGCGCGGCCGGCGCTCCGCGTGGAGATAGCTGCGATAGCCCCGCAGCGCATGAACGATGTTTTCCGGCTCCATCACCTTGGCGCGCACGCGGACCTGGCCGGTGTTAAGGGCCAGCCACTCAAACTGGCGCCGTCCTCCGCTCGATTGATCGGCCGCAAACGCGGGAAAGAAAAGGCGCGGCTCGAGCGGCTCGAATGCGACCGTGCTCCGCGACTCGTCCGTGAGAGCGAACCCGTCCGCGCCCGGCAGCCCGGCCCGAAAGATCACCGCGTACTCGATGCCCAGGCCGAAGGCGCCCTGGAGGGCGATTTGCCGCCCGCCCACTTCCATCTTCAGGCCCGCGGGCGCAGGCTGGACATCGATCCACTCGGCAATGTTGGTCGAGTCGAGCTCCGAGGATAGCGGCCGGGTGAACCGGATCTGGATCCATCGGCCTTGGTCCATCTCGTGGCGGCACGCCATCGACTCGAGCTCGAACGGCCTCACCGCGCCCAGGAAGATCCGGCGCGGCTCGCGCAGCACCAGCCCGTCTTCGGCCGCGGGGAGGCCTCGGCCCACATGCAGCACCCAGCGCCCGCCGGGTGCCAAGGGATGCTCTGGGGTCACGGTCAAACGATTGCCCACCGCGGGAGATTCGGGGGCGGCCGGCGTCAGACGGATGTCGATCTCCGACCGCGCGGCTTCGGGCGCCGGATGAAGCGTGTTGAACCGCTGCCGCCAAGTCAGTGGCGATACGTACTCGGTCGGATCGTAGGAGCGCTCGAAATACTCCATCCACGTCGACGGCCGGACTTGAGCCTCGATCCGCACCCCCTGGTCGCTGAGAAAAAAGATGAACGGACGGGCCGCGGAGGCCGACAGGTCGGCGTTGAACTCGAGCTGCACCTGGGGGCGAGCCGGCAGATCGTTCGTGTCAAACCGTCTCGGGGAATGGGCCGTGATGCCGAACGGGGGTGTCCGCCGGCGCTGGTCGAGCCGGGCGGAGACCGGTTCGCCTCCGGCCCCCCGCAGGCCCCGCCGCAGCCGGAACTGATACTCCTGATCCAGGCGCGGCGGCTCGGTTGGCGTGAATGCCCCGCTTCGTGAGCTCAGCCATACGAACTGCCCGCTCAGCGGCGGCTCGATGGCCAGCGGGGACTCGCGGGCGGGCAAGCCCGCGTCCGAAGCGGCCGCCACCGGCTCATCGAACCGGAGCTCGAATGTCGTTGTTGGCTCGATCTCCTCCGTGCTCAGCCGCAGCTGGACGCCCTCGGCGATCGGCCGCGCCGATCGCGTTTCAAGCGCCGCTGCCGCCACCAGCAATCCCGCCAACAGCCCGCCGCCCCACCGAATCGCTCCCCGCATGAAATGCTCCGGAATATGCATGTGTCTGCCTTTTGTTCAGGCAGAACACTGGATCCCAGCGCACTCAAGTCAAGGGATGGTTGTTCACAATCTTTTGCAGGCAGGGCGCCTGCTCCGCCGCGCGCCGCAACTGGGAGCTTACAGCCATCGATCGGCGGGCATTTACTGTTTGAGCTGCGCCAAGGAGAACATGAAGCTGGGAGTGATTGGCGTTGAGCCTTTCGATCCCCAGGCCCCGGTCAACCAAGGGGTCCTGGCCGATGAACTGGTCAGCACCTCTCAGGGGGTGATGGTGCGGCCAGTGACCTATCGTGATCCGGTGGGCGGGGAGATATTCAGATTTCTCACCAATGAACTGACGCTGCCTCCGGGGATCATCGCCCATCTGTATCGGCTGCGGTGGGACATCGAGAGGGTGTTTGATGAATTTAAGAACAAGCTGGCCGAAAAAAAGGCCTGGGCCACCGGGGCGACAGCCAAAACGATTCAGGCGCAGTTGCTCTGTCTGATGCACAACCTGCTGCGGTTGTTCGATGCGGCGGTGTTGGTTGCCTTGGAAGTGCAGAACGCAGCCGAGGATCGTCGGCGGCAAAAGCGGCTGGGCCAAGTGAAGGCGCAACTCCAGGACAAAGGGCAGAAGCTGCCTTGGTTGGTGGAGGCCCTCCAGCGTTGCACCCAGTGCAGCGTGGAATTCATCCGGTGGCTTCGGTCCTTCTTCTTCTCCACGACTTCCTGCAGCCAAGCCTTGGAGGTTCTACGGGCCTTGTACGCGAAATTGTGAACCAGAATCTTGGACACCGTTCCAGCAACAATAGAGTGACAGGTTCACAGTTGATATGGCCTGTGAGCTGCGGCCCGTTCGGTCGGCTTTCGCCAGGATCTGGACCGTCATCCAGGAGCCAATAGAGTGACAGGTTCATAGTTGACAGGGTTGGCAGGGCTGGGGTAGAACTGGTTTCAAACGACCGAAACGGCGGAAGGGAAAGGATTGAGGATGCGAATGGCGCGGATCAAGGTAAGGGGTCGGGGGGCGG
>JAKLFB010000064.1 GCA_022711435.1 Verrucomicrobiota bacterium
AGAACGGCGCCGTGCTCGAGCTGCCCGGGATTGGGCAGGCGGCGCACACGGGCAACTTCGATATGATCTGGAGGGCCGAAGGAGCGGGCAGCCGGCTGGTCCTCTCAGGGCTGACCAACCTGGCCGGCTTTGCCTCCGGAAGCTGGTGGAGGATCCAGGCCTACACCGGCGGGCGGATCGAGCTGCCTGCGCTGACGGCAATAACCAACGGATGGTTCCAGGTGTATGCGGATGGAACGGGTGCAGCGGTAGACCTGTCCGCGCTCACCGCCTTTGAGCCCAGCCGAACCGATCACTACCTTCTGCTCGAAGCGCGCAACAACGGCAGCGTGCTCCTCCCCCAATTGACCGACGGCAGCAACGTGGTTCTGGTGCTCCGTTCGGGCGGCACGATCCCGGTGGGACAGCTGACCCGGCTGCAGCAGGCCACGCTCGACGGCGTGTCGGTGGCTTTCAGCAGCCTGGCCACCGTGGATGACACCTCGCTCTACCTGCAGAACGGCGCCGTGCTCGAGCTGCCCGGGATTGGGCAGGCGGCGCACACGGGCAACTTCGATATGATCTGGAGGGCCGAAGGAGCGGGCAGCCGGCTGGTCCTCTCAGGGCTGACCAACCTGGCCGGCTTTGCCTCCGGAAGCTGGTGGAGGATCCAGGCCTACACCGGCGGGCGGATCGAGCTGCCTGCGCTGACGGCAATAACCAACGGATGGTTCCAGGTGTATGCGGATGGAACGGGTGCAGCGGTAGACCTGTCCGCGCTCACCGCCTTTGAGCCCAGCCGAACCGATCACTACCTTCTGATCGAAGCGCGCAACAGCGGCAGCGTCATCATGCCCCAGTTGACCGACGGCAGCGACGTGGTCCTGGTGCTGCGTTCGGGCGGCACGATCCCGGTGGGACAACTGACCCGGCTGCAGCAGGCCACGCTGGACAGCGTGTCCGTATCTTTCAGCAGCCTGACCACCGTGGATGACACCTCGCTCTATCTGCAGAACGGGGCGGTGCTCGAGCTGCCCGGGATTGGGCAGGCCGCACACACGGGCAACTTCGATGTGGTCTGGAGGGTCGAAGGGGCAGGCAGCCGGCTGGCCTTTCCGGCACTGACCAACCTGGCCGGCTTTGCCTCCGGAAGCTGGTGGAGGATCCAGGCCTACACCGGCGGGCGGATCGAGCTGCCTGCGCTGGCATCGATGACTAACGGCTGGTTCCATGCCTATGCCGAAGGAGCGGGTGCAGCGGTCGACTTGTCGGGTGTGACGGAGGTAGCTGCCAGCGCCGGCAGGCAGATCCAGTTCGGGGCGAAAAATGGGGGCGCAATCGATTTGCATGCGGTCGAATCTGTCGCCGGCGGCAGTTGCTCGATTGTCTCGGACGGAACCGGCAGCGTGATTGACCTGTCCAGCCTTTCCGCCTTTGCCACGCCGCTGGGCGCATCCAGCCTCAAGGCCATCAATGGAGGCACGATTCTATTGCCCGGCGACGAATTCCTGCTGGCGAATGTGGACGTGCAGATCGCGGGGCATTCGGTGTTGCCGCCGGTGGTGTCGGCAGGCGCTTCGGTTTCGCTCTATGGCCGGGCGTGGCGCAGCTATTGGGTGGAGGTGCGAGACACGCGCGGCTCGGGCAGCCAGTGGCATCTGTTCGCTCGAGTGGCACAGACCAACGATCTGCAGGTGATCGCCGGCCCGCCGGAATCATGGCAGGCATTTCGCGTCTGGGAGTTCATGGCCGATCCGCCTTTCCTGGACCTCTATCGCGCCGACGCGGACCAGCTCATCCCGCTCCTGTTCGGCTCGACGAACAAGGTTTATCGCCTGGAAATGGCTTCGCGCCTCGACACGCTTTCCGGGGAATGGTCGCCCTTGGGCTCGAGCACAGGGGCCATGACAAACACGTTCCGCTTCCTCCCCGCACTGTCAGCCACCGAGCCGAGGCAGTTCTTCCGCGCCAAGGAGGAATAGCGCCCCCTCAAGTTCGGAGTTCCGGCCTCAGCCGGCCAGCCGTCTCACTTCATCACTTTGGGCTGCCCCGAGGCGGCCAGAACGCCCCGCCACAGCTCGCTCTCCGGGTCCACCTGTTTCTTCTTGCGCACCGCCGTTGCTATGGGCACATGGGTGAACACGCCGTGCCACGTTCCGATCAGGACGCCCGTCTTGCCCGCCATGCCCGCATGCACGGCATGCCGCGCGAACTGGTCGCACAGGAGGCTGTCGGCGCAATTCGCCGGCACGCTCCGGATCGAGTAGCTCGGATCGAAATATTTCATGCCGATCGGGATGCGCTGCCGCCGGAAATGATCGACGATCCGATCCCGCAGCCAGAGGCCAATGTCGCCGAAGATCCGGTTGCCGGAGGCATCCCGCTGCTCGGCGGCCTGCGGGAGGAGATCCTGGCCCGCACCCTCGGCCACCAGGATCAGCGCATGCCCACGCCGCTCGATCCGACGGTGCAGCGCCGCCAGAAAACCACGCTCGCCTTCGATCGCGAACGGCACCTCGGGAATGAGGGTGAAGTTCACCTCCTGGCTGGCCAGCGCCGCGTAGGCGGCGATGAACCCCGCGTTGCGCCCCATGATCTTCACCAGGCCAATGCCGTTGCGCGTGCTCCTGGCTTCGGTATGGGCGGCTTCGAGGATATCGCGCGCCTTGTCCACCGCCGTCATGAACCCGAACGACCGATAAACAAACGGGATATCGTTGTCGATGGTCTTGGGGATGCCGACCACAGCCAGCGGCATCCCGCGGCGCCCGGCTTCCTGGGCGATGTCGTTGGCCCCGCGCTGGGTGCCGTCTCCGCCCACGCACAGGAGCAAATCGATCCGCTCGCGCGCCAGGAAGTTCACGATCGTGGCCGTGTCCTGCGGTCCGCGCGACGTGCCCAGGATCGTGCCGCCCTTCTCGTGGATGTGCGATACCAGGTCCGGATCCAGACGCCAGAGGGCATGCCCGTACTCCGGATTCAACCCCTCATACCCGTATCGCACGCCCCAGACCTCCCGGACGCCGTAGTTGAAATGCAGCTCGAGAAACGCCGACCGCACCACGTTGTTCAGACCCGGGCAGAGCCCGCCGCAGGTCACAATCGCCGCCCGGGTGCGCGATGGATCGAAAAACACATTCTCGCGCGGCCCGGCCTTCTCGAAATAGACGTCCGCAGGCGCGTCCCGGCCCGAGTGCACCTCGACCTGCATCCGGATCCGGGCGGCCTCCGGCACGTAGTTGCCGAGCCCGTCTCCGGCGACGGTCGAGAGGTTCAGCGGCGACAGCAGCACCGCGCGGCCCAGGCTCGAGACCTGTGTGTCGGATGGCTTGAGCATAGCGATCCCTTGGATCTCCCGGCAGGAGACCGATGCTAGCGGATTTCCAGATCGTCCTTGGCAGGCAGCTTCGGGAACGGCCGGTGCGGTTCGAGCTGGTACCAGAACGCGACCGACGCGATGTCATCCTGCAGCGGCAGGTAGCGTCCATCCCCACGCCAGCCCAGGGCCTGGATCGTCACCCGCAACTCCTGCTCGAACCGGATCGGATCCACAATGTGCCAGCGATACAGCCCGAACCGCTGCTGCGATTCGTAGGCGCCGTCGGGACGGATCACCTGCGGCAGCCCGCTGTACGGCGTGCTGAACTCGGTGTACTTGCCCATCCGGTCGAAATTATACGACCCGCAAAAGTAATCCTCGGTCCCGGTCCCGCAGATCGTCGGGAACTCCCCGTCGCCATCGAGGTAGAACTTGATCTCGCCCTCGCCCCACCAGCCGCGGTTATGAACCCCCCAGGCGATGTAGGTGCCCACATACTGCCCCTGCCCCGCCACGCCATCGAGTAGTGTGTACACACTCTTGTACGGCAGCGGATTCACCCGCCGGAACTGCGCGTGTAAATAGGCCGCGTCCGACGGGATATCCGTCAGTGCATAGTTGATCTGGTAATACAGGACCATGTCGTTCCGGTCGATGTTCTCCATTGTGAAACGGGCTTTCTTGCGGAACGGCATCTGCCAGTAGCAATTGAACGCGCTGCCCGGATTGACGCAGACGGCCAGCGAGTTGACCGGCGCATATGCACCCCAGCCGTTGGCGAAGAAGTCGCCGACCGGGCATTCGATCGACGGCTCGGCCTCGTCGTCCCAATAGACCCGCAGGATCGAGTATCGCCACGTGCCGGTCGGCGTCATCCAGATCTGCTGGATCACCCCCGGGCCTTCGATCTCGCCCAGCGTGAAGGTCGTCCCTGCCTTGATCCGGACCGAAGGCGACACCTTCCAGCCCTGGCCCAGATCGCGCGCCGCGTTGGCGCCCGTCCCATCGGTCGCCTTGCCCCCCTGGCCCTTCTCGCCCGTGAAGTTCTCGGGGCTGATCGAGCGGGATTTCGCGGGCGACACCCGATACAAATTCCCCAGACCCAAATCCAGTCCGTTGAACACCCTCTGGGCGGCTCCGGCTTCGAGGGCAACACCGCCTGCCAAAAGCAGGACGGCCGCGGTAGACAACATTTTGTTCATAATCAATTGATGACGCTCTCTATAGCCATTCCGGCCTCAAAATGCAAACCCGAGTTCATGGCCGTGCGACTCGAAGCGTTGGGCAGTTGATTGGAGATCTGGCATCCGGGCGCATCCATAGGGGCAGAGGACATGCAGCCCGGCGCGCAGCGGAGTGCGCGCCCTGCCTGGCAAGCCGAAAGCCGTAAGGTAGGGCGGCCACTCCGTGGACGTCGATTGACAGGTGCAAGCTCCGGCCTCCGGCAAGGCGGCGCTGGAACCCCTATCCCGGCCTTCGACCACCCTTCCCGCCTGCGACAGCGGGGGCGAGGAGAAGACGAACTGCAAACGGCCACCGGACGTAATTCCCTCGCCCCGCGAGGCACGAGCGGGGAGAGGGCAGAGGAAGAGGGGCTCGTTCCAAGATCCTCCCCCCAGGCCCTCCTCCATTCGCCATGGAGGAGCGCGTGAAAGGAGGCCGATCGATATCAAGCCGGACGCGACAGCGTCGCGTCCCTACCATTCCAAGATCAACATTTCCGCGTCATTTCCCGTGGTCCGCGGAAAGCGGCAGAGGACTGCCGCACTCCACGAGGCTGGCGCCCATTCGGACACGCCCTCGCTGCGCGCGAAGCGTCTTGGAGTGCGACAGCCCCCTGCCGCCTTGGATCACGCGGGCTGCGCATCCCCGCATCCGGGCAAAATCCGCGGCTTACAAGCTGGTCAGTTGACCGCGCTGCGGGCCAGGAGGCCCAATGCCACCTGAATCCCTTCATGCCTCAGCGCCTCTGCGCCTCTGCGGGAGAAGGGATTAAAGCCAAGACTTTTCTCCCGCTGAGACGCAGAGAGGATTTGAACTCTTTCACGCCAGCGAGAAAATCAAGCCTGCAGCCCGGACTCGACAGCGTCGCATCCCTGTTTCGCAGAGCACCGCCCTCCGCACCTGCGGTCGCAAATCGGCAGCATCCACCTCCGTGTCCGGTCCCCTGGCTGGGCGTTGCGGACTATGCACCCCTCTGCTCTCCCAACCGCCCCAATCCCTGGACCATCAGCTCCCGTGTCGCCGGATCCAGCCACGGCTGATCGATCATCCAGCCAAAACCCGTCACCAGCTCCGATCGCTCGAGCCGCGAGATCGATTGGCCATGCCGGACCAGCGCGCATGCAATGGTCGAGTAATATAAGCCCCGGGCCAGGTCGCGCGGCAGGCATTCCACTTTGCTCACCAGATGCGCCTTGGCGAAATCCTTGACCAGCGACAGCCACTCGATCGATGACGCCGATCCGTGCAGCAGCTCGCCATACGTCCGGCAGCCTCCTGGCAAGGGCGGCAGCGCCGATGCCGCATCCGGACCGCCGGCCCGATCCGGTCCCCACTCGAACTCGAGCGGGCTTTCGAGCTGATGCTGCCACATCGCCGGGTAATCCGATGGCAGCCAATCCCCTGCTGCCGTGTCATCGAAAGCCAAGAGATCCGCCCAGCGCGGCGACCATCGTCCATCGGGCGAAGCATTCACAATATAAGTATACGCACTTACGCCCCCAATCTTTAAGAAAATCGGCGTTGGCAGCGCAACTGATTGCCGCCGAGCTAAGTGGTCTGTGCAAAAATTACTTCCGATTTTGCTGGAGGGGATTGGGCGGGCTGGCAAGGCGCGACGAGCGAGCATACCCGCGCGGTCTGTGAGCGAGGAGCAACACAGCCAGCGCGCCCAAGGCCCCCAAGCCCGCAGGGGCGGGGCGGCGCCGGGCCATCTGCTTCGTGGCTCGGTCGGTCGAGTATCGCGGGGGGGATACACTCCCTCCCTTGCGCCTCGCATCTGGCCGGGCGGCGCTCCCGCCAAAATCGGAAGTAATTTTTGCACAGACCCTAAACAGAGCGCCGCAGCTCTACAACGCCGGGTCAGGGGACCCGGCCTACATGGGGGCGGACGCTTGCGATGTAGGCCGCGTGCCCTCACACGGCGCGCGTCCGGATGCAATCCTATTCCTCCCCGTCGCCGCCCAGCACATCGCATCGGGACAGCACCCAATGCAGGTGGCCAAGCTCATCCTGGACCTCGGATGGCGTGCAGGCGTATTCGGCCACGACCGACCGGAGGGCGCTGAGAAAGAGCTGCCGGCTCAAATGGAGCATCCCATAGGCCATCGTGGGGGATCGCAAATGGCATTGGCGGGTCAAATCCCGATAATTGGCAGGCCGATCGCCGTCCATGAGCGGCCCTCGAATCCGGGCATCGAACAGGATCCACAGGTTCGTTTGCCCGGTTCCGCGGCAATAGGTCTCGAACCGGCGCAGGGCTTCGATAACGACCTGGCGCGCCCAGTGGCGGTCGTAGCTCATCACCGCCGGCTGGGTCGAGCAGGCCAGCGTGCCTCCTCCCTCGGCCTCGACGTCCTCCCACGAGAGGCATTTCCCGGGCGGTACCCGCTTCTGGGCTGTGCACCGACGGAACTCGCCGATCGCATAGGCATGCAAGGACGTCAGCAGAAAAGCGCGGAACTGCCGGCCGGGGATCCGGCGCGCGCGCCTGACCAGATCGCCGCGCAGAACCTTTTCGCAGACAAACCCTTGCAGCAGATCCCGCGCCATCGAGTCGTCCGCGTGGAACTTCTTCTGGAGATACGCCAGCAACGCCGGCTGATAGCGTTCGAGCATCCGCCCGAGCGCCTCCCCCGCCGCCTCGTCATCCCCCCCGACCGCCTCGCCAATCTCCGACCAGTGGGTCGATGGAAAGGCCCTCGGCCCCCGAACCGCATCTCCGACTAACGACGTCTCGTTCATAGCACCGGTTCAACGCCATTGTATCAAGCCCCGCCACCGGATGCAAGCGGTCGCAATCCGCAACGCAACCAGCACAATAACAAAGTATTATAGAGTATTTACAAATGTTTTTAAAGATTTGTAAGGGGATGCGTACACCATAGATGAAGCACATTTATGCTCAGCGTCGCTACAACGTGGGTTGGATCACCATACCGAAACCACACGGCATTCATTGCAGCATTGAGCAATAGGACCGCCGCGAACAAAACCGATGCCAATTGAATTCATATTGTAATCTGAAGAATACATCGGGCTAATACCTTACCCTCGATGAAAGCATCGCATATTGCGACCTGGATCTGCATCGCATGTTGCCAAGTACATGCGCAATACGCAGTGGTGATCTCAGAAGCAACTTGGAATGATCCGGCCTGGCGACATGTGGCCCAGAGCTTGAAAACAAAACATAATGGGAGCGTTTTCATATATGCTGGGCCGCCTTTCCCAGCTGATCTGAAAGAAAATCTGTCCGAAAGCCAACCAACCCACGTCTGTTTCGTCGCCATTCCTGAAGAGGTCACCGTGGCTTTGGTACGCGGTTGTCACCAACTTTTGAGAGATTTGGATGATGATCCATATGGCGATGCAATATGGGGAATCGTCACAGGCATCAATGCTGACCATGCCGCTCACTTGGTCTCGAAACATGGGCCTGTGACCATTCGGTCAGCCTTGCTCAAAACCGCCGGAAACTATTTAAACTATCTCTTTAGCGGACAATACCATTGCGAAGGTGGCGATCCCCACGAATTATGGACTCGAATCAACGGGGGAACCGTCATCAAGGGATTCGATTCGGAAAGCGACGACACAGTTCCATTTGTTAACCTGCTCAATTCGAACGCAGTGGACTTATTCGTCACTTCCGGACACGCATCGGAATATCTCTGGCAGTTGCATCATCCGACAATTGCTCCTGAGGGACACTTTTATGCGGTGGACGGCCGATTGTTCGGGTTAGATGCAGGCGAAAATAGTCATTCTATCGAGACCACAAACGACAAAGTGTATTGGGCGCCTGGCAACTGCCGTATCGCCCATATACCGGAAGATGAATCTCGGACTCGCTCGATGGTGTTTGCCTGGCTTGGATCCGGCGGCGCCATACAGATGGCCGGTTATACAGTCGATACGTGGTTTGGCTACATGGGCTGGGGTATCGCCGATTATTTTGTTTATCTTCAAGATCGCTTTACATTTGCTCAAAGCGTTTTCCTAAATAATCAAGCACTTCTGTTTGATCAATCTCACGACACTCCGAATGTTGATCCCATTGGGCTGAATTACGACAAGGACGTATTCGTGCTGTATGGAGATCCCGCCTATAAAGCAACTCTTCAGAAGGTTACAGAGCCTTTGTATGATCAATTCCTTGCATTTACGAATGTGGATGGGGTCGTAGCATACTCGTTGACAATTCATATGAACTCTGCGGTAAACATAGCTCGACCCATTATCGCTTATTTACCAATTAAAATTCGAGAACCGAGAATAATTCAGCGTAGCGGAAGACTAGTGGATGTTGTCGATGACATGGTTTTAGTTCAAGTCTGGCGATTCGGCGAACAAAACTTGCAGAAAAATCAAGAGTGGCATATCGCTTTTTCTGGAATAGCCAATTCCAAACCTGAAAACAACCACACTGCTGATTTTTTGGAGCCCCGATGGATCATCGATGGCACTGAGGTCAACCGGGTGCTAGCCTATTGGCGAGATGGTGCATACCATCGGGACGCTACTGGGGCAGACGGATACGCACCGAGTTCAGGGAGTACAAATGGGTTACGCCACTCCGCGGATTATCAACCTCCCTATTGGTTGATTGATGGCGCGGAGGTCAGCAGGGTTCTCGCATACTGGCGGGCAGGTGCCTACCATGTTAATCCCGACGGAGTCGATGGATTCGCGCCCGGCCAATAAATACGCAGAACAAATGCTACACATTACGATAACCTTATTAGTTTAACCATACATTAATATGAAGATCTATAATGGGTTTTTGTTTCACTATCGTGAAAGGCAAACAAATGCACTTCTTCATAATATATTATTTCGAGTAGTTTGCATAGTATTTCTAATTGCCTATTGCACCATTTCGGAAGCCGCGACAGTGGTTCTGTCCGAGACATTTGAGGGAAGTTTCCCCGCCGACAACGGTTGGTCTGTTGGAGACGGCAACACCTCGGGTACAACAGCATATTGGGACGATGTCGATTCAGCATTTGGCGATGAAGGTGTACATGGGGGATCATGGAAGGGCTATTGTGCGGACATTGGCAATGCTGGCTCATATTCGAGCCCAGTCTATCGAGATTCCATGAGTGCATACATGTCCAAGAGCATCAACTTGTCAGGGTTGCAATCTGCAGAACTACGATTCTGGTATAAAATCCCGTCTATCGAAAGCGGTATCGATCGCTTGCGTGTTTGGCTCGATGGAGCATTGCTGTGGGATCGGTCTTCGGCCCAACTTGTATGGACGGAAGTAGCGCTGAATGTGAGTTCTTACGTTGGATCATCTCATACCCTGAAGTTCGAGTTTTACTCTGACGCAAGTGTCACAGCCGAAGGCGCTTATCTTGACGATATTTTCTTGCAAGGCGAGTCTCTTTGCGATCATGAGTTTGTGGCCAGCGATGTGCGGCTGACGTTTGGCGGGGTAAGCCGGAGTTGTCCAGTGACGCTGAGCGGCGGTCAATCGGTGGGAGGCACGTTTGACTCCTTGCAGCGGAGTCCGGATGGCAATGCTGCCCGTCACCGGGTGGCAGTGGGATTCCGAAACAGCGCGGGCGCAGCCGTGGGCAATTGTGTGGAGATGACGGCGCTGGACAGCGTGCCGGCCAGTTGCACTGGAAGGACGGTGAACGATGCGACGATACCGTCTGGATTGGCGGTGCCCACAGCGGCAGGCACCTACACGCTTTGGGCGGAGGATTACTTGACGGTCGGATCGCCATGTGCGCTCTTCCAGGATGCGTCCAATGCCCACACGGCCGAACAGCTCCTGAAAAAGAAGCTGTGTGTGGTTACCGTACCGCCGCCTTGCGACCATGAGTTTGTGGCCAGCGACGTGCGGCTGACGTTTGGCGGGGTAAGCCGGAGTTGTCCAGTGACGCTGAGCGGCGGTCAATCGGTGGGAGGCACGTTTGACTCCTTGCAGCGGAGTCCGGATGGCAATGCTGCCCGTCACCGGGTGGCAGTGGGATTCCGAAACAGCGCGGGCGCAGCCGTGGGCAATTGTGTGGAGATGACGGCGCTGGACAGCGTGCCGGCCAGTTGCACTGGAAGGACGGTGAACGATGCGACGATACCGTCTGGATTGGCGGTGCCCACAGCGGCAGGCACCTACACGCTTTGGGCGGAGGATTACTTGACGGTCGGATCGCCATGTGCGCTCTTCCAGGATGCGTCCAATGCCCACACGGCCGAACAGCTCCTGAAAAAGAAGCTGTGTGTGGTTACCGTACCGCCGCCTTGCGACCATGAGTTTGTGGCCAGCGACGTGCGGCTGACGTTTGGCGGGGTAAGCCGGAGTTGTCCAGTGACGCTGAGCGGCGGTCAATCGGTGGGAGGCACGTTTGACTCCTTGCAGCGGAGTCCGGATGGCAATGCTGCCCGTCACCGGGTGG
>JAKLFB010000065.1 GCA_022711435.1 Verrucomicrobiota bacterium
AGTTCAAGAAAAGGCCGCAGGAAAGACGCTCCCGGCTCGATTTCTAATCCATCCATCGGAAAATTTACACTGGCCCGAGGCCGCTCACACAGGTTGGCCGAAAACCCGGCTTTTGGGACAAGCTCTATGGTAGGACTCGAAGAACACGGAGTCGTTTGGAGCATCCAGGAACGCTGCGGCATCGGACGTCTCCGAGCGCAACACAAATTGCCCATAGGAATTCTCGGGCGCCTCCGGGCCTTCGAACTGTCGGCCACAGCCCCCGCAGCAGAATGTGAAAGCAACGGCGTTCATGGAGCAGGAGTAATCATCCGAGGCTTCAAAAGCACGTCAATGCTCTCCCAAAACCACTAGGCAAAAGCAGATGCCGTTCCAGGCGACGGATGTCGTGGCGCTCGGCTTCCAGGCCTTCCGCCGGACCCGACAGCGACGCGTCCCGTAAGCCTCAAGCTGAAAGGTAGGGCGGCCACTCCGCTGCAAGCTCACAACTCGGCGCGCAGCGGAGTGCGCGCCCTACCCACCCGATTGCGGTGGGACGCGCCAAGTGCCAGACAATCTCCTTCCATCGAAAGGCACGTGTCAGCCCCCTGGCGTAAGGCTTGTCTGCAACTGGATCGAACTGATCAGGAAACGTGAGAGGTTCGGATTGTCCAGATAGTCGTCTGCCGTTGTCTCATCAACAGTTCCAGAATCGACCGCGTAGAACATGTGGACGGTTACACGCTTCCCAGCGGATACGTCATCAAAGAGCGATTCGGTTTTCCAGTACCGACACGTCAGCACAACTCGGTCAATTTGCCGGCCGCCTGCTTCGAATAGCGAAACGTTGCACAGCAGCCAAGGCTTTTTTGCCGAGTCGGGAGACGCAGCAACAATTCGGCCATCGAGCCGATTATCGCCGGCTGCCGATTTGAAATCCCACGGCTCGCTTACCAGCGCGGCGAATGACCGGCCAGTCAGGTCAGTGTGTGAATGGCTGGACATTGATAATCTCCACTTCGACCCTATCGAATGTCGAGTATTCCCGCCCAAGACCGGTGCCACCGTTGGCGGGTTGGACTCTTGTCCCGGCGCGCTCCAGAGCCGGGTTGTTCTTTAGACGGAACTCCATCCGGACCTCTGGTGCCGATCCCAATGACAGCCGGCTCTGTGCCCGCGCTGCACTTGTGAACCGAGAGTCCGTCCAGAATGTCTCGCCGGCTCTGCCGCCGCGAAGTAATCCAGTTTCCCGGATCGCATCGGCTTCCGCTCGGCTCATATAGCGGTAGAGCGGCTTGTCTGCGATCTTTGCCGTATTATGACCATGATGGATAACCTGGCGAGCACTTTTGACGGTGGCTCTAACCGTCTTGCCGAGAGCCCCGCCCACGGCGCCCCACCGGACCGAGTCCAGCGCCTCCTGACGCAACTGTTCCCCCACCCGCCACAATACCCGATGCCCCTGGCACAGGATCAGCTCGTGCTCGCGCTGCAGTTCCTCGTCATACCGGCAGGCGTCGATCACCCGATACCGACCATCAGCGCCTGCCTCCGGCCACAAATCCTCATCGCGCCCCGGTCGCTCGACTCGCCTGCTCCCCATCAGCCCGATCGATCCCGAGGCAACAGCCCCACCCGGAGATGGACCATGCGGCAAAACGATCGTCTGGTGCGAAGGTGGCTCCCGCCAATCCGCCCACTGCCCATTCCCAACCACCGATAATCCCAACACCGCCACCGCCACCATCCACCACCCACGCCACCTCCGGTTCCTTTTCATGCGTCATCCTCCCCCCCTCGATCCCTGTGATCCATTTGCGGTCTCGCATCTTTGATACGAGCAGATGCCGTTCCAGGCGACGGATGTCGTGGCGCTCGGCTTCCAGGCCTTCCGCCGGACCCGTCAGCGTCGCGTCCCTACCTTTCGGCCTGCCGACGCACCGACTCACCGACGCACCGTCCTCCGCGTCATTCGGCGTCATTCCGCGGGCATAAATCCGTGTCCGCGGTGAGGATAGATTGCTAATGTTCTGTGTAGACGCGCAACGGGGCGGCTGCTCATGATGTCCGAATGGATCCTGACCGCATCGAGGCGGCGGCTGCGGGCGATGGCGCCCGGCAGCATCGGCGGCTGCCGGAGTGGCTCCGGCGCAGCCTCCCGGCCGGCAATGCCCACGGATCGATCCGCACCCTGGTCGACGAGCTCCGGCTGCACACGGTCTGCCAAAGCGCACGCTGCCCGAACCAGCGGGAGTGCTGGAGCCGAGGCGCCGCCACCTTCATGATCGCCGGCGACCGCTGCACACGGTCATGCCGCTTCTGCTCCGTCCAAACCGCCCCTCCTCTGCCGCTGGATGCCGGCGAGCCTGCGCGTGTTGCGGAGGCGGCGGTGCGCCTGGGCTTGCGGCACGTGGTCATCACTTCCGTGACCCGAGACGACCTCGAGGACGGTGGGGCCGGGCATTTCCAGGATGTCATCCGCGCGGTGCGGGATCGCCTGCCGGATGCCGTCATCGAGGTCCTGGTCCCCGATTTCCAGGATCGGCCGGGATCGATCGCCGCGGTCATCGCCGCACGGCCTCATGTGTTCAATCACAACCTCGAGACCGTCCGCCGTCTGACGCCGGCGATACGCTCGCGGGCTTCCTATGACCGATCGCTGAGCGTCCTGGCGCGCGCCTGGAAGCTCGGCGCGCCCGATCTGGCCACCAAGTCCGGCCTCATGCTCGGCCTGGGCGAGACCGAGGACGAGGTGCTCGAGGCCATGCGCGACTTGCGGTCGGCGGACGTCAGGATTCTGACCTTGGGACAATATCTGCAGCCCACACCGGCCAACCTGCCGGTGGCCGAATACATCGCCCCCGATCGGTTCGCGGACCTCCGCGCCGCGGCGCTGGACATGGGGTTCCGACGCGTGGCAGCCGGCCCGCTGGTTCGGAGCTCGTATCGGGCGGCGGACGCGTGGCCCGGCGGCGCTCCCGCCAAAGTCGAAAGCAATCTCTGCACAGACCCCAAGATCAAGGATTGACGGTCTGCACATCCGCTTGGCGGGCAACGGGCGTGACCTTCAGCCACGCCACCCGGCCGCTCCGGTAGCTGCCCTCGACGATGGTCTGCTGCGGTGCGTGCAGCTTGAACTCCACGTCCCACTCTTTCGGCCACGCAGGGAACAGGAAGACGCGCTGGCCGTCCGCTTGCATGAGCATGGACTGAAAGGCCTTCATCAGCACGCCGCCGTGGTCCTGATCGGGCGTCCAGTCGTAGTTCGGACCCCAGAACGCGGGAAAGCGTTCGTTGCGATCATAGCTGCGGGCGCGGCTGACGACGCCCTTGCGCGCATCATCGGCGAGGCCGAGATACGCCATGAAAATATCGTCCTGCCGCCAGCCCGAGTGGCCTCGATCGCCTCGATGCTCCAAGGCTGTCAATGCCCAGTCCGCGTTGGGCCGGTTGAAGGCAAAGAGGCGGAACGGGAACAGCGCATAGAGCTCCGGGTTCTCGACATTGCGCTTGTCGGCGAAGAACTCGGCGGGGGCGAGCGCCTTTCGGCCATCGATCAGGCGCACGGGGAGCGGCGGCAGCTTGGCCTGGAGCCGCTGCCAGATCTCGCGTTCCGATGCGGGAGCGAGCTCGGCGGGCAGCGCCAGAAGGCGCTCGGTGAGGGCGATGCAGCCCGCGAGCTCGGGCGCGGCGTTGGTGCAGCGCCACCAGGTCTCGAGGGCCTGGGACGGGTGCATGACGAGTTTGCCCTGCGCGTTCGTGGGATAGTGCTGATCGAAAAAGACCAGGACTTCGCGGGCGAACGGGATCGCGGTCTGCCGGAGGAATGTCGGATCGAGCGTGTGCTCGTAATAATCGAGCATCATCCAGGCAAGCTCGAGGCCGCCAACCCATTCCCACTTGTGCCAGCCGCTTTCCTGAAGCTTGTCCGCGCGCTGCTCGAAAGGCGTCCACCCGTAGGTCTCGCTGAAGATCGCGCCCCAAAACATGATGCACTCGGGGTAGAACGCGCCCTCGTGACCGAGGTAGCGCCGCGTGCGGTGTCTGCAGAGCGGTAGCAGCTCGTCCGCATACATCCGGAAGAGCGGGCGCTGAAGATCGAAATCGCCGGAGGCGCAGAGGCTGATGTAAGGCAGGCGCGTGTTCTGCCACCAGTAGCCCGGACCCCACCGGCGGTAGTCCGGGTCCTTCTCCGTGCCGCCGGGCGGGACGGTGAACAGCGAGCCGTTGAACTTGATCGGATACGCGCCCCGGCCGGCACATGCCGTGATGAACCGCTGGAGGTGATACATCCGGCTGACGTAATCCGCTTCATCGCGAAGGGGGGCGGCCGCCGTGTCTCCGGCAAGCTCGCCATTCACAATCCGGCTGCCGCTGCCCGGGTCCGATCCCGGCCGGACCGAATACCTGTTCGAGAGGACAATGGAAGATGACTCCGTGTTTGCCGATGCGCGGATCCAGCTGCGATTCCAAAAATCGTTCCACCAGGCCGCGTGCGCAGCGGATCGCGCCTCGAAATCCTGCGCCTCGATCCGGTCGATGGTGTCCGCCATGTCCGCCAGCCAGCGCTCCGGCGTCGAGGGATGGCGCGTCAGAACATAGACGCTGATGCGATGCAGCGAGCTGCGAGGCGATCGCAGGCGGCAGTCGTCGACGCGTTCGCCCCCGGCAGCCGTGATGACGGCCCCGAAGGTCCGATGGAGGAGCGGATCGGCCTGCTCGAAACCGGTCAGTCCTTGGATCTGCGCCATCATTTTCGGCCCGACCGACTTGATGTTGTGGTGAAACCACCCGATCCGGCCGGCCTGGTTCGAGAGCAGGGCGTCGGGCTCGATGATGGTGGCGGCTGCTGTGTTGTCGGTTTCCTTGCGGTTCATCATCACGTCGCTGACCTGCAGCTCGGCCAGCTCCTGCCGGCGGGTCCGCCAGAGCTCGATGGACGCCGTCGCTTCGAGCGGCACGGCGCTCCTGGCCGTGACTTGAATGACCGGGTGATTCGCGTCCACCCAGAGCCGGATCTGCGTCTCGCGCGGATCGCCCGCGCAGATCTCGATGCGCCCTTCGCTCAGCCTGAGCTCCTGCCGGAACGCCTTGCCCGCGGCGAATGGATTGGGCTCGAAATGGACGCGCACCTTGCCGACCTTGACCAAGCGGGCGTTGTCGTCCCAAGCGTCCGTCTTGCCGATGTAGAAGTGCAGGTCGCCATCGGCGCTCACCCAGGCGTTGAGCGCGATGTCCCCATTGCCGAGCGGCATCGAGCCGTGGTGATTCGTGCTGGGGGAGGTCCAGACCACGTTGTATCGATCCACGGGCGCCGCGCCGTTCGCCGCGATAACCAAAGCGCACGCCAATCCCAAAGCGTTCATCGTCTTCATGAGCTTGTCCGAAATGTGTAGGCCGCGCGCCCTCCCGCGGCGAGCAATATATCACACGGAGAGCCCAACCTCCGGTCAGGACACTCCCCAGGCTTTCGAGCACGGCATCAAACGACAGGGCGCGCAGCCATAAGGGTCTGTGCAAATGTCGGCTGACAACCGGACCCGACAGCGTCGCGTCCCTGCCTTACAAGGTAACTTTCCGCGTCAATCCACTGGCCGGTGGCGGGGGATTTCCGCCTTGAAATCGCCCAGGCTGGCCCAGTGCAGACGCTGGTCCAGATCGACCTCGGCCACGGCAATCGAGCCCCATTCACTGGCCTGGGCAATGACCTTGCCCTCGTGATCGTAGATGCCCGAGATCATCCAGTTCTGGGTAGCCGGCGTGTAGGTGCTGCTGACGACGTAGACATGGTTCTCGCAGGCGCGCGCCGCGGCGAGGAGGGGATTGCAGCCCCACACCGGCCAGGCAATCACCTCGGCGCCCTCGTTCGCCAAGCGGCGGGCCACTTCGGGGAAGAATCCGTCGTAGCACACCATCATCCCCAACCGGCCGAATCGAGTGGGAAAGACCGGATACTCGCGGCCGGGCTCGATACCGCTTTCGATCTCGCTGCGCGGCAGGCAGACCTTGCGGTATTTGCCCTGGACGAAGCCATCCGGACCGATGAGCACGGCGACGTTGTAGATGAGCGGCCCGTCGCGCTCGATCAGGCCCGCCACAAGATAGAGGTTGTGCCGCCGGGCGAGCGATCCGAAGTAATCCGTCGATGGCCCCGGCAAGGGCTCGGCGCACTCGGCCATTGTTTTGCCGGTGCCGTAATAGGTCAGGGTCTCGGGCAGGACGACCAGGTCAGCCTTCTGTCGGGCGGCCTCCTCGATGAACGGGGCGAACTGGGGCGGTTTTTCCGAAGGCGTCCGTCCCTGTCGGGGCTGGAAATGCACGGTGGCGAGCCGGACCTTGCGGCCGGCGGGCGGGGGTATCTCGGCCAGCGACACCTGGCTCCATTCGACCTGTCCGCCCGGCGCCCAGCGGAGGTGGAGCTCGACGGCGGCTTGGACGGCCTGGGCCGGCGCGTGATAGACGTCAGACACCTCGGTCCATCCAAGGGCGTCGGCGCTCCGGTCAGCCGGATATTCGGGCTCGGCGCGCGGGGTGAATCCCGGCAGGTAACGGGTGACCACGGGCGTGTCGCGCAAGGCGGGCTTGCCCTGCGCGTCCAGCCAGATGACTCGAGCCAGGACGCTGCGCCGGGGTTCGGCCACCCGGGTGGCGCGCCGGAAGGCCTCGAACCGGTACCATCGCCCGCCTTGCACGGGCAGGGTGCGAGTCCACCAGCCCGCCTGGCCATCGCGCTGGTCGGCTTGGATGACGAAAACGCCCTGGCCGTCGCGGCCTCCGCGGGATTCCCAGCGGAAATGAGGCTCGATCTCCTCGCGCGGGAACCCAGGGCTCCATCCGCCGGGAGGCGGCTCGGCCGCGGGGTTCAGGGCGATCGAGGCCCAAAGCAAAAGGGAAATGGTCCAGGTGTGTCTCATGGTTCGCTCCGTGGGGATTGTAGGACGGAAGTCGCAACGAGCTTGAGCGCCCAATCCGCGTCCGACTGGGCAGGCGAGCGCGGAAACGGCGGCAGGCGGATCTGCCCCGTCGAATCGGCGCGCAGCGCGTTCGGATCGGCGTCAGCCCACTGGCCCGTGCGGGGATCGAACCACTGGGCGCGATAGCCGGCGCCGGGCAGCGCTCCCGAAAGACTCGCGCGGGGGCATTCCTGTTCGAAGTAGAGCAGGAACAGATCGCGCGCGGGCGTTCGGGCTGCAAACGCCCAGCCGGTCAGGCCGTTGGGTTTGCCGGATCGGTTGGGAGCGACCTGATCGGCGGCGGGTTCGAGATCCTGAAACCGCCGGCCTTCGGACAGGATGAACGCCTTGAGATGGCGCATCTGGTCTGCGGACGCGTATTGGATGACGTCCCAGATGGGATATTTCGAGGCCGGCTCGACCTCGCCGCTCCAGAGTCCGCCCTGCCAGCCGCCGGCGCCATAGATGTGGCCGCCCCAACCGCCCGACAGCACGCTGCCATATATGGCCGAACGGCAATACAGCGCCGCCCGATCGCTGCCCGGCTCGGCATCTTCCATGCCGTCGTAATACGGCTCGCCATTGATGGCCGGCAGCGGCGGATTCGTCCGACAAATCTCGGTCAGGAGCTGATAGCAGTCATGGGTGCGCCGGTTGCCAATCTGGTGGAAACCCAGCCACGGTGCCCGATCCACATGGCCCCAATTGCGGAGCGAGGACGGGCTGGCGTTGTTGCCCAGGAGCGTGCCGAAGGGAGGCGGCCCATACTGCTCGAGATACCCGCTGGCCGCCCGATTCCATTCCTCGGCAGGTACCGTCTTGCCTGGCGAATCGTAGTGGATAGGGCTGAACAGGGCGATGTGCGCCTGGTAGCGGCTGAACACATACTGGATATACCGCGTATAGGATTCCGGCCATGGATAAAACCGCTTCCACGCCTGGCCAATATCGCGGCGGGCGACCTCGATGAACGGAACGAACCCCTGCGCGTTCAAATAATCCATCTTCTTGTCGAGCATCTGGAAGTAGGCGGGATTGAGCCGCTCGACATCGGGCATCACCTGCTCGAAACCCGGCGCTTTCCCGGGGAACAGAAACGCGCGCTGCCCGAGCTCGTTGGTCATGTCCTTGGCGCTGGCGGTGCCGGCCTGGCGCCAGGCGGCCCGCAGGACGGTCCCGTCGGGCGTGTCGAGGCTGGCCGGGCGGCCGTCGTTGGCCCATTGAGGAAATGCGGCGATCAAGGCGATGCAGTTGAACTCCTGGGCCCGCCGGATGCGGAGGAAGTCCTTGAAGCCGGCCTTGGGTCCCAGCGGCCGGGGCCGATCGTCGTCGAACCAGGGAAATCGGAACGTGCCCAGCGCCCACCACGTATCTCCGAGCAAAAAGAACGGTGTGCCGTCCGCATACTCGAATGCGCGGCCGTTGGCGGTGGGCCGGACCATGCCGCGGCGGTTCGGGTTGGCTGCCTTCTCGGCCTCTGTCCAGGGCCGGGCGATGAAGCTGCCCGCCAAGCCGTTTAGCCCCGGATCCGATGGGCTCGATCCGCTGCGCCAGGACCATCGCCCCGCTGCCGGGGCCAGGATCCGGACCCGAAACGTCGAGCCTCCGTCCCAAAAACCATAGCACCGCCGCTGGAACCCCGGCCCTTCGAGATCGACCCACAGGGTGACGTCGGTGTAAGGGTTGGCGAACGACTGCCGCGCCTGGAAGGTGAGCTCGACTTTCTCCCAGACATGCGCCGAGGAGTCGGCCGCGAGGGCGCCATGGGCCGAGGCCATCAGGAGAGCCAGCGCCACAAGACGGATGATGGTCATCGGACCTGTTTCTCCTCGTTTCGCCGGACAGCGTCAAATCCAAACACGCAGCCACCCCCTGACTGTGTCCAGGACAAAATTCCTCGGCGCTTGGTGCGTCCAGTCGCAGTTGGTCTTCTCCCTCCCCCCGCTCGTGCCTCGCGGGGGGAGGGAAAGCGCAGCCGGCTTGCAAGAGACAAGGCGAAGCGGTGTCGAACTTGTTCACCCAGTCATTGATTGTCTTCTACATCCTAATGAGTCATAAGAGAGGAATCGCATGATCGCACAACATCCATCCACTTGCCGATTGGGAGATCTGGCTGGGCGCTTCTGGTTTTCCCGCGCTCTGGCGGCTGCCGCAGCCGTCCTCTGCTCGGTGTGCCTGGCGGATTCCGCCACGGTCATCTGGACCGGCAGCGGCGACGGTGTCTCATGGCACCAGGCGGCCAACTGGTCCAACAACATCCTGCCCTCGGCCTCGGACGATGCGGTTATCGGCGGAGTGGCCACCACCGTTACTATCATGGTGGCCAGCAACGTGACGGTGCAAAGCATCCAGTCCAGCGCATCGCTCAATGTTGCCGGCGGCAATGTCAGCCTGACCAAAGGCGGCTCCCAAATCGCTGGCGACTTCATAGTCGCAGCCGGACGCTCGCTCACTGTTTCCGGACCCGAAACACGGTTCACCGCGCTGGGCTCGAGCACGATCGACGGCGCGGGTCTTTACGCAAAGAACGGCGCCGTGCTCGAGCTGCCCGGGATTGGGCAGGCGGCGCACACGGGCAACTTCGATATGATCTGGAGGGCCGAAGGAGCGGGCAGCCGGCTGGTCCTCTCAGGGCTGACCAACCTGGCCGGCTTTGCCTCCGGAAGCTGGTGGAGGATCCAGGCCTACACCGGCGGGCGGATCGAGCTGCCTGCGCTGACGGCAATAACCAACGGATGGTTCCAGGTGTATGCGGATGGAACGGGTGCAGCGGTAGACCTGTCCGCGCTCACCGCCTTTGAGCCCAGCCGAACCGATCACTACCTTCTGCTCGAAGCGCGCAACAACGGCAGCGTGCTCCTCCCCCAATTGACCGACGGCAGCAACGTGGTTCTGGTGCTCCGTTCGGGCGGCACGATCCCGGTGGGACAGCTGACCCGGCTGCAGCAGGCCACGCTCGACGGCGTGTCGGTGGCTTTCAGCAGCCTGGCCACCGTGGATGACACCTCGCTCTACCTGCAGAACGGCGCCGTGCTCGAGCTGCCCGGGATTGGGCAGGCGGCGCACACGGGCAACTTCGATATGATCTGGAGGGCCGAAGGAGCGGGCAGCCGGCTGGTCCTCTCAGGGCTGACCAACCTGGCCGG
>JAKLFB010000066.1 GCA_022711435.1 Verrucomicrobiota bacterium
ATCTGATGGCCCGCTATCCGAACGACGACGCGCGCGGCGAAACCCTCAAGGAGCCGCTCTGGCCGGAAGGCCGGATGCCGGACGCGCAGACGAATCAGTGCCTGCCTTATCTCGAGTGGCACATGCCCAAGGAGCGCAAGACAAAGGCGATCCAGATCATCTACTCCGGCGGCGGCTACAGTGGCAACAGCCCGGAAGGCTTCGAAGTCGCGCCGACGCGGCGTTACCTGAACGAGAAGGGCATGACGGTCGTGACGCTGAAATACCGCACGCCGCGTCCGCTGGGCGGACTGGCCAAGCACACGACCGCGTGGCAAGACCTGCAGCGCGCCGTGCGGATTGTCCGCGGCCGGGCCGCGGCCAAGGGGCTTGATCCCGACCGCATCGGCATCATGGGCTCCTCGGCCGGCGGGCACCTGACGCTCATGGGCGCGACCAGCTCGAAACGCCGTTCCTATTGGCCGATCGACGATCTCGACGAGCTCTCCTGCAGCGTGCAGTGGGCGGTCGCGATCTATCCCGCATACGCGCTCACGGACGGCGCGGATAAACCGAACGCCCGGGGCGGCAACGAGGACGACGCGCGGCTCGTCCCCGAGTTCTCGTTCGACCTCGCGACGTGCCCGATCCTGTTCATCCACGGCGACGCGGACGGCTGGGCGGCGATGAATTCGGTGAAGTGCTGGGAACAGCTCCGCCGCATGGGCATCCAGTCCGATCTTCACACGTTGGCCACACGCGAGCACTGCTTTCAGAACAAGGCCGCCCCCGGAACCGGCAGCTACACTTGGATGGGGCGCATCTGGGAGTTCATGAACCACAAGGGGTTCAACAAGTAGAATTGTCCCCAACTAGCGCCTGGTCGCCCTTTCGGGGCTGCTGGGCGGCCGCCCTCCAGCCCCGAAAGGCGGTCGTAGCCTCCAGCAAGGCCGCTCAGGGCACCACAGCGCCTGGAAACGGTGTTGGCGCTGGCCGTCCAGGGTGCAGTTCACCGTCGAGCCGATGCCCCGCCTCACGCGCGGCGCCGCCGCTCCACGGGTTCTGCTCGTCCTGAGCCTCAGCCCGTAACCGGGACCTTCGCCGAGGGCGGGGCGCGAGCTGAGGGCTCGTCCCCTGCCTGCGCCGCAGCCGTCGCGGCAGGCAGGCACAGTCCGCAGTGGCGCAGAATCTTCTCGACCTGCCTGCCGCCTGCCTGTGCGTGTCCGCACGCAGACAGGTCCGGCCTTTGCGAGCCTCCCGCGCCGAGGGGGAACGGGCGGGAATCCCCGTTGCGGCAGCCGCCGCCGGTTGTCGTTGGGCCCTCTGGCCCCGGGTCTTGTTTGAGCACCACGCCGAGCCCCCGACCTTGCCGACAACTGCCGACACCTGACGCCGCGAAGTCCTGCTCGGCTGCACCGCGACCCGAGAACGGTCAACATGCGTCTGACCCTTGGACACATTGGGTCTTCTGGCGTTTTGGCCACTGGAGCGAGTGATTGAAGGTTGTTGGTGCGGCACAACTCGCATAGCCCAAAGTATCGCGGACCGCATCAACCCAGGTTCACTGACGGAGATGCCAACGTATCGGCCCCCGTCACTCTGAGCGCAGGCGGTAAAAGCGAGCGGGATGATCCACCCACTCGGGCCAGCCGAAATGTGCTGAGCGCTGCTCGGCGTATCGCCTTCTCCACCGCCGACGAAATCAATGGATTCGGTCCGCGCAGGCTCCTGCGACGACGCAGACGACCGAGGTCGTCGATCACGGAGGCGATCGGAGTGGGCGTGTGCAGTGTTCCTGGAGCCAACGGAGATCCGGGTTGCCGGGCGACGGTGCCTCCGCAGGGTACGAGGAGCCGGAGGGGGTCAGTTTCTTGGGCGTCGTGCGGGGGTCCCTCCACCTTCTCGCCTCCACGCGGCCGTCGGCAAAGGAGAAGCTGCCGGCGCCGTTGTGACCGCAGGCGGGGTAGTCGTAGAAAGCCGCCGTGCCGGGTTGGCCGGGAGCACCGGCTATTGAGAGGTAGAAAACGCCTTCGCCAAGCGTTTCCACGCGCTCGTCCAGGAAAACGAAGGTTTGCGAGGGGCCAGGATCAAGCATTTCGCTCAGCTTGTAGTAAACGGTGAGGCCAGAGAAATCGAGCCAGGGCACTCCTCCACAACTGCGTTCCGAAGGGCCGCCGACAGGCGGATTGATGCTGTAGCTCCGAACGCGCGGCACCCGCTGACCCTGCGGATTGACCCCCGTCGTCTTGTCGGCGGGACAACGCCAGATGGCGGGCAGCGACAGACCAACCGGAATGGCTACCGTGGAGACCCGCCGCGCATTCTTGATGGCCCTGCGAACGGCTGGCGGGAGAGGATCACCATGCTCTAGATGCGACTCGATGAGCCGGCGAGCGACGTCCTGCGCGATTTCCATCGTCTCGGCCCGCGTGCGACCCTGCGCTACCAACCCCGGCAGGTCCGGACTCGTGGCCACGAACCCGCCTTCGTCGAGCGGTTCAATCCGAACCTTAAGGTAGAACTCGTCAACCGGCATGGAAGAAAGATAGCCGGTGCTCGAATGTCTGCAAGCCAGAACTCGGTGTGGTTAGCCACGTTCCATATCCGGACCTCGTCCCGTCACTGCTCGCCGAGGCCAATTGCAGGCCCATTCCGATCCCCTCGCCCCGCGCCAGCGGGGAGAGAATCTCCGCTTGCGGAATCAAGTCCGCGCTCGATCATCGCGCGGCGTTCGGGTCGCTGCCATCGTAGCAGAGGAGGATGTCCTGATCGCGCAGATAGAGCCGGCCGCCTGCGACGACGGGGTGGGCCCCACTGCTCTCCCCGCTCCGATCGGGCTGGTCAACCCGGCCTTTTTCCACATAGCCAACACGATCCACGACCATGACCGGCGGCGCCATCTTGCGGTCGCCTTCGAGCTCGAGCACAAGCCGATGGCCGGGGGCGTTCGTGGCCGATTCCGAGCCGTCCACATGGACGAGGCGCACCCGGTCGCTGCAGACGGGCACTTCGACTTGCGCATCGCCAGTGTTGGCATCGGCCCACAAAATCCACACCTGGCTGGCGGTGGGCTCAGTGCCATCTCGATGCCGGAACACGGCGGCGCGTCCGGACAGGATCTTCGCCTCGGTGTCGGCAGCGCGCATGGGGAACGGCCAGGGAAGGATTCGAACGTAAGCGCGCACCGCAGTCCGTTCCTTCTCGGAAGCATCCATGACGCAGACCTTGCGCACGCCCGCCGCAAACGCCCGGGTGAAAAATTGCATCCGCCATGCCGCCCTGCGCTCAGCCGAGAGAGCGCCGATGAAATCGAAGTTGCCTTCGGTGTGCCAATACTCCTGCTTGCGCGCATACTCGAAGCCTGGCGCGCGCTGCTCCCACTTCTCGAACACGGACCGCACATCCTCGAACACTTGGCCGACCGCGCGCGGTCCGCCCGCAAAAAACGAATCGAGCCCTTCGTAATTGTGGAAGCTCACCACATCGGTTGCGAGTCCGATCGAGAAACACCTGCCGCGGGCGCGGAACACGGGTGAACCCGCCATCGCTCCGGGATCGAGGGCGGATTCGAGCCACGAAAGCCCCTGTTTTCCGGATGCGAGCGCGGGAGCAACGATCACCGCCTTTGGATCCGCGGACTTGATCTGAGCGGCGGCGAGCGTAACGAATTCGGCGTAATCGGCGGCCTGCCCTTTCCAGTGCGTCCGATACATCTCCGGTTCGTTGTCGAGCTCCCAGGCGCGCACGCCATAGGAAGATCCCCACCCTCGAGATGCGGCAAGCGTGCCGCCCGGGCGATATCGTCGGGCGAGCTTGCCGGCAAAGGCGGCCAATGCCTCCATTTCGAGAGGGGCGGATTTGCCCTTTTCGCGCCGGCCGGCCCAGGAGGGCGGCCCGCCGGCGTTGCCGCCGACCACCGGCGCCTGCATCAGAACGTTCAGCCGGCGTTTCTGGGCTTCGATCACGAACGCATCCAGAGCTTGCCACGCAGGGGGGATTTCCCGGCTCAGATCCACCGGACGATCCGGCTCCATCGCGCTCCAGTAGACCGGCATGAACGTCCAGCGGAGCCCCATGGCGACTTCCTTCTCGAGGTCGGGCACCTTCGAGCCGCCCCACATGGCACCGCCCTTGCCGTCCCAGCTCCCCGTGTGGCCGAGGTAGGGCGACTCGAATCCGTCCAGGTCGAACGTGGCGTAATCGCCGGGCTGCGGCGGATCCACGGGAACTGCAGGTTGCGGGTAAGTTCGTGGAACTCGATCCAGGAGCAGAAACAGCAGCCCGATCAGCAGAACGGAAAGCAGAGCCACCCCTCCACATCCCCATGCACAACCTTTCATCATGCGCTTGCCGAGCGGCCTGATTGGGATCATCACTGCGATGCGGCCGTTGGCGGCCGCACAAGGTCGATCCGGCCGAGGACATACCAGCCATCCGCGGTCGGCAGGTCCGTGCCAAGGCGGACGTAGGGAGTGGTGTCGCACGGCTTGCGCGTCAGCGCCAGCGCGAGCCGATGCTCGCCCAGGGGCGCATTCGGGAACAATACCCGGGCTTTCTCGGCGATCGGCTTGCCGGGCATCCATTGAGACGGCCGGCACTCGGCGGGCCACATCGTCGCCACTCGTTGCCCGCTCTTGTCCAGCAATGCGACGGCAACCGCGCAGGGAATGTAGATGGGCGCCACCCCCTGGTTCGTCCAGGCCAGCTCGAGATCGAATCCGCCCGGATGCGCTCGACGAGGAAACGCGGCCCGTTGGAGGTGGAAGTGATAGCCGATTCGGTTCGAGAGGCGATCGATGAGCGCGCGGTTCTCGCGAACCATGCGGAGGCCCGACTGCCCGCCCCGGCCCAGGTCCACCCAGGTCGGCTTGCCGTTCTCGATGCACTCTTCGAGCGTGAAGCCGCAGCCGTTCTTGTCCTTCCTCCCCTCCCACCAGCCGCGCTCCTTGACGCCGTCATAGCTGTCGAACAACTCGAACACCCCGGGGGCGATCCCGAAACCGATCGCAGTCTCGATCCCGTCGCTGTTCCCGCAAATGCCGTCGCGGCGCGGCGCGACATGCTTTTCGATCACCGCCCAGTCGAAGATCGGCCGGAGCGGGCCGAACCGGCCCAGGTGCGCGTTGCGCGACAGGCAGAGCTGGGTTTTCCGGAACACATCGAGGTGCATCTGGACGTGCTGTCGGAACTTTTCGGGCGCGATGTCCGGCACGCCAAAGGGGTGCATGTGCGCCTCGCCCCAGTTGCCGTACGACCGGATATCGAGCACGGCGATTCGCGGATCGCCATCGTATCGCTGCGCGAACATGCGAAGGAACTTTTGGAACTTCTCGAGAAACACCGGGTCGTCGAACACCGGTGCGATCTTCTTGCCGGGCGTGCCAGTCGTGGACCGTTCGGGATTGAGCGTGATCTCGATCTTTTTGGCGCCCGTGTCGAACACCCAGCGGGGCGTGACGTAGCCTTCGGGATCGCGTCCATGCGTGTTGGCGCACATCACCCCGATGTTGCACACCTTGCCAAGCCTGCCCCACGCATCGAGGAAACGGTCGAGATTGGCCCAGTTGAACTCTCCTTCCCGCGGCTCGATGCTCGCCCAATCGAGGCGCATCACACCCATGCCCAAGAGATCGAGCACCTCCGGCGGATGCCGCTCCGGCAGCCCGCCCGCTGACCACCCCTTGCCCGGATTCAGCAGCACGCCGTGGCTGGGCTTGGGAACGACCGTGACAAGTGCTCCCTCTTCGGATGCAAGCGTTGCGGCGGCAATGCCCGTCACCAGGAGCAAGAATAGACCGGACTTCATCGGAGGCAGTGTATCACTTTGGAACGGATCAACCATAGGATTCGCCAAGAGCAAACGGCGCAACACAGGATCTTGCCGGCACGCAACATCAATTTGCTGGATGACATGGCTCCAAACACGCTCTGAGGCGCCGTCATCGGACATCGAGATACAAATCCAACTTCGCGCCTGGGACCGGGCCGTGCGGGTAGGTTGCCTGGAGCAGTTCTGTAGACTCGGCGCCGAGCCGGAAATCCAACTCGAGCCAACTGGCAAAGTGCGGATCAAGCTCGCGGCCACCGACATCGATGCCAAGATCGGCCTGAAACTCGGCGAGTCCCCCGTAACGCTTGTGCCGCGCCCAGGTCGGGCCCCAGTTGAACCCGCCA
Source organism: Verrucomicrobiota bacterium (assembly GCA_022711435.1). Classification (GTDB taxonomy): domain Bacteria; phylum Verrucomicrobiota; class Verrucomicrobiia; order Limisphaerales; family UBA1319; genus JAGMXM01. Next base: position 6,154 of record JAKLFB010000066.1, read on the forward strand.
TGGCCAGGTCCGGCGAAATAGACATTGTTCTCGAATCGCAAGCGGAGCTTCTCGAGGGTCAGGTCCCGCGGTTGGCCTTGGGCAGGCCTCGCAGCATACGCTCCGGCGACATCACCCGGCTTGGTCGCCGCACCGTCTGGACCTTCCGGAACAACTGGTGCGCGATCCGCGGGCCAATGCCGGTCGTCTTTGATGTCGAACCAGCCCCACACTTGGGCATCGCGATTGAACACGATCAGGTTATGGCGGATGACCTCGTCGTGGTTCCATACCGGCCGGCCGGCTCGGTCCTCAATCGTTGGCGTCGAGCGCGTCTGCTCCCGAAAATTGAAGCCTTCGCGGTTCCCGGCCATCAGGTTGCGCTCGATAACGCATCCAGGACTGCTCGAGATGGAGATGCCTGCCTGGGCGCCCCATGCGCCCGCCGTCGCCGCGAATCCGTTCCCCACGATCACGTTGTCGTGCGCGTGCAGCGCGTAGGAGATTTCGTAGAAAATGCCGGCGTCCTCGTTGTCGGCGATCAGGCACTGGCGCACCGCGCAGTTGGTGTTGCCGATGTCGAACCAGATTCCGTTGCCCCGGTTTCGGAGGAACCGGCTTCGCTCGAGGACGACGCCCCGGCACAATGCCAGCTTGTTGCCGCCCGCTTCCCAACCCCGATCGAACCCCTTCGTGTTGTCGAAAACCAATGGGGTCAGATCCATATTGTTGACAGAATAGAACGATGCGGAGAGATTCTCGGCATGGCGCGACCATGGCGAATTCAAATAGCGGGCGGGTGGTATCACGTGACCAGTCGGGGGAACC
>JAKLFB010000067.1 GCA_022711435.1 Verrucomicrobiota bacterium
GATCGCCCAGACCATCATAGGGGCACGATTTGACTCGATTCGCCCAAAATGGCTCGCTCTGGCGCCGCAACATCTTGGGTCTTACTGAACAATCTGGGGCCTTTCCGCCTTCGGGACAGGCTCTAGGTATAGTAATAGGCGGTGTAGCCGCCGGCCATCTGGATCTCCCAGGCGCGGCGCAGCACTTCTTCCGGCGGCTGCCCGACGCGATAGGTCAGGTCATTCGTCCCCTTGGGGCCGTGCTCATACCCAAACTCGACGTTGACGACCGGCCATGCGCGGCGCTGGCGCTGCCGCAGGATCACCTCATGCCACTTCCCGTGCTGTTGATCGGCACGATAATCCGTCAGTTCGTCGTACGCACCGCTATCGTTGGCCTGGTCGTCATCATGCACGGTCGCCAGGTGATGATACGGATCGATTTCACGCAGGAATTTCAGCATGCCTTGCTTGTAGGCGAGGTCTTTCTCGTTGTGCGCCTCCTTGGAGAAATCCCAGATGACGTTCGGATAAGCGGCATAGCGCGCGACGAGCCAGCGGAAAAACAGCTGCTCCTCGGCGCTGCGGCGCTTGGGCCAGTTGACCTGTTTGTTATAGACCTTGATGAGCACGTGCGCCTGGATGCCGCGCTCGTTCAGCGCCGCCACCACCCGGTCGTAATGCTGCCAGTAGGCGGGGTTCATCCGGCGGTGGTCGGGCTGGTCGTTCGAGCCTTGCCAGGCATAGAGCAGCGGCGGACCATAATCATCAGGGCTGCTCTTCCCTTTGCGCCAACCCGTGTCGTGGGCGTAGGAATTGAGGATGACGCCGTTGAAGCCGTGGCGGGCGAGGATATCCAGCGACTGCGCCACCGTGGGCAGGCCCGGCTGGTCCATGTCCAGCGCCCAGAGCCAGTCGTATTCGTAGCCCTGCATGAAGAACCGCGTGCCGTCGTCGAAGATGAAGTGATGCGGGTTGGCTTTGTCCACGCGCAACGTGCCGTGGACGTTCGGGTTCGGATTCTTCACGCCGGTGAACACGGCCGACTGGCCGTGAAGCTCCGGCACGTCGGATTTCGTCACGAGCGACCACTGCCCTTCGGCGGTTGGCGCGACGCGCACTTTCCACGTGCCATTGCCGTCGAAAAATCCCGGCAGCAAAAATGTAGTCCCATCCGGCTTCCTGACGGTGGCGGAAAACTCCACCAGGAACGGGTTAGGCGGCTGGGCCTTGGTGGCGAAGCTGAAATCGTGCGGCTCCCAGCGCGGAACGGCGGGCGTATTCGCTGGGGCGGCCGTTGCCGCAAATATCCCGGGTGCGAGCAAGAAGACGAAGAGGCAAAACCGATTTCTCGTTTTCATTTTGTATTTCGAATTGGACAGCGGCATTTAGCGCACAATGCATCTGCGCCGTCCATGCGACTTTCCGTTTGTTTCTTGAGAGTTTGCGGCGGCGTGGCGGCGCAACGCCTTGGGTGCGCGATCAACCCCGGCTTCGCTCCGGCTGAGGATTGAGAGCCGGAGGGCGCCCGCGCCTTGAAGCAACCGATTACATCGGCCCGGTGCAAGGGAAGCCCAAAGGCGCTTCGAGCGTCGCAATCAGATTATCCATGTAAACGAGGTCGCCGGCGGGAACCAGGGGCGTGTCGAGGAGCCCGGCCAGCTTTTCTCGAGAAGCTCTCAGCACTTGGGCCTGGGCTTGGAAGAGCGCGTGGGTCTGCTGGAGAGGGGTGAGGCCGTTCTCGTGCTGGACCTCTTCGTTGTGGCCGGCCATCCAATAAGGCGCCATGCGCGTGTAGCGATCGATGGCGTCCTCGACCTTCGGCAGCGCGTGCTGGCGGAGGTAGTCCGCCAGCTCGGGGACGAGGAACATGAAATTCCATGCCGTGATCAAGGTGTAGAAGTACTGGTCGCTCTGGCTGTTCCCGGTCTTGGCCTGCACGTCCCATCGAAAGTTGCGCGCCCGGAGCTCGAGGAGGCGATGCAGCTCCGCTTCTTGAGCGCCGTGCGGCTGGCCGGCCATCTTGGCCAACTCCACGCAGCCGACGTAGCCGGCGATGTAGGCGTTGTGGACATGCGGGAAAGCCTCGAGAACATCGTCCGCGGGCGTCTTGCCGATCACGCCCGCGGCCTGGCGGAACACGGCGGCCGGCTCGGCCAATCCCGCCTGGGCGTACTTCCACATCGCATAGACATTCTGCGGCGGTTTGCCCCAGCCGCGGAACGGGCTTCCCGTCAGGGGGCCGAAATCGTGCTCGAAGATTCGCGGCGTGGACGGTGGATAATCGAAGGGCTCGCGCGGCGATCCATCCCGGAATCCAATATGCACGTATTGGTAAGGAGGGAAGGCCCTGTATTCCTCTTTGAGATACTGGCGCACCTTTTCCTGCATGGGGGCGGGCAGATGAGGAAGCGCGCGCAGCAGCGTGGCGAGCACCTCCGCGGGGTTGTGCCAGTAATGGAGAAGATACTGCCCCAGACTGCTCACGGTCATGAAATCCGCCAGCCCGATCTTCGCAAATCCCGCCTTCAGATGGCCCGCGTCCAACATCTTCTGAACCTCCGCCTCGAGCTGCTGTCGAAGGAATGCCTCCGAGAGCGGATCCGCGGCCGCGCCTCCGGAATACGCGCGCGCTGGGGGGAGGACGGGCGCGCTCGATCCGGGCCCTCCGGGGGCGAAGGCGATGATGGCATTGCCGCGATGCAGGTACATCCTGCCGTTGTAGATCGTGGGGCCTGCGTTGTCGCCGTGGGCCCAGTACATCGGCTTGGTTCCGCCAACGCTCCACGAGTACTGGCCGGCCTGGCGATTGTATCCCGCTGGCATGGTGCTGGTCTTGTAGCCGTCTCCGGTCACGTGCCGCCACTGGCGCCTGCCGCCCCCGCTCGGAGATGGGGTGTTTGCGATCGAGAGGTCAATGCTCCCCACGAAGCGATCGTTGCACAAATTCCAATAGAGAAATCTCCCGCCGGCGGAAATCCCCACCGGCTCGTCGGCCGGCCAGAACCCGCTCTGGCCCTGGACGCTCGATACCGGACGGCTCAGGAACGCCGTGCCGTATTTCCAGCCCATCAGCAGCCCTCCCGGAATCGCCGATCCCACGGCGTGGCTAATGCTGCGGAAATAGAGCACCTGATCGTGGCCGCTGACCAGCGGCGGGTAGCATGTGCCCCCGTGCGTCCAGGCCCAGAGCATGGGAGCCGCATCCGCGATCCCGTCGTTGTCCAGATCAAACGCGACTTCCTCGCCCGTGCGGCGATCCAGCACGATGAGATTCCGCCGCCAAGGATAGCGCTCGAACCAGTCGGGGATGGTGCCGCCGTTGGGGTTGGTGCGGATATCGATCGTCGGCTCGCCGACCGCCCAGCCGCCGGGCTCGGCTCCGAGGACGCCCGGCAAGGTATTCGGAATCTTCTTCGAGAAGAGCCACTCGTTCTGGAGGCCGACCAAGCCCTTCTCAACCTCCGTCCGCGTGAACAGGACTGTGTCTCTGTAAATGACGGGCCACCAGGAGTGCCAACCCATGCCGGGAAGCTTCCGGGACTGCCACACGCACGCGCCCGTCCTGGCGTCGAGGGCATGCGCGCGCGCGTCTTGAGAGCCGAAAAAGATGAGGCCGTCCTGGTAGGCGGCCGACTGAAGGATTTGCCCTCCCGTCCGGTATTCCCAGACGAGCGTTCCGGCAGTGGCGTCGAGGGCATACATGCGCCCGTCACGGCTTCCGGCATAAACAACGCCGGCCACCACGAGCGGAGACGTATGGAACCCACCCCGCGCGCTGAATGTCCAGAGGCACCGGCCCGTGTTGGCATCGATGGCGTGGATCTTCCGATCCAATCCACCGACGTAGTTGCGTCCGCTGGCATAGGCGGGCGAGTGGCCCAGGGGAAGCACGGTGGGATACGTCCAGAGATCAGCGCCGGTCTCCGCATCGAACGCATACAGCCCGCGCCCGGTCGCCAGGAACAGCTTTCCCCCGGCGGCGACGATCTGCACCTTTTGGGAGATGTAAGGCTCGACGGGCTTGACCCAGATCTCTTCGAGCGCCCCAGGGGCTGCATCGGGCACCCAAGATGTCCGCTGCGGATTGGCTCCGGCCGTCACCCACCCCTCCGAGGAAGCCGCTTCCCCTGGCGCCGCCCCCGCGAAAGACGGGGCTCCCACAAACGCCAGGATAAGGAGGACCTGCATCCTCGCTGCATTGTGCCGGGACGGATTCGAAGAGGTGTGTTGGGAGGCCATCCGCACGATCCAGGGAATCAGCTTTCCGGGCGAGGGGATTGCGCCGGACTGGCCGGCGCTCCGCAGTGGGTGCAGGCGGGCAGCAGGGAATGCCGAATCCCCTTGCATGCCGCGCATTCCTCGAACAGGGAGGTTGCGCAGACCGGGCAGATATAGGGTTCGTCGGTGTGATCGGACGGGTCGCTGGCGGGCTGAATTCGACGGAGGTTGCGCCGGCTCCACCGGATGAACTTGAGAGGGCCGCGGCGGATCGGATAGCCGCACACAGGGCATCGAAACCGCTCGTAGGCCTCGCGGCGCTGCTTAAGGAGCCAATCCGGCTTGGGAAACGCCCGAAGGCGAAGCAAGTAGACCAGCACTCGAGCCGCCAGGAGCAGCGCGGCCACCGTGAGGATGTACTTGAAGTAGCGCCTTGGGAAATGCTCGTGCATCACCATCCCAACCTTGACCAGCACCGCCAGACCGAACCCGTAGATCATCGGGGCATAGAGGCCGCCGCGCTTCTTCACGAACAACCACACCGCAAGGGCGAGCAACGGCAGGAGGACGGACAGCTTTCCCAGCGCCAGCTTGAGCTGGTGCAGCGTGGACTGGCGCGCGTAAGCCGCCTGCACGGGCCGGCGCTGTTCCTCGAGCCGTTTCTGGGACTGGCGCTGCTGCCGCTCGAGGGTCTCGAGCCGCTCGGTGGCCGTAGCGATCTGGTCGTTGATCTCCTGGTATTTCTTCTGGTGATCGAGGAAGAGCTGCCGGCTTTCGTCAAAGGCCCGCTGGTCGGCTTCGGTCGGCGCGAGGTTCTTTTGCAGGTTCAGCTTCTGCAATTCGAGCAGCTGGTTCATCGTCCGCTCGGAATTGGCGGTGCTGTCGCGCAGGACAGCCTGCCGCTGGCGATACCCATTGACGAGCCGGTTGGATTCCTCGATCTGCTCGCGCAGCGCCTGGGCCTCCTGGCGCAAGGACGGATCGATCATCTGGGCTTCGAGCGCGGCGTAGTCCGGGCCGGGCCAGGTCGCGATGTCGCGCACGACGAATCCCAGCAGCCAATAGACCAGCAGGGCGAACAGAAGGCTGAAAAAACAGACGAGCAGGCGATGGCTCCACGGCGCCTGGCTCTGATGTGTCGGATTCATTATCGCTTCCTGGCGAATCATTGCCCGGCACCTCCCAGCGGCCGAACCCAGACGCTGCGAAAGCGCACCGGGCACCCGTGGCCGCCGAACACCAGCGGTCCCTTGCTGATCCGGCTCGCGTATTCAGGAAGGGCGCGATGCTGGGTCTCGCCGTGGATGATCTCGTTGAGCTGCGCGAGCACGCCGTTATGGAACACCGTCACTCCAGCCGGCTGCGCCAGCTTGCCGCCCTCGAAAACCGGCGCGGTGAACACCATATCGAAAGTCTGCCACTGACCGGGAGGGCGCGAGACATTGACCAGGGGAGGCGTCTGGCCATAGATCGCCGCGGTCTGGCCGTCCGGATAAATCTTCTCGTTGTAGGAGTCGAAGATCTGGATCTCATACAGGCCCATCAGAAACACGCCGTTGTTGCCGCGGTTGTACCAAGGGCCCTCGAAGCCGTCGGGGGCCATCCACTCGACGTGGATCTGCGCGCTGCCAAACTGTTTCTTGGACGCGAGGGCTTTGTTCCCGGAAACGAGGCACCCGCCCTCCACTTTCCAATCGGACGCCTCCCACTGGCTCGCGTCTTTCCCATCAAAGAGCACGATGGCGTCGGCGGGGACGGGAGCGGGCGGGCGGGCCGGGCCCGGATCGATCCGCGGAGGGGCGGGCCGGTCGGGATCGTGCACCCGCCAGCCGCACCACGGGAGCTTGGGCGTGTCCTTGTAGCCAATGACGCCGGAGCCGTCCTGGGCCTCCACCAGCTCCTGGGCGCACTCGGACGAGGACGTGAGCGCCAGGAGGCCAAGGGTTGCGGCGATTATCGATCGGATATGCAGATGTCTTTTCATTTCAGCGGGCAGCCGGTTGCGCGTCGTTCACGGCCCGCTCCTGCGGGCGATAAAAGGAAAAATGAGTCCGTTCAGGCGCATGGCTTCTGATCACACTACGGCGCCAAGCCGCCGCCGTCCAGCCCGAAGCATCGAATGCGGCCGCCGGGGGCGCATCTCAGTTTCTTGCAGGGCAGTGTATGCTGCAGCTATGACAACGACCTGCCATGAAGCTTCAAGACCAACCCCGATTTCTAAACCCTGGCCCGAGCCCCTGGCCGTGCTGGCGGCTCGT
>JAKLFB010000068.1 GCA_022711435.1 Verrucomicrobiota bacterium
GCGTGGAACCGTTCGGCGAATAGGCGTCCGTCCCGCCGTGGAAGAGCGCCATGGAACACGTCTTCGCGTCGAACTGGAACACGTCCGAGAGCCGAACGTCGATCGCGTCGCCCTCGCGCGTATTGGGGCCGGTGAGTCCGTCCGTGAGCGCGTAGGCGGTGTAGATCGGCACCGCCCAGTTGACGTGGCACGGAAGCCTGTCGAGCGTGTCGACCGGCCCGTACGCCGGCGTGAGCGCGCTCGTCGCCAGCAGGACCGTCAGGTGCGAGCCCGCGGAAAACCCGAACGCGCCGATCTTCTCCAGGTCGAAGCCGCGCTTCTGCGCCTCGCTACGGACGAGGCGGACGGCGCGCTGCCCGTCCTGCCATGCGCTCCGGTAGATCGGTAACCCTTGCGGACGCGGCGTGCGGTAGGTGAGGCTCACGCAGACAAATCCGAGCTCCGTGAACTTCTTCGCCACCCAGTCAATCCACACCCCGTCGCAGCAACTCTGATATCCGCCACCGGAAATGAGCAGCATGCAGGCGCCGTTCTTTGCCGCCGGCGCCTCGTACCAGTCGAGATACGGCATCACGTGTTCCGCCGCCTTGAATCCCGGAGCCTTCACCTCCTCGGTGGTCGCCGCGATCTGCTGGGGCTGGAAATCCGGAATCTTCCCCTCCGGCCACAGCGCGGCCCTTTCCCCGGCGGACGCCAGAACGGTTACCCCTAACCCAAAACAAAGAATCAGCGTTGTTCTCATCGCATCGTTTCCTTCCCTCTTCTCTGAGCGCCACTGCGTTTCGATTTCTGCAGATGGGAATCTGGGTTGATCAAAAGTGCCCCTTCCCGCGACCGTTGTTTCGTGGACTACTATCCCAGGCACGAGCGGAATGCATTGTTGTTCCGCACATACAATCCTCACCGATTCAACAAAACGGCCGAAACGTCAGAATGGCCAATGTTTCCATGGGTAAAACGCATGTTCATCATTCATGCCTTCTTGCGCGGGCACCGGGTGCTGGCCGTGAAAAAGAACACCGCCACCACGAGGCGCTGGCTCGCCTCGGTGGCGACGTCACGTTCCGCATCAGTCAAGCTGGACTGGTCTCGGTTCGCCAGGGACCCGCTCAATGTTGGCCGATCCATGCGGTGTTCATCGGGCCGTTGTATGTATCCGAGGCAGCCCGCAAGGGACGGCATGGGCCACAGGTCGCTCAGACTCGGCCAAGGGCCAGGTAGACTTTCCGGATGGCCTTGGCGACGTCCTTGACGTCGTCATCGTTGAACTTGGGGTCCATAATGACGCCCCCGGCACGATTGAGGATGCTGATGGTCCGCGGGCAGCACTCGCTGCCGTATTGGATGGCCCGGCCTCGGGGGCTCTGGAAAGAAGGCCAAGCGGGGTGGACGGTCGCCTTCTTCTCGATTCGCGGGGCAATCGGCAGAATGACCGAGCCGCCCGGCGCCGAGGCCGAGATGCCCTCGGCATTCATGGCCCGGAGGAACTTGTCGCGACGTTCCTGAGTGCCCAAGTCGAGAAACACCCCCACCCCCAAGTCCCCTTCAAGGTCTGGGGACTTGCGGAGCTTGAGTCCGGGCAGGTCGGCGATTGCCTCGCGGACTCTTCGGGCGTTGGCGCGCAGGCTCTGGCAAATGGTCTCCAGTTTCTGCAGCTGGCCACGGAGAACCGCACCGGTGAACTCGTTCATGCGGAAGTTGCATGCGGCGAAGGCGGCGAGCAGCCCGCCCCCCAATGCCTCGGTGTAAGGCGAATGCAGGGTGCCGAAGTCATGAAACCGGAAGGCGCGTTCGAAGAGCTTCGGATCGCTGGTGATCACGGCCCCGCCCTCGCCCGCGGTGATCGTTTTGCTGAGCTGAAAGCTGTTGATGCCGATGTCGCCGATCGTGCCGACATATTTCCCTTTGTAGCGTCCGCCAGCACACTGGGCGCAGTCCTCCAGCACACGGAGTTCATGCTTCCGGGCGATCTCAAGGATTGGGTCCATGTCGCACGGGCATCCTTGAAGATGAACGGCCATAATCGCCTTGGTTTGAGGCGTGATCTTCCCCTCGATGTCGTTCGGATCCAGGTCGAACGATTCATCAATCTCAGCGAAGACTGGCAGCGCCCCGGAAAGAACGATGGCGTCATAGCAGGCGTACCAGGTCCATGCAGGGAGAATCACTTCATCGCCCGGCCCGACCTCCAGCGCGGCCATGGCCGTGTAGAGGGCCGTGGTTCCTGAGGTCACCCCAAGGGCGAACTTCGCGCCGAGGTGAGCCGCATACTCTTTCTCGAACGCGAGGACCTTGGACGATGGCCCTCTCGACCAGCGGAAGGGGACCCTCGACTCAAGGACTTCCAGGAGTTCTTGCTTCTCAACGTCGTCGTAGAACTGCGGTCCATAGGGACGAGCCCCAAGGAGGGAGGTCCGCACCGGCTTACCGCCGTCGAGTGCGAGCTTCTGCTCCGCTCCGGCGGCGAGGTTTCGCAGAGGCACTCCCGATCCCACAACGATCGATGCGGTGCCAATAGTTTCAAGAAACTTGCGGCGGTTCGTGACTGGTTCTCTCATGCAACTCTCCGGTGATGCGAATTGTCGATCTTGCTGGAGGGATGATGTGCGACAGTCCTTCGGTTCAAGCCCTCAGCGCCCCGCGCGGCAGACGGGCTGCCCCATTCTGACTGCTCCATCGTCAGGCTTCATGCTGATAGCCCTCAGCCTACGCCGCGAATCCAATTCGTCAACACCGTACTCAAACATGCCCCCATCAGAGGACGCAGTCTCCATAGACTGGCTGGTACATCGCCGCCTGCACTTCGCTCAGGGCATCCGCCGGCCAAGGGCCCGGCGGCATCCCTTCGGCGCGCAGCTCGCGGAACATTGACTATTCTGTTGGGATTTTGGGCAGATGGAGCAGGCTAGTGAGCTTGCTCAAGCGTCAGGATGGCCGCGAGTGTGGCTCGAACGGTCATGGCTGCGTTGGGGACATCGCAGCGTTCAGGCACATCACCTGCGACGTGGTAATTGGGATCACTGTAGGGCCAGGAGCCGATGTTGACGACCGCCGCCCCGAAGCCGGCCCGGACGAACGAACCGTCGTCGTCGCCGGGGCTCGGCCGCTTGACCGCGCGTTGCTCCAGACCGAGGGCAAAGCGCGCGTTGACGGCGCTCATCAATCCCGCCAAGCGTTCACCGGCAGGTTCCGTGTACGCCGTGATGTTGGCCTTCTTGCCAGCCGCAGTCTCCGCCGCCGACTTGGCTCCGATGCAGTCCAGGTTGAAGACGGCGACGATGTGGTCCCCGCGTGCCCTGGCGTTCTGCGCTGCCGTCACACTGGTCCAGGGCGTGTGCTCTTCGTTGCAGAACAGAAAGCGGATCGTCCGCTCGGAGGGATACTCGGCCAGCACGCACGCCAGCTCCAGGATGCCGACCGTGCCAATCGCGTTGTCGTTCGCTCCGGGAGAATCGACCCAGCTCTGCGAGTCCTTGTGCGCCAAAACGAGGATGATTTCGTCCGCCCGCGAGCGGCCTTTGCGTTCGGCGTAGAGGTTGTAGGCCGTGTACCATGGGTCTTCGGGCATCGGTTGCGCGTACTGGTGTTGCAGCGGCTTGGTTGTATCCCGGCGATAGGCCTGGACCGGCACCGCCTCGCGCTGGACGTGGTATCCCCATGACTCCAGTCGGCCAGCCAGGTAGTCGTCTGCCTCATGCAATGTGTTCTTGGTGTGGCCGGGCAGAGTGTAGTTGAGCTTCCGAAACGGCAGCGGATCCTTCGCCAGGCAGAACAACTGATCCGACATCCGCTGCGGGTTGACGGCATCAATCAGGCGCGCAATGCGCGCGCGACTTTGCGCGCTTTCCCAGACCTTGATCCAACTCGGGTCCGGCTGGCCTTCCTCGGGGTCTGTGGGGGAAGCGCGGCTCACGAGGGCCAGAGGTGCCAGCTGCCAGCGGCGGTCTGAAAACGGATTGAAAGCGGCGAGTTGAAAATGCGGTTTTCTTAGTACTGGATCTTCTTGGCCATTCGATCGAAACATCTCTTGTTCTCTTCTTTATCCGTTTTCTTC
>JAKLFB010000069.1 GCA_022711435.1 Verrucomicrobiota bacterium
ACGGGCAGCACCGCCGCGTCGCGGGAGGCAAAATAGACGCAGGTGTGGCGGCGCCCGGCCAGCTCGCCCGCGATGCACGGCCCGCCGATGGCGGCCACGCTGACCTGGCCGCGCAAGCCGGCAGGCAGCTCATCCGTGAGGACGTCCGGAAGGATGCGCAGGCGGCCGTCCTCAGCGGCTTCCAAGCCCTTGGTGACAGCGATGATCTTCATGCCGGGCTTGAGATGAGGCGCCAGGGCACGCCCTATCCAATGCACTCCGGGCGAGCTGACCCCGCTGACGACGACCTCGACGCCCTCGAGCGCCTGCGCCAGTTGGCCCACATAAAACGGCTGCACGTTGTCGGGCAGCTGCCGCTTCAGCCGCGGATGGAAACGCGTGGCCAGGCACGACGCGATGATCTCAGTGTCGAGGTGGGTTCCGACCAGCCGGATCTGATGGCGGTTATCGGACAACGGCCAAGCCATGGCTGTGCCCATCATGCCTGCGCCGACAATCGCTACGTTCGACATGCGTCCCCTTCCTTTCCCGGGCGATACGGAACGGACTGCGTGTTAATGAACAGCATACGCGCTTGACGATGACGGATGCGGCCGCGAAATCCAACCATTTGTTTTGACACTGCCTGGCCGCTTCACCTGCCAGCAGCCGCACGGGCCGATCTCTTCCGGCGTGACCGCGACCCACGCGATGCCCCGGCGGTCAAGCCGGCCGTGCCCCTTTTCCAGATGAATCAGCCCTGGCTTCCTTTCGCCCGGGCGAGGTCCTGGTGCAGTTGCTGGCGATACTCCAGCGAATATTGAAGGGCAGAAACCAGCTTTTCCCGTCCTTCAATTCCGCGCACATCCAGACCTCGTGGTCGTCCACGGCGAAATGCACCATGCACCGGCCAAACTGGAAGAGGACTGTCGGTGAATCCGCTGCCTTCGTTGCGGACGATCAACCGGATTCTGGCGCGCCACGAATCGACGCATCGGCGAACGGGCCGCTACGAACCAAAGGGTCTGTGCAAAAATTAATTCCGATTTTGCTGGAGGGGATTGGGCGGGCTGGCAAGGCGCGACGAGCGAGCATACCCGCGCGGTCTGTGAGCGAGGAGCAACAAAGCCGGCGCGCCCAAGGCCCCCAGCCCGCAGGGGCGTGGCGGCGCCGGGCCATCGGCTTCGTTGCTCGGTCGGTCGAGTATCGCAGGGGGATACACTCCCTCCCTTGCGCCTCGCATCTGGCCCGCCGGCGCTCCCGCCAAAATCGGAAGTAATTTTTGCACAGACCCTAAAGGCAAAGCGTATCCGCAACTGCCGGTCGCAGGCCCCTCGTCGGTCCACCAAACCGACTTTGTGGGGCCTTGTTATCTCCATGGACCGGTGCGCTTTTACAACCTGAACAGTGTCGATTTGGCCACGGGGCGCTGCGCGGTGGAGGCGGTCTGGTCGCGAAGCAAGCAGGACATGATCGATGCGTTCTGGGCCAGTTGGCAGCGGCTGGGATGCCCGCGCTACCAACAAGTGGACAACGAGATGGTCTTCTTTGGCAGTCCCACGCATCCGCGCGGGATGGGGCACCTGATCCGTTTCATTCGCAGCGTGGGTCTGCTCAATGTGTTTGGGGAAAAGTTCAAAATGCCAAAGGAGGCGATCTACGAATACGTCCATGCAACCATAGACGTAGCCGAGCAAACCCTGAGCATTTATCTGGAGGGCAAGCAGATCGAAGAATACAAATACCAGCTCCGATAACGGCAGCCCGCTGGTTTGCTCCCCTCCAGTCGCCCTTCGGGCTCCTTCCAGGGAGCAAACCAGCCCTCGAAGTAGACTCAGGCCAATATGTCACATTCTGCCTCATCAGCAGCCAATCCTCAAGATCCTTGTGCGTAGTCCCGCTCGTACCGTCGCTCAACGACGCCACGCCCAAGAGAGTGTCGAGCGCAAGATCTACAATATACACCTATTCATTTGTCAATGGATGGGACGGCGGTTGTGCGCGCCGAAATAGGCAAAACTGGCCTGCTGGGCGGACTTGAAGAATTATTGGCGTAGTCGCGACCACAGCCTGCCGATAGGACACGCCCATATGTCAACTATTTAGATGCGACCCCATCGTCTTATCCTCCCCCCGGCAAGGGGCTGCAGCCCTTGGTCCAATGGTCTCGGCTCTTTTTTCGGTGCATGGCACGCTGGCATCTGCCAGAATGGCTCCCACATGCAAAGATCTCCTGTGACGAACCACGCCCTGGCTGGACGCCTTTGTCGATGGCTCCTCGTCGTCTCTGCCTGCTGGCCGCTGACGAGTATCCATGCTGCTCCCGCCAATGCGGCCCCTTTCCTGGACGCCGTCTCCCAGTTCGCTGGCCAGGTGCTCGTGCAAGGCGGAGCCTTGCATTCCCAGCCCACGCTGCTGTTCGTGAACGGTCTCGATGGCGACCCGGACATCATCGGTATTCGCAACTGGAACTCCGCGCCCGCCTCCAGCGATCGCAACATCGCGCGCGGGGGAGCAGCGCCGGCCACCCCCAAACCCAGCTCGCCGTCGACGCCTCCGGCAGACGGCTCCCGCATGGTTTTCCCGGAACGCGATTGGGCCAGGGCCACCCCGGAATCGCAAGGCGTGGATGGAACGAAGCTCAAGCAGGCCGTGGCCTGCCTGAACACGCACTCCCAGCCCGACGGCGCAAATGCTCTCGTTATTGTCCGCAACGGCCGCCTGCTTTGGAAAGGCCCGGAGGCGGACGCTTACCGCAGAGTCTTTTCCTGCACCAAGGTTTTCACCAGCACGGTGTTTGGCGTTCTCGTGGACGATGGCAAGTGCGAGCTCGACGACTCTGCCAGTCAGCACTGGCCCGCTCTAGTCAGCCACTGCGCCGCGTATAGCAACATCACGCTGCGCCATCTGGCTTCCATGAGCGGCGGATATCTGGGCATTGTCCGCGACGTCAGCCCGGAACAGCCTTGGGGGGATCCCATCGCGTATCTGGTGCCGCAGCAGCCCCGCTACGATTCCGGCGCCGCATGCGCGTACCACGACCACGACGTTTTTCTCTTGGGCAGCATCCTTGCTCGACTCGCGCGGCAGCCCCTCCAGGAAATCTTCCGTCGCCGCATCGCCGATCCCATCGGCATGAGTCGCTGGAGCTGGGGCGTAGTGGGCGTGCTTGAAAACGGCGTGGCCATGAACAACGCCGCCGGAACCCCCGCCAGGAATCCTGGCATTGAGACCACCACGCTGGACCTTGCGCGCCTGGGGCATCTCTACCTGAATCGCGGCAACTGGAACGGCAGACAACTCCTGAGCGCGGCCTTCGTGGACCAGGCCATCACGAATCAAGTGCCGGTTCTGCGCCGCCATGCCACAGGCGCCGATCCGGGCGGACACTATGGCTTCTACTGGTGGACCAACGGGCGTCAGCGCAATGGCCAATCGGCCTGGCCGGCGGCTCCGCCGCAGACCTATTCGGCGCGGGGTGCCTCGGCGAACATCTGCTTCGTCGTGCCGGAATGGAACATGGTCATCGCGCGTTTGGCTGGGGCGCCCGGCGAATCCAAAACGTCGGATCTGACGTGGAACACGTTTTTCGGCAAGCTCGGCCCGGCTGTGGCGTCCAAGCCATGAACGTTCAATATTCCTGTTCGCGACGGGCTTGGGATTGTCCGCGCATTGGTTACCTAGGGACAATGCCGTTTAGGAATTCAGGCATAGATTTCACCGACGGAGTATTCGATGGGGCCGTGGCGGTAGGTGTTCTTCCGCAGGCGCGGCCAGCTACTCACCGGTTGCCGCAGCGCCCGCGGGCAGGATCGACGACGCCTGGGGGCAATGGCGGCGTCGGCAATGCGGCGCAACGCGCGACGCAGCAGGATTCGAAATCAGAGCCGCTATCTCTTGCGCTGCCGTCAAGGGCGTGTGGCTCCGCAGGCACGGAGTCGAGCGCATGTCCACCTTCAACTCCTTGTAAAAAATCTCCTGTTCCCACCGCCGGCCATACAAGGCCA
>JAKLFB010000007.1 GCA_022711435.1 Verrucomicrobiota bacterium
CCGCACGAACTGGCTCGTGAACGGGATGAAACCGACGAGCAACGAGCCGAGGGTCTGGTGCAAGCGTGGCTCGCGGCGGCCGGATGGACGGAAGGGGACCTGGCGAAACGTCCGAAGGCCGCCCCCGGCAAGATCAAACTGGCGCGCGAATTGCGGCGGCAGACGCCGATGACCCGGCAATGGATCGCCCAGCGGCTGCACATGGGCAGTGCCAGTTACGTGTCGCACTTAACCGCAAAGAGAAAGAATTATCGATTATGAGGACTGACCCCTATGGTCGACTGCCCGCGACATCCAGCGCGCGGTCGCCCCGTTCGCGCGGCCGATTTCGAGAGCCGCTGCTGTTACCGATTGGGCCATTGACCGCGTGATCGGCTCCGGCGATAGTGTTTCCATGAAAACGGCGACCGTGACCGAGCATTTGGCCCACTACCGCGAGATCGCGGATGAAGTGGCAGCAGGCATGCCCTATACCATCACCCGGAAAGGCAAGCCCTGGCTCATGCTCACCCCCGCACGGCCTGCTAGACGACTCTCGCTGGCCCAAAAAAAGCAACGCCTCGCCTCCTACTCAAAGCGCCCAACCGGCGTCGTTGATGCGCTCATCCGCGAGCGGCAATGACGCCCTACGCCGATTCCTCGTTCATCGTCTCGCTCTACCTGCGGGACGACCACACGCCAACCGCCTTTGCTTGGTGGAAGAAGTTGGACGAGCAACCGCTGCCGTGGAACCCGCTTCATCGCCTGGAAGTCCGTAACGTCCTCCGCAAGCTGCCGGGCGATACGGACCGTCCCCAGCGTGTCACCGAGCAACAAGCCGCGGAAGCCTTGCGTGCCCTTGAATTCGATCTTGCGGCTGGCGACTACACCGCCGCGAACCTTGCCTGGCTCGACGTGCTGCGCGAAGCCGAATCCCTCAGCGCCCAACACGCGCTCCAGACCCAATGTCGGGCGATGGACCTCTGGCACTGCGCCGCCGCGTTGCACAACGGCTGCGACCTGCTCTTGAGCTTCGACGAAACCCAGCGCCGTCTCGCCGAAGCCGCTGGCTTAACAGTGTGGCGGCCGTAGTCCCCGCGCCAAGAAGAAGACGACGGATTTCGCCGCAACGCGCTGTCCAGCTTACAACCCAGAGAATGGGGCAAAACCAACCGCCAAGCCGACCGCCCTGGCCGCCACCAAGGTCGCCGTCCTGAACTTGACCGCCTTCGGCGCCAACGAGTCCGACGTCATCGCCGCCTACGCCGCCGAACCATGAACCTGAGCCTTTCCGACCCCGCCTTCCTCGCCCGTGCGGTGGCCGCCGCGGCCCCGCCCGCCGATACGCTGCTCGCCGAAATGAAGTGGACCGGCTACAGCGTCAACTCCAACGTCCCGAATAGCACTTCTGTCGATGGCTTCATCACGTTCGCCGACTACAACTACGCGCAGCGTTGTGTCGCCAGTCCCTACGGCGCCGCCGGCAAGGCGTGCCGGTTCCCGACCAGCGCCGAAGCCGGAGGCAGCAACAACAGCCGCTACGCTGTGCAATTGCGCGTCCCGCAAGCGACCCGTGGCAGCAAGGCGCGGATCAAGTTCAAGGTGTACGTCAAGACGCCCAGCAACGGCGGGTTCTACGCCCGCAGCGGTGACGGCTCTCCGCACCTGTTCTGGTGGGGGACCGCCAGCGTCCGAACCAATGACGCCGCCAGCACGGTCAGTGCCCTGCGCGTCTTCACCGGATCGACCCAGCGGGCAGAACTGGCCTACACGTACGCGGCGGAAACCTGGTACGTCCACACCTACGACGTGAAGATGGACGCCAGCGCCGGCTTCATCGACCTGCGGGTGGAGAAGGCGGACGGGACGGCTGTCGGCACGCTGCGCTGGGAAGGGGCGACCGGTAATGAGTCCGACACCAACGGCTTCCTCGGAAGCTGGGGATCGGACGCCAGTATCCACGGCTTCACGGGCTCGGTCGCATCTTCATCAGACACCACCTGCTTCCCGCTCCTGGGGCCGGTGATGGTTTACGAGCCGGGGGCGTGAAGCGCTGCGCAGGGTTTTACTCCTGGGAAATCACCGTCGGGGCGGGTACGTCCGCCAAGGTCGGCCTCCACGGCGCGACGCCGACTGCTCAACGGGCTGAGGCCGCTCAGGCTGCCGTCACCTACGCTTCGCAGATCATCAGCGACCCGCCGACGCGAGCCGAAGTCCAGACGCTCAATGACGTCTTGGTCGCGATGGTTGCCTTGCTGAATGAACTGTGGGCCTCCGCAGTCGAGAATGGACTCGTCAAAGGGGGAAAGTTGCAGCAGGTTCACGGCTTGTTCGCCGTAATCATCTTGCGGACAGTCACGGGCGTTCGAGCAGTTCGATGTTCAGGAAACCACCACCGCGCCGCTCGGAAAGCCAAGTGTTCTACAGAGTGCGAGAATGTCATCCCGCTTTTCCGACGTGGAGGTGTTCGTAAACAGGAACAATGAAGTGCCGGGGACGGGTTTGTGGCTGTAGGCCTCCCTCGTTCGCGGATTAAGGAAGTCCTGTTTCGGGTTCTCGGACAGCGGATATGACCGGGCGACGGCAATCCTCTGAAGTTTTCCGCTCATTTCGGGTCCGAACTGCGTGATCAAGCGGCTGATGAAGGAGGCGTGCGTTTCCGCAGCAGTTGGCTCCTGAATAGTGTCATCCGGAATGTCCACGCCGAGCATTGACCAGTGAACGGTGACGGTCAGGTTTCCGTGCGTGCGCGCCTGCTGCGGGCGAGGCCCCACAGGAAGGTCGATAAGTGGCTCGAACACGTCTTCGGGATCAGGTGCCCTACGGATGTAGGGTTGTCCAGACGGTCGTGGCCAAAGCCTAGCGATAATTTGTCCGAGAGCCAAACCGCGCTGGTGAATCCCCGCAACGTTCCAGCGTGCCGGGTGGATGGAAGATTTGTGAGGTAAGAACTGGGAAATGCGTTTTTGCTGGTATTTTCACCCAATAGTTGTATAGTAGCTATACAACATATGCTCACATCTTCTATCCAACAAGAACGGGCTCGGATCCTCCAACAGATGGCCAGTATCGATTTGATGATCCGCGGCCATCTCAGCCAACAAACCTACCGCCGCCAAAGGGCCGGCCGGGTGCTCACTCAGGGCCCCTACCACTTGCTCCAGCGCCACCAAGACGGCAAGAACAACTGCCAGCGCATCGGCCCGGAGGAACTGGACTTCATCTCCCAAGCCGTCGAGGGCCACGCCCGCTTCCAGCAACTGGCCCGCCGTTACGCTGAACTCACCGAGCAAGCCACATGGGAGAGGCAAGGCCCAGACATTAAAAAAAAGTTCCGGCGCTTCTCTCGGCCTACTTCCCCCAAACCTTCGCCTGCCTAAGCCAGTTGGCCGCCGAGGGCGTCGGCGACTTCGCTGCTTTGGAGCGCCGCTTGCTGGCGGCCCTCAAACAGGACGGAGCCCGTTTGTTGGAGCAGTTGCTCAACGATCCAGATCTGCCGCGGTGCCCGCCCCAACGGCGAACCGGCGAGCAACCGGCCGGCTTTCGGACCAAGGCGGTCCTGGTCAATCTGGGGTGGATCCAGCTGCGCCGCGCGTATCTTTACAACCCTTCGCGCGGCCAAGGCCGGTGTCCGCAGGACCACACCTGGGGTTTTGTCGAGAGCTACTCGCCCGAGGTGTTGCGGCTGGCGTGCCGGGCTGCGGCGCTGGCCGGCAGCTATGAGGCGGCCAGCCAGGATCTGCTTACCTACGCGGGGCTGGAGGTGGATGCCCACCAAGTGCAGCGGCTCCTCAGCCAGGTCGCTCCGATGATGAATGGCTGGCGACAGAGACAGGGGCCTTTGCGCTCCGCCACGGCGGGGGAGGTGATGTGCATTGGCACCGACGGCACCGGCGCGCCTATGCGCCGGCCTTATCTGCGGGGGCGCAAAGGCAAGAAAGGAAGGCGGGCGCGCACTCGCGAAGTGAAGGTGGGCACCGTCTTTACCCACCGCCAGCCCGCCCAGCCCGATCAGCGTCCGGAGCGCGATTATGGTTCAACCAGCTATTTGGCCGCCATTGTGTCGGCCGATGATTTCGGGCCCTTGTTACGCAACGAAGCCCTGCGGCGCGGCATGGGTTGGGCCAAGACCGTGGTATTCCTGGGAGACGGCGCGGTGTGGGTCTGGAAACTGGCGCGGCTCAATTTCCCCGGAGCGGTCTGCATTCTCGACTACTACCATGCCTGCGAGCATCTGAGCCTGTTGTCGGCCGCCCTGGACGGGGAAGCCACCGCCCCGGCCAAGCGCCGATATCGGCTCTGGAAGAAGTGGCTGCTCCAAGACAAGGTGGCCCAGATCATTCGCCAGGCCAAAGAAAACCTCCCGCCACAGGCCCAGGCGCGCAAGCAAGCCCGGTTGCAGATCGGCTACCTGGAGAGAAACCGCAGCCGGATGCTTTACCAGACGTTCCGGACCGCCGGCTATTTCATCGGTTCGGGCGTGGTGGAAGCGGGCTGCAAAGTCGTCGTCGGACAGCGACTCAAACAATCAGGCATGCTGTGGTCGCGCAAAGGGGCCGAACATCTCCTTGCCATTCGTTGCGCCCTGCTCAGCGGCTGGTTCGAGGACTTTTGGAACGTCTATCCCAAAGTCGGCCAGACCTCGGCTCTTGCAGCATGAGTTCCCCCACGCCCCCTAACGGATTTGTCCTGCACCCTCCGCCGAAGGGCGCGTGCCAATCGAAGGTATCGCTTCCGGAAACCAATGGCCATACCCGCGGGTTGACTCGCCGCAAATCGTTCGCCTGATCACGAAGCTGGCAAGATCGAGAAGGCATGCGTCAAGTTCCTCTCGACTCACGTGGCCCCGCTCGTGACGATCAAGGAGGTTCAGCAGAAGCGGGTGCGCGGTCGTGACGTCGAGTTGCTGGATCTCACCGAGTCGCCCCCTGAGGTATTCGCGCTCACATAACTCCGGCCGCTGAAGCCAGAGCTCATAGGTCGCAAATCGCTGAAGCTCGGTCACCTGGTCAATAGGCTGCAAACCGCGTTCGAGGTTCTGGCGCTTGAACTCTACGTATGCCGCCTTGCTGGCACAGTATCGCCCCTCGCGCATCAGGTAATTCCGGTAAAACTGCGTTGGAGGGACCTTCTCATACCGGCCCACCGCTTCAAATCGGCTTTTATACGGCTTCCAGCGTTCTTGGTGAAAAGACGCCTGCTCCGCCGTCGGGACCTGCATAAAGAGGAAATTGCGAATCAAGTCTGCCTCTTCCAATGGTAGCCCCTTCCAGTTTAGGCTCTCGAAGATTTCGTAGGGATTCTCCCCTTCAACAGTTATCGCCACCAGCGACATGCGTGCCGTCACGGCGATGAGAATACGGCGCCCCATTGCTTCTCCGCCGTCGGCAACCGGATTCTTCCATGCGCGTTTGAAGAAGGAATGGCAGCCATTGATGCCTGTCCCCGACAGGATGCCACGTGCGCTCCCGTCGATCACCGACTCGTAGTTGGCGCGGTCTTCAAGCCGAGGAACGACTTTGAACCGGTCAAGGCCCTGCCGCCGCCGGTGTACTAAGAAGTCCTCATGGATTTCATCCGCGAGGTCGCCGAATCCGCCCAGTCGCGTCAAGTCTCGCAGCGCAGCAAGTGCGAGCGTCAGGGTCGTCAACCGTTGCTGCCCGTCGATGATCTGGTATCGAGGCCCATCCCCTGGAACGTGGTGGAATGGAGTGCAAACCAGCGGACCGAGGAAGTGTTTCGCATCATCTCCGCTCTCGATAAGGGCGACCGTGTCCGTATAGAGGTTAAACCTCCTTCTTTGTCCATGAATACTGCCGCTGGAAGAAGGGAACGAGAAACTGGTCTCCGGAATGGAGAATCTCACGGACGGTCTTGACGTGGGCTTCCATGCGATGCGCGGTTTGCTGGTCAGCAATGAAGCGTCATGCAGGTCGCCTTCAGCAGTTCGTTGTCATGCTGCGGGGGAGCTTATCGAAGGCGCAAAACAGGGACAAGGCGATTCATTCATAGGAAGGATACCGCACCGGCTATCGGAACGGTGTAGGAATCCTGGTGGAGGCTTGCGCCCGGAGTTCGACGGACTGCGGAACCGCGCCCGGCCCGGACATACCTCCTTACCGCCGGCGTTGAAGAAGACCCGCGCCGCACAACGCTCCCAGCAAGTCTCGCTTCGAGGCACCGGCGAGAGGCGCTGCTGGAAGACCCCGGTGGCGGCCATTGCAGCCTGCCTGTTCGACGGTGGGCTTCTCAGGCCGTTCTCGCCGCTCAACTTGAACCTGGGCTCTTCAGGCTGTTTTCGGGGGGCAAAATGTTTGGCGAATGTTTGGTTATCGGGCATAGGAAGGCCCTAAATGGCAGGGGATTGCATGGGCTTGCCGGTTTGGCAACGAAAAGCAATAAACCCCTGCGAGCCAGGCTTGCAGGGGCTTGAAATTGGTTGCGGGGGCTGGATTTGAACCAGCGACCTTCAGGTTATGAGTCCAAAGCTGCACAACTGATGGCCAGCTACTTACGCAGCGTTTTTCGGTTTTGTTTGGCAATAGTTGACATATGAAGCGAAGGGGACGAAACGGTTGGCAGGGCGCAATCGCTGCGCATCAGATGGTCCAGCGCCCGATCGAAAGTCATCCAACGGGAGCGCCGTCGGGGCATGCGGTTCCTATAGGACCTTGGTCGACGGCATGTGTGGGGCAGGCGGGGGGGACCACCGGAAGGTTCTGGGGTGCAGGTTCACACCGTTTGTGCGGATGGGGAACCACGATCACCTACTCGTTATGGGTGCTGGAGGCAGGCGAAGTCGGCCCGCGGCGGAGACAAAGGTGAAACGATGGAGGTCAGCCATGAAGAAATGTCCCGGTGAACAGCGAGGGTTTGTCACGGAGACGTGAACACATATGTCAACTATTTAGATGACCCTATTATCTCGATCTGGGGGCCGGGCCTGCAAATTCGCGCTGTCAGCCGAAGTTCATTTATGCCAGAACTAGGCAGCCGGGGGTGCCCGGCGCGGATGAACGGCGTGCGCGCATGCTATAACGCGGTGTTTGCGGGCGGCTTCCTGGCGCTGTCGCCCTACTATTTTTTGCGGCTGGTTCGCCGGGGGGGCTGGCGGAGCGGGTTCGGCCAGCGCTGGGGCCGCTATGGCGAATTGCTGAAGAGGCGGCCGTCGCGCCCGCCCCTGGTCTGGATGCACGCCGTCAGCGTGGGCGAAGTCAATGTGGCCCTGGCTCTGCTCGAGACGCTGCGCGAGCGGCTCCCGGATCGCGCGTGGCTGATGTCCACCACCACGACCACGGGCATGGCCGAGCTCGAGCGCAAGCTGCCGCCGGATGTCGATCGAATCTATTATCCCATCGACTGGCGCTCTTGCGTCCGGCGGGCGCTGGCTGCATTTCCTCCCCAGGCGTTCATTCTGCTCGAGGCCGAGATCTGGCCCAACTTTCTCTGGGAGCTGGCGGACCGCGGCGTGCCCGCGTTTCTGGTGAACGCCCGGATGTCGGACCGGTCGTCCCGCCGCTACGGCAGATTCGGCCCGCTCTTCCGCCCCTTGTTCGCCGGATTCCGCGGCGTGGGGGTCCAGAACCGGGCTGATGCGGAGCGGCTGCGCGCGCTGGGCGTACGGGACGCTGCCCTGCGCATCACCGGGAATTTGAAGTTCGATGCGGCATGCCGGCCGATGCGCCCTGGCGTGGATGCGCCGGCCTTGCTGCGTGCGTTGGGGGTTGCGCCCGGCGCCCCGATCCTCGTTGCCGGCAGCACGCATGCGGGGGAGGAGGCGATTTTGGCCGAGGCATGCGGCCGACTCCGGGGGCGGTTTCCGGATCTCTTCCTCGTGCTGGTGCCGCGGCATTTTGAGCGGGGGGGCGACGTCAGCCGCGAGCTGGCGGCCCGAGGAGTCCGATTCGTCCGCCGCACCGAGATTGGGGACCCGCCGCGCCCGGCGCATGGCCCGCTCTCCTGCCTGCTGGTGGACACGACCGGCGAGCTGACCCGGTTTTACGCGGCAGCCGATCTGGTGTTTGTCGGCAAGAGCCTCACGGCCGAGGGCGGGCAAAACCCGATCGAGCCGGGCGGGCTGGGCAAGGCCATGGTGTTCGGGCCGCACATGGAGAACTTCGCTGCGATCGCGCAGGCCTTCCTCCAAGGGGGAGGGGCCGTCCAGGTCCGGGACGCCGCCGAACTCGAGCGAGTATTGGGGGAATTGCTGGCCGATCCACGGCGCTGCCAGATCCTGGGCGAACGCGCCCAAGCCGTCGTCGAATCCAACCGCGGCGCGGTGGCGCGCACGGCGGAGATGATCCTCGAGGGCCTCCGCGGCGACACCGGGCGGCATCGGTCGGCAACGGCGGGCTGAGGATGCCGGCCCGCAGAATCCCGCGGGCCGCCCGCGCCGGGGCTAATCACCCTGGGGCTCAGACTCGGGAGATATCTGCCTCCACTGCCCGGGCTGCAGGTCAGCCAGCTCCCAGGGGCCGACTCGAACCCGGATCAGCCGAAGGGTTGGATGGCCAATGGCCGCGGTCATATGGCGGACCTGCCGGTTGCGGCCTTCCTTCAACGCGAGCGCGATCCAGCAATCGGGCACGTTCTTCCGGAAGCGAATCGGAGGCAGGCGGGGAGGGACCTTGGGGGGCGGATCGAGTCGCCAGGCGCGGCACGGCCGCGTACGGTAATCCTGGATTCGCACGCCTCGGGCGAGCCGATCGAGCGCGTCGGCTGAGGGAATGCGCTCGACCTGGGCCCAATAGACCCGCTCGTGGCCGCGCGCCGGATCCAGGAGCCAGCGGACCCATCGCGGATCGTCGCTCAACAGCAGCAATCCCTCCGAATCCGCATCGAGCCGCCCGATCGGATACACCCCGGCCGGGAGGCCGAACTCGGCCAGCGCCCGGTTTCGAGAGCCGTCGGCGGTGAATCGTGACAGCACGCCGCAGGGCTTGTGAAAGAGGATCAACATGGCCGCCCTGCGTCCTACTCCGGCCCGGCGGCGCGCGCGCGATAAAAGCGTTGCGGGTGGCCGCCCGCGCCGGGGTCCAGGCAGAGCCACTCGCCGCTGGCGGGGATCGTGTTGGTCTCGATCGCTGTCCAATGGCTGGATGGCAAGGCGGCGGAGGCCTCGAGGACCACCAGCTGGCTGGCCTGCCCAAGGACGCGCAGGAGGAACTGGCTGCCGCTCAGCCTCCCCACCGCCTCGAGGCGGGGCCGGGCTGCGGGCGGGCCGCTGACTTCGATGCGGTAGCGGTCGAACAGCATGTAATTGTCTCCGGGGGCTTGATTGTTTCGGATTGCCCACACCGCATCGACGTCGCCGAGATTCAATGGGCGGTCCTGGGTGGTGATGGGGAGGCTCGCCGTGAGGGGCTCGCCATCCAGGCTCGCCTGCCAGCGATTGGCCGCGAAGTCCATCTCGATCGTCAGCTCGTAGAGCACGCTGTTGGTGAAGTACTGGCCGGTCGAGACGAACTCGCCCTGCTCGTCATCGAGCAGATACGATATGTCCCAGGTCGAGTTGTCGAAGTCCAAGCTGAACAGCCGATGCTCATTGGTGTTGTAAACGCTCCAGCGGAAATCGTCGTAGCTGTCGTTGGACGAGTCAACGATCGCCATCCAGACGGAGAAGCGCGCGCGGGCTGGCTCGCCGCTGGCGGGCGTGAAGGTGGCCGGACGCCACACATTCAGGAAATCGTTGGTGTCTTCGGGCGGGTTGTAGCCGATGAACGCCTGCTGGCCTTCACCGACAAAGGCATTGCTGACCATGCCGTTGCCGCCCGTGCCGTACCCCAGCCAGCCCCCTTGCCCGACGAGGGTGTAATCCGGATCGAATCCCTCCGAAACCTCGAACCCGGTCGAGTATAGGACCACAAGATCGTTGGTCTGAGCCAGCGCGGAGCAGGCGGCCACCAAGCCCAGCCACAACCCAAGAGCCGCCACTCCCGCACGGCGCAGCACGGGAGATCGATCCGATCGCAACATCGTTTTCATCATGGCCGCTGAAGATCCGGACTCGACGGCGGCGCGGCTGGCCGGACCGGAGCGTCGCTCGGTCTCGGCCGCGCCTCCCGGGGCGGCTGCTGGCGCCCGTGCCGCACTCTAGTCATTGCGCTTGGGATCGCTCCCATTCGATGGCTGGCCTGCGGGCGCCGGCGCTGGCCGGGAAACCATCGCCGGCCGGACACTCACGTTTGCCGAGGGAGCGCTCACTCGAGCAGGGGCCGATTGCACGGCTCGAGGGGCCGCCGCCGGGGCCACCGGCTGAATCCTCACCGGCGCCGGCGCCACGCTCGGACGCGGGGCCGTCACGGCAGGACGGGACACCGGCGCGACCGTGGCGGGGAGTGACGGGGCAATCGCGCGCGGCTCGATCCGGGGTGTCGAGTAGGACGTGCTTGGCGCCGAAACGGGCGTGCGAGCCGGCACGGATATGCTGGGCAATGCCGCGGGCGGGGAGGAGCGGACGGCGGGCGCCGGAGACGCAGCTCGAGGCGCTGTCACGCTCGGCGTCGATCGATATTCCACCGCCGGCTTGCTCGAATCCATCCGATACGAGGCCGAGGGAGCGGCCGACGGCTGTGTTGGGGTTGTAGTTGGCGCAAGAGTGCGGCGTGGTGTGGTCGACGGAGGCGTCGACCGTGTTGAGGGGGCCGACGGGGTGGTGCGAGGGGGCTGGACGGTCCTGACCGGGGGCGATTGGATTGCAGGCGTCTTCGAGACCTCCGATCGCGACGAGGCGGGTGGCGGGGTGCTCGAGGATCTGGCGGGTGCGGTCGCCGCGGGAGCAGGGGCTGCCGAGGAGACCGGCGGTGTCGAGGAACGGGTCTCGACAGGGCGCCGGGTCGATGCCGCGGGGGTGCTGCGCGATGCCTCGGTCCGGGTTGTGCCCGCCGACCGGGTTGAGGGGACCGCGGGCATGGTGGGGATGGGCCTGGCATCCTGCGTCCGGGATGCCGAAGGGGCACCGCGCGAGGGTGCGCCCCCGCCGGCCATGGAAGCCGGGCGGCTGCCCGAGGCTTCCGGGAGCCGCGCCCGGTGGATGACAGTCGATCCGCCTTGTCTTTCGGGGACATCGGGCTTGACGGAGCGGCCCGGAGAGGCCGGCATGTCGCGCAGGGCGGCCTTGCGAATCTCGGACCGGGCCGGGCCGGGCAGGCGATTGGGATCGATCCCCCGATTGTGCACGATGTCCCGGCGGGGTCCCTCGGCGAAGTCGTTGACCACCCTCGAGCCGCGATAGACGTCATGAACCCGCGGCCCCGAGAGGCAATAGCGCCGGGGGTGATGGTCCCAGAGATGGCCGTGGTCGACGAAAGTGAACGAGAATGCAGCGATCCCGAAATCGAATCCCCAGCCGTAGCTCACCCCGAGATAGGTGAACCCGTGCGGGCTGTAATACGACATGGGAGGCAGGGGCGCCCAGCCGCAGTAGGACGGATGAGTTCGCCAGAAGACCCAGGACGGCCCCCACACCCGATCCGGCCACCAAAGCCAGCCGTAATGGGCGTGGCGCCACCATCGCCCATAATGGAATGGAGCCCATCCCCACGAATAATCCGACTGCCAATACCACCCGGCATCGGTGTAATACCATCGTCCTGCGTCGCAATACGGCCGCCACTCGGGCGCGGCGATCGCCACGGTCGGTCTCCAAGACCAGCCGTAGCCCGGGATGTCCATCCAGGTTCCGTACGGCGAAAGGGTTGTGTAAAACTCGGATGCCACGGAAGTTGCCGGGGGTGTTGTGTAGACCACCTGCGGCTGAGCGGCCGCGGCGGCCAGAGCGGCGGCGGGGGCCTCCGCCACGGCGGGGACGGGCGCAGGAACGACCACCGGAGCTTGCGCAACTGCTGCTGCCGGGGATGCGGCCCGGGCGTCCCGCCCGCGCTGGATCAGGACCGTGGTGACCGACGCCGGAGTTCCCAGGTCATGGAGGTAGACCAGCTCCTCGGCCGTGGGCTCGGATGCAACCGCCAGATTGGCCGCGTAGGCCAGCATGACGGATTCTTCGACGCCGGACTGTGCCAGGCGGGCGACCTCCTGGACGGGGGACGAGAGCGGCGCCACCGTGGCGGGCAGGGTTTGGACTGCCAGCGGGGCATTCGCGTCGAGGGCCTCGGCCGAGGGAGCGGGGGGGGGAACAACCGCGGCCGGCGCCACCGGCGCGGGAGCCACGACAACGGTCTGGCTCGAGATCGGAGGCGAGACTGCCTGTTGCGTGCCGGACTTGTCGCTGGCACAGCCGCAGGCAACCACACAAACGCCTGCCATCGTCAGGCCGAGCCGGGAGAGAATCGTTTGCATAATCTTGGGGCCGACCGGTAGCCGGCCATTCGGATTTCACCGTCAGCTTACCAGAGGCAGCCCGCCGCGCCAGCCCCAATCCACTCCAGCGCCATCTGCCGCTGGTCATCCGACTAATGGACTCCCGGAGGCCCCCCGGTATTCACCCCCCTGTCGACCTTCCATTCGGAGTCCTGCTTGACATAGAGCGTTCGCGTGGGGAAGGCGAAACCGATCCCGGCGCGATCGAACCGATCCTTGATGGCCAGGTTCATCTCGCCGAGCGCGTCCAGGAAGGCCTTGTAGTCCGTGTTTTTCCACCAGTACACCACTTCGAAATTCAGCGACGAATCGGCGAAGCGATTGAAGGTGATCCAGACGTCATGGGTCATCGGATGGCCGCGGTAGACTTCGGCCAGAATCTGCTGCGCCATCTTCACCCGCTCGGCGGGAGTGTCATACGTGATCCCGATCTCCTGGATGATCCGGATGTTGGGGCGGCGGGTGATGTTGACGATGATCGCGCTGCCCATTGTCTTGTTGGGGACGGTGATGAGATGCCCATCCAGATTCCGGACCCGGGTGCTGCGCAGGCCGATGCCCTCGACCACGCCATCGACGTTTTCGAGGCGGATCCGATCGCCGATCTGGAAGGGCTTATCGAGGTAGACGGCGACGGCGCCGAAGAGGTTGCTGAGCGTGTCCTGGGCGGCCAGTCCGACGGCGAGGCCGCCGATCGACAGCGAGGCCAGCAGGCTAGTGATGTTCATCCCCAGGTTCTGCGTCGTCAGAAGCACCGCCACCACGACGATGAACCCCTTGAGGCTCCGGCGGATCACCGGGAACAGGTGGTCGGCGAACAGGCGGTCGGAGGCGGCCACCGACCGCCGCTGCCAGAAGTCCAGGAGCACGTCCACCAGCTTGAGCGTCACGTAGGTGAGCGATCCGGCCACCACCAGCTTCAGTCCCATCGAGAGGTAACGGTTGATCCACTCCGGCCATGTGAACAGGTTCAACCCGATGTGCAGCAGAACCACGAAACAGACCACCTTGACCGGTCCCGCGAGCAGCTGGATCAGGAGATCGTCCAGCGAGGTGCGCGTGCGCGCCGCCCACCGCCCGAGCCAGCGGCGCGCGATCCGGTCCACCAGCTTGGCCAGGTAGAACGCCAGCAGGATGTAGCAGGCCGATGCCAGCCAGCGGTAGAGGGGGTTTCCAAGCAGCTCGTAACTCAGCCAGGATACCCGGTCCAAGCCAAAGATCCAAACCGACGAAACCGCGGGGGCGGACGGGGCTCCGGCGGCCTCCATGCCGGGTGCGGCCGGATCGAGGCGGGCGGGCTGGGCAGCGCCGAGCCGGATCGCGGCCAGGGGCGCCGCCGCGGCGCATCGGCGGACCCATCGGAGAGCATCGCGTTTCATGAACGGGAAAGTAAACCGTCGAGCGGGCCATCGACAAGCCCTTCGCTGCGCCCTGCCGGGCGCACAACGAAAAAGGGCTGGCCCCGTGGCCAGCCCCTGGAATTCTTCGGATCCTGCGGTGCGGAACGATCAGTAGTCCATGCCGCCCATACCGCCGCCGCCGCCGCCGGCCGGAGCAGGTTTTTCCTTCTCCGGAATCTCGGTGATGAGGCATTCGGTCGTGAGCAGGAGCCCGGCGATGGACGCCGCGTTCTGCAGGGCGATCCGGGTGACCTTCTTGGGATCGACCACGCCGGCCTTCACGAGATCCTCGTAGTTGCCGGTAGCGACGTTGTAGCCGTCGTTGCCCTTGCGGCGCTTGACCTCCTGGACCACCACGGAGCCTTCGACGCCGGCGTTGTCGGCCAGGGCGCGGAGCGGCTCCTCGATGGATCGCTTCACGATATCGGCGCCGATCATCTCATCGCCTTCGAGCTTGGTGGCCTCGATGGCGCTGAGGCAGCGCAGCAGGGCCACGCCGCCGCCGGGAACGATCCCTTCCTCGACCGCCGCGCGGGTCGCATGGAGGGCGTCCTCGACGCGGGCTTTCTTCTCCTTCATCTCGGTCTCGGTGGCGGCGCCGACGTTGATGACGGCCACGCCGCCGGCGAGCTTGGCGAGCCGCTCCTGGAGCTTCTCGCGGTCGTAATCGGAGGTGGTCTCCTCGATCTGGCGGCGGATCTGGTTGACGCGGCCCTGGATGTCGGACGATTTGCCATGGCCCTCGACAATGGTCGTGTTCTCCTTCTCGACGACGATCGACTTGGCGCGGCCCAGGTCATCGAGCGTGACGTTCTCGAGCTTGATGCCGAGGTCTTCGGTGATGCACTTGCCGCCGGTGAGGATGGCGATGTCCTCGAGCATGGCCTTGCGGCGGTCGCCGAACCCGGGGGCCTTGACGGCGCAGACATTGAGGGTGCCGCGCAGCTTGTTGACCACGAGGGTGGCCAGGGCCTCGCCCTCGACCTCCTCGGCGATGAGGAGCAGCGGCTTGCCGATCTTGGCGACCTTCTCGAGCAGCGGCAGGAGGTCTTTCAGGCTGCTGATCTTCTTCTCGAACACGAGGATGTAGGCGTCCTCGAGCCGGGCCTCCATCGTCTCCGCGTTGGTGATGAAGTAGGGCGAGAGGTACCCTTTGTCGAACTGCATGCCTTCGACAACCTCGAGCGTGGTCTCGATCGACTTGGCCTCTTCGACCGTGATGGTGCCGTCCTTGCCGACCTTGTCCATGGCGTCGGCGATGATCTCGCCGATGGTGGTGTCCCAGTTGGCGGACACGGTGGCGACCTGCTTGATCTCCTCCTTGTCCTTGACCTTCTTGGAGATCTTGGCGAGCTGGTCCACGGCGGCCTCGACGGCCTTGAGGATGCCGCGCTGCAGGCTGATGGGGTTGGCTCCGGCGGTGACGTTCTTCAAGCCGGCCTGGAAGATGGCCTCGGCCAAAACGGTGGCGGTGGTGGTGCCGTCGCCCGCGGCGTCGCTGGTCTTGCTGGCGACCTCGCGGACCATCTGGGCGCCCATGTTTTCATAGGGATCCTTGAGCTCGATCTCCTTGGCGACCGTCACGCCGTCCTTGGTGACAGTCGGGGAGCCGAACTTCTTGTCCAGAACGACATTGCGGCCCTTGGGGCCCAAGGTCGCCTTGACGGCGCGCGAGAGCTGTTGGACACCGCGCAGCAAGGCCTGCCGGGCGGCTTCTTCGAAAATCAATTGTTTGGCTGCCATATGATAATGCTCCTGATGGTACTCCTGGTTGGTGGGTCGGGGTTATTCGATGATGGCTAAAATGTCGTCGCTGTTCAGCAGCTTGTATTCTTTGCCTTCGACCTTGACCTCGGTGCCGCCGTACTTGCTGATGAGCACGCGGTCGCCCTTCTTCACCTCGAACGGCACTTTCTTGCCGTCCTCGTCCGTCTTTCCGGTGCCCAGAGCCACCACAACGGCTTCGGTCGGTTTTTCCTTGGCGGAATCGGGGATGATGATTCCACCTTTCTTGGTTTCCTTCTCTTCGACCGGTTCCACGAGGACCCGATCGCCGAGCGGTTTAAGGTTCATGGCCATAATGTATGATTTTCCGTGGTTGTTGGTTGCTTTAACCTGCCAGCCGCCCGCCCGCGCACCCGCGCGGCGGAGGGCATCTCATGGTTAAATGGTTTGGCGCGGCCCCGGGCTGCGCGACCCCGCGCCGGCCCCGGGCCGCATCGTCGTCATTTCTCGGAATCATCGACCACCTCAGCGTCGATGATCGGGCCGTTGTCGGCGCCGCTCTTGGCCTGCTCGCCCTTGGGCGGTTCATCGGCCGGCTTGGGCTTGCCGGCGCGCGCCTTTTCGGAGGCCGCCCGGTAGAGCTCCGAGGAGACGGCCTGCCAGGCCTGGTTGAGCTGCTCGCTGGCCGACCGGATCGCCGCCGTGTCCGACCCTTTTAGCGCGGACTTGACCGCCTCGACCGCGCTTTCGATCCGGCTCTTGTCCGCCGCCGGGATCTTGTCGGCGCTGTCCCGGAGCATCTTCTCCGAGCGGTACACTGCCGAGTCGGCCTCGTTGCGCACCTCGATCTCCTCGCGGTGCTGCTTGTCCTCGGCCGCATGCTCCTCGGCTTCGCGCCGCATGCCCTCGATCTCGTCCTTCGAAAGGCCGCTGCTGGCGCTGATGGTGATCTTCTGCTCCTTGCCCGTGCCGAGGTCCTTGGCGCTGACGTGCAGGATCCCGTTGGCGTCGATGTCGAACGTGACCTCGATCTGGGGGACGCCGCGGGGAGCGGGCGGGATATCGGTGAGGTGGAACCGGCCGATGGTTTTGTTGTCCCGCGCCAGCGGGCGTTCGCCCTGGAGGACGTGGATCTCGACGCTGGGCTGGTTGTCCGAGGCGGTCGAGAAGATCTCCGATTTCCGGGTGGGGATCGTCGTGTTCCGCTCGATCAGCCGGGTCAGCACCCCTCCGAGCGTCTCGATGCCGAGGGACAGCGGCGTCACATCGAGCAGGAGAACGTCCTCGACCTGCCCCTTGAGCACCCCTCCCTGGATGGCCGCTCCGACCGCCACGACCTCGTCCGGATTCACTCCCTGGTGCGGCGTCTTGTTGACCAGGGACCGCGAGGTCTCGACCACCCGCGGCATCCGGGTCATCCCGCCCACCAGAACCAGCTCGTCAATCTTGTCCGCCGGCAGCCCCGCGTCCTTCAGGCAGCTCCGCACGGGACCGACCGTGCGCTCGAACAGGTCATCGCAGAGCTGCTCCATTCTGGCCCGGGTCAGCTTCGTCGCGATATGCTTGGGCCCCGAGGCGTCGGCGGTGATGAACGGAAGGTTGATCTCGTATTCCTGGGCGCTGGAGAGGGCGATCTTGGCCTTCTCGGCCTCTTCCTTGATCCGCTGAAGAGCATCCGGCTGCTTGCGCAAATCCATCCCGTGGTCGCGCTTGAATTCGTTCAGGATCCAATCCATGATCCGGGCGTCCCAGTCGTCGCCGCCCAGGTGCGTGTCGCCGTTGGTGGCTTTGACCTCGAAGACACCATCCCCGATCTCGAGGACGGAGATGTCGAACGTGCCGCCGCCGAGGTCGTAGACGGCGATCTTCTCGTCCTTCTTCTTGTCGAGGCCGTAGGCGAGGGAAGCGGCGGTGGGCTCATTGATGATCCGCAGGACCTCGAGCCCGGCAATGCGCCCGGCATCCTTGGTCGCCTGCCGCTGCGAATCGTTGAAGTAGGCGGGCACGGTCACCACGGCCTGTGTGATCTTCTCGCCCAGCCGCATCTCGGCGTCGGCCTTCAGCTTGGCCAGGATCATGGCCGAAATCTCGGGGGGGCTGAACACGCGGGGCTTGCCGTCGACTTCGACCTCGACCGCCGCATCGCCGTTGGCCGCGCGAACGACCTTGTAAGGCATCCGCTTGGCCTCCTCCTGCACCTCCTCGAACTTGCGCCCCATGAAACGCTTGATCGAGTAGATCGTGTTGCGCGAGTTGGTGACCGCCTGGCGCTTGGCCGATTCCCCCACCAACCGCTCCCCCGACTTCGCAAATGCCACCACGGATGGGGTCGTCCGGCGCCCCTCCGAGTTTTCCAGGACCACGGGCTCTCCTCCCTCCATGGCCGCCATGCAGGAGTTCGTGGTTCCCAAATCAATCCCCAAAACTTTTTCAGCTTTTGCCATAGTCGCTCCCAACGGCCTTCACACCCAGCAATTCAGATGCCAATCGCATCTCTTGACTATAATACATTGATAAACAAATATTTACTCCTCATAATCGGCACTAGTTGCTTTCTTTGATCAGTTGCCTTAAGTGACAGAATGTCGCTATTTGCAGATTCTTAAGGGTCATAATGGCGCAAAAAGCCGGCAAGCGGGATCGAATCCTATGCTTTGCGTTGTTGGATCGGAACCTTTGAATTGCGAGCCGATCAATGGCTGGAGCTACTTGGCAGAGGCCCGGCGCAGCCGGTCCCATATGGCCTGCCAGGCAGGAATCGAAGGAGGCGCTTCCACGACGATGAGGTCCGGATCGAGATCATCGCTTTGGTGCAGTTCGGCGTACAGAGCCCGTGCGAAGGAGGCGGGGTCATGAGGCAGCTGACGAATCGCCAGCCATCGGCCGGCGGCTGGCATTTGCCGCTGGATCAGCAGGATGGTCCGGCTCGGGCTCAGACCCTGGCTGGCCAGCCGCCGGGCCAGGTCGGAGACGTCCTGCCAGCTCCAGACTGCCAGGGGGCTGCGGGGCGCGTAATGTTTTAGCATCTGACCGGGGCTGTGCAGCGGATGGACGCCGTCATCGGCCGGGGCCCCTTCTCTCGGGGGATCGTCGACGGCTCCGATCACTGCTTCGAGTGCAGCGGTCGAAACGATGCCGGGCCGCAGGAGCCGGGGCGGATGCGCGGTCAGGTCGACGACCGTCGATTCGATCCCGACGGGGCACGGCCCGCCGTCCACGATGAGCCGGAGCTGATGGCCCATGGACTTGACGACGTGTTCAGCGGAGGTTGGGGAGAGGGCCTGGGAAGGATTGGCGCTGGGGGCTGCGAGCGGAAACCCGCACGCCTGGATCACCTCCTGCATGACGGGATGGGCAGGCCAGCGCAGGCCCACGGTCGGTCCGCCTCCGGTGACCGCATCGGGAATGATCGGCGATCTCGGCAGGACCATCGTCAGGGGCCCAGGCCAGAACGCCCGGGCCAGCCGGTCCGCCGTCCTGGGCCATTCGGCTGCGCACCGCCGCGCCATCTCGACTCCTACGACATGCACGATGATCGGATTCCGCCCCGGGCGTCCTTTGAGCTCGAAGAGGCGGGCGACGGCGTCGGCGCGTGTGGCATCGGCTGCCAGCCCATAGACCGTTTCGGTGGGCAAAGCCACGGCCTCGCCCTGTCGCAGCAGCTCTGCCGCCCGGGCGACCGCGCGGGCCCGTTCTCCGGGATCGCGCGCCCCAACCACCTCCGCCGTTGTCGGCCCCCGCCGGTTCATTCGTCGCCTTCCATATTCCGGCAAAGGCTGCCCCGCCGCAATGGCGAATGCGGAAGCTCTTCGGAAGGCGGCGATCCCGCCCCGGCGTCCGCGATGGCGTCTGTTCGAGCCTCCAATTGTATGGCGAATCCCGAGCCGTGCGGCTAGGATGGCGGGGTGATCGAGAATCTGACGCGGCAAGTAGGGGCGGGCGTCGATCTGACTGTCGAGCAGGTGCGCGATGCGGTGAGGGAGCT
This sequence comes from Verrucomicrobiota bacterium, assembly GCA_022711435.1. Lineage (GTDB taxonomy): Bacteria > Verrucomicrobiota > Verrucomicrobiia > Limisphaerales > UBA1319 > JAGMXM01. The sequence goes on from JAKLFB010000007.1 coordinate 19,408, forward strand.
GGCCAGCGAGAGAGTGCCGGCCGAGATCAAGGCCGATTTCCTCATGGCGCTTGCCCGCAAAGGGGAGTCTATCGGCGAGATTGCCGCCTTTGCCCGGGCGCTCCGCGGGATGGCGCTGCCCGTGCCCCTGGACGATGTGACGCGGGCGGGTCCGATCCTGGATGTCTGCGGCACGGGTGGAGACCGGCTCGGCACGTTCAATATTTCCACAACGGTCGCCCTGCTCGTGGCGGCGGCCGGCGTTGCCGTTGCCAAGCACGGCAACCGGGCCATCACCTCCCGGGCCGGAAGCGCCGACGTGCTCGAGGCCCTCGGCGTCCCAACCCGCCTCGCCCCGGAAGCTGCCGCACGCTCGCTGCGGGAACATCGGTTCGCATTTCTTTTCGCGCCGCAGTATCACCCGGCATTCCAGCACATCGCCCCGGCTCGGCGCCTGTGCGCGGCCCGCTGCCAGCGCACGCTCTTCAATTTCCTGGGGCCGCTCCTGAACCCGGCGCGGCCGGACTGCCAGCTCATCGGCATTCCGGAGCCAGCGCTCCAGGCGCCCGTCGCGCGCGTGCTTCAGCAGCTTGGTCTCCGCAGGGCGCTCGTCGTCAGCGGGCAGGCCGAGGGCTCCTGGCTCGACGAGCTGTCCACGATCGGCCCCACCCGGCTCGCCGGTTTCGATCCCGAACAGGGCTTTCGCGAGAGCCAGCTCGAGCCGGATTCGCTCCCGATCCAGCCAGCGCGCCTGTCCGACCTGGCGGGCGGCGACAGCGCGGCCAACGCCGCCATCATCCTCGCCATCCTCGATGGGCGGGACCGCGGCCCCAAACGCGACGCCGTCCTCCTCAACGCCGCCGCTGCCCTCGAGGTGGCTGGCCGAGTCCAAACCCTCCGCGAGGGATGGGATCTGGCCGCCGAGCTCATCGATTCGGAAAAGGGCATCGCCCGGCTCGAAGCGATCCGGTCGTCCGCATCATGACGCCCCCTCGGGCGGCGTATATGGTTGACAACGGCGACGGCACATTGGGGGCCAATCCCAACGCCACCCCCTTGCCATTGGTTTTGCCCTTCAGCCTCGGTTTTCCGAACGTGAACAACGTCCCCTTCGCAATGATCACGACGGTCAATCCGGTGCCGGAGCCTGCGGCATTCGGCGCGGTGGGTCTGTTGCTTTTCGCCGGGGCCATCGGACGCCGCTGGCTGGGCCGATAAGCGGCCGGCCGCCTCTCGCATTTTTTCCCGGTCCTCCGGCCGGGCCGTGAGACGTCCATTTGCGCATCGAGCGTTTATGGATATACTAGCCGACGTGAGGATCGCTGGCGGGGTCGCCCTCCGGCGGCGCGGGCGGACCGATCCACAATCGATCGAACAACGAATATGGCACATCAATACGCGAACAAACAGGAGGCCTTGCTGGCCAAGGTCAAAGGCAAAACCGGGCGGATTTCGGACAAGACCCACGAAGAGCATCTGAAGCTCTACACCGGTTATGTGAACAAGACCAACGCGATCCTCAAGGAGATCGAAGAGGTGTCGAAGGTTTTGGATCCGGCCAATCCCGCCCATGCCAACCAGATCTTCAGCACCCTGCGCTCGCTGAAGGTGGATTTCACCTTCGCACTGGGGGGTGTGGTCAACCACGAGATCTATTTCTCCGTCATGGGCGGCGCCGGCGGGCCTGCCACCGGCAAGGTGGCCGATCTGATCCAGCGCAGCTTCGGCAGTTTCGAAGCCTATCGGAAGGATCTCAAGGCCACGGCCATCTCCGCCCGCGGGTGGGCATGGACCGGATACGATCCCCAGACCGGCTTGCTCTTCAATTATTTGGGCGACGGGCAGAACTCCTATCTCGTTTGGGGCGTCAAGCCCATCCTCGCCCTGGACACGTACGAGCACGCCTATTACGCCGACTTCTACACCAACCGTGGCGCCTACATCGATGAGTTCATGAACTGCGTCGATTGGGACGAGGTCAACCGCCGGCTGGGCTGAGCGCGGCGCCCTCGGGCGAGGAAGGGCGGCGGCCCGGTCCATCGCATCGTTGGACGGGGCGCCGCACCGCTGGTGGGGCGGCGGCTGCCACTGCGAGCGGGGAGGGCATTCTCTCGAGCCGCGCCGGGGCGCGTGTCGCGGGGCGAAAAGGCTTGAGCCAGTTGTCGGTTTGGCCAAAGGTGCAGGGGTTATGCTGCCGCTTCGCGACGATATTGTGGCGCGCCGATACCCGGTGTTCACCGTCGTCCTGATCGGGATCAACCTGCTGGTGTTCCTGGATGAGCTGGCGTGGGGCAGGCGGTTGCCCGAGTATCTGTTCCTTTACGGCATTGTGCCCGTCCGCTACACGGATCCGGATCTCCTCCGGCTTTTTCACCCGGTCCAGCAAGCGATTCCGTTCGTGAGCTCGATGTTTCTTCACGGGGGCTGGCTCCATCTGCTGGGGAACATGTGGACCCTCTGGGTGTTTGGGGACAACGTCGAGGATCGTCTGGGGCGGTTTCGCTACATCCTCCTTTACGTGAGCGGGGGCGCCTGTGCGTCGTTGCTCCACATCGTCACCAACGCCAGCTCGGCCGTCCCGACCATTGGCGCCAGCGGGGCTGTGGCCGCTGTGATGGGGGCTTATTTCCGGTTCTATCCCCGGGCGGATGTGACGGTGTTGATCCCGCCGTTCTTTCTGGGCCCCTTCTTCCGGGTGCCGGCGGTCTTCTTTCTCCTGCTGTGGTTCATCCTGCAGTTTTACAATGGGACCCTGAGCCTGGTGAGCAGGGCATCCGATGCGGGGGGCATCGCCTGGTGGGCTCATATTGGCGGGTTCATCTTCGGCGCGCTCGCAGGTCGTGCATTGGCCCGTCATCCAAACCTTTAAGGGTCTGTGCAAAAATCTTTGCGCAGACCCTGAGGGTCAGCGGATCTCGGAGCGTGCGGGATCGATGTGCGTTTCGGGCCTCGACGCACGCTCGAAGGTCTGCGGTGTCTCGCAAATTTTTTACTTCCGCCAGACAATCCCATGACATCTTGGGCTCGGCCTGATGGCAGGATGCAGGAGTGATGCGAGGAAAGGATGGCGGCGGGTTCGAGGCCGCGCCCTGGCCGGGAACATGCGCTGGACGGCGTGAGGAAAAGGCCCCATGATTTCCTGATAGCCGATGCGCAAGGTTGCGACCATTTTCGTGCTTTCGGTCTTCGGGCCCAGCCTGGTCCTGGCCTGGCTGGCGGTTCGGTCATTGCGGGACCAGCAGTTCCTGCTGGAGCGCCAGCAGGTCCTTCTGTGCCAGAGCGAGGTGCTTGCCATCGCCCGCGACATCCAAGGCCGCCTGGCCGAACACCAGCGCGAGTTTGGTCTTCAAGTCGAGGCGATGCTGGCGGGCCAGCCGGCATCGGCCGTGGCGGCGGTCTTCGACCAGCATCTGCCCGACATCTGGCCATGGGCCGAGGTGGGGTTTGTCGTCTCGCTCGAAGGCGCGATTCTGTCGCCTGCGCCGCCGGCCGGGGCTCGATCGAGGCAATTCCTGGCCGAGAACGATTTGTTTTTCAGCAACCGGGGCACGCTCGAGGTGTATAACAATCCCAAGAGCGTCAACTACAGCCAGCTGGCCGAGGTCCAGCAGACCATGCGGCAGATGGGCGGGCCTGGCCCTCAGGCGATCCTGTCCGGCGAGCCGGCCGCGATCCAGTCACGCTTGGCTTCTCCAGCCAAGAACGTCGCGGTACCCCGGCAGGTCATCCCCTTGAACGATCCGCAGGCCGCCGACAACTACTTTTCCAGGGTGGCGGCCTCGGAAGCGCATTTCCGGGATCTGATTGGCGATGCCGCGGAGGGGTCGCTGGCGCGATTTGTCGGCAGCCAGTTGCGGCTCTGGATCTGGCGCCGATCGCCTCAGGATCCGCAGCTGGTGTTCGGGGCGCAGATGGCCCTCTCGCGCCTTCGCCAGGACCTCCAGGAGCGGTTCCTGGTCGTGCCCGGCGCCGGCCCGCTCGCGGCGGCCGTCCGAGACTCGCAGCCCCGGGCGGACGTGCGGGGCCGGGTCTGCCTGGCGTTGATCGACGAGGCGGGCCGTCCGCTGGCGCGGAGCCACCCGAATTTCCAGGCCGACTGGCGGCATCCATTCGTCGCGACCGAGATCGGCGAGATCCTGCCCCGATGGGAGGTGTGCGCATACCTGCTGGATCCGGCCCAGCTGGCTCGAACGGCCAACTCGATCCGGCTGACCCTGGGACTTCTGGTGGCGGTCCTGCTGTCGGCCATCGCTGCGGGCGGCTGGCTGGTGGTGCGAGACCTGCGGCGCGAGCTGACTCTGGCCCGCCAAAAGACCGATTTCGTGAGCAATGTCTCACACGAGCTGAAGACGCCGCTGACGTCGATCCGGATGTTTGCCGAGCTGCTGGCCGACGGCCGCGTCACCCGCGCCGAGAAGCAGCGCGATTACCTCCGCATCATCACCGTCGAAGCCGGCCGCCTGGCTCGGCTGATCAACAACGTGCTCGATTTCTCCCGCCTCGAGCGCGGAGAGAAGAAGTTCCAGTTCCTCGACTGCGATCTGGTGGAAATCGTCCGGGAGACGGTCGACTCGTTTCGTCCGCATCTGCAATCGAGCGGATTCGCCCTCGAATGCCGGCTGCCGCCGGAGCCGCGGGTGGTTCGGGGCGATCGGGACGGCCTGGCTCAGATCCTGGTCAACCTGCTCTCCAACGCCGAGAAATACTCAGGCGATGGCCGCGAGATCGAAGTCCGGGTCGCGGACGGCTCGGATCCCGGCGTTGTGGAGATCGAGGTGCTCGATCGCGGCCTGGGGGTGCCCCGCGGGTGCGAGGAGAAGATCTTCGAGAAATTCTTCCGGGCCCATGACGCGCTGGCCAGCGGGATCCAGGGATCGGGTCTGGGCCTGACGCTGGCCCGCCAGATCGCCCGCGCTCACGGCGGCGAACTGGAATACCGTCCGCGCCCCGGCGGCGGGAGCGGTTTCCTCCTGCGGCTGCCTTGCGCGGAGCGGGCGGCGCCCGGCTCTGCCCCGGCCATCGAGAACGTCCATGCCTGCTGACCGCCCGAAAATCCTGGTTATCGAGGACGACCCCCACATCCAGGTGGGCCTGCAAGAGCTGCTGGAAAGCGAGGGGTTCGCCGTGGCGATCCGCGTGCGGGGGGACCAGGCCGAGGAGGCCGTGCGCCGCGAGCGGCCCGCTCTCGTCATCCTGGATGTGATGCTGCCCGGCCTCAGCGGCTACGATGTCTGCAAGAGGCTTCGCCAGGATCGGGTGGGGGTTCCCATCCTGATGCTGACCGCCAAGGGCCAGGAGATCGACAAGGTCGTCGGTCTCGAGCTGGGAGCGGACGATTACCTGTCCAAGCCGTTTGGGGTTCGAGAGCTGCTGGCGCGGATCCACGCATTGCTGCGGCGCGCGGCCTCCGCCCCCGGCGGCGCCGCCGCGGCCCGAGATCCGTTCCCGATCGGCGATGCCGTGATCGATCCCCGGACGTTCCAGATCCGCCGCGGCGCGATCGAGGAGGAGCTGACCGCGCGCGAGCTGAAGCTGCTCCAGTTCTTCTCCACGCATCCGGGCGAAGTGCTCTCGCGGGACCAGCTTCTGAACGAGGTCTGGGGCTACCACTATTACGGCACGACCCGGACACTGGATCAGGTCATCGTCTCCCTGCGCCGGAAGCTGGGGGACTCGGCGGAGGCTCCGCGCCACCTGGTGACCGTGCACGGGGTGGGCTACAAGCTGCAGCCCTGAGGCGAGGCGCCCCGGCGTGCTATGCTCCTGCCGGGTGCCGGAAGGACTGGGCCGGGTGCGCCTCCTGCAGGTGGGGCTGCAGCTGGGGGATCTGGCTGATCCGCAAGGTGATTCTCTGCAGCTCGGCGACGGAGATCCAGCCGTGCTGCACCTTGTGGAAGCCCTGCGATCTGAGGGATCGCCAGCCGTCGCCCGCAGCGGCCTCGCGCAGCTCGCTGGTCCTGATCCCCGGCTGCAGCATCTCCGCGATCTTGTCGGTCACCAGGAAGAACTCGTACAGGGCGATGCGGCCGCGAAATCCGTTGTGCGAGCACTCGACGCAGCCGGCTCCCCGCGAAGCCTGCACCTGGCCGGGATCGATCCCGAGCGTCTCGGCCATCTCCTGCCGGAAATCGTCGGGCACGGCGGGGTCCGGCGCCAGGCAATGCCGGCAGATCCGCCGGGCCAGGCGCTGGGCGATGCTGCAGACCAGGGACGACCCCAACAGGAACGGCTCGATCTTCATCTCGATGAGCCGCGTGATGGCGCTGACGCTGTCGTTGGTGTGCAGGGTCGAAAACACCAGGTGGCCCGTCTGGGCGGCGCGGATGGCGATCTCCGCCGTCTCGGTGTCCCGGATCTCGCCGATCAGGATCACGTCCGGGTCGTGCCGGAGCACGGAGCGCAGGCCGTTGGAGAAGGTCAGGCCGATCTCATCGTGGGTCTGGATCTGCGAGATCCCTTCGAGCTGGTATTCGACGGGGTTCTCGATCGTGATGATCTTGCGGCCGACGTCGTTGGCGTGGGCGAGGGCGGCATAGAGGGTGGTGGTCTTTCCGCTGCCGGTCGGCCCGGTCAGCAGCACCAGCCCTTGCGAGAGGCGGGTCAGGTTCTCCATGATCGACTGCTGTTCCGGCTCCATGCCGAGCTGCGCCAGGTCGAGGAACAGGCTCTGCCGGCCCAGGATTCGAAGGCAGACCGCCTCGCCGTTCTTGATGGGAATGACCGACACCCGGAGAGCGTATTCCTCCTTGCCGGTTTTCATGGCGATGCGGCCGTCCTGGGGGACGCGGCGCTCGGCGATGTTGAGCCCGGCCATCACCTTGAGGCGGGAGACGAGGGATTCGTAGACCTGGCGCAGGCCGGCCGGGACCGGCACGTCCTGCAGCAGGCCGTCGATCCGGTAGCGCAGGCGGATCCAGGTGTTGTAGGGCTCGATGTGGACGTCGGTGGCGTCGAGCCGGAGGGCCTCGATGAGGATCTGATCCACGAACGCCGCCACGGAAGCGTCCGTCTCCCCCCCCTCCTCGGAGGTCCGGAGGTCGAGGACGATTTCCTGGGACATCCCGGGCCCGCTGAGCCCCTCGCGCAGCTGCTGGATCGTGTCCGCACCGAGCCCGTATTTTTGTTTGATGACCGAGTGGATGCTGCTGGGCGGGGCGATGACCAGCTTGAGGCGTTTGCCCAGGAGCAGGCGCAGATTGCCCTGCTCGTTCAGCGGGGGAGGCTCGCTGATCGCCAGGGTCAGCAGCCCGCCCTGGTGGGCGATGGGGATGATCCGATAGTGCAGCACCAGCTTCACCGGCACCAGCCCCAGGATGTTCGGGTCCAGATCCAGAGCCGTGAGGTCGACGAAATCCAAGTGGTTGAGCGTGGCCAGCGCGCGGTAGGTGTCCTCCTCGGAGGCGTAGTTCAGATCGACGATCGCCCGGTGCTGGGGGATGTTGAGGCGCGATTGGCGGCGGCGCGCCAGCTCGAGGTGTTTCTCGCTGATCCTGCCGCTGGCCAGCAGAAGGTCCCCCACTTCCTTTCGGGGCGCGTTCGATTTCATGGGCGGTTGAGCGGCACTTCGACGGACTTCTTCTGGTTGAACTCGAGGACCAGCTCCGAGCCGGCGGCGTCCTTGAGTTTGAGCTGGCGGAGCGCGATGTCGGCGATGGCGTAGCCGGCGGCGACCTCGGTTCCTGCAGGGCCGATCACGAGCCGGTCGCCGGCCTGGACATAGGCGCGGCGTTCGCCGGCGCTGGTCACGTAATGGCCCTGATAGAGCAGCTCGATCTTGGCCGAGGAAGGAGGCGGCGGGGCTGGCGCCGGGGGCGGGGAGGGGTTGGCGAAGAGCGGGGATCGGGGATCGGGCGCCCATGCCAGGTTGGTCACCGCGCCCAGCGAAAGCGTCTCATCCAGTTGCCGGAGCCGCTGGATTCGCGAAAGGGCGCCGCCTCCGGGCAGCTCGGGCGGCGACGGCGCTGCTGCCCGCAGATGGCGCCACACCTCGGTCCCCAGATATCCCAGCACAAGGATCATCAGGAGAGCCAGAACGATGCGTTTGGACAGTGGCGTGAGCATGCGAGTTCAGGTCGCCGGCCGCCGGCCGCTTTCTGCCGGGGACGGATCCAGCACGAAACCGCTCACGACGGCATCGATCCGCACCTGGCCGTTGCCTTCGGGAACCGCCGTGCAAAGCCATCGGTCCAGGAACAGGGCGGGTTTGCCCGCCGAAACCACCGGCAGATCCAGCTCCTTCATCTCCTGGGCGCGCAGGAGCAGGCTTCGGAGAAAAACCACCGCCGTGTTCACGCTTCCGGTCCACTCGAGGCGCACCGGGAACTCGAGCAGGGTCCGCTTCCCCTCGCCGGCCAGGATGGTGCGCATGGGGAGGGCTCGGGCTGTTTTCACCGCCGCCGGCCCCGCCGCCACGGCCGTCGTCAGCGCGTGGTTCATGATTGCCAGCTCGGCCCAGAGCAGCGCCGGCCGCTCCCGCCCGGACACATATTCCGGATAGCCGGCCAGGGCCGCCGGCTCGAGCCCCACCTTCTTCACCTGGGCCAGCTGCCGCAGCTCGGCTATCATCTGCTGCCGGCTCTGGTCGAAGTCGAAGAACTGGAACGGCTCCTGCAGGCGCGCCCGAACCTCGGGCTCGAGCGCCAGCCGGGCGTCGAGCAGCTCGTTGGATCGCTGGCTGGCCTGGAGGGATTTCTCGGCCAGAATCTGGCTCTCGGTCATTGTTTCGAGGTCCAGGCCGAGCCGGGTCCGGTTGCGCAGGTTGACCTCGACCAGCTTGTCCCAGTTGGCCGTCAGAGATTGCCCGAGCCGGACCAGCCGATCCGAGGCCGGAAGAAAGACGGCAAAGTAGACAACCGCCAGGGCGCCGGTGGTCGCGAGCAGGAGCTTTTGCAGCCGAAGGATGTTGGTGAACTTCAGCACGGGGATGTCACGGGGGCGCCCGGGCCGGCGCGGCCGGCGAGGGAGGTTTGCTGGGCGCCGCCCGGACCAGCGGACGCGGCAGCTCCAGGTCGGTCAGATCGATGAACAGCGCGAAATTCCGCTCGGCCAGGTAGAGCCGGGGATCGGCTGTGTTGGTGCTCCGCTGGCTGGCGGGCAGCGTGTCGACGTTCCGGAAGAGCGGCGTCTGCTTCAGCTCGGCCACCAGGGATTTCAACGCGCCCTGCCGGTCGCCAGCCGACGCGGCGATATTGAGCTCGACCACGAAATCGCCGGCGGAAGCCGTCTGGTTGGTGGCGGGGCCTTCATGCGGCCGATCCGGGGAGTTCGTGGTGAAAGGGGCCACGGCGGGGCCGCGGAAATAGCTCGAGGAATCCGCGAGCGTCACCAGCCAGAGATCCTTGCCCTGGCGCACCTTCTGCAGGGCTGCCAGCGTGGACAAAGTGTCGACGGTCCTCTTGTGGCGCTCGATCACGGGCAGCATCCGGGAGTATTCGATTTCCTGCTGCTGGAGCAGCAGCTCGACCGCCTGTGATTTTCGCAGAGCCGCCTCAGTGTTTTCCACCTGGCGGCCGATCCAGTGCCCCAGCGCCAGCTTGTAGATCGTTCCGCCCAGCAGACAGGCCAGGACCAGCGCCACCAGCATCCAGCCTGCCCATGTCAAGGTGGCCAGCTGCTGCTGGCGTCGTTTATGGGCCTGCAGCCGCGGCGGCAGCAGGGTGGGCTGGGACGCTGATCGCTCCAGGCCTTGCAGCGCGAGCCCCCAGGCCACCGCCAGACGCCCCCAGGGCATTCGCTCCTGGCCTTCGACGGGCTCCGCCGGCCAGGGCTCGAAGCTGAAACGCGGCTGCCGCCGCAAATACTCGAGAAGCCCGGGCTGCTCGAGGCCGCCGCCCGAAATCCGAACCGCAAACGGCTTGTTCTTCGGCCTCAGCTCCTGCACATCCTCCATCCAGTCCCGGAGACATTTCTCCAGGTCCTGAAGCCAGATGTCGACCACCGACCAGAATCCGGGCAGCGCATCGGGTCCCTCGAACAGATCCGCGGTCCGCTTGATCACCTCGGCTTCCTCGAAGGACGCCTTGCGGAGCGAGGCGATGGCGCTGGAGAAGGACTCGCTCCCGATCGGGTAGCTGGTGGCCAGCACCCCGCGCCCCTGGACCACGGCAGCCACCACCGTGCAGGTGGCCCCCAGGTCCACGAGCACCACCGGCTCGTCCGGCTTCCGGCCCCGAAGCCAGGCCGTCACCAGCGCGCTGGCTGGCGTGGTGATCTCCTCGCATGGCGCCAGATCGGCGTCCGGATAGATCCGCTGCAGCTGCCCCTGGATCTCGGACTCGCGCGAGAGCGTCACGCCGAAGGGGTTCTGGAAGCGGCCGAAAGGCGGCAGGGCCCGATAATCGTAGATGATGGCGCTCTCGCTCAGGCCGCTCAGGTTGCGGGCCTCGCTCTCGATCCGCTGGCGGATCTCGGCCGGCTTGCCGCCGGGCAGGTCGATGACGTTGGACAGGGCCAGATGCTGCGGGATCGCCAGGGCGACCGGGTAATCCCCCCACTCCCGCACCAACTCCTGCAAGTGGCGGTCCACCTCCTCGATCGTCAGCAGGCCTTCCTGCTGCAGATCCACCATGTGCCATCGCTGGAGCCGGATCCGGCCCAGGCTCTTCTCGGCCAGGACCAGTTTGAGATGGCTGCTCCCGAGGTCGATCGCGATCACCCGGCGCGCCAGCAGCGAAAAAATCAGATGGTCCCTGAGCATACTCCCGTGCCGCGCCTACTCGGCGGTCACCATGAATTCCCCCTTTTCCGACAGGAGTGTGGCGGTCACGAACACGAGGAGGTAGCGCGGCTGGTCCACCTCGGTGCGGCGGCGGAATGCAGCCCCGATCAACGGGATCCGGCTCAGGACGGGGACGGCCTCGATGTAGGAGAGCTGCTCGCGCTGGCTGACGCCTCCCATCACGACGGTCTGGCCGGACCGGACGGCGACGCGCGTGGCCAGGCTCTGCTCGCGGTATTCCGGCAGCTTGATGTCGAAGGTGTTGACGACGTTGCCCGAGGAGTCCTTGTCGGTGATGGTGGCGAAGGTGACCAGGTTCACATCCTGGGTCACGCGCGGCCGGAGCGCCAGCAACACCGATTGCCCGTCGCCGCCGATGCTGGCCACCACGTCCAGTGTCACCCCCGAGTTCAGCTTGGTCGGCTTGCCCTTGGGCACCAGCGACGTCGATGTCCGCTGCTCGAGGATGGTCTGCGTCACGGTGTATTCCTCGTAGTAGTATTGGATCTTGCCGTCGCTGATGGTGGCGGGCAGGTTGTTGATCAACGTGACCCGCGGCGCGCTCAGCGTCTCACTCTCCCCGCCCTGGTCCAGCGCCGTGAGCGTCGCGCTGAGGGTTTCCCGGTCCAGTATCCCATACCAGCTCTCCTCCAGCCCCAGCCCCACCGAGCCTTCCGCCAGCCCTGTGAAATCGGTCGGGGACCTCCCCACCGCCAGCGGGTTGCGCCCGCTTTCCCAGATCATCCCCAGCTGCAGCAGCTTCGACTCCGACACCGTGATGAACCGCGCCTCGATCAGCACCTGCTGCACGGGGCGATCGAACTCCCGGATGATCCGCTCCAGCAGCGCCAGCTGCTCCTCCGTCCCCCGCGCCACGAGCAGGTTCCGTTCGTGATCGATCTGAAACTTGGACCCGCGAAAGAACTTGCGGATCACGGCCTCGATCGACGGCGTCTTGGCTGCGCCGTCGCGGACGAAGTGCTCGAACTTCTGGACTTCGGTTTCGGTGGTGACGTTGTTCGCCGTCACCGACGTCTTCGTGGTATCGGAAATCCCGAACTGGGCGGGCAGGACGAACCCCTCCCGGAGCTTGTAGAACCGCGTCATCTCCATCGTCTTGCCCACATCCTTGGCATCGGTGATCCAGATCAGTCCGTCCCCCACCTGGAATTGAATTCCCAGGTTGCGCGCGGCGTATTCGAGGAAATCTCCGAGCCGGGCCCGCTGCATGTTCACGGTCAGCTTCTGCTGGAAGGCCGCCAGGGACCGGTCGGCCACGAAATTGATGCCCTCCGCCTGCCCGATTTGGAAGATGATGTTCTCGAGGGTCACATCATTGACATGCACGGCCACCTCGCGATCGAGCAGGGCCGCCATCCGCCCCCGCTGCGAGCGGAAATCCTCGAGCGTGCCCCGCATCTCGATGGTCCGGCCGTAGCTTTCGGGGATGTAGGGCGCAGCCTTGATCTGGTCGATCGCGTTGCGCAGTTCGCTCCGGGGTGGCAACCCCCGCGATGGCGGCTCGGTCAGGAGGCTTCCGACCGTCGGCTCGAACCGGGTGTTTCGGGACGAGATATCGCGGATTTGATCTTCGAGCTCCTTCTCGCGCCGCTTGGGGCCTTCGGTTCGCACCCAATTGTAAACCCGCATGACGGAGGGATCTCGCGGATCCAGGGCGTAGAGCGCCGCAGCGCGCGCCTCGGCCTCGCCCCACTGGTTGCGCTGGGCCAGCCCGATGATCTCCCGCAGCTCCCGATCGTAGTTCGGGCTGAAGGCCACCGGCGGCCCGGCCAGCTTCTCCGCCAGGGTCGGCTGGCCCCGGTTCGGCGCGGCCTGCGGAGGCACCACCAGCAGCTCCGCCTGCGCAGACCGGTTCGTCTCGGCTCCCGGCGCCGGCGCAGGCGCCGCCGGCGCCGAGGAGGCGGCCGCCTCGGTCAGGCCGGGCGGGGGCGCCGCCGGCCGGCGCTCCGCCACCTGGGTCTGACGGCAGCCAGCCAGCCACGGCAGCAGCGCCAGCGCCAGCGCCAGCCAGGTCCGCCGGCGCCAGCGCTCCTCTCGAGTTGGATCGGGTTTACTCGGCATCGGTGCGCACCAGAAATTCGCCGTCTTCCGATAACACGGTCGCTGTGACGAACACCAACAGATAACGCGGGCGGTCCACCTCCTCGCGCCGCCGGAAGGCCGCGCCCAGAATCGGAATGTTGCTCAGCACCGGCACCGACTCGACAAAGGTCTTCTGCTCCCGCTGAAGCACGCCCCCCATCACCACGGTCTGGCCCGATTGCACGACGACGCGGGTCGCCAGGCTCTGGCGCCGGGCCTCCGGCAGCCGGATGTCGAACGTGCTGATCACCTTGCCCTGGTCGTTCACGTCGCTCACCGTTGCGAACGTCTTCAGCTGGACGTCCTGGCTGACCTCCGGGTTCAGGGCCAGGTAAATGGTCCGCCCACCGGCTCCGACGCTCGCCAGCACGTCGAGCGAGACCCCCGCGATGATCGACATCGGCTTGCCGGACGGCACCAGGCTCGACGTCGACCGATACTGCGTCGCCGTCTGGCTCACATCGTATTGCTCGTAATAGTACTGGACCTTGCCGTCGCTGATGGTGGCGGGCAGGTTGTTGACCACCGTCACCCGCGGCGCGCTCAGCGTCTCGCTCTCCCCGCTCTGCTCGAGCATGGTCAGCGTCGCGCTCAGGGTGTCCCGGCCCAGCACACCGTACCACACCTCCTCGATCCCCAATCCCGTCGGCGTGGGCGACATCCCGGTGTAATCGGTCGCCGTGCTCCGTCCCGACAGCCTCGATCGGCCCGTCTCCCAGGCCACCCCCAGCTTCAAGAAGGTCGACTCCGCCACCGTGATGAATCGCGCCTCGATCAGCACCTGCCGGATCGGCTGGTCAAACTCCTCGACAATCTTCTCCATCACCGCCAGCTGATCGGACGTGCCCTCGGCCACAATCACGTTGCGCTCGTAATCGATGAAGTATTCGCCGGTGAAGAAATTCCGGATCGCTTCCTCGATCGACGGCTGGGCCGGGGCGCCGTCCCGGACGAAGTTCTCGTATTTTTGGACCTCGGTCACGGTGGTGACGTTGTTGGCCCGGGTGGTGGTCCGGCTCGCCTCCGACACGCCGAACTGTGCCGGCATCACGAATCCCCTGCGGAGCCGGAAAAACCTTGTCTCCCGATAGACCTGATTGGTGTTCTTGGCGTCGGTGATCCAGATCAGGTCCCCGCCCACCTGGAACTGCACTCCCAGGTTTCGGCTGACGTAGGCCAGAAACTCGCCCAGGCGGACCTTGGTCATGTTGACGCTCAGCTTCTGCTGAAAGGCCGGGATCGACCGGTCGGCGACGAAGTTGACCCCCTCGACGCTGCCCAGGTTGAAGATGATGTTCTCGAGGGTGACGTTGTCGAGGTGGACCTCGACTTCCTTGTCGAGGAGCTGGTTCATCCGTCCGCGCGGGCTGTTGAAATCCTCGAGCTGCCCTCGCGACTGGACCGTTCGGCCATAGTTCTCCGGGATGTAGGGTTCGGCCTTGAGCCGCTCGATCTCATCGCGCAGATCGCTGCGGGGCGGCAGGCTCTGGGACTTCTTGTCCGTGAAGAGGCTGGCCGCGTTGGGATTGAGCCGGGTGTCGCCCTCGGCGGTCACCTCGCGGATGCTCTCCTCGAGGGCGCGCTGCCGCTGCCGGGCCGCCTCGGTGATAACCCAGTTGTAGAGGCGGACCACGGCGCTGTCTTTCGAATCCTGGGCGTAGAGGGTGCGCACCCTGCTCTCGGCTTCCGCCCAGCGGCTCTCCCGGGCCAGCCCGAGGATCCGCCCGATCTCAGCCTGGTGGGCGTCGCTGACCGCCGGCCGCTTGATCGTGGGAACCACCGGCCGTGACAGGCGCCGGGATTCGGACGCGCCCGGCGAGGTGGTCCGCGACGCCGTCGATGCCGCCCGCTCGCGGGTGGCGGCAGGGCGCGACTTGGCCGGAGTGCCCGAAGTGACTTCGGTCCGCTGACAAGCAGTCAACGCCAGCCATAACAGGGGCAACGCCAGCCAGCGCAAAACATGCGTTAGCTCGGCCATCGCAGGGGATTAGATCCATTTTACCACCTCTTGTTCAAGCCTAAAACAGGATTGACGCCCCCGGTGTTTTTCATTGTGATCCCTCGCCATGGAATGCCGTGGCCGGATCCAGCCCGGGCCGCCCGAGCCAAGGGACTATTCGGAACTCACTTCTGCCGCCCTATCCGGCCGCCGCCAGGCGAGGTGGGTCGAGGCTATTCATGCATAATCTAGTCATCCATCGGCCCCGGAACGTCGATTGGAAGAGGGCCGCCGGCCTTCTTTACGGCGACTGGGGCACCAGCAAGGCCTACGTGACCGGCCTGGCGTTCCTGGCGGCCGGCTACGCCTCCTTGCCCATTCTCCTTGCCGTATGCCTCCTGACCGGTCTTGTCGGCTACAATTACATCGTCATTTGCAGGCACTTCCCCGAAGGCGGCGGAGTCTACTCGGCGGCTCGCGACCAGAGCCGTTTCCTGGCCGCCATGGGCGCCCTTCTCCTGATCGCCAACTTTACGGTCACCGCCTCGCTCAGCGGATGGGCGGCCATGAGTTACCTGGGCGTCCCGCCCGCCCACGTCGCCCTCGCCACCACGGGCCTCATCTTTGCCGTCGGTGTCGCCAATTACTTCGGCCCCAAACACGGCGGCAGCCTGGCCGTGTCCCTCGCCATCCCCATGGTCTGCGTGGTGGTTCTCCTGATCCTATTCAGCCTGCCACACCTGACTCTGGATTACACCCGCCCGCCTCAGGGCGGTTTCAGGGTCAATTGGCTCGCGTTCATCGAAGTCATCCTGGCGCTCAGCGGCGTCGAGGCCATCGCCAACCTCACCGGCGTCATGAAGCTCGATCCTGGATCCACAATGGCCAAACCGTCGGTCGCTCGCACGGCCCGATGGGCCATCCTCCCGGTCGCGATCGAGGTCGTTCTGGCCACATCGATCCTGGGCTGGGCGATGCTGTCGATCCCGCCGGAATTCGCCGACACGCTTCGCCAACGCAAGGACGACATGCTTAAACTGCTGGCCGAGCACTACGGCGCACTCGCTTTCAGCCCTGAATTCGGCCGTCTGTTCGGCCTGATCACCGGTCTGGTCATCGGCGTGCTCCTGCTGAGCGCCGTCAATACTGCCATATCGGCTCTGATTGGCTTGGTTTATATCATGGCGCGGGATGACGAGTTGCCGCGATCCTTCCGGCGGCTCAACGCCTTCGGCGTGCCCTGGTGGCCCATGGTGATCGCCGTGGGCATGCCCATTCTCGTGGTCGCCTTTGTCCACAACCTTCAGTCCCTGGCGGGCCTTTACGCCATCGGGGTCGTGGGCGCCATCGCCCTCAATCTCGTCAGTTGCACTTTCAACCGCCATTTGCGGCTTCGCTGGCACGAGCGCGGCATCATGGGCCTGACGTTCGTCATCCTGTTTGCCGTCGAGCTGACGATCGCCAAGACCAAGCCCGATGCGCTTTTCTTTGCGATCTGCGTGGTCGGGATCGGCCTGGGCCTTCGGAGCCACGCGCAGCGACGCGCCGGCCTGCGGACCGTCACCGTGCCTCACGAGGTCGCCGCCGTGGTCGCCCCGGGCAACCTCACCGCATTCCAGCTCGATCTCCAGCCGTCCAGCGGGATCCTCGTGGCCGCTCGAGGCCCCACCGCCGTCCTTCGTTTCGCCCTCGAAGAGGCCCGCCTCCGCCAGTCCACACTCTATGTCCTCTATGTCCGCGAGCTCGCCGTGAACCTCCCCGCCTCGCTTTCCTCGCGCGATCCCCCCAAATGGCAGAACAACCCCCAAGCATCTCAAATCATGCTTAGCATGATCGATGCCGGCCAGAAAAACCAGGTTCGCGTCGTTCCTGTGTATGCCGTCAGCGACGATCCCGCCGCCACGATCCTCGATCTCGCCGCCACGCTCGGCGTCGAGATGCTTGTCCTGGGCGCCTCGCACCGCCGCAGCCTGGCCCGCATTCTCAAAGGCAACGTGGTCGCTGAAGTCGCCCGCAACCTCCCCGATACAATCCAGTTGCTTATCTACGGATGAATGGTCCCACCCGACCTGATCTTAGACGCCTTCGGGTGCAGCTTCAGGGCGCCGTGCAAGGAGTGGGTTTTCGGCCGTTTGTGCACCGCCTCGCCCACGAGCTGGCCCTGGCCGGCTGGATTGTCAATTCCGCGCAGGGCGTCCAGATCGAAGTCGAAGGCCCCCCGTCGATCCTCGAGGCATTCCTCCTCCGTCTTGAAGCCGATTCTCCGGCGCGGGCGCGCATCCAGAGCCGCGAAATCCTCTGGCTGGACCCGGCCGGCCTGGGCCCGTTCGAGATCCGGCCGAGCACAGGGGGCGATCTCTCCGCCTGGATCCTCCCCGATATCGCCACGTGCGATCTTTGCCGGAACGAGATCTTCGACTCGGGCAACCGCCGGTACCGATATCCCTTCACCAACTGCACCCTCTGCGGCCCGCGCTTCAGCATCATCCTGGGCCTGCCCTACGATCGCCCTCGCACCACCATGCGCGGCTTTGCGATGTGCCCGGATTGCGCCGCCGAGTATGCGGATCCGGCCGACCGGCGATTTCACGCCCAGCCCATCGCATGCCCCCGCTGCGGCCCCCAGATCGAGATCCTCGATGCCCGGGGCCGCACCGCCGCCCGCCGGCACGGCGCGCTCGAGACCGCCGCCGAGGCGATCCGCTCCGGCCAGATCGTGGCCCTCCAGGGGCTCGGCGGCTTCCAGCTCCTTGTCGATGCCCGATCCGATTCCGCCGTCGCCCGCCTCCGCCAGCGCAAGCACCGGGCCGAAAAACCGTTCGCCGTGATGTTCCCCGACATCGGTGCCGTCCGGCGCGTCTGCGAAGTCAATCCGGCCGAATCCCGCCTCCTGGCCTCGCCCGAATCCCCGATCGTCCTGCTCCGGCGGCGCGCGGCCGGGATCGCGCCGGCGGTGGCTCCGGGCAATCCGGAGCTGGGAGTGATGGTGCCCTACACGCCCCTCCACCACCTGCTGCTGGCCGAGCTGGGGTTCCCGGTCGTCGCCACCAGCGGCAACCGGTCCGATGAGCCCATCTGCCTCGCCGGGTCGGAGGCGCTGGAGCGTCTCGACGGCATCGCCGACCTGTTCCTTGTCCACGATCGTCCGATCGCCCGGCCAGTCGATGACTCTGTGGTCCGGGTGTTGATGGGCCGCGAGATGGTCCTCCGGCGGGCGCGCGGCTATGCCCCCCTGCCGATCACCCTCCGCCAAGCAGCCCCGGCCGTCCTCGCCGTCGGCGCCCATCTCAAGAACACCGTCGCCATCGCGCGCCGCCATCAGGTCTTCCTCAGCCAGCACCTCGGCGACCTCGACACCCCGCCGGCCGCCCAGGCCTTCGCCCGCGAAATCGGAAATCTCCAGCAGCTCTACGAATGGCAGCCCAGTCTCGTGGCCTGCGATGCCCATCCCGATTACCGGTCCTCGATCCACGCGCGCCAGACCGGCCTGCCCACCCTCAAGGTCCAGCATCACTACGCTCATGTCCTGGCCTGTATGGCCGAGAACGACCTCGATCCGCCCGTGCTCGGCGTCGCCTGGGACGGCACCGGCCTTGGGCCGGACGGGGTCATCTGGGGCGGGGAGTTCCTCCACGTCGACCGGCGCTCTTACCAGCGGCTGGCGGCCCTCCGCCCGTTCCGCCTGCCGGGCGGCGACCGCGCCATTCAGGAGCCGCGCCGGGTCGCCCTAGGCCTGCTGTTCGCCATGATCGGAACCGGCGCCGCTGCCCTGCGCGATGTGGCCGCCGTTCAGGCCTTCACCAGCCGCGAGCTTCCCGTTCTCATGGCCATGCTCGAACGCCCGTTCAACGCCCCGCTGACGACCAGCGCCGGACGCCTCTTCGACGCCGTCGCATCCCTCATCGGGCTGAGGCAGACCATCCGGCACGAGGGCCAAGCCGCCATGGAGCTCGAGTTCGCCCTCGCCGATGCCCCGCGTCCGGAAGCGGAGCCGGCCTATCCCATCCGGATCCTGCCGCGCCAGCCTCAGGGCGGCTCGGCTGACTCGGATCAGAGCAACTTAGGCTCAGAGTTAGATCCTCGCACCTCAACGATGGTGATTGACTGGGAGCCCATGGTTTGGGCTATTCTGGACGATGTGCGTTGCGGGATTCCGCGGGCACGAATCGCTGCTCGGTTCCACCACGCGCTCTGCGAGGCCATCGTGGCCGTGGCGCATCAGGTGGGGCAAGAGCGGGTTGTGCTCAGCGGCGGCTGTTTCCAGAACCGTTACCTGACCGAATGCGTGGTTGGGCGGTTGGCCCGGGAAGGGTTCCGACCCTATTGGCACCAGCGGATTCCACCCAACGACGGCGGGATTGCGCTGGGCCAGGTTCTGGCCGCCGCCCGCGAGGCCGGCCGGCCTTGATCGGCTGCATATGTGTTTGGCCATACCAGGCAAGATTTTGGCGATCGCCGATGACGATCCATTGAATCGCATCGGCAAGGTCAGCTTTGGCGGCATCGCCAAAGAGGTGAACCTGTCGCTCGTCCCGGAGGCGAATGTCGGCGATTACGTCGTCGTTCATGTCGGATTTGCCCTCAGCAAGCTGGACGAGGCCGAGGCCCGGCAAGTGTTTGCGTATCTCGAACAAATGGAAGAACTAACCGAACAGTCCCATGGCAACTAAGCAATTTACCCTCATCGACGGCAACGAGGCGGTCGCCTACGTCGCTTACCGCTGCAACGAAGTAATGGGCATCTACCCCATCACACCCTCCTCGAACATGGGCGAGTGGTGCGACCAGTGGGCTTCCGAAGGCGTCAAGAACCTCTGGGGCACCATCCCCCAGGTTGTCGAGATGCAGAGCGAAGCCGGCGCAGCCGGCGCCGTCCATGGCGCCCTCCAGACCGGCGCGCTGACCTGCACGTTCACCGCGTCCCAGGGGCTTCTCCTCAAGATCCCCAACATGTTCAAGATCGCCGGCGAGCTCACCTCCACGGTGTTCCATATCTCCGCCCGCACCCTTGCCACGCATGCCCTATCGATCTTCGGCGACCATAGCGATGTCATGTGCGCCCGCACGACCGGGTTCGCGCTCCTGAGCTCCGCCTCGGTCCAGGAGGCCATGGATTTCGCGCTCATCGCCCAGGCGGCCACCCTCGAATCCCGCGTCCCGTTCCTTCATTTCTTCGACGGCTTCCGGACCTCGCACGAGGTCTCGAAGATCGAGCTTGTCACGGAGGAGATCATGCGGGCCATGATCGACGAGAACCTTGTCATCGCCCATCGCCAGCGCGCGATGAACCCCGACCGCCCCGTCCTGCGCGGCACCGCCCAGAATCCGGATATCTTCTTCCAGGCCCGCGAAGCCTGCAACCCGTTCTACGATCACTGCGCCGGCATCACCCAGAAGGCCATGGACCGCTTCGCCCAGATCACCGGGCGCGCCTACCAGCTCTATCAATACGTCGGGCACCCCGAGGCTGACCGAGTGGTCGTGCTGATGGGGTCCGGCGGTGAGACGGCCCACGAGACCGTCGAATACCTCAACCAGCACGGCTACCGCGTCGGCGTCCTCAAGGTCCGGCTCTATCGCCCCTTGGATGCCCGCCGGTTCTGCGAGGCGCTGCCCGCCTCCGTCAAGGCCGTCGCCGTCCTGGACCGGACCAAGGAGCCCGGCAGCCTGGGCGAGCCGCTCTACCTCGACACCATCGCCGCCTTCCAGGAAGGCCTCGCCAATCAATGGGGCAAGCTCCGCGCCATGCCCAAGGTCGTCGGCGGCCGCTACGGGCTCTCCTCGAAGGAGTTCACCCCCGCGATGGTCAAGGCCGTCTTCGATAATCTGGGCGATGCCCGCCCCAAGAACCACTTCACCGTCGGCATCGAGGACGACGTCTCCAAGGCCAGCCTGCCCTACGACGCCGATTTCTCGACCGAATCGGACCAGGTCGTGCGCGCCATGTTCTACGGCCTGGGCTCCGACGGCACCGTCGGCGCCAACAAGAACTCGATCAAGATCATCGGCGAATACACCGACAATTACGCCCAGGGCTATTTCGTCTACGACTCGAAGAAGGCCGGGGCCATCACGATCTCGCATCTCCGGTTCGGCCCGCAGCCGGTCCGCTCGATCTACCTTGTTGACAAGGCCAACTTCGTCGCCTGCCACCAGCCGGTGTTCCTCGAGCGCTACGACATGCTGAAACCTCTGATCCCTGGCGGCACGTTCCTCCTCAACACGCCTCATTCCAAAGATCAGATCTGGGATCAGCTCCCTCGTCCCGTCCAGGAAGGGCTCATCCGGAAGAAGGCCAAGTTCTACGTCATCGACGCCACCAGCGTTGCCCACGCGGCCGGCATGGGCAACCGGATCAACACGGTCATGCAGGTCTGCTTCTTCGCCCTGGCTGGCGTCCTGCCCCGCGATCAGGCCATCGACGCCATCAAGAAATCCATCAAGAAAACCTATGGGCGCAAAGGCGAGGACGTCGTCGCCCGCAACATCGCCGCCGTCGATCAGACGCTGGCCAACCTCTTCGAGGTGCCCGTGCCCGCCCAGGCGTCGAGCACGGTCGAGCTGCCCCCGCCGTTCACCGCCGACGCCCCGGCCGAAATCGCCCGCACGCTCGGCCTCATCTACAGCAACCGCGGCGAGGAGCTCCCTGTCAGCGCCTTCAGCCCCGACGGCACCTTCCCCACCGCCACCACCCGCTACGAGAAGCGCAATCTCGCCCTCGAGATCCCCGTGTGGGACGAAAAGACCTGCATCCAGTGCGCCAAGTGCGTCGTCGTCTGCCCCCACGCCAGCATCCGGATGAAGGTCTACGAGCCCCAGTGCCTCGCGGGCGCGCCGGCCACGTTCAAGTCGGTCGACGCTCGATCCCCCGAGTGGAAAGGGATGAAGTTCACCCTCCAGGTGGCCGCCGAGGATTGCACTGGATGCTACCTTTGCGTCGAGGTCTGCCCTGCCCGGAACAAGACCGAGGCCAAGCTCAAGGCCATCAACATGCGGCCTCAAGCCCCCCTCCGCCTCCCGGAACGCGAGAACTGGAGCTTCTTCCTCGGGATTCCCGAAATGGACCGCCGCAAGATCAAGGTCACCCAGCTCCGCCAGCAGCAGGTGATGCGCCCCCTCTTCGAGTTCTCCGGCGCCTGCGCCGGCTGCGGCGAGACCGCCTACCTCAAGCTCCTCACCCAGCTTTTCGGCGACCGCGCCGTCATCGGCAACGCCACCGGCTGCTCCTCGATCTATGGCGGCAACCTCCCCACCACGCCCTACGCCGTCGATCAAAACGGGCGCGGCCCCACGTGGAACAACTCGCTCTTCGAAGACACCGCCGAGTTCGGCCTCGGCTTCCGCGCGTCGCTCGACAAGCAGCGCGAGTTCGCCTGCGAGCTCCTTCGCCAGCTCGCGCCCACGCTCGGCGACGACTTCGTTCAGGCCATCGCCAGCGCCCGCCAGGCCGATGAGGCCGGCATCCACGAGCAGCGCGAGCGCGTCGCCGCTCTCAAGCAGAAGCTCGCCGGCGATTCCTCGAGCACGGCCCGCATGCTCCTGGGCGTCGCCGACACCCTCGTCCGCCGCAGCGTCTGGATCGTGGGCGGCGACGGCTGGGCATACGACATCGGCTACGGCGGGCTCGATCACGTCCTGGCCAGCGGGCGCGATGTCAACATCCTCGTCCTCGATACCGAGGTCTACTCGAACACCGGCGGCCAGATGTCCAAGTCCACCCCGCGCGGCGCCATCGCCAAGTTCGCCGCCGGCGGCAAGCCGCTCGCCAAGAAAGATCTCGGCCTCATCGCCATGAGCTACGGCGGCGTTTATGTCGCCAGCATCGCCATGGCCGCCAAGGACGAGCATTCGCTGCGCGCCTTCATCGAGGCCGAATCCTACCCCGGCCCCTCGATCATCATCGCTTACAGCCACTGCATCGCGCATGGCATCGACGTCGACCGCGGCGCCGGCTTCAAGCAGCAGAAGCTCGCCGTCGACTCCGGCCAGTGGCTCCTCTACCGCTACGATCCCCGGCGCACCGACCAGGGGCAGAATCCGCTCCAGCTCGATTCGCCCGCCGCCAAGGTCAAGGTGCAGGATTATCTCCTGTCTGAAAACCGGTTCAAGATGCTCACCAAGTCCAAGCCCGAGGAGGCCAAGCGCCTCTTCGCCCGAGCTCAGCAGGACGTCGAGGCCCGCTGGCAGCTCTACACCTACCTCTCCGCACGCAAGCTCTCCGGCGACGGCGCCCCGGCCCCCGGCACGGCCGCCTCCGCCTGATCACCATTGTCATGCCTGAAAACTGATACGTTCCCAACCACCGAACGAAAACAAATCCCATGGACTTCACGACCACTTATCTGGGACTCAAACTGCGGTCGCCCCTCGTCCCATCCGCCTCCCCGCTCTGCGAGGAGATCGACAACCTCCGCCGCATGGAAGATGCCGGTGCCGGCGCTGTCGTACTCCACTCGGTCTTCGAGGAACAGCTCACGCTCGAAGAGCATGAACTCGATTTTCACCTGTCGCACGGCGCCGACAGCTTCGCCGAAGCCCTGAGCTACTTCCCCGAGCCCTCCGCCTTCAAGCTCGGCCCCGAGGAGTACCTCGAGCACATCGCCAAGGCCAAGAAATCCCTCCAGATCCCCGTCATCGCCAGCCTCAACGGCTCCTCGACCGGCGGCTGGATCGATTACGCGCGGAAGATCCAGGAGGCGGGCGCCGACGCCCTCGAGCTCAACATCTATTACATCCCCACCGATCCGGATCTCACCGGCGACAAGGTCGAGCAGACCTATTTCGACATCCTCAAGGCCGTCAAGTCCGCCGTCACGCTGCCCGTTGCCGTCAAGCTCAACCCGTTCTTCAGCAACCTGGCCTACGTCGCCCATCGCCTCGACAAGCTCGGGGCCAACGGGCTGGTCCTGTTCAACCGTTTCTACCAGCCCGACATCGACCTCGAATCGCTCGAGGTCCTCCCCAACGTGCTCCTGAGCACCCCCCAGGCGCGCCGCCTCCCCCTCCGCTGGATCGCCATCCTCCATGGACGCATCCAGGCCGACCTCGCCGCCACCAGCGGCATCCATACCGGCCCGGACGCGCTCAAGATGATCATGGCCGGCGCGTCCGTCGCCATGCTCTGCTCCGTGCTCCTCAAACACGGCATCCCCCAGCTCCAGGCCATCGAACGCGATATGCGCGCGTGGATGGAATCCCACGAATACGAGTCCATCACCCAGATGCACGGCAGCCTCAGCCAGCACAAGTGCCCCGACCCGAGCGCCTTCGAGCGCGCCAACTACATGAAGGCCATCAAGAGCTACAAGCCGGCATAGATCCCCCTCTGAAAACGAAAAGGACCGGGCGATCCCCCGGTCCTTTTTTGTGCCCCGATCGAGGCGGATCGGCCTCGTTCCATCCGCCGCAGCGTCCGGCGGATGGATTCGGGGTTCAGGCGGCGTGCGGCGGTGGCCCCACCTTTGGGCTGGTCGCTCGCAAGGGTGGGGCGCGCGTCTCGCTGCCCGTCACGCTATCGCCGGGCACGATAGAACCTGTTGCCCGGCTCCGGCGTGACCGGCAGCGGGCTGCTCCCCGAGACCGGATCCCAGGGGCCGAGGACCGTGGGCGCGGACTCGAGCGCGCCCTCGAACTCGATGATCAGGCCCGAACCGTCCCGCCGGATGGTCAGAGACGGCGGCTGGGCTGGCTTGAGCCGCCGATATGCCTTCAGGGCATCGGGCTGGTTCGGGTCGTTCACGAGGATCTTTTGGCCGGAAGGCAGTACGGTGAACCACTCGATATTGGCGCCGCCGCCGCCCTCGAACCAGAGGACGCGCATGGGGTAGACGCCGGCTTGCGGGACGCGAACCGTGAAGACGCGGTCGCTGTCGCCTTTGCCGCCGAAGAACGTGCCGATGGCCGGCCCGGATCCGGCGGCGATGCGGCCCATGACTTCGGCGCTTGCGGCGGCGGCGTCTTTGATCTTCTGCCCATCGGCCTGCTCGATCATGATCGCCGGGATCGGGACGATCGGCCGGGTGTCGCCGAAGGCGATCGGGCCCATGATCGCCGGGAAGCTGGCGGCGGAGTCGTGCCCGACGATCAAGGCGCGCGCGCCCGCTGCGACGGCTCGGTTTGCCTTCTCGACAAACGTCGATGTCCCGCGGTCCATATAGACGATGTTGCCCTGAACCTCCGCGGCGTTGACCAGGTCCGAGGTGCCGAGGACGGGGTTGGCCACGACGATCTTGCCGGTGATCGATTGGCCGAACGGCAGCGAGACGAAAGCGCCGCCGTACTCGGCGCCGCCGCTGTAAGCGCCGCAGCTCCCCGCGGCGGATGCGGGCTGGTCGATCACGAGCTGCCCGAAGTTGGCCGGGGCGCCCTGGGTGATCTGGAATCCATCGTCGCTATTGATCCCCATCCGGTAGCTGCCGGGCGCCGGGAACTCGACATACGCCTCGATCGAGGCTGCGATGCTGTCGGTGCCTCGGCCTGCGGGGATCGTGGCGCCCGGGATGCCGGGGATGCGGACATCGGCGACCGGGGCGGCGGCAGGGGCCGTGGTCGTGAAGTTGCCTACGCCAGAGGGAGCGTCCTGGTTCCAGTTGATGAGGTCGACCAGGAATGCGCCGTCGGGGGTTGCAGCGGCGAGGTTGGCGACGTTGGGGCCCCAGAACCCTGCCAGCATTTGCTCAGCGACATCGATCATCGGCTGGATATTGGCGTCGAACCCGGGGCTGATCTGCCAGACGCGAACGGTCATGCCGCGCTCCTCGGCGCTGTCGAGAGGCAGCGGGCTCTGGAGGTCGGGGGTGTTGTAGTAATGGTACCATTCGTTGGTGTAGCGTGTGCCGGCGGTGTCGGCGTAGACGAGGCGGATCTGGTTGACGCCTCCGACCGGCGCGAAGGCGACCGTGGTCTGGGATCCGCTATTGGATAGCGTCCGATCCACAGCCGCGCCGTTGATCTCGACCACAATCGAGTCGTCGTTGACCTGCAGCGCGGTGCCGTCCATGAGGACGGCTTCCATGGGGTGCGTGATGTCGAAGATCTCGTTCTCGTAGGGCGCCTCATAGAAGAACGGGCGCACCGACCAGAGGAACGGCCGCGGGACCGGTCCATCCCAGTAGGCCGGGACCGGGTTCAGCTGCGTGTTGTAGGGGTCGTTCACCAGGACGCGCTGGCCGGTCTGGATGTTCTCGACGAAGAACTCGACGCTGGCGTCGCCGCCGCCCTCCCACCAGAGCAGGCGGAACGGGTAGATGCCGCCGGCCTCGACCTGGAAGTCGAACCGGCTGTAATCGGCGGTGCTTTGGCCGCGGCCGCCGCTGTAGTAAGCGGCCGGCGCGGCAAAATAATCGCGGCAGGCATTGCCGATGGTGATCTTGAAGCCATCGTCGCTGTTGACGCAGAACCGGTAGTAGCCAGCCTTGAGCTCGAGGAAGGTCAAGATCTCGGTCACGTAATAGTCTGTGCTGGATGTGGTTCCCGGAATGCCAGGGGCGGCTTCGTCAGGGAACGCCGGGGTGGATGTGTCGGTGAACACGCCCACGGCGCCGGCGTTACCGTTCCCGTTGTGATTGATGACCTCCGGCTCGATAAACCAGCCGTCGGGGCCGGCCAGGCCCAGGTTGGCCAGGTTCGCCTCCGGATGGAAGGCGGCATCGAGGTAGGCGCCGCGGATGTGGCGTTCCGCGTTTTCCATGAAATTGCCGTCGACCGGGCCGCGATCGCCGCCGCGCTGGTTCACAAAAAGTCGGAAACCGGGATTGGACTTGTTGACGCTGGCTGCGGGGACTGCATCGGCGGCGTGGATCACCGCATATTGCGGTATCGTGGTGAACGTCCATGAGTTGGTGGCCGGGGTTTGTCCGGAGGCGCCATAGATGACCTGGACGGTGTGGGTTGCGTTCGGCCGCAGGGTGTAGCCGCTGGCGGCAACCGTGGTCTTCGTGCCGGCCTTCTGGAAGGCGACGGCGGCATCCGCACCATCCACACGGAGCTTCACGGTGCTGTTGTCGAGCGGATTCGACACGCCGTCCTCGACCACCGCCTGGATGGCGAAGTTGATCGGGATCAGGGTCTCGCCGGGATAGGGTTTCATCGAGAAGAGCGTGGGCAGGGAAGCGCCGGTGGTCTCCTGGTAGGCGCGGATGGCGCCGGCGACCGCGGTGTCGTTGATCAGGGTCTTGGCGCCCGTCTCGAAGCCTTGCACGAGAAACTCGATGTTCGCATCGACGCCGCCTTCCCACCAGGCAAGGCGGACGGGATAGTAGCCGTCCTCCTCGACGAACACGTCGAACGGTACGTCGCTCGAGCCTTTGCCGCCGTCATAGACACCCAGGTTGGCTGCGAAGAAATCGCGCGCCCGCGGGCCGGTGGTGACGCGGAACCCGTCATCGCTGTTCACGATAAACCGGTAATAGCCCCGCGCCAGGTGCAGGACCGTGGTGATCTCCGCCGCGAAATTGTCCGTGTTGATGGTCACGGGCGGGGGGTTGACGGTGTCGACCAGGCCGGGGATGCCGGGGACCGGTTCCTCGAAGTAGCCGTTGGCCGAGGTGAAGTTGCCCCGGTCCGCCTGGCTGTAATCGTCATTGACGCTCCAGTTGAGGTAGTTCTCGTCGGTGAAGAACCCGTTCACGGCGGCGGTCAGGTCGGCAAAATTCGCGTAGGGCATCAGCGTGGCGGGATTGATGAACATGTCGCGCAGATGGCGTTCGGCATTGAGCATCAAGTTGGCGTCGCCCGGGAAGCGGCCGAGGGGGAGCTGATGCACGCGCACCTTGAAACCGGGCTTCTCCAGCGCGACGCTGGCGGCGGGGACGGCATCGGACGCCTTCACCGTGGCGTAGGAGGAGACCACCTGCGACACCAGACCGGTCAGGGTTTGCGGGATGGCCAGGGTGTCGTGGAGCACGTATTCGAGCGTGTTCGTCCAGCCCGATGGCGTGATAAAATTCACATCGCTGAAATAGATCCGGTTGGTAGGGCCGTTCTTCAATACGGTGGCGCCGGCCGCGTCGCGGCCGTTGTACTTGAGCTGCATGTTGTTGGGATCGAGCACGCTGGCGCCCACATCCAGGATCTCGAATGCGAAGCCGTCGGGCCGGAGATACGCGCTGCCTGGCACAGGCAGGATCGCGCCGGCCGGAACCGTCGTGAGCCGGATGTTATCGACGTGCTGGAACTGGCGAGCATCGCCCGTGCGTCCGGCGAAGATCAGCCGGCCGGGCCCCGGCTGGAAGGTCGTTTGCAGGTTCGTGATCAGGACGGTGTTCTTGAAGGAGACAGAGATCTTGCCGTCCTCAGTCAAGTCCACTCGAAGCGGGACCCATGACAGCAGCGGCAATTGAACAACCGGATCGTCCGGAGCCGTCGCCGAGCGCGGCCCGGTTTGGAGCGAGGTCGGATCCGCCGCTGTCGTGTGCTTGTTGGGCATCGGATGCGTGTACACCAACTGGTTTTCCACCCGGACCGAGATGCCGATCACGTCCGGTTCCCCGCTCCACCATGCGTCAAACCCGATCCCAAGCCCGGTCTGGGTGCCTTCCTCGGGCAGGTTGGCCTCGCCCGTTGGCGCGGCGGCAAAGCCATTCATGCTGGGCCATTGCTGGATGACCGGATCGTTCGATTTGGCGTAGTTCAAGCTGAATCCGTCCGCCGGATTCTCCGTGCCGCCCCCGATGCGCACCAACACCTCGAATGTGAAGGCCTTGATCGGCAATCCATTGTCGATATCCGGCATCACGATGGCCCCTCGCTGGCCGTTCGCTGACTCGGTGATGCTCAGGTACCCGTTGTATCCGCCGCCGGGCAAGGTGTCGAAAAGCCAAGTGCTGTTGCCGCGCTGGTCGTAATCCGGGTAGATATCGCCCGGATTGGACTCGAAATCGAAGAATGCGGTGCCGGCCTGTGAAAAGGCGATGGGCGCCAGGCTGGCCATGACGGCAACCAGGAACGCCCGCCCTCTCGAACCAGCAAATGTTTGTTTCTCAGCCATATGCTTGATGGAGTTGAGGTTGGTTCTTAAATCCACTGCCGCCCAACTCACCCCCCTCACAATCCGGACACCCTAATGCTGCATCCGATGGTGGCAACTGGCCTGGCGGCATGGGTTACTCTGGCACTATACGCGGGATGGAATGAATGGCAAGCCAACACATCGTGGATTCAAGAACAGAGCCAAGGAAAAAGAGGGAGCCGGGTCGCTGGCTCATCCTTGGGGTCACCGAACGCCAAGGACCAATGATGAGTCGAAACGGCCGTGGTCAAGGGATCAGTTGTGCGGCTTGCGCCGCCGAACGATCGCCAGAAGCAGCGCGCTCGCCGCGGCAACGGCAAAGGACGGCGGTTCGGGAACAAGGCCAAACCGGAACACTGTGCTGAAATTCAGCGCCGCGCCGGCGGGAGCTCGACGACCTGCAGGTTGCGGAAGGAGAGATCGGTTGTGGGATCGTGGCCCTGGAGGCTGAGGACGCCGGCCTGGGCGCGATAGCCCTGGCGCGCGTTTTCGTGCGGCGGGCGGGAGTCGAGGAAATCGCTGACCATGATTCCATTCACCCACACGGCAAGGTGCCGTCCGTGGGCGACGATGGTTTTTTGAAACCACTCGCGGTCGTTGGGGATGACCCGGCGCGCAGCCTGCCGGTTGTAGATGGCGCCGGTCCCGAAATCGACCGGTTTGGCGCGGTCATTGCCCTCCCACTGGTTGCGGATCTGGCTTTCGTAGCCGCTCCAGAACTGGCCGGGCAATGCCCGGAAAAACACGCCGCTGTTGAGATGCGTCCCGTTCGAGATGATCTCGAGCTGGAAGATGAAATCGCCGTATTGCCCAGCGGACTGGAGATCGCCGTTGCCATTCTTGACGTTCAGCCATCCTTCCGGAGTGACGGAGTAGACCGATTTGTGGCCCGGGATCTCGCGCCAGCCCGTCAGGTCTTTGCCGTTGAAGATGCTCCGGAGGCCGAGCGGCCGGATCTTGAGGTTGCGGAACCGCACCGTTCCTTTGCCGTCGAACTGCTGGAGGCAGATCGCGCCCCGGGCAAAGCGGGCATCCGTGGTCTCGAGCACGGTTCGGCCATCGAGCCTGACCGAGATGCGATCGCCTTCGGCGGTCAGGTCCAGGCCGGTCCACCGGCCCGTTGTCGACGCCTTCACCGCCGCCGGCGCAACACCGCAGATGCTGCCCGTCGGCCATCGCTCGTGCGCATCCCGGATGTTGACCTCGCAGGCGCTCGCGGAATCAATGGCGCCCTCGGCCGGGCAACGGAAAAACACGCCGCTGTCGGCCGCCTCGTCGATCCAGAAATCTGCACGGAGACGGAAGTCGGCAAACTCGGTCGTGGTCTCGAGGAAGCCGGCGCCGGAGCGGCTTTCGATGGCGCTGTCGCGAACGACCCATTGGGCATTCCCGACGGATTTCCATCCGAACAGCGTGTTGCCGTCGAACAGGAGGATCCAGCCGTCGGACAGCTCCTGCGGAGTGAGGGTGTTGGGCTCGCCGGCCGCTGCTGGCAGGGAGCCGCCGATCAGGAGGCCGGCCAGGATCATCGAATGGGTCGTTTTCATCGGTAGGGTGTTATTGGGACATGAACACGGCGCAATTGCCTACGCAAGCGGCTGACGGTTATCAAGCCAAAAGCCATCGCGAGTCACGGGGGCGGGGCGGGGCGCTCGGGCTCGCGGGTGAGCTTGAGGCGCGCGACGCGCAGGCCGTCCATTTCCTCGACCCGGAGCCGGAAGCGGCCCAGGGCCAGGCAATCCCCCACCTTGGGAAACCCGCCCAGCCGCTGGGTCAGGAGCCCGCTGGTGGTGTTGATGCCCTCCTCCTGGAGTGGCTCGCCGATCAGGTCCGCCAGCTCGTGCAGGGGCAGCGCTCCGGACAGCTCCCACGCCTGGTCCCCGCGCGGCTCGAGCAGCGGTTTCTCCTGGTCGAACTCGTCCTGGATCTGGCCCACGATCTCCTCGAGCACGTTCTCCAAGGTCACCATGCCCACCGTGCCGCCGTATTCGTCCACCACGATGGCGAAGTGCAGCCGCCGCTCCAGGAACAGGGTCAGCAGGCTCTCGAGCCGGGCCGTTTCCGGCACGTAGATGAGCGGCCGCATCACGGCGGTCAGGTCCGCCCCCGACCGCGCCTTCAGGCGCTGGGCATAGAGATCCTTCAGGTGCACCACGCCCAGCGTCCGGTCGACATCGCCCTCCTCGCAGAGCGGGAAGCGCGAGTAGCGGGTCTTCTCGGCGGTCTCGAGGCAGTCGGTCATGCTGGCTTGGGTGCTGAGGCCGACGATCTCGCGGCGGGGGCGCATGACCTCGCGGGCGACCCGGCGGCGCAGATCGAGCGCGTTGAGGACGAGGTCGCGCCCGACCCGGGAGCCGCCCACACGAGCCTGGGTGGCCAGGAACAGGAGGCGGAGCTCCTCCTCGGAATGGGTCAGCTCCAGCTCGGTTGCCGGCTCGATGCCGAACCGGTGCAGCAGCCATTGCGACGACTCGTTGAGAACCCAGATGAACGGGTACGAGACCGCGTAAAACCATCGGACCGGCTCGGCCACCCACAGCGTGGTCGGCAGCGTGCGCCGGATGGCCAGCGATTTCGGCGCCAGCTCGCCCACCACGATCAGCAGGAACGTGTTGATCAGGAACCCCACCAGGATGCTGATCGTATGCTGGACCCGGGGCGAATCGATGCCGAGCAGGTCGAACAGCGGGGCAAGAAAGGCCGCAAACACCGGCGCCGCCAGGGCGCCCAGCGCCAGGCCGACAACCGTGATCCCGAGCTGCGTCGCGCTGATGTACGCGTCGAGGTTGCCGAGAATCTCCCGGGCGATCCGCGCCCGCCGGTGGCCCTTCTGAATCAGCGGGGCCAGCTGGGTCTCGCGGATCCGGACCAGGGCGAACTCGGCGGCCACGAAGAAGGCGTTGGCCACCACCAGGCCGAGCACCAGGACGGCTTTCAAACCGAGCAGGATGACTTGGCCCGTGTCCATGCTAGAGATGCACCTCCCCGAACGCCACCCGCAGGATGTCCTGGAGACAGGCGATGCCGATCTCGCGCCGA
Organism: Verrucomicrobiota bacterium; assembly: GCA_022711435.1. Lineage (GTDB taxonomy): Bacteria > Verrucomicrobiota > Verrucomicrobiia > Limisphaerales > UBA1319 > JAGMXM01. The sequence continues at coordinate 51,193 of JAKLFB010000007.1, forward strand.
TCCCGCCCGAGCACGATCGCCATGCGATGCCCGCTGCGCTGCATCCGGCGCAGCGCGATCTCCAAGCGCACATCTTCGTCCAGATAGATCGTGGGCTTCACGTGCTCCCCCGCGGGGCGGTCCGCCCGGGGATCGGCCTGGTAGAGGAGCGCCTTCAGGCTGACGACGCCCACGACGCGCCGGGGCTCGCCCCCGGCCGCCTGCCAGACCGGCAGGCGAGTGAGCCGATGCTCCCGGCACAGCTCCAGCACCCGGCTCATCGGCGTCTCGGTGGTCACGCTCACGACCTGATCCATGCCCCGGACGATCTGTCCGACCCGCAGGTTCTGCAGGTCCAGCACCCAGTTGATCATGGCGCGCTCCTGCGAGCTCAACCCCTGCGCCGACTCCTGCATCAGCGCCCGCAGCTCCTCCCGATTGCCAAACATCCGGCCTGTGAACATCCGCCCTCCGGTCCAGCGCAACAGGAGTCGCGCCAGCCACGTCACCAGCGCCACCGCCGGCGACAGACCCAGATAGACCCACCGGAAAGGCCGCACCAGCCCCAGGCAAAGCCGGTTCGGAATGCGCTGGAACAGCAGCTTGGGCAGCAGATCGCCGACCGCATACAGGAGGAACACGCCGACCAGCAAGGCCAGGCCCAGAAGCAGCGGGCGGCTCCCCCAAAGCCCGTGCAGGCCGATCGCCACCAGGGCGATCACCAGAAAGTTCGACACCGTGCTGCCCACCAAGATCGTCCAGAAGAAAGGCTCCGGCTCGTCCAGATAGCTCAGCAGCAGCCGCGCCCGGGCGTCCCCCTGCCGCGATCGCTGGCGAATCCGCAGGCGGCTCAGCGCGAAGACCCCCGCCTCCATCCCCGACAGGAAGAACGAGAGCGCCAGCGCGCACCCCATCGCGGTCCAGTGAAGCCAAGCAGGTTCCATGTCAGAATGCCCCCCGCTTTCCCATCCGCTCCACGAGGATCTCCCGGACGCGGCGCTCGTCGGCCTGCGACGCCGTCAGCCGCAGCCCGCCAAAGACCGCCGATTCCCCGGGCCGGGGCACCCGCTCCAGCCGCTGGACCAGCAGGCCGCCCATCGTCTCCACCTCGGCCGCCTCACCCATCTCCGGGTATTCGCGCCGGAAATCGTCCAGGCGCATCGTCCCGTTGACGCGCCAGGCCCCCTCCCGAAGCTTCTCCATCACGAACCCGGCCGCTTCGCCCTCGCTTCGAATCTCGCCGATCATCGCCTCGAGGATGTCCTCGGTGCTGACCAGGCCGGCGGTCCCGCCATATTCATCGAGGACGATGGCCAGCCCCCGCTGCTGCCGCTGCAGGCTTTCGAGCAGCCGCAGCAGGTTCATCGAGGCCGGCACGAACGACGGCAGCTCGATCGCCTCCGCCATGTCCACCTGCGGATCCAGCAGCAGGACCCGGGTGTTGAGCACGCCGACGATGGTGTCGGGGGTTTCGTCGTAGATCGGCAGGCGCCGGTGCTTGTGCTTGCGGGCTGCGGCGATCATCTCCTCGATGGTCAAATCGTCGGAGATGCAGGCCATCTGGGCGCGCGGCCGCATCACCTCGCGCGCGGTGCGGCGATCGAGGTTGATGATCTGGAGAATGATCTCCTTTTCCGACTCGGCCAGAGTGCCCTGCTGGTAGGCCATCTCGAGGAGCTCCTGGTATTCCTCGTCGCTCACCGAGGGCGAGGCCGGTGGCAGCCGCGACACCATCAGCCGCAGCAGCAGCCGGGTGAGCCCTTGCGCCAGCCTTCGCACCGGCCGGCTCAGCCCGAGCCAGACCCGCATCGGCCGCGCGATGCGCCGGGACCAGTACTCGGGCATCCGCACCGCCAGGGCCTTGGGCCCCACCTCACCCCCGAACAGGATCAAAGCCAGGACCGCCGCCAGGATCAGCCCCGTGGGCCAATCCGTCCACAGAACCAGCCCCAGGCCCAGCACCACGATCCCGGCATTGGCGAGCGTGTTGCCCAAGGCCAGGCTCGCCAGCAGATCTTGCGGCTGATCCAGCAGCCAGGCCACGTCGCTTCCATGGACCGGATCCTCCTGTCCCAGCCGCCGCGCCTGCCACCGGTTCAACGACAACAGGGCCGTCTCCGCCAGGGCGAAAAAGAAGCTCATCCCGGCAAACACGCCCATTAGCAGGATCATCCAGGGCGGCGTCACGGTCGGCCGTCCTTTCGAGCCCTTGGCGGGTCAGTTTGTTGCCTCATGGTCTTCTTCGGCTCAGGATGGGATCGATCGCGGGTATTGCACCCGCAATCTGCGCGCCATAACCGCGACGGTGCCCTCATGGAGACGGCCGTGTCAATACTATTGACTGACAGCCCGCACCGGGCCAGTTTGTGATTGACCCGCAGGCTGGCAAGGCCGTCAATGCGACGCGGACAGGATGATTGCATGAACAGGGCTCGATCGCGTTCGTTGGGGAGATGGCTGGCGGTGATCCTGCTTGCGGCTGGCGGCGTGGCCGGCTGGCGGTGGTATGCGGGGCGGAACGGGCCGGAGCCCCTCGATTATCGGACGGCGCCCGTCACGCGCGGCGACATCACTCAATTGATCACGGCCAACGGCCAGCTCAGCCCCGTCCAGAGCGTCACCGTCGGCAGCCAGGTGTCCGGGATCATCACGAAGATCCTGGCGGATTTCAACTCGCAGGTCACCAACGGCCAGGTGCTGGCCCAGATCGATCCCTCGGCGATCCGCCAATCGCTCACTCAGGCCGAGGCCGAGCTGGCCAGCGCCCGCGCCAGCCTCGAGCTGGCCGCGCTAAATCATCGCCGGGCCCAGGAGCTGGTGGCATCCCAGCTGATCGCGCAGTCCGAATACGACCAGAGCCTGGTGAGCCTCCACCAGGCCGAGGCGGCCGTCCGCATGCGCGAGGCCGCCGTCGAGAAGGTGCGGGTTGATCTGGAGCGGACGACGATCTATTCGCCAATCGACGGGATTGTGATCTCGCGGGCGGTGGACATGGGCCAAACCGTGGCCGCCAGCTTCAACACGCCCACCCTCTTCCTCATCGCCAACGACCTCCGGAAGATGCGGATCGAGGCGGCTGTGTCTGAGGCGGACGTCGGGGGCGTGACCGAAGGCCAGCGGGCGACGTTCACCGTGGATGCCTACCTGGGGCGCCAGTTCGCGGGTCAGGTCAGCCAGGTCCGGTTCGCGCCCGTCACCAACCAGAATGTCGTCAATTACATTGCCATCGTCGATGTCAACAATGACGATCTCAAGCTGCGTCCCGGCATGACGGCCAACGCCTCGATCATCACGGGCGAACGGCGGGACGTCCTGTGTCTGCCCAGCGCCGCCCTTCGGTTTCGTCCTCCCGAGAACGCCCTGGTGATCGGCGGCACCTCGGCGCCGCCCGCGGGGGCATCCCTTGCGAGCGAACGCCGCGGGCCGGGCGCCGGCGGAGGCCGCCCGATGGGGCCGCAAGCCGCGGCCGGGGCCGCGGAGAAGCCCGCCACGCGCACGATCTATCTGGTCGAGACCAACACCTCGGGGGTGGGGCTCCGTCCCGTGTCGGTCCGGCTGGGGATCAGCGACAGCCAGTCCATCGAGGCGATCGAGGGCGTGAAGGAGGGCGACCAGGTTGCGATCGGCCTGAACCAGACGGCGGCGCGTCCGGGGACGGCGGCGGCCTCGAGCCCGTTTGGCGGGCCATTCGGACGGCCTCCGCGGTGATTCGGGCTCTCGGCTTCCCGACCATGACGCCTGTGGTTCAACTCGATGAGATGGTCCGGACGTATTTTACGGGCGAGGTCGAGGTGCCGGCGGTGCGGGGTGTATCCTTGTCGGTCGAGGCGGGCGAGTTCGTCGCCATCATGGGCGCGAGCGGCTCGGGCAAATCGACGCTGATGAACACGATTGGCTGCCTGGACCGGCCGACGGCGGGCCGCTACCAGCTCAACGGGGTGGATGTGGGCGGGCTGAACCGAGACGAGCTGGCCGACCTGCGCAATCAGGAGATCGGCTTTGTGTTCCAGGGCTTCAACCTGCTGGCGCGGACGTCGGCGCTCGAGAATGTGGAGCTGCCGCTGCTGTATGCGCGGCCCACGCTGGGACGGCGCGAGCAGAAGGAGCGCGCGGCGCGCGCCCTGGCGCTGGTCGGGCTCGAGGACCGGGCCGGCCACCATCCCAACCAGCTCTCCGGAGGGCAGCAGCAGCGCGTGGCGATCGCGCGCGCCCTGGTGAACGAGCCGCGTCTGCTGCTGGCCGACGAGCCAACGGGCAACCTGGACACAAAGACCAGCCTCGAAATCATGGGCATCTTCCAGGATCTCAACGGCCAGGGCATGACGATCATCATGGTGACGCACGAGCTCGATATCGCGCGGTATTGCCGGCGGCAGGTGGTGATGCGGGACGGGCGCCTGGTCAGCGATCAGGCGGTGCGGGACCGGCTGATGGCATCGGGCGAGCTGGACCGCCTGCGGCAGGAGCATCAGGCCATGAACCTTTCCCCATGAGACTGCTCGCCACTTTGTCGATGGCCATCCGGGCCCTGCGGCGCAACCTGCTCCGGACGCTGCTCACGATGCTGGGGATCATCATCGGCGTGGGGGCGGTGATCGCCATGGTCAGCATCGGCAACGGCGCCAAGGCCCAGGTCGAGGCGCAGATCGCCTCGCTGGGGCAGAATGTCATCATGATCCTCTCCGGCCAGGTGACGCGAGGCGGATTCTCGATGGGGTTCGGGAGCGCGCCGACGCTGACCAAAGGGGATTACGAGGCACTCCGGAACGAGGCGCACAGCATCCAGGGCGTCAGCCCCGAGGTCCGATCCTTTGTCCAGATCGCCGCCGGCAACCAGAATCTCAACACCCAGGTCTTCGGAGTGGGGGAGGATTACCTCGAGATCCGCGCCTGGCCGCTGCGCTCCGGCTCCAACTTCACCGAGACCGATGTCCGCAACGCCGCCAAGGTCGCCGTCATCGGCCAGACCACAGCGACCACGCTCTTCGGCGACAGCGATCCGGTGGGCCAGGTGGTCCGGATCAAGAACGCTCCGTTCACGATCGTCGGCGCCCTGGCGCCGAAGGGGATGGCGATGATGGGCAACGACCAGGACGACATCATCCTGGTCCCTTACACGAGCGCCATGGTCCGGCTGACGGGGGCGACCACGTTCCGGTCGTTTCTGGTTCAGGCGGCCGCCGGCTCCGGCCAGTTGGCGCGGACCCAGGAGGAAATCGTCGAGCTGCTGCGCCAGCGCCACAGGATCGGGCCGGACCGCGACGACGATTTCATGGTCCGGACCCAGGAGGAGATCGCAGCCATGGCGACATCCACCTCGCGGATCATGACCGTGCTGCTGGGCGCCATCGCGGGCGTCTCGCTCCTGGTGGGCGGCATCGGGATCATGAACATCATGCTCGTCAGCGTGACTGAGCGGACCCGCGAGATCGGGCTGAGGCTGGCGGTGGGCGCCCGGAGCCGGGATATCCTCTGGCAGTTCCTGATCGAGGCGGTGGTCCTGAGCGTGGCGGGCGGCCTGCTGGGCATCGGGCTGGGCGTGGGCGGCGCGCGCGCCGTGTCCGCCAACTTCGGCTGGACGACGCTGGTCTCGGCCCAGTCCATCGTCCTGGCGTTTGCCTTCAGCGCCGCCATCGGGGTGTTCTTCGGGTTTTACCCGGCCCGGCAGGCGTCGCGTCTGGACCCGATCGAGGCCCTGCATTACGAGTGAGCTGAAACGATGATGAAGTCGATGAGCAAGCGAGAATCGATCCGCTGGATCGCGGGCCGCTGCGGGCGCGCTGCGGGCGCGTGCGGGGTGATCGGCTGGGGGGCATGCCTGGCCGCGTGCGCCGAGCCGGCCCTTGTCCCCGGCCCCGCGCAGCGCGAGGATCCGACTCCGGCCGCCGCGTTCCGCATCGACGCGGATTATCCCGGCGGCAACATCGTTGTGGAGCGGATCCAGGGGCGGACGGTCTGGGTGGCGCCCGACCAGCGCGACACGGTGCCGAACCAATGGTGGTTCTATTTCAGCTTCCGCCTGCGGGCGCCCGCGCAGACGCCGGTGGCCGTGGTGTTCACGGGCCGCAATCCCCTGGGGGTGCGAGGCCCGGCGGTCAGCATCGATGGCGGCGCGCATTGGCGGTGGATGGGCGCCGGCGCTGTGCGATCGTCGCGGGGCGCCGACGGCCGGCCGGCGTGGTCGTTCGACGCCGAAGTCCCCGCAGGCGCGTCTGAGGCGCGCTACGCGTTCTGCCCGCCTTATCTCGAGTCTCACCTGAAAGCCTGGCTCGATCGCCATCGGGATCACCCGAATCTCGCGGTTGAGACGCTGGTTCGGAGCCGCGCGGGCCGGCCGGTCGAGATGCTGCGGGCGGGCTGTCTGGACCGGTCGCGGTCGGCTGGCGTTGTCATCGTCACGTCGCGGCATCACTGCTGCGAGGCGATGGCCACCTATGCGCTCGAAGGATGTCTCGAGGCCGTCCTGGCCGACGACGAGGCCGGGCGGCAGTGGCGGAAGGCGTGGGAGCTGGTGGCGATCCCGTTCATGGACAAGGACGGCGTCGAGGCGGGCGACCAGGGGAAATACCGCGCCCCGCACGATCACAACCGCGATTACATCGATGCGCCGCTCTATCCGGAGGTGGCGGCCCTGATGGAGCGGGGGCGGCGATGGGGGGACTGCGTGCGGGTGTTCCTGGACCTGCATTGCCCTCACATCCGCGGCGAATGGAATGACCGGGCCTATTTCGTGGGGTCTCCCGAGCCCGAGTTCTGGGAGAGGGAAAAGGCATTCGCCGCCGTGCTCGAACGAGTCCAGGAGGGCCCGATTCGATTTCGCGCGGAGGATTGCCTGGCATACGGCCTGGCGTGGAACCGGAGCGGCAACGATCCGGCGGGCCGTTCGAGCTCGGCCTGGGCGCGCTCGGCGTTTCCCCGGGCCGCGCTGGTGGCGAGCATGGAGATCGCCTATGCGGATGCGCTGGGCATCGAAGTGAATGCCGAGAGCGCGCGGGCGCTGGGGCGGGACCTGGGTCGCGCGCTGGCCGCCTACCTGGCGGCTGCGGGAGGCGGGCGCTGAGGTTGCCGCCGTCCCATTCGGCATCCGCGCCTTCGATCAGGGGGCCCTCATCCCCATGGCGCAGCGGCTGGAAATCTGTGGCCCTCCGGCCGGCAGGACGGCACAATGCCCGCCATGCAACACGGATTGGCTCTCGGGACCCTGTCGGTTTGGCTCTGCCTCTGCGCGATGGGACAGGCCGTGTCCGAAACCGCGCCGCCTCCCCCTGGCTCAGGGACTCGAGGCGCGAGCCCGGGCGCGCCGAATCCTCTCGCGATCCACCTGCCTGCAGAAGCGCCCGCGGCGGTGCGCGATGCCCAGGGCCGCATCTATCGCGCGGCGCTCGAGCAGGCGCGTTATCTGCTCGGGACCGTGCATCCGTGGGAGGAGGATGCGTCGCTGCGTTTGCTGACCGAAAGCCGCAGCGGCGAGCATTGGATTCGGCCCAACACCGGGGCCATCGAGGGCTTCGCCTTCCTGCACCGCTTCGGCCCCTACGACGAGGGAGCCGTCGGCGTCTCCCGTGCTCAGCTGCTGCGAGACACGCTGGCGCCCATGATGCGCTACCTGGTGGCCACGCATGTCACCGGCTCGCGGCCGACCGGTGACGGGAAGAGGTGGGGCGATGCCTGGCAGTCGGCACACTGGGCGCAGATGCTGGGGCGCGGCGCATGGTATGTCTGGGCCGATCTGCCCGCCGATCTGCAGGACGGGGTGGGCCGCGTGGTTGCCCATGAGGCCGGCCGCATCGCTCAATCCGAGCCCCCTCACCAGCTTCGCTCCGATACCAAGGCCGAGGAGAACGCCTGGAACAGCCAGATCCTCTCCGTCGCCATGGTGCTGCTTCCGTCCGACGCCCGCTATGCCGAATGGGAGAAGGCGTATCAGAAATGGGTCTTGTCCTCCTTTCTTCGCCCCGCCGACGAGCGAAACGACACCGAGGTCGACGGCCGGCCGGTGCGCGAGCAGTTCACCGGCGCGAACATCTTCGACGACTTCACGCTCGAGAACCACAACATCGTCCACCCCGACTACATGACCACGTTCAGCCTCTCGCTGGGCTGCGCGCCGGACTTCGCCCTGACGCGCCGCCCGATGCCCGAGGCGCTGCGGTTCAACGTGGCGCCGATCTACGAAAACCTGAAGTGGATGCTGCTACCCGACGGGGGTTTTGTCTATCCGAACGGCCAGGACTGGGAGCTGTTCCGCAATCCGTCCTGGCTCGGCAAGCACGTGTTGATGGCGGTGTGGGGGGGCGATCCGGACGCCTGGGCCTGGGTGCTGCGCGGGCTCGAGGTTCTGGAGAAGATGCAGGCCCGCTCCGCCGACGGCGCCGTCTTCCATCCCGGGGAATATTTCTTCGCCTCGACCCAGCACGACTTGTTCCGATCCCTGGCCAGCGCATGGCTCTCGCTGCAACTGTCGGGAGAGATTGACCACGCCCCCCGCGAGCGCCTGGGGGTGCGCCACTGGGAATCGGCCAAGATGATTCTGCGGCGTTCGCCGAAGGCCGTCCACACGGTGAGCTGGGGGGCCCGGATCATGGCCCAGTGCGTCCCTTGCCGCCTCGATCGCATGGTGTCGCCGCACGAGCGCAACGGGATCGGCCATGTCCGCCTCGCCGGCGATCGCGCCGCGCTCCCGCTTCGGCTGCAGCAGGCGGAGATCCGCGAGGGCACGAACGGATTCGAGGTCCGCCTCACTGTGGATCACGGCCAGGCGATCCGGGCGGAGCTGGCGTTTCGCTCCGAGGCAGACGGCTCTTTCGTGATGGCCGAAAACCTGGTGGCTCTGACGAATCTGGTCACCGCCGAGATCGCGACAGGCCTGGTCGGCATCCTCAACAACCCCTGCTGGATCTACGAGAAGGCCCGGCGCCGCCTGGCCGCCGACGGCCGCCCGGTTGAGGCCGCCTCCGGCTGCGGCTTGCAGTGGCGATGGGACGGCGTCCGCCGGATCACGGTCGATAACGTGTTGGCGATCGATTCCCCGGCGCCGCTGCGCGCCGCCTATCTGGCCGCGGACAAGGCCGAGCGCGGGCGGGTGACCGATCGCCTGGTCCTGAACCATCTGCCTGGCGACCGCGCATGGATTTCCGGTGCCGCCATCTCGAGCTACCAGGTCGTCCTGCGCGTCGCCGAATGAAGGCGCCCCGCCGCTCTCGAGCGCCATCGGCACGGCGGTCTTGCCTCCGGCGCCGGCATCCGCGATGATGGCGGCCATCCGCGGGATACACATTATGCAACGCTTCAGCCAACAGCTTCGTTCGATCCGGCGATCCGCCCTCTGGGCTGCCGTGGCGGTTGTCATCGCCGCCCCCGCGCGGGATGTCGCGGGCGCCGATCACACCCTCTCGCTGGCGGGCCGCTGGCGCTACGAGCTCGATCGCGAGGACGCCGGGATCCGCGATGCCTGGTTCGCCTCCCCCCGGCCTCATCATCTGAGGCTTCCCGGATCGCTCCCCGCCCAGGGGATCGGCGACGATGTCAGCCTCGAGACGGCCTGGACGGGCGATATCGTGGACCGGAGCTTCTTCACGGCGCCCGAATACGAGCCCGATCGCCAGCCGGGCCGCATCCGGATCCCCTTCTGGCTCCAGCCCGACAAGCGCTACGTGGGAGCCGCCTGGTACCAGCGGGATTTCAATGTGCCGCCGTCCTGGGCGGGGCGCCCGATCACCCTCTTTCTCGAGCGGCCCCACTGGGAAACCCGGGTGTGGCTCGCCGGCGAGAACGCTGCATCGCCCCCGCGCTGCCTGGGGACCAACGACAGCCTGTCGGCGCCTCATGAGCACTTGCTCGGGATCCTGGCGCCGGGCCGGTATCAGCTCACCATCCGGGTCGATAACCGGCTCGTGGTCGATGTGGGCGTCAATTCCCACAGCGTCAGCGATCATACCCAAGGCAACTGGAACGGCCTGGCCGGCCGGCTCGAGCTTCGCGCCCGCCCCGCCGTCCGCCTCGAGGCGCCGCGCATCGCCCCCGGCAACGATGGATCCGTTCGCCTCGAGATTCCCGTCCGCAACGCCCTCGATACTCCTGCGGCCGGCACGATCGAGACGGTCATCCGCGAGCCGGAGACCGGCCGGATCGCCGGCCGCGCCCGAACCCGGTTCAACGCGCCCCCGGAACCGGGCGCGCCGCTTTCCGATGCAGGGGCAGACGGCATTTGCGCCGTGGATCTGCGGCTCGACGGGCCGCCGCGCCTCTGGAGCGAGTTCGATCCCTGCCTCTACGCGGCCGAGATGCGTCTGGAAACGGACGACGGCCGGTGGAGCGACCGCGTCCGATCGACCTTCGGCTTTCGCGAGATCGCGGCGCGCGGCACTCAATTCGTGCTCAATGGCCAGCCCCTGTTCATCCGCGGCACGCTCGATTGCTGCATCTTCCCGCTCACCGGCCATCCCCCCACCGACGCGGCTTCCTGGAGGCGGCTGATCGGCGTGGCCAAGGACCATGGGTTGAACAATATCCGGTTCCACTCGTGGTGCCCGCCCGAGGCGGCTTTCGCGGCGGCCGACGAGGCGGGATTTTACTTGCATGTCGAGTGCGGCTCATGGGCCAACCAATCGACCACCCTGGGCGACGGCAAGCCGGTCGACGCCTGGATCTATCGGGAAGCGGATCGGATCCTGTCAGCCTACGGCAATCATCCGTCCTTCGTGTTTCTTCTCTACGGCAACGAGCCGGGCGGCCCCAAGGCTGGCGCCTACCTGACCAAGTGGGTCGAGCATTACAAGGCTCGGGATCCGCGCCGGCTTTACAGCAGCGGCGCCGGATGGCCGCAGCTGCCCGTCAACCAGTTCCATGTCACGCCCGATCCCCGCATCCAGGCCTGGGGCGCCGGCCTCAAATCCCGCATCAATGCCCGCCCGCCCGAAACCGTCACCGATTATCGCGATTACATCCAGGCCCGCCCCGTCCCCGTCATCAGCCACGAGATCGGCCAGTGGTGCGTCTACCCCAATTTCGACGAGATCCGGAAATACCGCGGCTATCTGAAGCCGCGCAACTTCGAGATTTTCCGGGACCGGCTCGAGGCGCATCACATGGGCCATCAGGCCCGCGCGTTCCTGGCGGCCTCGGGCAAGCTCCAGACCCTCTGCTACAAGGAGGATATCGAGTCGGCCCTTCGCACGCCGGGCATGGGCGGGTTCCAGTTGCTCGACCTTCACGATTTCCCGGGGCAAGGCACCGCCCTGGTCGGCGTGCTGGATCCGTTCTGGGAAAGCAAGGGCTATGTGACCGCCGCCGAGTTCCGCCGGTTCTGCAACTCGACGGTGCCGCTGGCCCTGCTCGAGAAACGTGTGTTCACCGCCGCCGAATCGCTCCGCGTCCCGGTCAAGATCGCCCACTTCGGCCCGGCCTCCGCCGAACCGGCCGAGGTCCGGTGGTCCCTCGAAAACGCGTCCGGGCATCCGGTTCGCGAGGGCTCGCTGGGGGCGCATCGCCTTGGGGCGGGCCAGGAGAATGCGGTCGGCCAGATCGAGACATCCCTGGCGGGGATCCGGGCCCCGCAGTCACTCCGGCTCGCTGTCCAACTGCCGGGCACGCCGTTCCGCAACGACTGGGATATCTGGGTGTATCCCGCCGGGATCGACACCTCGATCCCCGCCGGGATCACCGTGGTCAACGACCTCGATTCGGTGGCGCTCGATGCGCTCGATGCTGGCGGGAGGGTCCTGCTGCTCATCCCGCCCCAGCAGGTTCAAGGCGATCGCCAGGGCCCCGTCGCCCTCGGATTCTCCAGCATCTTTTGGAACACTGCCTGGACCCGGCGCCAGGCCCCTCACACGCTCGGCATCCTCTGCGACCCCGCCCATCCGCTGTTCCGCCAATTCCCCACCGAATCCCACAGCAACTGGCAGTGGTGGTATCTCATCCATCGCGCCGGGGCGATGATCCTCGATCCTCTTCCCGCCGAGATGGCGCCTGCTGTCCAGGTGATCGACGATTGGTTCACCGCGCGCAAGCTGGGCCTGGCGTTCGAAGCCCGCGTGGGCCGGGGCCGCCTCATGGTCTGCAGCATCGACCTGGTCTCGAACCTCGAGTCCGATCCCGTCGTCCGCCAGTTCCGCCGCAGCCTCCTCGATTACGTCTCCAGCGATGCCTTCCAGCCCCGCGTCGCCGCAACCCCGGAACAGATCCGCAGCCTCTTCCGCCGTTCCGATGCTGGCGCCGCTGCGAAATGAGGCAATGGTGGCAAACATCGACAGTTGACATTGTCGGCAAGCCGCAAGTGGCTGGAGGCATGGCGCGGCGCTGGAGGATCCAGGTTCCCGATGGCTGGTACCACGCGACGAACCGGGGCAACGGCGGGGAGGCGGTCTTCCGCACCGACGAGGATCGAATGCGGTTCCTGGGACGGGTGGCCGAGCTGCCGGAACGGTTCGGGACAGAGGTCCATGCCTTCGTGCTGATGGACAACCATTACCACCTGCTGGTGCGGTGCCGGCAATCGGGCCTGAGCGAGGCGCTCCGCTGGCTTCAGACCACCTACGCGATCCAGTTCAACGGGGCGCACCGCCGGCAGGGGCACGTGTTCCAGGGACGGTTCAAGTCGGTGCTCATCCGGCAGGAGGCGGCGCTGGATGCGGTGGCCCGCTACGGCCATCTGAATCCGGTGCGGATCGGTGGGCTGGGGTTCTCGAAGGAAGAACAGCGGCGGGCGAAGGTCGCGGGCTGCGCGGATCCTGAGGCCGAATTGGTGGCTCGGCGCCTGAGGGTGCTACGGGAGCATCGGTGGAGTTCCTGGCGCGCATATGCGGGCTTGGAGGTCGCGCCGGCGTGGTTGACCCGGGATCGAATCCAATCGGGGTGCGGGGGCCGGCGCCTGAAGGAGCAGCGTGCGGCGCTGGTCGCGTACACGGAGCAACCGATCCGGCAGGGTCGCATGGACAGCCCGTGGGAAGGGATCGTGGCTGGGGTGGTGCTGGGGGATGCGGCAGAGGCGGCGGCGCTCCTGCGTGCAGCGGAGCGGAACCCGGAGGGGCAGGCGGAGGCGATCCGCAAAGCGGCGGCGCGGGCGCGGCCGGAGTGGGGTGCCATCGTGGGTGGAGCCGAATCGATCCTGGGCCGCAGGTGGGCGCAGATGGCGGACGAGTACGGGGATTGGGGGCGAGACGGGACGATGGCGGTGGCCACGCGGCATCTGGGTTGGAGGCTGGTGGATGTGGTGAGGCAGGTGCGGGGATTGAAGTATGCGGCGGCGGCGCAGGGGATTCGGCGTTTCTGGCGCCGGGCGGAGAAAGAGGCGCAGCTGGCCCAGTTCGCGGGCCGGCTGAAGGCGGCAATGTCGATAGTCAATGTTTGACCCCATTGCCTTGCCTGTCGGACTGGACGATCCTGCGTAATTCGCCGATGGCTATCGCCATAAGGGTCTGTGCAAAAATGAATTCCGATTTTGCTGGAGGGGATTGGGCGAGCTGGCAAGGCGCGACGAGCGAGCATACCCGTGCGGTCTGTGAGCGAGGAGCAACCCAGATCAATAATACTGCCGGATGTATTCGTAGGCCTGGTCGAACAGTTCCTGCTCGCGGTGGAGCTGGTATTTCAACAGCGTGCTCCGCAGGGCCTTCTCCACGACCAGCCCGTGGCTCTTGCCGGGGTAAGGCCGGTTCGTGCGGCAGATGGCCTGCAACAGCGTGTGATCCTTCATCGGCTTGTCCAGATACATCACCTGGAGGATCGGCGCGTCGAAGCCCGTCAACAATTTCGAGGTCACGATCAGGAACTTCAACGGGTGGGCCGGATCGCGGAACTGGTCGAGTAGCCGCTCCTCGTCGTCCCTGCTGCGCTCGTATTGGGCCTTCCAGAGATCGCCCGCCTGGGTGGTCATCACCACCGCGCTCGCCTCAGCCGGGAGCAGCTTGTCGAACTCCTGCTTGAACAAGTGGCACGACTCCCGGTCGAACACCACCACCTGCGCCTTGAACCCGTTCGGCTCCACCTTGCCCTGGTAGTGCTCCACGATGTCCCGCGCCAGCGTCTGGATGCGCTCCGGCGACTTCACCAGCACGCCCATCTTCGCCGCCATCTTGGACAGCTCAGCCTGGTCGTCCTCGGACATGTGGCCGGTGATGTTCTTGAACGCCTCGTCAATCGCATCCTTATCAATCCGCAACTGGACCAGCCGCGCCTCAAAATGCAGGGGCAACGTCGCCTTGTCCCGGATCGACTCCTCGAAGGAATAGCGGCTCATGTAGCCGTTCTGGTCCTCGTCGGCTCCGAATGCCCAAAACGTGTTCCGGTCGGCCCGGTTGATCGGCGTGCCTGTCAGCCCGAACAGGAAGGCGTTGGGCAGCGCCTGGCGCATCTTGCGGCCCAGGTCGCCTTCCTGGGTGCGGTGTGCCTCGTCCACCATCACGATGATGTTCTTCCGGTCGTTCAGGACGCCCGGTGCCTCGGCGAACTTGTGGATCGTGGTGATGATGATTTTCCGCACGTCCTGGGAGAGCATCTGCTGCAACTCGCCCCTGGAGGCTGCCGGGGTGATGTTCGGCACGTCCACCGTGTTGAACGTGGCGGTGATCTGCGTGTCCAGGTCAATCCGATCTACCACGATGATGACCGTGGGATTCTTCAGCGCCGGATGCAGCCGCAGCTTCTGTGCGGCGAAGACCATGAGCAGCGACTTGCCTGACCCCTGGAAATGCCAGATCAACCCCTTCCGCACCAGACCCACCAGCACGCGCTCCACGATCTGGTTGGCTGCCTGGTATTGCTGGTAGCGGCAGATGACCTTGATCTTCCGGCGCTTCTTGTCCGTGGCGAACAGGCTAAAGCTGCTCAGGATGTCCAGCACCACCTGGGGCCGCAACATGCTGCCCACCGCCACGCTCAGCTCGGACAATCCACCTGGCACCTCGCCCTGGTCCGGGTTGCGCCACGGGGCCCACAATTCCAGCGGCATTCGGATCGAGCCGTAGCGGTAGGTCTTGCCCTCCGTGGCGAACGAAAACACGTTCGAGACGAACAGCGCCGGGATGTTGATCTCGTAATCCTCGTAAATGTCGGCCGCGCCGTCCACCCAGCTGATGGCCGGGCGCACCGGCGTCTTAGCCTCGCCCACCACCACCGGGATGCCGTTGATGAACAGCACCAGATCGGGCCGCAGCTTCTTCGGCGACACCACCAACTGCTGGGTGCAAACGAACTGGTTGTTGCCGATGTTGTCGACGTCCACCAACCGGACGGGCGTGTGCTGGTTGTTTGGGCCAAAGGGCATGGACCGCTCGCCGCGCAGCCAGGCCGTGAACTCCTCGTTGGCCCGCACCAGGCCGTCGCTCTGCACCGACAGGATGATCGCCCGGAGCTTGTAGATCACTTCATCGGCGCGGTCAGGCTTCTCGGCGATCTCCGGGTTCAACCGGATTAGCGCCTGGCGCAGATGCGCCTCGACCAACATATCGTTGAACGTGCGCGGCAACTGGTCGGCGGGGATGAACTGCCAGCCCAAGCCGTGTGCCAGGGCTGGGAGCGTGGTCCCCTTGAACAACGGTTCGCGCACGGCAGCATCCTGCTTCCCGCAGAGCAGGTCGCGCACGTAATCCTCAACGCTGTTGGCTTCGTTAAACATACTTGTCACCCTCCCAAGAACTCCGCCGAGAGGGACTTTTTCATCTGCTCCAGCCTCCGAATATGCTGCTGAAAATCGCTGATAGCGCCATTGCATCTATCAAGGTTCTCAGCGATCTGACGCTGTTCTGCCAGTGCCGGTTTTGGAACCCCGAATCCGAAAAGATGCTCGCTCGGCAGCCGCTTGGTGCCATGCGATGAATCAGAGGCAATTCCGAGAATCGCTCTGGCCCGGTGGCGCAACCAGTGAAAAACATACTTGGTATCGAAGTCACCTGACACTCTGAGCGCCTTCATGTCCTGGTTAAACGCCATTGGCCTACCCGTGACCGCAACCGGGAAGGTATGGGCGAGAATCATGCCTCGAACGACGATGAAAATCGTTCCCGCCTCAACCAGCTTCGATCTCTGTTCCAGTGCCTCCTCGCTGATGTGTTCTTCCGCGTCCATGAGGACATCAACCTTCATGTCCTTTGGACTGACCCACGGAATGCGCCCACTCCAGAAAGCGTGATTCGACCTGTCAGGAGTCCCACCACTCATCCACACTCCTACCTCTCCCAGCGGCGTTGTTGTGGCTTTGGAGTGGTCAAAGGAATCCCTGCTCATGGCCTGCACCAAGTTGGTCTGCTGTTTGACGCAGACCCGGTATGACTCCACAGCCCCATCAGCCGCCCACAGCATTTCTGCGATCCGGCGCTGCTCAACCTTGGGCGGCAGGGCGAACTCGAACCAGGCGATGTCCTTGAAGTTGATGTAGGGGTTGACTGAACCTTTTGACTGCTTGACCGAATGACCGTTGAACGCTTCGGTCTGCATGATGAAAGGCAGGAGTTCAGGGATGAGTTCATCACAGCTTGGCTCAAGCACAAAGGTCGTGTTGGCCGTGATGCCGTCAAATTCCGCGACGGCGACTTTGCGTAAATACGTCCGCCTAGACCCGTAGAGCACCTGCCCCTTTTTGAAATGCCGATGAAATGCTGGCCCAAGATAACCATCGCCGATTGTGCCCCACTTGCGAATGTGCAGATTGTCGGTCTCGATGTGCTCGCCAGCCACATACCTATCGAACTCGCCGCTCTCGGGGTCAGCGTGTTCCTTCACAAACCGCACTACATCGCCAAACCGCACCCGCTGCCAGCCGGACTTGAGGCTTGGGTTGGCTTTCGTGCTGGCGGGCACAGGCGCGATGCCCGTGCCACATTTCACAGGCAGGATGCCTGTTTCACGCAGCGCGGTTGACTTGGTCGATTTGCGCGGCATGGGCTCGCGGCGGGCCTGCTCACGGTGAAACACGTGCGGCGGACGGCGTCAGACGCAGCGTGGTCCTGAGTTCGTTGAAGTGGCTGTGCGGGATGATCCGATCGTGCTGGAGGCGTCCGACCACGATGCCCGGGGCGATGCGCAGCTTGCGGGCCAGGGCGCGGACGCTCGCTTGTGTGGGTCTGCCGGCCTTGAGGAACGCATCCCACTCGGCGCTGGCGATGAGGCAGTTGCGGGCGAATTGGTCCGCCTCCGCCTCCTTGGGATCGGTGATGCCGTTGAATTCGAGGAAAACGGCCTTCTTGCCGTGCAGCAGGATGTGCCCGGCCTCGTGAAAGAACGTGAACCAGAAATGGTCATCGGTCTTGTGCCGGAGGCTCTGTTGGATCAGGGCCTTGGCGGGGTGGAGCCAGCGGGTCACACCGCTGACGTGTGTCCCCTTGATCTCGGGGACCACGACGAAGGCGACCCCGCTCGCGGCGCACAACTCTCGCAAACGCTGCTCCGCCTGTTCCGGGGGGGCAGCGGTCAGGGTCCGTGCCTCCTGCAACGCGGAGCGAAACGCGGTTTCCGAGAAGGGGGCGCAAGCGATCTTCTGCGCCGCCAGCTCCCCCTGGCGCAGCCAGCATCCAAGGGCGTAGGAGTCGCTTTGAAACGAGCGAGATTCCCGGTAAGCGCCTTGGGTTTGCAGGGAAAAGGTCGCCCACTGCTCGGTGGAGGCGATGCCCAGGAACCGGAGCAGAGCCTGCACGCGCTGGACGCCAGCGTTGGCCCCGGGCACCCAACCCCGCTTGGCCATTTCCGCGTATGGGAACTGTCTGGCCCAGGCGACTTCTCGTTCAAGCTGGCGTTCGTTTTCGAGCCGGGCGAGCGTCTCCCGGTAGTTACGTTCGGCGTTGTTCCAGAACGAGGCAGGAGCTCCCAGCACCTTCTCCAATTCCAAAGCCGTCTCGGGCGTGATGGCGGCCTTGCCTTTGACGATCTCGTTGATCGTCTTGAGGGGCCGCCCCATCCGCGAGGCAAGTTCCGCCTGCGACATGCCCAGCGACTCGATCGTCTCGAGCAGCGTCGCCCCCGGCGGGACGGCATAGTTTGGTTCCAATTGGTTTGGCTTACGCATGTGTATCCTCCACACCCAGAATGATGATCCGCGTGACCTGTTTCCAATCCAGGCCGCCCGAAGGCAGTTCAGGCGCCGGCTCGTGATCCGGAGCGAACAGCAGGCGGTAAGGGTGGTTCAAGTCCACCGAGAGCTGCCGCCGGCGATCACCCTTCAGCTCGTGGCAGCGGGCGCGCGGCAGGAAACGCAGTGCCTCCAGGTTCTCCGCCGCCCGCAATTCCGCCATCCGCTGCATGATGAGTTCCGCCTGGCGATCTCCGCGTTCGCGCCGCAGGGCGCGCTCGTCGTTGAAAAGCTTCGCCAGCTTGCTGGTCCGGAACAGAATATCCACCTCGGTCCTCCCTTGTCAAATAGTATTAACCCTTGGGGTTAACGTTTCGTTTCTCCAGCCCTGCAACCGGTCGTTCGAGACTCCGGAGCAACGCCGCCATGGACGAACGCAGCGCCGCCGAACTCTGTTCCCATTCCGCGATGACCTTCGACAACGGCTTCGTGCTCGAGGCGGCAGCCGATCCTCCCCCGTTGCCTTTGGCCCGGACGTAAAGCGGGATACTCAAATTGGAGTTGTTGCGGAGGATTTCGTCCAACGGCACGACCCTGGCGAAGTCCGGGATGTCCTTGAACGCCTGGTGTGCCTTCAGGATTTTCTCGATGTGTTCCGGCTCGAGGAAGCTCTGCGCCCGCTCGCGGGTGACTTCGTTGACCGCGCTGATGAACAGGATGCGGCCTCGGCGCTCCTTGGGCTTGGCCATGCGGCACACCACCACGCACGCCTCCATCGGCGAGTTGTAGAACAGGTTCGGCCCCAGGCCCAGGACGCACTCGATCTGGTCCAGGTCAACAAGCTTGGCCCGCATCTCCTGCTCCTCATCGCGGAACAGCACGCCGTGCGGAAACAGGATGGCGCACCTGCCGGACCTCGGCTTCAGGCTGGCTAGGATGTGGCCGAAGAAGGCGTAGTCGGCCCGGCCCTGCGGCGGCGTGCCCAGGAAGTTCCGGCCATACCGGTCGGAAGACCAGGCCGTGCGATCCCACTGCTTGATGGAATACGGCGGATTGGCCAACACCACGTCGAACTGCCGGAGGGTATCGCCATCGCTGAAAGCCGGAGCCTCGAGTGTGTCGCCGCGCACCACTTTGAAGTCCTCGATGCCATGCAAAAACATGTTCATCCTGGCGATGGAGCTGGTCATCAGGTTCAGCTCCTGGCCGTAGAGCTTCAGCGTCCGGTATTCCTTGCCACGCCGCTTCAGCTCCGCCACGCAGCTCAACAACATGCCGCCGCTACCGCAAGTCGGATCGTAGATGGATTCCCTGGGCTGCGGATCGAGCATCAGGGTCATCAAATGGACCAGGGTGCGGTTGGTGTAAAACTCGGCGGCGGTATGGCCGCTGTCGTCGGCGAACTTCTTGATGAGAAACTCGTAGCTGTTGCCCAGCTCGTCTTCGGGGACGTTGGCGATGGTCAGCGTGAGCGTGGAGAAGTGCTCGACCAGGTCTTTGAGCATCGCGTCCGGGAGCCGGTCGGTGTTGGTCCATTGGGCGTCGCCGAAGATGCCAAAGAGCTGGTCCGGGTTGGCTTTCTCGATCTCGCGCATGGCGTCCTGGATGGCCTTGCCGATGTTCTTGGGCTTGTTTCGCGCGTCGCGCCAGTGTGCGCCGGGCGGCACCTGGAAGCGGTGGTTCTCGCTGAAAGCCGCGTAGTCCGCGTCACCCCCGGAATCTTTGAGCGCCTTCTCGAACTCCTCGTCGTAAACGTCGCTGAGGCGTTTGAAGAACAGCAGCGGGAAAATGAACTGCTTGTAGTCGCCCGCATCAATGTGGCCGCGCAGCAGCGTGGCCGCGCCCCACAGGTAGGACTCCAGTTGCTGTTGGGTGATGCGGGTGGTCATCGGACCTGTCAGGGTTTCTCGGCCACGACTTTCCCGTCCTTCCACAGGTAGATGGGGGTCCCGTAAGCGCGGGCGGTTTTGCGAGCCACCAGCGCGGCCCGGCGTAATGCCCTGCCGGCGGCAGCGGCCAGGGTCTTGGATGGTCTTTTTCCGGTCTTGGTTTTCATGGTCCAGTTTCCATCAGACGGGGTTTGACCTGGGAATTATCATAGACCGCCCAGGCATCGGCCAGCGCGCGATAGACGTGTTGAAAGTTCGACCAACTGCGGTCGAAGCGGCGCAGCACATCCGCGCGAGGCACGTCATGGCCACCCTGCCTCACGCGCGCCGCAATCCGGCGCAGGGCGAGGCGGGGCGAGGGCAGCCGGAGATAAACGATTTCGATCCGGTAGCGGGCGGCCTTCCAGCGTTTGAGGCGCGCCACATAGACCAACCCGCTGAGAGTGGTTTCAAAGGCGAAATCGGATTGCGCATGGGCCAGACGGTCGAGTTCTCTCAGGAAGAGTCGTCCGGCGGCCAGAACAGCCAGTTGGGGGCGCAGCGGGGATAAGCCCCCAGCAATGAGGTCGGCGTTGACGAAATGGATGACCCCGGCATCCCGCGGAAGAAACTCCCGCGCAAAAGTCGTCTTGCCCGCACCATTGGGGCCGGCGATGACGACACATTTGGGTCGGGCGTCGGTTCGGTTCATCTAAGCAGTTCCTCCTTCCGCAGCAGGCCCTTCAGGCGATCCTCGGCGGCGTAGGCGTCTGCCAGGGCGGTCTTCAGGTTGCCGATGGCTTCGTCCAGCGTGATGGTCTTTTCGTTGTTCACGCGCTCGACGTAACGCGGGATGTTGAGGTTCCAATCGTTCTTGGCGATCTCGTCCAGGGTGACCACCTTAGCCGCGCCCTTCACGCTCTTGAACCCCGCATACCACTTGAGGATTTCGTCAACGTGTTCGGGCAGCAGGGTGTTCTGGTTGCGGCCCCGTTTGAACTGCTCCGAGGCGTCAACGATCAGAACACGATTGCGCCGGTCGGGCTTCTTCCGGGCGCGGAAGACCAGGATGCAGGCCGCGAGGCCGGTGCCGTAAAACAGGTTTGGCCCCATGCCGATGATCGCCTCCAGCTTGTCCGACTCCAGGATGGCCCGGCGTATCTTGCCCTCCACGCCCATGCGGAACAGCACGCCGTGCGGCAGCACCACCGCCATCCTGCCGGTCGCCGACGACATGGACTTGAGCATGTGCTGCACCCAGGCGTAGTCGCCGCTGCTGCGCGGCGGAACCCCGGCGAAGTTGCGACCGTAGCGGTCGTTGATCCAGGCGTCCTCACCCCACCGCTCCAAACTGAACGGCGGATTGGCGATCACGCAGTCGAACGTGGCCAGGCTGTCTCCGGTGAAGAATGCCGGATCGCGGAGCGTATCACCGCGCACGACCTGGAAATCTTCGATGCCGTGCAGAAACAAATTGATCCGGGCGATACCGCTGGTGGTCAGGTTCTTCTCCTGGCCATGCAGTTTGCCCCATAGGGTCTTTACGTTGCCGCCCGCCTCCTTGACGTGCTGGATCGCCCCAAGGAGCATCCCAGCGGTGCCGCAGGCGGGATCGTAGATCGTCTCCCCGGCCTTGGGATCGAGGATTTCGACCATCAAACGGACGACAGTGCGCGGTGTGTAAAATTCGCCCGCCTTGCGGTTGGTTTGGTCGGCGAATTTCTTGATGAGGTATTCGTAGGCTTGGCCCAGCACGTCGTCGCCGATGTCCTTGTTCGCCAGCGGAATTTTCGAGAAATGCTCGATCAGGTCCCGGAGCAGGGCATCAGACAGCCGGTCCTTGTTGCTCCAGGGTGTGTCGCCGAAAATCCCACAGAGCGTATTGGGATTTGCCTTCTCGATTTCGCGGAGCGACCGCTGGATAGCCTGACCGACATTGGTCGTCGTGGCCCTGACATCGTTCCAGTGGCAGCCTTCCCGGATTTGGAACCGGTGGTTTTCGGCGAACTGCGCGTAGGCGATGTCCCCGCCCGACTCCGACAGGGCGATCTGATACTCCTCGTCGTAAACGTCGCTGATGCGTTTGAAAAACAGGATCGGGAAGATGAACGACTTGAAGTCCGAGGCGTCCACCGGGCCGCGCAGGATGTTCGCAGCCTCCCACAGGTGGGATTCCAGTGTCGACAGGCTTGCCGGCTCGGAGGTCTGGTCCGCCATCAGGCCGTCCCTCCGACCGGCTGCAGGATCAACAACCGCACCGGGCTGTAGGGGTGATCCGGTGCCCCGCCGCCGTCCTGGTCACCCGATGGCGACGAACACGCCCTCGCGATCGCCTGGGTATCCGGGCGACCGGCCAGCAACTTCGGTATGCCTACGGGCAGAGCGTTCATTTCGGACACAGCCTTTCAATGGCCCTGGCCTGCCTGCCGCGACCACAATGGCCGCTGGCAGAATTGACCACGAGCAACATGCCGATACGCAAGCCCGGCCCCACAACCAAGGCTTGGCCGACTGTAATCCGCTCGGTTCCATTGACCTGCAGCGAGAGGGGAATGGAGCCAAACATCAGGGTCATCGATCTGCGTAATCCCACGGGCCGCACGCTCCGAGGCCGAACCCCTGTTCGCCGAGCAGCGCGCTTTGGCGGTGCGCGATCTGCCGGATTCGCCCGGGCGCTTCGCGCGCGCCATGCCAGCTGAGCTGGTCCGCAAGCCGGGCCGCGTCAGGCCCCTCGAAGTAGTAGACCGATCCCGCGGGCACGGCCAGCCAGCGCCGGCGCGGGCCGGGTTGCAGCTCCGGGTCCATCACCCGCAGATGCCGGCGGGCGCTCCAGCCGTCCAACACCAGCGGCGGCGGCACACGGGCCGCCACCAGCCGGCAGTCCAGTCCGGGCAGGGACCGGATCCGGCGCCGCCAGGCGGGCCGGGATTCGCCGGGGCGCCGTGTGTCGCCCTGGCGCAGCAGGACTTGCCCGGTCCGCGGGCAAACCCACGACGGCAGCCAGCCTCCCGGATGATCGGGGCGGCCCGCCAGCGCGGGGAACACGGCCGGGGAAAGCAGCAGCCACTTCACACGCTTCCCAGCCACCGGCGCGCTCACCGGCAGCATCGCGTCCAGGTCGAATGGCGGCAGCGGAATCACCTCGCCGACATTGCGGCGCTGGCCCAGGCTCAGCCATGGCCCATGGCTCGACCGCCAAAGCGCGATCGCATCCAGGTCCGGCGTGTGCGGCGCGGGCAGAGCCGCCAGGAAGACGATGGCGATGTCCTCGTGCATCCGGAGATGCACGCAGCCGGGGCGGGTGCTCGCCGACGGCGTCGAAGGCGACGCGGGCCATTCCCAGCGCGTCTCGAACAGATCGACGCTGCGCCACCATTGGGCGGGGCTCGATCGCTCCTGGCGCAGGTAGGTTTCGATGGCCTCTCGCTCCCACCAGTCGCCCGGGTCCTTCCGATCGCCGCCGGCCGGCGGCCCGGACCGGTTCGGGGCCGCCAGGAGATGGCGCAAGGGCGGCGGCAGATTGCTGCGGGCGTTTTCGCCTGCGATGGGCGCCAGGAGATCGAGCCCCTCCGATCCGGCGCCGATCACATCCGCCGGCCGCGGGAACAGCCAGTGATATTCCTCGCGCTCGTGCCGGCACGGGAAGGGGCCCGCCACCGTGAGCGCGCCGAAGCGCTGCGTGCGGGCCGATCCTTGAGGATGTTGTCCGCGGGTTCCGGCAGCGTGGGTCTCCTCCCATAGCTGGACCTGGGGAAAGGCCTCCTGCAGCGCGGCGTGCCACGCCCGAAACAGGATGGCAGGCGCCGGCCAGGCCGCAGGCTCGAGCGGGTCGATTCCAAATCCTGCGGCCGGCCTCGCCGCGAGCCGCAGCGCATCCGATGGCTTGAATTCGTAAGCGCGCATTGGCTACGGTTCGTTCAATTCGGCTGCCAGCCGGAACACGTCCGCAAACAAGCGGAACGGCCTCGTTGCCTGCGAATCAGCGCCCTCAGCCAGCTCCTCGAGATAACGCCGGACCAGCCGCCGCAGTTCATCCCCCGCCCCATGCGGTCTTGCATGCCCCGTCTCGACCGAGTTCTGGATTGCCCACTGGATTTCACGGTCCAGCCACTCGACGGTGTCCTCGATGGTGTCCGACGTGAATCCGATTTCCGCCGATGCATTTCCTTGAACCTTCCCCTCTGCTGGTCTTCGGCCGCCGTCTGCCCCGGGATTCACGAACTCCACGGGCGAGCCCTGGCTCAGGCCATCTTTTTCCATCGCCGCAAGCGCCTGGCGAAAGAACGTCATGGGGAACACCAGCCCCCCCGGGATCGATCGTTGGCGGGTTGGCCCGTGCCGCAACAAGAGGTCGAGCAGATCGAACGCCGCGGAAGCCCCCCCCTGGCTCCCGGCGGCAAACGGGAACTCATAGTGCCCGGTGTCATCCGCCCGTCCGGCGGCGTCCATGCAGGCTACTCCCACAGCCTCGCGATTGCCGCTGTCCCAGGATCGGGCAGACCAACGCGCGCCGAGGGCGTTGCCGGCTGTCCACGTGCGCCCGGCGCGCGCGCGCCGTCTCGTGGCCGCTGCCCATCGTGCCATGACGGATGCGGGCCTGTCCCGGGGGCCGATCGCGATCCCGGCCGAAAAACCCACCCTCTCCCCCTGCAGCATCCATCGCTGTCGGGACCAGCGATCCCAGCACTCCCGCGCGGTCTCGATCGCGTCCGCCGGCGGCAGTGCCGCCAGGAATTCGTCCCCTCCCGCGATCAACAATCCGCCCGTTTGGCTTTTCGACAGGCTGGGGACGAGCGAATCCAGCAGGCCGGCGAACGCCTGTGCCACGGCCGCCCATTCCCTGGCTTCGGAATCATTGGCGGGCATGATGAGCGGTTCCGGCAGGTTGATGCCGGCCGACAGCCAGGCCATTCGATTCTCGGAGGGCAATGCCGGCGCATCCGGCGCGCCGGGCCACCCCTCGAGCCGGGCCAGCCTCATCACCTCTTCGGTTTCCGGCGATTCGGGCCAGGGAGCAAAATCCTCGGTCCATGGCCGGCTCAGCGCCGGGCGGGCATCCGGCGGCCTGACCGATGCGGCGGAAGCCGCAGGCGCAGAGTCCAGGCGCATCTCCCATCGAATCCGCCAAAGACCCTCGAGGACGCGAACCACGGCCGAGCCGGGCTTTCCCTGAGCTGTCCATTTCTCGCGGATCCGATCCATGACCTTGCGCCAGGGCGAGGACTCGATCCGGCCGTCGAACAATCGCGCGAGCGGTTGAGGATCGTAATCCGGCGATACCCGCGCCAGGAGCCACAGGGGAAACCGTGCCGCCCGGCGGATCGTTTCGGGGGCGAGCGGGTTGCCGCTCGACGGCGGCGGATGCGGCTCCGGACCGGAAGAGCCGAGGGCAGGGAACACAATGGCTTCGGGCCCCTGCTCCCGGACGATCGAGCGGAGCGCCTCGGCCATGAGGCCCTCGGCCAGGAGCCGCGCGCCCCACCAGGATTCGATCCCGGCCGCCTCGTCGACCAGATCCGGCCGCGGATGAACCTCAAACCACAAGGTTGCTGCTGGTAAACGCATTGGAATATCCCTTCAACCGTGCGGCACAATGGGATCTCCGGATCCCCCGCCCGCGAGATGCCCAGGCTGGTTCACCGATTGCCTGGCCGCGGATCCGATTTCAGGTTCCAGCAGGTGATCTCGCGTTCGTCGCGCACGTAGAGCAGGCCGCCGGCCCAGGCGGGGAAGCTCCAGGTCTTGCCGCAGACCTGAAGGCGACCGCGTTCCCGGTAGCCGGCCGGATCGGCGTCGATCATCACCAGCTCGCCCAGATCGGTCAGCACCAGCAGCCGATCGCCTTGCGCAATGAGCGATGCGTAATCCCCAAACCCGGCTTGCGACCATGCGATCTGGCCGGTTCGCGCGTCGAATGCAACCAGCCGCTTGCCCGGTCCCAATCCATACAGATGATGCCCCGCCGTGACGGGGGTTGAAAGGTTGATCTTGAGATTCCTGTTGGTCCAGGCGGGGATCGCCCGAAGTCCGGCGCCCTCGGGGACAATGCGCGTCGCCACCATCCCCAGGGTGTGGGAGCCGACGATCACCCGATCCTCGACCACGATCGGCGTCAGCACATGCCGGTTGGCCGATGTCTTGAGCGGGACTCTCCACAGGAGCTGTCCGTCGTCCGGCCGCAAGCCCATCAAGGCATGCGCCGAGAACACAATCACCTGCCGCACCCCAGCCACCTCCCGCACCAGGAATGATGAGTAGGCCATCGCATCGTTCTGCGACTGCCAGAGCTTGCGGCCGGTGCGCCGGTCGAAGCTCACCACGCTCGCGCCGTTGGTGGCGCCCACGGGAACGAAAACCCGATGGCCGTCGACAATGCCGGAACCGTTGTTGCCCCGCCGGGTGGCCGCGCCTGTTTGCGATAAATTCTCTCCGGTAAACACCGCCCCGAAGTCCTTCTCGAAGCTGACGCCCCACCGGATCTTGCCGTCTGCGAGATCCAGGCACCGGAACTCGCCCCGGCAGGATTGGACGAACACCTGGCCGTCGTCGATGAAGGGCGTGCTCCGGGGGCCCGCCCCCCACTCGTCCTTGTGGGCTTCGGCATAGGGCTGGCGCCAGATCTCCCGGCCCGTCCGCGCATCCAGCCGGTGCGCAACCTCCCGCCCCTCTCGCTCGTCGAGATACACCAGGCTCCCATCGGTAACGACAATCCCGGAATGGCCGCCTCCCGCCTCGATCCGCCACGCGGGCGACGCCTGCGCCGGGAGCGCTTCCGGGAATGGCTCGCCGTCTGACACCCGACCGTCTCGATCCGGTCCGCGCCATTGCGGCCAATCGCCGGCTCCTGATTCCGGGCAGGCCAGGTTCAGCAGCGCACAGAGAATCGCCATCGCGGGACCGGTTCGGCTCGTCATGCCCTTGAAAATAGCCGGGCGGCTGCGGTTGGCAAGAGGCGATCAGTATCCGAGGCGAGCGAGCTCGGACTGGAGCTGGTCCTGGAAGGCGAGGATGTCCGCCTGCGAGGGTTTATAGCCGCGCTGCTGGGGGGCCAGGGCCAGACGCCCCATCTGATCCAGATACCATTCGGCTTTCTGCCCGTCGGCGAAAGTCACCTTGCCGCTCAGCATCGTGCCGGGCCGGACCATTTGATCGACGCTGATCTGGGCGCGACCGCCGCCCGGGGCCGGCGCCGGCTCCGCCGCGCCGTCCAAGCCCCCCCCGGCTTCATCGAGATCGCTCTCGTCGCGATCGGCCGGAGCAGCGGCTGGGATCACCGGATCGGCCGGTGCGGGCGCGTCCGAATCCTTCGGCTGCAGGCGAAGATCGTCGATCAGAAACCGCAGCTCCATGTACGTCATGCTGATCCCCAGATCCTGCGAGAGCTTCTGCTGGATCTCCGAAAGCTTGAGCCCTTGCTCGATCCACTGGCGGACTTGTTGTTTTTGAGCGTCGTCAAGGTTCATAGATCATCGAATGCGCGGGGGGGGCCGATAATGGTCTGAGCCACCACAGCTTGGCGCAGCCCTCGGGGGGTTCGCAGCCAATCCAGGTACATCGCCCGTTCTTTGGACCGATCGAGCAGGAGGCTCTGGGCTGGAGCCGTCATCGGCATGGGGGCGGGCGCCGGCTGGCTGCGCCCCGCAGGCGCGAGTTGCGCAGCGGCCGCCGGCGGTTGCGGGAGCGCCGTGGAAGCTCGGACGGCCGGCGCGGGAGCGGGCCGGGGCCGGAGCCGCGGCGCCCGCGGTTCGAGCGCGGCTGGCGGCGGCTGGATCACCGGAGGCGGAGCGGCCGGGGGCGGAGGCAGAGGCGGCGGTTTCTCCTCCGCAGGCCCGACCTCCAAAAGCCGCCGCAATTCCTTTTCCCAGTCGAATCCGCGCGAAGGCGCCGATGGCGAGGCCGGCTGGTCTGCCGGCCGGGCCGTCGGAGGCGGGGGCGCCGCCGGCCAGGGCTCCTCCGAGCCGGCGGGCGGGGCCGGCGCCTCATCCGGGGTCCGCCGGCGCATCAGGTTCGAGAGGGCCGACAGGACGATGATCGCCAGGATGGTGAGGATGGCTTCCATGGCTCAAGGCGCCGGGCGCTCACTGGGCTTTGGGTTTGGGTTCCTTGCCCGTGCCGGGGCTGGCGATGCTGTCGCGCATGGAGGTGTCCGCCTGGATGTTTTTCATCCGCAGATAATCCAGGATGCCGAGGTTGCCTTGCCGGAATGCCTCGGCCATGGCGAGCGGCACCTGGGACTCGGCCTCGACCACGCGCGCCCGCATCTCCTGGACGCGGGCGAGCATCTCCTGCTCGAGCGCGACGGCGGCGGCGCGCCGGACCTCGGCCTGGGCCTGGGCGATCAGCTTGTTGGCCTCGGCCTGCTCGCCCTGCAGCTTCGCGCCGACGTTCTCGCCCACATCCACATCCGCGATGTCGATCGAGAGGATTTCGAATGCCGTATTGCTGTCGAGCCCCTTCTCGAGCACGGTTTTCGAAATCCGGTCGGGGTTCTCGAGAACCTCCTTGTAGCTGTCCACCGATCCGATCGTCGAGACGATCCCCTCGCCCACGCGGGCGATGATGGTCTCTTCGGTGGCGCCGCCGACGAACCGGGCCAGGTTGGTTCGCACCGTCACGCGAGCCCGCGCCTTGATCACGATCCCGTCCTTGGCAACCGCGTCGATGGTGACCTTTCCGGTAGTGGGCGCCGGGCAATCAATGACCTTGGGGTTGACCGAGGTCTTGACCGCCTCGAGCACGGTCTTGCCGGTGCCCTTGGTGGCGAGGTCGATCGCGCAGGCGCGGTCGAAGTCGAGGTGGATCCCCGCCTTGCGCGCCGCGATCAGCGCCAGGATCACCATCTCGACGCTCCCGCCCGCCAGGTAGTGCGTCGACAGATCGTCGATCGTCACGTCCAGTCCCGACTTGATGGCGGTGATCCGGTTGTCGACCACCATGCCGACCGGCACGCTGCGCAGCCGCAGCGCGATCAGATCGGTGAAGCGCACACGCGCGCCCGAGAACAACGCCCGGATCCACACGCTGAAGAAATTGATCAGCAGGATGGCGGCCACCAGAAACACGACCAGCACCACCGCCAGCGCGATCATCATCAACAGCCGCGAGCTCAGCAGATTCATCTGGCCCAGAAACAGAATTGTATTTGACATAATTTGACGTCGCTTTTCTGCGGCAGGCGCGCGCGCCCGCCGCTCATGATGGCGACATGATGGCCCGAACCACCACGCGCCCGCCTTCGACCGCCACGACCCGCACCGCCATCCCGCGCTCGATGAACGGGCCCTCGGAGACCACGTCTACCCGTTGCCCCTGGATCGTCGCCACGCCCGACGGACGGAGGTGGGTGTAGGCCGTGCCACTCTGGTTCATCAGCTCCGGGCGTTCGTTGCCCAGGCCGCCCACCTGCCGGGTGGAGATGAATACCCGAGCCGCCCTGCTGTTCGGGAAAAAGCGCAGGTAGGCCAGGGCGCCGGCCGCCAGGCCGGCCGATACCAGCCCCAGCGTCCAGTGGCCCGTGCGCACCCCGTGCTGCGCATACGCGATCGCCACGGCCGCCACCAGGCAGCCCAATCCCAGCGTCCCAGCCACCAGGCCCGGCAGGATGGTCTCGAGCACCAACAAAACCGCCCCTGCCAGGATCAGGATGACGACGGTTTCCATGTCCGGTAACATAGATGCGGGGCGGTCCTCTGGCAAGGTTTGGTTCTGGCGGCGCACGGGGCTCGATGGCCTAGCGATTGGCCCGGTCGATCCGGGGCCCGGCGGGCCGCTCCTCGCAAAGCCCGCCATCATCTCTTTATCCGGTCTGCTCCCATCCGGCCTTCCCCGCCTCGTCGATAACCATACAGACCGTGGCCGGCCCACGTGCGCCCCAAGCGACTGTCACCCCGGAGGTCCGAGTTCCCGTTTTCGGCCGCTTCGATTTCCCGCTTGCACCGCGGGGCTTTTTGCGCAATTTTGTCCCACTTTTAATCATGAGTCCGACACCCATTCGAGTGGCTGTAACCGGCGCCGCCGGCCATATCAGTTATGCCCTGCTCTTCCGCATCGCCTCCGGGGCCATGTTTGGCCCTGAACAGCCTCTGATCCTTCATTTGATCGAGATCGAGTCGGGGATGAAATCGCTGGGCGGCACCGTCTTGGAGATCGAGGATTGCGCCTTCCCGCTCCTGAAGGGGATGCAGGTAACGACGGATCTGGCGGAGGGTTTCCGGGATGTGAATTGGGCGATTCTGGTGGGCGGGATTCCCCGCCGGCCCGGCATGGAACGGAAAGACCTGCTCGATATCAACGGGCGCATCTTCGTCGATCAGGGCCGCGCTCTCGAGCGTTACGCGGCTGCCGACGTTCGCGTCCTGGTGGTCGCCAATCCATGCAACACGAACTGCCTCATCGCCATGCGGAACGCGCCCCGGATCCCGTCCGATCGCTGGATGGCGATGACCCGTCTCGACGAGGACCGGGCCCGGGGATTTCTGGCTCGGAAGGCCGGGGTGAGCACGACCGATGTCTCTCGAGTGGCCGTCTGGGGCAACCATTCCGCCACCCAATACCCGGATATCTACTTGGCGAGCATCTGCGGCCGGCCCGTTCCCGAGGTGATCCAGGACGAGCCATGGCTGCAGGGTGAATTCATGCGCGGCGTGCAGCAGCGCGGCAGCGCCGTCCTCCAGGCCCGCGGCGCCTCGAGTGCCGGCAGCGCCGCCCATGCCATCATCGAAGCCGTTCGATCCGTCATCGAGCCAACCCCGGCTGGCGATTGGCACAGCATGGCCGTTTGCGCCGATGGCAGCTACGGGATCGAACGCGGCTTGATCTCCTCATTCCCGGTGCAGTCGAACGGCCAGGGGCTGACGATCGTCCATGGCCTGGATCTCCACGAGTTCAGCCGGGCCAGGATCCAGACGTCGATCGACGAGCTCCGAGATGAACGGTCGCACGTCACCGAGCTCCTTCCCGCCGGCTGAGGCGGCTCGGTCCTGCGTCACAGCGCAGGCCGCAGGGATTCGTCCCTTTTCATCGCGTCGTACAGCTCGAGCGAAACGGGCACGGGCCGTCCCTGGAGATGCGCCTTGCGTCCGGCCGGCCAGCGCTGAGCATCGATAAACAGGATCAGGCCTGCCCATTGTCCCGAGGCAGAGCGATAGGGCCGGAGGATCACGGGCGAGGCAAATCGCCCCTGCTCGGCCTGCGTCCGCCCGGCCTGCCATGTCCAGTCCGCCAGCTGGCCCTGGGTGTAACGCTGGTGGATTGGCAGGCCCAGCGCCGCCCGGAACACCGGCCCGCCATGCAACCGCAATCCCGCGTCATGATCCTGTCGGACCCAGGGGAATCCGGGCCCGCAGCGCCCAGCCACCACGTCCTGGCTGCGTCCGTGATGACGCCACCCCTTCAACCACCGGGCCAGCTTCCGAACCGCGTCCGCCCTGTCTCGAGCGGGCAGCTGGCGCGCGACCACCATGTCCGGCGTTCGGAAGCGCGCCAGGGCCGAGGCCAGCGATGGCGGATTGCCTGCCATCGCCAGCGCGCCCAAGGTGCGGCGGGAACGATATCCCAGCGCCCCCCACTGCCCGAACACCGCCGCCAGCGCCAGGATGTCCTCCCAAAGCCGATCCTCGCCGGTCCAGATCAGATCCATCCGGAATTGAACCGGGCCATCGGCCAGGCCGAACCCGGCCCGGCGATTCTGCCGCAGGGTGAAGAACAGGTATTCGGCGTCCGCTCCCGCCAGCCCTTGGAGATCGTCGGCGCCGATCGCGGCCCGGCTCGACAGCGAGGACGATCCGGCAGCGTCGAGCTGGATCCGCAGCACGCTGGGACGGCGCTCGCCCGGGCGGGCCGATCCGAAGATCTGCTGCTCCTGCGCGGCGAGAGGAGTCGCGGCCATGGATCGGAATCCTCCAAGGACGCGGAACCACCACCGCAGCTGGCCTCGGATGGCGGGGCCGCGTATCTCGGCCTGCGCGGCTGGCCGGGCGCCTCCTGACAGCAGGGGCGTGAGGAGGTCGAACGTGAACGTCTGGCGTCTCATGGCATCCGGCCGAGCTTGATCTTCTTGGAGACCTGGCGAATGGCCATCTCGACATGAGCCCAGGGCCCGCCTCGGGCGGCCCGGCGTTTGAGGTCGTCCCAGAAAACCGCCCGCTCGCCCCGGAGGGCCCGGACGACCGCTGCCTGCTGCCGCGGCGTCAATTGGCGGGTGAAATACTGGAGCCGGGCGCGGAACTGCTCATCCGTGAGCTGGCTCAGCTCGAAGTCCTCTTTCTCCTCGGGGCTCATGGCAGAGAGCCGCTCCCGGCTGGCGGCGGCGGATTGCTCGACCGCCTCTTTCTGCTCCTGGCGCTGCTGTTCGTCGTCCTGCTGGCGCCGGGCCACGGTCTCCTGATCGAATGCCTGGCGGACCTGGCGCCGCCACTGGTCCTGCAGGGCGTCCGATGTGTCGAACCAGCCGAAGCCGGCCGCCGTCCCCGCTCCCAGCCCCCATTCGCGCAGTCCGAGCGCCAGCCACCGCGATGCCCAGCCCGCTTCCGGTTGCGGCCCGCGCAGTCCGAAGGCAAACACGTGCCCGGCCGCCACGACCGGGTAGAAATCCAGGCGGGGAGCCTCCACATCGGGCGCCTGTGCCAGGGGCTTCTCCCGGGCGTAATAGCCGGGGTGATGATCGGACCGCACCTCGACTTCGAGGTCGGGGGAGGGGGACTCCCACGGGCAAGCCGGCAGGAACTGGATGCGGCCGGCGATGGTCGGGAGCGATGGCGGCCCTGCAGGCTCGATCTCGGGCGCGTCGAGGCCGCCGGCCTTATCCAGCTGCCGGGCCGCCGCCGCCGCGATCTGCGGCCAGGCTGCCCCGCAGGCCTGGGCTTCGTTCGACTCCGCGGCCCGCGCCTCGGCGTTCCAGCCGAACACCCGGAGGATCCGCTCGAAGAGCTGGGCCTTTGCTGCGTCGCCGGATGCGCCCGAGAGCTCGCGCACGGCCGCCTGGCGCGCGCAGCCTTTCGCGGCCGCACCCGGTATCCAGGGGGCCCCCGTCAGCCGATCCAGGCAGAGGCCGGGCGCGGCTGCGGGCGCCAGGCCGCCCGGCAGGCTCAGACGCGCCCGCAGCTTCGCAAACAGGAGATCCTCAGGCGCAATCCGCAGCCCATGGAGCAGCAGGTTGCGCCATGCCTTTTGCCGGTGGGGCAAGGCCGGCCAAGCCAGGATCCGAGCCAGGCGCTCCGCCTCGCGAGCGCCTCGCTCCGGCGGCGCGCCGTACCGCTCGAGAAGCAGGGTGCGCTGGTCGCACAGCGCCGCATCCACCCCGAGCGCTCTCCAGGTATCGGAAGGGAGCCAGACGCTCATCGAGCCGGGTTGGCGGGCGCCAGGCGCCGCAGATGGCCCAGGTAGATCAGAGCCTCGGATGTCGCCCGCTGCAGCAGGAGCGAATCGCTCCTCTCGCCCGTCAGCACCTGGATCAGCGATTCGGGATCGGGCGCTGCCGCCGGGAGCAAGCCCAGGTGCGCCGGCGACAGGAAATCGGCGATGCTGGCTGCGATGGCCGCCGCCGCCCCCCCCTGGCCCCTCGCCACGCCCATGGCCCCGAGCAATCCCCGCTGCAGAATCAGCGTCGCCAGGTCCCGCGCCGCGCCGCCGGGATCGCCGGCTGCCCATCGGCGCCCCGCGTCGGATTGCCAGAACCGCAGGGCGTGAGCGGCGCGCAGTTGTTCGACATTTTTCATTGGATCGAGGGCTCAGGCCACGGGATTCTTCACGGCCACCGAGCAGAGCCCGTGGCCTGTGCTGGCATCGCCTCCGACCTGGCAGATGCCCCCCTTCTCCATTCTCTCGCGGAAGAGGTCGAGCGCACCCCGAGCCTGGCCCTGGGCCGGGCGCGGCTCCGCCTCCTCCCGGGCCATGATCCGCGCGTAGAACATCGTCTCGGCTGGCACGTTCTCCTGGCTGTAGATGGATCCCGCTCGCACGGCCCCGGAGCCAGCGTCCAAGGCCGCGTGCTGGACGACCTCGCAAGCGGTCTGGACCAGGTAGGACAGGAGGCTGTCGCTCACCAGCACCAGGCGCGAGCTCAGCTCGGTCCAGACCGGGTCGGCGGGCAGCAGGGATTGCAGCGCGCCCGGCAGCTGCGGCGGCAGCTCCTCGCGATAGAACAGCGTGTAATCCTCGAGCACGATCCGATCGCCCAAGGCCAGTATCCCTTGCCGATGGAAGAGCGCCTGGTGATCGCGCGGCGATTCCCGAGGCAGCAGATCGTGGTTGGGCGTCCCGTCCGGCTTCAGCGCCGCCAGCCCCCCATCGCGCGCGTAGCGGCGCAGGATCAGCGGGCACGTCACCCACGCGAAACCGCCCCGGGCCGACCGCACCGGGAACGCCAGCAGCCGCGCCTCGGACACGTGCAGCCGGCTGGGCGCCGTCTGGCCCGGACGGTTGTCGCCAAACAGCCACCGCCCCTGGGCATCCCGCTGCATGCCGGCGGGGTTTCCTTCCGACGCGCCGGCCTCGAGCCATGCGGCGGCCAGCGCGCCCTTGAGGGTCGGGCCCGGAATCACCGGGAATCCCGTGGGCCGCTCCCGCTGGATCGGCCGATCCACCGCGCCCGGTCCGAAGCCGGCCCCCACATGCATCGGCGTTTGCGTCAACAGATGCAGCAGACGCGAAGTTCGCTGCCGCGGCGACTGGCTTCCGGTGTTGGAATCGCTCATGGACCGGAATCCATGCTACCGGCGTTCCGCTGCCGCCGCCAAGCCTAATCCGCAACGGTCCGCGAGTTGGGCGCCGCGCCAGAAGTCCCGATGCCGCCCGGGCGGAGGCCCTGCCGCCGGGGATTGCGGCAGCCCGACAGCCCTTTCGCCTCAGCCGCGGTCACTCCTCGTCCAGCCGGTTTTCCCACAGGTATTTCTTCGTCTCGCTCACGAGGACCTTGCTCAGCAACAGGAGCGAGACCAGGTTGGGAATCGCCATCATCGCGTTGGCCGCGTCGGCAAAATCCCAGATCGGTTTGAGCGGCACCATGGCGCCGAGAAGGACGGCCAGCACCCAGAGCCACCGGAAAGGCTTGCTGGCCCGGCTGCCGGCCAGGTACTCGATCGCTTTCTCGCCGTAATACGACCAGCCGATGAGCGTCGAGAAAACGAACGTGAGGAGACCAAAAGCCAGCAGGATCGGGCCGATGTGGTGGAGCTGGGCGAAAGTCGTTTTGGCCAGGTCGGCCCCTTTCAGCCCCGACGTCCACAT
The DNA here is from genome assembly GCA_022711435.1 of Verrucomicrobiota bacterium. Taxonomy (GTDB): domain Bacteria; phylum Verrucomicrobiota; class Verrucomicrobiia; order Limisphaerales; family UBA1319; genus JAGMXM01. Next base: position 86,266 of record JAKLFB010000007.1, read on the forward strand.
CCCGGTATTGACGATGGCCAGGCCGGTCAGCAGGCAGATCACAACCGTGTCCCAGAAAGTCCCGCTCGAGGAGACCAGGGCCTGCCGCACCGGATTCCTCGTTTGAGCCGCGGCCGCAACAATCGGGGCGCTGCCCATGCCGGATTCGTTGGAGAACAAGCCGCGGGCGACGCCGTAGCGGATGGCCTCCTTCATGCCGGCGCCGACAAAGCCCCCGACCGCGGCCTGGCCGGTGAAGGCGCTGTTCAAGATCAGCATGATGGTCTGGGGAATGGTCTCCCATTTCCAGATCAGCAGCGCGACGCAGCCCGCAACGTAAACGACGGCCATGACCGGCACCAGCCTCTTGCAGACCCGGGCGATGCTCCTGATGCCGCCGAGAATGACCAGGCCGGTCAGCGCCGCAATCGCGCTCCCCGTCAGCCACCGCGGCAGGCCGAAGGCGCTCTGGGCCATTTCGGCGATCGAGTTCGCCTGCACCATGTTGCCGATGCCGAACGAGGCGATCACCGTCATCGCCGCAAAAAGAATGGCCAGCCATTTGAGGTTCAAAGCCCGCTCGAGCACATACATGGGCCCGCCGGCCATGCTGCCGTCCGGTTGAACGATCCGGTATTTGACCGCCAGCAGCGCCTCGCCGTATTTGGTGGCGATGCCGAACACGCCCGTCAGCCACATCCACATCACCGCCCCGGGACCGCCAGCCGCGATGGCGGTGGCGACGCCGACAATGTTGCCGGTCCCGATGGTGGCCGCGAGGGCCGTGGTCAAGGCGCCGAACTGGCTGACGTCGCCGGCCCCCTCCCCGTCCCGAGAAAGGGAGATCCGGATCGCCCGCAGGATGTAGCGCTGGATGAAACGAAGCCGGAACGTCAGGAACAGATGGGTGCCGACCAGCAGGATCAGCATGGGCGGGCCCCAGACGATATCGTTGATCCTTGCGATTGCGCCGGCGATCCATGCCATGCCATCGGTTGTCATTGGATCGAGCCTATCAGGGGCTCCGGTTCGATTCGAGGATTCTTGGCATCCAATCGCAATTTCTTGTCGAGGCTGGAATCGAGCCTCCTTTTGGATTGGAGCTGGCGGCGCAGAACCAGCCGTCCGAGGAGTGCATGGGTTCTCGATGGCATTGACCTCGAGCCGGTCGAGCCGCGATAATCGAGCCGATGAAGCCACGATTGTCAGCCCGCCATGAATGGGGCTCCGTGCCGGCGCCGATCGGTTTCGCCGGACGCCCGGTCTCGATCGATCGATCGCGCCAGCTGTGCCGGCGGCGGTTCCTCGCAACCGTGGCCGGCGGCGCCGGCCTGATGATCCTTCCCTCTGCGCGGACTGCATTCGGCGCTCGGGCAAACGAGCGGCTTCGGCTGGCGGTCGTGGGGATGGCCGGCTATGGCGCCTGGCATGGATTCGGCGAATCGCTCCACACCCTGGGGAACGTCAGGTATGCCGTTTCGTGTGACGTGGATCAGCGGAAGGTGCAAAGGGTTTACGAGCTGTGGGCGAAGCGGGCCGAGGAATGGGCCGGGTCGAACCAGCCGGAGCAACGCAAGGCCGCCGCAGAGTATTACGGCCCGCTGGCCGCCCGGAAGCCTCCGCTCTACGCCGACTTCCGACGCATGTTCGACGAGGCGGCAGACCAGTTCGACGCCGTGGTCGTCGCCACGCCGGATCACACCCACGCGATCATCGCGGCGGCGGCGTTGCGGGCCGGCAAACCGGTGTTTGCCGAAAAGCCGCTCACGATCAGCGCCCACGAGGCGCGCGCTCTCCATCGCCTGGCCCGCGAACGCAAGCTGCCCACGCAGATCAATACAGGAGGAGCCGCCAGCCGCGGCTTCCGGCGCGGGGTCGAGTTAATCCGGGAAGGCCTCCTCGGCGATGTGCGCGAGGTCCACATGTTTTTCAGCCGGGGCGGGCGGAACTTCCAATCGCCTCCGCGGGGCAGGCAGGCGACGCCCCAGGAGCTGAACTGGGACTGCTGGCTGGCCCAGGTCCGATGGCGCGACTACCACCCCGAATGGATCAACCGCATTGCATGGCGCGACACCAGCATTGGCGAGCTGGGCAACTTCGGGCCGCATACGGCCAACATGGCCTTCATGGCGCTGAACGTGAAAGACCTCTGGACCCGGGGAAGCCGGGGCGAACGGATTCGCGTCACAGCGGAATGTTCGGAGGCCAACCAATTGTCCTATCCGCGCTGGGAGAAGATCCGGTGGGAGGTGCCGGCCCGCGGCCCGCTGCCGCCCGTCGCCTTCACTTGGCACCATGGTTATCCGCCCGACTACGCGCCCGGCTCTCGACAGCTCCTCGAGGGCATCCTTCGCGATCACGGCGTGCCGGAGACGGAGTTTGCGGATTTTCTACCGTCGGCGGGCTGCCTGATCCAGGGCAGGGAAGGGCTGCTGGCCACAACCAGCCACAACACGACCGTCCTCCTGCTGCCCGAGCCGAAGTTCGAGCACGTCGATCTGGGCCGGCTGCATACGCTGCCCGCCGTGCAAAACCAGTATCAGGAATGGATCGACGCCTGCCGCGGGAGCCAGACTCCTCTGGCCCGCTTCGAGCACGCCGCGCCGTTCGCGGAGTTTCTCGCCGTCGGCAGCCTCGCCACGCGTTTTCCCGGCGAGCCGATCGAGTTCGAGCCGGAAACGGGGCAGATCACGAACCACGCACGGGCAGCAGCCTTTCTCGAATACGATTACCGGAAGGGCTATGCCATCTGAGAGCGTGCTTGGGGGTTTCCACACACGATCCAAGACAATCTGCGAAGATGAAAACCCAGCTCCATCGCCGTTCGTTTCTGGCCCGGCTTTTGGGAGGCGCTGCCGGCCTGCTGATCCTTCCCTCGGCTCAAATGGCCCGCGCCTTCCCGGCCAACGAGCGCCTGCGGCTGGCGGTGTTCGGCGCGATGTATAACGCCGAGCATTTCCTGACGGCGTTCCACATCTACAATGCCGACCTGGTGGCGGTCTGCAATCCCGACCAGCGGAAAATACCCGGCATTGTTCAGAGGTGGGAGGAGACGGCGCAAAAGCTCGGCGCCAGCGCGAAAGCGGACGAGCAGCGGGCGGGCGAGCGATACCGCCGCCTGGCCCGGCTCGAGGGGCTCGGGATCTATGCGGACATTCGGCGGATGTTCGACGAGATGGGCGGCCGGATCGACGCGCTGGTGGTCTCCGATTACGACCATTTCCACGGCGTCGCCTGCGGAGCGGCCTTGCGGTCCGGGAAGCCGGTCTGCAGCGAGCGCCCGCTCGGGCTGACCATCCGCGACGCACGCCACCTGCGCGCGCTAGCCGCCCAGTCCCGGCTCCCGACTGTCTACCGCAGCCCCGGCACGGCCGCCGGCCCGTTCCGCCGCGCCCTCGAGCTGGTCGAGGACGGCGCCATCGGCACGGTCAAGGAGGTCCACGTCTGGTTCGACCGCGGCGGACCGGACCGCGACGCGCCGCCCCAGGGCCGGCAGCCGGCGCCCGAAGGGCTGGATTGGGACCTTTGGCTGGGGCCGCTCCCGTGGCGCGACTACCATCCGGATTGGATGGCTTACTCGCACTGGCGGGAGACCTGCAATGGCGGCCTCGGCGTGTTCGGAATGCACACGAGCATCTTCCCTTTCCTCGCGCTCAAGATCCGGGACCTCTGGGACAGCCCCGGGGCCGAGATCCGCGTCTACGCGGACTGCTCCCGCCTGAACCGCGTTTCCTTCCCGCGCTGGGAGCGCGTGCGCTGGGAGATCCCCGCCCGCCACCGCATGCCCCCGGCGATCATCACCTGGCACCACGGGCCGGGGTTTGCGCCTGGCGCCCGGGAATGGATCCACGACATCCTCCGCCGGCACGGAGTCGCGAAGGCGGAGGAGGCTGACGCCTTGATGAAAACCGCGGGCTCGATCCTGGTTGGGTCCGACGGCGTCCTGGTCGCGGACGACCACAGCGTCCGCGTGACGGCCCTGCCGAAAGAGCGGTTCGCCAACATCAACGTCGACCGCCCGCAGCGCACTGCCGAATCGCGCGGGATCTACTCCGACTGGATCGACGCCTGCCGCGGCGCCTCGCCGCGCATCCTGGCGAATTTCGAGAACGGCGGCCGCCTCAGCGAGCTGGTCATGCTCGGCAACATCGCCACGCTGTTCCCCGGCCAAACGCTGGCCTACAACACCGTGGCGGGACAGATTGCCAACCTTGCCGAAGCCAACCAGAAGCTTTCGTTTCAATACCGCGAAGGCTGGCGCTCGCCTGAGCCTTGAGGCGGCCCGCCGGCCTGCGGCGCAGCCAAGCCCGGCCCCGCCGACGGCCGCGCCACCCCGGGGGCCGTCGATCGGAGCTGGAGCTCCACGTAATCGATCTCGCCCCGATCGCCGCCCTCGGGGGTGATATCGACCGCAATCTCGTCGCCTTCCCCCAGCGCGACGCTCTCGATCGTGTGCGTCTTCCATGCGTTGTCGTCCGCCGATGCCGTCCAGGACGCGCCTTGCGGAACGCCATTGACACGCAGGGCGAATGCCGCGGCCCCGCCCCCCGCGTCGAGATATCGAATGCCCACGTCGTGCCGGCCGGACCGGGCCGCATAGATCTCGTGGAACCGATTGCGAATGGCGCCTTTCGATGCCCCGGCCGCTCGGACGGACAATGATTGCGAGGCGGCCCTTCCCGCTAAAACCGGCGCGGCGTTCTCGAGCGCGCCGAAGTTCTCCGCTTCCATGCGGATGGTTCGGCGAACGCCGGGCAGCGCCAGCTTTCGCTTCTTTTCCATCAGGCTCTCGAGCTTTTGGGGATCGCACTCCTCGTCGCCCGTCAGGAGGGAGTAAGCAATGGTCGCATCGGAGACATCGGCACGCCCCACGGCCTGGATTCTGGAGTGCACCCAGCGCAGCCGCTCGTCGCTCGAATCCTGCATCCACTGGAACATCGCCCATTGCTTTGGGGTGGACGATGTCCGCGTGGAAGGGGCCAGCAGATGGCCGGGCCGGACTTGAATCCAACGGATCCCGAGGCCGATCAGATCCCGCTTGGTGCAGCCTTCGATGGGGCGCTTGCGGCCGAAGCCGTCGTTCCACACGCTGTGCGAAAGGCAGTAGACGAACCGCCTTTTCGCTGGATCGGCGGCCCGGATCCCCGCATATGGCACATCCATCGGGCCCGCCAGCAAATACCAGAGCGGGTCTTCGGCTGACGAGGCGTTGACCGACTCCGTGACGCTCCGGATCGCGCCGGCGAGGTCGGTGCGGCAGTTCTTCAGAACGGAGGAGGGGATGCGGTATCGCTCGGCCGCGCCCAGCACGCTGGCGTTCATTTCGCTCTCGAAGCGCGAGTCGTTGTAGTTGGTGATGTTGTTGAAATCGATATGGACCAGCTTCTCCTTGACTCCGAACGCATCGAGGATGGCGATCACAACCGGAAAGGCGCCCCAATCATCCTCGTCGTTGAAGTTGCCGTCGTGGCTGAGCGCGATGCGGCCGTGGAAGAGCTGGCCGTCAAAGGGCTGCGCGCCAGCCGCCGGGGCGGCCGCGGCGGGCGCCGGTCCATCGGATTGGCCCTGCGCTCGGGGGCAGAGCGGCAGCAGAAAGCCCAAGACAATGCCCGTCAGCCATAGCGTGTTTCTCATAAATCGCTATCGAAATGGAAACGATCCAACACCGGCAAGGCATTCTTGGCCGTGTCAATAGAACACCACTTTGTCCATCTGCACGTTGCGGTCGGCCACGCCGGGGATGTAACGGTCGTTGACGAACACCAGGCCCAACTCGTGCGCACCCTGTCCGTCACATCCAATTCAAACGGCTCGTATCCGCCGAAGCAGCCGCCCACCGCATCGCCGTTGAGAAGAACACGGCTGTTGAACTTCACGCCTCCAAAGCGCAGCTTCACCCGCTGGCCGCGCATCGCGGCGGGCACGGTGACCGTCCGCCGGAACCAAGCCCGCTGGTAATCGTGGCCGCGCAGCATGCCCGGGACCGCGAACGGCTTCCAGCCGGAAGCGGGCGGCTCGGGCGAGAGATCCTGCACGATATGGTATTCCCAGGAGCCGTTCAGGTCGAGGACATCGCGGGGCGCGGCGCTCGCATGAAGCCCCGCGGCAACCAGCAGAATCGCAGCCAGCCGAAAGAAGTTCAGAAGTTGCATGGCAGCAGGATAGTCGTTCACTCGCGATGCCCCGCCGGCATGCCGAACCAGCCGCGCATCATCGGGTTGATTCCGCTCGCGACGGCGGAAACGCAGCCGTCATCTTTCGATAGAACAGGTCGAAGGTCCCGTCGCGGTCCATGGCGTGAACCCGCACGATTTGCCCGCGGCCCTTGCCGGGCTGGTAGAGCATATCCCAGTGGACATTCGGGGCGGAAACGACTTCCCACTTCGCCAGACCCGGTTCCGCCAGGGCCGCAATGTCCCCCAAGTCGAAGAAGCCCTTCGTCGGCGATTGAAAACCGGGGCTGCGCAGTCGGAATTCGTGCAGGTACTTTCCCAGCTCCCCGCACGGCTTCAGCCGCTGTTCCGATTCGGCCATCGGACATGTGAGGTGTGTCCCCGTGTCGAACAGGATCAGCGGCAAATCGGACGCGAACAGGATCCGCACCGCCTTGAGATCGTTATACACATTAAAGTTCCAGCATTTCTCCGGCCAGAACTGGGTCCGCCCGTGCCAGAAGACTGCCACCTTGGCCGCGATCTCCGGACGCTTCAGCCACGCGGCCGCGACATCGGTGCATGCGCCCAGCGAGATGATCCAGAGCGGGGTTTGCTCGTCCTTCGCCAGCGCCCGCTCGATCAGGAAATCGACGCCTTCCGACTCGACGGGCAAGGCAGAGTATTGGAATGGCGACGCCCCCCGCTTGACCGGAAAGCGGCCCGCCATGCCCGCTTTCTCCAAAATGGCGCGGATGGCATCGACAGATTTCGCGATGCCGCCGGGCCCGCCCGAATCGCCGAAGTGGGCGCCGACGAAGCCTTCGATCCTGAACCTGTCCTGGGCCGCCAACGCCATGGCGATCGCGTAGCGGTCGTCGATCTCGCAAGCGGCATCGGTGTCAATCACCACCCGGAGCCGCTGGCCCGCCGGCGGCCATCGGGGTACGATCCGCTCGGCGGCAGAGACGGCCGCGGCAAGCGCAAGCATGAATGCCCCCGCCCTCAGCCGCCCGGCCAACCTCCGAGCCGCCCCAGCGAGCACGACGAGAAAGCCTGGGCCGGAGGACAGCGCCGGTCCGGCAGCCGTTCTTAAAACTCCCGCAACGCGGAACATCGGAGCCATTCAGCCATGCTGCCAGGAGCGCGCGCCCATTGTAAAGCTCCGCGACCGCTCCGCACGGCTTCAGGGAAACATCAATGGGGTCGCATCTAAATAGTTGACATATGAGGCCAAGGGGATGAAATGGAGGCGCGGCACGATTGCTGCGGGAAGCACCGACGCAGCACGTTGTTTCTGGCAACTTTTTAGATGCGACTCCATTGGTTCATGAAAACACGAACGCCATCCGGTCTGACTCCATCGCCCGTCCCTCGCTTCGCCGGCTCTGTCTGGGGCGGAGCCGTTGCCGAGAGGGTATCCGGCAGGCTCCGCTGCTGTCGCAGCAGTCGGGCCGCCATGCTGGGCGCACTCATGTTCGCCATCGCAGCGATGCCGCCGAGCCTCGCGCGGGCTCAGGATGCGCCGCCGGATACGGCGCCGATGCGATGGAACGTGGCGGCCGCCGGAGCGGTCGCCGACAGCCGGACCGACTGCACCCGGGCCTTTCAGCGGGCCCTGGACGCCGCAGGCAAGGCCGGCGGCGGCGTGGTCGAGATCCCGGCCGGACGCTATCGCATCAACGGCAACCTGCGCGTGCCCGCCCATGTGACGTTGCAGGGCGTGTTCCGCTCCGCGCCCCGCCCGGCTGCCTTGGGCGCGACGAATCTCACTGGCACGGTCCTCCTGGCCAGCGCGGGGCGGGGCGCCACGAACAGGGAGCCATTCATTCGCCTGGCCGGGCCCAACGCCGGAGTCGCCGGGCTGATCGTCGAATACCCCGAGTGGAAGCGGTCGGATGTGCCGCCGGTGCCCTACCCGCCGTGCGTGGCTTCGCGCGACACGGAGAACGTCGCGGTGCAGGACTGCTGCTTCCTGAATCCATACGAGGCCATCCACTTGGTCCGGTCCGCGCGCCATCTCGTGCGGAACATCACCGGCTATCCCATCCGGCGCGGGCTGTTCGTGGACGAATGCTACGACATCGGGCGCATCGAGAACGTCCATTTCTGGCCCTTCGGGCTTGCCTACCACCAGGAGGATCCCTACTGCAAGTGGATCAACCTGCACGGCGTCGCGTTCGAGTTCGCCCGCACGGACTGGCATTACGTGGCGAACACGTTCTGTTTCGGCTACGGCATCGGCTACCGGTTCTCAGCCTCGAGGCACGGGAGCGCCAACGGCAACTTCCTGGGCTTGGGCGCGGATTCATGCGAGCGCGCCGTGGTCGTGGAACAGGCCCAGCCGCCCGGCCTGCTCATCAGCAACGGCGAGTTCGTCGGCCGCTGGGGCAGCACGAACGCGGTCTGTCTGGAGATCGCCCCGGATGCCGGCGGCAAAGTGAGCCTGGCGAACTGCTCCTTCTGGGGGCCGATCGACCGATGCGTCTGGATGCGAAGCGCTCAAGGCCAGTTCACGGCCAGCGCGTGCCACTTCGTGCATTGGGACAACCGAGGCTCGGGTTCACCGGCCATCCAGCTCGACGCCGGCCGTTCCATCGTCCAAGGCTGCAGCTTTGCCCAGGACGGCGTGGCTGTGGCCGTGGCTTCCAACGTCACCTCTGCCATCCTGATCGGCAACCAGGCTGCAGGCGGATTCCGTGTCGAAAACTCCGCCGGCGAGCGCGCCCAGATCGCGTTGAATGAGCCCGATCCCATCGCATGGACGCCGGAAGCCCGCGCCCACTACCGGCTGGCCGTGGGCGTTCCCGGCGACGGCCGCTATCTGCAAGGCTTTCACGGCGCGGAGAACACCGGCCGCCCGTTCCGCTGGACCTCCTCCGGCAACGCGCGGCTGATTCTGCCCGTCGCGCCCGGGAAGCCAGCCGTGGTCACGATCGAGCTGCACGCGCCGAAGGAGGCGCTTGCCGAGGACGCCGGCATCTTCCTCGACGGCCGGCGCCTGGCTCCCTTGCCGGCAACCCACGGCTTCGTTTCATTGGCGCTGCCCGCCCAGCTCGCGGATCGAGTCCGTTTGGAGCTGCGTGCCCAGAGATGGGTGCCGCAGCACGTCATTCCGGGCTCGAACGACGCCCGCACGCTGGGCGTACAGGTCTTCGGGATCACTGTGAAGTCGGATGGCGCTGGGCCGAGCCTGTTCGATGCCAACACCGGCCAGCTCGATCGGGATTAAAGCGAGCCTATTGAAACAGAATGGGGCATCGTTCGACCCCATTGATTTGTACGGGGATCAGCTCATCGACGGCGGCCCTTCCGTGTCTGCCAAATTGCCAGCCTACAAGCCGGGACCGCGATTCGGCGGAGCGCATGGCTCGACAGCCTCATTTCTTGCCCGGTGGCTCAAGCCGCGCCTTCAGGTCATCCGAGAGGAGCGTCCAAAGACCAGGGTGGGCCTCGATGAGCCGCGCAACATCAGCCAGATCCTTGATCCGCTTGCTCTGCCTCCTCTCGGGGTCAGCCCAAGCTCGCATCTTGCCCTTGAGCGTGTCTTCCAGTGACGCAACACGCAGCAGGATGCCGTGGACATCGGCAGCCACGGAGCGCTCAGGGTAATCTCGATAGCACTCCTCGGTGCTCAATTGGATGCTGACCTTCGACCCGCCCTTGAAGTTGATGGACCACTGAAAACGCTCGGCGACGAACCCTGCTGCCTCCAGAGACGCGACGGTGCGCTCAATGGCGTCCGTCGCCACGACAAAATCCACGTCCTGGGTCACCATCGGTTCGGCAGCGTAATGGTTGACAGCGATTCCGCCAATGGCGCACCACGGTATCTCGGAGCGCTCCAAGCAGTCCACCAGACGCATCACATCGCCTGTGCCCCCCGCGGTCTGCCAAGCGTAGAACTGCTTCTCTGTCATCCTGCAACCGTATCAAAACGGGCGCGCGCCGCGAGACTAAATCTCCAAGCCAGATGGCTTTTCATGGTACCACCCGTCCGGAACCTGAATCCTCAAACGCCGCGCCATGCCCCCGCCTCCCGCCCCTCGTCCTCAATGTCAACGAGTCATGCACGATCTTGCCGTCCAGAACGGTCAGGACGACTCGAGCCTGGTCGATGGCGGACGGATCGATCGTGTACAGGTCGCAGTCCAGCACGATGAGGTCGGCGAGCTTGCCCGGCGCGAGCGCGCCTTTGACGGGCTCGGAAAACTCGGCGTAGGCCGAGCCCAGTGTAAAGGCGCGCACGGCCTCATCGAGGCCGATCTTCTGTTCGGGAATCCAGCCGCCGGGGTTCTTTCCATCCAGCGTCTGGCGGGTGACGGCGGCCTGGATTCCCAGGAGCGGATTGAGCGGCGCCACCGGCCAGTCGGAGCCGAAGGCGAGGCGTGCGCCGGCATCGATCAGAGAACGGAAGGCGTAGGCGCCCTTCGAGCGATCCGGTCCAATCCGTTTTTCGCACCAGCGTCCATCGTCGGCGGCATGGCAGGGCTGCATCGATGCGATCACCTGCTGGCGGCCGAACCGGGGAATCTCGCTCGATCGCAGATGCTGGGCGTGCTCGATGCGGAAGCGCCGGTCGCGGGCGCCGTTTTGGCCGGCGGCCTCGCGGTAGAGATCCAGGATGCGCAGGTTGGCTTCGTCGCCGATCGCATGGATCATGACTTGCAGGCCATGACGGTCGGCGGCCTGCACGCGCTGGAGCATGATGCCTTCGGGGAGCATCTGGCCGACCAGCAGACCGCGGGTCTGGGGGGCGTCGGAGTAAGGTTGGAAGAAGCGCGCGGTGGACGATCCGAGGCTGCCATCGGCGAAGCCTTTAACCCCGCCGATCCGGAGCATGTCGCTGCCGAATGCGGCCCGCACGCCGGTCTTGGCCAGGATCTCCCAGGCGGCAATCGAGCGAATGGCGTAGATGCGCGTCTTCAATTCTCCGCGTTCGAGCATGTCCTGGTAGAGGCCGACGTCCTCGTTGGCGGACATATCGGTGAGGCTGGTCACGCCCAGCTCGGCAGCGTGTGCCGTTGCAGCCAGCGCGGCGGCGCGCTTTTCATCGCCGCTGCGGGCGGGGACGACGCGATCGACGAGGCCCTGGGCGTTGTCCTTGAGAATGCCGGTCGGTTCGCCAGCCCGGGGATCCCGCACGATCACACCGCCGGCCGGATCCGGAGTGTCGCTGGTGACGGCGGCCAGCTTGAGAGCGAGGCTGTTGGCCAGGGCCATGTGGCCATCGAGGCGATGCACGTATACCGGGTGATCCGGTGTGGCCGCATCGATCATCTCGCGGGTGGGCAGCGGCGCACCTGGCCACCGCTCGTGATCCCAGTATCCGCCTAGAATCCACCGGCCTTTCGGCAGCTTGCGCGAGTATTCGCCCAGCCGCCGGGCCATCTCTTCCGGGGATGCCGCGTCGCGCAGATCGACGTCCGCAAGCGAGAAGCCCCCTTCGAGGAAGTGAGTGTGGGCATCGTTGAAACCTGGCAAGACGGTGTGGCGGCGAGCGTCGATCACACGCGTGTTTGGGCCGGCCCACTCGCGCAGCTCGGCGGTGGTACCCAGGGCGAGAATGCGGCCGCCGTGGATGGCGATCGCCTCGGCTGTGGGCCGTGCGGCGTCCATGGTGTGGATCGACGCGTTGACAATCAGCAGGTCCGGCGCCCGGCCGGCAGCCGTGCATGGAGCGGTGGCACACATAAGCACGAAAGCGATCCGCGGGAATGGAAACGTCGTCGGAAACCAGGCCAGGCGCACAGCCGGTCCGATCGGATTTCCGCCATCCGCCATCTGGGCAGTCTTCATGCGGTCAGCTCCTCTTTACGCTGGTGGAAGCAATGGGGTCGCATCTACATATTTGACAAATGGGCTCTGGCGGGTTGTCTGCGAGCCATAGGGAAAGTCATCGCCGGCCGCAAGCCGCGGACGCGGGCTCGGTCAGCGATCCTCTTTCCCGTTCAAGCTCCGCGCCACGGAGCCGAGCCAGGCTTCGAGCTGCGCGGCCATCGTCTGCACGCGTGCCGGCTCGCGCTCGCGCTGGTCTGCGCTCTCCATGCGATCGGCCTGCAGGTTGTATAATTCGAACCGGATCGGGCCGTTCGAGCTCTGGATCCGATGGAGTTTCCACGGCCAATCGAGCCAGGCGGCGTGGCCGGGAAAACTGGTTTCGGGGTATTGCTGGCGGATGAGGCCGGCATCGAGCTGAAGCCGGTCGCGGTCCTCGATCTCCTTGCCCTGGCGCTGGAGATTCAACAGCTCCTGCATCCACTCGGCGGACCTCACGATGCGGCCCGGAGACGGATGCTGCCAGAAGCCGAGCGGTTTCGGGCGGGCGGCGGTCTTGCCTTCGATCAGCGGGAGGATGCTGATTCCATCCAGGATGGGCTGGCTCCGCGGCCGGACGCCCGCCATCTCGAGAACGGTCGGGAAAATGTCCACCGTGCCGCACGGTGCGGACACTGTGCGCGGCGCGGGAATGCGCGCGGGCCATTCCAGCAAGGCCGGCACCCGCAGGCCGCCTTCGTAGATCGCGCTTTTGTTGCCGCGGCCGCCGGGCGAGCCGATCTTCGGCAGGCCTCCATTGTCGCTGCAGTACCAGAGGATCGTGTTGTCGCGGAGGCCGAGCCGGCGCACCTCGGCGCGCAGCTTGCCGAAGGCCCTGTCCATGCCGGTGATCTCGCCGTAGAAATCGGCAACGGCTGGGCTCTGGTCCTTGTAAAGGGCGCGCTCGGCGTCGGCGGCCTTATGGGGGGCATGCGGAGAGCCGAACCAGACCACGGCCAGGAATGGCTGCCTGGCTTGACCCTGTTCGCGGATGAACTCGAGGGCGGCATCGACAGCGATCATGGAGCTTTCGCCTTTGAATTGGGCGGCGGCGCCCTGGCGGCTCAGGATGGGATCGTTGTCATAGAAGTTGGGCGCCGAGAGCCACATGTCGAACCCGCTGGCGCCGGGATTGACGGGGCTGCCCTTGTAGACCGTGCCCAAGTGCCATTTCCCGAAGTGGCCGGTGGCGTATCCAGCGGTCTTGAGGGCCTCGGCGAGGGTGAGCTCCTGGGGCCGGAGGCCGTATCCCCAGCTGAAGCAGCCGAACCGGTTGGGATGCCGGCCGGTGAGGACGCTGCCGCGGGTGGGGGAGCAAACTGGCGCGGCGGCGTAGAACCGATCGAAGCGGACGGCATCCCTTGCCATGGCGTCGAAGCTGGGCGTCTGGAGAACCGGGTGGCCGTTGTAGGCCATGTCGCCCCATCCCTGGTCATCGGCCATGCAGAGGATAATGTTCGGCTTCGTCGGCCCGCGATTGCGCTGGGCCTGCGGGCTGGCGGGCCCTGCGAGCGGCGGGGTTTCGAAATAGCGGCCGTCGTCCACGAGGCGCGGATCGCCGGTGCGTTTCAGCTCGCCCAGGAGACGCCGCTCGAGCTCGCTGCGGACGGATGCGAACTGGGGGTCGGCGGCGACATTGTTCACCTGGTGCGGATCGGTCGCGAGGAGATAGAGTTCCTCTCGGGGGCGCTTGCCGAAGGCACGGTCATAATACGGTTTCCACCGGGGATCGCTCCGATGCGTCACCAGCCAGGCTTTGGTCGGGCTGGCATCCATGTCCATGAACGCAACCATCGTGTTCTCCCTCAACTCTTCCGCGTCAGGCGGCTGGCCAGCGTCCAGGCCGAGCGGACTGCCCAGCGGCCAGCGATCGGGTTTGAAGTTGAGGATGTAGAGGTAATCCTTCGTGCGGAACGCCCGCTGCGGATACGGGAGAAAACCGTCCCGCGCGCCGGCCACATGCCGCTCGCGCCCGGTGACGACCCACGTGCGTTTCGGGTCGACCAGGCCGGATTTTCGGGACTGGAGCACCGGGACGAGGCTGCGCCCGGTCATCGCGGATGGCGGCGCAACGCCGCCGATGTCGAGGAAGGTCGGCGCCAGGTCCATCAGGTTGACAAAATCATCCACGATCCGGCCGCCCTGAGTTCCGGCGCCGCGCACCGCGAGCGAAACGCCGGTGCCGAAGTCGTAGAGATTGCACTTGCCGTGTGGGAAACCGGGGGCGCCGTGATCGCCGCTGACCACGAGCAGGGTCCGATCCAGCTCGCCCATCGCTTCGAGCTGGGCCAGGAAGAACCCCAGCATGGCGTCCAGGGCCAGGATTTCGCCAAAGTAATCCGCGAGATCCTCGCGCACCTCGGGCACGTCAGGCAGGAAGGGCGGCATCTTCCCTTTCAAGAGCTCGGGGTCCAGCCCCCACAGCGCCTGGCCGGAGCCGCGCTCGTATTTCCGATGCGTGTGGGTTGGGCCGAACCAGTAGCAGAACGGCTGGCCCGGCTTGCGATCGGCGAGAAAGGCCTCGAAGTTTCGGCGCACCTCATCGTAGATCTCCTGCTTGGCGGCCTCGATGGCGGCGCCGTTCCGCACGAGCCGGGTGACGTTCTGGGAGAACTGGTTGAACCGGCGGCCTGCGCTCTCATACGCGAAGCGGTTCGTCCCATACGGCGCGTCGGCCGGCGTGCCGGGCGACCAGACCTTGTAGCTCTTGCCGATGTGATAGCCCGCCTGTTGCAGGAGCAGCGGATACGAGGGGATGCTCGCATCCCATACCGCTCCGGAGAGGATCGCGCCGCGGCCGGTGCGCCAGAAATACTGGCCGGAGAGGAGCGAGCTCCGGCAGGGCGTGCAGGATGGCGCGGTGACGTGGGCGTTGAGGAACAACACGCCCTCGCGGGCGATGCGGTCGAAGTGCGGTGTCTGGAGCAAGTCGTTGGCCGAGCCCGGCCCGTCGGCTTGGGCGTAAGCGCTGGCGTGGCGGCCCCAGTCATCGGAGAAGACGAACAGGATGTTGGGCCGAGGATCCGCGCTCGAGCCGGCGGGCGCCAGCAGCAACGCGGCAAGCGTGCCGATGGAAAGTCCAATATGGCGATGCATAACGCAATCTCTCTCAAGACCGGATGCCGATAGTCAAGCACAGGCTCTCCTCGCGGGCTGGCCTGTCGATCGAATGCGCGCGAATCTAAAAATCAACCTCGATGCGGCTCTGAAAAATGTGGAAGCCGCCCGCCGGCTGTCGATCGGCGACGCGCCCGAACCCATAATCGAACCTCCACTTGACGTGCGAGTGCAGATGCCAGTTGACACCGGTTGTGAGCATCGACAATCGCCCGCCCTGGACGCCCTCGCTGTTCAGGTCCAGGAGCGAATAGCGCGCCGCGAGCTCCCAGGCGCCCCAGCCACCGTCGCTCGGATGGAAGTTCCGGCGCGGGATCACGCGGGCGAACGCCCCCGTCTCAGGATCATAGGGGCGGCTTTCGCCGGTCAGGAACCAGCTCGCTGACACATAGAAACCGTCCAAACCGGGAACGGCGCCTGTGTCCTGGCGAACCCAGGATCGGAGGTATTCAGCCTGCAGGGTCCACGGTCCGGCCACCCATGCGGCCTCGGCGCCCGCCACCAGGGCGCCGTCGGCCTTGATGACGCCCGTGTCCACGACATACGGTGCCAGATGGCTCTCCGGGCGGGTCCGGTACCGCACCTCGCTGCTTGAGGCATAGAGAACGTTCGCGCTGAGCCCGAGATGCAGCAGCCGAGCCGATGCCGGATGATCCGGGCTGGGCTCGTATACCGGCAGAGCGGTCGCGCGAGTGATGAATCGGGCGTAGTTTTCCGAATCGTCGCCGTAATCGCGTCCGACGCCTTGAAGAAACACGCCGGCTGTCCAGGTCATCCGCTTGCCGAAGAAGGGGCGGCTGGCCTGGAGGCCGGCGTCCACGCCCGGCGCCAGCGCCTGCACGGGCGCCGCCATCTCCATAAGGACAACGTCCCGGCTGCTGGTGATGTGGTCCAGGCTCATGGGTGCTTTGAATTGGCCGAGCTTGAGCTCGCCCAACCATCCCACGCCCTTCCACGAGAGATAGCTTTCCTCGATGTAAAACTCATCGGGGATGTAACCAACCTCGAGCTGGTACGACACGGGCATCACCAGCAGGCAGTCCCCTTTGGCGTACAGCCGGGCCCGCCGGACCTCGAAATGGTCATCGAACCCGCTGAAGGCATTGTCCGGATGGTAGCCGGCGCCATCGAGGGCCAGCTTGGCGCCGATCTTGGCCCTCATCTGAGACCGGCCCAAGTACAACCCGTGGACGTTCGTCCCCGGGGCGAGGCTTTCGCCAGAAAGCGCTTCATCGATCCGCCCCGTGAGGTTCAGCCGTTCGAGGTTGGTCACGCCGGGCACAAGCTGTCCCAGGAGCGTCTTGCTCCGCCATTCCAGATGAAGCCCATCCCAGCCTTTCCAGGAGCACTCGAAAGGTTTCGGCGGCGATGCCGGAGGATTCGTCGCGGCGACGCCGCTTATGATCCCAAGGCTGTGGGTGACGGAGCCGAGGAACGCCGCGGCGAAACGGGCGCGGAGCGCCAAGCGAAATGGTAAATGCCCCGCGGTGGGTTTCAAGGCCTCTGATCAAAACGCCAAGCCGAGCTTGAACCAGATGGAATCGCCCTTGAGACGCTTCTCGACATCCAATTCCGGCAGCCATTTCACTTCCGCCACCAGGTCTTTTCCGCCGACCTTGGCGATGAAGGAGATGACGGGGCCCACGCCGACCGTGCGGCCCTCGAAGTCTCCCAGGACGGCTGTGCCCCGGCCGCTATCGCCCGTGATCTGCTGGTAGTAGAACGCGTTCGCGCCAATGCCGATGACGCCGGCCTTGCCGACCGGCAGATGCTGGGCGATGGTCGCATCCAGGTGGAACACGTCGCCGCTCTGGTAATCGGTGTCGTCGTTCTTCGTGCTGAAGTCCAGGGCGGCAAACACGGTCGCTTCGAGGCCGATCTTGCTGCTGAACCAACACACCGACACGGCCGGCTCGAAGGTCCAGTAGTTCTTGCCCACGTTGGCCAGACGCAACGGCTCGTAGTCGCCGGTGGGCGCATAGATGCCGAGCCGCAGGTCGTACTTGAGGTCGCCTTTCGACCAGCCGAGGATGAACGGATAGAGCGTGATATCGCCGATGCCATCGGCGGTGTCGCGCATCCGGATCGTGTTGCCGAGCGGGCCGGTGACGCTGCCGTCCACCTCGAGCCAGACATACGGGATGGCCACAGCCGGCGCGATGTTCCCGCCGAGCAGTTTCCAGTCCGTCTTGTAGAAGGCCAGCAGCGTGTCGGCGTAGGCTTGGGCGTGAGTATTGAATGTGAGCAGGCCGCCAAACGGGAGCGAGCCGCCCGCGCTGGCGTCGTAGTACATGAAGTAATTGGCGACGGCCAACCCGGGCTTGGCGGGCAGCGTATCGATGAAGGAGGCCATTCCGCCGGGCGCATAGTGGCCGCTGCCGCCTTCCTCGGCCCGCGCGGCAGGAAGCGCGACCCACACAATCATGATGGCGAGATGCAATCGGTTCGTTTTCATGGATGGCTCTCACTTCTATTTGTTTTCGGGCGGGAAGATGGTTTTCCAGTCGTCCTTCATGCTGACGATCGTCCAACCCTTTGCCTTCGCTTCGTCGAGACCTTTGTCCAAGCGCCCGATGCTCGAGGCGCGGTCGTAAGCCCATTCGCGTTCCGCGTCGGTGTGGCGGACATACAGGCAGAGGCGCGGGCCGGGGCCGGCGGCTGTCCACTGGAGCATTTGCAGGTCGCCATCCGAGTTGCCAAACGCAGCCAAGGGCCGGCGGCCGATGTGCGTCTGAATGCCGACCGGCTTGCCCGGGCCATCGTCCATGAAGTTGAGCTCGGGCAGGCGGACGAGCACCGGCCTGCCGTCGCGCAGCTCGAATTTCGTCTGGATGCTGCTGCCGATGATCTGTTCGGGAGGGATGCCATACACGCGTTCCGACCAGGGCCGCATGAACTCGATGCCGCCGCCGGACACGAGGTAGGTTTTGAACCCGTTGGCACGCAGATGCGCGAGCAGCTCGAGCATGGGCTGATAGACCATCTCGGTCAGCAGCCGTCCGGTCTTCGGGTGCTTCGCGGTCGCGATCCAATCGCCGGCGATCTTCGAGAATTCCTCGCTCGTCATGCCGGCATGGGTCGCCATCATGATCGCGCCGAGGGCGCGCTCGCCGCCGGCCAGGGCGGCTTTCACGTCGCCCTGGAGCAGCGAGGCGAACGGCTCCTCGGCCTTCCATTCAGGATGCCGCGGCGCGAGCGCCTTCACGCGGTCGAGCATGAACAGGAACTGGAAGTACATCGGCTGCTCGGCCCAGAGCGTGCCGTCGTTGTCGAACACCGCGACGCGCTCAGCGGGTGGCGCAAAGTCCGGCGATCCTGGGGCAGCGACCTTCTCGACGAACTCGAGAATGGACATTTTGGCGGCCCCGTCGTTCCACGAGGGCAGCGGAGCGGCGGACGGAACGGGCGCCGGCCACGCGATGCATGCCCAGGCGGCCATTGCGAGCAGGGGGAGGTTGTATGTTTTCATGGATTTCTCGTGTTTCGGTATCAGGAGTTGTCAGCGTCAAGGGTTGAGATTCGGCAATGCGGACAAGGGTTTCGGAACGGAGCGGCGGCTGGCGGCGAGGTTTCTGGCGAAGGCGCCGGCGAGGTCGCCTCCCTCCCATTCGGCGCTGGGCGCAGGACCGAAGAGGCAGCGGTGCAGCCCGAGCACGGCACTGTTCAGGTCGGGACTGGGCTGGAAACGCGGGTCTTGCATGTCGCGCCAGATGTTCCACGCGCCTTGCGCCGCAGCAGGATCGTTCCGGCGGCAGGCGCGGAGCAACTTCCGGGCGGCCACGCGATCGGGAGGGTTCAGCCATCGCCTGCATTGGCTTCCCCGCCCGCATGGACGCCGCGCATGCCATAGGGCCGCGCCGGCGATGATCGCCGCGGCGGCCAGCCACGGCCATGCGCGGCGTGTAGCGGGCCTTTTCCTGGCAGCCAGCGCGGCCGGGGCCGGAGCGGCCTCGAACGTCACCCCTGGCAGCGTCTTCGACTCGAGCCGCTCCGTCTTCGGGTTCCACCAGACGTACGCCATCGCGGGGAGGGTGAACGTGCCAGGCTTTTGCAGCAGGTAGGCGATGGTCTCGCGGCGCTCGCCCACGAAGTCGCCGCGCTCGAGCCTGTCGCTGGTTTGGGCGTCAGCAGGATAGATGCGGATGCCGGCGGGAGCGGTGGCGGGCGCGGGCGCAAGCGCCATGCCGGGCACGTTCGGCGCTCGCTGGACGATGGCTCGTTTGAACAGGGCGCCCACGTGGGACGGGCCGGGGGCAGGCGTCCATGTTTCGGCGATCTCCAGCGATTCGGCCGTGACGAGAAAGCCGAGCGGCTCGCTGCCGGGCGGCCGCTGGATTTCGATCTTTGCCCCGGGCGCCTGCGCCTCGACATCCTTGGCCGGCCCGATAAACCCTTCACGGCAGGCGAAACGAACCGGGAAGGCCGGCAGCTCAAGAAGGCCGGCCTTCTGTGAGAACAATGCGAACTCGTGCGTCTGCACAAACCAGCTCTCGCCTGCGATCGTCTGCGACCCCACCACGGGACTGCCGATCTTGATCAGCAGGACGCCGGGAAGCTGCGGCCAATCGAAGCTCGCCGTGCCGACAAACGAGCCCGGCGCGCGCAGCTCGATGTAGAAGGGCATGCGCTGTCCGATCCAGGCTTTGGCCTGGGGGACGCGCACCGCCACGGGGTCGACCTCGGCCTGCGCGGCGATCGCAAGCACGCCGCAGCCCGCCAGAGCCCAAAAGGAGTCTCTCATGGCGCGCCTCCTTCCAGCTGCGCGGCCTGCTGATACGCGAACTTCGCCTTTAGAAAATCCGCTGGCCGGGTCTGCACGCGGCGCAGCCAGAGGGCCTGCAGTTCCGGATCGGACAGGGCCTTGCCACCGGCAAGCTCGGTGTCCTGCCCTTCCTTCCTCGCGTTCTTGTCGAAGACGATCTGGTCGGCGCCGAGCTTCTGTTCGACCATGTCGGGGCCTTGAGCCCCGGTCATTTGCGCGCGGGCCGCGGCGAGGGCGCGGTTCTCGGCGGCCGCTGTCCAGCCGGGCCGCAGCTCCAGCGCGCGGTCGTACCAGGCGATGGCCGCCGGGTATTGGCCGCGCATCAGCCAGGCGTTGCCCTGGTTGTAATGGGCCTCGGCACTGTTCCGGCGGGCGAAGGCGCGGGCGGCCTTCTCGAACTCGCCTGCGCGATACCACGCGGCTCCCTCCCAGAGCGGCTCGCGGAAAGCCCGGGCCGCCTCGGTAAACTGGCTCCGGCGGAAATGCCGCCGGCCTTGCTGGTCGGGCGTGAATATGAACCGGGCCGGAGACCGGGAGCCATCCGTCCTCGGCCGCCCCACGAAGACGGCCCCCGCGGCGATCGCGGCGACGGCAATGATCAGGGCGGCGCGTTTCATGCCGGCACGGTCCGCCGGTCTCCGGCGGCTTTCTTCTGATAGCGAATCCTCGATTCCTCGCGTCGAAACGACGCCAGGACAACCGCCCCCACCAGAGGCACCAGCCAATACCCCGCCTCCTGCCAGCGATCGCCCTGTCTCGCGCCGCGCGCAAGGGGCGCGCGCGACGCGCGCCGCACGATGGCGGCCACATCTTCGTCCCCGATGTCGAGAGGCACAACGGCGGCTCCGAGCGCGCGCGCGGCCGCGCGCAACGATTCGCCCGGCGATGATTCCGGGGCGTTGATGGCGAGGAATTGCGCCGCCAGGCCAAGGTCTCTCGCGACAGCCTGCAGCGCGGACAGGTCGGTCTCGACGGCATCGGCCACTACAAGAATGCTCCTGCCCTGCGGGCTTTCGGCCAGGACGCGCCCCGCTTCGCGCAGCGCCAGATCGAGGCGGTCTCCGGGCGCAGGCAGGATGGCCGGGCTGATCTCGGCGGCCATGCGCGCGACGATGGCTGTGTCGCGCGTGGGCGGCAGCACCAGGTGAGCCGATCCGGCGTAGGCGATCAGGCCCAGCGGCTGGCCTTTCCAGGCCGCGGCAAGGTCCGCGATCTTCAAACGAGCGCGTTCGAGGCGGGATGGCGCCGGATCGGGCTGCTCCATGCTGATGTCGGCCTTGAGCAGAATCATCAGGGGCGCTGCGTCCTCCGCAAACGGGCTGGGCTCGAGCCGCCAGGTCGGCCCAGCGATGGCCACGACAGCAAGTCCACACGCCGCCAGCGCCCATCGTGCCGAGCCCGGCGGCCACGACTCGCGGCCGACAACCAACGCTTCGAGCAGCTCGGGCGCAATCTGCTGGCGCCAGCCGCGCAACGGATCGGATCGGCGCTGCCACAGCCACCACACGCCGGCGGCCAGCGGCGCCAGCAGCAGAAAGCCGGGACGGATGAAGTGGAAGTGGGCCGCCAGCGATGTCATGGGCGCACCTCGAGCTGGCCGGTGATCCGGTCCACGCGCACGGTTGCCGGCATGCGCACATGAGCCATGGCGCCGGATTCGCCCACGATCGCCAGCAGTTTCTCCGTCAGCCAAAGAACCAGACCGGCCAGGAGCGGCCAGAAAAACAGGTCCGTGCGTGGCCGGTGGCTCACCGCCTTGACCTGCCGCGTTTCCATCTTGTCGAGCTCGTCATAGATGCCGGCGAGCTGGAGGCGATCGGCGGCGAAGAAATAGGCCCCGCCGCTGGACTGCGCCACGGCGCGGAGCGCCTCGGCATCGAGCTTTTCCTCGCCCGCCGTGGCGGGATCGCCGATCGCCACGGTGTGGATGCGAACGCCCCGCTCCCGGGCCACCCGCGCCGCCTCGATGGGCGGCACCTGGCTGGCGGTGTCGTTGCCGTCGGTCAGGGCGATGATGGTTTTCGCGGGAGCGTCGCTCGATTCGAAAAGCGTCAGGCCCAGTCCGATGGCATCGCCGAGCGCGGTCCGCGGCCCGGCCATTCCAATGGCCGTCTCCTCGAGCAGCCGGCGCGAGAGGGCCAGATCGGTCGAGAACGGGCACTGCAGGAACGCCGCATCGCCGAAGACAGCCAGACCCACCCGGTCGCCCTCGCGGCGGACCAGGAAATCGCCCAGGACCTCTTTCACGGCGCCAAGGCGATCGACCTTCACGCCGGCGGCATTGGTGAAGTCCTCCTGGCGCATCGAGCCGGAGAGATCCACCAGGAGCAGCAGATCGCGAGTCGGCAGGTTCTTTGTCACCGGCGCTTCGATCCACTGGGGCCGTGCCAGCGCGGCCAGAACCATCCCCCATGTCAGAGCAGGCGCGATGTGAGCCGAGACGGCAGCCGTTGCCCTGGAGACGGGCGCGCGATCGAAGACGGCTGCCCGGATCCGATCTCCAAACGGGACTCGCACGGCCAGCCCCCCCGCCCGGCGCGGAGGGAGAATCGCGCGCGCCAGCCACGGCAGCGGCAGCAGGGCGAAGACCCAAAGATGTTGGAAGGTCAGCATGCCGGCGAATGGTGAGCCGCGGGTGGCGCGCGATGGCGCGCGATCCAGCGGGCGGCGTAGCGGCGCAGCGCGACAAGCTCTTCCCGCGGCGGCGTGCGGCCATAGACGCCATCGGTGAGCAGGGAACGCACGGTGTCCGGCATGGCCTCAGGACCATGCGCGGCCAGCCAGTCGAGCCAGGCGGCGCCGGTCTTGCCGGCGATCGACGGACGCGGGGCGATGGCCAGCGCGGTGCGGCGGAGCAGTTCGGCCATCGCCGCGGCATCCTCGATCGAGCCGAGCTCGCGCAGGGCGGCCCTGCGATAGGCGTTGGCCTGCCGCCGTCTCCAGGCTCGATGGATCAGGGCCGATGCCAGGAGCAACCCCATTGCCAGGAGGACATACCCTCCCGGCGCCAGGGGCCACCACGACACATCGGGCGGCAGCACGATGTCGTGCAGGCGATCGAGGCTGGTGGCTGCGCCATCGTTCATGGGGAGCGAAGGAATCAGAATGCAGGATTTTCGTTAGCGCCCCGCAAGGGCTGGCCGATGAGAGCGCGCAGTTGATCGGCAGGCGGTTCGGCGCTCGAGAGGGGCAGCACGGGCACCTGCAACGCCTGGAAGACCGCCTTCCACCGGTCGAGGATCCGGGAGAATTCGCGCTGGAAAGCATCGGGAAAGCCCGGATCCAGCGGCAGGGCCAGCGACTCGCCGCCGTCGTCCACGAACATGCCGGGCAGGGGCTGCAGGCAGGCGCCGAGCGGATCGTAGATGCCGATCACGAGCAGGTCGTTGTGCTCGGCCAGGAGGGTGGCCAGGCGCTGCGTCGTTTCATCCGCGCCATGGAGATCGCTGATGAGCACGACGAGATGGTCGTGGTTGGCGCGGCGCAGGGCCGCGTCCAAGGCGTGATTGAGGGTCACTGGGCCGGAAGCGGGATTGCCGGAGGCCAGGGCCTGGTTGAACCGCGCCACCT
The DNA here is from genome assembly GCA_022711435.1 of Verrucomicrobiota bacterium. GTDB lineage: Bacteria > Verrucomicrobiota > Verrucomicrobiia > Limisphaerales > UBA1319 > JAGMXM01. Next base: position 109,663 of record JAKLFB010000007.1, read on the forward strand.
GGCCCAGCAACCTGATGACCTGGGTCTGGCCGCGGCGTGGATGCAGATCGGCGATCTCCGCCTCATTGAACACGATGCCGCCGACGCGGTCGCCCGCCGCCAGGGCGCGCCACGCCGCCACGGCCGCTGTCTGGGCGGCGGTCACGGATTTCATGGCGCGGCGGCTGCCGAAGAACATCGGGCGGCGCTGGTCCACGACCAGCAGCACCGGCCGCTCTCGCTCCTCGGTGTAGACCCGGACATGCGGCCTGCGCAGCCGGGCGGTGGCTTTCCAGTCCATGGCTCGAACGTCGTCGCCTGGGGCATAGGGCCGGAGCTCCTCGAGGTCGAGGCCGCGGCCGCGCAGGCGCGAGGCGTGGCGGCCCGCAAGCAGGGACGCCAGGGGCTGGCGCGTTAGAAACGAGAACCCGCGCGCCTCGGCCTTGAGCAGGATCAGATCGTCCAGCGAGATGGCGACGCGGGCGCTCATGGGGGGGGTCAGATGGGCGCGACGGACTTGAGCAGGGCCTCGACGACGTCGTTGCGCGTTTTGCCGGCGGCTTCGGCTTCGTACGAGAGGTGGATGCGATGCGCCAGGCAGGCCGGCGCGACAGCGCGGATGTTGTCGGGCGAAACGAACTCCTGCCCGCGCAGCCACGCGTGGGCGCGGGCGGCCACATCGAGCGCGAGCGTGGCGCGCGGGCTGCCGCCCAGGCGGATCCATCGGGCGAGATCGTCGCCGTGCCGCTTCGGCTCGCGGGTGGCGATGACAAGGTCCACCATGTAGCGCTCCGCCGCCTCGGCGACATGGATAGCCTGGACTTCCTTGCGCGCGGCAAAGATCACGTCTTGCGAGATCCTGGAAGGCGGCTGGACGGACCCGCCGGATTTCTCTCCGCGCACCAGGCGCAGAATGGCCGCCTCGTTCTCCGCCGGGGGGTACGGCACGTGAACATAGAGGAGAAACCGATCCATCTGGGCCTCCGGCAGAGGATAGGTGCCTTCCTGTTCGATCGGATTCTGCGTGGCCAGAACGAGGAACAGTTGGGGCAGCTTGTGCGTCTTGCCTCCCACGGTGACCTGGCGTTCTTCCATCGCTTCGAGCAGCGCGGCCTGGACCTTGGCCGGCGCGCGGTTGATTTCGTCGGCCAGGACGAGATTCCCGAAGATGGGCCCGCGCTGGAAATCGAACGCGCCGCTCTGCTCGCGGTAGATTTCGGAGCCGGTGACATCGGACGGGAGGAGATCGGGTGTGAACTGGACCCGGCGGAACTCGCTTTCGACCAGCCGGCTGAGGGTTTTGATCGAGCGCGTCTTGGCGACGCCTGGCAGGCCTTCCATGAGAACGTGGCCGTCGGCGAGGCAGGCGATGAGGAGCCGTTCAATGACGGTTTCCTGTCCGATGATCGCGCCGTTCATCCCGGCGGCGATCTGCTGAAACGCTTCTCGGGGATTCATGCTCGGGGTTGGGATTGATGCAAAAAGGTCCGATTCAATCGCCGATTGATCCTGGACTGGATCCAAGGAGCTCCTCCAGCTCCGGACACCGAGAGACGAATCGCTGGCCAGCCATGGCAGCGCGCAGCGCCGGCGCCAGATCGCAGCCGAGCCGCAGCTTCACCACGTAGCCGAACGCGCCGGCGGCGAACGCCGCGCGGGCATAGTCGGCGTCCGCATGCACCGTCAGGAAGACAATCCGCGCCGGGCAACCGGCGTCCGTCATGCGGCGAGCCAGTTCGATCCCGGTCAAGCCGGGCATCGAGATGTCGAGCACAACGAGATCGGGATGCGACCGGGCCAGGGCGGCTTCGAGTCGGGCGCCGTCCGGGAGCGCGTCCACGACATCGAATTCCTCCCGCAGCAGTTGCGCAACCTGCTGCAGAATGGCCGGATGGTCGTCCACCAACAGCACGCGAGCCGGCTTGACCTGAGGGTCTGTGCAAAAATTAATTCCGATTTTGCTGGAGGGGATTGGGCGGGCTGGCAAGGCGCGACGAGCGAGCATACCCGCGCGGTCTGTGAGCGAGGAGCAACACAGCCAGCGCGCCCAAGGCCCCCAGCCCGCAGGGGCGGGGCGGCGCCGGGCCATCTGCTTTGTGGCTCGGTCGGTCGAGGATCGCAGGGGGATACACTCCCTCCCTTGCGCCTCGCATCGGGCCCGGCGGCGCTCCCGCCAAAATCGTAAGTAATTTTTGCACAGACCCTTAGCGCCCATAGATTTGGAGATCGCCGGAACACCGAACATCCTCCGGGTCGCCGCGCGGAAGCGCGCGGCCTGCACGACTCTGCAAGCCGAGTCTCCTCCGACCCGGCGCCGTGGACTTGTGACGCCTTGTATAACGGATCCGGCGGCGTCGGGGCTACTGTCAGAATTGCCAGGGGTGGAGGAAAGCGGGGCGCGCCTCGCCGGCCTGCCCCGCGGCGCAGCTCATGTGGCTTCAGAAACCCGGCGGCTCGATCGCGCCTGGATCGCTCGCGAGAGGCTAGCGCGAGCTGACCAGGCCGGCGCGCACGGCGTATTGGACCAGCTCGGCGCCGGTCCGGAATCCGTGCCGCTCCATCATCGAGTATTTATGAAAAGCGATCGTCCGGCCCGAGACCTTGAGGATGGCGGCCGCCTCCTTCATCGAACGTCCTTCGGCCAGCAGCTGGAGCACTTCCCGCTGCCGCGGAGTCAATCCGGGAGCTCGCTGGTCGTGTTGCGCCCGCGACACGAACACCATCGCCGGATCGCGCGTGATCAGCGGCGTGATGTAGTGGCGGCCCGCCCACACGTGGCGAATCGCCGCGAACAACTCCTTCGAAGCGGATTTCTTGAGCAGATAACCCAGGGCGCCCCTCCGGACGGCTTCCTGAGCAATATCCGGGTCCTCGCTCACGGTCAGAAAGATCAGGCGGATCTCGGGCAGCCTGGTCTTCAGCTGCGCCGCCGCATCGAGGCCATTCAAGTGAGGCATCCCGATGTCGGCGACGATGATGTCGGGCTTCAGCTCGAGCGCCGCCTCGACGAGCGCGCGGCCATCGGTGACAGCGGCCACCACCTGGCATGCAGGCTCGAGCAGTTTTCGAAGCGCATCGAGCAGGAGCGCGTGGTCATCCGCCAGAATGACGCGCGGCCCATTCATACGCCCTCTTTTGGCGCCGGCGGCCGCAGCGAAACCGGCACGGTGAGTCTCACGACGGCCCCGCGCCCCGGCTCGGCCCGGATATCCAGGCTTCCGTGGACCAGCCGGGCGCGCTCCTCCATGCTCAGCAGCCCGAGGCGGCGGGCGCGCCTGGCCTGAACCGGGTCGAAGCCGCGGCCATTGTCTGAGACCGTCAAGCGCAGGTGCTGATTGGTCATCCGAAGCTCGGCGCGGGCCTCGGTGGCATGGCTGTGGCGAACCGTGTTGCCCAGCGCCTCCTGCAGCACTCGATAGACGCAGAGGACGACCTCTGCGGGCAATTCATGGTTGATGTCGTCGTGGGCAAATCCGATGCGCAATCCCGACTGCGCGGACAGCTCGCTGCAAAAGGTGCGCGCGGCGGTCACCAGGCCCAGCTGATCCAGCTTCGCAGGATGGAGCTGGCTCGATAGCTTGTGAACTTCCGAGGAGAGGTCCCTGACCTGCCCGGCCATCGTCTCGAGCTTGGCAGCGATTTCGGACGGGCTTTCCGTGCGAGCAGCGAGGTCGAGCTCCAGGGAGAGCAGAGCCAGACGCTGGTTCGTGTCGTCATGCAGATCGCGGGCGATACGCCGCCGCTCTTCCTCCTGGGCGGTGATGAGCCGGCCGCTGACCTCGCACGCCGACGTTTCCGCCCGCCGGCGCCAGACGCGCTGCAGCACCAATCCGGCGATCGTGGCCCCCTGCGCCGCCATGATCGCCACGACGGCCAGGATCCGCCAGCGATACCGCTCCCAGAGCGACGGCTGCCGGAACCGGATCACGCTTCCCGGCGGCAACTGGCTCTCGCGGATTCTCCAGCGGTGCAGCAAGCGCCAGTCAAACGTGGGCGGACCCACGCCGGCCACCGGCGGCGATATCGTCGCGGGCGGCTCGCCCTGCAGGATGCGCGCCGCGACCCGGCCCGTTGCCCGGCCCAGCGCGCTGCTCGAAAACAGCCTGCCGCCGATGATCCCGTGGCCGAGCTGTTCCTCGCAGACTCCGAACACCGGCGCGTTGGCCGCGGCGCAGAGGCGGCTCAGCGCCTCCGGCTCCATGTGGGGAACGCCGGCCGCATCGATGGCCAGGAACCCGTATCCGATGGCGGATCGGGGCGGGAGCGCCGAACCCCGGCGGCACATCTCATCGAACGGCAGTTTATTGAGCCACGTGAACCGGATCCGGTTGGTGAACGGCGCCCATTCCTTCCGGCATTGGGCGACCCAGAACCGTTCCAGGGGCGAGTCGCCAAAGACGACCGCAACGTTTGTGGTCAGCGGCAGCACCTGCAAAATGATGTCGACAAGCGCGGCCAGATCGATGTCGAAACCCACGACCACATCGTTCGCAGCGGGCGGGAGCGTCTGCACCAGGCGCCGATCGAGGCCGGCCATGACCGACGGTGTGGATGGGGCCAGGTGCTGGCGGTGTTCTCCCCAAAACCGGGCTGCCTGCCCGCCGATCGGGACCACCAGGTCCGGCCCTCGAGGCTGACAAAGAGCCTGCAAGTAATGGGCGAAGGCTGCCTCGACCGCTTCAGCCCCCCAGCGCGCGGCCTCGACCGAAACCTCGTGGATTTCAACCGGTGCGGCCAGCTGTCGAGCCAGCTCCGACTTGAGCGCCGGCGCGCTGTAGCTCCAGGGGGCGAAATCGCGCCCGAACGAATCCAGGATGAGCACCTGTTTCGGCTCGCCGGCTGTGGCCGTCGCTACGGCCGCCAGGGAGCACGCGATTCCAGCAGCCCGCGCTGCCAGCCGGGCGCATCGTGATCTACACCCTTTGACGCATCGTGCGCGTGCTCTCATCGGCGCGCGATCATTTGCAGTCCCGCGTGCGCTTGGCCGAGCTCCGGATTCCCGCAGCAGCCACTCGGCCTCTGCCAGCCCAGAGCTTCACGCCGGTGGGGATCCGTCTTCTCGCTCGCCATTGAATGCCTTGCGTCGGGAGAGTGCCGTTTCAAGCTTTGAACCGCGCGACTATACCCAAACGAAGCGAAAAGATCGAGCAAATTATCCAGCCAGCCTCATGGCCGTTGCTGGATCGCAGGACGCTCTGAAAGGCGGCGGGCGAGGCGCTCCTCCGCCCGGACACGCGCAGCTCGAGCTCTTCTCCCTGAACTTCGCCTGTCCTTCCTCGCTGGGGTGCTTTCTCCGCCAGAGCCAGGTAGCGCAGCGTGTGCGTGCGGTTACTCGAAGAGATCAGCGGCCACCGGTAGGCCAAGAGCCGCGCGCGCTGCGGGCTGGATAGCATCACTCCGTAGAGATCGCGGACAAACGCGGCCCAATCCGCCGCCCGCGGAGACGGGCCCCTCGGGGACGGCGCCGCAGGGCCAGACGCCGTCGAGCGCAGGTCCTTTGCAGCAGGGCCGGACACGTGCCCCGGCAGTTTGTCGGGGACAGTGTAGCCGAGCAGCGCCATCTCGTACGGCTCGCGATTGGGGCGGATGCGGACGATGATCCCCTTGTCCAGAACCCAAAAACCGGTCGTGTGACCAGCACGCTTCTTGAACCAGGTGTCGGCGGACGCCTCTCCTCGCTCCATCGCTTTTCAAGGAATCTCAGGGTTCACGAGCCGGAAATAGACGCTCGGGGTGGCCGGATCGAATGGAACACTCCATCGGTCCGTCGATTCGGTTCCGGGAAGAGTGATCCAGTTTGTGCCCAGGGAATTGGTTTGGACCTGAAGCCAGCAGCCGACATGGGTCGATGGCCAGGAAAGGGTGAATGTGTCGCCCGCCAAAACGCCGGTGATGTTCGTCGGATACGCCTTCGAGATGGGGATCGTCAGGACGGCAAACGCGCTGGCCCCAGCCAGATCGGTTGCGCGCACGGTGAAAAGGTTGGCCCCAAGGTCGCGGCTCCCGGGCGTTCCCCCGATCCCGCCGCTTGCGTCCACGTTGAGCCAGGCGGGACCGCTGGCTTTGCTGTAGACCAATGGATCCGAGGGGGTCGTGTCGGTGGCGGCCCCGGCGATGCTGTCCCGATATGTCATACCGGCCAGGGCGCTCGGGCGGACGATGACATTCGTGGCGAACTGGGGCGGAAGATTCGTCGCCAGCCTCGCGACCTGGGGCTGCGTCAGCGCATAATCCATGATGTGCACTTCATCGAGCCGGCCCTTGAACAGCGGATCGGCCGCAAACTGGCTCTTCCCGAGATAGTTGAGGCGGGGACGAAAGCTCGAAGGAGCAATGCTGAAGCTGCCGGATGAAGCCGCGAGGGCCCCATCGACGTAGATCCGCGCGGTGTTGCCGCCCAGCGTGAGGGCGATGTGGCGCCACTGGCCCGCGGGCAGGCCCGCGGACTCGGCCATTTGCTCGCTGCCGCCGTTGCGGATGGCGAAGCGCAGGGTTCCGCTGCCCGACTGCGGAGTGAGGAACAAGTAGTGAGACGTGTCGTTGCCGAAGTCGAAGATGCGCTGCCAATTGCCTCCGCCGTCCCAATACACCCAGGCGGCGAAGGTGAACGCAGCGCTCTGGGCAATATTGGGAGGGAGCTGAAGGAAGCTGTGGACGCCGTCCAGCTCGATCGCCAGGCCGGTGCGGCCCGTCGAGTATGCAGGCAGCCTAATCGGCATTGCGTTGTTGCCAAAGCCGGAACGATCGAGGGCGCTGTTTTCGAACGGGAATTGCGCGATGCCCCGGCTTGCGTTGTCGGGCAGGGTTTGGACATGGGCGATCGGCGAGACTTGGTCGCGGTACGCGACGCCGGCGCCGGTCAACGAGCCGTCATCCCACTGCACGCGACGGACGTCCTCGACCCAATTGTAGATGGCGTAGCGCTCGACAAATGGGGTTTGGTCGAGCATCTGGATCATTTGGGCGACCGCGGCCTGCTGTTGGGCGAACGTGGGATCGGCGCAGCCGGTCCAATTGGCGCCGTTGTTCCACTCGGTCACCCAGAGCGGGCGTTGGACCCGGTCATGGATGCTTTTGAGGAAGCTGTAGAACTGGGTTGCAGCGCCGTCCGGATTCGCCGGATCGGAATAGCATCGGTAATAATGGACGGGAACGAAATCGACCCGCAATCCGGCGGCGTCGGCCCGGTCGATGAACGAGTAAAGCCAGCTCGATCCGCCGTCGGTCACCGCCGGCGCGCCCACCCGCAGGCCGGTCCCCAGCAAGTCCGGCCACGCGTCGATCGCGTCGCCGACGCTCATGTCCGCCTGGTCCGGATGATCCGGCTCGTTGTAGCCCAAGAGGTGGTTGATGCCCCGGGCTCGCCAGTCCTGATTCAGACCCGGCCACCACCGGCTTTGACGAATCGCGACATACTCGACATCTCTCGATGAATTCTGATTGAGGTTCCAGTTATAGAACCAGCCAACGTTCAAGTTTTGCCAGATGTTGCCCGCGATCCCCTTCTTGCTCACCCAACGCCACGGGAAGATCCGCACAAAACGGATTCGGTCGTCGAGGGATGGCGGCAGCAGGCTGACCTCCAGATCGGCTTCCTGCGCCACGTAGCACTGGCTGGCGCCAGCCCCGTTTTCGTTTTCGGCCATAGTCGCCATGTATCCGCGCATCAGCTTGAACGAGCTGATCGTGCCGCTCATCGGCCCCAGCACGGCCCCGGCGTAAGCCGTGTATTGGCTCAGCGGCATCGATGCCCCCGTGAAATGCGGCCCCGCAAACACCTGGAGCGGTCGCAGGCTGGCCGGATGCGGAATCATCGCCGAGCCCATCCCGTATGGAACGACACGGATGTTGTTGTCGGCGCTGGCGGCCGCGCCGCTCACGCGAATCTGGCTCAGGTAGCTGGACGCCGCCGCCGACGGTTTGATGTTGGGCAGGAGCAGCCAGGCATCGACGGAATTGAGCTGCACGACGCATCCCGAAAGAGCCGCAGACGCCGCGGTGAGCCGAAGCTCGGCACGGCCTGTCATCGTGACCGTCGTGTGGGCCAGGGCACTGTAAGTGTGAACGCCGTTGCTGATCACCAGTGCCGGGGACGCCGCGGCCCCGGAGCTGCACTGGAAGGCAGCCAGGCTAACCAGGAACGCCAATCTGAATGCGAACAACACCGGGCGCCTTGGTTAACACCACCCGCCCTGCATGCCAAGTTTGGAGTTCTGCGCCCAACGCGCCCACGCACACGCAACCGCGAGCACGCCTGCGCGCCCGGTTGCCGAGGCAGCCCGAACCGGCGATTCTCTGGGATCCGTTTGACCTTTTCGATAATGAACCTGTCACTCTATACCCGAAGCCGAGTGGTTGGTCAGGCGCACAAGGCGTGTGCGCCGGCGGGGGCAGCGTTGCCTCCGAAACTATGAACCTGTCACCTTATACGGCCCCTCGTCCTGCGAAACCGGTCTGAGTCGCCGCCCAGACGGTGCGGCTCGGGAGCGGATAAACGACGCCGGAGGCCGGCCGCACCTGGCGGCCGTCCTCCGGCGCACTCACGCACTGATTACCGATCACCAATCACTCAATCGCGATCTTCACTTCTGCTCGGGGCCTTCCACCACCATCACGAACCGGGTCATGCCTCGGTTCCATATCCGCAGGAGGATGCGCTCGCCCTTGACCTGCTTGCAGGCCTCCTCGAGCTCGCTGGCGGATCGGACCGGCTGGCGGTTGATCTCGAGGATGACATCCCCTTCGCGGATCCCGGCTCGGGCAGCCCCTGAATCGGGATCGACCTCGGTCACCACGGCGCCAGCGAGGTTCGCAGGCGCCCGCATTTGAGCGCGCTGCGCTGGGGTCAAATCGCTCGCCACAACGCCCCGCAGGACATCCTGGGCCGGGCGGCCGTCCGATTGGGCGGTCTGCAGATCGGCTGGAATCTCCTCGAGCGTGAGTGAGACAGTCTTTTCCTTGCCCTGCCGGACCAGCTTGAGCGTGATCTGGGTTCCGGGAGCGGTCTGGCCGACCAGCAGACGGAGACGCACGCTATCGGACACGGGTTTGCCGTCGATCTGGACAATGACGTCGCCGTTCTGGAGGCCGGCCTTGGCGGCGGGACTCTGCGGCATCACTTCCGTGACCAGCGCGCCCCCGCCCTCGCCAGCCTTGAATTCGCTTGCCAGCTCGGGCGTGAGATCCTGAATGCCGACGCCCAGGAAGCCCCGAGCCACTTTGCCGTTCGTGATCAGGCTTTCCATGACCTGGCGAGCGAGGTTGATCGGGATGGCGAATCCGATGCCCTGGTTTCCGCCGCTGCGGCTGAGGATGGCCGTGTTAATGCCAATCAGCCGGCCTTCGAGGTCGACCAGGGCCCCGCCCGAGTTGCCGGGATTGATCGCCGCGTCCACCTGGATGAAGTCCTCGTAATCCTCGATGCCCATCCTGTTTCGGCCCAGGGCGCTGACGATTCCCAAGGTCACGGTCTGGCTCAGGCCGAACGGGTTGCCGATGGCCAGCGCCAAATCGCCGACCTCGACCTGATCGCTATCGCCCAGGACCAGATGCGGCAGGTTGTCGGCATCGATCTTGAGGACGGCGACATCCGTGCGCCCGTCCCGGCCCACGACCTTGGCGATGTACTCCTTCCCGTTCTGACCCAGCGCCACCTTGACCTCATCCGCACCGTCCACCACATGATCGTTGGTCAGGATGTAGCCATCGGCAGTAACGATCACGCCGGAACCCAGGCTGCGGACCTGGCGGCTCGAGGGCCTCCGGCCCCATGGCATCGGATCCCCCGGATTCTCAAAAAAACGGCGGAACATTGGATCGTCGAAGAACCCGCGCGAACCCCACTGCGGCGCGGCAGGCAATGTCTTGGTCGTGAACACGTTGACCACGGCCGACTTCGCCTTCTTCACCACGGGCGCGAAGCTGACCGAGGGTGTGAGCTGACGTTCCAAGGGCTGCGTGTCGACTTGGACCGACATCTTGGGCGGCTGGCGGTCGGCCTCCTTGTCCCGGCTGGCTGCCCAGGTAATCGCTGCGACGGATAAGACCGTCGCCCATATCATCCACCATTTCGTTCTGTTCATACGAGGCTCCAGTTGCACGTTTTAGGTTTCGATCGCACGGGCCAGCTCAGCCGGTCGAGGGAGCCGGCCCTTCTGAATACATGGACGGCGCCCGCCTTGCGGCAACCTTGCGCGAGCATTACAAATTTGTAAGGGAAGACGATCAGCCGAAGACCGCGCGGATGAACTGGTCGCCGTGGAGCAGGCCGAAGGCGCCGGCCGCGCAGCTGGCCTCGTCAAAGGCGCTCACCGCATCCGGCGCCCTCCGCGGATCCCGGATCGCGAACGGCACGGGGTCGCGAACGTGAATGCGCTTCTCGACCGGAGTCGGATGATCGGGCAGCACGGCGACCACGGCTTCCCATCCGCGCCTATCGAGCCCGGACAAAATCGGTCCGACCAGCCGGGCATCCAGGTCCTCGATGGTTCGGATCTTGAGATCGAGGTTGCCGTCGTGGCCGGCTTCATCGGGGGCCTCGACATGCACGTAGCAGAAATCGTGGCGCTCGAGGGCCGCCAGGCAGGCATCCGCTTTCCCCTCGTAATTCGTGTCCCAGAATCCTGTCGCGCCCGGCACCCGGATCGGCTCCAGACCCGCATACACGCCGATGCCCCGAATCAGGTCCACCGCCGAGATCACTGCGCCCGATACGGCGAACCGCTCGGCAAAAGTCCACATCCGCGGCCGGCGGCCCGGGGACCAAAGCCAGATCGAGTTGCCCGGATCCTTCCCCGCCTGCCGCCGCTGCCGGTTCACCGGATGCTCCGCCAGGATCGACCAGGACCGCCTCGTCAGATCGTTCAGCAATCGCGCCGTCGCCTCAGCCTCCGGCGCACGGGGCCGAATCAGCAGATCCTCGGCCTTCTCTCCCGGATGATCGTGCGGAGGCGCGCACTCGAGGCGCGGATCCAGACCCCGCGCCACCAGCAGATGACGGTAGCTGACCCCTGTGTAGAATCGCAGCCCGGGCGCCCCAACCTCCGATTGCATGGCCTTCAGCAACGCGTCCGATTCCTCGGAGCTGATGTGCCCCGCCGAGTGATTCTTGATGCACCCGTTGTCGAGGCAGATCAGGTTGCATCGCATCGCCATCTCCCCATCCTCGATCGCGACGCCCATGCTCGCCGCCTCGAGCACGCCCCGGCCTTCGAGCACCTGGCGCGGATCATACCCCAGCACCGCCAGGTTCGCCGTCTCGCTCCCCGTTGGCATGTCGTCCTCGATGGTCCGCAGCCGCCCGCAGCAACCCTCCCGCGCCAGCCGATCCATATTCGGCTTGCGGGCCGCCTGGAGCGGCGTTCGCCCCCCCAGGCGAGCCACCGGATCGTCCGACATCCCGTCGCCCAAAATGATGATGTGCTTCATATCACCCGCAGATTCCCGCCCGCCGGTTCGACCCTCGAATCCGCCGCGACAGGACCCGAAAACCCTAATCGAGCATCCCCGCTCTGGCAACCCCTCCCCACAGCATTGTCCGCAATACAAACATTGCCGCCCTGCCATTCGGCTTCCGGCTTGCAGGTAGGGCGTGCGCTCCGTCGTGCGCCGACCTGTCAGCTTATGGCCGTCAAGGCGGCGTCCACGGAGTGCCCGCCCTACCCCCTGTGCTCAGGGTCTGTGCAAAAACCAATCACTTGCACGCTGCCGATCGAACATAAGAACCGCAATACGCGCAGGGCTCAAGAGCAGGTTTTTTCGCCTTGGCCTTCTTAAAAACATAAACAAACAGTAAATAACAATAATATACTTGCATATTTCCCGCCGTTTTTGTACTTTTGTCTCATGAATATGCATGAGGGCTCCTCCAAAGGCGGTCCGCCAGCAATCCGCACGGGCAGCGAAGCCGATTCTATTGGGTTTTTGCGTGTTCTGGACGGCTTATTGCGGCGTCGCGAGGAATTTTTCGAGAGGATCTTTCAAGGCCAGGAGATGGGGCGGCTGCTGCGTTGTTTTTTAACGGGCGTCATAAGCCTGTCAGCATTTTACGGAATGACGATGGGCCTGCTGAGCTTTCACCAGGGAGCGGGTCAAGGGCTGCTGCAGATGGCGGCATCGGGGCTGAAGGTGCCGGCGTTGTATCTGCTGAGTCTGGCGGTCTGTTTTCCTGTGCTCTACATTGTGCTGGTTCTGATGGGGGCGCGATTGACGTTTGGCCAGACGCTGGGGCTGATACTGATGGCGTTGACACTGAATGCGGTGCTGCTGGCGAGCTGCGCGCCGATCGTTGTGTTTTTCACGATCACGGGATCGAACTATCACTTCATCAAGCTGCTTCAGGTGGCGATCTTCGCCTTCAGCGGCGCGTGGGCGATGATGGCGTTGTGGCAGGGGCTGCGGCTGATGTGCGAGAAATCGGATCTCTATCCGCGGCAGGCGATCCGGATCCTGCAGGTCTGGATCCTGGTCTTTGGATTTGTGGGCACGCAGATGGCCTGGAGCATGCGCCCGTATGTCGGATCGCCGGATCTGCCGTTCCAGTGGTTTCGGAGCTCGCAGCCGGGCAATTTTTACTGGGCGGTGTGGGAATCCGTGACGAGCGTATTCCCGAACCGCGTTCCGCCGAACCCTCCCTCGGAGTGACGCGCCTCGATCTGGAGATCCCATGGACGAATCCGACATCCTGACGCTCGAAGAGGTGGCGCGGTATCTGAAGCTCAAGCCGCAGACTGTGTATAAATGGGCTCAGGAACAGCAGATCCCGGGCGCGAAGATCGGGAAGGAATGGCGGTTCCGTAAGAGCATTCTCGACGAGTGGATCGACACTTCGATTGTTCTTTCGAAGGCGGGATTCGACCTGATGTTCCGCTCGAGCCAACTGGCCCAGGAACGGAGAGCCCTGTCGGGTCTCGAGCTCGAGCGACTGCTTCGGGAATCGATGGAGGGTGGCTGATGGCTCCGGGCAGCCCCATCCTGGCGGTGCTGGCGCCGGATCTCCTGGGCCGCGCCTTTTCCGATGCCGTGTGCGGCCGGGTCGTTTATCTATGGCGGGACGGACGGTTGCGTCCGGTGGTCAGCCGTTCTCTGATTGCCGGGTATTTGCGGCTATGGCATGGGCTGGGGCTCTCCGCGACGGATCGGAGGCGCTGGGGCTGGTGGCTGACGGCGGCCGACAGGGCGCATTTTGTTCCCGAAGACCGTCCGCCGCCCGATTCAACGCGCCTGCTTTGCGAGCGCCTGGCCCTCGAGTCGGGGGCTCGGCACATCATTCACGGCGGCAGCTCCGCCGTTTCCAGCGACGAGCCCGTATCCGGCCCGGAGCCGTTCCGGTGGCGATTGGCGGCCGAGTTCCTCGAGTCCCTCGCGAGCATGGGGCAAGCACTCAACGGGAGGCAGGCCCCTCCAGCAGGCGGGCCAGCTCGAGCAGGATAACCTCCAGCTGCCGGTAATAGCCTTCTTCCGGCAACGTCGATTTCGATGCGCGAAGGCGTTCGAGGTCGGACTCGATCTGATCGCGCCGGATCCGGCCTTCCGGTCCGAGGGCAAGTTCAGCCGGAGCGGGCACGAGGTGGATTTGATGTGCGCGGTGGCCGTCCGGGACGGCTCCCTCGCGGGCGTTCCGGGCTGCGCGGATCCCGCGGAACCAGTCGGCCGGCGTGCCCAGCCGGTCGCCATTGTCATCGAGAAGGGCATGCTCGGTCGCCAGCCGGCCTGATGTCTGGTAGAAATCGGCGACTCGATGCGAGGCGGAAAGGAACGTCTCCAGCAAGGAAACCTGGCCATCCTGATCCAGATCGCTTTCAGGATCCCGCAGCGATTCGGCAAGCAACGAGCCGAACCGGGCATAGTTTTGCTCGAAACCGCTCCGGGTGGAGGTGACGATCACGCGATTGGTGGCTGAGAGCACGGGCAGGAAGGCCCCGCTCGAAGAGGCGGTGTTGAGGATGGCCAGCGGCCGGTGGAAAGGCTGCAGCCACTGGGCTAGCTCGATTGCGGTGAGATCGGGGCCGCGCAGGTTGAACCGGGCGTTCTGGCCATCGAACGTGCCGTGGCCGATCAGGACCAGCCAGAGAACCGCCGGGCCGTTACGCGGCTCCTGCTCGAGCAGGCATTTGAGGCGGTCGAGATCGGCCGCTTCGCCGGGCGGCTCGAGGCCGATCGTGCGGCAGGCAACGCCAGCGGTGCGGGCGGCAGCCTCCCATTGCCGGGCCTGGCCAACGAAATTGCTGCCATACTCCATCTGGCCCGGGGCTCCCGCGACCACAATGAGCGAGGGGGCTGCGTCTGGATCGGCCGGCGTGCCGCCTGGGAGAGGAGCGCTCGAAGCCAGCCAAGCCAGCAGCGCCAGAATGGGGCAGCGGCCCAGGCGACGGGGCCGGCGCCGACCGATCCGTCCTGCCGATGCACGATCGATCGGGCTTAGGGTCTGTGCAAAAATTACTTCCGATTTTGGCGGGAGCGCCGCCGGGCCAGATGCGAGGCGCAAGGGAGGGAGTGTATCCCCCTGCGATACTCGACCGACCGAGCAACAAAGCAGATGGCCCGGCGCCGCCCCGCCCCGCAGGGCTGGGGGCCTTGGGCACGCTGGCTGTGTTGCTCCTCGCTCACAGACCGCGCGGGTATGCTCGCTCGTCGCGCCTTGCCAGCCCGCCCAATCCCACCCAGCAAAATCGGAATTCATTTTTGCACAGACCCTTAAGCCGTCGCCGCCAATCATGGCCAGCCTTTCCACCGGCGGATCCCCCATTCGGCCAGAAAACAGGCCAGCGCAAGGCCGAACCAGAGGGGGGTGTGCCAGATCGGGTAGGACCACGGCTCGCGGATCGGGGCTGCGCGCCCGGGCAGGCGGCGCACCAGATCGCCGATCTGCCCGGCGGCGGCGACCTGGCCGCCGGTTTCGCGGGCGATCCGTTCGAGCAGATCGCGATTCGGAACCAGGGAGCGGAACTCATCGGCAAGCGGATCGTAAGCCCAGCCTTTCTCGGCGCGGCCCACCTCGGCGCCCTGGATGTTCGTGGCGGCTGCGGAGGCGCGGTATGCGCCAGGTGCGCGCGGGACGAAGACGGCCTCGTAGCGGCCGGCTTCTTCGAGAGACGGCTCGACCAAGAGCCGGCTGGATTGGGTGCGCGGAGGATTTTCCGGCGAGGCCTCGATGGGCTCGACATCGAGGGTCACGACTGCATTGTCGAGCGGTTGATAGCGCGGATCCCGGACTTGAGCCTCGAGGCGGACGGCTCCCGCGAGGCCATCGGGAGGCGGCTCGACCTCGAGCTCGACGGGGCGGGGGACGTCCGTGACAAGCCAGCGGAGCAGCTGGCGCCAGGCCTGGTCGAGGTCGCGGCGGGCGGCGGCGTCGCGCATGCCCCAGCGCCAGAGATCGCCCGCGAGCAGCGCCGCGCTCCGCCCCCGGCCGAACCGTTGGACGACCAGGGCGGGCCGAGTCTGGCCGGCCTCGTCGCGACCGTTGGCAATGAGGCTGGCGCCGGGCTTGATGGCGCGGACGGGGTTGAGCACCTGGAGAGGGGGCAGGGCCTGGCGGGCGGCCTGCTCGTCGGACTCCTGCGCTCGCAGCCGGGCCCATGCCTGGAGACCGCCTTCGCGGCTCAGGTCGAGCCGCCAAGCGCTCCCGGCCGGCGCCGGATCCGCCGGATCGAGGTAGACGGGCAGCATGTCCCCGATCGGCGTGCGCTGGTAGCGGCCGGCCTGGAAGGACTCTGCGCCGCCCAGCATGAGAAAGCCGCCCCCGCGTTCCGAAACGAACTTCTTCAGCAGCAGCGCCTGGTCGGGAGCGAAGAACTCGGCTTCGAGATCGTCGACGATCACGGCGTGATAGGCAAAAAGGTCCTCGGCCACGCGCGGGAATCCGGAGCGCAGCTCGATCTCGTCCCGGGTGTTGAGGCGGATCAGGACCGGCTGATCGTAGCGCTCGGCCTCCTCGCGGGATTGGCGGTCGAAACCCCGGAACAAAGGATTGCCGGTCTCTCCGGCCCGGCCGCGAAACTCGAATCGCGGCTCGCGGCGCGCCACGCGGATCAAGGCGGCCAGATCGAGCTGAGGATCGGCGGCGAGGGCGCGCTGGAGGAACTTGTATTCCCAGTTGGGGCGGCCGGCGACATAGAGGATGCGATAGGGCCCCCGCTCGCGATTCACGATCACCCACCGCCTGTTGTTGGCGAGCGTGGCCTCGGTCGAGTTGGTCGACTCCGGCGCGCCGGCCGGCGCATCGGCGACGCCCGACTCGAGGCGATAGACCAAAAGCCCCTCGCGATCGGGCTTGAGCTGGAAATGGAAGGGGATGGTCTCCGGGTTGCGCCGGACGCGGTGATGGAGCTCGGCGACGATCTGGCCGGCCGGATTGCGGAGCCGGGCGGCCACGGTCTCGCCAACGAAGCCAGACGTCTGGACGTCGGCATCGATCGACGCGGGCGCATCCTCGAATGCGGACAGGCTGACGCGCGGGGGTTGGACGGCCAGATCGCGAAGGCGGTCGACGCGGCCGATCGCCACCGGATAAACCGGCGGCACATCCGCCAGATCGAGCGGCGCTCCTGCGATATCGGTGGCGTTGCCATCGCTGAACAGGAGAATCCCCGCCAGCGGCCGGCCCCGGTAACGGCGGGCCAGGGCCCGCAAGGCCTCCCCCAGCGCCGACGCGCCGCCATCGAACGTCAGCTCCTCGAACCCGCGGACGGGCTCGAGCCGCGCGTCGAACCGGTAGCGCCGGAGGGCGAAATGCCCGGCCAGCTCGGCCTGCCAACCCGCGTCGGGGGAGCCCAGCATCTGGCGGAGCTGCTCGCCGCGGGTGGATGTCTCGCCGCGATCGCGCACGCCGAGGCCGGCGCTGTTGTCGGCCAGCACGGCGAACAGGTTCGCCCCCGGCTGCGCCCGCCATCCCGACCAGCGGGGCTCCAGCGCGCAGAACGCCAGCAGCAGCCCGCCTGCCAGCTTCAGGCACAGACAGGTCCCGCGGAATCCCCGCCCGGACGGCGCCCGGTAGCCCCACACCAGGATCCCCAGAAGCGCCGCCGCAGCCATACCGAGGGGCGCCAGCCAACCGTCGTTGGACAGCAGTAACGAGGCCAGCATCATGGATCCTTGCCCAGCTCCTCGTAATACCGCCGAACCAGCTCGGCATAGCGGCCGGGAACCGGGTCCCGGTCGATCGGTGCCAGCCGATCCGGCTCATCCCGCCGCGCTAGCTCCTGCGCAATCCGATTGCGGACCTCGACCAGCGGACGCACAATCTCGAGCCGGAGGACCGCCCAGTCTGGCTTCTTGCGGTCGCGATGGAACTCGAGACGCGCCTGCCGGGCGCGCTCGCGGGCCGACGCCACCTCGTTTCTCCACTCGGGCGGGTCAATCATCTCCTCGACATCTCGAAGCCGATCCGACCAGGGAGCGAAATCCGCGCCGGTGATGGGGCCGGCGCTGGCGGTCGGTTCACCCGGCTCGAGCACCCGGTCGATCAGGCTCGGGATGCGGCCGCCGCGGCCGCCGGGATCCGCCGGATCGCCGGCTCGATCGCGCGAGCGGGCTCGCGGCTCCGTTCGAGGATCGGGCTCGGGAGGCTCAGGTCTGCCGCCTGCGCCGGAACGGTCGCGGCTGGCGTTCTGGGTCCGGCCGCTGTCCGTCTGCGCAACCGAATCGGTCCGGGCTGGGGCGTTGGTCGACCCGGTGGCTCTAATCATGGGCGCCTGAGGAGCGGCATTGGTCCCCGGGAGGCCCGGCGCGGCGCCGGCCAGCGCGGGGGCTGCGGTGTTGGTTTCATGGCGCGCGATCTCGGTTTCGAGCTGGCGCGTGAGCTGGTCGAGCTCCTGGCCGGCGAGCCGGAGCGCCTCGGTCTCGTCTCCGAGCACGCTTTCGGCCGCCCGCTCCAGGCCGCGGGTGAGATCGTCGAGAGAGGCGCGGGCGAGCTGTTCGGCGCGCGCCGCCTGGGGGACGAGCCCCTGGCGGAGAAGCTCAGTGGCGGCCGAAAGGGTTCGCGCCCGGCCTCGGGCTCGGGATTCCTGGAGGCGCTCGTAGAGCCGCCGGGTCATGAGCCCGCGCTCGAGCAGCTCCTCCTGGATGGCCGGGAGCGGGGCCGCGTCGCTCTGGTCGAACTGGCGGAGCGCGTCCTCGAGCTGGCGCGAGAGCAGGGCCTCCGAGTCACCCGCCTGGCGCGCGATGTCGGTCGCCTGGTCCACCAGCCCCCCCAGATCCTCCTGCTGCCGCGCCAGACGCTCCAGCAAATCCTCGCGCTGGGGAGCGTCCGAGAGCGTCCGCTGCCGCGGATCGGAAAGCTCTCGGAGACGCCCGGCGATGTTTGTCTGCTGGCGGGCCAGATCCCGAGCCGCTGAGCGCATCTGCCGAAGCTCGTCGGCGAACTGGCTGGCGCTCTGGCGCCGGAGGCTGTCCCGGATCTCCTGGAGCTGCTGTTGGGCCCGTGCGCCGGCGGCCAGGGCGCGGGAGGGCGCTCCATCGGCCGCCGCCTCGGCGGCGCGCTGGACGTCGCGCCGGGCTTCATCGAGCTGGCGCCGCTCCTGGGACATCCGCGATTGGTTTTCGGGGCGGTCGAGGCGCTGGCGAAGCGCATCGACGTCGGCGAGCATCTGCTGTTCTTCGTCCTCGAGCCGCTTGAGCTGGCGGCGGATGGCCTGGCGTTCGGCTTCGGTCCGGGCCTCGCTGAGGCTGGCCTGGAGCTCTCGAAGCCGCTCGTTGAGGTCCTGCTGGCGCCGGGCGAGCTCCTGGAGGCGCTGGAGCGCCTGGATCTGCTCGCGGCGCTCGGCGCTCGGCGGGCTCGCAGCCTGGCGCTCGGTCTCGTATCGGTTCTCCGACTGCGTCAATTCCAGCTGGTCGAGCTGTTGCTGCTGGCGCTCCTGCCCGGCCGATGGAGCGGACGGCCGCGACCTCGATCGGGACCGGGCGACCTCCCGGTCGCGCTCGGGAAGCCGCAGCAGCGCCTGGTAGGCGGACTGCTCGGCGGCCAGGGCGGGCGCGAGCGCGTTAGTCGAGCCGGCCGCCCGGTCCAGATGCGTCCGGGCATCCCGCATCGCCGCCGTGACGGCATCCCATTGCGACTGAGCGGCGGGGTCCTCGGCGCGTTCGCGCTGCCGCTCGGCTTGAGCCAGAGCCTGCGCCTGCGAGTCGCGAACCACGGGGACGTCCTTGCGATATTGCTCGGCGGCATGGGCGCCACGATCGCGCTGGAGCTTCCATGTGGCGCTGATGATCTGCTTCTGGAGCTCGATCAGCCGAGGCGCTCCGCCGCCGCCGGGCTCGTCGGGATCCGACGACGGATCGGAGGAATTTTCGGGCGAGCCGCCGTCGGGGTTGGCCGCCTGGCGGAACACCTCCTCGAAGGGGCGCACCTCGGCGAAGAACAGGTCGCCGGTCGTTCGGCGCGCCTGTCCATCGGGACCCAGATCCTCAGCCCAGACATGCCAGGAGATCAGCTGGGCGGGTTCGGCGCCGAGGTCTTCCAGGCGAAGCAGGTGCTGGAACGGATGCTGGGCCCTCCCGGCGAGGTCGCGGCCGAGCTCGATGAACCTTGTTTCCTGCCCGGCCACGCTGTAGGCCAACCCGAAGGCGGGAACGCCAAAATCATCCCATACCGTGCCGCTGAAGGCCACTTCCTCGAGCGCGGAAGGCCGGATGTCTCCCCGGGGCGTGGCCAGGCGGATCTCCGGGGGGCGGTTCTTGAGGGCTTCGATCCTCAGCTCGGCAGGCGCCTTGTTGGTGCGTTCCGCCCGATCGACCAGCTGGACGTTGAATACGCGGCTGTTGGTCAGCGGCCACTGCCGCAGGATGGCGACGGCCCGCTGGGGATCAGTCTCCAGATCGATGGCCAGCGCGGGCGCTCCCTGGGCAACCAGCCGGGCAGTGGCGACCGGCTTGTTCAGCCGAAGCGTCAGATCCAGGCGGGTCCCCTCGATCGCGGTCAGCCGGCGGGTGTCGGGGATCTGCTCCGCAGGCCGGCCCGTATACGCCGGATAGGTCAGCTGCGCGTCGGCGCGTTCCAGCCGCGGATGCTCATACACCGTGACCCGGTAATCGCGAGTTCGCTGCCCGGCGTATTCAATCCGATAGATGAGATCGGCGTTGACCTCGGGGACGGTGCCGCCGAACTCGGGATCGGACAGGTTCTTGACCAGAGGGATCCGGCGCGCTCCGGCGAGGCCCGGATCGATCACCAGATCCACCGGGCCGGCCGGCGGCGCGGGAAACCGCGCCAGAACCACCAGGCTCTCGCCTCGCTCGAGGTCCGTATCGCCAGGGACGATCTCGAAACGCCCCGCTCGCGCCGCGGTTCGTTCCTGGGCCGGCCGCTGGATCCCAGGGGCGATCGCCAGAACTGCGATCCAGCTCGCCAGGGCGATCCCATGGGCTGCGAGCGCCCAACGGCCGCGCGCGCGGGGGATCGCGTCGCGCCAGTCATGCATGCGGCCGTGCTCGATGGCTTCCTGGACCACGCGGTGCTGGAGGTAGCCGGTCTGGCGAGCCGGGGTGTCCGGCTGCTGGACCGCAGTGATCAGGAGCCCGTTGAGTTGGGGGAAATGCCCCTCAATCTGGATCGCCAACCGGCGGAGGTCCGTCCGCCGCCGCCGCCATCGGACCCAGGCTGCCACCGCCGCCCCAATCCCCAGCGCCATCACGGCCGTCCGGGCGCGGGCGGGGGGGACAGCCCCGATGGACTGCATGCCCAGAAGGGCCAGGCCGAGCAGGGCGGCGGCCCACCACGCGATCGCCAGCCCCCGATGCAATCGCCACCGGCGGTCGCGCCGGACCGCCGGCCCGAGATGGATGCGCAGCAATCGATTCATGAGCCCTCCACAAGCGAACGGCGCACGGCGCGCCCGGCCCACCAGGATTCGAAAACCACCGTCGCCAGCGCCGCGGCCAACAGCCAGCGCCAGACCTTCTGGCGGCCTTCCACCTCGGCAGCCTCGGCCGCGACCTGCCGCACCACCGATCCGGCGGCCTTCGCCGCCGCCGGCGCGGGCGGCCCCAGACGCTCGATCTCCCCGGCCGGGATCGCCGTGGTCCGGCTCTCCGCCGGCGCCAGGTTCACCGCCAGCCGCCGGCGGATCGGTCCCGAGGCAATCTCGTAAATCCCCGGCTCGCCCGTCTCCGCCCACTGCGCAGCCCCCGCCGGCCATGGCTGAACGCGGCCGCTCGGCGTGCGGACCGACCATGTCTCACTGCCCGGCCGGGCTGACTGCGGCATCGGCAGCGCATCGCCAACCTGAAATTGCAGGGGCTCATTGCCGCCTCCGGCGGCCAGGTCCAGCAGCGAGTAGAGCATGGGAACGAACTTCGATGACAATGCGAGCTGGCTGTCGGACGGATGCCAGCCCGACGTCAGCACAAGCAGGCGCCCCTGGCCAACCGCCGCCTCGATCCACGCCGGATCCCCGCCGTCATACCGGGCGATGACCCGCGCGCCCGGCACCGCCCTCTCATCCAGCCGCCGGTATTTCCAGAAATGGATCCGGGTGAAATCGCTGAACCGCGGATCTGCGAAAGGCGCGAACAGCGGATGCTCGAAATCGATCTCGCTCCACAAGACGAACGGGGCGCACGGGACCTCCTCGAGATCGATCCGTTCGCGGCCCAGCAGAGCGGCCAGCGTCGCGCCGGCGGCGGTCTCCTGCAGCAGGACCACCACGGTCTGGCCCCCGGAAATCCGCTGGCGCAAGGCCCGCGCCCGCTCCGCTGGCAGAGGATCTGCCACCACAATCAGCGCCGCCGCATCCGCCTCGCCGGACACCGCCGCCGCATCCGCCTCCGGCCCGAGCGCGCGCAGGATCGCCTTGTGGCGCGCCGTCTCCTGCAGGGCGCGCTCGAGGAAATAGCGGGGCCGCCGGGAATCCGACGCGGCCTCGCGCCCCAGGTAGAGAACCCGCCGCTCGACGGGCTCGGGGCTGAGGACGAACAGGGTGTTATCGAACGGCTCCTCGTCGCCGCGCAGCGCGACGCGGTGGGCGCCCGGGGGAGGCGGCGGCCCGAGAAACACCGTCCGGCTCTGGCCGGCAGGGACTCGGACCTCGACGGGCTCGCCCAGCCACGCTCCCGGATTGTCCCCCTGCCATCCCACTTGAAACGCCTCGCGACCGGAGCCGGGCTCGTTCCGGATCCGGAGCCGGACCGGGGATGGAGCGGCAGGATCGGTCGAGTCCGCCCGGGCATCAGCGACCCATTCGAGGCTGGCGTTGGCTGTGGACGGGATCGGCAGAGGGGGCAGCGTGAGCTCGATGCCGGAGGGCCAGTCGAAGGCGGCGAGCGCCTCGAGCCGGCTGCCCTGCTGGCGATCGGTCAGCAGGATGATCCGGCGCTGCCGGAACGCGTTCGTGTCGGGCGAGTCCGCCACGGCCTCGGCCACGGCGGCCAGGGCATCGCCCAGCCGCGTGTCCGACCAGCCCGGCGAGGCGGCCTCCAGCCGCGCGCGGGCCGCCCCGAGCCGGTCGCCCGCCGGCAGGCTCTCCCACTCGGCGAACGAAAGCAGCGGGCGCACCTGGCGATCGAAGACAAAGACCGCCGCCTGGTCCCCAGGCGACGCCCCGCGGAGCGTTGCCATGGCCTGGGCGCATGCGCTCGTCCACAGCGGCCCGCGCCGCATGCTGGCGCTGGCGTCCAGCAGCACTGCCAGCCGGCTGGCGGACGCGGCCGCCGGCGCCGAGGACGGCGCCTGGGGAAAGAACGGGCGCGCAAAACCCGCGGCCACCAGGATCAATACCAGGCAGCGCAGGATCAGGAGCGCCACGTGCTCGAATCGCCGCCGCCGGGTGAACCGGGGCGGGGTCGGCCGAAGGAACATGAGCGAGCTGAAGACCGTCTGCTCCCGCGTCGAGCGCCGGAGCAGATGGAAGACCACCGGCGCCGCGACGGCCAGGGTTCCGAGAAGAAATAGCGGCGCCAGAAAGCTCATACGGTCGACGCGATCGCCGGGCCCGGATGCCGCGCGCGCCCGGCGGCGTGCCGCGGCAGCTTGCCGCGCTGCTGGCGCTCGCGCAGGAAATCGAACAGCGCCGTCTCCAGGGGGCGCTCGGTGCCCAGCCGGTGAAGGCCAATCCCCAGCCGCTGGCACAGCGCCCGAATGGCGCTGCCATGCGCCTCGAGCCGCCGCTGGTATTCGGCCCGGGCGGCGGCCGGATCGATGAACTGGACCTGGCCGGACTCAAGGTCGCGGAACATGGCGGGCTGGGACAGGCCGAGGTTCTGCTCGGCCGGATCCAGCACCTGAAACACAATGACCTCGTGCCCGGATGCCGCCAGGGGCGTCAGGGACCGCTCGAGCGGCTCCCGCGGCGCCAGCAGATCGGAGATCAGAACGATCAGCCCCCGCTTGCGCACCAGCTCGACGATGCGGCGCAGCGGGGCGGCCAGGTTGGTCGCCCGCCCGCCCGCCGCCTGCTCGAGAGCGATCAGCAATCGCCGCAGGTGGCCCGGCCGATGGCGCGCCGGCACGACGTCCCGCACCTGCTCGTCGAACGTCACCAGCCCCACCGCGTCGCCCTGCGGCTGCAGCAGAAACGCCAGCGTCGCCGCCAGGGTCGCCGCATATTCCAGCTTCGTGTAGCCGGCCGTCCCAAAGCTCATCGAGCGGCTCAGGTCGACCAGCAGATGGCAGCGCAGGTTGGTCTCATCCTCGAATTTCTTGATGAAATAGCGGTCGCTCCGGCCCAGAACGCGCCAGTCGAGGTAGCGGGGATCGTCCCCGGCCGCATAGGGCCGGTATTCGGTGAACTCGACCGAGAACCCGTGATACGGGCTGCGGTGGAGCCCGCTCCAGAAACCCTCGACCGCCACCCGGGCGCGCAGCTCGAGGTTGCGGATCCGCATCAGCACGCGGGGCTCGATGAACCCCGCGCCTGCAGCGCGCGTTGGGGCGGATCCCGGATGGCTCATATCAGCGGCGGCGCAACATGATCGAGCAGGCGCTGGACCATGGTCTCGGGCCGGATGCCGTCGGCCTCGGCCCGGTAATTGAGCAGGATCCGGTGCCGCAGCGTCGGCAGCGCCAGAGCGCGGATGTCATCGGCAGCCACGTGGGCGCGTCCTTGAAGGAGGGCGCGGACCTTGGCGCCGAGCACCAGATACTGCGGGGCCCGGGTCCCGGCGCCCCAGCTGACCCATTGATCGACGAACTCCGGCGCGCCCGGCTGCCGCGGCCTCGACGCCGCGGCGATCGCGACCGCGTAGCGGACGATCTCCGCCGCGATCGGCACCTGCCGGATCAGCCGGTGAAAGAGCAGGACGTCGGGGCCGGTGAACACCGGCTCGAGCTCGGCCGGCGGCTCGGCCGTCGTGCGCGTCACCACCGCCACCTCCTCCTCGAGCGGCAGGTAGTCGATCACCACGTTGAACATGAACCGGTCGAGCTGGGCCTCGGGGAGCGGGTAGGTCCCTTCCATCTCGATCGGGTTTTGGGTGGCCAGGACAAAGAAGGGCGGATCCAGCGGGTATCGGACGCCCGCCGCGGTCACCTGGAGCTCCTGCATCGCCTCGAGCAGCGCCGCCTGCGTCTTCGGCGGTGTCCGGTTGATCTCGTCGGCCAGGATCATGTTGGCAAAGAGCGGGCCGCGCACGAACACCAGCTTCCGGCCCTCGGGCGAGTCCTGGAGGATCTCCGTGCCGGTGATGTCGGCCGGCATGAGATCCGGCGTGAACTGGATCCGCTGGAACTTGAGATCCAGGATCCGCGCCAGGGATTTGACCAGGAGAGTTTTGGCCAGGCCGGGGGCGCCGGTGATGAGGCAGTGCCCGCCGGCCAAGAGGGCGATCAGAAGCTGCTCGATCACGGCCTGCTGTCCGACGATCACCTTGCCCAGCTCGCGCTCGAGCCGGGAGCGGCCCGCGACCAGCCGCTCGACCCCCTCGCGCTGGAGGCGATAGGGAGACGTCCCGGCCTCGGCGGCAGCCGGATCCAGCGGCGGTTGGATGGCAGTCATATTTGTTGGGATGATCGGGATGGGATCGGTGTTGGGGTCCCGCGCGGCCGCGCGGGCTCAATGGGTCATCGCGTAGAACAGGATATTGATGCCCAGCGGGTAGGCAATCTTTTCGGAGAACCGATGGAAGTAATAGTCGTTCTCCCCTTCGCGCTCCCAGCCATCGCCGTTGTCCGTGTTGTGGGTGGCGATGACCATGAGGCGGTGCTGGTCGTCGAAGATCGCCCGATGATGGACGGTCCGCGCATCCTCGCGCTCCCAGGTGACGCCGGACCATTGGCTCTCGATGCCGAGATCGACGGCGGGCACCTGGCTCTTGGCGGCGATCTGAAAGACGCACCGGTAAATGGGATGGTCCAAGGGCAGCTCGACAAAGCGGCGGTCCGGGAACACCCGCGACATCTCGCGCTCGCAGTTGTCCCACTCCCGCTCGCCCCAGAAGTCGTCCAGCATCAGGAATCCGCCGTTCAAGAGGTATTTCCGGAGCGCGGCGGCCTCGTCGTCGTCGAGGGAGAGCCCGCCCGGCTCGACGATGTAGATGAACGGGAAATCGGCGAGCTCGCGGTCGGTCAACCGCAGGAGCCGTCCGTCCGGATCGACCCGGAGCGAGGTCATCTGCTGCAAGCGAAAGGCGAAGTTCAGGTCGCTGTCGGGCAGGTCGGTCGCCCAGCCGCCGCCCCACCCGCCCCGCCCCCGCTGGTAGCGGATCCGCACGAAGGTGAACACGTCCTTCTCGAACCCGGGCGCGTTGGTCCAGACCGGCGTCCCCGTGCTGTGCGAAGGGATCTCGCGCGCCGTCCGGAAGCCGCCTCCCTCGTAAGAGTACCCGCGGCCTCCCCAGCGGCGCTGCCCCCACGCCAGCCCCGCCGCCAGGAACAGAAGCACCAGGATCCACCCCCCGATCCGCCGCCCTCGCTCCCGCCCATTGCGTGTTCCACGGGTGTTCATCGGTTCGGTATGGACTGATGAATCGATCGCCCTGGGGGGGCGCGGCAGGCAGTCATTCATGGCGGCGCCTCCGACGGCTGGGCCGAGGCCTCGGCCGGCTTGGCTGCGCCAGCCGCCGCCCCGTGCATCTCGAGCAGAAGCCGCAATCCTTCCCGGTGGCGCGGCGCATCTTCGAGGGCGCTCAGGAGCTGGCGGCGGGCTTCCGGATCGCCGATGCGATGCAGGATGCGGGCCAGCGGGATCCGGACGGCTGCGGGATTGGGAGGATCGAGCTGGAGCCAGGTCCGGTACGCCGCCGCCGCGGCCGGCCAATCCTCGAGGGCCTCGGATGCCTCCGCCAGGCGGCGGTAAGGGGCGGCCACCAGCGGATTCACCGCCAGGAACCGGCGCGCGTTCAGGGCCACCGCCCTCCAGTCGCCATCCGCGGCGGCCAGCTCCATCAGGCGCAGATAGGCCTCGGGGGCCTCGCCATCGATCTCGGCCAGCCGGGCCAGGGCGCGGCGTTCGCCTGCCGCGTCGCCTCGAGCGCGATGGACCGCAGCCAGCAGTTCGTGGGCGTTGCCCGGGCCAGTCTGGCCCGGATACAAATCGATCAGCACCCGCAGCGCCGCCTGGGCCTCTTCCCATTGCCGATCCTCGATCGATCGGCGGGCGGCCGCCATGAGCTCCCAATAATTGGCCGGATGCCCCGTGCGGGACCGGATGGCTTCGTTCAAGGTCGGCAGGCGGCCGGGCGATGCCGCTGCGATCGGTTTTTGCCAGTCCAGCCCCGGCGCCAGCCCCTGGGCACGCGCCCGAGCGAACGCGATGAAATCGCGATCGATGCGGCCCATGGGCGCCGCGCGTTTCTCGATCGCCTGCTCGAGGCCGATCCCTTCGCCGAGGTCGCGCAGAATGTCGCACAGACAGCCGCGCCCGAATCGTTCGACGATGAATTCCACCGCCAGCGCGGACTGGAAATAGGCGAACTGGAGATGCTCGCTCGACGGCGGCGTGAGGAACGCCGCGCTGAGGCGGGAGACGGGCAGTAGATCGTCGCCGAGGATCATCTCGCGGTAGCGCGGGCTCAAGGCGGGAGCCCAGGCGGGATGGGCCTGGCCCTCCTCGAAGACCGAAATGCCCTCGCTCAGCCAGCGGGGCATCCGGTGGCTGGTGAGCTCCAGGGTGACGACGTGGGCGAACTCGTGCCACAGCATCGCCTCCCAGTTCACCGGGCGCCCGGCATGCGCGGCCGGGCTGCTGGCCGTGATCACCCGCCCAAAGCAGACCCCCAGGTACCCCGAGTTCTCCGGCAGGCCGAATGTGCGCACCGCAAAATCCTTCGATTCGGGGAAGATCTCGACTGTCACCGGCCGATCGAGCGCAAGCTCGTAGCGCCCGGTCAGCTGCTGCCAGGCTCGATCGAGCAGGTCCAGGACGCGGCCGCCATACAGGGCGGCTTCGCGCTGGCTCATCCGGACGATGAAATGGCGGTTCGTCAGGGCTGCAAAACCGGCCATCGTGTCGTGGAGGGTGGCGAGGTTGTAGGCGGTCACGTCATACGGATCGGCCTGATGCACCTCGCGGGCCAGACGCCATCCCTCCTCGGCCTGCCCCAGGCGGAGCAGGTCCTGGGCAAGCTGGATCTTGGCCCGGAGATGGCCCGGCTCGCGCGCCAGCGCCTCCCGCTGGTGGGCCGCCCCTTCAGCAAACCGGTATTTCTGCGACAGCTTCCGCCCGATCAGATGGTCCACCTCGGGATTGCCGGGCCAGAGCCGCAAGGCATTTTCGCGAGCCGATTTCTCCGCCTCGGGCTGGTGGCGCAAATGGGCCAAAACGGCGCGGCAGGCCCAAAGCTCGGGTTGCCGCGGATTGATTTGGCCGACCCGCTCGAGCAGCTCGTCCGCGTCTGCGTACTCTTCAGCATCGATCCGATGGTCGATCCAGAGCAGCAGGCTGGGGATGTGGCGCGGGTTGCGGGCGAGCGCGGCCTGGATCCGGTCGAGCATGGCCTTTCGATCGCTGGGCGCGTAGGCCCTGGCCAGGCCCGCTAAAAGATCCGGATCTTCCGGCAGCCGCTTCAGCCCGTCCTCGAACGTGCGCGCGGCCAGGGCGAAATCGTGCTTGTCGAGAGCCAGCTCGCCGCTGGCGATCCAGGCCTCGCGCAGGTCTGGATGGGACTGCCGGGCCGCCTCGAAAATCCGGTCCCGGATCAGCTTGGGATCGCCGCCCATGCGGAGCGCGACTCGGCCGAACACGACCAGGTCGGCCGGCGCGCGGTAGGCCCATGGGCGGGCCGAGACGGCCTGCGTGATCGCCTCGAGCTGCGCGGCTGCCTCGTTCGATCGGCCGGTGTGAAGGAAGCACTCGCGGGCAAACCACTGGAGGCGAAGGCTGGCGGACTCGCGGGCGAGCGCGTTGGACGCGGCCTGGCTGGCCGATTCATAGCGCCCGACGGTCAGCAATCCCTCGAGCAGCAGGCAGGTCCACTCCTCGCTGGCGGAGTCTTCGGCCAGGGCCCGCTCCGCCGCGGCGATCGCCTGGCCATAATCGCCCTGCAGACATTGGCGATGGGCCGTTTCGAAATCCGCGCCGAAGACCACGCTCGAGCTCAGCCAAAGCAGCACGCCGAAGAGGCCGGCCCTCGAGGCCGGGCCCGGACTCCCCCGCCACCGCTTCGATGTGATCCTGGTTTGAGCCATCCCGCACACGACGCCCTGGGGCTCAACATATCGCGAGACCAACTCCAGGACAATGACGCTTTTGCAGCGCCGGCCAGTTCGATCTCCCCCGCCTGGTCAGGACGGCGCTGGCTCTGCGCACTGGGGCTTGCCCGCCGGCGGGGAACAGGCATAATAGGCACACGGCACTTCTCGGTTCCGCGCAGGCCCAGGGGGGCGAAAGGCCGGATGGGCGATTGGCGCAGCGGTTAGCGCGTCTGCTTTACACGCAGTAGGTCGGGGGTTCGAATCCCTCATCGCCCACCATGCTCCACCCTACGGTTTGGAGGTGATGCGAGACCAGTTGCGGCCCTGCTCGATGGCGCGCTTGGCCAGGACCTTCTCGTTCTGGATCAGGACGGCGCGCACGACGCTCGAATCATCCGCATGCCCCAGCTCGGGGACGGTGTCGGGGATGATGTCGACGCTCTTGTGAGCATAGGAGAGGGCGAAGATCGCCTGGGCGATGGTGACGTAGGGGATGTCTTTCGCGACGCCGTCGGCGAAGTCCTCGACCACGTTGACCAGGAACATCAACTGCTCCGCCAGATGGGGGTACTCGGGCGACTGGATCTGGGAATACTCGGCCTTCCACAACGGCAGCTTGCGGTGGATCTTCTCCAGGATCGCCGGCGTTATCAGCATCGACCCCCGACGGATAAAATCGACAATCTCAGCCATGGGCGCGAGCTTACTGTCGGCGCACGATCGAGTAAACCAGATTTTGCCGGAGCGTTGACGCTGGACCCCATTTCAGGGTAAAGCGTTGCAGGTGACGAACGCATAGGCAGACCGCCCTCCCGAGTGGGGCCGCACGAATGGACGATCCAATCCAATGTTCGACCGAGTCCCGGCCTTCCGGAGGCGGGGCGCCCGGCCCCGGCCAGGCCCTCTCGATGGAGGCGGACCGGTGCCGATCGGCGTATCGCTGGATGGTGTTGGCTCGGGTGCTGGATGACAAGCTGGCGAGTCTGTACCGCGGCGGCAAGATCCATGGAGGGGTGTTTCTGAGCCGCGGCCAGGAGGCTCTGAGCGCGGCCATCGGGGTCGCCTTGCAGCGGGGCGACATCTTCGCGCCGCTGATTCGGGATACGGCCGGGCGGCTGGCCTTTGGGGAGACGGTGGCGGAGGCGCTCCGGACGTGCCTGGGCTCGCCGCTGGGGCCGATGCGGGCGCGCGACGGCAATGTGCATCGGGGGCGTCCGCGGGACGGGCTGCTGCCGATGATCAGCCACCTGGGGGCGATGATCGCGGTGGTCAACGGCATGCTGCTGGCCCGCCGCCTCCAGGGGCGGCCCGGGTCGGTGGGGGCCGCCTGCCTCGGCGATGGCGGCACGTCGACCGGCTCGTTCCACGAAGGGATCAACCAGGCCGCCATCGAGCGTCTCCCTCTGGTGCTGGTCATCGCGGACAACCAGTATGCTTACTCGACCCCCACCTGCCGCCAGTTCGCCTGCCAATCGCTGGTCGACCGGGCCGTCGGCTATGGCGTTCAGGGCCATTTGGCCGATGGGACGGATCTTCTCGAGTGCATGCGGGTGCTGGCCGATGCCGTCGGCCGCGCGCGGTCGGGCCAGGGGCCTCAGATGGTCGTCGCCCGCCTCCTGCGGCTGTGCGGCCACGGGGAGCACGACGACGCCAGCTACGTGGACCCGGCCTTGAAGGAGTCGGAGCTGGGCCGCGACTGTCTGCAGGTTGCCGAAGAGATCCTGATCGGGCGCGGATGGGCAACGACGGCGGATCTGGCCGGATGGCGCCACGACGCGCAGGCCCAAATCGAGGCGGCGCTGGCCGAGGTCCAGCGCGATCCCCAGCCTGATCCGTATCAGGAGACGTGGACCGCGATTGCCTCCGAAGGCCTTCGCGACGGTTATCCGGCCCCGCCCGCATGAGCGTGACCTATCTCGAGGCCATCCGGCTGGCCCAGGCCCGCGTCCTGGCGGAGGATCCGCGCGTGTTCATTTACGGCCAGGATGTCGGCGCGTTCGGGGGCGCGTTCAAGGCGACGAAGAACCTCGCCGAGCAGTTCCCCGGCCGAGTGATCGACGCTCCGATCAGCGAAGATGCCATTGTCGGCGCGGCGATTGGCGCCGCGATCGAGGGGTTGCGGCCCATCGTCGAGATCCAGTTTGCGGACTTCTCGATGCCCGGTTTCAACCAGATTGTGAACCAGGCGGCGACCCTGTATTGGAGGACCGGGGTGCCCTGCCCGCTGGTCATCCGGCTGCCGTCGGGCGGGACCTCGGGCGGCGGGCCGTTCCACAGCCAGTGTCTGGAGGCGCTCTATGCGCACATGCCCGGCCTTCTGGTGATGGCGCCGGGCACGGTCGAGGACGTCTACTCGATGCTGATCGAGGCGGTGGCGCTGGACGACCCGGTCATCTTTTGCGAGCACAAGCTGCTGTATTACCATCTCAAGGCGGACCGGCTTCCAGAGGCGGCCCTGCCGGCCGGCAAGGCTCGGATTGCGCGGCCGGGCCGGGACATGACCCTGGTGACGTACAGCGCCATGGTGCACGAGGCCCTCGCGGCGGCCGAAGAGCTCGCGGCCGAGGGCTACCAGATCGAGGTTGTCGATCTGCGCGTCCTCAAGCCGCTGGACACCGACACCGTGATGGCTTCGGTGGCGCGGACCGGGCGGCTGCTGGCCGTGGGGGAGGCCTGGCCGTGGGGGGGCGTGACCGCCGAAATCGTCGCCCGAGTCGCCGCCGAGGGGCTGCATCTCCTGGACGCGCCTCCCCAGCGCATCAATGCCAAGGACACGCCGATACCCTACCACCCCAACCTCTGGGCGGCGCACCGCCCCACCGCCCGCAGCATCGCGGCGGCTGCGCGCCGCGCACTCCAAACCTGAGCCCGCATGACCCCGATGCCTCCTGCGCCCACGATTCGCGTCCCCCTCATCATGCCGCAACTGGGCGAGTCCATTGCCGAAGCCCGCGTCATCCGGTGGGGCGTGGCGGAAGGCGATGTGGTGGCCGCCGACCAGGAGGTCATGGAAGTCGAGACCAACAAGGCGACCCTGGCTGTGACATCCCCGTGCTCGGGGCGGCTTGTTCAGCGGATTGCCGATCCGGATCGCAGCTATCCTGTGGGCGCCGTCCTGGGCTACATCGAGGTTCCTCGCGAGGCCGCCCGCGGCCTCGGCGGGGCGGATGAGATCCGGCCGCCGTCGAGCCTGGCGCCGGCGCCGGCCGAGCCCGGCCCTCCGTCGCTGCTGGCAGCTCCGCCCGACGTGAAGCAGGTGGAGCCGACGGTGCGGGGGCTGCCGGTGCCCGCGCAGGCCGGAGGCGCCAGCTACATGTCGCCGCGCATGAAGGCGCGGATGGCCGAGCTCGGCCTGCACGCCGCCGATCTGGCCGGAGTGGCCGGCAGCGGCGCTGGCGGCCGGGTGACGATCGACGACTTCGAGAAGTTCCTGACCCGGCTCGAGCAGAAGCGGCTCAGCCCGGCCTCGGCCATGCGCGTGGCGGTCGCCGACGCCATGCGCCGCAGCTGGACGCGCCCGCTGGCAACCGTCGGGCTTCCCGTCTGCCTGGATGCCGTCCTGCGCCACCGCAAGATGTGCGATCCCAAGCCCGGCCCCACCCTCTATGCATTGCGCGCGCTGGCGCTGGCCCTGGCGGAAAACAGCGCGCCCGCCGGCCGCCTGATCGGCAACCGCATCGTCCACCCGTTGTCCATCGACATCGGTTTCGCCGTCGAGGCCGAGGACGGCGTGATGGTTCCCGTGATCCGCGACGCGGATCGCCGGTCCCTGGGCGAGCTCAACCGGCTCTACAATCAGCTTGTCGCCATGGCCCGCCTGCGCCAGCTGCCTGCCGATGCCACCGGCGGATCGATCGCGACCGTCACCAATTACGGCACATTCGGCCTCACGTGGGCGACGCCGATCCCCCTGCCCGAGCAGACGCTGGTTCTGGGCATGGGCGCCGGCCGGCCCGCGCCCCGCTGGGATGCCGAGGCGCGGCAGTTCGTCCCGGTGATCGAAGCCGAGATCACGCTCAGCTTCGATCACCGGGTGCTCGACGGCGGCGCGGCCGGACGCCTGCTGACCCGCATCGCCGAGCTGCTGGACCGGCCCGATCGACTGTGAAGTTCGGGGCGCACATGCCGGCCGGCGGCGGGTGGTGGCGGGCGCTCGAACGCGGCTCGAGCATCGGATGCGAGGTCGTTCAGCTCTTCCTCAAGAATTGCCGGCAATGGGCCGGCCGATCCCCCCGTCCGGAGGAGATCCGGCGTTTCTCCCAAGCCCGCTCCGACGGGCGGTTCCACTGTGTGTTCGGCCATGCGGGCTACCTGATCAACCTGGCGGGGCCTTCTTCTTCGCAGCGGGACCGGTCGATCTCGTCGCTGATTGTCGAGCTCGAGCTGGCCGCCGCTCTCGAGATCCCGTTTCTCGTGCTTCATCCCGGGGCTCACCTGGGCCAGGGCGAATCCGCCGGGCTCGGCCAGGCCATTCGCGGCCTCGATGAAGCGATCCGGGCAACCTCCGGCTCGCCGGTGCGGGTGGCGCTGGAGAACACTGCGGGCCAGGGCACCTGCCTCGGCGCCCCGCTCACCCACCTGGCGGCCATCTTCGAGGGCGTCGAGTCGCCCCGCCGCCTTGGGGTTTGCCTGGACACCGCCCACTGTTTCGCCGCCGGTCATGATCTGCGCTCGCCACGAGGCTGGAGCGCTCTCCTGGACGAAATCGACCGGCGGATCGGGCTTCAACAGCTGCTGGCCCTGCACCTGAACGACTCGAGGGCGGGCCTGGGCTCGCGGGTGGACCGCCATGCCGGGATCGGCGAAGGCAAGATCGGCGCAGCCGCCTTCCGCCACATCGTCCGGGACCCGCGGCTCCGGAACCATCCTGGATGCCTCGAGACGCCGAAGTCCGCCGATCTCCACGAGGACGTGGTCAATCTGGCCCGGCTCCGGCGGCTGGCGCGCCCGGACGGGTCGAGCTGCCGGAGGCGACCCTCGAGCTCCGGAATCGTACGGTAGCCACCGCCACCAGCAGGAGCTCCGCCAGCACGTAGAAGGCCACCGCCAGCTCGCCCCCGGCACCGAATCCATAGCTGTGCAATCCCTTGCCCAGCACGAAATTCACACCGTAGGCCGCCATGATGATGGATTGAAAACTAAGGATGGACGCGGCGTTGAGGGCGAAATCTCCCATCCAGCCCGTGTGGCGTCCGTGGAGCACCACCAGATAAAGCAGGATGGCGATCAGCGCCCAGGTCTCCTTCGGGTCCCACCCCCAGAACCTGCCCCACGAATCATTGGCCCACACGCCACCGAGGATGGTGCCGGCGACGAGAAAGAAGAGTCCGATCTGCATCGTGCGGTAATTGAAGCCGGTGAGCTCCTCGATGCGCTGGCGGGCGGCCGGCCTCCAAACGTAATAGCCGATCACGATGTGCCCCAGGCCCATCGCCAGCAGAAACGCCGCGTAGCCCAGCGTGATCGTGAGGACGTGAACCGTCAGCCAGTAGTTCGAGCGCAGGACCGGCACCAGCGGCTGGATCGACGGGTTCAACACGGCGGGCAGGTTGTCAGCCAGGACCAAGGCCAGCACCGAGACCGCCGACGCCGCCATCACAAAATACCGCGACCGATGGAGCAGCTCGAAGACCAGGGCGAGCAGGGACGCCCCGAACGCGGTGAACAGCATCACCTCGTACATGTTGGTGACCGGCGCGCGGCCTGCGATCAGGGAGCGCAGCGCGAACCCGTAGGTCTGCAAAGCCAGGCCCGCCACAAACAGGCCCAGCGCCGCCCAATACATCCCGCCGCGCCAGCCGGCGCCGCGAGCCGCCGGCGCCATGAGGATGAACGCCGCCAGGTAGGCCATCCACGCCAGCCGAAACGGGTGGACCCGCTGATACGTCAGCTCCCGCCCCAGCTCCCGGTCGGTCGGATAGGCGCCCGGCGACAGGCTGCGGCACAGCTCCCGGAACCGGCTCGCTGTGCCGGCGAGCTCGGCGTCGCTGCCGGATTTCCAGGCGTCTCCGATCGCCTTCCAGGCGGATCGGATGGCCTCGGCGTGGGCGGGATGCGCCGCCTCGGCTTCGGCCGCGGTGAGCCATGCGCCGTCGGCGTCCCCGGGCGGTGGGATCAGCCGGAGCGTGTGGCCGTGAGCGATCTCCTGGAAGAGGCCGAGCTTATCGAAAAGCGCGCTGGCCTCGGTCTCGAGCTTCGACCAGTCAGCGCGCAGCTTCGTCTCGCGCTGTGCGGCGAGGTCGTCGACGATCTTCCGGAGCTCGGCGTTGCCGGACAGCTCGGCGAAGGCGAACCAGCGCTGGCTGGCGGGCAGGCCGAGGCGCTGCTTGAGCGGGATGTAGCCGCATCGAATCAGGCGGGCCTCCTCCCAGCTTTCCCCCCCCCACATGAGGCGGGCGATCCATTCCATGGCCTCGATGCGGCGGCCGTCGTCGGCCCGCCAGGTCGAGCGGCCGGCCAGTTTCTGGAGCGTCTCTCGAGCGTAGGTTGCCAGCGGCTTTTTGCGGCCGCCTTCCTGGATGGCAACCGATTCCAGCGGGCGGAGATCCACGGCGCTGGCGGACATCGCCGCCAGCCCCAGGGCTCCCGCCAATACCATGTGCAGTTTCATGCAGCGTCTTTTCATCGATGGCAGCAGCGCTTCACCGCCCGCCCGGATCCGACATCGCCAATCCAGACGCCGCCGCCGGACCGGCTTGCGTCTTCGGCCTCCCGGTTTTCTGCAGGAACATCAGCCCGATGCCCAGGACGATCAGGATGGACCCTGCGGCCTTCAGGGGCCAGCCCGGGTCGCGTGCGACCTGAAGGATGGACCGGTCCGGCCCCCCCTCCGCCCCTTCCTGGTAGCTGGCCTGCGAGATCCGATACCCCTGGTAGGTCAGCGGATGGTTCATCCAGACCTTGCGCTCGATGGCCTCGCCGTTGCGGTGATTCTCGACGCGCACTTCGCTTTCGAAGCTCGCCGGCATCTCGGTGCCCTCGTAACGGGGCGCGGAGAAGCTTTTCAGCGATACCGAAAAGCCCAGGGGCCGCTCCGCGGAGCCGTATCGAAGGTCATAGGTTGCCGGGCCGATCTGCACGGTGGCGGGCTCGCCCCAGCGGACCAGCGTCTCGACCGATTCGCCCTCCTGGCGGAGCCCGAGCGCCACAGCCGGCGAGGCGAAACGAGCCCCCGGCTCGACCGAGGCGGGCACGATCCGCGATTCGATTCGCGGCCGGGGGATCATGGCATCGACGGTCGCTGTTGCGGGGATGGGCCAGCCCAGATCGATGGCATCTCCCGGCTTGGCCGGGCCCGCCTTGTGCGCGGAGGGCGGCGCGCGAGACACGAAGTGAAGCTGGTCCTCGGGCCCGATCAGAAAGGTCAGGGTGTGGGCCCGGCCTGCTCGGCTCCCCGCCCCCTCGATCGGCTCGAACCGGTACACAGCCCGCACCGCGTTCTCCGCCATGCTCTCGTTCTTGTAGATGCTCATGTCCGGGAAACGGGCGAAGCTGAAGCCGACGCAGCGGCCTTCGCCCGAGGTGAGCTCGAAGAGCACCGCCGGGTTGTCAGGCTCGTCGGACACGGAGGTGGGCTCCCGCGTCTGGGTGTTCATCCGGAAATCGGCATAGTAGTCCTTGATGAGGATGCGCACCTTGCCATCGGGGGACTGGTAGGGGCGTCCGAGGTGCTGCTCGACGGGCAGCGCATAGTCCTGGCCATCGAAAGCGATCGAGAGGGTGCCCTTGCCGGCCGGGGCCGCTGCCGGGGGCGGCTGCAGCCGCCGCGCCAGCTCCTCCGGAGCGCTCACGCGCTCGATCCGGAACCGGGCGGGGCCGAGGGCCAGCCCCTGGCGCTCGGGATCGAGCTCGACCAGCCAGTCGGACACCTCGAACGGCTGGCTGCCTTCGCCCATGGGGCTTCGGAGGGTGAACCGCACGGCCGCATTGCGGTTCGTCCCGCCCTCGCTCACCACCAGCTCCGAGCGGGTGTGAGGATGCACGGCCAGAAGCTCGATGCCGACCGGCAGGCCCCGCGCTCGCAAGCGGCGCCTCTCGCCGGCGGAGACCGGACGCCGCTCGACATCGAGCGGGACCTCGATGGCGTCCCCTGTCGCCCGGGATCGGATCAGCAGGACCTCGTGATCGAGCTTGATCGACGATTCCGGCGCCCCGCCCTCGAGCAGGCTCAGGGTGCCCTCCAATCCGAACAGCAGGCCGATGATCGAGCCCATCAGAAGCACGATGATGCCCAGATGCGTGACCGCGAAGCCCCACTGATGCCGTTTCCACGGGTATCGGGCCAGGGCGGCGCACAGCACGTTCGCTCCCAGCGCGAAGAGCAGGGCGATGAACCACCCGCTTTGGTAAAACAGCATCTGCGCAGCTCGAGTCGATGTCCGGGACTCGTAGATCGTGGCGGCGATCAGCACCGCCGACAGGACCGCCAGAAGCGAGACCCCCAGCTTCAGCGAGCCCAGCAGTTGCAGGATCGGCCTGATCAATCGTTGGTTCCCCATGACTTCAATGTTGGATCGGCTGCCGCCGCCGGGGATCACTGGGCTGAGAACCGGAACACCGTTGTGCTCTGCCGGAGCTGGCCGGGGCGGACGATCGGCGAGGGGAACTCGGGCTGATTGATGGAATTGGGATAGTGCTGGGTTTCGAGGCAGACGCCCCCGTGGCGGGGATAGCGGGCGCCGGCGGTCCCGGCATTCATGTTGAGGTGGTTGGCGGTGTAGAGCTGGACGCCGGGCTCGGTGGTGGACGCCTCGAGGATCCGGCCGGACTTGGGATCCCGCAGGCGTGCGAACAGCTCGGGTGCGGGAGGATGGGAGGCCAGGACGAAATTGTGGTCGTAGCCGCCCGGCCGCGGCTTGAGCTGTTCGATGCGCTGGCCGATGGGGGTTGGGCGGGTGAAATCGAGCGGGGTGTTCTGGACGGGCGCGATCTGGCCGGTGGGGATGAGCTGGTCGTTGGCGGGCGTGTATCGGTCAGCCGCGAGCCAGAGCTCATGGTCCAGAATGTCGCCTGCGCCGGCCAGGTTGAAATAGACGTGGTTGGTGAGATTGACGGGGGTGGGCTTGTCCGTCCGGGCGGTGTAGTCCAGGCGCAGCTCGTTGTCGTCCGTGAGCGTATAAGTGACCGTGGCGGTGAGGTTGCCGGGGTAGCCTTCCTCGCCGTCCCGGCTGAGATAGGTGAAGCGGACGGCAACGGATCCCTGGGCGGGCGGGAGGGGCTCGGCCTGCCAGAGGACCTTGGCGAATCCTTTGACGCCGCCGTGGATATGGTTGGGGCCGCTATTGGCGGCCAGCCGATATTCGGTTCCATCGATGACGAATCGGGCGCCGGCGATCCGGTTGGCGAACCGGCCGATCACGGCGGCGGCGGCCGGGTGTCCCTGGAGATAGGCGGCCAAAGAGTCCGCGCCCAGGATGACATTGGCGAGCTGCCCGTTGCGGTCGGGAACCTGCAGCTCGGTCAGGATCGCCCCGAAGCTGGTCACGCGCGCGATCATGCCGCGGGCGTTGCGCAGCGTGAACAGCGGGACGGATGTGCCATCGGGCATGCGCCCGAACTCCCGAGTCTCGAGTCGGTTCATGGGAGCCATTGTGGGGGTGGGTGCTGGTGCGCCGTCAAGGCGGATCGATCCGGCCAAGCCGAGCAGAGCGGCAGCCAGCGGGGCCAGAAGGCGAGTCGTTTTCATAGGGATTCGAAACGAAAGGCCGATCGCGATTGCATCGCGGGGCTTCGGGCCGAGCGGTTCGGCGGCGCTTTGTGATGGCCATGGCAAGCGATCGGTCGTCGATTCTGCGGCCACGATACCATGGGGGCGTCGGCCAAGGCAACCGGCAGGTGCCCCGGCCGCCGCGCTGGCCCACGGATAAATAGTTGCACTGGGCGGGCGGATTGGGTAGCCTGCCGCGAACGCTCGAGATGAGCCGTGCGGGTGTCGGAACAGACGGATTGTCAGTGAACATGTTGAATGGCATTCTCAGATCCTGCCAGGGCAGAATCTCCCTCGCGATCGGCTTGGGCGTCAGAAGCAAGTGATGGCAGCATGAATGAGTCGAAGCTTTTTATCGGTAACCTTTCCTACCAGACCAGGGAGAACGATCTCCGGGATTATTTTTCTCAGGCGGGGGAAATCGTCGCGGTCAACCTGATGCTCGATAAATTCACCGGGAAATCGAGGGGGTTTGCGTTTGTGGAATTCGCCAGCAAGGAGGACGCTGCGAAGGCAGTCGAGATGTTCCACTCGAAAGATTTCCAGGGCCGGCCGCTAACGGTGAACGTTGCGCGCCCCCGGGAGGAGCGCCCGCCCTCGCGCAGCGGCGGCTATCGCGGCGGCTACGCATCCGATGCCACGGAAGCCTGAGTCCCCGGCTTCCGCCGATACCGGCCGGCGAGCGGCTCATCCGCGCGGATCCGCGCGGCCGTTCGCTGGCCAAAACCATTTGACAGTCACCCGCCCGCCTTTTAGCGTGAACCGGAGTGTTTATGTCTGAGACCTTGCCGACCAGTCCGTCCGGTTCGGTGCCGCCGAAGCCTCCCGAGCCGGCCAAGGTGCAGCCGAAGAAGGAAACGGTGCGCATCAATTTGCCGCCGAAGCCGATGGCGGCTCCGACGGTCAAGCTACCGTCGCCGTCCGCCGCTCCTGCGGCGGCAGCGGCTCCGGCAACGGCGCCTGCCGCCGCACCGCCGGGGGCGGGTGTTGCGCCGCCTGCTGCTGCGGTTCCTGTGTCTGCCGCGCCTTCTGCTGCCCCGTCGGCGCCTCGGGCTCCGACCGGCGCCGCGGCGCCGCGGGCGCCGAGCGCTGCAGCGCCTCGGGCGGCCGCGCCGTCCGCGATCAGCGCCGTGGATACCGCTCTGGCGGCCGTCGTCGCCGTCATCAGCATTGTCGTGCTGGTGCGCGTTTTGCTCCTGTAGCTGCCCAGGGAGTGGCCAGGGTTCGCTTTGCCCATCCGTACCCAGCCGGTTGGTCTATCGCCTATGTCCGGATCGAATTTGGTGACATTGAACGAGGCTAATTTTGCCGAGGAAGTCCTGGAATCCATGCTGCCGGTAATGGTGGATTTCTGGGCTGACTGGTGCGGCCCCTGCAAAATGATCACGCCGATCATCGAGGAGCTGGCAGGCGATTACGACGGACGGATTCGATTCGGCAAGGTCAACGTGGACGACCAGCAGGCGCTGGCCAACCACCACGGCATCCGGGCCGTGCCGACCCTCCTCATCTTCAAAGACGGCACCGTGGTCGAGCAGATCGTTGGCCTCCGCAGCAAACGAGATATCAAGGCGAACCTCGACAAGTACATCGCCGACTGACCGGGATGCGGTTTCGGCTTTCGGACTGCGGAGAACCGGATGGGGGCGCGGCTCTCGGGCTCGCCCGGGGCGAGGGGCCCTGGCGCCGCCGATCGCGAGAGCTGGCTCCCTGAACCTTGGACTGCCTATGCCCTGGATGCCTTGGA
The DNA here is from genome assembly GCA_022711435.1 of Verrucomicrobiota bacterium. Lineage (GTDB taxonomy): Bacteria > Verrucomicrobiota > Verrucomicrobiia > Limisphaerales > UBA1319 > JAGMXM01. The sequence continues at coordinate 149,656 of JAKLFB010000007.1, forward strand.
TTGCCTGTGTCGCGGGCGGATGGATGGCGTTGAGCCTCTCCGCTGGGGAGAGTCTGCGGACCGCCGTTGCAGAAAGGAGCAGCGGTCCGCCCGGTTCGATCGAGGATCCGCACCAGTGGCTCGAGGAGGTCGAGGGGGATCGGGCGCTGGAATGGGTGCGCCGGCAGAACGCCGAAAGCACCGCCCAGATCACGAACGCGCCGGCCTTCGAGCCCCTGCGCCGCCGATTGCTGGCCATCCTCGACTCTCGCGATCGGATTCCGCACGCCGACAAGCGGGGGGAGCTTCTCTACAACTTCTGGCGGGATGAATCCCACCCCCGCGGCCTCTTCCGGCGGACCACCCTCGAGGAGTATCGCCGCGAGCACCCGGCATGGGAAACGGTGGTCGATCTGCACCAGCTGGCCGCCGCGGAAAAGGAGAGCTGGGTCTGGAAAGGGGATCGTCCCTTGTGGCCCGATTACGATCGAACGCTCCTGCTGCTGTCCCGAGGCGGAGCGGATGCGGTCGTGGCGCGCGAGTTCGACCTGCGGACGAAGTCGTTCGTGCCCGGCGGATTCACGCTGCCGGAGGCGAAGATCAGGGTCAGCTGGCGCCACCGGGACGCCTTGTATGTCGGGACCGATTTCGGCCCTGGATCGCTGACGCGCTCGGGGTATCCGCGCCTGGTGAAGGAGTGGCGCCGGGGCACGCCCCTGTCGGAGGCCGCCCTGGTGTTCGCGGCCCAGGAAGGCGACGTCGGCGTGAGCGCGACCGTCGTCCATGATCGCGGCTTTGTCTACGAGCTGGTGGAGCGCGACATCACCTTCTTCTCGAACGAGACGTTGCTGCGCCAAGGCGACCAATGGCGCCGGATCGAAAAGCCCGACGACGCCACGGTCTCCACCTTTGCGGATCAGCTGCTGATCACGCTGCGTTCGGACTGGGCGGTTGGAGGGCGGACCTATCCGGCGGGCGCCCTGCTGGCGGCCGGGTTCAAGGGATTCCTCGATGGGAATCGCCGTCTCGATGTGCTTTTTGAGCCCGGCCCGCGCCAGTCGCTCGCGGACGTCACTGGCACGCGCCGATGGCTGATCGTCAACCAGCTCGAGAATGTCCGGTCCAGGCTGTACAGCCTCGAGCCCGCCGGCGATGGCTGGCGCCGCAAGCCGCTCGACGCTCCCGCCCTGGGCCAGGTCGCCGCCCGCGGGGTCGATCCCGACCAGAATGACGATTACTGGATGACCGCGACCGATTTTCTGACTCCCTCGAGCCTGTTCATGGGAACCGTTGACCAGGGCCCGCCGGTCAAGCTCAAGAGCCTGCCCGAGTTCTTCGCCGCCTCCGACGGCCAGATCGATCAGTTTGAAGCCGTGTCGAAAGACGGAACCCGAATCCCCTATTTCCAGGTCAGCCGCCGGAACACCCCTCTGGACGGCACCCAGCCGACACTGCTCTACGGCTACGGCGGATTCGAGATTCCGATGCTCCCCGCCTACAATGCCATGGCGGGCGCGGCGTGGATCGAGCGGGGAGGCGCCTATGTCCTGGCCAACATCCGCGGCGGCGGCGAGTTCGGCCCCTCGTGGCACCAGGCCGCGCTCAAGGCCAATCGCCAGCGCGCCTACGACGATTTCATCGCCGTGGCTGAAGATCTGATCCGGCGCAAGATCACCTCGTCCCGCCGCCTGGGCATCATGGGGGGCTCGAACGGCGGCTTGCTGATGGGCAACATGCTGGTCCAGCGCCCTGATCTGTTCGGCGCCATTGTCTGCCAGGTCCCCCTCCTCGACATGGGCCGCTATCACAAGCTCCTGGCCGGCGCGAGCTGGATCGGCGAATACGGAAACCCCGACGCGCCCGAGGAATGGGCCTTCCTGCAGAGATACTCTCCCTACCACCAGGTCCGCGCCGGCACGGCCTACCCGCCCGTCCTGTTCACCAGCTCGACCCGCGACGATCGGGTCCACCCCGCCCACGCCCGCAAGATGGTGGCCCGGATGAAATCCCAGGGGCACCCCGCTCTTTACTACGAGAACATCGAGGGCGGCCACGGCGCCGCCGCCGACAACCGGCAGGCGGCGTTCATGAGCGCGCTGGCATATCGGTTCCTTGCCGGGCAGCTCGGCCTGCCATAATTGCACAGATGCGGCTGCGGCTGCGCAATCTTTGCGCGATTTCGTCCCCACCAGCCCCCCCCGCAGGCGGATCTCGAGCCTGGCACGCTCTGTGCTTCTGGGCGATGCGTGGTCAAGACCCAGTCATCAATGGACGCCGCTCGAGGACGATCGGCAGGCTCCGCCCAATCGAGATAAGGAAAACATATGCCCGTGCTCGCCATGTTCCAGGGGATCGTGATTCGGATGCTGACGGACCGCACCTTCGGGGTGCACCTGCACGCCTTTCACGGGAATTCGGAGATGGTGGTGGCTCTCGACCCAGTCCGGATGCTTCAAAGCGATGCGCCGATCTGGGTGGAGCGGTGCGTGCTCGAGTGGGCTCGCCGCCACGAATGCCAGTTCCAAAGGCTTGGCCAGCTCCATCGGCTCAACCTGCTCCACCGGGTTTCGGCTTGCCGGATCCCGTCGCGCCGCCCGTCAGCGGCGGCGGCCCCCTGCCGGCTCTCTCCCACTGTTTAGGGTCTCTCAGGCCCTCGGCAACCACCACTAACCAACCCAAGGACGTTCGAATGAAATGGATCCGCAATACAGCGTTTGTCTACCTGGCTCTGGGCGCATTCACGGCGATGGCCGCCGCCCAGGATGCCGGCGCACCTCCTGCCCGGGGCGACCGCCCTCCGATGCGCGGCGGGCCTGGCGGACGCGGGATGATGGGCGGCCCCGGAGGCGCGCGCGGCGGCGGGCCTGGATTCTCGGCCAATCCGGTTCCCAAAGACGACGCCGAAAAGAAGGTCCTGAATGTGCTGGATGAGATCCAGCGCCAGGGCCGGGGGATGAGCGTTCCCCGGGACGACGGACGCCTGCTCCGGTTGCTGGCGGAAAGCACCGGCGCCAAACACGCCGTCGAGATCGGCACCTTCCACGGGTACTCGGGCATCTGGACGTGCCTGGGGCTGCGCGCCGGCGGCGGCAAGCTGACAACCTTCGAGATCGATCCCCGAAACGCCGAGATCTCCCGGCAGAACTTCAAGCGCGCCGGGGTTGACTCGATGGTGACGCTGATCGAAGGGGACGCGCATGTCGAGGTCGCCAAGCTCAAGGGCCCGATTGACATGGTGTTCATCGATGCCGACAAGGAAGGCTACACGGATTACCTGAACAAGCTCCTGCCCCTGGTGCGGCCCGGCGGGCTTGTGGTCGCCCACAACATTTCTGCCGGGATGGCCGATCCCAAATACATCGAGGCCATCAATACCAATCCAGCCCTCGAGAGCGTGTTCGTCAGCGCCGGCAGCGGCGGGATCAGCGTCTCGATGAAGAAGCGGTGAATCGTGGCTGGCGGCCGCGAGCCGTTGGATGCATCCACGGCGGCAGAGGACTGCCGCGCCCCGAGCTTTTCGGACCGCGGACGTCCTCGTCCGCAGCGCCCGCCCGCAGAGATAGCGATCGCGCTGCGGGCCAGGAGGCGCGCGCCCCGAGCTTTTCGGACCGCGGACGTCCTCGTCCGCAGGGCCCGCCCGCAGCGACAGCGATCGCGCTGCGGGCCAGGAGGCCCGCGCCACAACGCTTCGCGCCAGCGTCGCAGCAAACAAAAAACCCCTTCCGTTGCAGGAAGGGGTTTTTGATTCGAAAGATCGGGGCTTAGAACTTGTAGATCACGTTCAGAGCCAGCGACAGGGCATTGGTGTCCAGGTCGCCGAAGGAGTTGCCGCCCTCGAGGTCGTGGTCCCAGCGCAACTCGAGCCGGGTGATGACCGGATCCCACAACTTATAGTCGAGGGTGAGGGTTTCGGCGAACACTTCGCGCATACCAGGGAACGCCGGAGTGCCGAAGTAGTTGCCCGAGAACGTGGCATACTCGGAGCGGCTGGCCAGCGTCATTTTCTCGGTCGCCTTCCAGACGAGATAGCCAGAGACCGCGTTGGCATAGACGCTGGAGTTGACGCCGCTTTCGGAGATGCCGAAGTAATCGTAAGCGATGCCCAGCGACAGACCTTCGACCGGAGTCGGCATCGTCGCACCGGCGTACCAATTCACCCAATCCGAATGGCTGCTGATGACCGGCTGGCCTTCGACGACACCGGCATACAGGGTGGCGCCTTCGAGGAAGCCCATGCTCTCCGGAGCAGACAGAGCGAACGAACCCATGTAGGTTTTTTCCGACTCCGAACGCCACCATGGAGCGATACCGGCAGGTCTGGCGTTGATGTTCTGGCTCCAGGAATCCGCGATCCCGGCCGCCACGCTCATCCAGTCGCTGACCTGATAGCTGGCCAGCAACCCGGTGTGACCCTTCGGCTCCATGAAATATCCGTAGGACCGGCTGTAGTTCGGGTTGTTCCCGGCTTCAAAGACCTCGTAGCCGATGATCGTGTCGAACACGCCCATCTTGAGGTCAATACCGTTGCCTGCCGGAACTCGCAGCGCCACATACGCCTGCTTCACTCCGAAATCGGCCGTGTTACCCCCAAAAATGGATTGGGTGTTGTAAGCGTTGGCATCGGGGCCGAACAGCAAGTCAACCTTGTAGCCCGCCGACCAGGACGATTCGTCCAATGGTTTCTCGAGCGACAGCTTGACGACGTTCAAGTTGAAGCCGTCGCTTTTGTCCGCGCCGTCGTAAGAGCGGCCGGGCAAGTTGTTGACCATTCCGGCGCCGGTCTGGCGGCCGATCTGCCAGATGGCCGATGTATCGACATAACCGCCGATCGTCACGGCGCCCAGGGCGCTGGTGACAGGGTGTTCATCGGCTTGCACCGCTGAACCCAGGCTCACAACGCCGGCTGATGCCAGCGCGATCGTCCATTTATTGAACTTCATTCGTTTGTTCCTCGTGCGATGTTTTTACCAATCGTGTTTTTTTTTAGGGTAAATCCGGTTTACCCGTGCACCGGTTAAAAAACACTACCGTGCATTTGAGCGGAGATATAAGGGAATCCCGTTCCATTGACAACAAGATTTTTTGGCTGATGATCGGGGGTATCCATTCATGGCCATGCCAGGACGGCAGGCGGGCTGGAATTCCCCGCCGGATCCACGGCCGATACGGCAATGCGGCTGACCCGCGGCTGCCCCCCCGTTTTGGGCGGAGACCACGATCGGGAGGTTGCCGGAAGCACATCCGTCATCCATGTCTTGCCCCGGAGGGTTTGCACGACCCACCACCGGGCGGGTTCGGAGCCCGCCGGGGACCAGCGAACCGCTCCGCCTTCGATCCGGCACCGAGGCGGGGCCGGAGGCTGGCTGTCCAGCCAGGATGATGCCGGCACCAAGGCCGCATCCGAATACAGCTGCCCCTTGATGGCAGCCGATAATGTCCCATCCTGTCTCTCCAGCGGCTTGATGTTCCAGAAAATATGGCCCGTGGCCCCCGGCTGCTTCCGGATGATCCCCACCTGTTGCACAATCTCCCCAGCCGCCCATTGCGTTCCCACGCGAGCCGCGTTGAGGCCCGGCCACAGATGCCGGCCGCGCGAGTTCTGCTTCGACCACCAGTCGAGCAGGACCGGGAAGCTCTGCTGCCGCGCCGAGATCGGCCAGTAAAGCTGAGGAGCGAAATAGTCCGCCCACCCGTTCGCCATCCACCACCTCGAGTCGGCATAGAGCTCCTCGAACGCATCCAGCCCCTCGATCCCTGGAGGAACACGGTTCCGCCAGATCCCGAATGGGCTCAGGCCGACCTTGACCGATCGCTTGGCCGCTTTGACTGCCTGGTATAGATCCTCGACAAACTGGTTGATGTTCTTCCGCCGCCAGTCGGCCCGATCCAGCCCGCCACCCGCCGCCTCGAATGCGCCCCAGCTCCGATCGTCCGGGAAATCGACCGCCTGGCCCTCGCGATCCCGGATCCGGTACGGATAGAAATAATCGTCCAGATGAATGCCATCGATGTCGTAGCGCCGCACGATGTCCAGGATCACCCGAATCGAGTGCTGCCTCACGGCCTGCTGGCCAGGATCCAGCCAGGACTGGTTGCCGTAGGCCACCACCCAGTCCGGATGCCGCCGGATCACATGATCGCCCGACACCGCCGATTTGGCCGACGAGTGGCGGGCGCGGAACGGATTGACCCACGCGTGCAGCTCGAGCCCCCGCGCGTGCGCCTGCGCGACCGCAAGCTCGAGCGGATCGTAGAACGGATCCGGCGCCTTTCCCATCGCACCCGTCAGGTATTCGGACCATGGCTCGTAAGGCGAGTCGTAGAGGGCGTCGCAGGCGGGGCGGACCTGCAAGATCACCGCGTTGAGCTTGAGCGCGGCCGCCCGATCCAGGAGCGCCGTCAGCTCCCGCTGCTGGTCGGCGGCAGCCAGGCCCGGTTTGGATGGCCAGTTGATGTTGGATACCGAGGCCACCCACGCCCCCCGGAACTCACGGCGCGGCGCCGGCGGGGCCGATAGCGCCGCGGACCCCGCGCGCGCGCTGTCGGCCAGCGCAAGACCCGCCAGCAGCAAGCCTCCGGCCCGCCCGAACGCGCCTTCGAGACATCGCGGCAAAAGGAAGAGGAAACGGCGGCGGATCATGGCCCGGGGCGGGCGGCGGAGAGGCGCCGCAAGACATTCTCGGCGGCCCAACCGGCCACGCAGATCACCTTGTGGCGGGAGGATTGCCCCTGCTGGATCTGGAGGCTGCCCTTCGGACATCCGAGCCGCTCGGCCAGAAGCCGGATCAGGGCATCGTTGGCCGCCGAATCGACCGGCGGCGCGGTCACCCAGACCCGCAGCTCCTCGCCCTCGAGCGGCCCGATCTCGTTGCGCGAGGCCCGCGGCTGGACCTTGACCGCCACCGTCGCCCCCGAGTCGCGCGCGCGCAGGAACCCCGGCAGCGGCGGCGGCAACGTTTTGCCGCCGGGCTTGGCCGCCGCTGGGCCTCCGGCGTGGCGATGTTGCATGGGCAGAGCGGGAGAAGCCATGGCCTACCATCGCAGATCGTTCCGTTCCATCGCCGCAAGCCTAACCGGAGGTCCCGTTCCTCGTCGAGGCCAAACGGCGCCAGGCAGCAATCCGCCCGTTCTTTGGATCCTTCCAGCATCTTCGTTCGGAGCGGGCATTGCGCAGGATCGATCCCCCGCGGCTGCGCTTCAAGGATGCCGCTGCTCCTGCGGGCGCAGCCGCGCCAGGAGCCGGTCGTGGATCCCGCCGAATCCGCCATTGCTGAAGACGCACACCACATCGCCAGGCCGCGCATGCCGGCTGACATGATCGACGATGGATTCGACGGAGGGCAGGTAGGCGGCGGGCCGGCCGGCTGCCTGCAAATCGCTCATCAGCCGGCCGGGGTCCAGCCGCACCGCGGGATCCAGCTGATCGAGGCGCGCCACCTCGGCGATCGCGATCGCGTCGGCCAGCGCCAGGGCGTCGGCCAGCTCCCGCTGGAACACGTTCCTGCGGGTGGTATTGGTCCGCGGTTCGAACACCGCCCACAGCCGCCGGCCTGGAAACCGCAGCCGCAGCGCCCGGATCGTCTCGCGAATGGCGGTCGGATGATGCCCAAAATCGTCGACCACGGTGATGCCGCCCGCCTCGCCCCGGATCTCCATCCGGCGCTTGACGCCGCGGAAGGTGTCGAAGGCCGCCTGGATCTCCGCCGGGCTCAGGCCGCAATGCCGGGCGCAGGCCGCTGCCGCCAGAGCGTTGCGGACGTTGAACTCGCCTGCCAGCGGAACCCGGAACCGCTGCCCCTCGTACTCGAACGCCGCCCCGCCGCCGGCGCACTCGAGCCGGACCGCGCGGGCTTCGTTGTCCGGTCCCAGGCCGAATCGCCGGACCGGGCAGTGCCGGATCTGGAGCAGCGGGGCGAGGTTGGGGTCGTCCCCGTTGGCCAGCAGCAGGCCGTTCCGCGGCACCAGATTGATCAGCCGGCGGAACGAGAGCTGGATCGCCGCCAGATTCTCGAAGATGTCCGCGTGGTCGAACTCGAGGTTGTTGACGATCACGACCTCGGGGAGGTAATGGACAAACTTGCTCCGCTTGTCGAAAAAGGCGGTGTCGTACTCGTCCCCTTCGATGATGAACCACTCGCTGTCCGTGAACCGGGCGCCGGCCCCGAAATTGGCCGGCAGGCCGCCCACCAGGAAGCCCGGATTCCGCCCGCTCCGCTCGAAGATCCAGGCCAGCAGGGCGGTGGTGGTCGTCTTGCCGTGCGTGCCCGCCACCACCAGCGACCGCCGCCCGCGCAGGAAGAACTCCCGCAGCAGCTCCGGCAGCGAGCAGTAGCGCAGCTTCCGCTCGAGGATGGCCTCGGCCTCCGGATTGCCGCGCGAGATCGCGTTTCCGATGACTGCCAGGTCGGGGGCGGGCTCGAGGTTCTCTTCCGCGTAGCCGGTTCGCACTGCGATGCCGTGCTCGGCCAGGAAGGTCGACATCGGCGGATAGACCTGCTCATCCGATCCGGTGACCTGGAAGCCCCGCTGCTGGAGGGCGACCGCCACCGCCGCCATCGCCGTGCCGCCCACACCCACGAAATGCACCCGTGATATGTCAGGTCCCATGCGGTCCATGGTGGGTCATCCCCCGCGAGACGCAACCCGGAATTATTTACAGCGAATCGGGCGCCCGCCAGACAGCGGCCGCGCTGCGGGCCAGGAGGCCCAATGCCCGACCCTTCGAGCAAAGGTGCGGTCTCAATCCGGCGGCGGGCCAGGCTCGATCGTGGGCGGCGGAGAGGGCTGGGGGTCGGCCTGGGGCGCGGTCCAGCCGGGCCATTCGATCTCGGCTGCGACGGCCGCGTGATCCGAGGCGGGCGAGTCCAGGACCTCGATCCGGCGCACCCGGGCAGGGGTTCCGCGGAGCATCCAGAGGTAATCGATCCGGCGGCGCGGTTTCCCGGAAGGAGAGGTGTATCCGGGCCCCTCGCCGGCCAGCTCCCACATGTCGATCCACGTCTCGCGCACGGCGGCGATGACCCGGCTGTCGGGGACGGCGTTGAAATCGCCTCCGAGGAGGATCGGGCGATCGCGGTGCTGGGCGGCGGCGGCCCGGAGCTCGTGCACGTTCTGGCGGCGCTCCTCGTCATCGGTGCGGCTGTCGAGGTGGGTGGCGAAGAAGACCAGCGGATTGCCATGGACATCGAGCACCGCCTGCAAGAGCCCGCGCTGCTCGCCCGGCCGGACCATGCGGAGATGGGTGTTGGTCCATTGCAGGACCGGGAACCGGGTCAGGATGGCGTTGCCGTATTCGCCGCCCTGATAATGAAAATTGTTGGTGAACAGGCAGGTCATGCCGGTCAGGGCCGCCAGCTCGGCGGGCAGGTCCCGGCGCTGGGTCCGCGCCACTCCGCGGTCGACCTCCTGCACCGCCACCAGGTCGGCCCCCGCCTTCCGGATCATGCAGGCGATTCGTTCCAGATCGATCCTGCCGTCGGTGCCCTCCGCATGGTGGATGTTGTAGGTCATGACGCGCATGGCCAGGGGCTCGCCTCGGAGCTGGCCGGCCCCGGCCATCAGAGCCATCCATCCCATCGCCCAAAGGAGCGCCTGCCGCAGGGCGGCAACCCGGACCGGGCTGCCAGGATGGGCGTGCGGTGTGAGCCCGCGGGCGGCGGGCGCCATCCCCGGATCGAGATCGGGTGCAGACATCATACGTCACTGGAGTTTTCGCTGGAGCATTTCCCCGACGAGGTTCGGGTTGGCTTTGCCATGGCTGAGCTTCATGACCTGGCCCTTGAGGAAATTGAGCGCGGCGGTTTTGCCGGCGCGATAATCGGCCACGGTGCGGGGATGGGCTGCGATGGCGGCGTCGCAGAGCGGCTCGAGGGCGGCGGCGTCGCTGACCTGGACAAGGCCTTTGCGGGCCACAATGTGTTCGGGGGCATCGCCGGTGGCGAACATCTCGGCGAACACCTCCTGCGCGATCCGGCCGCTGATCCTGCCCGTGTCGACCAGCTCGAGCAGCTCGAGCATCGCCGCGGGCGGAAACTTGACCGCCTGGATCGAGGTCGATGTCTCGGCCAGCCGCGCGCGCAGGTTGTTGATCACCCAGTTGGCCAGGATCCGGGGCTGCTTGGCCCGCGGCGCGATCCCCTCGAAAAAGGCGCCCAGCGCGGCGTCGCCCGCCAGGGTCTCGGCATCGGCGGCCGGGAGCCCATATTGGCGCATCAGCCGCTCCTTCCGGGCCAGCGGCAGCTCGATCACCCGGGCTTGCACCTCGCCCAGCCACGCGTCCGTGGGCGCAAACGGCATCAGGTCCGGCTCCGGGAAATAGCGATAATCGTGGGCCTGCTCCTTGGTGCGCATGCTCTCGGTGATCTCGGCCGCATCGTCCCAGCGCCGGGTCTCCTGGGCGAGCTGGCCGCCCCCGCACAGCACCTCGACCTGGCGGGCGTACTCGTATTCGAGCGCTTTGCGCACGCCGCTGAAGCTGTTCATGTTCTTGATCTCGACCTTCCGGCCGAGCTCGGACGCCCCGGCGGGCCGGATGCTCACGTTCACGTCGCATCGGACCATGCCCTTCTCCATGTCGCAGTCGCTGATGCCGCCCTGGCGCAGGATATCCTTGAGGGCGTTCAGGTAGTCGTAGACCATCTCGGCCGATCGCAGGTCCGGCTCGGTCACGATCTCCAGCAGCGGCACCCCCGCCCGGTTGAAGTCCACTCCGCTGTAGCGGTCATAGTGGAAGTTCTTTCCCACGTCCTCCTCGAGATGCGCGCGCGCGATCCGCACCCGGGCCCGCCCGCCCCCCGTCTCGAACTCCACCCAGCCGTTCGCCGTCGAGGGGCGGTCGTATTGCGTGATCTGGTAGTTCTTCGGCATGTCCGGATAAAAGTAGTTCTTCCGGTCGAACTTGGCGAGCTCGGGCACGGCGCAATGCAGCAGGAAGCCGGTCAGCACGGTCAGGCGGAGCGCCTCCTCGTTGGCGACCGGCAGGACCCCCGGCAGCCCCAGGCACACCGGGCAGACATTTGCGTTCGGCGGCGCCCCGAACTCGTTCGCGCAGCCGCACCACATCTTGGAACGCGTCCGCAGCTGGACGTGGGTTTCGAGGCCGATGACCACTTCGTATTCCATATGACGCGCCATTCATGCCACATCCCGGCCCGCCTGAAAAGCGGATTGCATCCCGGCCGCCGTTCGGCTTGAATGTCGCCGACCTCGATCCCCAGGCCGGGCCGGCGCCCGGCGGGATCGGAACGGACGACGAGCCATGCAACCGAACTCCTTGTTGAACCGCCGCGATTTTCTCGCTCAAACCATGCTGGCGGCCGGCGGCGCCGGCCTTGCGGCGCACGCGGCCGGCCCGGAGGGCGCGGCCGCCCCGCCGCCGGCCTCGGGCCTGGCCGCAGCGATGCCCCGCGGCCGCATCGGCAAGCTCGAGGTCAGCCGGCTGATCTCCGGCGGCAACCTCATCAGCGGCTGGGCCCACGCCCGCGATCTCGGCTACGTCGCGTCCCTGATGCGCAGCTACAACACCGACGAGAAGGTGCTCGACACGCTCGAGCTGCTCGAACAGCACGGCATCAACACCATCATCTGCGACCCGCGCGAGCGGCCCATGATGCTCTTCAGCCGATACTGGAAAGAGCGCGGGGGCAAGATCCAATGGATCGCCGAAGGCCACCCCAAGGACGACGACCTCAAGACCAACCTCCAGCAGTCGATCGATTTCGGCGCCTCGGCCGTCTATGTCCAAGGCGTGATTGGCGACCGCTGGCTGCGCGGAGGCAAGCTCGACCGCCTCGGCCAGTGCGTCCAGCACATCCAGTCCCAGGGCGTCCCCGGCGGCATCGGCGCCCATCTCATCGATGTCATCGTCCAGTCCGAGAAGAGCGGGTATGGCGCCGATTTCTACGTCAAGACCCACCACCACTCCCAGTACTGGTCCGCCCGCCGTCCCGACCAGCAGGAGGATGTCATCGACAATGCCGCCGACAACTACTGGGATATGGAGCCGGATCGGACCGCCGCCGTCATGCGCAATGTCGCCAAGCCATGGATCGCGTTCAAGACGCTCGCCGCCGGCGCGATCCGCCCCGATTCCGGCTTCCGGTTCGCGCTCAAGAACGGCGCCGATTTCCTCTGCGTCGGGATGTTCGATTTCCAGGTGGCCCAGGACGCCAAGCTGGCCATCGACCTGGTTCGCGTCTTCCAGAAGCGCGATCGGCCGTGGATAGCCTGAGCTGGATCTGAATCGCGCGGCCCGCGGCTGGGCCCCCCCCGCGAGCCAGCCCTCGCCGCCGCGAAGAGGGAGAGCGTCTACGGCTTCCTGCTCAGCCGGCGCCGAAGCCACTGGGCCGTTTCGCGCGACTCGGGGATTCCGAGGAGGATTGTCGCCAGGCCATAGGCCAGCGACGCCGCCCCCATCGGCACAAAGACCGCCCCCAGCCTGGCCAGGAAGAAGTCGTGGCCGATGCCGCGCTCCCAGAGCTGCAGGAGGATCCAGGCCACCTGGCCGGCCAGCGCGGTGGCGGCGGCCAGAGGCGCCAGCCGGGCGGCGAGGGGCTCAAAGTCCAGGCGCCGCAGCTTCCGCCGCAATCCATAGGCCAGCAGCCAGACATTGAAGGCCGAGCTGATCGTGTTGGCCAATCCCAGCCCGCCCTGCTTGAATGTCAGCACCAGGGGGATCGTGAACACCAGGTTCAGCCCCAGGCAGACCAGGCTGATCTGCATCGGCGCCCGCGTGTCGCCCAGCGCGTAAAAGGCCCGCGCCAGGATGTTCACCACCGAATAGGCCACCAGGCTCGGCGCCAGGCACGCCAGCGCGAACGCCGCGCGGCTGGTCGCGTCCGGGCCGAACTGGCCGCGCTCGAACAGCAGCCGCATGATGGGGGTCGCCAGGACCAGCAGCAGCACCGATGCCAGGGCGTTGATGAACACGAGGTAGCCAAGCCCCTGGCGGAGGGTGGCGCGGAACTCGGGGTAGCGTTTCCGGGCCGCCAGTCCCGACAGCGTCGGCAGAAGATACGTCGCCAGCGAGATCCCGAACACGCCCTGCGGCAGCTCCATCAGCCGCACCGCATAATTGAACGAGGCGACGATCTGCGGCCCCACCCAGAAAGCCAGCCCCTGGGTCAGCACAACATTGATCTGGAAGGCCGCCACCCCCACGATCCCCGGCAGCATCTTGCGCGCCACCTCGCGGACCGCCTCATCCCGGAGGGGGTTCACCCAGGCGAACCGGAAGCCTTCGCGCCGCAGGACCGGGAGCTGGAACAGCGCCTGGAGCAGGCCCGCCGCCAGCACGCCCGCCGCCAGCGCAAAAATCTGGCGCGGCAGCTCGACCCCCCAGCGCGGCGCCAGCCACAGCACCGACCCGATCATCACCACGTTCAGCACCGACGCCCCCAGGGCCGGCACGAAGAAATGGCCTCGCGCGTTGAGGATCCCCATCATGACGGCCGTCGCGCACACGAACAGCAGGTAGGGGAACATCACCCGGAGCAGCTCGAGCATGAGCCGCGTCTCGTCCGCCAGCGAGGCCAGCCGCAGCCCCAGCGTGATCGCCAGCAGCGCCACCCCGACCACCGCCATGCACACCAGCGCCAGACCGCACATCACGGCATTGGCGGTCCGCCACATCGCCGGCTCGCCCGCGTTCTGCTCGCGGTCCTTGAAGACGGGGATGAACGCCGCCGTCAGCACCCCCTCGCCCAGCAGCCTCCGGAACAGGTTGGGGATGGTGAATGCGTAGAAAAAGGCGCTCCCCACCCATGTGTCCCCCATGAACCGCGCATACACCACCTCGCGCACCAAACCCAGGAGCCGGCTCGCCAGGGTCGCCGCCCCCATCGCCCCGGACGATTTCAACATCTGCGACATGCTCAAGCCCCGGGCAGGATCACCCCCCGATCCGCCGCCCGCCCCGGCTCATCCATCAGTCGAGCTTCTCGATCCAGATGTTTCGGAACCGGACCGGGTTGCCGTGATCCTGGAGCAGCAGGCCTTCCGGCCGGGATTCCTGATCGTCGATGGCGCCTCCGGTGACCTTTGGCAGCTCGAGGTTGTCATGGATGGTCACGCCATTCTGGACCACCGTGATCCGCGCGGCCGCCGTCTTCCTGCCCTGGGCATCGAACCGGGCCGCCCGGAAGGTGATGTCGTAGGTCTGCCACTGAAGCGGGGGCGCGCACATGTTCACCGCCGGCCGGCTGATCTGGTAGATGCCGCCGCAATCGTTGTCTTCGCCCTCGAGCCCGTAGCTGTCGAGGACCTGGACCTCGTAGCGGCCTTGGAGATAGACGCCGCTGTTGCCTCGGGCCTGGCCGAAGGCATGGGGCATGTAGGGGGTTCGAAACTCGAGGTGGAGCCGGTGGTCGCGGAACTTCTCGCGCGTGATGATGTCGCCCCCTCCCGCCTCCATGGCGCCCTCCTCGACCCGCTTCCATTTGAGATTGCCCGCCGACGCGTCGCGCGGCCGCCAGGCGTCGAACCCATGGCCGTCAAACAGGATCACCGCCCCCGCCGGCGGCTTCAGGCCCAGGGTGGGCGAGAGCCGCTGGACCGGGGCCAGGGTGAACCGGCCTTGCTGGCGCCCCGCCAGCTGGCCCCGCAGCTCGCCGTCCTGCAGCCGCCCCGTCCAGAGCGAGGCCGGCACCACCAGCCCGTCCTCGACCGCCCGCACCACCCGCTCCGCCTCGAACGGGATCGCGTCGGCCGCCTTCAGCTCGGCCTCGCGCAGCGACCCGCGCAGATGATGCAGCAGCGGCGCCCGGCGGTCGAACTCGCGCCAGATCTTGATCTCATACGATCCCTCGCCCAGCGGGATCCACCGCACCGCCACAGGCTGCTCCGGCCCTCCCGCCATCTGAAGCGTCCCCTGCCAGTCGCCCATGTGCGGATCCACCGGATTGGAGGCCGCCGATGCCAGCCATCCGATGCTCCAGGCCGCCGCTGCCAGCTTGATCTTCATATCGATTCCTCGGTTCGGATCGGGTTCCAGAACGATCCCCACGCTAAGGGTCTGTGCAAATTTGCACAGACCCTAAGCTTGTCTCTCCCCAAACACCAGACCGAATTCCGGATTCCGCTGGCGATAATGCAGAATCCGGAACTCCGGCCTCCGCTCGAGCGTCTCGACCAGCTCGAACCGGTCCTCGAAGGCCGGGAAGAGCGCGTCGCCCTCGACCTCGCGTTCGACCAGGGTCAGATACAGGTCCGAGCACCAAGGCAGCGCAGCCGCATACACCTGCGCCCCCCCGCAGATGAACACCCGGCGGGGATCGCCCTCCATCCCCAGCTCCGCCAGGCTCGCCGCCGTCCGCACCCCCGGATGGGAGAACCCGCTCCGGCTCAACACGATCGTCTCCCGATTCGGCAGCGGCCGGCCGATGGACTCGAACGTCTTCCGCCCCATCACCACGACCTGGCCCGTCGTCATCCGCTTGAACCAGCGGAAATCCTCGGGCAGATGCCATGGAATCCGCCCCTCGCGCCCGATGACCCGGTTCCGCGCCATGGCCGCCAGCGCCTCGAACGGCTTCATACGGCGATCGGCGCCTTGATCGCCGGGTGCGGCTCGTAGCCCAGGAGCTCGAAATCCTCGTAGCGGAAGTCGTGCAGGTTTCGGATGGCGGGATTGAGCCTGAGCCGCGGCAGGGGCCGGCACTCGCGCGCGAGCTGCAGCCGGGCCTGATCGAGGTGGTTCGAATACAGATGCAGGTCGCCAAACGTGTGCACGAAAACCCCCGGCCGCAGCCCGCACACCTGCGCCACCATCAGGGTCAGGATCGCATACGACGCCAGGTTGAAAGGCACCCCCAGAAAGAGATCGGCGCTGCGCTGATAGAGCTGGCAGCTGAGCTCGCCCTCGATCACGTTGAACTGAAACAGCACATGGCATGGCGCCAGCGCCATCCGGTCCAGCTCGCCCGGGTTCCACGCGGTCACCAGGAGCCGCCGGCTGTCCGGCCGGGAGCGCAGCTCCTCGATGACCCGGTCGATCTGGTTCACGCGGCCCCCGTCGGCCGTCCGCCAGTCGCACCATTGCGCCCCATAGATGCGGCCCAGGTTGCCTTCGGCGTCGGCCCACTCGTCCCAGATGGTCACGCCGTGCTCGTGCAGATACCGCACGTTGGTGTCTCCGCGCAGAAACCAGAGCAGCTCGTGGATGATCGATTTGAGGTGGACTTTCTTGGTCGTCAGCAGCGGGAAACCGTCGGATAGCGGGTAGCGCGCCTGGGCGCCGAACACGGCCAGGGTTCCCGTGCCGGTTCGGTCCGTCTTGGCCCGGCCCGTCTCGAGGACCAGCCGCAGCAGCTCGTGATACTGTTTCATTGCGTTGGCGCCGCCGGCGGGCCGCCGTCCGGGCCCGGCTTCTTGTCCAGCCCCGCGATTCGATCCATCCGCTCCAGCCCGAGGGCCCGGGCGCACTCGTCCACCAGGGCCGCCACCAGCCGCCGCAGGCACTGGCCCTGGCGATGGAACCAGGCCGCCACGGGCCCCAGCGCCGCCAGCAGCAGCCAGTGCCTCCACTCCGCCTGCCCCCACAGCGCGATCAGCAAAAGGATCAGCCCCAGCCCCGCCGCGAACAGGAGCCACGATAGATAGGTCCACCGCGGCCTCAGCCGGCACCGGATCAGCTGCCCGCCCCTTGGATACACCTCCGCCGCGGTCGCCACCTGGAGCCGGGTCCAAAGGCTGCCGGTGATCTCGACGTCGTAGTCGTTCCAGCCGGAGTCCGTTTTACTCGCCCAGCCGGCCCGGTCAAGACGGCGAACGAAGGCTTCGAGGAACGCCGGGCGGCCCGCGCGGCCCTCGCTCCAGAAATCGAGCCGGCTGCAGCAGATCCCTCGCGATTCCCACGTCAGCGAGTCCAGATTCTCGCGTGCGGCCAGAGAGGCAGGATGCAAGCCGAGCTGGCCCCGGTAGCGCGCCCAGCCCCGCGCCAGCGGCTGCAGAAAATATAAACCCGCCACGAGCGGGCGCGTCCAGAACCTTCGTTTCTTCCGGGGGACCTCGGCCTGGGCGGCCGCCACCACGCAGACGCACACCGGCAACGCCCACGCCACGATCGCCGCGGGCAGCAGCAGGCTGAACGACAAGGTCAGCACCGTCAACGGCACCGTCGCCAGCGCGTGATACTCGAGCGCCGTCAAGCCCATCGCGCTCGTCCCGGGCGGCGCGGCATACACCAGCTGATAGAACCCGGTCGCGAACCGGCCATGGTAGATCCGGGGTCGCTGGAACATCAGCCCATACTTCGCGGGCGAGTAGATGCGCCCGCGCCAAATGCCCCCCCCGAGCCACCCGAAATACTCGGGATGCTTGCGGACGAGCATCGCCTCGGCCTCCCCGTAGCCCTGCTGCTGGCGCAGGTAGGCCCCCACGGTGGGCCGGCGGTAGTGCCACACAAACGCCCCCGGGCTGAATCCGATCCGCAGCCCCGCCTGCTGCAGCCGCCAGCACAGATCCACATCGTCGCCCGCCTGGCGGAAGTCGGGATCGAATCCCTCGATGGCGGCCAGGGCCCATTTGAGGAAGGCCATGTTGCAGCCCGGCACATGCTCGGCCTGCCGGTCGTTCAGCATGACATGAGCAGGGCCGCCCGGCGACACCATCACCGCCGCCCCCACGCACGAGTCGTCCGGCGGCAGCAGGTTGTGCCCGCCCGCGCCCGCAAACCGCCCCCGCACCAGGTCGCCCACCAGGTAGTGCAGCCACGCCCGGTCCGCCCGGCAGTCCGCATCCGTGAAGGCCACTACCTCGCCCGTCGCCGCCGCAATCCCCGTGTTGCGGGCCGCCGAAAGCCCCCGGTTCGATTCGTGCCGGATCCGGCGCACCCCCGCGAACTCGCCCGCGATCGCGGCGCTCGCGTCCGTGGATCCGTCGTCCACAACGATCACCTCGTAGTCCGGGTAGTCGAGGTGCTGGAGCGATTCCAGACAGGGGCGCAGGGTGCGGGCCCCGTTGTAGCAGGCGACCACCACCGACACGCGCGGCGTCTCCGGCAAGGGAAACAGCGGCGCCCGCCCATACTGGCGCCGCACCGCCTCGAAGGCCGGCTTGCGCTCGCGCGCGCGCGTGGTCAGGCCAAACGCCCAGTTCTCGATCGCGCACCCATCGGTGAACCAGTCGTCGGTGAAGCTGAACACCACCGTCCCCGCGCACCCCAGGCGAAAGGCCGACTCGATCTGCCAGTGCAGCCGTTGGCTCTGGGCCGCCTCCCCCTGCCGGATCGAGTCGATCCCCATCTCCCCCAGGACCAGCGGCCGCGTGTCCGCCAGCATCTGCAGCCGAGCCAGGTAGCTCTCGAAAGGCCGCGGATCGTGCAGGTAGACGTTGAAGGATACAAAATCGATCTCCCGCGGCCGCAGATACTCCGTCGGCGGAAAGTTCCCGAACGTGCACAGGCAATCGTCGTCGATCTCCTTGACCTCGGCCACCATCCGGTCGAGAAACGACTCCATCTTCCGAACCCCGCTCCATCGGACGATGTCGGGCGGGATTTCATTGGCGACCGACAGGGCGAACACCGCGGGGTGGCGCGCGCACCGCCGAGCGGTCTCTCGGATCGTTTGCCGGATTCGCCGCTGCTGCTGCGGATCGTCGAGAAAGCACTGCTTGACCCCCCAGGGGACGTCGATCCACACTTTCAGGCCCGCCTGCCCCGCCTCATCCAGCCAATCGACCGCCGGCTCGTGGTAGACCCGAAGCACGTTGGCGCCCAGCTCGCGGATCAGCTCGAAATCACGGCGGGCCTCCGCACCGGCCGGAAATGCCCCCTCCGCCCCTCCCGGCGCAAAGGGCCCGTAGGTGATCCCCTTGACCGTAAAACGCTCGCCCCCCAGACGGAAAAACTTCCCGTCCAGCCCCACCCGCTCCCCGCTGACCGATGCCGGGTGCATCCTAGTTTGACGCTTTCGGCCGCCGCTTTCATCAACCGATCTTCAGCGGCGGGTGCTATCCATGGCCCCGGTCAATCCGCGGAAGCCACTCGGGCGCAGCGCGTCAGGAGCGCCGGCTTCGGCGCCCGCCCTGGCTGGCCGGCGCTGTGAATCCCCGCCTTCAACGGCCGCTCCCCGCGCCGGATTCGGCCAGCAGCCGGGCCAGGGCCGGCTCGATTGCCTCCGCCCATCGCTCGTAGCCTCGCGCCGTCAGATGCAGAAAATCGGGCATGACCTCCTTCGAGATCCGGCCGTCCGGCTCGAGGAACCGGCTCGCAATGTCCAGGTAGGTCACCGCGCGGCCATCGTCGAGCTGGGCGAGCACCTGGTTGACCTGGGCGATCTTGCCCCGCTGCGCGTTGAACTCGGCGCCTCGAGGAAATATGCCCAGCAGCAAAATCCGCGCCTGGGGCCGCATCTGCCGCAGCTTGTCCACCACCGCCCGGACCCCGGCCACCATCTCCTCCGCCGTGTTCCGATCGTCCCCGGAGTTGTTGGTTCCGATCATCAGCACGACGGCCTTCGGATGGATGCCCTCGAGATGGCCGTTATCGAGACGCCAGAGAACGTGCTGGGTGCGATCGCCGCCGATCCCCAGGTTCAGCGCCCGGCGCTGGCCGTAATATTTCTGCCACACCTCCTTGCCTGCACCTTCCCAGCCCTGCGTGATCGAATCCCCCAGGAAGACCAGGTCCACCTGGCCGCGCTGCTGCCCGACCCGCTCCTTCAACAACAGGTAGCGCTGGTAGGCCGTGCCCGTTCGGGCCGCCGGCGCGACCGCCGATTCCCGCGCCGCGGCGGATGCTGCGGTGTTCGTCGCCGCCGCCGCCAGCCGCTCCGCCCCAAGCCCGATCCCGATCGCCAAAATGCCCAACCCTGCTATAATCGATTTCATGTGCCTCATTGTGTGTCGCCCGGGCGCCGGGCTGGCAAGGAGAATCATTTCTGGCCCTGGCCTTCGACGCCAGGCTCATGTAGGATAGCCCCTGATGAATAAAAGCGATGGTGGGACGCCCTCGGCGGCCCGCACCTCGAGCCCCGGCGGGCGCGCGGGATGGTTCTGTCTGGCCCTGGGCGCCAGCCTCCTGGCTGGCCGGCCGCTCGAGCTGCGGGCTGCCCCGCCGCCATCCGCCCCTCGATCCAGCGGCCTTGTCTGGCGCTCGGACCGCCAGCACCTCACGGCCCGGATCGCCTCCCAGCCTCTGGCGGCCGTCCTCCAGGACCTGGCGGCCGTCACGGGATGGCAGGTCCTGGTCGAGCCCAGGCTCGATCGCCGTGTCACTGTCCAGTTCGAGGCCCTGGCCCCCGCCGCTGCGCTCCGGCACCTCCTGGGCGACCTGAATTATGCGCTCCTGCCCCGAACCAACAGCCCCACGCGGCTCTTTGTGTTCCGCGAATCCGTCAGCGACGCCACGCTGTTGATCGAGCCCGACACGGCAGCGCGGCGCTCGGATGGCCGGATCCCCAACGAGCTGATCGTCACTCTCCGGCCGGGGTCGGGCGCCGACATCGACGCCCTGGCGCGCCGGCTGGGCGGCCGCGTGCTGGGACGGCTCGACGAGCTCGGCGCCGGCCGGCTCGCCTTCGATAGCGATGAGGCCGCCGAGGCCGCCCGCCAGTTCTTCGAGGAGAATCCCGACGTGGCCAGCGCCGAGTCCAATTACTCCGTGGCGCCCCCCAGCCGGATGGACCCGCTGTCGCTGAGCTCGCTGGCCCCTCTGAATCTCAAGGTCAAACCCGTTGCCGACGGCCAGGGCACTGTGATCGGGCTGATCGATACCGCCGTTCAGCGGCAGGGAACCGCTCTGGCGGATTTCCTGCTGCCGGAGATTTCCCTCCTGGGGGCGGCCCAGGCAGCGCCCTCCTACCCCACCCACGGCACCGCCATGGCGGAGACCATCCTGCGCGCCGTCGCCCTCGATCCGCAGTCCGCCCAGGGCACCGCAGTCCGGATCCTTCCTGTGGATGTCTACGGGGCCCAGGAAACCGCCAACACGTTCGATGTGGCCCGCGGCATCTGCGCCGCTGTCGAGCAGGGCGCACGGATCATCAATCTGAGCCTCGGCGGCGAAGGCGACAGCGGCCTTCTGCGGCAGGTCATTCAGGAGGCGCACCAGCAGGGGGTGATGTTCATTGCGGCGGCGGGCAACGCGCCGGGCGTCGACCCGACCTACCCGGCCGCCTACTCGGAGGTCGTGGCCGCCACGGCCGGCGATCGGCGCGGCCAGGTCGCCAGCTATGCCAACAGCGGGCCCTTCGTCGATGTCATCGCCCCCGGCGGCGCCTTCGTCAGCTTCCTCAGCCAGTCCTTCATGATCACGGGCACCTCCGCCGCCACCGCCCACGTCACCGGCCTGGCGGCCAACGCCGCCGCCACCACCGCCAAACCATTGGCCGAGATCGAGACCGCCATCCGCCAGTCGCTCGCTTTCCAGCCTGCCGTCTCGACCCGCCCCCCCTGATCTGATCCTCCATTGCACAGGTCGCGGGGGATCCTGAACAGTGTCCGGGATTGTGGAGAAGGGCAACCGAATGCGTCACGGCTGACAGGCCGAGCCACATCAACTATGAACCTGTCACCCTATTGGGATCCGGAAAATCCCGGCAGGATCGGACGTTTGTTTCTTCAGGGCTAGCCGAGCTTCTCGGGGATTTCCTTCATGGGCCCCATCCAGCGCAGCTCGCGCTCGATGTCGTCGTGCATCCGGTATTTCCGTGACACGTCGCCCATCCGGGCGCCGCGGATATCGATCTTCGCGAGGTCATCCTGGCCCAGGCCGGCCTGGGCGCAAAAGCCCAGATACCCGATCCAGCCGGGCTGGATGCCCATGGCTTCGAGCCCCACACGGTCGGCGGCCACATAATCCGTGGAGGCGATCGCGATTCGTGAGGGGACCGCGGTGCCGCTGCCGGGCCCGTTGCCTTCCATCCCCTCCCAGCCATCAAGCACGGCCGCTCCCCAGCAGGGCTGCAGCCGCTGGGCTGTCAGCGCAATGTCCAGGTGCGTCTGTCGAACACCCCCGTGATACACGCGCTTGTCGTTCCAGCGCGGGGTCTCGCCGCGCGCGCTGTGCAAGGGCGCCCCCAGGCACATGTTCTTGATCGATAGGGTGGCGACGACGGCGTTGTGGGTTTTCAAGATCGCGCAACAGAAGATGTAGGCGTCCGGATCCAAGAGCCGCGCCGCCAGCCGGACAGGCACCATGTGGAGATCGCCGTTGAGGATCGGATGCGTCAGGTACTTGCCTTCCTCGTTGAGATCGGCGAGGCGGATCTCGATCGGCCGATGCTCGCTGGCGATCTTGACATAGCCGAACCGATCGAATCCGTCGGTCGTGTATCCGGCGGAGGACTCGGCGATGACGACGGGCCCCCGGAACCGGGGGCCGAGGAAATCGAGGATGCCGTGCAGGGCATCCGCATGGGTGGAGGCAAGCTGGTTGGAAGTGCTCACCATGTTCGGCTTGATGACGACATGCTTCTTGGTCTTGAGGACGGGCAGGATCTGGTCTTCGATCGCCACGAGCGCCTCGCAGACATTGGCGCGCCGGCTCGAGCCGTGTGACACCGAGACGGCCGATCGGCGGCTGGGGGAGCCAGCCGGCCGCGGGGCTTGCGCGGGCCGCTCCTGAGAGCGCAGCACGGCTGTGGAGGCGGCCAGGCCAGCCGCAGCCCAGAAAAAATCCCTGCGCGAGAATCTCAAATCGTGCGTGTTCATCAGGCCGCAAGCATACGCCGTCGAGTTCGGCCGTCAATTGCATGAAACCCATTTCGTGAACTTGAGTCTGGAGTGCGGTCTGATACCATGGCACGGTCAAATCCGGAAACGAACTATGAAAACCAATATCCGCGGCGCTGTTGGCATCCTGATGTTGGGCGGCATCGGGGCAGTCCTTGGAGCGCTCTCCACCGGCCTTGAGGCCCAGACGCCCGCACCCGCGACCGTGCCGGCTCCGGGATCTCCGGCGGCCTCCCGGCCGCCTTCGAAGTTCCGCGACTTCGCCGAGGTGACGAAGGACACCCAGAAGCACGAGGGGTTGTTCAACCTCTATCGCACCAACGAGATCCTGTATGCGGAGATCAAGTCCAATCAGCTCGACCAGCCATTCCTGGCGCCCATCACGATCGCCCGCGGCATGGCCTCCGCCGGCCAGCCGCTGAACTTCGGCAACGAGTGGATCCTCGTGTTCCACCGGGACGGCGACAAGCTGCAAATCATCCGCCGCAACATTCATTATCAGGCCCCTGCCGGCACGCCGCTCGAGAAGGCGGTGAAACAGAACTATACCGACTCGGTCCTGATGGCGCTGCCGATTGTGAGCCTGGCCTCCGGCGGCGGTGTGCTGATCGATTTCTCGCAAGTGTTTCTGACCGATTTCGCCGATCTGCGGATCGGCCAGTTTGATCGGAACCGATCGACTTGGTTCAAAATCAAGGCGTTCCCGAACAACATCGAGCTTCAGGTCCAGGCCACCTTCGGGCGGGGGGGCGTGGCCGGCTCGGTCGATCTGAGCGAGGATGGGATCGCCGACGCCCGCGGCATCACCCTGGTGATCCATTACAGCCTGTCGAAGCTGCCGGAAACGGGCTACAAGCCGCGGCTGGCCGACGCCCGCGTCGGCCAGTTCGTGAGCGCCACCAAGGACTTCGGCTCGGCGGATCCCGACAGCATGTTCGTCCGCCGGATCAACCGTTGGCGCCTCGAGAAAGCAGACCCGAAAGCCAAGATCTCCCCGCCCAAGAAACAGCTCGTCTGGTGGGTCGAGGACACCGTCCCGCACGAATACCGCCCCTATGTTCAGGAGGGCATCCTCGAGTGGAACAAGGCATTCGAGAAGATCGGGTTTCGCGACGCCATCGGAGTCCGCTGGCAAAATGAGAGGGACGAGTTCGATCCCGAGGACATCAACTACTGCACGTTCCGCTGGATCACGACCAGCTCGACGTTCGCGATGTCCGGCCTTCGCGCCGATCCGATCACAGGCGAGATGATCGACGGCGATGTGATCTTCGACGCGAGCTGGATTCGGGCGTTCAAGGTCCAGTATGCGTTTCTGGTCGGCCGGCCCTATCCCGCGGCCATCGATGCGCAGGATGACTCGGCGCCGTGGGCGATGGCGGAGGTCATCAGCCCCATCCTGGCGGCCAAGAAGGGATTCGGCCTGCCCTATCCGCTCCCCGGAATTGGCATGCCTCCGTCGCTGAGCCTCGACGACAATCCTCGGGCCCTCCCGATCCTGCTGCCGGCCGACGGGAATCCCTTGCGGCTGCTGCTCTCGCGACGGCTTGGGCCGAGCCATTTTACCGCCTGCCAGTACATGGCCGGCAAACAGTACGAGCTCGGCCTGGCAGCGGTCGCGCTGGCCCAGGCCGGCCCGGGCGCCGCCGAGCCGAAGCTCCCCGAGGAGTTCCTCGGCCAGGTGATCAAGGAGGTCGTCATGCACGAGGTCGGCCATTCGCTCGGCCTGCGCCACAACTTCCGCGCCAGCGCCATGCTGCCGCTCGACCAGGTCAATGACACATCCATCACCCGGACCAAAGGCATGGTCGCCAGCGTCATGGACTACAACCCGATCAACATCGCGCCGCCCGGCCAGAAGCAGGGCGACTACGCCACCACGATTCTCGGCCCTTACGATTACTGGGCCATCGAATACGCGTACCGGCCGTTCGAAGGCGACGAGTCTCCGGAGCTGAAGAAGATCGCCGCCCGCTCGCCCGAGCCGGACCTGGCCTACGCCACGGACGAGGACATGTATCTGAACAACGATCCGTTCGTGAACACGTACGATTTGGGGCGCGATCCGCTCCAGTATGGCCGGGAGCGGCTCGCCCTGGCCCGGGCCCTTCTCCAGAACCTCGATGAAAAGGTCGTGCGCGATGGCGAGTCTTGGATCCGCCTGCGCCGCGCCTTCTCGATCCTCTTCAGCCAGTACGCGAACGCGGCCGGGCTGGCGGCGGGCTATATCGGCGGCCAGGAGGTCAGCCGCGACTTCAAAGGAGGCGAGGCCAGCCGAGACCCCGTAGCGCCCATCCCCGGCGACCGGCAGCGCGAAGCCCTTCAGTTCCTTGCGACTCAAATCTTCGATGCGAGCACCTTCGAGATCAATCCCCGCATCCTGCGCCGGCTGGCTGCCGAGCGCTGGTATCATTGGGGCAACCAGAGCCTCACCCGCGGCGACAGCGTCGATTACGACGTGTACGGCCGGGTCCTGGCGATCCAGCGAGTCGCCCTGAGCCAGTGCTTCGATTCCGAAGTCCTGAACCGGCTTCAGAACCAGGCGCTTCAGTCCGATCCCGGCGCCCGGCCGTTGCGTATCGACGAGGTCTTCCAAAGCCTCACCGACAGCATCTGGACCGAGTTGAAGCCCGACGCAGCTCCGTCCTCAGAGCGGCTTGCGGTCTCGACGATTCGCCGTAATCTCCAGCGCGAGCACCTGCGCCGTCTGAGCCTGCTTGTGCTGGGCGGCCGGCCGAGCAGCCTGGCGGACAATTACAGCTACGTGGTGTTCCTCGGCGCGGGCGGGGCGCCGGCCGACGCCCGCAGCCTCGCGCGAGCGCACCTGGTTGCGATTCAAGGCCGTCTCAAGAATGCCCAGAAATCGGGCGCGCGGCTCGATGCCGCCACCCGGGCTCACGTCGATGAATGCCTGGTCCGGATCCAGCGGATCCTCGCCGCCAACGCGAGCGCGCTGGAGCCGTAGCCAGGCGCGCCTCAGCGCCACGGGTGTTTCGGGTATTTGCGCTGGAGCTCCTGTTTGACCCGCGGGTAGTGCTCGCGCCAGAATCTGCCCAGGTCCTGCGTGATCTGGACCGGCCGCATGTTGGGCGCCAGGATATGGATCAGGACTGGCACCTGGTTGCGGGCGATCCGCGGCGTGGCATCGACGTCATAGAGCTCCTGGATCCGAAGCGCGATGTGCGGCGGGCCATCGGGCCCGTAGGTCAGGCGGGGCTGGCGGCCGTTGGACAGCGTGAGGCGCTCGGGAGCATGCCGGTCGAGCAGCTCCTGCTGCGCTTGCGACAGCCACGACTTGACCGTGGGCTTGACCTCGCGGTCCTTGATGTCTTTGTACGAGGCTGCGCCCTGGCAGATCTGCTCGACGAGGTGCCGGCGATCGGCGTCGGCGATCGGGGGCAACCCCAGCTCCGGGCACCACTGCGCAAGCCGGTTCAGGCGCAGGATCCATTGATCCACCGAGTGATCCCAGCTCTTGAGCGTCAGCCGCCCCGCCAGGACTTCGCCCGCCAGCAGCGATGCCGCGGCGCCTGCGGGCGGCGGATCGATCCGGCGCACCGACAGGGCCAGATCGCGGAACCGAACCTGCTCCTCGGCACACACCCGGCGGGCGGTGGCATCGTAGTAGAGGCGAGGCGCGGTGGTGCAATCTTCGGGGAACAGCTCGGCCAGCCATCGCGGATCGATCGCTGTCGCCAGCGAAAGGATCGTTTGGGCGGATTGATCCGCGCCTTCGATTTCGCGGATCTCGGCCGCCACCAGCAGGGGGCTGCGCTGGACGACGCTCTCGCGCGCCAGCACGCCGCGCCGGCCGTGCACCAGCTCGCATCGCAGCGTGCCTTCATCGAGCCGCCGGGCTACCCGGTCGGAAAACCCCGCCAGAATGCACTTCTGAATCGCTTCGTCCGGCACCGGCTCGGGCTGGATCGGCAGCCCCTCCCGCTCGGCGATCCGCAGGAAATGTTCGAGCAACGGGCCGACCTGGCGGGCCGTCAGCGCATGGACGCCCGCCGCGCGGCATGCCTCGAGGCGAAATCCGTTCTTGGCGGCGTAACTCCACGCCCGCATCCAGCACCAGAAATCCGACGTCCCCTGGTCGCCCCACAACTCCTGCCTCCGCTCGAGCGCCTCCCGGCCCGGCTTGCGAATGAGCAGGTCCCGGCCCTGGGTCAGCGCGGCGATCAACGCCGCCTGATAGACGCATCGCGAATCCCGCGCGGCCAGCAGCATGCGCGCGTAGCGCGGGTGCACGGGGAAGGCCAGCATTTTCCGGCCGATGTCCGTGATGCAGCCGGCCGGATCCAGAGCGCCCAGATCCGTCAGAAGGATCTCCGCGTCGCGCAGCCCTTGCTCGGAGGGCGGCTCGATCCAGCGGAACGCCCGCAGGTCGGCAATGCCGGCAGCCTTCAATGTGAGCACGACTTCCGACAGATCGAGCCGCCGGATCTCGGGAGTCTCCCGGGCCGGATGCTGCGAATGTTCGGACTCGGCCCAGAGGCGGATGCATCGTCCGGGGGCGGTCCTTCCCGCGCGGCCGGCGCGCTGGTCGGCCGCCGACTGGCTGATCCGCTCGATCCAGAGCGTGTTGATACCGCGGTGCGGGTCGTAGCGCGGAATCCGCGCCAGGCCGCTGTCGATCACGAGCCGGATGCCGTCGATGGTCAGCGAGGTCTCGGCGACGTTGGTGGCGACGACGACCTTGGGCTGGTCATACCGCGCCACGGCTGCGTCCTGATCCCGCGGCGGCAGCTCGCCATGCAGCGGCAGCAGCAGGCGCCCGCGCGATTCGGGGCGCTGCCGGATGGCCTCGATGGTCTGCTGGATCTCGAAGCCGCCCGGCATGAACACGAGCGTGTCTCCGGTCTCGCCGGCTCGGACCTGCCCCGCCCACGCCTCGGCGGCCAGCTCCCAGACCGGGGGCCCCTGCGCGCCGATCCGGTGCGGCAGGTACTCGATCTCGACCGGATGAACCCGGCCGCTCGAGAACAAGGTG
Source organism: Verrucomicrobiota bacterium (assembly GCA_022711435.1). Classification (GTDB taxonomy): domain Bacteria; phylum Verrucomicrobiota; class Verrucomicrobiia; order Limisphaerales; family UBA1319; genus JAGMXM01. Next base: position 177,299 of record JAKLFB010000007.1, read on the forward strand.
ACACAGGGGCGCAGATACGTTTCCAGGACGTCCATGTCCAGCGTCGCGGACATCACCAGGATCAACAGGTCCGGCCGCCGGGCCTGCTGGAGATCCAGCGCGCGTGCCAGGGTGATGTCCCCATACAAATGCCGCTCGTGGAACTCGTCGAAGACCAATGCCCGAACCCCGCGCAGATCCGGATCCTGGATCATCTGGCGGAGCAGGATGCCCTCGGTGACGTATTTGATCCGGGTGTCCGGTCCGGACTGGTTTTCGAACCGGATCTGGAAGCCGACGGCGGCGCCGAGCGGGCTGTTGCGTTCGCAGGCCACGCGGGCGGCCAGAAGCCGGGCAGCCAGCCGGCGCGGCTGCAGGATGATCACCATGCCATCCCCCAGCAGACCGTGATCGAGCAGCATCTGGGGCACCTGGGTCGATTTGCCTGAGCCGGTCGGCGCCTGGACGACCAGCCGCCGCTCGATCGGCAGCCGTTCCACCAGGTCCGCCTCCAGCTCATAGATGGGCAGCCGTTCGTTCATAGTTATATCGCCGGCCGGTTATATAACCCGCTCCGCCCGCTTGCCGCCATCGAATTGAGGGCGATCGGCCGGGGGGGGGCAACAGGTCCGAGCGCATGACAATAGGGTGACAGGTTCATAGTGTGTCCTGCCACCGAACCGAGCGAAGGCGATCCACCAGGGTTGGCAACAGGTCCGAGCGCATGACAATAGGGTGACAGGTTCATAGTGTGTCAGCTCGGGATGAGTCCGGGCATCGGGGCGTGTTGGGCACAAGACTCGAGATGGCAGGCCCGCGTCGTGATCCGGCAGGCCGGTCCCGGAAATGTCCTGCAGGCCGATTTTCGGATTGTCGAAACCCTCGAAAGAGGGTATAAAAAAAGCATGTCAACCTTGTTGCGCCGCTGGCGGCTTGTACTCGGCTGGTCCGCCATCTGTCTGGCAACCAGCTTGCAGGGGCAAACCAACGAGAATCCTTACCCCTTCGAGGTGAGCCCGCCGGAAGGGACGATCTTCATCGAGGGCACGACCAATCTCCTCCAGGTGGTGATTTCGAACGCCATCGAGATCACCGAGGAGGAGACGAACATCTTCTTCACGGACATCGTCGTCGAGGCCACCACGCCGCTATCGCCTCCGCCGATCTCGTTCAACGACACGGGCGATCCGCCCGACAGCACGGCGGAGGATTACACCTTCAGCGGCGAGCTGATCACGCCGCTGGTCAACGGCCAGGTGGATTTCCCCGTGGTCTTCACCGTCATCGGCCAGGACCAGGTGCACACGAACGAATCTGGCCAGGTGGAGCCGGTGTTCATCACCAACACCCTGCGGGTGGTCTACACCGTGGTGTCGCGGCCGGACAACGACATGTTCACCAACGCGTTCAAGATCGACTCGCAGGGCGGGGTGGTCACGGGGACCAACAGCTATGCGTCCCTCGAGCCCGGGGAGCCCAAGCACGCCGATGTGCCCTCGGTGGACGCGTCGGTGTGGTGGATCTGGTCGTCGCCATCGAGCACGAACGTGCTGATCGACGTGGCGGGCAGCTCGTTCAAGCCGGTTCTGGCGGTCTACACGGGGACTGCGGTGAACCAGCTCACGCTGGTGGGGGCCTCGACCAACGATTTCATCAATCGCCTGCCGGCCAACGTGCAATTCGACGCCATCCGCGGGACCACCTACCGGATTGCGGTCTCGGGCTATGACACCAACGGCCAGGGTAACATCCGGCTGCGGGTGGCCCCGGGGGCGGAGCCCGACACCCATCCGCCGACGGTCTCGATCTCGACCCCGCCCCGGGAGGCGCTCATCACGACCGAGCTGCTCAATCTGACGGGCACGGCCAAGGAGATCTTCCTGAACGACTCGGGCATCAGCAATGTCTGGATCCAGGTCGGCAATGCGGCCGCGACCAATGCGATCGGCACCGCCAGCTGGCAGGCCCAGGTGGTCCTGCCCCCCGGCACCAACATCGTGCGCGCCTATGCCATGGATTTCGCCGGCAACGTCGGGCCCGCGGACACCGTTGTCGTGCGCTACATCAATCCCACCAACGACATGTTCACCTCGGCCACCGAGCTGACCGGGGTGGGCGGGCTGGCGACCGCGATCAACGGGCGGGCGGGCCGCGAGCCGGGCGAGCCGTTCCACGCCGACAACGACGGCGGCCACTCGATCTGGTATTTCTGGCGCGCCCCGGCCGACGGCGAGCTCTGGCTCAGCACTGCCGGATCCGATTTCGACACCTTGCTGGCATCCTACATCGGAACCAACATGACCAACCTCACCCTGATCGCGGGCAACGATGACGTCTCGCCCGGCAGCGGCTACAGCGAGCTCCGGCACGGTGTGATCTCGAACCAGGTCTATTACTTCGCGATCGACGGCTACGGGGGCGCCTCGGGCGCCATCGAGTTCCAGTACGCGCTCACCACGCCCAACCCGGGCCAATTCTACTCGATGACCGTCAGCAACACCCCTGGCGGGACCGCCTCGCCCCCGTCCGGGCTGTTCCCGGAGGGCGCGCGGCTGTCGCTCAGCGCCGTCGCCGAGCCGAACTTCGAGTTCATCGGGTGGGAAGGGACCTACAACGTCGCCGACAACCCCCTCGCCATCACCATCACCGGCGACGTCACCGTGACCGCCCGATTCCGGCTCCTGACCACCCCGCAAGTGATGACCGACGATTTCGAGTCGGGCGATCTGCGCCGGCTGGCCTGGCAGACGACCACCAACCGGCCCTGGGCAGTCCAGACCAATGTGGTCTCCGGCGGGCGCTTCTCGGCCCGTTCGCCCGAGATGGGGCACAGCCTCAAGTCCTCCCTGAGCATCGTGACCAACCTGCTGGCCGGGTCGGCGTCGTTCGAGCTGCGGGTCAGCAGCGAGGCCGGATGGGATTTCCTCGAGTTCCATCTCAACGGCAAGCTGCAGCGGCGATGGTCCGGCGAAGCCGCCTGGCAGACGTACTGGTTCGATGTCCCCGCGGGGACCAATCGTCTCGAGTGGGTCTACAGCAAGGACGCCAACTTTGTGGGCGGGCAGGACGCGGCGTTTCTCGACAACATCTACCTGCCGCTGGACAAGTCATCCCAAGGGGTGACCCAGCCCGAGCTGATCATCACCTGGCTGCCGGCGGGGCAGGCTCAAATCACCCTGCTGGGCCTGGCCGGGCAGACCTACGTGCTCGAGGCATCCGAGGACTGGGTCTTCTGGATCCCGATCGGATCTGGCAGCTCGCCCAGCGGAATCGTGCAGTTCCTCGACGATCACGCCGCCCAGTTCGAACGCCGCTTCTATCGCGCATACGCCCAATAAGCCTGGAACCGTCGCTATGAAAACATGTTTCCGGCGGGCATTGCTCCTGGCGGTGGCGAGCCTGATGGCGCCTCTGCTGGCGGGCCGCGCCCAGACCAATGGCATCCTGCGGGAGCTCTACCTCGGCATTCCGGGATCCTCGCTGTTCGATCTGATCAACGCCCCGGCCTTCCCGGGCTCGCCCGACCTGGTCGAGGTCCTGACCAACGCGTTCGAGGCGCCCACGGGCATCGGGAACGAGTACGGGCAGCGGCTCAGCGGGTATCTCGTCCCGCCGCTCACCGGCGAGTACACCTTCTGGATCGCCAGCGACGACCAGTCGGTCCTCAACCTGAGCACCAACGAGAACCCGCTCTACGCCCGCGCCGTCGCACGCGTGAGCAGCTGGACATCGCCCCGCCAGTGGACCAAGGAGGCCAGCCAGCGGTCGGCCCCCATCCCGCTCGAGAGCGGCCGTCTCTACTACCTCGAGGCCCTCATGAAGGAGAGCACCGGCGCCAACGACAACCTGGCCGTCCGATGGGATCTGCCCAACGGGACCACCGAGCAGCCGATCCCGGCCATACGGTTCCTGCCGCCCACGCTCATGCTGTTCGCGCCGACCATCCTCGAGCAGCCCACCAACGTGACCGTGGCCGAAAAAGGCAGCGCCGAGTTCACCGTCCGCGTCAGCAACCGGGATCCGCTCGCCTACCAGTGGTATCGGAACCAATACGCCATTTTCGGCGCCACGTCCTCGGTGCTGCGGATCGCCAACGTGGGCGTCACCGACCACAACTCGCGCTACACCTGCGTGATCACCAACGGCCTGGGCTGGACCAACAGCGATCCCGCCCTGCTCACCGTCCTGGCGGACACCGATCCGCCTCGGATGCTCTCCGCCTTCAACCGCGGGGGCCGGACGGTGGTCGTGGTCTTTTCCGAGCCGGTCTATGGGGCCGATCTCGCGAGCAACTTCCGGCTGACGCCCGGCGCCGCCGTCGAAAGCGCCGCCTACGACCCCGGGGCGCCCGCGCGGGTGATTCTCTCGACATCGCCGCTGAGCCTCAACACGACCTACACGCTTGCGGCCACCGGCGTTGTGGATCGCTCCGCGGCCGCCAACCCGATCCCGCCCGGCAGCCAGGTCTCCTTCACCACAACCGTCCTCACATCGGTGGACATCGGGAATCCGGCCATCGTGGGCACGATGCTGAGCGTGTCCAACGGCTTCGACGTGACCGCCGGTGGGACGGGCTTTGGCGGCGCGAGCGACCAGGGGCACTTCGTCCACCAGGCGCACGCCGGCAATTTCGACTTCCGGGTCCGGGTCGAGACGCTGGGCGCGACGGATCCCTGGTCCGCCGCCGGTCTCATGGCGCGGGAGAGCCTCAATCCGAACAGCCGGTTCGTCGGCGTGTTCGCCACCCCGACGATCAGCGGCTGTTACCTGGCGAGCCGCGCGGCGGCGGGCGCGGCGGCCGCGCTTACCGGGTCGTTCCCGCCGAATTATCCGGCCACGTGGTTGCGCCTGCAGCGCGCGGGCGACCTGTTCACCGGCCTGGCGAGCTGGGACGGCCAGAACTGGGCCCTGCTCGGCTCCGTCACCAACTCGATGACCAACATCGTCCTGTTCGGACTGGCCGCCTCGAGCCACAACGCCGCCCTCTCGACGACCGCCTCCTTCCGGGATCTGGGCGAAGCGGCCGGCGGCGTGATCGGCGCCGGCCTGCCGGCCGGCTACGAGCCGCTCGGGCCCTCGAGCCGGCGCACCGGCCTTGTCATCTCGGAGATCATGTACCACCCGCCCGACCGCGCTGACGGCATGGATCTCGAATACATCGAGCTCTTCAATGCCTATCTCGTGCCCGAGGACATCGGCGGCTGGCGGCTGGCCGGCGAGATCGAATACACCTTCCCCCCGGGCACCGCCCTTGCGCCGGGCGCATTCCTGGTCGTGGCGAAATCCCCTGCGGATGTGCAAAGCGTTTATGGATTGTCCGGTGTGCTGGGCCCCTTCGCGAACCGGCTTTCGAACCGCGCCGCCCAGATCCAGCTGATCCATCGGCTGGGCGCCGTCGTGCTCGATGCACGCTACGACAGCCGGCCGCCATGGCCGGTTTCGCCCGATGGCGCCGGCCACTCGCTGGTCCTGGCCCGGCCCTCGTATGGCGAAGGCCGCCCCCAGGCCTGGGCTGCCAGCCGCCGGATCGGCGGCTCCCCCGGCCGGGCCGAGATCTACGAGACCAGCCCGCTGGACGCCGCCGCCATCAACGAGTTCCTCGCCCATACCGATGCCCCCGAGCTCGACTTCATCGAGCTCTACAACCACAGCCTGACCCCCATCAATCTCGCCGGCTGCATTCTCAGCGATGATCCGGCCGCCGACAAATACGTCTTCCCCGCCGGCGTCCAATTGCCGGCGCGCGGCTGGCTCGCCCTGCGCCAGGATGCCCTGGGCTTCGCCCTCAGCGCCGCCGGCGAGGTCATCCTCCTCCGCGCGCCCGACCGGCGCGTGATCGACGCCGTCCGGTTCGAAGCCCAGGCGCGCTCCGTCTCCGCCGGGCGCCACCCCGACGGCGCCCCCTCGTTCCATCCCCTGGCCGCGAAGACGCCCGGCTCCGCCAACGCCGAGCTGCGCGCGCCGGCTGTGGTCATTCACGAGATTATGTACCATCCCGTTTCCGGGGACGACGATCAGGAGGAGTATGTCGAGATCTTCAACCGGGCGGCGGAGCCGGCGGACCTGTCCGGGTGGCGTTTCACCGATGGGATCGATTTCACGATACCGGAGGGCGTCACGGTGCCGGCCCGGGGTTTTCTGGTGGTCGCTCACAACGCACAGCGCATGCTCGAGAGCTACACCAACCTGACCTCGGCCAGCGTCGTCGGCGATTTCACGGGCAACCTGGCCAACGACGGCGAGCGGATCGCCCTGGCCCGGCCCGAAAACCTCCTCGTCACCAACGCCGACCTCACCGTGGTCACCAACCGCGTCTATGTCATCGTCGACGAGGTCGCCTATGACGATTCCGGCCGCTGGGCGGCGCTGGCCGACGGCGCGGGCAGCAGCCTCGAGCTGCGCGACGCGGCTGCGGACAACCGCCGGGCCCCCAACTGGGCCGCCAGCGATGAAACCGGCAAGAGCCAGTGGACACTCATCGAGCACAGCGGCATCCTCGACAACGGCCGCACCAATTACGGCATCGGCAGCATCGAGATCCTCATGCTCGATGCCGGGGAATGCCTCGTCGACGACATCGAGGTGCTCGATGCCAGCGGGAACAACATGCTCAGCGGCGGCACGTTCGAAGGCGGCGCGCCCGGCTGGGAGTTCCGGGGCAACCACAAATACTCGATGCTCCTCGATGGCGAGGGCTACCAGAGCTCGCGCAGCCTCTGGGTCCGCGCCAGCGGCCGCGGAGACACCGGGCCCAATCAGATCCTTTGCCCGCTCATCAAATCCTTCCAGCCCGGCGACCGCGCCACCATCCGAGCCCGCGTCCGATGGCTCAGCGGGCACCCCGAGATCGTGTTGCGTCTGCATGGGAACTTCCTCGAGGCGACGGGGCCCATGATGCTGCCCGCCAGCCTCGGCACGCCCGGGCTGGCCAACAGCCGCTCGGTCACCAATGCGGGCCCGGCCCTATTCGAGGTCAGCCATCAGCCGATCCTGCCGGCGCCGTTCCAGGCGATCGTGGTGACGGCCCGCGCCCATGATCCTCAGGGCGTGGCCTCGATCCTGTTGAATTACCGGTACGATCCGTCGGTCACCGTCCGAACCCTTCCGATGACGGACGATGGGGCCGGGGGTGACGCTGTGGCCGGGGACGGCCTGTATTCGGCGACGATCCCGGGCCAGGCCAGCGGGGTGCTCGTCGCGTTTTCCGTCCAGGCCAGCGATCGCGCCCGCCCGGCCGCATCCTCGAGGTTTCCCGATGACGCCCCGGCGCGCGAGTGCCTGGTCCGGATCGGCGAGACGATGCCGCCGGGCAACCTGGGCGTCTATCGGCTCTGGTTCACCCAGGCGACCGAGGACGAATGGTCCAGCCGGGAGCGGGGCAGCAACCACCCCCTGGATGCAACCTTCGCCTACGGCGCTTACCGGGCGGTCTACAACATGCAGACCTATTACAGCGGCAGCCCGTACCACTGGGGAAATTACGACTCGCCCGTCGGCCGGATGTGCCATTACGTCATGGTCTTCCCCGGGGACGACCGGTTCCTGGGCGCCACCGATTTCGTCCTGAACGCCCCCTCGAACCTGGGCAACGACTCGACGGCGGTGCGCGAGCAGACGGTGCACTGGATGGCGAACCAGCTCGGCCTGCCCAGCACCCACCGGCGCTTCGTCCAGCTCTATGTCATGGGCCTGCTCCGCTCCCGCATCTTCGAGGATGTCCAGCAGCCCAGCCGCGATTTCGTCGAGGAATGGTTCCCCGGCGATACCGACGGCGACCTCCACAAGATCGAGGACTGGTTCGAATACAGCAGCACCTACAGCTTCGTGAACCGCAACGCCACGCTCGAACGCTACGTCACCGCCGGCGAGCTCAAGCGCGCGCCCTACCGATGGATGTGGCGCAAGCGGGCTGTCCGCGGCTCCGCCAACGACTACGCCAACCTGTTCGCCCTGGTCGAGGCGGTGAACCAGCCGGACGCGGACGCGTTCACCCGCGAGGTCGAGTCGCTGGTGGATATCGAGCAATGGATGCGCACGATGGCGCTGCGCCGGTCGGTGGGCGACTGGGATTCCTACGGCTATCGGCGCGGCAAGAACATGTATGCCTACAAGCCCGAGCGCGGCCGCTGGCAGCTCATGAGCTGGGACATCAGCTTCGCCATGGGCATGGGCGACGGCGTCACCGCCGACCTGTTTCTGACGCAGCATTCGGACGGCACGCCCGATCCGATCAACGAGCGGAAGTTCAACCACCCGCCTTTCCGCCGGATGTATTTGCGGGCGTTCCAGGATATTGTCGATGGCCCGTTCCGGATCGACCAGGTCGGGCCGGTGCTCGAGGCCAAGTCCCAGGCCCTCCAGGCCAACGGCATCGGCGTCACCACCACCAGCCCCATCTATTCCTGGATCAATGCCCGGGCCGATTACATCCGCCAGGTGCTCGCCTCCAATGCCGCCCCCTTCGCCGTCACCACCGGCGGCGGCGCCGTCCTCCGCACCAACCGCAGCCCCATCCTCCTCGAAGGCGCCGCTCCCGTCGCCGTCCGCACCATCCGGATCAACGGCGTCGCCTATGACGCCCGCTGGACCACCGTCACCAACTGGGCCATCGCCTTCCCGCTCGGCCTCGGCATCAACTCGCTCGAGATCGTCGGTTTCGACTCGAAGGATCGGCCCGTCACGAACGCCACCGCGCGCCTCACCGTCGACTACACCGGACCCTCCGAATCCATCGTGGACCGCGTCGTCATCAACGAGATCATGTATCATCCCGACACGCCGGACGCGGACTACGTCGAGCTCTACAACGCCTCGCTCAGCCAGACGTTCGATCTGTCTCGGGCCCGATTGGACGGCGTCGATTTCACATTTGCCGACGGCACGCTCATCGGCCCGCAGCAGTGCCTGATGATCGTGAAGGACCGCGGGGTCTTCGCGGACACCTATGGCAGCTGGATCCCCATCGCCGGCGAGTTCCAGGGGCGCCTGGACCGCGGGGGGGAGACGCTCAAGCTGGTGTTCCCCGGCGCCGCGCCCGATCAGGATCTGCTCGTCGACCGCGTGACCTACGACGATGTCCTGCCATGGCCTCCGGAGGCGGACGGCACCGGCTCATCCCTGCAGCTCATCGATCCTCTCCAGGATAACCAGCGGGTCGCCAACTGGACCGCCGTCAACACCAACGGATACGCCCCGCCGCGCTGGCGTCGGGTCGCGGTCACCGGCAAGGCGACCGGCTCGCGCCTCGAGCTGAGCCTGGGCGGCGCCGGGGACGTCTATCTCGACGATCTCACCCTCGTGGCCGGAATCATCCCGCAGCAGGGGCCGAACCTTCTCCAGAACGGCGACTTCGAGCTGCCCTTCGAGACGGGCTGGGTTGCCGCGCCGTCTTACTCGGGCAGCGGGATCACCACGGACCGCGCCTATGCCGGCCTGGGCTGCCTGCACCTGGTCTGCTCGAGCGATTCCCCGGCTCCGGGCGAATCTCTCTACCAGCTCATCACCCCGCCCCTGGCCACCGGCCAGTTCTACACCCTCAGCTACTGGTACCTGGCCGGTGCCAGCGCCGGACAGCTCACCGTCAAGCTGGCCGGGGACGGCCTCGTCAGCTCCCACGAGATCGCTCTCGACCGCCTCGCATACCGCACCCCGGGCGAGGTCAACTCGGTCCGCGCCTCGCTCCCGCCATTCCCTCCCATCTGGCTCAACGAGGTGCAGCCGCTCAACCCGGGCGTGGTCGTCGACGGCGCCGGCCAGGCCGATCCGTGGATCGAGCTGTTCAACGCTGGGTCCAGCGCGGTCTCCCTCGGCGGCTACTACCTGACCGATGACCTGCTCCGGCTCCAAAAATGGGCGTTCCCGGCCGGCGCCGGCGTCGGCGCACGCCAGTTCCTCCTGGTGTGGGCCGATGACGAGCCGGGCCAGACCGCGCCCAGCGAGCTGCACGCGGCCTTCCGCCTTGCGCCCACCAACGGCTCGGTCGCCATCGTGCGCATGCAGAACCAGCAGCCCGCCGTCGTCGATTATCTCCATTACCGCGGGCTGACCGCCGCCCAATCCTACGGCCGCTATCCCGACGGCCATCCGCAGGAAAAAATGACGTTCGCGGTGCCCACCCCGGCCGGCACCAATAACCCCGCCACCATCCCCGTCACCGTCGTCATCAACGAATGGATGGCCGCCAATACCCGTGCCGTCGCGGACCCGGCGGACGGCGATTTCGACGATTGGTTCGAGCTGTTCAATCCGTCCGCGCTCGCGGCCGATCTCGGCGGGTTCACCCTGACCGATGATCCCGATGACACCGACAAGTTCTCCATCCCCCCGGGCACAGTGATCGAGCCGGGCGGCTATCTCCTGGTCTGGGCCGATGAAGAGAATCGCCAGAACAGCCCCGGCGGCGATCTCCACGTCAATTTCCGCCTCAGCCAGGCCGGCGAGTTCATCGGCTTGTTTGCGCCCGACGGCCGGATCGTCGATTCTATCGCATTCGGCCCGCAAAAGGAGGATGTCAGCCAGGGCCGGTGGCCCAACGGCCAATCCGGAACGGCGTTTGAGCTGTCCCGAGCGACTCCTCGAGCCGCCAACGCACCCCCGGCTGGCATCGTGCCCTCCCCAACGGTCCTGGACATCACCGTCGATCCCGACGAAGTCCGCGTCACGTTCCGCTCCGAGCCCGGCCTGCGCTACTGGCTCCAATGGTCGCAAGATCCGGTGTCGTCGGTTTGGCAAACCGTGGGCGAATCGGTCATCGCCTATGATGAGACGACGTCCCTGGCTGACACATCGGCTGGCGCCGCGCTCCAGCGGTTCTACCGGATCATGGTCGAATCCGCCCCGTAGCCGCATCATTCATGTTGCGCCGCCGTCGAACGCCGTTTGAAAGGCACATAATGTTATCTCACCACGAAGTTCAGGTATGTGTGCCAGCGGCGGTCTGAAAACGGATTGAAAGCGGCGAGTTGAAAATGCGGTTTTCTTAGTACTGGATCTTCTTGGCCATTCGATCGAAACATCTCTTGTTCTCTTCTTTATCCGTTTTCTTCGGCG
>JAKLFB010000070.1 GCA_022711435.1 Verrucomicrobiota bacterium
TCCTGTCCGCGGGCGCTGCGGCAACCGGTGAGTAGCTGGCCGCGCCTGCGGAAGAACACCTACCGCCACGGCCCCATCGAATACTCCGTCGGCGAAATCTATGCCTGAATTCCTAAACGGCATTGAGATTAGGCGTCAGGAGGGATCGATCGCCTGCCTGGTAGCCAAGGGACTGCCAAGCCGTTCGATCGCCGCACCGGATCCAATCCCAGAGGTCCTTCTTCCAATGCAAATCGAAAAGAGGCTGGTTCCGAAGGCTGGGGAATATGACTGAATCGGGACCGATCTCCGCTGTCAGCGCCTTCAGACCGGCAGCCATCAGCCACGAGAGCAGATAGCTGCCGCTCCAGAGGTCCCGCGTGCTTCGCGCCGCGGCGATGAATTCCTGGACCCGCCCGAGCTGGAACCGCAGGAACGCGGGCCTCAAGATGGCATCCCTCCCGGTTCCAGCTGCACAAGAATCGAGGGCCGAAACCACCTGCATATGGGACCACACCGTGTGGTCCGGCAGGCGCGTATCGGCCGGCAGCAGCGCGAATCGGTAATCCCGCTCGACTGCGTTTCGCTGCCACAGCCGCCAATGTGCGAAGAACCGGGCCCGCCATGCCTTGTCTTCGTCGATACCTTCGAGCTGATCCGCTGCAATCACAGGCTGGATCACTTGGTCGGTTTCGCGGGCGGCATCCGAGGAAAGGAAAGGACCCGAGAAAGGAAGCCGCAATGGCTCGTCGCTGCCCGTCTTGGGGCCGAGCGGATGGAGAAAGGTGTTTCGAACGCCGTCGAACGCGCATCGCAATCCGGAGGCCTGGCTGCCGGGAAAAGGCAGCCGGTCAGCCGCGGAAGCTGTCCAGTCCGATGGTTTGGCGAATAGCTGCCCGAACCGCTGGGCTTCTTCGTCGCTAAACCCAGCCTGGCGGCAAAGGACTCTTGCGTGCTCTTCATGATCAGCGATGGATACCGCTTTGCTGGGCGGATCGTGGAGGTAGGCGAGGAGCTTGCGTTTCCAGATGTTCATAAAAAGTTAATCTCGAGGGACTTCATCCAGCCGATGGACCGCGCTGTCCTCGGCCTTGATGAGGGACAGTCGTTCAGCAGGCCGGACGACCTTTGAAGTTTCTCCGCGATATCGCGCGCGCAATAGCCGCACTGCGGACAGGTCTGCACCCAGTAGCACATGGTCGAGCGCTCCATTTCGGGCGGCCGCAGATCCAGGTCCGGCGAGCCGAACGCATTGGTGCTCTGCAGACCGGTCTGCTCGCTGATGCCGCCGCAGAGGCCGCACACAGACTGATGTGGAATTGTCGTTGTCATTGCTGTTTACCTGCAAGGCCTGAACAAAGGCCTTGTTTGCGGCGCGATCCTCGCGCTGGCCTGTCCCCACGGCAAACAACAGGACGTCCGCGGACGTTCGCCCGTTGTTCCTGAAAATCGATCATGATATGCGTCAAATGATATTTTGGCGCGGCGATTTGACAAGGGCTGATTTCATTGTTCGAAACATCGCCGGCTGGACCTGGCCAGCCTGGGCGGGAAGCCGCGAGTCCGGACCGCGGGTGCGAAGAACTGGCTTCCAGCAGATGGAATACGAAATCAACGCCCGTGGAGGCGCGCCGCCTGCCGCAGTGCTGCCGGCCCGGGCCCACGACCGGACACGACCTCACTCCTCGGGCTGTGCATCATCCTTCGGCGCGGGGATCGTGATGGAGAAGGAGGCCTGGTAGACGCCCGCCAGGACAAGGGTCAGCCGCGCGGAGACCTCGCTCTCGGATTGCGCCGCCATCTCGATCGGCCATGCCTGGTCGCGCCGGATCTCGCGCAGCGGAACGATGAGCAGAGGCTCCGCGCCGCGGCCGTAGACCAGGATCTCGAGCCGCTTGGCCTCGCCGCGCCGGACGCCCAGCACGCAGAGCGGCAAGGTGATCTCATCCCCTTCATACTCGATCTCGACCATTTTCAGCTCATCGACCGGGATCGGGTCGCCGTCGCGCATGGGGACGACCTCGGCGAGCCATAACTGGCCGATCGGGATCGTCTGGCTTCCCGCGCTGGCAATCGCGGCGGAGGTCAATTTGGCCTCCGGCACCACCAGGACGCCGCGATGGCCCGCCCGCAATCCGTAGGGGCGTTTCACGTCTGCATCCGTCGGGATGGGCGTGTCGGCCAGTTGCTCGAGATCGAAGTTGAGGATGGCGGCCGCTTTGACGGCCTCTTCCCGGGGCAGGATTTCCTGGGCGCGGGCCGCAATCGCCAAGGCCAGCAGCAGCGCCCCTCGAAGGATCTGTTTCATTGGACGAATGGTTTCCGGGCATCGGATTCGGCACAGGCACGTCCGCGGGCCCGAAAGGATCGGATTGCTCGCTTATAGCCAAGGATTCTGCAGAATCGTGCAATCGTCAAGGATCCTCCTTGGCGCACGGCGGCCATGCCCTACCCTGCAAGCCGAAAGCCGAAAGGTAGGGCGGCCACTCCGTGGACGCCGAACCGATGGCCGTAAGCCGACCGCCCGGCGCGCGGCGGAGCGCACGCCCTACCGTGCAAGCCGAAAGGGCGCGACTCCGCGGACGCATGCCTTGCGAGGGCCGCCGCGGCGCAGGCTGGTCCTCGTCCGCAGCCGCTGGCCCAGCCGTTCGATCAGGGCGGCGTTGGCGGGATCGCCCGCGGCGTTCCGGTTTTCGTCCGGATCGGCCTGGTGGTCGTAAAGCTCGCGGGCGACGAGGGCGCCGCTCCGGTTCCGCCACTCGACATACCGGTATCGATCCGTGCGCATCGCGATGCCATGGTTGCCGCCTTTGGGGTATTCGCTGAAGGCGGCTTTGTCCCGGGGAAGATCCGGGTTGTCCAGGAGCGGAGCGAAGCTCGAGCCCTCGAGGCCGGCAGCATCCGAAGGCCCGGGCAGGCCGCACAGCTCGACGAGCGAGGGGTAGATGTCGACGAACTCGACCACCGCGGCAGTCTTTCTCCCGGCGGCCTTCATGCCGGGCGCCGAGACGATCAGCGGCGCGCGGGTGGCGCCCTCGTAGTTGTTGTGTTTGCCGCCCCACCAGTTGTGCTCGCCCATGTAGTAGCCATGATCGCCCCAGAACACGACGACCGTGTCCTGCCGCAGGCCCAGTCGATCTAGCTCGGCCAAGAGCCGGCCCACACCGGCGTCGACATAGCTGATCGCTGCCAGGTATCCGTGCAGGCATTGGCGTCCGAAGGCCGGTGGGATGACGCGGTCCTTGGGGACGTTGCCGTACCAGTAGAAATCCGCGCCGGTGGTCGCGGCGAAGGCGGGCGCGTCCCTGGGCGCGTGGCGGTTTTGGGGGAGAGGCATGTCGTCGGTGCGGTAGAGGTCCCAGTATCGCTTGGGCGCCACCCACGGGACATGAGGGTTCGAGAATCCAACAGCCAGAAAGAACGGCTGCTGCGGATTGGCGGCCAGGGCGCGCATCGCCTCGAGGGCCTCGCGGACCGTGTCGCCGTCGAGCAAGTCGTCGTCGGCCAGCTCCGGGGCCTCGAAGGCCGGCCCGCCGTAGAACGGGGCGTTCTCGCCTTTCTGGGGAATGGCCTGGCCGGCGGCGCGCAGATCGGCAACGCGCCGGGCCACCATCGCGCTGCCCTCCGGCCCGTATCGCGGCTTCTTCGAGTGCCAAGGCGGCACGCTCCAGGAGGCCGGGTCGTCGATGCCGACGTGGTAGATCTTGCCGAGGCTGCGCGTGAAGTAGCCCTGATTCTTGAAATGCTGGGGAAGCGTCACCACCTCGGGCATCGTCTCGCGCAGGAACGGGCCGATCTGCGAGATCCTGGTGGTCCAGATGTGCCTGCCGGCGTCGCCGCTCACGGAAGTTGACCCGTGTGTGCTCATGAGAAGTGACCCACCTGGATGAAGGGCGGAGGGATTTCCTTTCCAAGGAGAGATCAGATTCCGAGTAGGGGACAGAGAAGCGGGGAAGAC
>JAKLFB010000071.1 GCA_022711435.1 Verrucomicrobiota bacterium
CCGGCCGGAGTTGGGAGCGGATCGAGCGGGCGTTCGCTCCGCTGTTCGAGGCGCGCGATGCCGATACCGGCCACCCCGTCCGAGTGGTCATGGCCGCCCTGATCCGCGCCCGCCGTGAATACACCTATGAAATCGATGCGGCGAGTCTGATGCTGACGAGCGAGCAGTGGATTCCCATCGAGGGCGTGCATGAACTCCCCCTGATCGACGCGCTGGTCGCCCAGCACCGCCGCTTCGTCAAGCCGCTCCGCTATGACGCTCGGAGCGCGGCGGCTTTCCCGAATGCTCTGCTGCTGGATGCGGGGCCGGCGCCGGTTCCCTTGCACGTCGTCAGCGCTTTCATGGACCCGAAGGAGCGGGCGGCGAAAGAGAAAGCGACTGCGGCGGCCAAACAGGATGCCTGGGTATGGCGGACGGATCAGCCAATGCCGTCCTTGCAAAGCGCGGAAGGTTCTCGCTGAAGGAGCGTCCGCGAACGCGACACAGATGGCGTGTGCCGATCAGGCCTGGACGATCGCTGGGGAGAGGCCGTCGCCATTACCATCACCCGCTCACGCAGTTCCTTCCCGGCTTTGAAGGAGGGAACCCATTTCGCCGATACCGCTACCGGCTCACCGGTTTTCGGATTGCGGGCCAGGCGGGAAGGACGGTAATTCAGGTTGAAACTGCCGAATCCGCGAATTTCAACGCGGTCACCGTGAACCAGTGCGGCGTGGATGGCCCCGAGAATCTCCGCCACCGCCATCTCGGCATCCTTCTGGACGAGTTGTGGAAAGCGTTCAGCAAGCAGAACGATGAGTTCGGAGCGGGTCATGACGAGATTTTACCCGAGGCTGCCTTGAGGCCAAGGGGAATGCCTTTGCGGTGAGTGTTTCCGCAGGGGTTGAAACGGGGGGAAGTCGCGAGAGCATGAATCGTCGGAATGTCCCGACGATTCATGGAGAAGCGCCATCATGGCCCATCCCAACGCACACCCCGTTACTGCCGTGCAGGGCAGCGGCGCTACGGCTGCACCGACCCTGCTGGGACAAGGCCCCGCCCGCATTCCTACCGGCGGCAAAATCCGCGCCGGCATCAAAGTGCTCACGAAGAAAGCCGCCGAGCAGCCCCAGGCCAAGGCCATCTACGACCAGGGCGTGGCCGCGGGCCAGTCCTTCGAGCAGATCGAGCGCGCCATCGCCGAAGCCCTGCCCAACCTCAAGACGGCGCTGGTGCCGCGCAACGTGCCGTGGTTCACCGTGCGGGCGCAGGATTTCCCCAACCCCGAGATCGCCCGGGAGATTCTGGACGCCTATGGCGAGGATCGGGGCGAAGGCCGGCGTTTGTACCGCTTCCCGGTGGTGTTCCCCTCCGACTACTGGCAGACCGTGATGCCCCACGAGTTGGCGGCCTGGGGTACGCACGAGAAGCACTACTGGTCGCAATACTCGGCCGATGGCAGGGTGCGCCACTGCATGTGCCATGCGCCGGTGCCGGTGGACGACACGGGCCGGCGCACCATCCGCCTCTTCGGCGGGCGCAAGACCATGGTCCGCGAGGATAACGGCGGCCTGTGCGACCCTGAGTCCTGCCGCGAGTACCAGCAGCGCCAGTGCAACCTGACCGGGCGTTTCTTGTTCTTCATTCCCGGTATTCGCTCGATCAGCGCTTTCGAACTGCACACCAACAGCTTCTACGCGATGAACGCGGCGATCCAGAAGTTCGAGACCGTGGGTTTCCTGCGTGGCGGGCGCATCTCGGGTTTCCTCGACCGGCAACGCACGCCTTTCTACCTCACGAAAAAGCTGATGGAGGTGGCCCACATCGACGAGCAGGGGAGGGCGGTGCGCGTGCCGCAGTGGATCATCGACCTGGAGGCGCCGGTGGATGTGACGGCCTTGCTGCACGACAACGAAGACACCGAGACGGCCCTGGTGCAGGCGCAACTGGCGACGCAGGTGCTTCAAGGCAGTCCGGCAGCAGACCGTGCCGAATCGTTGCCGGCGGATGCCGCCGACGTGCAGGGGACGACGGTGGCCGATGCAAGTCCAGCCGAGGAGCCACTGTTGCGCGCCGGCCGTCCCAGCTTCGAGCAACTGATGGCCCGCGTCCAGGCTTACGGGATCGTGCAGGAACGGTACCAGGCCTACGCCGACCGGCGCTGGGGTCGGGGCTGGAAGATCAACCCGAACGGCCGCGCCCAGGCCTGGAATGAATTGGAACGCTACGGCAACGATCCGCAGGGCTACCTCGACAAGATCGAGAGCGAGATGCAACTGGCTTCGCGAGGGAGGACAGCATGATCCGGATCGCGCACTTCTCCGACCTGCACTACGGCACCAAGAACCTGGCGGAAGCTGACCGTTGCTTCGGCGCCGCCATCGACCGGGCCATCGCATTGGGTGCGGAGGCGGCGGTTCTCTCGGGCGATGCCACCGACCATGGCCTGGACTTGCATGCCCCGGCCGCCGAAAGGCTGGTTGCTCAGGTGCGGCGACTGGCCGACCACTGCCCGGTGCTGATGCTGCAAGGGACGTTCTCGCACGAACCGCCGGGCACCCTGGCGATCTTCCGGCTATTGGGCGGACGGCATCCGGTGCATGTGACCGAGCGGATCGAGCAGGTCGCCCTCACGGCCCGGGGCGAGTGGCTTTCTTCAACGGGTTGGTGCTTCGAGGGGGTACCGGACGATGCCCGTGCCCTGTTCTCCTGCATCCCTACGGTGAACAAGGCGGTGGTAGCCGCTACGGTGGGTGCGGCGGAAGCCGCGCAAGCTGTGGGGGAGCACCTGGCCCTCTTGTTGCGCGGCTACGCGCCGACCCATCGCGCGGCCCGCCGGCAGGGCGTGCCCACCATCGGCGTATGCCATGGCACGGTGTTCGGCTGCGTGAGCGAGCACGGCGTGCCGATGGCCGGCTTCGATCACGAGTTCACGACCGGCGCACTGTTCGCCGCCGAGGCCCAGGCCTTCATGCTTGGGCACATCCATCGGCATCAGGCATGGGAACAGGAAAGCAGGGCAGGGCGGCAGTGCATCGCCTATCCCGGCTCCATCGGTCGTTTTCATTACGGCGAGGAAGGGGAGAAGGGGTTTCTGTTCTGGGAAGTCGACGCCGACCAGGCGCGCTTCACCCTGGAGCCCACGCCCGCGTGCCGGACTGTCGATATCGTGTTCGAGG
>JAKLFB010000072.1 GCA_022711435.1 Verrucomicrobiota bacterium
CGAAGAAAACGGATAAAGAAGAGAACAAGAGATGTTTCGATCGAATGGCCAAGAAGATCCAGTACTAAGAAAACCGCATTTTCAACTCGCCGCTTTCAATCCGTTTTCAGACCGCCGCTGGCACCCCTGTCCCTTGACCGCATAGGTCGCGTCCGGATCGTGCGGATTTTGCACCCGATTCGAATCCAATTGCCCTTTGCCCTTGGGCTCCATCGATGGGGCGCCCGCGCCGCGGGCCCCTCCGACGGCGGGCCATCGGCGGCCGATTTGCCTGCCTCCGCAACGGATTCTTCGGACTCCGGCTCCGCCGTCGGGGCTGGCTTGACGATCGGATCGGTCAGGTCCGGCCCCCCGCCCGATTCCACCGGCACCTTGGGCTCCTGGGGTAGAGCCTGGGGCTGCCCCGCCACCACTTGAAACTGCTCCCCAAAGACCCGCGCCAGCAGCCCCGTCTGCTCTCCCCCCGCCCACTGCGCAGGCACCCCCGGCCCCCGCAGCCATTGCAGCAGCCGCCAAGCGTCGGCCCCGGCCTCCGCCAGCTTCCGCCCCAACCGCTCGGCGCTGAGCTGGTAGTCGGCTTTGCTCTCCACATACCGCTCCCAATACTCGCCCCAGAACTCCGGCCGGCTCTCCACCCCCACCTCCCCCTCCAGCTCCCGCAGCGCCAGCCGCAGGCTCTCCCGCACACAGTCCAGCCGATTCATCCGCGCCACCCGAGCCACCATCTGCGTCGAATCCAGCCGCTGCCGGCTCCGCCGCGATACCCACCCCGCCTCCACCAGCGCATCCAATATCGCCCGAAATCCCAGCGCGCTCTGATCATGCTCGGCAAGACGACTGCGAAAATTCACCAGGCTCGTCGGATGAAACGTCTCATCCCCCAACTGCCGGTTCAACGCGAAGTTCCACCCCGCATGGTAGCGCAGCATCTCGACGGCTTGCCGGTCGGGCACCCCATCCTGGTGCTGCAGTATGCTCACCCCCAGCATCAGCACCGGCTCCAGCGACTTGCGCCGTTCTCGGCGCAGTAGCACTTCTCCAGCGCCGGGCGCGCCCTCACCAGGCGCGGATACACCCGCTGGGCAAAGAGCCGGTAAGGGGCCGCCGGGCCAAAGAGGCGCGCCGAGAGCGCCGCCGTCGAAAAGAGCGCCGACTGGGTCGAGAAGTGTGGCAGGCGCATACCAGCGGAGGGCTCAAAGACCGCCAATCAACCATTGACATGAGGCTAGTCTATACAGTAGTCTATCGCCATGCAAGCAGAATAGGTGATGAAAGTGCAGGTCATTCGATCCCGGCAGCGCCCGCCCCGCTTCTTTGTGAACCTGCCCTTGCCCCTGGCCGCGGCGTTGGATGTCCAGGCGGGGGAGCGCGTGCAGTGGCAACTGATCGGCCGGTCGGACTTGCGCTTGTTGCGCCTCGCAGCCCTGCCCCCCACTCGAAAGCCGAAAAATTAGTCAGAACCCTTTTTCAGCAGAATCAACTATTTAGATGCGACCCCATTGCCCTGCTCCCGGAGCGGCCGGGACAGCACGCCGTTCTTGCGGGATCTGACCCGATGTGGCATAGACGCTGCAGAAAGCAATCCGACGTCAACAACGGGAGTTACCCATGACAAATCGACTCGCCAGTTTCGCCCTTCAGAGCAGCCGCCGACAGTTCCTTGAACGCACCGCCGCGGCGGCGGGAGCAATGGCCCTTGCCGCACCTTCCCTCGGCGCAACCGGCGCCGGCAACCGGGTCGTCCTCGGCCTCATCGGCCCGGGAGGGATGGGCATGCACCATCTGCGTGCTTTCGCAGGCAACCCGGATGCCGCGGTGGCTTATATATGCGATCCGGATGAGAACCGCCGCCGCGCCGCCGCGGCCGAATGCGAAAAGCTGTGCGGCCGTCCGCCCCGGGCGGTGGCCGACATGCGGCGGGTGTTCGAGGACCGGGCTGTGGACGCCGTGGTGATCGCGACGCCCGATCATTGGCACACCCCCGCCGCCTTGCTCGCTCTGGCGGCCGGAAAACATGTCTACGTCGAGAAGCCTTGCTCCCACAATATCCGCGAAGGCCGTCTGCTCGTCCAAGCCGCAAGCCGCGCAAGCCGCGTCGTCCAGGTCGGCACCCAAGGCCGAAGCAACGAGACGGCGCGGCGCGGGATCGAGCTGCTCCATCGCGGCGCCATCGGCGAGGTGCTCGTCGCCAAGGCGTGGAACAGCCAGCGCCGCGCCAATATCGGCCATGTCCAGCCCTCCGATCCACCCCCCCACCTCGATTTCGATCTCTGGCTCGGACCCGCCCCGGCAACCCCCTACCGCTCCAACCTCCTGCCCTCGACGTGGCGATGGTTCGCCGACTTCGGTTGCGGCGACGCCGGCAATGACGGCGTCCACGAGCTCGA
The DNA here is from genome assembly GCA_022711435.1 of Verrucomicrobiota bacterium. GTDB lineage: Bacteria > Verrucomicrobiota > Verrucomicrobiia > Limisphaerales > UBA1319 > JAGMXM01. The sequence continues at coordinate 2,388 of JAKLFB010000072.1, forward strand.
CATTGCCCGCTGGGGCCTCGGGATCGATGCTCACCCCAACACCATCGCCGCCCTCGGCGGAAAATACGTTTTCGACGACGACCAGCAATTTCCCGACACCCAGTATGTCGTCTTCGAATACGAGGCCGCCGGCCGCAAACGACAGCTCATCTACGAGCACCGCATCTGGTCACCCTATGTCCAGGAAGGGCTCGAGAACGGCAACGCCTTCTACGGCACCGAAGGCATGATGATCTTCGGCAAGCAGACCGGCTGGCGCATGGAAGGCCCCCAAAACAAGCTCATCCAGGAGCTGCGCGGCTCGTGGAGCCTGGACCCTCATCACCGGAATTTTCTCGATGCGATCCGGAACGGCATCGCACCCCATGCCGGCGCTGCCACAGGCCATTTCTCGGCCGCGCTCGCCCACCTCGCGAACCTCGCCACTCGCCTCGGCCGCACTCTCAGGTTGGATCCGTTGGCCGAGCGGTTCGCCGGCGACACCGAAGCCAACGCCAGCCTGGCACGAACCTACCGCCAGGGACATTGGGCCGTGCCGCCAGGCCTCCGCCGAACGCCATGACATGGAGGGAGGAGAGCGCAATGGGGTCGCATCTAAAATATTGACATTTGGGTTTTCATCTCCGTCGCGAGCCCTGGCCGCTCGCCGCAACAGGATCTGACGCCGAGCGGTCGCGCCGCGCATTCGGTTTCATCCCC
>JAKLFB010000073.1 GCA_022711435.1 Verrucomicrobiota bacterium
GGCCATCCAACCGTGTGGCCGAGCTGACTCCCACAGCTTGGAAAGCCGCACGTAAATCCTGACATTCCCCAAAGTCTACCACGGCGCCGTCACCAGCGACTAGACGGCCTTCCCTACACGGATACGCAAAAGGCACAGCGCCCCATCCAGCCACGGAGGAGAACGCGCGAGGCGCAAGGTGGCGAGCTGGATTGAAACAGGCCATCGTCAGTGGCCCCAGCAGGGAAATCAGCAGCGTCACCGTCAGCCCGATCGTGGCAGCAGTGAGCACCTGTGGCCGCGCTTTGTTCTGTTCATCGGTCACGCAAAAGATCACCAGGAGCAGGATGGCCGTGCCGATGACTTCCGCGCCGAACGCCGCCAGCGGCGTCATCCGCGCACGCGCCGCCTCCGTCAACGCCTGTTCGTTCTGCTTCCGCCTCGTGCTCTCCCTGCTTCGCGAACCTCTCCAGTGCCGCCTGCTTGAACGCCTCCTGGCTCTGGCCGCCGTTCCCCGGAAAGCCGGCATGCTGAACCATCCAGATCAGAACCAGCCTGCGCTGTCGGTCAATGGTCATGTTCGTGGCGTAGGCGCCGCCATGGCCGCACCCGTCGGGGCCGATGGCGAAGCCCAGTCCGTAGCTATCCTTGAGATCCGGTCCGGTCTGCTTGCTGGTCAGTTGCTTGAACGATTCGCTCGATTATCCGGTCAGTCGACGGCCGCTTTTCGAGTCAAGATCACAGCGCCGCCTCTCCTGTTGATGACCTGGTTGATGCCGCTGTTGGGTCCGCCGGATAGGGTTCTTCCATCATCGGACGAAGCGCTATGCTCCATAGTTCGCCTGCACGAGGACTTTGCCGGTCAGGCCCTTCAGCACGATCAACTCCCTGTCCGGGTCGAAGTCTGGCCAGGCCTTTCCGCCCAGATCGACACTCCGGATGCGGGTAGCCTGGGGATGGCGGAATCGCAGCAGCACTGCCTGGGGCGCCAGGCGCGACGGCAGTTCGACGGTCGCGCGAATCGCGGCGTGGTCCACATCGGAGACGATTTCGTACGCAACGGTGCCAAAACAACTCGGCGCGTTGTTCACTGAAACCTTCTTGCCCTGGGCCAACCACGCCCGCGGGGTGACCCGCGCCAGCCAGAGCTGGTTGCCGTCTTCCAGGACGAACATGGCGCGCATCCGCTCCAAGAAAGCAGCGACCTCGAACGTCTTGTCGCCTCCATTGCCCTCCCCGGTGCGGTTGGGATGTTCGCGGAACTGGTACCACTTGTCCGGGTCCACGTCCGCCGCATACTGGTTGAAAGTCGATCGCAAGTAGTTGGGCACGTCATCGCGCAGGAGATGCACCAGGGCCGATTGCGAGTAGCCGCATTGGTAGTAGTAGCCGCCGATGCTGAACCAAGATCCCCGGTTGGACGGCTGCCGTGCCTGCGTGTGCAGCCGAACCATCCAGTTATCCTGGTACAGGTTGTCTTCGAGCACATCGAGCCACTCGTCGAGTCGCGGATCATCCGTCCGCACCACACCCAGACCGAGCGCCGCCGCGCCGAGGTCGCTGTCCATGACGAGGCTGCCCGCATGGGCCCCGCCAAACGGATTGCCGATCTCGCTCAACAGACCGCGCAGATACGGCGCCGGTGGAATGGACCGGCGATAGGTGCCGTCGCTGACGCGAATCACGGGGGCGACGGCGCTCGAACGGTCCGCTGCCCGAATGATCGCCCGGCGCAACTGCTCGGCCTCGTCGCGGTACTTTGCCCCTGTGTCCGGTTCGATCTCCGCGATGGCCTCGGCGGCCTGCCCGAGTCCCCGCCAGTAGAACACGCTCGTTTGGTAGAGGCAGCGCCAATCGGCATAGTCGCCCATCTCGCAGGGGGGAATGAGTCCCGCGGACCACGTATCGGGCCCGGCGGTCTCGATCCACCGCTGGCGTTGCTGGACGATCCACTCGCAGGCCGCCTTGAAGTTCGCCAGGTGTTCCGTCAGCCACGGCCGATCGCCCGAAAGCCGATAGTGCTGGGCCATGGCGTAGAGCATCGAGCCGTGTCCTTGCGCATGGTTCAGGTCCCATCCACTGACGTTGAGCGCACCCGCTTGGCCGGAGAACATGCCGCGCGCCACCATAGATCCCTGCGCGTTGAACCAGGGACTGAAGCCAGATCGCGGGATGTCGTGCTCGCCCAACTGGTCGAGCGAATTGAAGATGCGCCAGGACTCCTGCCCAAGCAGGGCTCGGTAAGGCCAGATCACGATCTGATAGGTGCCGTCCTCGAGCAGACACCGCCGTTTGACGTGCCAGAAAGCCAGCCGCCAGGCGGCCGAGGCCAGCCCATCGGGGATCTCGATCTGCATCGGTGGTTCGGCCTCCGACTTCGGATACGGCGGTCGCCGGGTTGTGTAATGGTCGTCCAAAACTTGCGCGAGGCTTTGGTCAGGCCTCTGCCGCACGCGCTGTCGGGTCGTCACGAGTCTCTTGTCCGCCAACTGCCGGGTATTCCGGGAAATTCGTGGCTAAAGCCGAATGAAGAGAGAAGAAGCCTATAGGACAGAGGGCTGGTGCAGCCCCGTGATTTTAAGCTGGAGCGGGCCGTCCTGAGGAGGTCATGGCGCTGCGCGCCGGGCTTCACTCCGCTGCGCCGCGCTGGGCCCGGTCGCAGGCCGTCATTCGGGTCAGTTCTTATAATCTACAATAGAGGGTTGACCGGCAACCGCCCCAATGCTTTCATTGCGCCCATGCCCAGACCGTTCCGCATCCAGTTTGCCGGAGCGATCTACCACTTGATGAGCCG
>JAKLFB010000074.1 GCA_022711435.1 Verrucomicrobiota bacterium
CTCTCCCCCCACCACCCGCGAGATGCAGTGATACACCGCCCCCCGACCCCTTACCTTGATCCGCGCCATTCGCATGCTCAGCCTTTCCCTTCCGCCGTTTCGGTTGTTTGAAACCAGTTCTACCCCAACCCTGCCAACCCTGTCAACTATGAACCTGTCACCCTATTGACTCTGGACGACGGTCCAGATCCTGGCGAAAGCCGACCGAACGGGCCGCAGCTCACAGGCCATATCAACTGTGAACCTGTCACTCTATTCCGCTTGCGTTGTCTCCTGCTTGAGCTGAAGCCATGAGCGCCGGATGGAAGACCAGCTCAGCTTGATTTGATGGGCCGAATCGGCGACAGTTTATTTTCGGATTCATCCGCCACAACATTGCAGCACAGCCATGAAACTGATCGCCAGCCTTGTCATTGTCGGCGCCGTGTGCGGCCAGGTCCTGTCCGCCGAAGCCCGCCGCCCCAACGTCATCTTCATTCTGACCGACGACCAGGGCTGGGGCGACGCGCATTTCGCCGGCCATCCCTACGTGAAAACGCCGAACCTGGACCGGTTCGCCAGCCAGTCGACATGGTTCAAGCAGTTCTATGTGGCGGCAACGGTCTGCTCGCCAAGCCGATGCGCCTTCCTGACGTCGCATTACCCGGCGCGGCACCAGATTCACGGCCACTTCGCCGAACACGCGCTCAACGCAGCACGCCACATGCCGGACTGGCTCGATCCCCGAACGGTGACGATCACCCGGCTCCTGCGCGAGGCCGGCTACGCAACCGGCCACTTCGGCAAGTGGCATCTGGGCGGCGGGACCAACGCGCCCGCCCCGGGCGATTACGGCATCGACGAGCATCGGACTGTCAATTCGAACGGCCCGAGCCTTGGCAACGAAGCCAAGGAACCGTTCTTTCGCGCGCGCTCGACAGCGATGATCGTGGACGAGGCGATCGGCTTCATTCGAGCCCATCGCGACCGGCCCTTTTATCTCAACGTCTGGACCCTGCTCCCGCACGCGCTGTTGAAGCCGACGCCCGAGCAGCTCGAGGTCTACCGATCGCTCGAGCCCCGGGCGGACCATCCGGCGCTGGGTGGCTGGATGCAGCAGTACCTGGGCGCCGCTAAAAACCTGCGGAGCCAGATGCAGGTCTTCTGCGCGTCGCTGACCGATCTGGACACGCAGATCGGCCGCCTGCTGCGCGCTCTCGACGAACTCGATCTGGCCAAGGACACGATTGTATTCTTCTCGAGCGACAACGGCCCGGAGGACTACCGCATCGCCAATGCCGCCAACGCGGGCGTGGGGAGCCCCGGCCCGCTGCGCGCCAGGAAGCGCAGCATGTACGAGGGCGGCATCCGGACGTTCGGGCTCGTGCGCTGGCCGGGGCGCGTGGCCGCCGGGCGCGTGGACGAGTCGAGCGTGATCGGGGGCGTGGACTGGCTTCCCACGATCTGCGCGCTGGCCGGCGTCCCGGTGCCCGATTCCGTCCAGCCCGACGGCGAGGACGTCAGCGATATCTGGCTGGGCCAGCCGCGGCCGCGGCGCAAGCCGCTCCATTGGGAATGGCTCTTCCCCGTCCAGGGCGCGGAGTACCGCCCGCCCATGCTCGCCATCCGGGACGGCGACTGGAAGCTTTTCGTCCAGCACGACGGCAGCGGCGCTGAGCTCTACAACATCCCCGCCGACATCGCTGAGCGGCACAACGTGGCCTCTGCGCACCCGACCCTGGTGAAGGAGCTCACCGACAGGGCGCTGGCGTGGCGGGACACGCTCCCGCCCAGCCAGGCGCGCCAACAGGCAGCCGCAGGCGGCCAACCGGTCGCCGCAGCCCGCAAGAAGGCATCCGGCCAGCGGGCAGCTCCGCCTGCGCCGCCCCGAAAACCAAACGTCCTTTTCATCGCCGCGGATGACATGCGGCCGCAGCTGGGCTGCTACGGCGATGCAACGGTCCGGTCTCCCCACCTGGACCGGCTCGCGTCCCAAGGCATGGTCTTCCAGCGTGCCTATTGCCAGCAGGCCCTCTGCTCGCCCTCGAGGATCTCGCTGCTGTTGGCGGCGGCGTAAACATGGGGTGAAAATGGCGGTTTGAAAATGCAGGTAGTGGGGAGGGGGGTACAACAAACGGGCGGCAGGTTGCGAGTCTGCCGCCGAGCGGAGAGGTGAAGGAGATTT
>JAKLFB010000075.1 GCA_022711435.1 Verrucomicrobiota bacterium
TACGAATGGCATGAAGATAAGCCGTAAGTCTTTGTAGGACAAGGGCTTAAAAAGAAGACCTCCTTGCTGAAGTTGATCAGTAGGAAGTAGAGAGCAACGATCAACTCGCTCAGAAAGGAGGCCAGACATGGCCAGTATTACACATTTCCAGGATGTTCTCCAGAGGCAATGGTTTCAGAAGATCAAGTTTATCGGGGAGTACCTGCGCCCAGAGGATCTGACGGCGGCGGCGGCCACGGCGAAGTATCGCTGGCGCAATCGACTGTGGCCGCCGATGCAAATGCTCTGGGCCTTTCTGGTGCAGGTGCTGCATCCCGGCTGGTCCAGCGCGGCGGCGGTCGCCGAAGTGCTGGCGGAACACGCGGCCGCCGGCCAGCCCCTGCAAGCGTCGGCCGATCCCTCGGCCTACGATCAAGCCCGCAAGCGCGTACCGGAGTCGATGTATCGGTATGCCTTGCGCACGGTCGGACAGCGGCTCCAAGCCAAGGTCGGCGAGGCCTATCGCTGGTGCGGTCGCCGCGTGTGGGTGGTGGATGGGTCCCATTGCTCGATGCCGGATACGCCCGAACTCCAGGCGGCCTTCGGACCCCCTCCGGGGCAAAAGCCAGGCTGCGGTTTTCCCGTAGCCAAGTTCGTTGCGATGTTCTGCTGGGCCAGTGGAGCAGTGCGCGAAGTGGCGATTGGAGCCTACCGCAGCAACGAGTTGAGCCTCTGGCGTCAGCTTTGGGACCAGCTTCAGGCCGGAGATGTAGTGCTGGGGGACCGGTTCTTCGGCGCCTATGGCGAATTGGCGCAGTTGGCGGCCCGCGGCTGCGACGGCGTGTTTCGCCTGTGGGGCCGCCGCACGTCTAAGCTGGATCTGCGCCGGGGCCGACGGTTGGGGAAAGAGGACCGACTGTTCGTCTGGTCCAAACCGAAAGGACGTCTGCGGACGCTCACGCCGGCGGAGGTGGCCGCGTTGCCGGCAACCCTGACGGTACGGGTACTGCGGTTCCACACGCAGGTCAAAGGCTTTCGCAGCCGGACTGTGGTGGTGGTGACCACGCTGCGCGATCCGGTGGCGTATCCGCGCGAACAAATCGCCGCCCTCTACGGCGACCGCTGGACCGTAGAACTGCGGCTGCGGGACCTCAAGACGACGTTGCGGATGGAGGTCTTGCGGGGCCAGAGTCCCGATGTCGTGCGCAAGGAGATTCTCATGCATTTTCTGGCCTACGACCTGATCCGGGCCTTGATGTGGCACGCGGCCCAGGAGCACGACCGGCCCCTGCACCGGCTCAGCTTTGCCCGGACGAGGCAGCGGTTCGAGGCCGTCGCCCCGTACCTCTGTCTGTTCCGTGGCACGGCGCACGCGACGGAACTGTACTCGTTGCTGCTCTCTTGGATCGCCTCGGACATCGTGCCGGATCGACCTCACCGGGTGGAACCCCGTGCAGTCAAACGAAGGCCCAAGCCCCACAAGCTGTTGACACGGCCCAGAAAGGAGATGCGCAAAGTCTTGTCACGATGAAACGTCAGGGCTTATCTTCATGCCATTC
>JAKLFB010000076.1 GCA_022711435.1 Verrucomicrobiota bacterium
ATCGAGGGAATCAACAACAAAATCAAGACGATGTTACGCAAGACGTATGGACTCCGAGACGAGGTCTTTTTGAAACTCAAGCTCTACAGCCTCCATCATTCCAGACTAGAACTTCTCGGATGAACCCGGAGTTGGCAGGGTGGAAGGCGGGGTTGAACTGGTTCTTTCGGGAGGGGCAGCAGCAGCGGCGGCATGCGTTCACGGGGGTGCCGTCGTTGGGGCGAGCGGACCTCGGCCGAACCGACTGGGAACGGCGGCTGATCGAACGATTGCGGGTGTTGCATCTCTCGTGGCGGACGGAGCAGACGTATCGGGGATGGGCGTGGCGGCTGGCGGCGTTTCTGGGGACGCGTCCGATGGAGTCGGCCAGCGGGCAGGATGTGAGGGCATTTCTGAGCCACCTGGCGGCGGCGGAGCGAGTGGGGGTGGCGACGCAAAAGCAGGCGCTCAATGCGCTTGTGTTTTTCCTTCGAGAAGCTGAGGGCAAAGAGCCGGGGAACTTCGGCGATTTCACGCGCGCGCGGCGCCGGTTGCGGGTTCCCGTGGTTCTGAGCCGGGAAGAGACCCGGCGGTTGTTCGAGGCGCTGGAAGGGACGGGGCGGTTGATGGCGGAATTGATGTACGGGGCGGGGTTGCGATTGATGGAGCTGCTGCGCCTGCGGGTCAAGGATGTGGACATGGCGCGGCGCCAAGTGATCGTGCGCGGGGGCAAGGGGGACCAGGACCGCGTGACGGTGTTGCCGGAGGCGCTGGTGGAGCGATTAGAGGCGCATCGGGAACGGTTGCGCCGGCTCCTCGAGGAGGATCGCGCCCGGGGCCGAGCCGGGGTCTGGCTGCCGGAAGGGCTGGAGCGGAAGTGGCCAGAAGCGGGCCGGGACTGGGCCTGGCAATGGATGTGGCCGAGCCGGGAGCTGATGACGGACCCGCGCAGCGGGGTGCGTCGACGGCATCACCTTTTGGACGCGACGTTTCAACATATCATCCGGCAGGGGGCGCGGCGGGCGGGGTTGGACAAGAAGGCGACCCCGCACGTGCTCCGCCACAGCTTTGCCACGCACCTGCTGGAGGGCGGAACCGACATCCGGACCGTGCAGGAGTTGATGGGGCACAAGGACGTCTCGACCACACAAATCTACACGCATGTCATGCGGCGGCCGGGGCTGGGGGTGCGCAGTCCGCTGGACACGCCGTAAGATGTGGGAAGGCCCTGGGTGAACCGTCCTTTTCTGGCCCCATCGCAGCATCACGGGCGGGGATCCTGCCGGTGTTGTTCGAGGGTTTGCCGCATGGTCTGGACGCGATCGGGCTCGCGCGTGGCGAGGTTGTTGGTTTCGGCAGGGTCATCGGCCAGGTTGTAGAAGATGGGCCAATGGGGTCGCATCTATATATTTGATTCTGGTGAAAAGCAAGTAGTTTTTCAGCAGGGGTATTGGGTGGTCGGCGGGTGGCGGCGGGCGTTCGTTCTGTCAACCCCCAGGGCGGATCCTGTGAGCCAGCCAAATCCGCCGATCCAAAA
>JAKLFB010000008.1 GCA_022711435.1 Verrucomicrobiota bacterium
AGGCCAGTTCTGGAGTCAGCGCGGTGACGAAGCCCTGCTGTGTCTCGAAACCTTCTGGCGCAACGGCCGCTGGCACCTCCTGTTCCCTCACACCGCCTTCAACCCTGCAAGAAACTGAGATGCGCCCGGCCGCCGGCGGGGGAAGGGCGCCGGGGATTGGCTCGGCACGGAGAGGCGGGGGTTGCGCTCCGGCAGGGCGGTCTGCTAAACATCGGATGCATCGATCGCGAAAGGAACGCGTCATGAAACGAATCTGGATCCTGTGGGCGGTGCTGTGGATGGCCGCGGCGGCGGGCGGCGCCGCCGAATCGGTGCTGCTGGTCGCGGACGAGATTCCCGCCATGGAAATCCTGGCGCGCCATCTGAAGCAGGCGGGCTACGAGGCGCGGGTGGTGACGCAGGCGGGCATGCCGGCACGGCTGGACGGCCACGCCGCCGTCGGCGTCTACATCCATCGGCAGCTGAGCGAGCCGGTCGAGAAAGCCCTCATCGAGTACACCCGGGGCGGCGGCCGGCTCCTGGTGCTGCACCACTCGATCAGCTCGGGCAAGCGGAAGAACCGGTGGTGGTTCGAGTTTCTGGGGGTGGAGCTGCCTGCGGGCCCGGTCGACCAGGGCGGCTACCAGTGGACCGAGGGCGTCGAGATGCGCATCGTCAACCTGGCCCCGGGCCATTGCGTGACCAGCCGGGGCATCGAGTATCCCGAGCGGATCCTATGGCCCGCGGACGATTCGGCGCCGGCGCCAGCCACCCTGAGAGATGCGTTTCATCTCGAGGACACGGAGGTCTATCTGAATCACCGGCACACAGGGCCGCGCACGGTGCTGCTCGGGCTCGAGTATCGGGACGCCAAGAGCGGCCAGGTCTATCGCCAGGCCACCGCCGGATGGTGCCGGCCGGCCGGGGCGGGGTGGATCTATTATTTCATGCCCGGGCATTCCGCCGCCGAGTTCGAGGGCGGCGTCTATCCCCGACTGCTGGTGAACGCGCTGTCGTGCCCGCCGGGGGCGGGCGCCGGCCAGCCAGGAAGCGGCGCCCTGGCGGCAGACGCGAAGCCTTGAGACCCGCCACAGCCAAGAGCCAGGGGATCGGTCCCGCCGCCGCGCAGGCGCAGCCCTGCGGCCGGGCGTTGCGGTTGGATGCCCCTGCGTATAGGATGGCACAGCAAAAAGTATGACGAACGCAAACGAACCAACCGCGGCGGGAGCGCCCGCCGATCCCCACAGCGGCGCGACCGACTTTATCCGCGACATCGTCGCGGCCGATGCCCAGACCGGGAAGTGGGGGCGGCCCATCACCACCCGCTTTCCGCCCGAGCCCAACGGCTATCTCCACATCGGGCACGCGAAATCGATCTGCCTCAATTTCGGGATAGCGCGCCAGTTCGGCGGAGTGTGCAACCTGCGCATGGACGACACCAATCCCGCCAAGGAAGAGGTCGAGTACGTCGAGTCGATCATTCAGGACGTGCGATGGCTCATCGACGGCTGGGCCGATTCGGTGCTGGCGCCGCAGGTGTATTACGCGTCCGACTATTTCGAGAAGCTCTATCAATACGCGATCGAGCTGATCCGGATGGGGCGGGCCTATGTGTGCGATTTGACGGCCGAGCAGCTGATCGAATACCGGGGCGCGCCGGACCGCCCCGGAAAACCCAGCCCCTACCGCGACCGGGGCGTCGAGGAGAACCTGAACCTGTTCGCACGGATGCGGGCTGGCGAGTTCCCGGATGGGGCCCGCACCCTCCGAGCGAAGATCGACATCGGGTCGCCCAACATCCACATGCGGGACCCGGCGATCTACCGGATCCGGCGCGTGGACCATCACCGGACGGGCAGCCAGTGGACCATCTATCCGATGTACGACTACGCGCACTGCCTGTCGGATTCCATCGAGGGCATCACCCACTCGATCTGCACGCTCGAGTTCGAGGTGCATCGCCCGCTCTACGAGTGGATTCTGGCCCAGCTCCAGGTGCCCCAGCCGCCGCCGCGGCAGATCGAGTTCGCCCGGCTCAACCTGGGCTACACCGTGATGAGCAAGCGCAAGCTGCTGCAGCTGGTCGATGAAGGGCTCGTTGGCGGGTGGGACGATCCGCGGATGCCGACGGTGGCGGGATTGCGGCGCCGGGGGGTGCCGCCGGCGGCCATCCGCACCTTCTGCGCCCGGATCGGCGTCACCAAGTACGAGGGCCTGACGGACATCGCACTCCTCGAGCACAGCATTCGCGAGGATCTCAACCGCCGCGCGCGGCGGGTCATGGCCGTGCTGCGGCCTCTGAAGATGGTGCTCGTCAATTATCCCGAGGGCCAGGTCGAGGAAATCGAGGCCGTCAATAATCCCGAGGATCCATCCGCCGGAACGCGCCGCGTGCCCTTCTCTCGCGAGCTGTTCATCGAGCGCGACGATTTCATGGAGCATCCGCCCAAGGATTTTTACCGGCTGGCGCCGGGGCGGGAGGTCCGGCTGCGGTATGCGGGCGTCATCCGCTGCGAAGAGGCGGTGAAGAACGCGGCGGGCGAGGTGGTCGAGTTGCGGTGCACGATGGATCCCGGCTCGCGTGCCGGGGGGCCGACCAGCCACCGGAAGGTCAAAGCGACGATGCACTGGGTTTCCGCGGCCCATGCGCTGCCGGCCGAGGTGCGGCTCTACGACCGGCTATTCACCGTTCCCGAGCCCGATGCCGATCCGCAGGGCCGCGACTTCAAGACGTTCCTCAATCCGCATTCGCTGGAGCTCCTGACCGATTGCCGGGTCGAGCCCAGCCTGGCCGGGGCGTCCCCGGAAACATACTATCAGTTCGAGAGGCTGGGTTATTTCTGCGCGGACAGCCGCGACTGCCAGCCCGGCAAGCTCGTGTTCAATCGGACGGTGACCTTGCGGGATTCCTGGGCCAAAGCGGCCGCCAAGGCGATGTAGGCCGCGTGCCCCCACGCGGCGCTTGGTGGCCGATTTTACAGGGTTGTTGTTGTGTGCTTGCTTCGAGAGAAATCCGGGCTAGTATCCGCCGCGTATGACCAACGCAGATCCTGTCCGTCCAACGGCCAGAGCAAACCTCCAGCGCGATTCGAGAATCTCCACCATGAAGACCACGCGACGCAGTTTTCTGAAGCGAACCCTTGGGGCCGGAGCGGCCCTGGCGATGCCCGGCTTCGCTCCGGGCGCCCTCTGGGGCCAGAATGCGCCCAGCAATCGCATCACGATTGGATTGATCGGCATGGGCCTCCAGATGGGTGGGCACCGGGGCGGCATGACGGGACGCCAGGATGTCCAGGTCCTGGCCGTGTGCGATGTGCACCGCGGCCGGCTCCAAGCCGCCAAGGCCGCTGTCGAGTCCGCCTACAGCCAGCGGACGGCGAGCGGATCCTACAAAGGCTGCGCCGCCTATCATGAATACGAGCGGGTGATGGAACGGGGCGACATTGATGCCGTCATGATCTGCACGCCGGACCACTGGCACGCCCCCATCTCGGTCGCCGCCATGCGCAGCGGCAAGGACGTGTTTGTCCAGAAGCCGATGACCCTGACCATTCGCGAGGGTCGGATCATGAGCGACGTGGCGCGGCAGCGGGGGGCCATCCTGCAGGTGGGCTCCCAGCAGCGGTCCGAGCGCGCCTTCCGGCGTGCGTGCGAGATGGTCCGAAACGGATGGATCGGCAAGGTCAAGACCATCTATGCCAGCCTGGGCGAGTTCCCGCCTCCCCGCACGCTGCCGGAGCAGCCGATCCCGGAGGGCTTCGACTACGACCGCTGGCTTGGGCCCACGCCGTGGTATCCGTACCATCCCGATCGGGTCAAAGGCGATTATGGCGGCGGCTGGCGCTGCTTTTGGGACTATGGATCCCGGAAGAACGGGGACTGGGGCGCGCACCATTTCGACATCATCCAGTGGGCGCTGGGCCAGGACGATTCCGGCCCAGTCGAGTTCATCCCCAAAGGCTACGAAGGCGCCGAATTCCAAACGCATGTCTATGGCGACGGCGTCCGAGTCCTGCGCAATCATCCGGACATGAAGGGGCATATGATCCGGTTCATCGGCGAAAAGGGCGAGGTGCTGGTGAGCCGGGGAGACCGGCTGGACACCGTCCCGGCCGGGCTGAAGGACCAGCCGCCCGGCCCTGCGGACGTTCGCCTTTACGAATCGCGCAACCACGACGACAATTGGATCCAGTCCATCCGCAGCCGGCGCCCGCCGATTTGCCCGGCTGAGATCGGCCACCGGACGGCCACCATCTGCCACTTGAGCGGGATCGCCGAGCGCCTCAAACGCCCCCTGAGATGGGATCCGGCCCAAGAGCAGATCGTTGGCGATCCCGAGGCCAGCCGCTGGCTGGATCGGCCCCGCCGCGCCCCCTACGTCTATATCTGATCCCTGGACGATGACCATGAAACCCACGCGTCTTTTCAACCCCGATCCACTTGCTCGATCCATGAAAGCTTTCTTGACCATGTTCGTCCTGGGCAGCCTGGCCTTCTCGGCGGCGGGAGCCGACGATGCCGCCGCCGTGCGCGGCCTCATTCCCCGCCTGGCCGATCCGGACGTGTCCGCCCGCTATGCCGCCCAGATGGAGCTGCAGGACCTGGCCTCGCAATCGTCCCAGCCGGGCCAGGCGGCGCGGCGCGAGGCTCTGGGCCGGGTCCTGGCCGCCCAGGCCGCCGATCCCGCCACGCCGCAACCGGCCCGGGTCTGGATGGTCCGGCAGCTCGAGTACATGGGCGGCGCCGAAGCGGTGCCGTCCCTCGCCTCGCTGCTGGCCGGAGACGAGCCGGAGCTGCGCGACTGCGCCCGGCGCGCGCTCGAGAAGAATCCCGCCCCGGAGGCGTCGGCCAGCCTTCGCCGCGCGCTCGAGAAGGCTGGAGAAGCCCGCGAGCAGATCGGCCTGATTCATTCCCTGGGACAACGGGCGGACGCGGAGTCGGCGGCCCTGATCGTCCGCCATCTGGACCGCGAGGCAACCGCGGCGGCCGCGGCCATGGCACTGGGGCGCATCGCCACTCCGGCCGCCGCCGCCGCGCTCGCGCCGCTGCTCGGACGCAATCCGGCGGCGGGCGAGGGTTTGATGGAAGCCGCCAGCCGCATGAGCGCGCGGGGCGACATCGCGGCGGCACAGGACCTCTATCGGCGGCTATGGGCCGCCGAGAATCCCGTGGCGCTGCGGGCTGCCGCGCTATCGGGTATGGAAACGGCCGCGCCCGCCGTGCTGCGGCCGATGCTGCGGGAGGCGCTCAACAGCAATGAGCCCCGGCTCCAGCAGGTGGCGATCCGGATCGCAGGCGGCGCCGGCGCCCGGTTCGGCCGGATGCTTCTCAACCGGTATGCGGCGCTGCCCGCGCCGGCCAGGGCCCAGGTCCTGAGCGTGCTGGACTCCTCGGCCGAGACACGGATCATCGAGGCGGTCCAGGAGCCGGAGCCGGACGTGCGCCGGGCCGCGATCGAGGCCTTGGGGCGGGTTGGCGGCTCGGCGGGAGTGCCGGCGCTGCTGAACATCGCGGGCGCTGATGGGCCGGACAAGAATGCCGCCGTTCTTGCGCTCGCCCGCATTTCCGGCGAGGGCGCTGCGGCGGAGATCCGCAAGGCCGCCGGCGCCGGCCCGGCAAACCTCCGCGTGGCAGCGCTGAACGCCCTGGCCGATCGCGGCCAGGCTGCCGCTATCCCGACCCTCCTCGAGGCCGTGGCTGAGCCCGATGCGGCTGTGCAGAAGGCGGCTTGGGCTGCTTTGGGCAAGCTCGGCGCCGAGCGGGAGATCGAGTCAGTGGGCGGCCTGGTGGCGCGGGACAAGTCGTCCGAAGCCAGCGCCGCCATCGAGGCGATCGCGGCCCGGGTGGCCGACAAGAAAGCAGCCGCCCGGAAATTGCTGGCCCTGGCTGGCGGGCGCGAGGCCGAGCTGGCGTCCATGGCTGGCGCCCTGAGCGTCCTGGGCGCCGAAGCCGGCTTGGCCGCGCTCGATCGGCTGGCAGCCAGCGGCGGGGCCGGCAGCCAGGAACGCGCGCTGGTTGCTCTCGGCCGGTGGCCCACGCTCGATGCCGTCCAGCCGTTGCTGGCGATCGCCCGGCGGGCAGATGCACCCGAGCGGGCACAGTCCCTCGCCATCGAGGGCGTGGCTCGGCTGGTCGAATCTTCGGGTCGATCCCCGCTGGATGCGCGCGTCGAGGCGGCCCTGGCGGCGCTGGCGGCGGCCAAACAGGACACCGGCAAGAAGGCGGTTCTGGCCGCCCTGGCCACGGTGCCGCATCCGGAGTCGGCGCGCGTGATCCAGTCGATGCTGGGCGACCCGAAGTTCCGGAGCGAGGCAGCCCAGGCCGGGATCGAGCTGGCTGAGCTGCTCGTGAGCACCCACCGCGATCTGGCGCATGAGCTGGCCCGGGCCATTCAGCAGGCCGGCATCTCGACCATGCTTGGCCGCCGGGCCGGCGCGGTTTTGCGGCGTTGACCATTCGACAGCACCCGACCCATGAAAACCAACCTCTCGAATTGGCATCGGCTCCTGGCCGTCCTCGTGGCGTGTGCCGGCTGTCATGCGGCAGCCGTGTTCGGCGCGGCGGACCAGCCCGAGCAGCGGATCCACCCGGGCGTTTTTGAGCCTTCCTGGGAATCGCTCGAGAAGAACTACCAGGTCCCGGAATGGTATCGGGACGCCAAGTTCGGCATCTGGGCCCATTGGGGTCCGCAGTGCCAGCCCGAGCAGGGCGACTGGTACGCGCGCAACATGTATATCGAAGGCAGCCCGCAATACCAGCACCACCTCCAGACCCGCGGGCACCCCTCCAAGACCGGGTTCAAGGACATCATCCACGACTGGAAGGCCGAGCGGTTCGATCCGGACAAGCTCATGGCGCTCTACCATAGGGCGGGAGCGAGGTACTTCGTCATGATGGCCAACCATCACTGCAACTTCGATAACTTCGATTCCCGCTACCAGCCCTGGAACTCGGTGAACCTGGGCCCGAAAAAGGACTTGGTGGGCCTGTGGGCCAAGGCGGCGCGCCAGGCCGGCCTGCGGTTCGGAGTCACCGTCCACTCCGCCCGCGCCTGGACGTGGTATGAAGTTGCGCAGGGGGCAGACAAGCGCGGGCCGCTCGAGGGCGTTCCGTACGACGGTAAGCTCACCAAGGCCGACGGCAAAGGCCAATGGTGGGACGGATACGACCCGCAGGATCTCTACGCCCAGAATCATCCCGTGGGCGCCAGGCCCGATTCGGCCTACATCCGCAAGTTCTTCCTCCGCACGAAAGACCTCATCGACCAGCACAAGCCGGACCTGCTGTATTTCGACGACAGCGTGCTGCCGCTGCAGAACGCCGAGAACGTGGGCCTGCGCCTGGCGGCTCACTTTTACAACGCCAACGCCAGCTGGCACGCCGGGCGCAACGAGGCCATCCTGACCACCAAGCGGCTCGAAGGAGCCCAGCGCCGCGCCCTGGTCTGGGACATCGAGCGGGGCGCCAGCAGCCAGCTCGAGCCGTTCCCCTGGCAGACCGACACCTGCATCGGCACATGGCACTACAACCGGCCCCTCTTCGAGCGCCATGGCTACAAGAGCGCCGCCACGGTCATCACCATGCTCATCGACATCGTCAGCAAGAACGGCAACCTCCTCCTGAGCGTCCCCCTGCGCGGCGACGGCACCCTCGACGAGGACGAGATCCAGCTGCTCGAATCCCTGGGACGATGGATGGCCATCAACGGCGAGGGCATCTTTGGCACGCGGCCTTGGAAGGTCTTCGGCGAAGGCGGCCCCCTTGCCGAAGCCAGCGCCAGCTTCAACGAGCGAACCCGCCGCCCCCCCACCGCCGACGATATCCGATACACCGTCCGGGGCGACACGCTGTATGCATTCTGTCTCGGCCTGCCAGCCCGCGATGTCCGCATGCCCTCCCTGGGCAGCGGCAGGGACGGTTCCGGCCGGATCGAATCGGTCCAGCTGCTCGGCAGCACCCAGACGGTCGAATGGAAGCAGGAGTCCGACGCCCTCGTCATCCAGCGCCCGGAGCAGATCCCGTGCGAACACGCCATCGCCTTCAAGATCGCCCTGGCGCCCTTCCGGGCCGAGGACCGCGAGCCCGCCCGCAATCCGGACGTCGTCTATGTCCCCACGCCGCAGGAGGTCGTCGACAAGATGCTCGAGCTGGCGGAGATCAAGCCGGGGGACGTGGTGTATGACCTCGGCTGCGGGGACGGCCGGATCGTGGTGACCGCCGCCAAGAGATACGGCGTCAAGGCCTACGGGTTCGACATCAACCCCGAGCGCATCCAGGAATCGCTGGCCAACGTCAAGGCCAATGGCGTCGAGCACCTGGTCACCATCCGCGAGGCGGACATCTTCACCCTGGACCTGCGCGAGGCCAACGTCGTGACCCTCTACCTGCTGCCCGAGCTCAATGTCCGGCTGATGCCGCAGCTGGCCCAGCTCAAGCCCGGGTCCCGGATCGTTTCCCACGACTTCGACATGCGCGGCGCCAAGCCCCGCCAGGTCCATCACCTCAACCTCGAAGGCGACGATCCCGATGACAGCGGCTACTACGAGGGCGAGCACACCATCTATCAATGGATCGTGCCCTGGGAGAAGGAAAACGGCCGATAAACGCCGTTCCTGAGCGTTGTCGGGTTTGGTGTCCCGGCTTCAGCCGGTCCCTGCAGCTTTCGGCCCGGCGCGCAGCGGAGCGCGCGCCCTACCTGGCAAACCGAAAGGTAAGGGTCTGTGCAAAAATTAATTCCGATTTTGCTCGAGGGGATTGGGCGGGCTGGCAAGTCGCGACGAGTGAGCATACCCGCGCGGTCTGTGAGCGAGGAGCAACACAGCCAGGCCGCCCAAGGCCCCCAGCCCGCAGGGGCGGGGCGGCGCCGGGCCATTTGCTTCGTTGCTCGGTCGGTCGAGTATCGCTGGGGATACACTCCCTCCCTTGCGCCTCGCATCTGGCCCGGCGGCGCTCCCGCCAAAATCGGAAGTAATTTTTGCACAGACCCCAAGGCGGTCACTGCCGCTCGTACTCGCCTTTGCTGACCCGCTTGAGCACGGTGAAGCCGGCCTGTTTGGCATCCGAGATCGACAGCGGCTTGAGCTTCGTGGGCGTGTTGAAGCTCGAGATGATCTTACGCACGGGCTTCTTGCAGGCGGGGCAGCGGGTCAGCTCGGGCGCGTCCACGGGGCGGCGCAGCGTGAACTTGCCGCCGCAGATCGCACAGTCCCCATCGCACACTTCGTATTCGTACAGAGGCATGGCGTCGTCGATCAGCGTGAGCGCGGTCCGGGATAGAAGAACGAGCGGGCCAGGTTCTGGTTCCGGATGGCCGGCGTCCGCACCGTGACATTCGCCAATCCGCCGCCGGGGATCACAGGCGCCGCGATCACGCGGGGAATACCCCAGGCCGGCATGCCGCCGCCGCCGTTCCATCCCGGTCCGCCGCCGACAGGCATCCCTTGTCCGACGCCGGATACGCCCTGGACGAACTGAGCGGGTTGCGCGCGGCGGACATTCCCTGTGGCCGGGCCGATGCGGGCCGGTGGAGCCGGGTGTGCGGCGGGCTGCGGGGCAGTCCCCCGGATGCCTGGCGGTGACGGCGGTCGAGCTGCCTGCGGGAGATCCACGGCGGGCGCCGAGACGGGCGCTGCCAGCGTCCAGGCGAGAGCTCCGCTTGCCACGGCAGCTGCGGCTCGATTACGGATGGCAATCATGCGCATGTTCGACGTGCCCCGTGCGATCAATCATGAAAAAAAGTAGCTCCGCGCCCGCGGTCTGTCCAGCTTCCGGGATCGGTTCTTGACCAGCCCCTTTCACAGTGCAAATTATCGCGTCCTTTACATGGTGGCGGATCGGGCGGTCTTTGTGCTGCATGTGCGACATGGCTGGCGCCAGCGATTCGGCGAGGCTGAGCTTCGAGGAGAATAGGACCCTTGCAGCAGTCCGTTCTGGATGGGGGCAGGGCGGGCTGTGCGATGTGCTGCGGCCGCGTGCGGACAGATCCTTTTGCCTTGCTTCCCCCATCATTCGGATTCAGCATCGAGGTATGAAGACCTTCTTTTGGCGTTGCTTCCCAGCCTTTGCCCACCAGAAGGCGGCTTGCACAAGGAGACATTGGCCAGCAGCATGGATCGGCGCGTTGCTGGCGGCGGCATTGTGGATGCCGGCGGCCGAGCCGGATCTGCCGCTCCTGGCGCCCCGTGTCCCATCGGCTTCTTCGCCGACCAGCTACGCGGACGTGGCGCGGCACCTCGAGACGGGCGGGAGCTTCTATTTGTATGTGAATCCAGCGTCCTGGCTCGAGGGGCTTTCCGGGAGCATCCGGGAATGGGAGCCTTTGGTTCTTGGCCTCCCGGGCATGAATCCGGAGCAGCAATCGAGAGTCAAGGAGGTCTTCTCGATGGTGTGCAGGATGGTCCAGCACAGCGGTGTGGAGAGCGTCCGGGGCATCGGGATGAGCGCGACGGAACTGGCGCCGGGCCTGCACCACACCCGGGCAATCGTGCAGTTGAAGAAGGGCGCCACGCCGGGGTACGCGAGCGCGGTGTTCGGGGGGAACCCGCATCCGCTCGAAGGCCTGGATCTCTTGCCGGCCGACACGGCGCTGGCGTGGTTCAACGACCTGAGCCTGGCGGCGTTATGGGGTATTGTGCGAACCGAGATTGGCCAGGCCGACATTCCGGAAGCGAGCCGGTGGCTGGCGCGGTTTCCGGTCCAGTTCGAGCGGCGGACCATGGTCAACCTGGATCGGCTGCTGGCATCCCTCGGGAGCGAGGCCGGCATCGTGATGACGTTGAACCCGGAAAGGAAAGTCGCTCTGCCGATCCCTCGGCCGCCGGGCGTCGAGATCCCCGAGCCCGCCCTGGCCCTGGTCATCGCCGTCAAGGACGACACCGTGTTCGACCGGATGGAAATCGAGCTGAAGAAGAATCCCAATCTCATCGTGAAGGACGAGGGGGGGCTGCGAATGCGCGTGATGGAAGTGCCGGCGCCGCTGCCCATGCCGGTGCGGTTCACCTTGGCGCGCTTCGAGAATTACCTGGTGATCGCAACGAGCGACGCGCTGGTCGAGACCATGGCGGCGGTGCGCCAGGGGAGGCGCCCGGGGCTCCAGGCGACCGCCGAGTTCCGGCGGCTCGCGCCGGGGATCCCGGCCCGGGGCAACGCGTTTTCGTTCCTGAGCGAGAGATTCAGCGCCGCGATCCAGGATGTGCAACGCCAGGTTCTGAAAGGGATGGGGTCCCAGGGAGAAGGGGCGGGCCCCCAGGCGGTGGCCACCATGCCCGCGAAACTGATCGAGCGGTTCTTCGCGATGCAGGCGCCCGCGCAGTCGCTGGGTGTCTCGGCGCGGATACCGGACGGCTGGCTCATGGTGAACAATGGGAACCAGGAGCCGGCCAAGGCGCTGGTTGCATCGACCCTGGTTCCCCCGGTGGCGATCATGGCTGGCATGACCCTCCCGGCGCTGACCGCCGCCCGCGGCCGAGCGCAGTCGATCGCTTGCGTCAACAACCTGAAGCAGGTGGGCCTGGGCGCCAAGATTTGGGCCATCGACCATGACGATACGCTGCCCTCGCGCTTCGACCAGATGAAGGAGGAGATCTCCTTGCCCCGAATCCTTGTCTGTCCGATCGACCCGCGCCCCCGCCCGGAATCCATGAGCTGGTCGGACTTCGACACGAACCTGATCAGCTATATCCTGGTCTCGCCCGGCGTGAAAGACAGCGCGGATCCGGACACGGTGTTTGCCCGGTGCCCCTATCACGGCCATGAGGTGCGGGTGGACGGCTCAGTGCACCAGGGCCCTCAGCGATAAGGCCCGCCCGCTTGAAACCCAGCGCTGGCGGCAGCCCCCCGGCGCACATTGTATCCAATCAAGACCATGGAGATCGACAGCAGGAAGGATGACGCGTCCCGTGTGCGGGAGCGATGGCTGGTTCTGGCGGCGGCGTTTCTGGGCTGGATGTTCGACGGGCTCGAGATGGGGATCTTCCCCTTGGCAGCGCGCCCGGCGCTGCAGGACCTGCTGGGGGTGCAAGGGGACGCCGAGGTGGGTCGGTGGATGGGGATCATCACGGCGATGTTCCTGTTCGGGGCGGCCAGCGGCGGGGTGGTGTTCGGGTGGCTGGGCGACCGGCTCGGCCGAGTGCGATCGATGGTCGTCAGCATCCTCACCTACTCCTTGTTCACGGGCTGCTGTTATTTCGTGGCCGCGCCCTGGCAGCTGGGTGTTTTTCGATTTCTGGCGGCGCTGGGGATGGGAGGCGAATGGTCGCTGGGCGTGGCGCTGGTGATGGAGTGCTGGCCGGAGAAGAACCGTCCGTTGCTGGCGGGGGCCATCGGCGCCGCGTCGAACGTCGGCTTCGGTCTGATCGGCGTCCTGGGGATGTTGTTTCACGTGACAACGACCTCCTGGCGGTGGGTGATGCTGGCCGGGGCGGCCCCGGCCCTGCTCGCCTTGTTCATTGTGCGATATGTGCCCGAGTCCAGGCGCTGGAAGGATTCGGTGCAGAGCGCGGCTGGGCACCCGTTGCGCGAGGTGTTTTCGCCCGGGTTGAGGCGCGTGACGATCCTGGCGATCGCCTTCGCATCCGTGGCGTTGATCGGCACGTGGGGATCCGTCCAGTGGCTGCCGCTGTGGGCGGACCAGCTGACTCGAGGCGAGCAGCCGGCGGCCAAGGCCCTCACGCAAATCCTGACCTCGGTGGGCGCCATTGGCGGCTGCTTTCTCGGGCCGTGGATCGGGGGGCGGATGGGGCGGCGTCCGGCCTATTTCCTGCTGTGTCTGGGATCGCTGGTGAGCTGCGGGATCCTGTATCGGTGGGTGGGGTCGTATGGGTCGGCGTTCCTGGTGCTGGTGTTTGTGGTGGGCGCGATGACGGCCGCCTTCTACGGCTGGCTGCCGCTCTATCTGCCCGAGCTGTTCCCCACCCGCGCGCGCGCGACCGGGCAGGGTTTGAGCTTCAATTTCGGGCGGATCCTGGCCGCCTTTGGCGCGATCTCGATGGGGGAGCTGATTGCCTATTTCGGCAACAGCTATGCCCGGGCCAGCGCCACCATCACGCTCGTCTACGTCGCCGGCATGGTGCTGATCTGGCTGGCGCCGGAAACGCGGGGTCGGCCGCTGCCCGAATGACATCGCATTGACTCCGGGTTCCGAGCCCCGCCGCCTTGGCGGCTGCCCCGAATGCGCTCGGAGCGCAGCCTCGAAAAAGTCAGTTGCGCAGGCCAGGGTCATGGGGTAAGAAGACCAACAATCGACATATGATCAATTCCGCTGAATTACGGGAACAGTGCGCCAGCCGGCTCGCAGCGGCCGAGGCGCGGGTGGGCCAGCTGGCCGCGTTTGTGGGTTTGGATGGTTTCATCGACGAGATCATCCATGTGGTCAGCAAGCGGCAGGATGCGGAGACGTTCGACCGGATGCGGGTCATCCCCGAGCTGGCCGACCGGATTCGGGCGGCCGCGGGCAAGAGCACGAACATCGAGCTGGTCAACCAGCGCACCAAGCTGGGCGGCAACGGGCCGATCATGGCCAACGCCCTCTGCAGCCTGGGCCTTCGGGTGACCTACCTCGGAGCGCTCGGCTACCCGGCCATCCACCCCGTGTTCGCCGATTTCGCCCGGCGCGCCCAGGTCCACAGCATCTCGGATTCCGGGCACACCAACGCCCTCGAGTTCGAGGACGGCAAGATCATGATGAGCAGCACCGTCCAGCTCAACGAGGTCAACTGGAAGAATATCCAGGAGCGGTTCGGCCGCGATCCGTTCCAGCGGCATTTCGAGTCCGATCACCTGATCGGCTTCGTGAACTGGACGATGATCCCCTACATGAGCGATCTGTGGGAGTCGCTGCTCGCGGAGCTCTGCCCGAAGCTGGCCGGGCCGCGCCGGATCATGTTCTTCGACCTGGCCGATCCCGAGAAGCGGCCCTTGCCCGAACTCCGGCGCGCGCTGGATCTCATCGTGAAGTTCCAGCGGCACTTCGACGTCATCTTCGGCCTGAACGAGAAAGAGGCGTTCGAGATCGGAGACGCCCTCGGGCTCGGGCTCAGCGATCATTCCGAAGCCGGGCTGGTCCAGCTGGCGGCGCGCATCCTCGAGCGGGTGCCGGTGAGCACGCTGGTGGTGCATCCGGTGGCTTTCGCGCTGGCTGCCGGGCGCGACGGTGTTCAGGCCGTGCAGGGCCCCTTCTGTGCTAAGCCGCTCATCAGCACGGGCGCCGGCGACCATTTCAACGCCGGATTCTGCCTGGGCAAGCTGCTGGGATTGGACAATGCGATGAGCGTCCTCACCGGGGTGACGACCAGCGGCTATTACGTCCGAACCGGCCAGAGCCCGGCGGTTTCTCAGCTGGCCGGCATGCTTCGCGACTGGCCCAAGGAATGAGGCAGCCGATGGAGCTCGAAATTGTCAGGTATGGCCACCCTGTCCTGAGGAAAAAAGGGCAGCCGGTCGCGGCCGTCACGCCCGCCCTGGCCCGCCTGGCGGAAGACATGATCGAAACGATGCGGGCAGGGCACGGGGTGGGATTGGCGGCGCAGCAGGTGGGCCAAGTCGTTCAGCTCATGGTCATTGACGTCCGCGGCGTCACCGACCGGCCTTCCTCGATCGAGCTGGGCGGCCAGGAGGCTCGCGTCGACGATTTCATGCCCATGGTCCTGTTCAACCCCGCTTGGAAGGCCGCCGGCGCGCCCGTCGAAAGCGTCGAGGGCTGCCTCAGTTTCCCCGATCTGTTCGCCGAAATCCGGCGCCCAGCCCGGATCGACGTCGAAGCCCTCGACATCCGGGGCCAGCGGCTGAGCTTCCGGTGCGGCGGATTGCTTGCCAGGGTCATCCAGCACGAGTTCGATCACCTCCAGGGGATCTTGTTCATCGACCGGATGATGCGGGAGGACAAAGACCAGCTGCGGCCGCAGCTGGAGGCGCTCCGCGAATCCACTCAGGCCGAGCTCGCCCAGCGGGCTGTGGCGAAACGGTGACCGAGCCGGCCCGGCTCAGGTGGCGGGGGCTTGGCCGTAATAAGCATCCCGGCCGTGCTTGCGGCTGTAATGCTTGTTCAGGAGGTGATTCGAGATGGGCGCCGCTGCCGGATTGAGCGTCATGGTGTAATACGCCATCCGGGCGATTTCTTCGAGGATGCTGGCGGAGTGCAAGGCGGCTTCGACGGTCGGCCCCCAGCAGAAGGGGCCATGGCTGGCGACCAGGACGGCGGTGATGTCGAGCGGGAACCGGTCCCGCACCTCCTTGACGATGAGCATGGCGGTGTTGAACTCGTAATCGGCTTCGATCTCGCGCGCCATCAGATCGCGCGTGACAGGGACGGCGCAGGGGAAGTAGTCGGCGTGGGTGGTGCCGACACAAGGGATCTCCCGCTTGGCCTGGGCCCAGATGGTGGCAAAGCGCGAATGCGTATGGATCACCGCGCCCGCCTCCGGCAAGGCGCGATACAGCTCCAGGTGCGTGACAAGGTCCGTCGAGGGCCGAAGGGTTCCCGCCACCGTGCGGCCTTGCAGATCGGTCAGCACCAGATCCTCCGGGCGCAGCGATTCGTAGGGCACCCCGCTGGGCTTGATCACCACCACCTTGCTGGCCCGGTCGAACGCGCTCACATTCCCGAACGTCTCCATCACCAGACCGCGTCGGACCAGTTCGAGGTGGGCTCGGATCACTTCCTTTCGCAAAGAATCGAGCATCAGCGCCATGCTGCCTTTGTATCGCAACCCCTCTCCGGTCGCAATCCAATTTGCTTCGCGTCGCGCTGGATTTTGCCTTGCCAACCGGACGGCGGCCCGGCACATTCAACGCTGCGGGCCGAGTGGCTAGATAGCTCAGTTGGTAGAGCAGAGGACTGAAAATCCTTGTGTCGGCGGTTCGATTCCGTCTCTAGCCACCAGCATTCAAAAGCCCAGGATCCAGTTTCCCATGGACTACATCTCGAAGGGGAGGCGGGCCTTCACGCTGATTGAACTGCTGGTGGTGATCGCGATCATTGCCATCCTGGCCGGCATGCTGCTGCCCACCCTGGCGCGCGCCAAAGAGAAGGGCAGCCGGATCGCCTGTCTGAACAACCTCCGCCAGATCGGCCTCTTCATGCAGCTCTACACCGACGACAACCGGAACACCTTCCCCGGACATCGGAACGAGGGACTGCGGACCGAAGACGCCAATGCGTCGTTGACCAACTGGTGGGGGCGAACGATCGTGGGCTACGGCAATCGCAGCGCCAGCAACTTCTTCCGGTGTCCCAGCATCAAGGGCAAGCGCTTCGATAACGGAGTTCGCTGGGAGTGGAAGTTCGATCCGCACTCGGTCGGCTACGGCATGAACGCCTATTTCCTCGGCGTTCATCCCTACCCGGCGCATTCCGTGGAGGTGGGGGGCATCGCCTTCGCCACGGCGCCGAATTTCAAGCGGACGAGCATCCGATTCCCGGCGCAAAACATCTGCGTCGGCGACGGCATGCCCAAGCCGGATGGATTGTGGAGCAGCAGCCTCTGGTGGCCGACCGGAGGCATGAGCGACGGCCCCGGCACCAGCACGCTCGAGGGGATCGACAAATCGCGGCACGCCGGCAATGGCATCGTGGTGTTCAACGACGGCCATGCCGAAGCCCGGAAAAGCGCGGCCATCAATCCGCCTTCCGACCCGATATCCAGTGGCCAGCGCGGGCTCGTCAACTCCCGCTTCTGGGATCCGCTCGTCCGCGGGGGAGACCGATGACCGGCCGCCCCAGCCATGGGCGGATTGCGGGATCCGTGAGAGTCGCCGTCCGAATCACAGGCGGCAGTTCTTGTATTGAACACCCTATGGGTTGATGCAACGTCCGAAACAAACCTGGCTGACGGTTGGCTTGGCCGCGGGGTTGGGCGGGTTTCTGGCCTTGCGGCTCGGGCTCGGGCTGCCCGGGTGGTGGGCATGGTGGGGGAGCTTCTCGGCAGCCGCGTTTGCGGCCTACGGCATCGACAAATGGCAGGCCCGCCGGCCGGGCAGCCCGCGGATCCCGGAGATCGTCCTTCATCTCCTGGCGGCCGTGGGCGGTGTCGCGGGCGCCTGGATCGGCCGATCGGTGTTTCGTCACAAGACCCGCCATCCGGCATTCGCCGTCGTCTTGGTCATCAGCACCGGCCTGCACCTCGCGCTTTGGTATTTTTTCGCCCGGGGCCGGTAAGGGGCGGTCAGGAAATAAACTTTACACTTTGCTGCTGGCCATTGGGCTTGCGGGCGCGGAGCGAGCGACGAGCATACCCGCCAGCGGTCTGTGAGGAGTGAGCGACAAAGCCCCCAAGCCCAATGGCCGCAGCCCCGCGGGTCGCCGCAGCGTGGGGGCATCTGCTTCGTTGCTCCTCAGTCACAGAGGTCAAGGCTATGCTCCTTCGTCGCGCCTCGCATCTGCCCCCACGGCGCTGGCGACAAAGTGCAAAGGTTATTTTCTGACAGCCCCTAAGATCCTTGCCAAGCCCGCTCCTCCGTTGGCCCTCGAGGAGAGAGAAGACGGAATGCGAGCGGCCGCCCAACTGGGGCTGGACGCGCCGCGAGCCGAAACATTTCGTCCTGCCCCGCCGCGGAGATCGGCCGATTTGGCGCTTGTCCCGGCTGGGCGCGGGGCTTAGAGTGCGGGCAGCACCGAAAGAACACAAACGCTACAGGCATATGAAACGCGCATCATTTCTCACGGGATCCGGTCTGCTTTCCTGGCTGGCGCTTGCCGCGCTCGCTGTTCCGCTTTGGGGGCAAGCCCCGCGCGGCGCCGGGCCCTACGGCGAGTGGCTCGTCAAGGCCGAGTTCAACGGGCGGGCGATGGAATCCATCCTCTCGTTTTCCCGGAGCGAGCAAGGGGATCTGACGGGCCAGTGGATCAGCTTTTGGGGGATCACCGACCTGGAGGATGTCCGATTCGAGAACGGGCAGCTCACGTTCACGCAGGTGTTCCGCATTCCCAACGGGGAGACCATGAAATCCCAGTTCAAGGGCGCCATCGCCAACCGCCAGCTTTCCGGGACCGTCTCGAGCGATCGCGGCGAGTACGCGTTCGCCGGAGAACGGCGCCCGCGCATGTCCCGCGCCGTCGGCGACTGGGACATGACCGTCAAGATGGGCGAGCGCGAGGTCAAGGGGAAGCTTGTCATCCGGCCTGGCGCGGACAACACGCTCACGGGCCAGTGGCAGAGCCAGCGGGGCGAAAGCCAAATCACTGACGTGGTGCTGGAACAAAACACGCTCCGCTTCAAACGGGCCACCAAGATCCAGGATCGGGAGTGGACCTCGACCTTCGAGGGCACGCTGCAGCGGGACGCCTTGACCGGCGTCTTTAAGTCCGAGCGCGGCGAGTCGCCGGCGGAAGGCAAGCGCCTGGGCGCCGCCCTGATTGGCGACTGGATCCTGGACCTCACCACCGACCGCGGCACCCGCAAGCAACGGCTTCGTGTCAATCCGGATCTCACCGGCCTGTATGGAGCGGCACCGGTGGAAAAAATCCAGTTTGAGGGCGACCAGGTCGCGTTCAACCTGGCCCAGCAGTTCGGGGATCGCACCTTCGAGATGAAGTTCGCCGGCAAGCTGGTCGAATCGAAGATCGAGGGCGAGCTGACCTCCGAGCGCGGCGCCACGAAGGTGACGGGCGCCAAGATCGTGCGCGCCATGCGGGGCGGCGGCAGCCGCTGATCCGCATCGCCAGGCCTTTCCCGTCAGCGGGCCCAGCCGCTACAGCAACTGGGTCTTCCCGGGGACGGCGACGGGATAGATCCCGTCGGCGCCCGGCTGGACGGGCGGCTCGATGCCCATCGTGATCTCGCCCCGCGGCGGGAAAGCGAACCTGGAATCCAGAGCTTCCTTCCACGTGATCTTGCGGCCGGTATAGACTGCCAGCTGGCCGAGCACGGTCGCGAGGGTCGAGTGGGCCAGGATCTTGGCGCGTTGAAGCGGCCTGCCCGCGCGGATGGATTGCAGAAACTCGAGGTGCTCCTGCTCGTAGGGCGACCTTTTCGAGGACGCTTCATCTGCGCGCCATGTGACGTTGCCCTTGAGGTCGGTGAAATAGGGCGCCTGGAAACCCGCGAAGTGGCAGCGGCCTTTCGTGCCGTGGAACACGTCCTTGTTCGAGCCGAAACAGCCGGCGGCAGTCCGGCAGGAGGCGTAGATGCAGCGGCCGTCGGCGTACTCGTAGGTGACATGGTGATGATCGAACGAGGTGCCCATCGAGCCCTGGAAATGCGTCGAGCGCCCGCCCATCCCATAGGCATGGTCCGGCATCGCGTCGCCCAGCGCCCATAGCGCCGAGTCCACGTTGTGGATGAGCGACTGAGGGATGTCGTCCCCCGAGAGCCACGTGAAGTGATACCAGTTGCGGAACTGGTACTCCATCTCGCTCCATTCCGGCCGGCGCTCGACCACCCGGTAGGGCGCGCGCAGAAAATCGGACTGAATGGCGACGATGTCGCCGATCTCGCCCGACTGGATCCGCCGCACCGCCTCGCGCCGGCCCAGGTGGTACCGATACGTCACCCCAGCCAGCACGCCCGTCCCGTTCTCTTTCGATTGCTCGTCCGCCTCCAGGATCTTCTCGATACCGGCGACATCCACCGCCGCGGGCTTCTCGACAAACACGTGCTTCCTCGCCTGGACGGCGGCCAGCGCGTAATCGGGATGGAACCGCGAGGCGCAGGCGATCAGAACGACGTCGCAATTCTCGATGACACCGCGGTATCCGTTCAGCCCGGTGAAGCGCCGCTCGCGCGGCACCTGGATCCGATCCTGGAACTTGGGAGCCAGGGAGTTGATGCAGGCTTCGATCGGCTCCGGGAAGACGTCGGCGACCGCCCACAGCTCGGCGCCCGCATCGCTCCCGAGCGCGTCTCCGGCGGCGCCGGTGCCGCGCCCGCCGCAGCCGATGAGGCCGAGCTTGAGGGTGCTGCTGCCGGCCGCGTGGGCCATGCGGGCCGGATCCATCGCGCCGATCCACGCCGTCCCGGCCAGCGCTGCGGATGTTCGGAGAAAGCCGCGGCGGCTCGTGGATGCGGCTATGATGGGGTGTGCGTTCGTGTTCATGGTTGTTAGCTTTCGATCCAGCAATGCGATGCCAAGGGTAGCACTTCAGCGGAATCGCTCCAGCAAAACCAAACGCGCGCCCGCCAGCCGATGGTATTCTCGCGAATCCAGGCTAGGGCTCGATCCGTTCGCTGGCGCTCATGAACTGGAGGCAGTCGATCAAGCGCTCCTTCATTTCCTTGCGCGGCACGATGGCGTCGATCAAGCCGTGCTCGAGCAGGAACTCGGCGGTCTGGAACCCGGGCGGCAGCTCGGACTGGGTTGTATCCTTGATCACGCGGGGGCCTGCAAAGCCGATCATCGCGCCCGGCTCGGCCAGGATCAGGTCGCCGAGGCTGGCGAAGCTGGCCATCACGCCGGCGGTGGTGGGATGGGTGAGCACGCTGATAAAAGGGAGCTTCTTTCGGGCGTGATAGCCGAGGGCGCCGCTGGTCTTGGCCATCTGCATCAAGCTGAACATGCCTTCGTACATCCGGGCGCCGCCGCTGGTCGAGATGATCACCAGGGGCAATCCCTTGCCGGTCGCGGTCTCGATCAGCCGGGTCACCTTCTCCCCCACGACCGATCCCATCGAGCCGCCCAGGAAGCTGAAATCCATCACACCCAGCGCGAGCCGGACATCGCCGATGCGGCCGATGCCGGTGACGATGGCGTCCTTGAGGCCGGTGGTGTTCTGGTAGCTTTCAAGCTTGCTGCGATACGAGGCCGCCCCCGTGAACTCGAGGATGTCGACGCTGGCCATGCCCGCGTCCATTTCCTGGAACGAGCAAGTCTCGACCAAAGAATGAATGCGCTCGCGGGCCCCGATGGGAAAATGATGGCTGCAGGACTGGCAGACCTTGAGGTTCTCATCCAGCTCCTTGTCGTAGAGCATGGTGGCGCACTTCGGGCATTTGGTCCAGATGCCCTCCGGGATGTCGCGCTTGCGGACGTTGCCCACCCGGGGCTTTTTGGGAAAAGCGCTGGGCGGAGGCGCGATTTTGGCCGGCTCATTGGTTTGGACACCGAGGGTTTTCCGGGCAAACGGCGTAGTGGCCATAAATGATATTGGGCGGGCGGTGTTGGCCCTTCGAGCCTTCCACCCGCATGCGGCGGCATATTACCACAGTCCCCGGGCAACGGTCCAGACCGACACTCGATCCGCGCCAGCCTTGCGGAGGGCGGTCGCGCAAGCGCTGGTGGTGGCGCCCGTGGTCAGCACGTCATCGACCAGGACGATCCGCGCCCCGCTCAGATCGATCCGCTCCGGCACCTGGAAAGCCCGGCGCACATTGTCGATCCGGTCGGCTCGGCTCAGCTGAGTCTGGGTGTGTGTACGGGCAATCCGCTGGAGCCAGCGGGATTGGACCGGCAGGCCGGCCGCCTCTCCCAGCCGCCGGGCCAATCGCTCGGCCTGATTGAACTCGCGCTCGCGCAGTCGCACCGGGTGCAGCGGGACCGGGACGAGCGCATCCCAGGGCTCCTCCTGGAGGGTGGGCCGCGCAGCGGCCGTCAAGAGCCCCGCCAGGAATGGCTCGAACCAGAGCGCCCTCCCGTACTTGTATCGATGGACGACCTCCAGGATCATCCCCTGGGCGGAGACGGCCGACCGGGCCCAGGCGAATTGGAGGTCCAGCTCGCGGCAGTTGGCGCACTCGAAACGCACGGTGATGTCCCCTGCGAACGGCAGGCCGCACCGCTCGCAGAAAGGGGGCCGGATCCACCGCACCTGCCGCCGGCATTCCTCGCCGATGTATCCCTGGGCCGCCGTGGCCGATTCACGGGCGCAATGCTGGCAGTTCTCCGGATACAGCAGGCTCAGCCCCGCCTCCAGCCAGTCCCGCCACCCGCCCCCTCCAGCCGTCTGCAGCCAACTCGTCATGGTTCTCCGGTGGATGGCATCAGGTTATGCGCGAGGGGGCGCTGCGCCAAGCTCGGATTCTCCAGGCTTGAGCTCAAGGCCGAAATATGGATCTAATAGCACGTGAACCGCCTCCTTGTCCGGCTATCGCCGGTGTGGATCACGTTGCTGGTGATCGGCGGGGTCTGCATGGGGCACGCATGGTCGCGCTACTCGGCGGGCGCGAGCTGGATCGGGCGTCTGGAAGGGTGGGCGCTGGATGCGCGAGCGGCTCGGGCCGCCGCGCGCCCTCACCCCGTGGCTTCCGACCTGGGCATGGTCTATCTGGATGAGGACAGCCTGGCCGATCTGAGCCAGGCCGGCGGCTATCGCTGGCCCCTGCCCCGGCAGATCCATGGATGGGTGATCCGCGAGCTCAAGGCCCAGGGCGCCCGCGTCATCGGCTTGGATCTGTTCTTCTTCGACCGGGACCGCGACTACGCGGAAAACAGGGTCGGGAACCTCAGCTCGGACGAGTTTTTTGCCCGGGAGATGGCGGCTGCCGGGAACGTGGTGCTGGCGACGTCGGCGCAGGATGTATCCAATGGCGCGATTCGGCTGCAGCCCCTGCCTCCGTTGTTCAGCCAGTCGGCAGCCGCCCTGGGCCATGACGGCATCCGCGGCCTCTCGGCAGCCGGCGACGGCGCGCTGCGCCGGGTGCCTGCGTTTGTGGACGATCCCGATCTGGGCAGGGTCTGGCACATGGGAATCGTGCTGGCGGCCCGCGCGCTCGATCTCGACCTCGACGGCGCGATCGTGGAGTCGGGCCGCATCACGCTCCGCTCGCCCCGCGGCGATACCCGGGTCATACCCGTGGACCGGAGCCGCCGCCTCTACATCGATTGGGCCATCGGGACCGAGGAGGATCGCATCGAGAAGGCGCGATACTCCTGGGTGTATGCCGCAGCGCGCGAACGCGAGCGTCAGCCCGGCCTGCCCAGCCGCTGGCGCGGCAAGGTGGTGCTGATCGGTTCGGCGGGGATCGGGAGCAATCTTTCGGATTGGGGCGCCACCCCGGTGGGCCGCCAGACGCCCCTCTGCCTGTCGCATCTCAACGTCGCCAATTCGATCATCCTCAACCGGTTTATCCTTCGCGCGCCCCTGGCTGTGGAGCTGGCGCTCATCGTATTTCTGGGGGGGATCTCGGCGCTGCTGGGATGGCGGTTCCGGGCGCCCTGGGCGCTGGCCGGGACGCTGGGGCTGATGCTCGGATACGGCTTCCTGGCAGTCTGGCTTTACGAGCGCTATCGCTGGTGGCTGCCCATGGTTCTGCCCCTGGCTGGATCCGTTCTGATGACTTACATCTGCTGGTTCAGCTACCGGCTGATCCGGGAGCGGATGGATCGCCGCGAGATGCATCGCCGGTTCGGGCGGATGGTGTCGCCCAACGTGTTTAACCTCCTCGTGCACGAGGGCGGATCGGCCCTGGGGGGCTCCCGGCGCGAGGTCACCGTCTATTTCGCCGACGTGCGCGGCTTCACGCGATTCGTGGAGGAGCGTCACGAGCGGAACCTCGTCCAGCTGCGGCAGCGGCAGTTGACTGGCGCGGCGGCGGAGAGCGTGATTGATCAGGAGGCGCGGGAGACGCTCGCGACAGTGAACCTGTATCTGGGGCGGGTGGCGGACATCGTGAAGGCCTACGACGGCACGTTGGACAAGTATATTGGGGATTGCGTGATGTCGTTCTGGGGGGCTCCCCTGGCCTGCCCCAACCACGCCCTCCGCTGCGTCAAGGCCGCCCTTGCTGTCCATAAGTCCATCCATGCTCTCAACCAGTTGCGCCTGGCCGAAAACAGGCGCCGAGAATCGGAAAATGCACAGCGCGATGCCAGCCATCAGCCCCTCCTCGAGTCCCTGCCGATCCTCAAGATCGGCAGCGCGATCCACTCCGGCGTCGCCACCGTGGGGTTCATGGGATCCGAGGCCCACGTTTCGAACTTCACCGTGTTCGGCCGCGACGTGAACATCGCCAGCCGAATTGAGCGCGTGGTGGGTCCGGACTGCATCTACGTGTCCGAGGCCACCTGGCAGGCCGTGCGGCGCGACGCCCCGGAGCTGGCCGCCACTTTTCTCCAGCTGGCGCCGATGATGCTGGAATCCATCGCGGAACCCCTGGGCATGTACGAGGTCCCCTGGCAGTCCACGTTCGCCAATATCGAATCCGCGCCCGCATGACCTATTTCCACGTGTTTTGGACCCGGCCGTTCCTGCTCGAGCCAGCGGCGGGACCGGACCCGCTCATCGAGCTGTGGGACTTCGAGTTTCTGACCTGGCTGACGAGCGCGCTCGAGATCCGGCGGCATGCGCCGATCCACCTCGTGACCGACCGGCGGGGGCGCGAGTTTGTCGAGCGATCGGGGCTGGCCTGGGTTTACGGCAGCCATGTGAGCACCGCGCTCGATGACATCCCGCGCGGCCTCCGTCCCGATATCTTCTGGGCGGGCGGCAAGCTCTACGCCTACCGCGCCATCCAGCCGCCGTGCGCTGGCGTCGATATCGACGCCATCCTTTGGCAGCCTTTGCGCCCGGCCGGACCGGTCATGGCCCTTCACATGGAGGATCGGCAGTGGAGCTGGTACCGATCGGATCGAGAGCTTTTCGCTGGCTACGGCTTCCAGGGGGCCGATTGGCGCTGGGACGTCGACCCATGCAATGCGGCCGTGGTCTATATCGAATCGCCGGCGCTGCTGGAATCCTACTGCGAAACCGCCATCCGGTTCATGGAGGATTACTCCCGCCGCCCATGGCAGCCGCCGCCAGGCAGTCCGCCCGGCTTGCGCCTGACGTCGGATCCGATGATCTTCGCCGAGCAGCGCCTGCTGGCCATGTGCGCGGCACGAGCAGGCATGGCAGTCCAGCCGCTGGCTCGCGTCCACGCCAACTGCCACCTCGAGAAGAATCCGCTCTGCAGCCATCTGTGGGGATCCAAAGCCATCTACATGCGCTGCGGCGAGGCGCGCGCTGCCTACGCGAATTTCCTGATCCGCTGGCTGCTCGACCGACATCCGGAAGCGCGCTCCACCTTGGCGCGATGGAGCCTGGACCGCCCCATTGGGGTGGACGGAATCTGCGATGTGCAGCTCGAGGCCGGCAGCGATCCCCACCCAACCCGATTTTCCTTGATCCGCCGGCTGAATGGTGTACTGTGGGTCGAAGACGCGAATGTAAACACCTGCCGGCTCGCCCACGAAGGATCGCTGGTCTGGAATGCCGAGGTCTTACGGCCGGAGCCCGGAACATCTTTTGAGTTATGGGTGGGCGGGCAAAAGGCGGTCCTGATCCGCCAGGCCGGTCATCCGTCTGGCTCAACCTGCAAACCTCATGGCGCTCGAAATTCGACCCGACCGGGGTGAAGTCAAGATCAACGGACAACGGATCCTCCAAACGCAGCCGCTCTCCTGGCCCGGCTTGGTCGAGACCGGTCCCGATGGCGTGGCGTATGTCTATGATGGCGGCGCCCACGCAGCCACCATCGCGGGGCCGCAAAGCACAACGACGGTCTATGCCCCGCCCTCGCAGCAGTTCGTCACCGTCTACTACAACTCGTCCTACCGCTGGCGGCTCAAGACGCCGGGCGGCAGCATTGGCATCCGGGCCTGATCGATTTCACCCATTCCGCTTATGCCACTCATGATTGGTAAGTTGGGGGAACCCAATGCGCGCGGCGAAAGGCAGTTCCAGGGTTTTCTTCTGCCCGAGAACGCATGCTTTGAATTGCCGGACGGCATGGGTTTCAAGGCCTATCTTGTCGAGGAGATCGCCGAGCTTCAAAGCGCGAAGGGGCGTCTCTGTGTCGCCGCGAAGTTCCCGCCTCACACGCTGCTGGACACCGCCCTCGACGGCGCGGTCGAGCTGTTGACGGACCGCAGCGCGATGGTGGTCCGTCCGGCGCCCGAGGCGCCATCCCAGAGCGCTCTCTGATCAGAACGGCGCCTCGGGATGGGCCGCCAGCCATTCGGCCAGGCCGGGCAGCCGAAAGGAGAGGCAGGCCTGGACGCGGCCGCAGTCCAAGGAGGTGTCGGGCGCCCGGGGAGCCCCCTCGTATTGAAGAAGGGACGCGGCCTCGAAACGGGGATTCAGCTCCGGGCAGCGTTGGGCGACCAGCTTGCCGATCTCGAACCGCGAAAGCCGGGCGCTTCCCGCCAGGTGATACAAGCCGCTCCGACCGGCCTGGACCAATTCCCAGACTGCGCGGGCTGTGACCTCCGCCGCCAGAGGACATCGATACTCGTCGGTGAACAGCCGCGGCACCTGGCCGGCCCGCCATGCCTGCCTGAGCTGCTCGTTGAATCCACGGTCGCCCGAGGGCGACACCCCCCCGTTGAGCGAAGTTCGAATCACGGTATGCCCGGGATTGCGATGGACGATCTCCTCGGCCCTCGCCTTGGTCTCCGCATAGACGCCCAGCGGATTGACTGGGTCCGACTCGACATACCAGCCCTTTCGGCCGTCGAACACGAGATCGGTCGAAAAGAACAGAAACGACTGGGCTTCCGCCAGCCGCGCCAGGTGCACGGTCACATCGACGTTCAACCGGCTGGCCAGAGCCGGGTCCGCCTGGCAGGCCGGGCTGCGGCTCAGCGCGGCGCAGTGGATGATCGACTGAGGCGCCGAGTGCGCGAAGAGATCGCGCACCGCCTTTTCGTCGGTCAGGTCCAGCCGGTCCCGCGTGAGTGCGATCACGCGCCATCCCGGCATGCAGGCGGCCGCTGTGCGCACCAGGTGGCTGCCAATCAACCCTCCCGCTCCCGTTACCCAGGCAGTCGGCCGACGATCGCGCATCGTATGTTCTGGTGATCCCGGATCAGGCCGGGCCAGGGGCATCTGCCCAGCGGGCGGCGATCCCCCCGTAGGCATCGACCCGCCGATCCCGCCAGAATGGCCATTGCTGGCGTGTGGCCGACACCTGGGCCAAGTCCAGCTCCGCGACCAGCGCCTGTTCCTGCGTCTGGCCCGCGCGCGCCAGAATTTCGCCCATTGGCCCCGCCACGAAGCTGCGGCCCCAGAACTGGAGCCCATCGCCGGGGGGCGAGGGCTCGAAGCCCACCCGGTTGACGGCGGCCACAAAACAGCCGTTGGCAATCGCATGGCTGCGCTGGATGATCTCCCAGGCATCGAGCTGGCGCGGGCCTGGATCGGCCTGCTCGGCCGGGTGCCAGCCGATGGCGGTCGGGTAGAACAGGATATGGGCGCCCTGCATCGCTGTCAGCCGGGCTGCCTCGGGATACCATTGATCCCAGCAGATCAGGATCCCAATCCGCCCAAAACGGGTGTTCCAGACCCGAAAACCCAGGTCCCCGGGCGCGAAATAGAACTTCTCGTAATAGGCCGGATCGTCCGGGATATGCATCTTGCGGTAGCGTCCCAGCAACGTGCCGTCCGCGTCGATTGCGACCGCGGTGTTGTGGTAAAGGCCGGGGGCGCGCTCCTCGAACAGCGATGCCACCACCACGACGCCCCGCCGGGCAGCCCACTCCTGCCATGCGGCTGTCGTCGGCCCCGGCACCGGCTCCGCCAGCGCGAAGTGCCGATGGTCCTCCGTCTGGCAGAAGTAGTGCGAGCCATGGAGCTCGGCCGTGCAGAGGATTTGCGCTCCCTGGCGGACCGCTTCCTCCGCCAACCCCAAGGAGCGGTCCAGGTTGGCCGCGGGATTGGCATCGCACCGCGTCTGCAACAGCCCCACTCGCACCCGGCCCTCTCCCCTATGCGTGTTCATAAATCCATCCGGTCAGCCCGACACCGCGTTTCCGGAATACTAGGATCGGCGCGGCCGGTTGGCAACCGCGAGTTGAAAAAGCGCGGTTTCCCGAAGAAAAACGCCATTTTGTCCTTGCGCCGGGCGGGCCGGGTGTTTACATAAGGGCTCGGTTTCACAACCGAATCAAACCAAAATTAAAATTATGGCTAAACCTCTGACCAAATCCGCCATTGCTGCCACGATCGCCGACAAGGTGCAAATCAGCAAGAAACAGGCGGTGGCCACGCTCGATCTGCTGGCGGAGCTGGCTTACAAGAATGCCAAGAACACCTTCACGCTGCCCGGCATCGGCAAGCTGGTCCTCGTGAATCGCAAGGCGCGCATGGGACGCAATCCCGCGACGGGCCAGGCCATCAAGATCCCGGCCAAGAAAGTGGTGAAATTCCGCGTTGCCAAGGCAGCCAAGGACGCCATCCTGGGCGCGAAGTAACCTCGGCGGATCCACACCAGGCACTCTGGGAGCCAGAGTGCCTTTTTTGTTTTCCCGCCCCGGCTCGCTTGTATGGCCACGGATCCGCCTTTCCGGCGTTGCGCTGTTGTCGGCTGCGGCGCCCTGGGCAGCTATTACGGGGCCCGACTCGTCCAAGCAGGCGCGAACGCTCATTTCCTCCTCCGCTCCGATTATGATGCCGTCCGGCTCTCGGGCGTCCGCATCGAAAGCTATCTGGGCGATTTCCATGTCTGGCCCCGATGCGCCCGGTCCGCCGCCGAGATCGGCGAGGTCGATCTGGTTCTCATCGGGCTGAAGACCACTGCCAACGACCAGTTCGCAGCCCTCCTCCCGCCCTTGGTCGGGCCGCAAACGCTGGTCGTCACCCTCCAGAATGGTCTGGGCAATGAGGCGCGCCTCTCCGCGCTATTCGGCCCCCGCAACATCCTGGGCGGTCTCTGCTTCGTCTGCCTGAACCGGCTCGCTCCCGGCCGCATCCACCATAGCGCCCATGGGAATATTGTCCTGGGCGAATACCAGCGTGCGGCCGCCGATCGCACGCTCGCACTCGCGGAGTTCTTTCGTCAGGCGCATGTGCCTTGCGAGGTCACGGACGATCTTGAACGCGCGCATTGGGAGAAGCTGGTCTGGAACGTCCCGTTCAACGGGCTGGGTGTGGCGGGCGCGGCTGGATGGCGGGCCCTCGAGTCGGGCGCTGTGCCTGCCGGGATCGGCCGCGGGGCATGCCTGCCGACCGACCGTCTCCTGAGCCATCCCGGCTGGACCCGGCTGGCTCGGGATCTCATGCTGGAAATCATCCGCACCGCCGCCGCGTTCGGCCACGCCATCCCGGAGTCGTGCGCGGATCTCAATATCGAGCGCACCCGAGTGATGGGCAGCTATCGGGCTTCGACCCTGATCGATTTCGAGCGCGGCCAGCCGATCGAGATCGAGAGCCTCTTCCTCGAACCCTACCGCCGCGCCTGCCAGGCTGGGGTTCCTGTCCCCCGCCTGGCCGCCCTGGTCAGCGTCCTGCACCAGCTCGATCGGCTCTGAATATCAGGGCAATTCGGTTTGCCCAAGAGCGCTTCGAGCTGGATCAAGACTCCGGGCAGGTTCAGACGCCATGGAGGCGCTGCCCTGCCGATTCCGGCCTTGATTCCGGGCGGGCGGGGGCTACCATGCGAGCCGAGCATCATCAACCGACAACCCGATTATTGCATGACTGACTTGAGGATCCTTTCACGCCGCGCGTTCCTCGGGCGCGGCGCCGCCGCCATTCTGGCCGCCCGCTTGTCGCCCGAGATTGCCGGTCCGGGCGTTTTGGCCGCGAACGGCCAGCCGGGAGCCAACGATCGAATTCAGCTCGGCGCCATCGGGGTTGGACGGCAGGGGGGCGGTCTCGTCTCGATGTTCGCCCGGCTGAAGAGCGCCCGGTTTACCGCGATCGCCGATGTCAATCTGCCTCGCGCCCGGGAGGTGGCCCAACCGCTCGGGGCCCAGGTCTTTCAGGATTACCGCCAGCTGCTCGAACGCAAAGACGTCGACGCGGTGATCACCGCCACGCCCGAGCAGTGGCGGGTTTTCATCTGCCTGGATGCATGCCAGGCCGGCAAAGACCTCTACGTTGAGAAGCCGATGAGCCTGACCATTCGGGAGGGGCGTCTGATCGTGCAGGCGGCGCGCAAGCATCAGCGGATCTTTCAGACCGGCAGCCAGCAGCGGTCCATGGAGCCTAACCGGCATGGCTGCGAGCTGATCCGAAACGGCCGAATTGGGCGGATCCAGCGGGTGGTTGCCTACAACTATCCCAGCCCTTGGGAATGCAGGCTTCCCGCGCAGCCGGTGCCCGCCGGCCTCGATTGGGACCGCTGGTGCGGCCCCGTCGAACCCGTCGCCTATCACCTCGACATCCAAACCCCGCGCGCCAATCCCGGCTGGCTTTCCTGCTGGCAGTTCTCTGGCGGAGAGATGACCGGCTGGGGAAGCCACGGCTTCGATCAGGTCCAATGGGCGCTCGGCCAGGACGAAGGCGGACCGATCGAGGTCTGGACGGACGGCCCGCCCCTCCGGCGCCCTGTCTATTCAGCTCCCGAAAGCCGGGAGCGCGGCGATGGCATTTGCCGGCAGCCCAAGCTCTTTTTCCGATACCCGGGCGACATTGTCATGGAGCTGGGCAACGGCCCCGCCGGCGGCGCAGTCTTCTTCGGCGAGAAAGGCAAGATCACCATCGACCGCGCCATGTGCAAGTCCGACCCCGAGGAGCTCGCCGAGGAGCCGCTTCCCGCCGGCGCCCTCCGCCTCTACCGCTCCAATCATCACCAGCAGAACTGGCT
Organism: Verrucomicrobiota bacterium; assembly: GCA_022711435.1. GTDB lineage: Bacteria > Verrucomicrobiota > Verrucomicrobiia > Limisphaerales > UBA1319 > JAGMXM01. The sequence goes on from JAKLFB010000008.1 coordinate 30,411, forward strand.
CGATTGCATCCGCTCCCGCAAACCGCCCATCGCCGATGCCGAGACCGGGCATCGGTCCGCCACCGTTTGCCACCTCGGCAATATCGCCCGGCTTCTGGGACGCCGTCTGAAATGGGATCCCGCCCGCGAGCTCTTCGACGACGCAGAAGCCAACAGCCTGCTCGACCGCCCGCGCCGCAAAGGATACGAGCTGCCCGCATCGGTGTAAGCGGATCCGATTTTGGAACAAAAAAAGCCACGCCCGGAGGCGTGGCTTCTTTTTGGGAATGTCTTGGCCGGTTATTTCTCGCCCGACCAATCGCTGGCGCGGATGATCTCCCGGATCTTCCGCCTTTCATAACGGTGTTTCTGAGGTTTCTCCGGCCGGTCGGCTACCTGCCGGAACGGGTGTTTGGGGTTATGGACAACCTCGTCCATCTGATCCAGAGGTTTGGTCATACGTTATTGGACCATGGTTAGAGTTCGCGCCCGAGGGCGTAGCACCCACCGGATGGCACATCATCGCCTCCGGCAGCCCGCGGTCTCACGCGAAGCTTCACCGTCTCTTTTGACCGCATCCGTTATCCGGATGTTCAATCAGCCTGCAGACCCCTACCGCACGATGGGCTGTCCGGCCTTGGCCCAGGCCATGAGACCCCCATCGAGGTGGTACACCCGCTCGAAACGCAGTTCCTCGAACACCTTCAGGGCCTTCGAGCTTCGATGACCCGACCGGCAGTGGATCAAATACACCCCGTTCCGGTCGAGCGCGCCTACTCGCTCCTTGAACTGGGCATGATGGAGGTCGATGTTTCGCGCCCCGTGGATCCGGCCCTCCGCGAACTCCTCCGGCGTTCGAACATCCACGACGATCATGTCCGGGTTCTGCCGGATCAGCTCCGCTGCCTGACGGGCATCCACGTCTCCGGAAGCGGATCCAATCGAGGATTGCCGGTCATGAGGGCCTCCGCGCCAATGGATTGATCCCGTTCCCGTTAAAGCCGCAATGAGCGCGCCTGCCGTCATCCATATTCGTTTCATTGTCGATTGGCTTCGATTTGCAGAACAGTGAGGGCGGCAGCTTGGCGAACCTGCGTGTCTGGATCATTGGTCAGCGTCCGCAAGCTGGGCAGGGCCTGAGTGGCCTGGATCCCGAACGCAGCCAGACCCTGGACCGCCGTGAGGCGCGCCCACGAATTGGTGTCTCCCAGCATCCCCGCCAGCGCAGGCACAGTCTTCTCCGGGGCGAGTCCCAAGGCGGCCAGGGTGGCCGCCGCCTGCACGCGCAGCAACAAATCGGGCGCCGCCATGCACCCGATCAGGGACGGAATGGCCGGTTCAGCTCCCAACCCTGCTTGGCGCAAGGCGCTGGCAGCCGAAAACCGCACGGCAAAATCCGAATGCCCCAGCGCGCGCGCCAGGCTCATGACCGCCTCCGGTCCAATCCCCACCAGCGCGCTTGCGACGAAACCCGGATTCGATCCCGATTGGAGCAGGCGCTCGAGATCCGGGATCGCTGGAACCGCGCTGGCGCCTAACAACCGGAAGGCCTGAACTGCCTGGTGGCGCGGATCCGGCTTGCGCTGCCCCAACCTGAGCCAGCGGGCGATGCGGCCCGGCGGCCGCCAGTTGGGCCAGGGCGGCCCCCGCTGCCCCACCAAAGCCACCATGGCCGGCAATGCATTCGTCCCCGCCTCGCGCAGCGCCGCCGCCGCCTCGGCATCCCGCGCGGTGCCGATCATGCGCAACCATGTCCGGATCGGATGGCCTCGGACCTCGGGTCCGGACGAGCGCATCGCCAGCAGTGCGAGCAGGACCAACCCCGCCAGGGCAGCCGCCCATCCCACCACCTCGCGACGGCTCCTCATCGGACTCGACCGCGCCTTTCGCGCCGGGTGCTCAAAGGGCTACGCCGTGCCAGCCAGAGCCCGGTTCATTCGCTCGATGGCTTCGTCGATCTCCGCGGGGCTCTTGAATCCGATCACGACGGCGTCGATCTCCCGGCAGGCCATGGCGAAGCGGATCGATTTCTCGCGGTCCTCGGGCTGGGTGAAGTCGCCATTGCCGATGATCTTCATGCCGATGACGCCCCGGCCTTTGGCATGCATGGCGCGGATCTGCTCGAGGACAGGCTCGATCTGGTTCCCGGGCTGATTCCAGCTCTCGGTGTCGCCATCGACGTGCTTGGCCTGCGGATTGACGCGGACCAGGTGCACCTGAGTCCAGCTCGATTCGGTTGCGGCGCGAAGGGCGGGCAGGCTGTGGCACGACACGCCCTTGAGCCGGATCCACTGCTTCTGTTGCGCCTCCTCGAACCCATCCATGATCCGCTTCATGTCCTCCGTCCAGTTGCCCCTGACCATGCAATGGATCAACAGGCTGTCGATGTAATCGGTCTGGAACGTTTTGCGGTGGCGGTCGATGGCTTCGAGGACGTTGGCCGGCTTGCCGGGCACCTTGGTCTGGAGAAACAGCTTCTCCCGGGGCAGGCCCTTGATCGCCCCGCCAATCCACTCGAAGGTCCGATATCCCTGCGCCGCGTCGATGTAGGTGATCCCGCGGTCATAAGCATATCGGATGAGGCGATGGAAGCCGTCCGCGCCCAGGGCGAACTGGACCTGGCCGCTGTTGCTGCCCGTCCCGATTCCCAGACGCGAGATGCGCAGCCCGGTGCGGCCCAGCGGCACCTGATCGACCGCCGTCCGCCGGGGCGCATCCGACGATGCCGCCCGGGCCTGGCCGGATCCCAGGGAAACGGCTCCTGTCAACAGCGCCGCCTGCCCGAGGAAATCGCGGCGGCTCATGCGTTGTTTTTGCATAAGATCCTTTTATGTTCGCTCGATACGCAACCGAAGGTTCCAAAAAAGAACCGGCTTGTCAACCGGCCTCGATCCGCCACGGCACCTCGAACACCCGCACTGGCTGGGTGATGCCCTTGACGTGGACCGGCTCCAGCTCCCGGCATCGCGCCGCCAGCTCGGGATCGTTCTGCCGCAGATCGCTCAGGGTCGCCTCGCTGATGATGATGCGGCTGCGTCCGGACACGCCCTCGAGGCGGCTGGCCAGATTCACCTCGCGTCCGAAGACCGTGTAGTTGAGGATGTGCGCGTCCGAGCCCATCAACCCGACGGTGGCGATGCCGGTGTTCAGGCCGGTGCCCAGGGCGAGCAGCGGCAGCAGCGGCAGCTCCGGGCGCCCTTGTTCGAGGCGGGACCGGTTGGCCTCGATCCGGCGTTGATTCTCCCGCTCGCGCTCCTGGTTCAGTGCGGCGATCGCCTGCTGGGCGGCGCGCGCTGCCTGGACGCCCGCCAGCGCATGCCTTGGCTCGGGGACCGGCGCGCCCCAGAACGCCATCACGCAGTCGCCGATATACTTGTCCAGCGTTCCGCGATGCTGCTTGATGATATCCGCCACCCGGCCGAGGTAGAGGTTGACGGTGGCCAACAGCTCTGCGGCCTGTTCGCTGTAATGGTGCTCTGCCGCCTCGGCGCTCAGCTGGCGCGCGCGGACGTACTCCTCGGCCTGGGCCTGGCTCCGGTCCGTGAGCTCGGTGAACCCCCGCACGTCGGCGAAAAACACGGTGATTTGCCGCCGGGCGCCTCCCAGCCGGAGATGCTGGCTGCTCAGCAGCTCCTGCACCACCTCCGGCGCCACCATCTTCGAGAACACCGACCGGATGCGGCGCCGCTCCTGCTGCTCGAAGATGACCCGGTAGGTCACCATCGTGACATGCATCATCAGCAGAGCCCCGCCCACCGGCAAAACAACCGGCAGCCAAAACTGGCGCGCCGCCAGCAAATGGATTGACATCCCCACATAGCCGGCCGTCAGCAGCAGCACACAGACCGAGGCCCATGCCGCCCGCAAGGACCATGTCAGCCATGCTGCCAGCGCCCCCAGCACCAGGATCAAGACGGCCTCCATGCCGTAGGAATACGGCCGGATGAACCGGTTCAGAATCAGTGCGTTGGCGACGTTCCAATGCTGGCTCAGCCCGTAGGTGCGCGGGCTGATGGGGGTGGCCACCACATCGGTCAGGTCATTGCCGGTGGCGATGGATCCGACCACCACGATCTGGCCTGCAAAGGGCGCTGCCAGATCGTTCGTGTCGCCCGCTTCGCGAGACACATCCGCTGCCAGGAGCTGTTCGATGCCGGCCTTCGTCAGCCGGCTATCCCAGGGCGTCAGCCCCCAATCGAAATAGATGCGGCCTTCGCGATCCACCGGGATGATCCGGTATTGGCCTCCGGGCCCATGGAGGACGATCTCGCGCCGGCGAAGGTTGATCGAGGCTTTGTCCAGATCCAAGCCCATCGCGCGCGCCGCCAGGGCCAAGCCCAGGTTCCAGATCCGGCGATCCTCGAAGGCCGGTTCCCATCGAGGGCCTCCCCCCGCATCCTCCTCCTGGAGCACCGTCTGCAGAAAGGTCGCGACCTCGAACCGGCCTTCGGCATCCAGCTCGATCTGCACCGCAATCCGATCCTCTTCGTCCTCCTTCAGCAAGATCCGTCCAGGGACGGTCACGGCGCGGTTCAAATCGCATCGCAGCAGCCGGGCGGCCCTTACAATATGCGGATGCCAAAGGCGGTAGTCCACGTAGGCGCGAGCTCGGCGGAGAACGCCGTCCGAATCGGCATCCGCCGACACATCGCCCGCCGCGCATGCGTTCGTAAAGAACAGAGGCGCTGGCGGCAGGCTCGCTCGCGCAGCCAGAAGCACATTGCCAGCGGCGCGCAGCTCCCGCGCAAGGAAGGCGTCGGAGCCGATGACCGAACCGCCGGGCTCGCCCACCGGCGGATGATCCGGGCGCAGCTCGCCCAGGAGGATATCGCAGCCGACGGCCAGCGCGCCTTGCCGAGCCAGCTCGCGGATCATCCTCCCGTAAACGTGCCGGGGCCAGTAGAGCCCGCAGCGGAATCCCAGGACGCCATCGTTGACAATCGCGATGCTGTCGTCGCTGATCAAGACCGCCGCAAGGTTCGTCGCGGCGGGCACGCCCCAGCGCTGCGCCTGGCGCATTCGCCAGTCGTAGGTCACTCGCTCGAACCGCTCCGGCAAATCGAATCCCACCCACCAGCGCGGCATCGCTTGCACCAGGCAGATCAACGCCACGACGCCGCCGCCAATGATCCATGGCGTCCGCCTTGCTGACGCTGTCGGCTCCGAGGCCATAAAAAAGCCCAGAGCCGACCGGCCCTGGGCTAAAAACGCCGCGTGTGGCGGCCGCTGAGGTCTCTCTATGTTCCCTTCGGCAGCGGCGCGCTCGTCTTCGCCGGCTCGCTCGTGAGCGGCGATACATTCTTCTCGCCGGACTCGATGATCCGGCTGGATTCGATCAGGATATCCTGCGGGGCCAGCCGAGGCTGCAGCGGCCAGACGGCGCTCGGATCCATCGGCACCACCGACGGCTCGCCTTCCGGATCGACCGGCGGAACCCAAACCTCGCCCTCGTTCACGTCCTTGTCGTAGGTCTTGCCCTGCGGCGTGGTGTATCGGATGAATGCCGATCCCTCATAGATGCGGGTCGAGCCCGGGTACTCGATGTCGAAGCGGCATCCGCGAATCGCAACCACGCCGTCGGGCTTGCGGACGAAATACTTCGAGACCTCGTTTTTCTTCAGCTCGCCCAGGATCCGGCCGTTCGCCAGATAATGCCGCGTCTCGAACACCGTCTCCACGCCCGTCTCGTCAAAATTCAATTTCTCGAGCGTGAGCACGGTGTTGGCCATGATCCGGAGAAACTTGCCGTTCTTCTTGAGGTCCAAATCCACGGAAGAATCGGATTCGGTCTTGATCACAGTCCCTTCCGCGAGCACATCCTTCTCGTGCAGTGCCGTCCAGGCGCCGCCCGGCACCTGGTATTGGGCAACGCCCTTGACCGCGGTGACGACGGCCTGGCCTGGCTGAGGAGCGCCATAAACGGAAATCGCCAAAACCGTGAACGCCACGGCGACACCACGGACCGCCCACCCGGAGAACAAGTTGCCGACGTGTTTCATAGTAAAGCTCCAATATATTTGCGTTTGATCAATATACCGATGCTCATTCTAGGTTTGAGCGGTGAAAAGTCAACCGCATAATTCGATTTTCCTTCGTCCATTTTCCGCCCGAATTGCGCCCGCTTTGACTCGCGGCCTCAAAGTCCTGGATGGAAGGCGTCTTTTCCTGCAAGTCGCCTCCGCGGGATCGAGCGCCCGGTGGCATCCTTTTCCGCGCATCGCCCTTCAATAAAGTGGAAGCCCTTCATTCCGAGTGTTTTCTTCGAGACGGCGCCGGACGATATCCAGATAAGTCACCGCGATGTGATTATAATATGGCTGGAGTTCGAGCGACCGCTCGAACCAGGATTGGGCTTTCGCGTAATCTCCAATCTGGAGGGAATGCCAGCCCTGATGGGCTGCCATGAAATAGCCGTTCGGATCCAGGCTCAGCGCTCGGGCAAAGTATTCGCCGGCCTCTTCATGCCGGCCCAGCCAATCCAGGCACATCCCGTACCGCATCCACGCATAGCCATGATATGGACTCAATCCCCAGGCCAGGCGATACCACTCCATGGCCTGACGGATTCCGTCCGGATTGCCCACGTCCTTCTCCCAGTTGCGGATTCGCATGATCTCGCCCAGGTCGTAAGCGGTTCCCGGGTTTTTCGGTTCGCGCCGGAAAGCTTCTGCGAGGGCCTCGTATTGCGAAACGGAGTATTGAGGTTCACGCCCCGCCTTGCGCAGCGACGCGGCCTCGCGGCCCGCGCGGACTCCCTGCCAGGCCAGGCCAAATGTAATCGCCAGCAAGGCAATGCTATATGCAAGACGCAGCTTCCGTCCCGGCGCCGCCCAATACCGGTCCGTCGAAAAACGCGAGTGGCCTGACAGAATCGCCATGAGCGTGATTGCCAGGATCGCGTTGGCGGGGACATGCATGTTGAAGTCCACGAAGGAATGGCCCAGAATGGCGATCAATCCTGTCGCGGCCCCCAGGACGGCTGCGGCCTTGGTGCTGCCCCGGCGATGGTGTTTCTGGACCTGGCGGCCCACAAATCGCCACGTCTTGGCTGCCCCGGAAAACAGGAGGCCCATCGTCCCTGCAACCAGCGCTGCGCCTGCCACCCCCCAATCCGCCAGCGTGTTCAGATAATCGTTATGGACCCGGTCCGGCCGCATCTGGATTGTTTCAGGCCGGAACTCGCGAAACCGCGAATCGAAATGGCCGGGCCCGGCCCCCCAAAGAGGATGCCGCCACCAGATCTGAAGGGCCGGACGCCAGATGCGAAATCGGATCTCCTCGATCTGGCCGCCGACGATCATGTGCCGCCACTGGTTTTGACGCGCAAACACCTGGCGCGCGAACAGGATGGCCCCAATGCCCAACACCGCCACCATGATCCACGCCGGCCAGCGCAGACCGGGCGAGCGGGTTAATACCAGCGCGAAAACCAGCAGCGCCAAACCCATCGCCAGCCACCCGCCCCGCGATACCGTCACCCCCAACCCCGCCGCCATCACCAAGGCCGCGTAACCCACCAGAATCCGCGTCACAACCGACACGCGCCCCAGAAAGACCAGCCCCAGCGCCAAAGGCAGCGTCATCTCGAGAAAACCGGCCAGGTGATTGGGGCAGATGTAGGTTCCCGACCCCCGCCCAAGATACTGCTCGGGCTTCACCAGGTGCCAGACCCGGGGCGATTGGGTCACATACTGAAAGAGCGCATACAGGGCCAGCGCCAGCCCCAGAAACACCAGAGCCATCAGGATCGACCGGACCGATTCCTGCCGGTGCAGACGCTGCAGCACGGTCAGAAAGATCAGCCCGTAGACCAGAACGCGGACCAGCTCCTGGCGGGCGACGTATTCGATGTCGGCCGTCGCGTAGCGGATGAGGGCATAGACGATGAAAAAGGCTGCGCCCCATGCGACCGGCGTCCACAGGAGCCGATCCCGCGGCGCCAGCCACAGACGCGCCAATCCCCCCCATGCCGCCAGAATCGCCAATCCCTCGACCGCCAGGAACGACCAGGTCTGGACCGCCCCCAAGGCCAGCGGCCCGAAAACGAGAATCGCCAGGATCAGGCCCAGAATCGCCCGATCCAGCCGCCGCGCCATGAGCATGCGGTCCATGTCATCGTGCACTCTACCTGAACCCGTCCCGATGGGTCACTTGAAATCTTAAAAAGGATAGCCATTCCGTCCGCATCGGACTAGGATAAGGGATCGATGCTGGATGATCGTCCTTACATGCGCGAAGCCGGGTATGCCGCCTCCCCCTGGTGGTCGGCCACCATGCTGGTTCTGGCGGCGAACCTGGGGATGTACGCGTTCCAGCAGGTCAACGCGGTCTATCTCGGCACGGGATTCGAGAGCTGGCTGGCGCTGAGCCCCGACCGGCTGGCGCGGGGCCAGGTCTGGCGTCTGATCACGTTCCAGTTCCTGCATGCGGACCATCTCCATTTTCTGCTGAACAGCCTGATGCTTTACCTGATCGGCCGGCCGGTCGAGGAAGCCCTGGGCAGCCGGCGCCTGGTGGAATCGTATTTCATGGCGGGGGTTGCGGGCGGCCTTCTCCACGCCATGCTGGCATGGCTGGCGCCCTCCTATTTCAACCATCCTGTCGTGGGTTCCTCGGCGGGGATCCTGGGCTTGCTGGCCGTGCTCTGCCTGCTGGATCCGGACCGGGTCTTTCTGCTCATGTTTGTCCTGCCGGTGCGGGCCAGGTATCTGCTCGGGGGCGCGGTGGGCATCGCCCTGTTTTTTGTGCTGGTGCCCGCGGACACAGGCCAGGCCCAGGCCGCCCACCTGGGCGGGATCCTGGCGGGCATCGGATACGTCCACGGCTTCGTGCGCCCCGAGCGCACCCTATTTGACTGGCGCCGCTACGGCCGGACCATCCGTCGGCGCGAGCTGGTGGGCGCCACTTCGGGACGGCGTCCTCGCGGGTTGCGGCCGCGCCCCGCCGCCGAGGAGCATGAGTCGGCCGAGACTTTCATCAGCCGGGAGGTCGATCCGATTCTCGACAAGATCTCCGCCCAGGGAATCCATAGCCTGACCCCCCGGGAGCGGCGGATTCTCGACGCGGCCCGCCGCAAGATGAGCGAGCGATAATTTTGCGGGAATGAGTTGCCCCCGGATCTGCCGGCGCTACACTCCCGGGCCGCATGGTCGATCTGAGCCTTCTGAACTCAGCGCAGCGCCAGGCTGTCGAGTGGATCGATGGGCCGGTGCTGATCCTTGCGGGGGCCGGCACCGGCAAGACGCGCGTCATCACTTACCGGGTGGCCCACCTCCTGGATCGCGGCATCCCTGCGGGGCATATCCTCGGGGTGACCTTCACCAACAAGGCCGCCCGCGAGATGAGGCAGCGGGTCCAGCAGCTGGCGCCTCGCTCCCCCCGCCGCCGCGCGCCCGAGGCCGGGCCCGACCTCGTCATCTCCACCTTTCATTCGCTCGGGGCTCGCATCCTGCGCCAGCACATCGAGCGTCTGGGATACAAGCGCAACTTCGCCATCTTCGACGAGGCGGACCAGCTGGGGATCGTGCGCCAGCTCCTGAGCCAGGTGTCGCTCGGAACCGACAAGGCTGACCCGGCCGAGGTGCGCGCCATGATCAGCCGGTGGAAGTCGGCCGGCGAGGGCGCCCGGCCCTCGCCCGACGAATCGCTCCTGGCCGAGCTCGCCCACCGGCTTCAGGGGCGCTACGAAGCCGCCCTGCGCGCCTGCAACGCCGTCGATTACGACGACCTGATCGGCCTGCCTCTCCGGCTCCTGCGGGATGAGCCCGATGTCCTCGCCGCCTGCCGCGACCGCTTCCGCTACGTCATGGTCGATGAGTACCAGGACACCAGCGCCAGCCAGTTCGAGCTCGTGCACCTCATCGCGCGCGAGCACCGCAACCTGTGCGTTGTCGGCGACGACGACCAGAGCATCTACGCCTGGCGCGGCGCCGACCTCCGTAACCTGCTCGATCTGGAGCGGCATTACCCCGAAGTCCGCATCGTCCGCCTCGAGCAGAACTACCGGTCCACCCGCCCGATCCTCGAAGCCGCCAACGCCCTCATCCGCCACAACCTCCGCCGCCGCCCCAAAAAGCTCTGGTCCGAGATCGGCGCCGGCGTCCCCATCGTGGCGCGGGCGTTCGAAAGCGACGAGGCCGAGGCCGCCGCGGCCGCCGAGAACATCGAGTGCGACCGTCTCGTCCGCGGGATCCCCTGGTCGGATCAGGCCGTGCTCTTCCGCACCAACGGCCAGGCGCGCCCCCTCGAAGCCGCCTTTCGCAAGGCGGGCATCCGCTACCGCCTGGTCGGCGGACAGAGCTTCTTCGACCGGCGCGAGATCCGCGACGCCCTCGCCTATCTCCGGATGCTCCTGCATCCGCAGGATGACAACAGCCTGCTGCGGATTGCCAATGTGCCCGCGCGAGGCTTGAGCGAAGCCACGCTCCAGCGGCTGCTGACCTCGAGCCAGGAACGGCGCTGCTCGGTCTTCGAGGTGCTCCAGCATCCCGAGCTGATCGCCGGCCTGCCCTCGGCCGCCCGTGGCGCCCTCGCCCAGTTCGGCCAGTGGATTGCCGCAACCCGCGCGCCGCTCTTCGACTGCCCCTCCCTGGCGCTCCAGCCCTGGGCGGAGTCCTTTCTCGACCAGATTCAGTTCTTCGCCGAGGTCCGCCGCCAGGAGAAAAACCCCGAGACCGCCGATCACCGGATCCGGAACCTGCGCGACCTGCTGGCGATGCTGGACGATCCGGGGCGCTCGCCGGGCGCGCCCGCCGCCCGGCTCGCCGGGTTTCTCGAGGACCTGGCCCTGGACCGCGACCGGTTCGAGGATCGGGAGGACGCCGGAAATCTCGCGACCCTCATCACCCTGCACAGCGTCAAGGGGCTCGAGTTCCCCCACGTCCAGATCGTCGGGATCGAAGATGGCCTCCTGCCGCACGCCCATGCCTGCGAGGCCGGCGCCCTCGACGAGGAGCGCCGCCTCCTCTACGTCGGCATTACCCGCGCGATGCGAACCCTGCAGCTCAGCTATTGCAAGACGCGCAAGAGGTACGGCCAGCCTGTTCCCCGACATCCGTCTCCTTTCCTCCAGGAGCTGCCTCCCGAGGCCCTCACCTGGGAAGATCCTCGAGCCGCCCGGCCGGTGCCCGCCGCCCAGCGCAGGGGCCTCTTTGCCATGATGCGCGCCAAGGTCAACCAGCCCGCCGACCCGCCGCTTTGACAAATCGCCAAGAAGCCAGCATGCTGTAGCGCAGCGCTTGCGCGCTGCCGGCCATGAGACCCGACGCCGAAACAGTCCAGCCAGCGGATCCGCCGCCCGATCCGCCTGCCCCCCCGCGCATCGGCGCCTCGGGGGCTGGGCCTTCCAGCACCAGCGAGGTCAAGTATGCGTGGAGCGAAGTGCCCCGCCAGGATCCGCCCAAGCGCGAGGCGGAGGAGCGATCCGCGGATTATCTCGAGATCTACCGCCTCTATGATCCGGAAACGGTCATGGCCCAGGCCGCGCGATGCGTGCAGTGCGCCATGGCGTTCTGCTCGCTGGGCTGCCCCCTGGGCAACCGCATCCCCGAATGGCTGGGCCTGGCCGCCGAGGGGCGTTTTATCGAGGCCGCCGCCGTTTCCCGCTCGACCAGCAACATGCCCGAGATCTGCTCGAGGGTCTGCCCCCAGGAGCGGCTCTGCGAGGGCATGTGCACCTTGATCGTGCGCGCCGATCCTGTTCCCATCGGCGCCATCGAGAAGTTCATCAACGAGTATGCATTCGCCCGCGATGCCGTGGACGCGGTCCGGGTCATGCCCAACGGGCGCAGCGTCGCGGTGGCCGGGTCCGGCCCTGCCAGCCTGGCTTGTGCCGACGAGCTGGCCGCCCTCGGCTACGCGGTCACCGTCTTCGAGGCCCTCCCCATCCTCGGCGGCCTCCTGGCCGGGGGCATTCCGTCCTTCAAGCTCGATAAGAGCGTGGTCGATCGCCGCATCGCCTTGCTCGAAAAGAAAGGCGTCCGGTTCCGGACCGGCGTGAGGGTGGGAAGCGATATCTCGCTGGGCGATCTGCTCGCGCGCCACGATGCCGTGTTCCTCGGCATGGGCGCTCCCCGGGCTCGCGAGCTCGACATCCCTGGCTGCGGCCTCCCCGGCGTCTACCAGGCCATGCCGTTCCTCGTTCGAAAAAACCTCGGGACCGCCTCCGGGCTGCCCGACATCGACGTTCGCGGCAAGTCCGTCGCTGTCCTCGGAGGCGGCGACACCGCGATGGATTGCCTGCGCACCGCCATCCGCGCCGGGGCGCGCCAGGCGGTCTGCCTCTATCGCCGCGACCTCGCCAACATGCCCGGCAGCCGCAAGGAATACCGCAATGCGCTCGAGGAAGGCGCCCAGTTCGTCTTCCTGACCAGCCCCATCAGCATCGAAGGCGATCCCGCCCGCGGGCTGACCCATGTCCGGTGCTCGCGCATGGCCCTCGGCGATCCCGACGCAAAAGGCCGCCGCAAACCATACGCCGTTCCCCATTCCGAATTCACCGTTCCCGCCGACATCGTCCTGGTTGCCTATGGTTTCGATCCGATCTCCTTTCCGCCCGAGAGCGAATGGAGCGCGATCGCCGTCGACGAGAGCGGCGGGATCGTGGTCGACAAGAATCAAATGACCACCCTCGATCGCGTCTTCTCCGGGGGCGACCAGGTCCGCGGCGCCAACCTGGTCGTCTACGCCGTCCGCGACGGACGCAAGGCCGCCGCCGGGATCCACCGCTGCCTCTCCGAACGCGCGCCGCAAGCGTGACCCGAAACGCGCCGGCGTCCCGCGCTCGCCCGCCCCCGTCCCTCCATCCGTCCGAGATCCGCCAGCTCTGCCAGAAGCCGCATATTGGGACGCCTCTGTCCGGAACCGGATTGGCCAGCCTGCTATCGGGACATGGCCGCTCCGTTACATGACAATCGGACTTGAATTTATTTATTGACAATTACATTTAATGCTATAAAAGTGTTTTTGGTGTATGCATCGAGTATATCGCGGCTGGCGCGCCAGCCCTCGGAGCTGGCGTCCGATCCTCCGGGGCTTCACTCATGGCTGCGGCACTTGGCGCACGACGTCGAGAATCCGCTGGCGGTGATTCGGATGGCGGCGGAGGCGGCGGTGCGGGAGAGCCTTTCGCCGGCCGAGCGTCGAGTCCTTGGGCGGCGCATCCAGCGGCAGGTGGATCGGATCCACCTGCTCATCCAGGAGTGGCTGGTGGTGGCGGGGGAGGATGGCCGCGTCGGGCCCCGGCCGATGGTCGACATCGAGCTCTTCCAGAGGCGGATCTGGGAAAGCCTCGAGCCGGACCTGGGCGAGGGCCGGATCGAGCTCCGGCAAGAGGCCGTGGCGCCGCGCCTTCGGGTGCGGATCGAGGTTCGGCCCCTGACGTGCGCGCTGCGCCAGCTTTATCTGAACGCTCTGGAGGCGATGTCTGGGGCCGGCGTTTGGGTCTGGTCGATCCAGACCGAAGGCCAGCGCGTCCGGCTGGATCTGGAGATGACCGTCTCGGATGGCGAGGCGGAGGGTCTCCATCGATTTCTGGACGGCCTGCTTCCGGACGCCCCGTCCGGCAGCGGCGCCGCCGGATTCATTCTGGGCAGCCGGATCCTGGCGTCGCACCAGGGCCAGCTCGAGGCGGTCAGCCGGCCCGCCGGCGGGCGGCTGAGCGTCTGGCTGCCGTTGGCCAGCTCCGCCGAACTCTCATCGACCTGTCTATGAAAAGCCTGCCGCAGCTCCTGAGCCCTTGCCAAGTGTCCCCTGCATCCAGCGCTGTTCGCAGCAGACGGAATGGCCTGGTTGCGCTGGCGTGCCTGCTGGCGATCCTGCCGGCCCAGCGTTTGCCGGCCCAGCCTTACGGCCCGCCCGACCAGGGACAGCCCGGTGACGCCATGATCCAGGAATATCTCCGGCAGACCGCCGAAAGGCTCGAGGACGACTTCTTGGGCGCGGTCCGTTCCGCCGGCGACTGGATCGATCTGCGCCCGCGCTTTCGCCGGGAGTACATGGACATGCTGGGATTGTGGCCGGTACCCGAGAAAACCCCGCTGCGGGCCGCGATCGCGCGCACCCTCGACCGCGGTGACTACCAGGTCGACATGCTGCACTATCAGAGCCGGCCCGGGCTGTATGTGACGGCCAATCTCTACCGGCCCGCGGCGGCTCCTCCGGAGGGGAAATGGCCGGGGATTCTTTATGTATGCGGCCACTCGGCGCGCGGCCGCAACGGCAACAAGACCGCGTACCAGTCTCACGGGATCTGGCTGGCCCGGCACGGGTATGTCTGCCTGACGGTAGACACGCTCCAGCTGGGCGAGCTGGCCGGGCTGCACCACGGCACCTACCGCGAAGGCCGCTGGGAATGGCTGTCGCGGGGATACACGCCCGCCGGTGTCGAGTGCTGGAACGGGATCCGGGGTCTGGACTACCTGGCGAGCCGGCCCGATGTCGATCCGAACCGGCTGGGCGTCACGGGCATCAGCGGCGGCGGCGCCGCCACGTTCTGGATCGCCGCGGCGGACGATCGGGTGCGGGTGGCGGTGCCCGTCAGCGGCATGGCCGACCTGGCATCCTACGTCGGGAACCGGGTGATCAACGGCCATTGCGACTGCATGTTTCTCTATAATGCCCATCGATGGCCGTGGACGCGCATCGCGGCCCTCATCGCCCCGCGGGCCCTTTTGTTCGTCAACAGCGACCAGGACCGCATCTTCCCCATGGACGCCAACGAGCGCGTCATCAACCGGCTCGAGCGGCTCTACAGCCTCTTCGGCGCCGGCGACTGCGTCGACAGCGTCGTCAGCATCGGCGACCATGCCTATCGCGCCGACATCCGGCAGGCCGCCTTCCGGTTTCTGAACACCCACCTCAAGAACGACCCCCGCCCGGTCACCGACACCGAGGTCGACCTGGTCGCTCGCTCCGGCGAGATATCCCACCCGATCCCGCCCGAGGAGCTGCGCGTGTTCGTCCGCGACACCGATCTGCCCGCCGACGCCTTGAACGGGCAGATCGACCGCACATTCGTGCCGATGGCGAAGGTCGCGCTGCCCGCGAAAGAGGAGTTCGCTCCATGGCGGGATCGGCTGCTGGGGAGGATCCGCGAGCGCGTGTTTGGCGATTTCCCCGCCCGGGTGTCGGAGGCCCAGCCGGTGAGCGGCTCGACCGGCGGCGTCTTCTGGGCAAGCACCGAGCCCGGCATCCGGATTCGATTGCGCGCGGCGCGGGCCCCGTCAGAACCGCCGGAACGGGTCTGGCTGTGGGTTGCCGGGTCGGATGTCGAGTCGCCGCTGCCGGCCGGATTCGAGAGCCTTACGCGGCCGGGGGACGCCGTATATCTTTGCGAGCCGCGCGGCGTCGGCGGCACGAGCTGGACGCGGAAAAACCCGCCCAACTATGTCGAGCGGGCCCATTATCTCCTGGGCCGGACCGTGGACAGCGGGCGCGTCTGGGACATTGCCTCGGCGGTGCGCTTGGTTCGCGCGCGATCCCCATCGCAGTGCCCGGTTCATCTGGCGGGGGAGGGGGCGGCTGCGCTGCTTTGCGTCTACGCGGCTCTTCTGGAGCCCGACGTGGACGCGCTGGTGCTGATCGATCCGGCGGCGACACACGAAGACCCCGCAGCCCCGGCGCTGCTGAACATCCTGCGCGTTTGCGATGCGCCGGAGGCGGCCGGCCTGCTGGCGCCGCGCCCGGTGACGATCGCGGGATCTGCCGTCGGCCTGTGGCAAAAGACGTCGGCGATCTACGAGGCTGCGGGCGCGGCCGGGAAGTTCGTGGTCAAGCCATAGGCCGCCACGAACGCCAACGCTCTCGTTCGGATCACGAGTCCAATCCGCGCGACCGGCGGGTGGCGTCCCCGACGCGCGAGCCGGCCGGGGGGGGGCCCGTTCGGATTTGATCTTGGAAGCGCGGGAGGTTTCGGAGAGGCTTCCCGCCATGAAATCGTGCATCGTTGTGGTCCTCGCGGCATGGAGCCTGGCCGCGGCTGCATGCGCCGCCGGCGCCGCGCTCGTCATCGAGGATGTTGCCTACGCGCGTGATTCGGAAGCCCAGGCCGCCTGGAAACCGATGGCCGCCACTGCCCCCGTGACGATCGAGGATTTCCCGGACGGCCGGGCGCTGCGATTGCGCTGTCAGTTCGCCCATGGACGCCCCGAGCGGGCATCGTGGGATCGATCGCTTGCCCTGGACTTGAGCGCCTGCCGGGGCATCGAGTTCGAGATCCTCTGCCGCAAGGCCGCGCCCGTCTCCTACTTCAGCCTCTACCTGAAGAGCGGCAACGGCTGGTACCACGGCACTTTCTTCCCCGAATCCGACCGCGACTGGAACGTCGTCACGCTCGATCGGGCCAGCTTCGGGACCGAAGGCCAGCCGGCCGGCTGGGAGCGCATCGACGGGATCCGTCTCAGCGCCTGGCGCGGGCAGGATCGGGACACCGAATTTTTCCTGCGGGATCTCAAGCCGGTCGGCGTGCTTGGCCAGGACACGTTTGTGGCGATCGTCCGCGGCGAGTCGGTTGCGGAGGGCCGGCCCTCCGAGGCGCGCACCGTCAGCCAGTCCGCCGAGACCGCTGCGCGGCTGCTCCGGTCGGCCGGGCTGGACAGCGCCGTGCTCAGCGATTCCAGCCTCACCGACGCCCAGCTGGCTGCGGCTCGAGTCGTCATCCTCCCCTACAATCCCGAGATTCCGGATCGTGCCGCGGGGCTCCTGAGGCGCTATGCCAGGCGGGGCGGGCGGCTGGTCGTCTGCTACTCGATGCCGGAGCCGCTCCGGTCCGTTCTGCCCGTCCGGTTCGGGCCGCATGTCCGACAGGCGCGAGAGGGTGCGTTCGCGGCGATCCGAGCACGGGCGGAGGAATGGGCGGGTGCGCCGCCTTTGACAGGCCAGCGTTCGTGGAATGTTCAGGAAGTGCAGCCGGTGGCCGGCTCGAGCAGCGTGCTGGCCGATTGGCTCGATGACCGGGGGCAGCCGACCGGTTACGCCGCGGTGGTGGGCTCGACCCAGGCGGTGGTGATGACCCACATCCTGCTCCCAGACGATCCGGAGCGAAAGGCCCGCCTCCTGCTGGCCATGGTCGGGCATGTCGATCCGGTTCTCTGGGGCCGGGCCGTCCGTGCGCGGCTGGACCGCGTCGGGGCCATCGGTCCCGCCAAGAACCTCGATGAAGCCGCCGCCGCCGTAGGGCAGCGAGCGGCTTCCGGCTCGCCGGCGGCCCAGGCGCTGGCCCGCGCGCAGGCGCATCACCGTCGAGCCATGGCGGCTCTCGATCGCGGGGAGCACCCGGCTGCCATGGACGAGGCCGAGGCGGCTCGGGAGAGCGTGGTCGAGGCCTGGTGCCGCGCCCAGAGCTCCGAGCCCGGGGAGTTTCGAGCGTTCTGGTGCCACAGCGCATTCGGCGTCGAGGGCATGTCCTGGGACGACGCGCTGCGGCGACTGGCCGACAATGGATTCACGGCGATCATTCCGAACATGCTCTGGGGCGGCGTGGCGTATTATGAGAGCGAGGTGCTTCCAGTGGCGCCGTTGGTCGCCGCGCGCGGCGATCAGATCGCCGCCTGCCTCGAAGCCGCCCGCCGCCATGGCATCCAGGTCCATGTCTGGAAAGTCAACTGGAACCTCGGCCGCGAGGCGCCTGCGTCGTTTCGGGACGCGATGCTCCGGGCCGGCCGTCTGCAAGCCAGCTTGAGCGGGCAGGAGGAGTCCTGGCTTTGCCCATCCCACCCGGAAAACCAGAAGCTCGAGATCGAGTCCATGCTCGAAGTGGCCCGCCAATACCCTGTCGATGGCATTCACTTCGATTACATTCGATATCCCGACAGCAATCATTGCTTTTGCGACGGCTGCCGCGAGCGCTTTCAGCGGGCAATAGGCAAAGCATTGCTCGAATGGCCGAGCGAGGTGTCCGACGGCGGGTCGCAGCGGAGCGCATGGCTGGATTGGCGGCGCTCCCATATCACCGCTGTCGTCCGCGCCGTGGCCGAGCGGGCCCGCATTCTTCGGCCGGGCGTCAAGATCTCGGCCGCCGTTTTCCGGAACTGGCCTTCGGACCGGGACAGCGTGGGGCAGGACTGGAAGCTGTGGTGCGATCGCGGCTGGCTCGATTTTGTATGCCCCATGGATTACACATCAAGCCATCGGCAATTCGAGACCATGCTCGCCCGCCAGATCGAATGGGCGGGCCCCGTCCCGTGTTATCCGGGCATTGGCGAGAGCGCATCGAGCTCGCGTCTGGGCCTGGATGGAGTGATCGAGCAGATCCAGATCGCCCGGCGCTGCTCGACCCGCGGTTTCGTGATCTTCAACTATGGCACATCCGAGGCGCGCGAGCTGCTGCCGCGGTTGGGCATGGGCATTACCGCCCGCAAGTAACAAGATGTAATTGAATGCTCAGGGCGGCGGTCGTGCTCGAGCGCGCGCACCCGACGGCCTGCTCACGGCCTGGGATCTCTCTTGGCGTCGGGATTTCGATTTCTTTTTTTCGCTGCCGGCGCGGCAGAGGCGGGCGAATCGTTCGGCGTCGGCATGGGGGCTTGAATGGCCTTGCGCCACGCCGTCATCCGGGCATGCAGGTCCCGAGCCCGATCCGGCTGCTCACCGGCCAGATTGCGCCGTTCGCCAAGATCGGCGCTCAGCCGATAGAGCTCCAGCCGGCCGTCCTCGAAAAACTCCATCAGCTTCCAGTCGCCCGAACGGATGGCGCCAACGGGCGTGGTGCGCCATGTGTTCGCGCCGGCGCCGAGATAGCCGGGGAAATGCCAAAAGAGGTCGGGGCGAGGCGATGCGGGAGGCAGCGATCCGGTCAGGAGCCCGAGGTAGCTGATCCCGTCGAGCCGGTGGCCGGCAGGCGGCTTCGCTCCCGCGAGCTCGAGCAGCGTGGGATAGAGATCGACGCTGTTGATGGGGGCCTCGCAGGTTTTGCCAGGCGCGATGGCACCCGGCCAGCGAAAGAGATAGGGCACGCGGATCCCGCCTTCGTAGAGCGATCCTTTGCCCGAGCGCAGCGGGGCGTTGTCGGTGATGCTGCCGCCCTGGACGCCCTCGCGCTCGTATCCGCCCACGCCGCCGTTGTCGCTGGTGAACACCAGCAGGGTGCGAGGGGACAATCCGAGCTCATCGAGCAGGGCCATCATCCGGCCGACGCTCTCGTCGACGCTGGCGATCATCGCGGCATAGACGGGGCTGTGGTGGCCGCCGGAGGCCGGCTTCGGCCGGAACTTCCCGATCAGCGGTTCCTTGGCCTGATGGGGCGAATGGACGGCGAAGTGGTGCAGGCAAAGAAAGAACGGGCCGTCCTGGTGCCGCCGGATGAATCCCTCCGCCTTTTGGGTCAGGAAGTCCGCCAGATACGTGCCGGGCGCGACCTCGGCTTGCGGATTGGTCTTGAAGTCGAAATGCTGGCCCATCGAGACGACGGCTTCGTCGAATCCCTGCTGGAGCGGGTGGTGTTCAGGGTCATCGCCGAGGTGCCACTTGCCGAAGAGAGCCGTCGCATAACCGGCCTGGCGCAGCGCCTCGGCGACAGTGACTGTCTCGGGAGGGAGCTTGGTGACATTGTCCACGGGGCGCAGCGGGCGCGACTGCCAGTTGAAACGCTCGATGCCGCCGACGGTGTAAACGCCGGTCCGCGGCCCATATTGGCCGCTCATGAGCGCTGCGCGGGTTGGCTGGCAGTTGGGGCCGCAGGTGTAGCCGCTGGTGAACCGCATTCCTTGAGCGGCCAGCCGGTCGATATGCGGCGTTTCGTAATACCGGCTGCCGTAGCAGGCGACGTCGGTCCACCCCAGGTCATCGGCCAGGACGAAGACGATGTTGGGCGGGCGCGCGGCCTCGAGCAGGGCGGGAGCCGTCGGGCCAGGCAGCGCCGCAAGGGCGGCGGCAACCAGCACGGCACGCAAAGGGCGATTCGATCGATTCATGGTCGGCCGGTGGTGGAGGTGGGAGAGGCAGCCGGAGGCCGCAGCCAGCCGAGCGAGACGAGAAACGCGTCGGCGTCGGCCAGCGTCTCCCGATAATATCGGTTGTCGCCGCGGCCGTAGTTGAAAAAGCCGTGAGCCTGCCCTTCGTAAAACCGCGTCTCGCAGCGGACGCCCGCCTTTTGCATGGCCTGCTGGAAACGCCGGATGGTATCGACCGGGATCAGGCGGTCCTCGGTGCCCAGGAACACGACGGCGGGCGGGTCGTCGATCGAAATGTTGTGAGCGGGTGAAAGCTGGCGGTAAAGACCGCCCACGCGATCGGCGCCCCAGCCGCCCGGACCGTTGTCGAGGACCGGATTGAAGAGCAGCATCGCATTGGCCTTGGGGGAGACATTCCGGTCGTCCTGCGGATCGTCCAGGCCATCGACCATGCCGACAAAGGCTGCCAGATGCCCGCCCGCCGAACCGCCCGCCGCCGCAATCCGATTCGGATCCAGACCCCAATCCGACGCGTGCGCGCGCACCCAGCGCATGGCCGACTTGGCGTCCTGAGCGCAGATCGTGGGCGGCTCCCCCCGCCCCGCCAGCAGGCGGTACTCGACTTGAACGCACACCATCCCCCGGCGGGCAAAATGCCGCGCTTGCTCGTTGAACTGAGAGGGTCTCCCGCCCACCCAGCCGCCCCCGTGGAAGAACACGATCCCGGGCCGGGGCTGGCCCAACCGGAGGCCCGCCGGCTCGAGCACGAACAGCCGCAGCTGGCGCGAATCGGTCTGCTTGTAGACAAAGGGCGCCCCATCCGGCGGTCCCGCTGTCGCAGAGGCAGCCGGCTCGGAAGGGGCTGCGGCGCCCTGGGCCGCCGCAGGCTTGGCGCCCGCGGTCCTGGCGGCCGCCAGCCGAGCCTGCGACCGCTTGGATGCGGCAGGCTGGACGGCTGGCGCCGCTCGAATCGAAGAGGAGGCGGGAGCCGGGTTGGTGGCGCCGACCAGGTTTTTCACGAGGCGATCGACATACCCGTTGGCTCGAGCCGGTGCTTGGGGATCCTTGACGGGCATTGTGCGCACCAGCTCCCGGAGCGAGCTGGCTTTGCTGCCGAGGGCGTCGATGGCGTTCAGCGCCAGCATCGACACGTAGGCGCCATTGCGATCCGCAGGCGCCAGCTCCTTGAGCGCGGCCAGCGCCGGTTCGAGATCGGCGGGCGGGCCGTATTGGCCCAGCGACTGGGCGGCGGCGATCCGAACCGCCGGGGACGAGTCGCGCAGGGCCCCACGAAGCTTTGGCACGGCGCCGGCCACAGCCTCGCGGCCGCGCATCTGGAAGCCCAGGACCGCCCAGTAGCGGACGGCGGGATCGGCATCCCCCAGCCCCTGCTCGAGCTTGGGCATGGCCTCGGGCCGGAGCCGAGAGGCGGCCTCGGCCATCTCGAGGATCCGTTCGAGCGGGTACCGACGGGGATCGTGGCCCATCTCGTAGATGGTCGTTCCCTGGGCGCGGCGGTGCATTTCGGCTTCGGCAAGGAATCCGACATCCCGGATCCGGAGGAGGTGATCGCGCTGGGCCTGGCGGAGCTCCTCGAGCTTGGATTGGTGCGCGGAAGACCCGGCCAGGTTCCTGACCTCATCCCGATCGCTATCGAGGTCGTAGAGTTCCTCCGGCGGCTTGGGTTCCCAGAAGAAGGTCTGCGGAGGCGCCAGCTTGCCCTCGTCGTAAAGCTGTTTCCAGATCCGCGTCGTGGGGGTCTGGAACATGTAATCCAGATACTGGCCGTAAATCAGATGCGGAAGATAGTTGCGGATGTAGACAAACCGGCCGTCGGTGACGGAGCGCACCAGGTCGTATCGCTCGTCCATGCGCCCGCGGAAGCCGTGCAGGTAGCGGGGCGGCGGGGTTTGATGGGGTCCCATGAAGGCATGGCCTTGCATCCACTCGGGAGGCGCCGCTCCAGCCAGGCTCAGAAGCGTGGGGGCTAGATCGATGAACCCCACCAGGCGGTCGGACCAGCCCCCGGCCTGGTACTCCTTCGGGGCGAGGTCTCGATGCTTGTCGGGGACGAACACGATGAGCGGGACATGCAGCCCGGAGTTGTAGGGCCACCGTTTGCTCCGGGGCATTCCGGAGCCGTGGTCGCCGTAAAAGAAGACGATCGTGTCCGAGGCCAGGCCGGCGTTCTCGATCTCCTGGAGCAGGCGGCCGGCCTGGGCGTCCATGGCGGTGACGTTGTCGTAGTATTGGGCCCAGTCATGCCGGACCTCGGGCGTGTCGGGGTGGTAGGCCGGCACGCGCGCGCCGGCGGGATCGTGCTGAAGGACATGGGGCCGTCGGCGGATTTGGCTTTCGTGGGTGCCGGTGAAATTGAACACGGCAAAGAACGGCTGGCCAGCCTGCCGGTTCCGGTAATGCGCTTGGGCCGACGAATCGTCCCACACCTTGCCCGGCTTGGTGAGATTGTAATCCTCCTTGCTATTGTTGCTGCAGTAATAGCCGCGCTCGCGCAGAAGCTGTGGATACATCTTCATGAAGGCGGGCATCGCGGTTTCGCTGCGCATGTGCTGGCTGCCGGTGCTGGTCGGATAGACGCCCGAGATGATCGTGGTGCGGGCGGGGGCGCACACGGGCGCTGTCGACCAGGCGCGCCGATAGCGCAGGCCGCGCGCCGCCAGCCCGTCCAGGTTTGGCGTTCGGGCATAGGCGTCCCCGTAGCAGCCCAGCTGAGGCCCCGTGTCCTCGCAGGTGATCCACAGGATATTGGGCGAGCCGGCATGGGCAGCGGCAAGGGCGGCCCCGAGCGCGGCCAGGAGCAGCGCGCTTCGAGCCCGGCTCCAGCGGGCGGTTGGAGAGATATTCATGGGGGGGCGTTCAAGCCATGTTGTCTGGATTTCGGATTTCGAGCACAGGATAGCGGCGGGGCGGAAAGGCCGGCAACCTCGAACTTGAAGCGCATGACCTTTGCGCCGTCGCGGCATAGGGTCTCATAGGCCGAGCCAGGCCAGGTCGAATCGGGCGAAGACGATTCTCTCGTAGGGGGATTTCTCGCCAGTCTCGAACAGGAGGCCGATCGTTTTGTCCGGCAGCGCCGCTAGGCAGGAATAGGCGCTGGGCTTATCGGTGACCCGGCGCGCCACCGGCCATGTCTGGCCATCATCTTGGCTGGCGCGCACGGTCATGCGCTCGCGCTTCTCGCTGGCTGGATTGGCGAACAGGATGATCCCGGGCCGATCGGCGGCCGGCCATGAATAGCGGCGGATGGTAGCCTGGCAGACGGGTTCGATGAGATCCGGCGCATGGACCTGGCCGGACCAGGTCAGGCCACCGTCGTCGCTCAGCGCGGTCTGCCGGGTCCGCTGCAATCGGTCGTAGTTGCGCATGTTGAGCCGGAGCCGGCCATCGGCCAGCTCGACCACCTCGCATTCGTTGACTTGGGGCAGGGGCGTCCGGCCGCCCAGCCGCCAGGTGCGGCCATGATCATCCGAGTAGAGGACGTGCGAATAGTGTCCGCGGGTGCCGGCCTCGATATGGTCGCAGGGAATGACCAGCCGGCCGGCCAACGGGCCGCGTTCGATCTGGATGCCGGCCCCGGGCCCGGTCGCATACCAGGTCCAGTCCGACCGTTTGACGTCGGCCGTGATTTCGCGCGGCGGCGCCCAGGTCCGGCCGTCGTCCGCGGACCGGGTGGCCCAGACCCGGCGCGAGTCCCTGCTGGTCTGGTCGATGATGCGCGGCTCGGTATCCTCCCCGCGATTCCATGTCATCAGCAGCTCGATCGCGCCGGTCTGGCGATCGAAGACAGGGCACGGATTGCCGCACGTGTTGGATCCGTCGTCCCAGATCGTCTGCACGGGCTCCCAGGTCCGCCCCTGATCGAGGCTGCGACGCAGAAGCAGATCGATGTTGCCCGCGTCGCCGCGTCCGGACTTGCGGCCCTCGGCGAAGGCCAGCAGCGTCCCGGCCGGCGTCGCCAGAAGGGATGGGATCCGATACGTGTGGTAGCCGCCCTGGCCCGACACGAAGGCGTCCGTTTCTGCATATCGTCCGGCCGATCCCGCTCCGCGATCAAGGGTTGCCGAAGGGCCCGCGCTGCGCCGGGACTGGACATGACGGAGGATGGCATCGCGCATGGCCTGGGCGGCTTTGGACGAGACCGCGTGGGTGCTGGGCGGATCGTTGAAGATCTCGCGGGGGCCGCCCAGCGCATTGTAGGCCGCGTAGACGCTCGTGGGCGGGCAGGTGGTGTCGATGAACCCCACCGTCAGGATGCCCGCCGCCCGCGTCCGCGTGGCGAAGTTCATCGCGTCGTAGTAGCGAGCGGCCTCGAGGATCGCCGCGTCGGGCCGGCCATCCGGACCCGCAGGCACCATCTTGGGCCAGCCGCTGACCCGGCCGGCAGCTCCTCCGCTGTGATCGCACATGGCCGGCACCCCGGCGGCGAAAAATGTCACGCGCGGATCCAATCCGGCGGCAACGATCGATTGTGCGCCGCCCTGGCTGCTGCCGTGAACGGCCACGGTGCGGCCATCCCATTCCGACTGGGCGGTCAGACAGTCCAGCGCACGGACCAGCCGGAGAAACATGCCGCGGAAATAGACCGTCTCGCGGGACTCGCGTCCCCGCCAGCGATAATCCGCCAGGGCGCTCTTGGCGAGGTCGGCGTAATACTCGACGGGCTTGCCGTTGGGGATGCCGTGCGCGTTGATGTCCAGCGCAAGAAACCCCTGCTCCGCCCAGCCGGCCGCCCCGGCGAGGCTGGCGCTCCGCACGCCCGCCCCGTGGACGGTGAGCATGATCGGCAGACTCCGCGGTCGGGCGTCAGCCGGCCGCGACAGGTAGCCCGACACTGGCGCGCCAACGCAGTCGGCTTGCAGATCCCAGCAATCGATTCCCGGACGCGGCGACGGCACGGGCGTGAGCCGGGGGCGGATCGGCACGGCGGCCAGCTGGCGTTTCTGCCCGGCCCAGAAGGCGTCGAAATCGTCGGGCACGGGCAGGCTGGGGCGGATTTCGAGCGGGCTGACCGCCGCTCCGCCGACAGCCGCCAGGGTCCGGCCGGCCGGGGTGTCCCAGGTCGCGCGGCACTGGAGGAAGCCCGGTTCATCGAGCCGGCCGGTCACGGTCCCATAACCGTGCGCCAAGCCCAGAGCGCCCTCGGTGATGGGCGGCACGCCGTCCTTCGAGATCGCCCATTTCACCTCGGCTTCATCGACTGGCTTCTGACCGTGCACCAACCGCACCTCGAAGACGACCGGATCGCCCTTCCGGTAGATCGCATCGGCGCGCTCGGTGCGGACAGTCAGGGCATAGTTGGTGGATGGGCTCGGCGCCTGCGCGCGCGCCGACGGAAGGGCCGGCATCGGCCCGCTGGCCAGTCCCCATCCAATCGATGCGGCGGCCAATAGCGCCGACGTCCTCGCGAACGAGCATCGAGACAGTGAACCGTGCCCGCCGACGCCAGGAGACGGCTGCCCATGGCTGCTCCCCGTCCGCTTCGCGACCGCGGCGGCTGGCGTGAGATGGCTTAATGAGATTCGGTGCATGGCTTCATTGGATGCCAGACCAGGCCAATCGGCAAGCCGAAAGGCGGCCGCGCCAAGGGTCTGTGCAAAAATTACTTCCGATTTTGGCGGGAGCGCCGCCGGGCCAGATGCGAGGCGCAAGGGAGGGAGTGTATCCCCTGCGATACTCGACCGACCGAGCAACGAAGCAGATGGCCCGACGCCGCCCCGCCCCTGCGGGCTGGGGGTCTTGGGCGCGCTGGCTGTGTTGCTCCTCGCTCACAGACCGCGCGGGTATGCTCACTCGTCGCGCCTTGCCAGCCCACCCAATCCCCTCCAGCAAAATCGGAATTAATTTTTGCACAGACCCTAAGAAGGCCGCACTGGCAGCCGCCAATATCCAGTCTCGAGCGTGCGGCCAGCGCGCGCCCGGAGAGCCGGATGGTTCAAGGGCGGCCGACGGATGGATGCCGCCCGGCTGGCTGCCGGATCAACCTGGATTGGGCCGTGCCGCGCGGTCGAAGATCTCCCGGAACCAGGCGGGCGGGCGGATCACGCGGCCGTCGTGCCGGGTGAAGGCGTGAACGGTGTAGCCGCGCGCGACAGGGGCTTCGGGGTTGAGCCGGATGATTCGGGCGTCGCATCGCAGCCGTGCGGGCCCGGCGAAGGATGCGATCGTGGTGAGCTCCAGCAGGTCATCGTATCGAGCCCGCCCCAGGTACTCGACATGGGCCTCGACAAGGGGCAGCCATGCTCCGCGGGATTCCATTTCGGAATAGGGCAGGCCGATCTGGCGCATCAGCTCGGTTCGGCCGCACTCGAACCATTCCAGCACCCGGGAATTGTAGAAGGTGCCCATCTGGTCGGTCTCGCTGTAGCGGACGCGCAACTGGATCGTGGAACGAATGTCATTCATGCGAGGCGCTCGGCCTCGGGCGCCGGATCCAGACTACTGGTGGAAATGGTTGCCGAATGCAAGCCCGTCGTCCGCACATCCGATGGGATGGCCATAGGCCCGGCCCGTCGTGCCGTGAAAAACCTGTTGCATTCGTTTCCAATGCTGGGCATTCTTCGTCTCACGGTCAGTCGGGGCGTAGCGTAGCCTGGCTAGCGCGCGTGGTTCGGGTCCACGAGGTCGTGAGTTCAAATCTCACCGCCCCGACCATTTTTCTAGTGATGGCGGGCATTCAAGGCGTGACGGCTGCAATCCAGATCAAGCTGAGCTGATGAATTGGTCCAGACCTGCCCATGGGATGGCTTTGGTGGTCGCCGGTGTGGCAGGATCAGCCGGTGCTGCCAGGGCTTTTGATGCGCGGAACCTGCTCGCCTATCAGTGGGGGCCCGTCACGATCCGAACCAGCCTCGAAGTCACCGAGCAGTTCAACGACAATATCTATTATCGGTCCAGCGCCCGGCGCACCTCCGACCTGATCACCAGCATCACCCCGGGGATTGACCTGTCGCTCGGCACTCCCTATTCGAAGCACTATCTGTCCCTCGGCTACGAGTTTCATCAAAATTTCTACCAGAAACGGAGCGATGTGAATTACAGCGACCACTCGCTCTCGTTCAACCTCCGGTTGACCGGCTACCGGGTCTCGCTCCAAGGATCGGATCAGATCGAGCTGCAAAATAGCGTGATGGGAGGCGGCTTAAATCCGCTTGTTCTGGGCGAGAGTGCGAATGTTGAACGAATCACCTTCTCGGATAGTTACCAAGTTTCTTACTCCTTTACCGATAAAATCAATGGGCACATTGGACTGAGCCACGGGCGCACCGATTACGAATCCGGCACATGGCTGTATGATAGCACCTCGCTTCGAGGCACACTGGGTGCAACCTACAAGCCGCGGACCCGGATGACGTTTGTGAGCGAGGTCTATTATGGAAAAACCATGTCGGAGCCGAATCATCCGCTCCAATGGCCTGCCCCGGATATGAATTCGCTGGGCACATTCGTCGGTGTCAGCGAGGTCTTCCTGAACCGCATAACGGGGACGGTCCGTGTGGGATATGAAGTCCGGCAGTTCGAAGGGCGGTCCGGCAGCAAAGGCGATCCGGTGGTCAATGCAAGCCTCGGCTACCGTTTTTCCGAAAGGCTTCGGGGCACGCTGTCCTACGCACGGTCGACCAGCGTATCCGCCCAGTCGCCTGACAGTTCCTACGCGAGCGATAACCTGAGTCTGGCCCTGAACCGAACCCTCGGGCCCACGGGGAAGATCATGGTGTCCGGGGGCGGCACGCTGCGAATCTCCCAGTATGATGGGGGATCCGTGGTTTATGGGGATCGAACTGACAACCAATGGACCGCGTTCCTGGATGTCAGCTACCGATTCCAGCCCTGGCTTTCGACGGGGCTGCGGTATGAATACGAGCTCTTTAACAGTTCATCCAAAGCGATTATTGACTATGACGTTAATCGGATTACCCTACGATTGGGCATAGGATTTTAGGCTATGAGTCGGACACGAGCAGAAGGCATGGTGTTCGGCGGCGTGTTTTTTTGTTTGCTTTCGGGCCTCCACCTTGAAGCGCAAACGACGCCGTCGAACCTGTTTAACATCAGCGCGGATGCGCGCACGAATGCGGCGGCATTGCTGGCGCCGGACCAGGATTATCGGATTGCGCCGCTGGATGTGATCGCCATCGATGTATTCAACGAGTCGAGGCTGACCAAGGATTGTGCCGTCCAGGCGACCGGCAAGATATCCTATCCTTTGCTGGGCGACATCGAGATTGCGGGCAAGACCACCCGCGAGGTGGAAGCCCTGATGAGAGAACTGCTCGGCAAAGATTACCTTGTGGATCCCGTTGTGACCGTGACGATGAAGCAATACCGGCTCCAAACGGTAAATATCCTGGGCGAGGTGTTCAAACCCGGCCCCATGCCGCTGGTCGGCGAGAAGAAATGGACGCTGCTGGACGCCATCAGCCAGGCCGGCGGCCTCACCCGCGGCGCTGCCAAGAGCCGCATCGAGTTCACCCGGCAAGGGAGGACCATCAAGATCGATTTCGACGATCTCAAGAAACCGACCGATCCTGGCAAGGTGATCTACCTGCAGCCAGACGACGTGATCTACGTGCCCTTGACCCCCTGGTAATCTGCTTATGGAAAACAATCCCCCGGGCATCCCGGCCGAGGCCGGCTTCCTCGAGGAAGTCACCAACCTGCGCCATTACTATCACGTCATCCTCGAGCGGCGCTGGCTGGTCATTGCGGCCTTCATCTCGGTGTTCGTTCTGACGATCATCTATCTGGCCAAAGCCCCGCGGATCTACCAGGCCGCGGCGCGGCTGCAGATCAACAGCGAGTCGGAGACCTCGCTCAACCTGAGCGGCAGCTTCGCCGGTGGTGCGCAGGGGCAGGATTACCTGCAGACCCAATACAAGAACCTCATGAGCCGGTCGCTGCTCAGCTCGATCATCAACCAGCTCAAGCTCGACCAGGACCCGCGGTATGCCAAGTCCCGCGACATCGTCATGGAACTGTCCGAGGATATCACCGTGTCGCCGATCCGCCTCAGCCGCCTGGTCGATGTGCGCGTCGAGCATACCGACCCCAAGAAGGCCGCCCTGATCGCGAACACGCTCTTGAACAATTTCATTGACAACAACCTGGACCAGAAGCGCGAGGCCTCCGTTCGCACCGCCCGCTGGCTCGAGCAGGAGACCGCCGTCCAAAAAACCAAGGTCGAGGAGGCCGACAACGCCCTGCAGAAATACCGGGTAGGGCTTAAGAACGTATCCCTCGAGGAGAGCCAGAACATCATCCTCCAGCGGCTCAAACTCGCCCAGGACCAGATGGTATCCATCCAGGTCCGCGCCACGCTCGCCAACAGCCTGCTCACCGAGGTCCAGTCGCTGCTCAAGAAGGGCGTCAGCATCGATAACATCCCCGCGATCGCCGCCAACTCGACGGTCACCCAGCTCAAGAACCAGCTGCTGCTCGAGCAGGCCGTGCTGGCGAGCATGCTCAGCCGCTACAAGGATAAATGGCCCGATGTCATCACCGAGCGCGAGAAGATCAGCGCCCTGCAGCGTTCCCTGGAGGAGTCCATGCGGGATGTGATGAAGACCCTCGAGACGTCCGCCCTCCTCGGCAACACGGAGCTGCAGACCATCCGCGATCTGGTCGCCACCCTCGAGCAGGAACAGCTTAGCTTGGGCGAGAAATCGATCAAATACGACGCCCTCAAACGCGATGCCGAGCTTCAGAAGGGCCTCTACATGCGCGTGCTCGAGCGGCAGAAAGAGCTCGAGATCACGACCAACAGCAAGTTGAACAACATGTTCATCGTGGATGAAGCGGTGGCGCCGCTGAGGTTCTACAAGCCGCGCATCGTGTTCAGCCTCGTGCTCGGGATCATCGGAGGTCTCGTGGTCGCCGTCGCCCTCGCTTTCTTCGTCAATTACCTCGACGACTCGATCAAGACCCAGGACGATGTCGAGATTTACCTCCGGGTGCCGTTTCTCGGGTATGTGCCCAATATCAAGTCGAACAGCGTGATCGAGCGGGACTTGCAGGCCCACATGCATCCCCAGTCCACCGCGGCGGAAGGCTTCCGGACGATTCGCGCCGCCATCGCGCTGATGCCGAAGGCCGACCAATACCGCCTCCTGGTCATCACCAGCACCATCCCGGCCGAAGGCAAATCGCTGATCGCATCCAACCTGGCGATCGTCACCGCCCAGACCGGCCTCAAGACGCTGCTCGTGGACGCCGACCTTCGCCGCCCGTCCGTGCACAAGGCCTATCAGCTCCACAGCCCCATCGGCCTGTCGGCTTACCTCACCAGCCAGGTCAACAGCATCGACGAAATCGTCCACACCAGCGAGGTCCCCCACCTCGATATCGTCTGCGCGGGTTCGGTGCCGTCCAATCCTTCCGAAATGTCGGGCTCGCTCCGGATGCGCCAGTTCCTTCAGGAGGCCAGCCGCCGATACGACCGCGTCTTTGTGGATTGCCCGCCTGTCTCCGCCGTGAGCGATCCCCTTGTGGTCTCGTCGATGGCCGACGGCGTGATCTTCGTCACCAAGTTCAACAAGATCCGCCGCGAGCACGCCCGAAAATCCCTCCAGCGCCTTCAATACGCGGGAATCCACATCCTCGGCGTGGTGCTCAACGACATCGACTTCGAGGGCAAGGACGCCTACTACTACTCGTATTACTACTACCAGAACCGCTACTACTCGAGCCATTACAAGTCCGACACGAGGGAGTCTCCGAAACCCGAGGCTCCCCAGCCCGAGAAGGTCGCCAAAGCCTGATCCTACGGGACGGGCTGGCCGTCGGTGTCGATGATCCGCGCGGGGCCATACCCCATCTGCTCGATCCGATCCGCCGCCTTCGCCCGGTCTCCCACCACCACCCAAAGGAGCTGCTCGGGCCGGAGCACGTCGCGCGCGACCTCGGCCACTTGCGTGTCGGTCACCGCCCGGATGCGCCGGGCAAAAGTGGACGGGTGGTCATCCGGCAAACGGAACTGGACGATCTCGGCCAGCTCGGCTGCCTGAGCGCCCATGGTTTCCCAGCGCCCCGCCAAAGCCAGCACCTCGCGGCGGCGCGTGTCGGACAGCTCCTGCTCCGTCGGCGGGCGATCGGTCCGGATCGACTCGAGCTCACGGCGGATCTCCTCCATGGATTCGAGCGTCTTGTCGGTCTGGACGGGGACCTGAATGAAAAACGGCCGCTGCCCCCGGGCATCCACCAACCGGGAGCGAGCCCCGTAAGTCCAGTGCTTGTTCTCGCGCAGGTTCATGTTGATCCGCGAGGTGAACTTGCCCCCCAGGATGCTGTTGAGAAGATCGATCGCCTCCTCGCGCGGGTTCGCTCGAGGCGGGGCCAGGTGGGCTGCGAAGATCACGGACTGCTCCGCGCCAGGCTTGTCGATCCAATAGACCCGGGACCGAGCCGGCAGATCGACCGCGGCCAGGGTCCGGCTCGGCACCTCCCCCGCTTTCCAGACCCCCATCACTCGCTCGAGCACGGGCAGGATTTCCTCCCGGGTCGTGTCGCCGACCACCAGCAACGTGGCGTTGTTGGGCTTGAGCCACTGGCCATAAAACCGGCGCAGATCCTCGGTCCGGATGCGCTGGATCGCCGCTTCGGTCCCGGTGCCGGTCAGGGGCGCGCTGTAGGCATGGCCGGCGCCATAGAGCAAGCGCGGCAGCACGCGCAATGCCATGGAGTCCGGAGATGTCTTTTCGAACTCGATGGCCGCCAATCGCTCCTTGCGCAGGCGCTCCAGCTCCCGGGCCGGGAAAGCCGGCTGCAGCAGCACGTCCTGGAACAGATCCAACGCAGGTTCGAGCGTCGATTTCAACGTGTTCAGCGAGACCACGCACTGATCCAGGTTTGCCCCCGCCGAGAGGCGCGCCCCGAGGCTCACCAGGGCTTCGCTGATCTCGAGCGTGCTCCGGCGAGCTGTCCCCTCATCGAGCATGTCCATCGTCAGGCTCGCCAGGCCTGGCAGATCGACCGGATCGGCCGCAAAGCCCGCATCCATCAGGAGCCGGAAATCGAGCACCGGAACCGCATGATTCTCCAGCACGATCACTCGGAGCCCGTTGCTCAGCTCATGCCGCGTGAACGCGGGAAACCGCGCCGTCGGCGGCTCGCCCGTCGATGGCGGACGGCTCCGGTCGATCCCTGACTCGATCGTGGGATAGTTGGCGAAAGGCTGGACCTCGATCGCCAGCATGCCGTCGCCCAGCCAGGACCGGGCCGCTTCAAGCAAGTCCTTCTCGGTCGCCCGCTGCAATCGCTCGAGTGTCTGCCGGTAGCGGGCCGGATCGCCCCCATATACTTCGTTCTCGAGCAGGATGTCCGATTTTCCCCCGAACCCTCCGATCCGCTCGGCGCCGCGCACGAAGCCGGCGACCTGCTGGTTCTGAACCCGACGGAGTTCCGACGCGGTTGGGCCGTCCCGCAAGAATCGATCCATCTCCTCATTCACGATGGATTCGATCCGCTGCATGTCGGCTCCGGGCCGTCCCAGCACGCTGACGCCAAACACGCCCGCAATCTCCAGGCCATACGAACTGGCCGAGACCTGAACGGCCAACTGCTCCTCGTAGACCAGCCGCTTGTAGAGCCGGGAGGTCTTTCCTGAGCTGAGTATATCGCCCACCAGGCTCAAAAAATCGGCTTGCGGCGCGCCCCACCCGGGCGTGGTCCAGGCCAAAAGCAGCAGGGGCAGATTGACCCTGTCCTGGATCACCTCTCGCTGGATCCCCTTCCGCCGGGGGATCCACTGCTCCGGACGGCGCACGGGGGGGCCCGACGGGATGTGACCGAAATACTTCTCCACCTTGGCCTTCGCGGTGGACGGATCCAGATCGCCTGCCAGGCAGATCACCGCGTTGGCCGCCCCATAGTAATCGGCGAACCATTGATGCACATCCTTCAGCGTGGCGGCCTCGAGATCCTCCGTCCGGCCGATGACCTCCCATGAATAAGGATGTCCTGCGGGAAACAATCCCTCGAAAAGCCTCTGATACACTTTGCCGTAAGGCTGGTTCTCTCCCTGCCGCTTTTCGTTCAGCACCACTCCGCGCTGCTCATCCAGCCGGGCCTGGTCGATCGCGCCCGCCAGATGGCCCATCCGATCCGATTCAGCCCACAACACCAGCTCCAACGCCGAGATCGGCACGTCCTGAAAATAATTCGTCCGGTCGAAATCGGTCGTCCCGTTCATCGATGTGGCGCCTTCCGGTTCGAGCAGCTTGAAATAGTCGGCGTTGTAATGCTCGCTGCCGTTGAACATCAGGTGCTCGAACAGATGCGCGAAGCCGGTCCGGCCCGGACGCTCGTTCTTCGAGCCCACGTGATACCACACGTTGACCGTCACGATCGGCGCCTTGTGATCTTCATGGACGATCAATGTCAGCCCGTTGGAAAGCTTGAACTTCTGGTAGGGTATATCGACCGTCACGAGATGCCCCCCTCCTCCCTCGAGAACACACATGCTGGCCATCACCGCCAGCGCGACCCGCCCGACCGCCAATGAATGCCGTGCAATCATGATCTGTTGTTCCTTTCGGGTCGGATTCTTGTTCGATCCCCTTTCTCCAGACAAGCCAATACAGCCCGAGTCAACCGGGAGTTTACCCCGCGCCTCCTCTCGCGTTGCGCCCCGACAAGGGGCTATACATCGCGCGGATTCCTGGCATGCTGGGCCAAGAACCGTCGACCGTTTGACCAATGCGAACCCTGCTCCTGATGAGCGCGCTCTGTCTTGCCCCCCGGGATGCCTCCGCCTCGGCGGCTCCATCGGCGCGCGAATTCAAAATCGACCGGCCCTATCTCCTGATTCCGATCCGGAATGGCGCCGCCAAGCGGATGGTGACACTGCGGGCGGACGGGGCTGTGGCGGTGCGCAACCAGATCGAGCTGGCCGAGGCGGAGCCGGACTGGTGGGCGTTCCTGGACGTCAGCGCCTGGCGCGGCCGGACCGTTGCTGTGGAGGTGGATGATGCCGCGGGCGGGGCGGCCGCCGTGAGGGCGATCGAGCTGGGCGACGCGATCCGGGGCGCCGAAGATCTGTATCGCGAGCCGCTGCGCGGCCAGTTCCATTTCTCGTCCAGGCGCGGCTGGAACAACGATCCCAATGGCCTGGTCTATTACCGGGGCGAGTACCATCTGTTTTATCAGCACAATCCGTATGGGTGGAGCTGGGGCAACATGCATTGGGGGCATGCGGTGAGCCGCGATCTGGTCCATTGGAGGGAGCTGGGGGACGTGCTCGCCCCGGACGAGCTGGGGCCGATGTTCAGCGGCAGCGCGGTCGTGGATTGGGGGAACACCAGCGGGTTGGGCGCCGACGGCCAGCCGCCGCTGGTGCTGATCTACACGGCCGCGGGGGATCCAGCCGTCCAGTGCCTCGCCCACTCCACCGATGGCCGAAGGTTCGCCAAGTATGCCGGCAATCCGGTCCTCCCGCAGATCACCGGCGGGAACCGGGATCCCAAGGTCATCTGGCATGAGGCCTCCAGGAAGTGGGTGATGGTTCTCTACGTCACAGCAGCAGGAGGCAGACACACCGTTCATTTCCTCACCTCGCCCAATCTCCGCCAGTGGACGCGTTCGAGCATTGCCGAGGGCATCGACGGAAGCGCATTTCTCTACGAGTGCCCGGATTTCTTCGAGCTGCCGGTCGACGGCGACCCGGCGCGCAAGAAATGGGTGCTCACCGCCGCCAATGGCGAGCACGCAATCGGGACATTCGACGGTGCTGCATTCACGCCGGAGGAACGGAAGCTTCCCGGGCACCGCGGACGCGGCTTTTACGCGGCGCAGACTTTCAGCGATATCCCGCCGAGCGACGGGCGCCGCATCCAGATCGGCTGGTTCCAGACCGAAACCAAGGGGATGCCATTCAACCAATCCATGACCATCCCGCTGGAGCTGGGGCTGGCCTCGACGCCCGAGGGGCCGCGGATGACTTTCGCACCCGTGAAAGAGCTCGCGTCCCTGCGCGCCAAGAGCCGCCGGGTCCATCGCGCGGCACTCGAGCCCGATGGCCCCAATCCGCTGGCGGGAATGGGGGCCGAGCTGGTCGAGATACGCGCCGAGTTCGAGCCGGGCGATGCCGGCGAGGTGGCTTGGAACGTGCGCGGGGGCTCGATCGTTTATGACGCCAGGAAGCAGGCGCTGGCGGTCAACGGCCATCGTGCGCCTGCCCCGCTGCGCGCCGGCAAGCAGCGCCTCATCATCTATTGCGACCGGACGGGGCTCGAGGTCTTTGCCAGCGATGGGCTCACGTACATCCCCATGCCGTTCCAGCCGAAAGGGGACGACTTCACGCTGGGCGTCGAGGCCCGGGGCGGTGCGGCGAAGAACGTCTCGATCGAGATCCATGAGCTCCAGTCCGCTTGGGAGGTTGGCCCGGCTCCTTGAACGCATGGAGCGGACGCGTCGCCTCGAGCAGTGCGCGGCGCTCGGCTGCCGAAAAGCGCTCGATCGCGTAGCGGAGAGCCGTGCGCGGGATGGAAGAGCCGTGCTCGAGCAGAAAGGACTTCAATCGTGGCATGTCGGTCTTGCCTGCCTCGCGCAGCAGCCAGCCTGCGGCCTTGTGCATGAGGTCTTCCCGATCGGAGAAGTGTTGGCGCACAAGGCCATAGGCCAGATCGAGATGCGTTCCGCGGCGGGCGAAAGGCACCAGCGTCACCAGGGCGGCCCGCCGAACCCAGAGCGGTCTTGCACGAGACCACTGGCGCAGCGTTTCGGCCATCGTCGGATACCGTTCAAGGATCGGGCTGAGGACCATGCCGGCGAACGAATCCACCAGCGCCCAGTTGTCCAGACGCGTGGCGAGCCAGCGCCGGGCCGGCTGCAGCAGATCCAGGCCGAATTCCTTCCGAAATCCGTGCAGGATGAGAATGCCGAGCCCGCGGATCTCCATCTCCGGTTCCTGGAGCAGACGGTCGCACAGGGCCACACTTTCCGCCAGTGTCCAGGATGGCTGGAGCCGTTTGACCTGATCGAGCCCACACTGCCGCAGCGTTGGCGAGTCAATGCCGAGCGCCACAACAGCGTGTTTGAAATACTGCCGTACGCCCTCGGCCCGACCGGGATTCCGCCGCGCTCGCAGGCTGCGAATCGCTGCTTGCGCCGTCTCCTCCACCCCGGCGCGATCCATCGAGAGAGCAGATTGCCTTGAGGGTTTCATAGCTGCTGAGCGATCGGATTCTGCCGCCCCGCTCCGCACGAGGTCAATCGCTGTTTTCTCTCGGGCAGCGGACGGTGCACGGGGATCGGACAAGCGGCCGGCGCCGTGGAACATTGACGCAGCAGCTATCCTGGCTCGATACGCCCGCGGTCCGGGTCCCCTTCACTCAGGGCTTGACCGGCGGCCGGGCCTGCGTTAGATAAACCCCATGATGTGGGAAGATGGACAGGTTCTGCGGGTGGCTGTTGTCGGGCGATCCGACGCCGCCGGGGCTTGTCCTGTCTGAACTGGAAAGATGTCAGGACCCACGGCCGGCGACGGCCGTGGGTTTTTTTTTGGCCGACGGCCGGCCCAACCGAAAGCCGATATGAACAAGACCAAATCAGAGACGCGAAGCCAAGGCGGCGGGGCGGCCGCCGGGCGATCCGAACTGGGATCTGCGATGCAGGGTAGCGAGATCCTTGTCGCCAGCCTCGAGCGGGAAGGCGTGGACACCATCTTCGCCTACCCCGGCGGCGCCAGCATGGAGATCCACCAGGCCCTCACCCGATCAAAGAAGATCCGCACGATCCTGCCCCGCCACGAGCAGGGCGGGGTCTTTGCGGCAGAGGGATACGCCCGGGCCAGCGGCCGGGCCGGGGTGTGCATGGCGACCAGCGGCCCCGGGGCCACCAACCTGGTCACCGGCATCGCGGATGCCTACATGGATTCGGTGCCCCTGATCGCCATCACCGGCCAGGTCCACCAGTCCATGATCGGCAAGGGCGCCTTCCAGGAGACCGACATGTTCGGCCTGACCCTGCCGATCGTCAAACACAGCTATCTGGTGACCGACGTCAACGACATCCCGCGGATCATCAAGGAGGCCTTCTACCTTGCGCAGAGCGGGCGGCCGGGCCCCATCCTCATCGACATCCCCAAGAACATCCAGCAGAGCCGCGCCCAGCCGGTGTTCCCCGCCGAAGTCCGCCTCCGCGGCTACAATCCCGACCGCCGCGCCAGCGACATCGCCCTCCACGAGATCGCGGGGCTCCTCGAGAAATCCGACCGGCCCGTGCTTTACGTGGGCGGGGGGATCATCAGCGGCGGCGCGCATGAGGAGCTGCGCCGGTTCGCTGAGACAGCCGGCATCCCGGTGGCCTCGACGCTGATGGGGTGCGGGGCGTTCCCGGAAACGCACCCGCTGTCGCTCAAGTGGCTGGGCATGCATGGGACGCCGTACGCCAACTGGGCGGTCAACGAGGCCGATCTTCTTCTGGCCCTCGGCGTCCGGTTCGACGACCGCGTGACCGGCAACGTCCGCAAGTTCTGCGAGCACGGCACGATCGTGCATATCGACATCGATCCGGCCGAGATCAACAAGAACAAGCCGGCGCATCTGCCCATCGTGAGCGATGTCCGCTACGCCCTCGAGCGGCTCAACGAGCTGATCGGGGGCCGCCCCCTGGCTGCCCGGTACGCCGCGTGGCGCGAGCGGGTGGCCGAGTGGAAGGCCCGGGCGCCCCTCCGCTACCACATCAGCGAAGAGGTGCTCAAATCCCAGCACGTGCGCGAGTTCATGGGCGGCGACGCCAGCCAGGTGATCATGCCCCAGCTCGTGATCGAGACGCTCGCCGAGCTGACCGGCGGCGACGCCATCATCACGACCGGCGTCGGCCAGCACCAGATGTGGGCCGGGCAGTATTTCCCCTTCACCCGCCCCCGCCAGCTCCTCACCAGCGCGGGCCTGGGCTCGATGGGGTTCGGCTACCCCGCCGCCATCGGCGCCAAAGCCGCGTTCCCCGACCGCCACGTCATCGACATCGACGGCGACGGCTCCTTCCTGATGAACATCCAGGAGCTGGCGACGGCGCGCATCGAGAAGATTGCGGCCAAGGCTGTCATCCTCAACAACCAGCATCTGGGCATGGTGATGCAGTGGGAGGACCGGTTCTACTCGGGCAACCGCGGCCACACCTACCTTGGCGATCCCGAGAAGAAGGGCCAGGCTTACCCCGATTTCGTCACCCTCGCCCAGGGATTCCATGTGCCCTGCGAGCGGGTCATCTACCGTCGTGATCTCCGGGCCGCCATCCAGCGAA
Source organism: Verrucomicrobiota bacterium (assembly GCA_022711435.1). Taxonomy (GTDB): domain Bacteria; phylum Verrucomicrobiota; class Verrucomicrobiia; order Limisphaerales; family UBA1319; genus JAGMXM01. Next base: position 68,534 of record JAKLFB010000008.1, read on the forward strand.
TGCTCGATGCCCGCGAGCCCTACATCCTGGACGTGCTGACCCCCTACACGGAACACGTCCTCCCGTTCATCAAGGCCGGCGGCACCGTCGCCGACATGATCTACGAGTGATTATGCGCGCGCATCGGATCGCAACCCCGCTCTGGCTGGTCCTGGGAGCGGCCGCCTGCCTCGCCGGCGAGCGGATCATCGACTTCTCCCAGCATGCCGTCGGCCAGCAGCCGACCGGCTTCGTCAGCCTGGTCACCGGCGAGGGCCCTGCCGGCGACTGGCGGATCCGCATGGACGAGATCCCCGGCCCCGAGCCCGTGATCACGGGCAAGTCGCCGGTCGTGCGCCAGCAGGCCGTCCTGGCCCAGGTGTCGCAGGATCGGACCGACGAACGCTACCCGCTGCTCGTCCTCGACGACGCCGTCTTCGGAGACTTCACCCTGACCACCCGGTTCAAGACCGTTGCGGGGGTCAAGGAGCAGATGGCCGGGCTGGCGTTTCGGATCCAGAACGCATCGAACTATTATGTCGTCCGGGCCAGCGCGCTCGGCCAGAACGTCCGCTTCTACAAATTCGTCAACGGCCTCCGCACGCCGCCGGTGGGGCCGAGCCTGGTCATCGCCACGGGCGCCTGGCACGAGCTGACCGTCGAGTGCAAAGGCAACAAGATCCGCTGCCTGCTCGACGGGATCGAGCGCATCCTCGGCGCCGATCCCCAGAACTCGTTCACCAACGGCAAGGTCGGGTTCTGGACCAAGTCCGACTCGGTCACGCATTTCGCCAACACCCGCATCGCCTTCACCGCTCGGGAGTCGATCGCGCCTTCGCTGATTCGGGATGCCCAGCAGCGGTATCCCCGGGTGCTGGCCCTGCGGATCAGCGCCCTTTCCCGGGATTCGCAGGCGCCTCGGATCATCGCCAGCAGCCGCGCATCCGAGGTCGGCCAGCCGCCCGACGCCGAAGAGGCCGACGTCCTTCGCCGCGAGATCATCCATACCAACAAGAGGCGCGGCGAGGTTGAGGTCACCCTTCCCCTCCATGACCGCAACGGGGATCCGGTCGCGGCGCTGCGCGTGACCCTCAAGCCGTTTCTGGGCCAGACGATCGCCAACGTCATCGCCCGGGCCCGCCCCATCGCCGAATACATGGAGCAGCGGATCCGCCACCAGGGAGACCTCGTCCCTTAAGGGTCTGTGGTTTCAATATCCAGGCGCGTGTTTCGCCGATTGCCAAAAGCCGGCGGCCCGCCTATAAAAAAGCCTGGGCCGGCATCGGATCGGAAGGCGTCGGATGCGGGCCGGAACCATGCCGGTTGAATTCAAAGATTACTACGCGACGCTGGGCGTGCCTCGAACCGCCAGCGAAGAGGAGATCAAGAAGGCGTTTCGCGGGCTGGCCCGGAAGCACCACCCCGATGTTGCCAAGGACAAGAGGGCGGCGGAGGAGAGGTTCAAGGAGATCAACGAGGCCTACGAGGTCCTCAGCGATCCGGTCAAGCGGAGGAAATACGACCAGTTCGGCGCCAGCTGGGCCGAGGAGGGAGGTTTCCGGCCGCCGCCGCACGGGTGGAGCGAGGCAGGCGGCGGCGCCAGCGAGCCGTGGGCGGAGGAGTTCCGATTCGAGGGCACCGGGTTCAGCGATTTTTTTGAGCGGCTCTTTGGCCGGGGCGGGGGCCGCGGATTCGGCTTTGGCGGCGGGGATTCAGCAGCGGATGCGTTCGGGCGCGCGCGCGGGCCGGCCAGGGGCCGGGACGTCGAAGGCGACATCCTCGTCACCCTGGGCGAAGCGCTGCGCGGCTCGGTGCGCAGCGTCTCGATGCAGCGCGTGGATCCGCGCACAGGCCAGGCCCAAACCCAGACGTTCAAAGTCCGCATCCCTGTCGGCGTCCAGGATGGCCAAACCATTCGGGTCCCCGGCAAAGGGAGGGACGGCGCCAACGGCGGCGACCCCGGCGATCTCTTCCTGCATGTGCGCCATGCCGCGCATCCGGACTTCCGCGCGCGCGGCTCGGACCTCCATTACGAGCTGGAGCTGGCGCCTTGGGAGGCGGTGCTGGGCGCCGCGGTCGAGGTGCCGACGCTCGAGGATCCGGTGACTGTCCGCATCCCGGCTGGCACGAACAACGGCCAGCAGTTGCGGGTCCGGGGGCGCGGCCTGCCTCGAGGCCGCAGTGCCAGGCGCGGCGATCTCTACGTGCAGGTGGCCGTGCGGCTCCCATCGCAAACCAGCGGCGAGGAGCGCCTGCTCTGGGAGAAGCTGGCCCGGGTCTCTCGCTTCCGCCCGCGGCCATCCTCGGGATGACCGATCCCGATGCCGGCAGCATCCCGCGCGAGGATTCGATGCAGATCCAGGTCCTTCCCGATGCGAGCGCCGTGGCGCGCGAGGCCGCGCGGGCGATTGCCGCGGAGGCGCAGGCCGCCGCCGCCGCCCGAGGCCGATTCGTCCTGGCGGTCAGCGGCGGCAAGACACCCTGGCAAATGCTGCGCGCGCTGGCGGACGAAGACATGCCCTGGCACTGCACGCATGTCGTGCAGACGGACGAGCGGATCGCTCCCGCCGGCGACGCCGACCGCAACCTGACGCACCTGCGCGAGAGCCTGCTCGAACGCGCCCCGCTGCCGCCCGCGCACATCCACGCCATGCCCGTCGAGGAGGCCGATACCGACGACGCCGCACGGAGCTATGCCCGCACCTTGCGCGAGCTGGCCGGCGAGCCGCCCGTGCTCGATCTCGCGCATCTCGGGTTGGGAACGGACGGCCACACGGCGTCGCTGCTGCCCCGCGATCCTGTCCTGGACGTTGCTGATCGGGACGTCGCCGTGACCGGCGTCTATCTGACGCGGCGGCGCATGACGCTGACGTATCCGGTCCTGAATCGATCGCGCCGCATCCTCTGGGTGGTGACCGGGGCCGAAAAGGCCGGCATGCTCGAGCGCCTGAGAGCGGGCGACCTTGGGATTCCCGCCGGCCGGGTTCGTCGGGAGCAGGCGCTGGTCCTGGCCGACCATGCCGCTGCCGCGGGGCTTGACATCGGCTCCTTGCAGCGCGAGGTTTGCTGAGCTGTGCAGCAGCGGGTGACGACAGAAAGACGCTTCCTATGAAAGCCTTCCATTCCAGACTCTGGCTCTGGCTTGCGCTGCCTGGCATCGCAGCCTGGGCGTCCGAGACCAGCAATCCGCCTCCGACGGTGTTTTACCAGGCGCCTGCCCAGGCGGTGTCCACGCCCGCCTCTCCGGCGCCGCCCGCACCAGCTCCGGCGCCGGCTGCCCCCGCGCAATCCATAGCCCCGGCGCAGCCCGCATCCGCATGGCCGGTCCCGGCCAAGCTGAACTCGGCGGAGCTCGAGAAGCTTGTGGCGCCGATCGCGCTGTATCCGGATCCGCTGGTCGCCGCGGTCCTGCCGGCATCCGCCTACCCGATCGAGGTGGCGCTGGCTGCGCGTTTCGTCAAGGACACGAACAACCTTGCCCGGCTCGACCAGCAACCATGGGACGAGAGCGTCAAGACTGTCGCTCGATTTCCTGAGGTCATTCAGAAGATGAACAACGATCTGCCGTGGACGATCGACCTGGGCCAGGCCTTCGTGGTGCAGCCCAAGGATGTGATGGATACGATCCAGACCATGCGCGGCAGGGCGCAGGCGGCCGGCACGCTCCAGACCACGCCGCAACAGACCGTGTCGGTCAGCGACCAGGTGGTTGTGCAATCGGCCGCTCCGGAAGTCATCTACGTGACGAACCAGGTCATCCAGATTCAGCCTGCCCAGCCGGAGGTGATCTACGTGCCGCAATACGATCCCGCGGTGGTCTATGCCCCGCTGCCGTCCTACTATTACTATCATCCGTATGTGCCGCTGGTGACCTTCGGGATCGGCGTATGGTTCGGCTATGCGTATTGGGGCGACTGCGACTGGCACCACGGCTGGGTCGGGCGACCGCCTCACTATCCCTACCATTATGCGGGGCATTATGGGCGAGGAGGAGGCGATCCCCGGCCTGGCGGCGGCGGGCCGCCGCCTCCCGGCGGCCGCGGTGGCGGCGGGCTTCACTCGGGCGGCCCGCCTCCCGGCGGGCCATCGAGGCCGTGGCAGCCGGATGCCAACCGTCTGATGGCTTCGGGCACGCGGGGATCGCAGGCCACGATGGTGGCGCGGGATCCCGCGGGCTGGCGAGCGGCGACGGGCAATTCCTCTGTGCGGCCCGTTCCCTCGGTTCCAATCAACGGCCGTTCGTCTTCGGGGCAGTTCGGAGCCGTTTCTCGTCCCGCCCAGGTGGGCGGAGGCCCTCGTCTCTCGCCGACCGGCTCGATGCCGGGCCCCGCCAGCGCTGCCGGCCCGCGGGGCGGCTTTGCAGCATCGCCGCCCTCGGGGAGCAGTCCGGCAGCGGTCGCGAGCCGTCCGGGAGGGCGCGCGATCTCGGCGCCAGCCCCGTCGCGTTCAGGCGCGATTGGGCCCTCGATAAGCCGGCCCATGGGGTCATCGAGCTACTCGAGGCCTTCGGCGGCGCCTTCGATCTCTCGATCGCCGACCCGATCTTTCGCGCCCTCGGCTCCAAGCATCGGAACCCGGTCCGGATCGGCAGGTGTTCGCGGGACGGGCAGCGCCGGCGGCTTCCGCGGCCCCGCGGCGCCGCAGGGCTTCGGCGGGAGCCGCAGCATCGGATCGAGCTCATCCATGGGAGGCCGGATCTCGCCGGGCATCTCGCGCGGCGGTGGGCCGAGCATGGGCGGCGGATTCCGCGGCGGCGGACGCCGGTGATGCGGGGCGTCCCATCCGCCCCTGCTGCCCGATCCAATGCGCGGGGTGCTGAGGTCGCCGCCGGTCCGAATGCGGCGCAGTTTCCGGCTTGACCCGCCCCGAGCCCGGCCACGAAATGATCGGCCATGCGAATGAAGGGTCTGGATCGGCCGATGCGTCCACGAGGCGGTTTCCTCCGGACGCTGCTTTTGACCCGATCCCCCTTCCCTTACGAGACGGCTGATCACGAGGAGATCCCGTGCGATCTGTGCGGGAGCGCCGACTGCCGAGTCCTCTCGACCAAAGACCGCAACTATCTCGATGTCCGCGCCTGCATCTGCACCCGATGCGGGCTGATCTTCCTGAACCCGCGGATGACGAAGGAATGGTATGGCCGGTATTACCAGGAGGAATACCGCGCGCAGATGGCGCGGTTCAAGGGGCGGTTCGACGCGCGGCCGGAGGAGGAGGATCTGGCCGGGCTCTATCGGCGGGGGACGCGGCATGGCTTGGCCTTGGCGGCTCTTGCGCAACCTTACTTGCGCAGGGGGTTGACGATCGAGGTGGGCTCCAGCGCCGGCGGGGTGCTGAACGGATTCAAGCAGGCGCTGGATGTCGAGGTGCGCGGGATCGAGCCCTCCGGCTCGGAGGCTCAATGGGCCAATCGCCAAGGCATCCCGACGGATGCGGCCTTGATCGAAAGTACGGCCTGCGCGCTGCCGCCGGCGGCGAACATCCTTTGCGTGCAGAGCCTGAACCACCTGCTCAGCCCCCGGTTCTTTCTGGGATGGGCGCACGGCCATCTGGATCCCCAAGGATGCCTGCTGCTCGAGGTGATGAACTTCCGGCACGTCCTACGCCGCTTCCAGTGCCTGCGCCGCGCCATCCAGATCGACCACACCTACATGTTCGTTCCCGAGGTCCTGCGACATTTTGTGATCGCGGCCGGCTTTGACATCCTCTGGATGGAACAGGACGAGGATAGCGGCCCGGCCCGGCGCAGCGATCCTCAGCGGGCTGGGCTGCCCGGCTACCATATCCGCCTGGTCGCCCGCAAGAGCGGCCGGGCCCCCTTCGCGCACATACCCGAGATGGAGGGGGTTTACGAGCACACCATGCAGTCCCTCGAATCGATCCCGCTATCGCCCATCGGGTATTTCTTCCGGCACGAGGCCAGATACCTGGCCCGCCGGATCAAGAGCCGGCTGAGGCGGCGCGGCTCGCGAGGCGAAGCCGGCCGGGGATGAACCGTTCCAGATATGACCGAGAGCGAAACCAAGACGATCTTCCTTGTGCTGGACTCCGGGGTGGCGATTCGGAACATCCTGCGGACCGATGTGTTCCGGGTGCTGAAGGAGGACAGGAGGCTGCGGCTGGTGCTGTTTTCGCCGCTGGTGGACGACGAGTTCCGCCGGGAGATGTCCGCGCCCAACGTGGTGATCGAGCCGTTGCCGCGGTGGCGTCCGAACCTGGCAGTCCAGGTTCTGCGTTCGCTGAAGAAGGACATATGGGCGGAGCAGGTGGGGCTGTTCACGTTCAAGAGCAAGCGGGGGCGGAAGGAGGGCCGCTGGCTGCGGCACTGGCTGCTGAGCCGGGTTGTGCGGCCGGGGACACCGGGGCGGGCGGAGGGATGGCTGCGCCGGATCGACCGGCTCGAGGCGGCGTGCACGCCGCGGCTGGGGACCGAGTATTTCGAGCGGTACCGGCCCGGGCTCGTGTTTTTCACGACCATATACTCGCGGAATCACTGTCTCGAGATCGGCGCGCGGCAGCGGGGCGTGCGCACGGCCTGTTTCATCCTGAGCTGGGACAATCCCACCTCGAAGGGGCCCTTTCCTTTCCGGCCGGATCGGTTCATTCTCTGGAACAACATCCTGCGCGAGGAGCTCATCCAGTACCACGGCTATCGCGATGAGGATCTGTTCGTGTCCGGCGTGCCTCAATTCGATCTGTACCTGGACCGGGCATCGTTTCTGCCGCGCGCGGAGTTTTTCGCGAAGTGGGGCCTGGATCCGGCGCTGAAGCTGATCACCTACACGACGGGGACGCCGGGCACGTCGCCGTTCGATCACGAGGTGGTGGAGCTGCTGGACCGGGCGCGCAGGGAGGGGGCTTTTGCCATGCCGAGCCAGCTCCTGGTGCGGCTGCATCCGAAGGACCGGCCGGAGGATTACCGGCGGTTCGAGGGCCAGCCGGGGCTGGTGCTGCAGCGGGCGGGGCGCTCGGCGCCGCTGCCGGACCAATGGAACCCCACCCGGGAGGACATGTACGGCCTCGCCGAGCTGATGAGCTATTCGGATGTGGTGATCAACGTGGCCTCGACCATCACCATCGACGCGTCGGTCTTCGACAAGCCGGTCGTCAATGTCGCATTCGACGGCTTCCAGACCCATCCCTACGCGGAGTCCTGCCAGCGCTATTACGAATACGAGCATTACCGGCGCATCGTCCAGACGGGGGGCGTCCAGATCGCGCGGACGGCGGAGGAGATGGTCGCGCAGGTGAACCGGTATTTGCGGGATCCGACCCTCGAGTCCGAAGGGCGCCGGCGGATCCGCCAGGAGCAGTGCTGGAAGCTCGATGGCCAGTCCGGCCGCCGGATCGCCCAATACCTGATCTCCCTCCTGAGCGAGCGAAGGGGAGAAGGATGAGGGCGGATCGATGAAAGGGAAGCCGCATGAATCGTGAGCGATGCTCGGCAACAGTCATCACCTGCAACGAGGCGCGGAACCTTCGGGACTGTCTGGCCACGCTGGCATGGGCGGATGAGATCGTGGTCGTGGACAGCGGCAGCACGGACGGCACGCTGGAGATCGCGCGGGAGCACACCGATCGGGTTTTCGTGCATCCGTGGCCGGGGCATCTCGAGCAGAAGAACTACGCGGTCGATCGGGCGGCGCATCCGTGGGTGTTCAGCCTCGATGCGGACGAGCGGGTGCCTCCGGCGCTTGCGGACCGGATCCTCGAGGTCCTGGCAGCGCCGGCGGCGGATGGGTACACTTTTCCCCGGCGGAACTATTTTTTGGGCGCCTGGCTGCGCCATGGCGGGTGGTATCCGGACCGGGTGCTGCGGTTGTTCCGGAAGGATCGGGGGCGATTCGGGGGGGTGAATCCGCACGACCGGGTCATCCTCGCATCGGGGAGAGCGGCGGGCATCGAGGTTCCGATCGAGCATTTCACCTATGTCTCGCTGGGCCAATACGTGGCCAAGCAATCGCTCTATGCGGACATCGCGGCGCGAGGGCGGGTCGAGTCGGGGCGGGCGAGCAGAGTGGGCGCGTGGCGTCTGGGGGCGAAGCCGGCGGGCAAATTCCTCGAGACGTATGTGTGGAAGAGAGGGTTTCTGGACGGTGTGCCCGGCTTTGTGGCGGCGATGGGGGCGGCTTTTGCAGCCTATCTGCGGGAGGCGCGGGTTTGGGAGCTCCAGCGGACGTCCTCGATGCGGGACGAGCCGGCAGCCCGGCCGCCGGCGGCTTGAGAGGCCTGCTTCAGGAGGCGCCGGCCGGCTCGGCAAACGGCGGGCATTGGCTGGCCAACCGCTCGGCAGCCGCCCAGTCGGCTGGCGAATCGAGGTTCACCCGGTGGTCATGGCGGACCAGGAACGGGAGGCAGCGGGCTCCGTAGATCGAGTTGCCGGCCATCAGCGTGCGGGTGCGCGTGAAGTAGAAATCGCCGCTGCGGGAGTAGGCTTTGGGGGCATCCTGGCGGCGGGTGATGCGCGGGCCCTCCGGGAGGAACGGCAGCAGCCAGCCCTCCGAGATGCGCATGACGAAATGAGGGGCATAGTGCTCCGGAACAGGCTCGACGCTGACGACCGAATCGGCTTCGGGATGCTGGTCGAGGAGTCGCCGGGCTTCGACGAGGTCTTGAGGCCGCCGGAAGGGCGCCGTCGGCTGCAAAAGGGCGACCAGATGCGGAGAAAAGCCAGCGGCCTCGAGCCAGGCGACGGCATGCTGCATCACGGGCAGCATGGGAGAATCGTCCTGGGCCAGCTCGGGCGGGCGGAGGAAGGGGACCTCGATGCCGAGATCGCGCCCGATTCGGGCGATCTCGGGGCTGTCGGTGGTGAGGATGAGGCGGGTGAAGATTCCGGATTGGCGGGCGGCATCGACGGTGTAGGCCAGAAGCGGGCGCCCGGCCAGGAGCCGGGTGTTCTTGCCGGGAATGCCTTTGGATCCTCCGCGAGCGGGGATGATGCCCAGAAGAGATCCGCCAGGAGTTTTCATGGGAGGGGCAGGATGGGGGGTGGCCGGCAAGGGATTGCGCGCGCTAATAGGCAAGCCGTTTTTCGAAGGAGAGCGGCATGGCGGCCAGCTTCTCGGCGATCCGGCGTCCGGCGTCCCCCTGGCCATAGGTGGGATCGGACGGGTAGGGTCCGTGGGCGAGCTGGTCCTCGATCGCCTGCTGGATGGCGCGGCGGTCATAGGGGACGTCGCGGACATTCGGGCCGCGCTCGCGGCCCGCCTGGCGGCTGCCGATGTTGACCACGGGCACCCCGAGGAAGCTTCCCTCACGGATGCCGGCGCTGCTGTTGCCGACCAGGCATCGGCTCTGGCAGAGGAGGCGGAGGAAATCCTGGCCATCCATGTTCTTGAAGAAGTGGACGAAGGACGGCTGGTAGCGTTCCCGGAAGGCGCGCAGGCCGTTGGACGTGCCGTCGGAACCGGCATCGACATTGGGCCAGAACCAGAGCGTCGGCTGGCGGAGGGCGAGGATGGCCTGGCAAGTCTCCTCGATGTGCAGGCGGGAGGCGTCGTATTCGGTCGTGACGGGATGTTGAAGAACGACCAGGTAGCCGCCCGTGAGATGGTCGAGGATGCCGACCCCGCCGTATTTCTCGAAGGGATCGAAATCGAGCGCCGGGGAGCGGCGGACGGCGGCGGCCAGATCGATCGAAGGGCAGCCGGTGACGTGGACCCGCGCGGGATCCTCGCCCATGCGGATGACGCGCCGGGCGGCGCCCTCGGTGGCAACAAAATGGGCATCGGCCAGCTTGGTGATCGCGTGGCGGACCTTTTCGTCGACGGAGCCCGTGACTTCGCCGCCCTGGATATGGACGAGCGGCAGGTTCATGTAAGCAGCGGCGATGGCGGTGGCGATGGTCTCGTAGCGGTCAGCGATGGTGACCACGACATCGGGCTTGAGGTTGTCGAACACGGTGGCCAGCTCCATGAGGCCCAGCCCCGTGGTCTTGGCCATCGTGGGGAGGTTCTCCCCCTCGACCACCATGTAGACGCGGGCGTGGATGGTAAATCCGTCCTGCTCGATGAGCCGGTGGGTGTTGCCGTAGCGGTCGAGGATGGCGGACGCGGCCACCACGAGCTGGAGCTCGAGCCCGGGATGCTCCAGGATGCTGCGGAGGGCGGACTTGATCCGGGAGTAGCTGGGGCGGGCGGTGACGACGACACAGACTTTGCGTTTCATGGCTCGAGATCGGCCTCCTGGACGGCTTCATCGGCGGCGAGGTCGCGGCGGAGGCGGCGTCCGATCACCGTGCTCCAGCACGAGGGAGGAAGGCCGTCCCCCGGCTTCTTGCAGGCGATCAGCTCGGGGGCGAGAACCGTGCCGGCCGCGATCGGCCCGCGCGCGACAATGCTCTTGCGGAAGATGCGGCGGAGCGGCTCGACGCCCGCCGCGGCGGCGTCCTTGTCGACCGGCGCGGTTCGCATCCGGTGGATCTGGCGCATCCCCTCGGCCAGCTGGCGGAGCTCGGGAAATGTCAGGGAAGCGGGGGCGTCCGGGCCGAACATCTGCCGGCTGAAGGCGACGTGGACCTCGATGAGGCTGGCCCCAAGCGCGATCGAGGCCAGACCCGCATAGACCTGGCCGGAATGGTCGGAGATGCCCACGGGGCAGGCATACCGCCGGCGCAGCTCGGCCAGGACGTTGAGCCCGATTTGCTCCGGCGGGCAGGGATAGGCCGTCGCGCATTGCAGGACGGCCAACGGGGCGCGCTGGGCCCGGGCGACGCCGACGGCCTGGTCCAGTTCGGCCCAATCGCTCATGCCCGAAGAGAACAAGATCGGCAGCCGGGTTGCGGCCAGCCGCTCCAGCAACGGGAGATTGCCGATCTCGCCCGAGGCGATCTTCCAGGCGGGAACGCCGACACGCTCGAGGAGGGCGGCGGCCTCGATGGAGAACGGCGAGCTCAGAAAAACCAGCCCCCGCTGGCCGGCATGCTCGCGGAGACCGCGCCACTGGGCCTCGGTGAATTCCATGCGCCGCCAGTAATCGTAGCGGGTCTCATCCTGCGGGCTGAAACGGACGCGCCAGGGCTCGCGGGGGGTGCTCTCGGCCGCGGCGATGTGGGTCTGGAATTTGACGGCATCGGCCCCGGCGTCGGCGATGGCGTCGACAAACGAGTGGGCGATGCCGAGGCTGCCGTCATGGGCCTGGGCGACTTCGGCGATGAGGACGGGGAGGTGTCTTTCGCCGACGGTGCGCGAGCCCAGCTGGAATTCGGAGGCGGTCATGGGGCGGGCGGAGGGGAAGGGATGATTGGAGCGGGCGCGGCGGCTGGGCCGGCGGCCTGGCTGGGTGGCAGGGTGATGCCCTGACGCCGGGCCATTTCGGCAAAGGGCCCGCTGCGGCCCAGGAGGCTGTCGAAGCGGCCATGCTCGACCAGCCGTCCCTGGTGGAGCACGGCGATGGCGTCCATGTTGACCAGCGTGGCGAGGCGATGGGCGACGCAGACGACGGTGCGGTGGCGGGCGAGCTGGTCCAGGGCGGCATGCACCTCGGCCTCGGCGGCCGAATCGAGCGAGGCGGTGGCTTCATCCAGGACGAGGATGGGCGCGTTCCGGACGAAGGCGCGGGCGATGGCCAGGCGCTGGCGCTGGCCGCCCGAGAGCGTGACGCCTTGCTCGCCGATCCGGGTGTCATAGCCGAGGGGCAGCTGCCGGATGAAATCGTGAGCATAGGCGGCCCGCGCCGCCGCCTCGACCTCGGCTCGCGTGGCGCCGCGGCGTCCGGCCGCGATATTCTCGGCAACGGTGAGATCGAACAGGACGACCTCCTGGCTGACGAGGGCCAGGAGGAGGCGCAGATCGCCGAGGGCGAGCGACCGGAGGTCGCGGCCGTCGATCTGGACGCTGCCCCGGATGGGATCGTAGAAGCGGAACAGGAGGTTGATGAGCGTGCTCTTGCCCGAGCCGCTCTCGCCGGCGATGCCGAGTCGGAACCCGCGCGGGATCTCGAGGCTGACGTTCTGGAGCACAACCTGGCGGCCGTAGGAGAAATCGACGTCGCGAAACCGGATGGCGTCAGAGAAGGAGGCGATGGGTTGAGGGTGCTCCGGGGGGCGGACCGTGGGCTGCTCGCGGAGGAGCTGGCCGAGGCGGTCGACGCCGACGCTGGTCTGCTGGAACATGGCATGCAGCCCGGCAAGCCGCTTGATCGGTGTGTAGGCGAAGGCCATGCCCGTCAGAAAGGTCACCATATTGGCCACCGTGTGCTGGCGCCAGGCGATGTAGACAATCAGCAGCCCGAGACCGAGCATCGAAATCGTCTCGATGAACGGATTCATGAGCTCCTTGGCCCGGATGCCGCGGAGGCTGTGGTGGATCCATTCCCGGGAGAGGCGGCGGAAGCGGTCGATGGACTCGGTCTCGAGCCCGAAGGCCTTGACAACCCGGATGCCGGCGATCATCTCGACCAGCAGGCTCGATTGGGAGATCGAGCAGGAAAGAACCGATTTGCTGGTGCGCCGGACCTTGCGCCCCAACACCACGATGGGGATCACGCAGAGGGGGAAGAAGAACCCCGCCGCCAGGGTCAGGCGCCAGTCCAGGATCATCAGCCCGCCGAACACGCTGAGGATGGTGACGGGCTCCTTGACCAGGTCGGACAGCCCGAGATTGAGGCTGCGCTGGAGAAAGACGGTGTCGGTGTTGACCCGGGTGATGAGGTCCCCGGTTGTCGAGCGATGGAAATACTCGAGCGACAGGCTGGAGAGGCGCTCGAGAACGGCGACGCGGAGGTCGTTGACGACGCGCTCGCTGACCCAGGCCAGGCAGTAGCTGCTCAGGAATCCGAGGTAGCCGCGAGCGGCAACCAGCAGGGGCAGCAGAAGCACGCCGCCGACAATCTGCCAGGCATCGATGGGCCGGCCGGAGCAGGGCAGCCACGGATCCGCCATCTGGCGCGCCATGGCGTCGACCTGCGCGATGACCTGCGAGAGCCGTGTCGACCCGTCCGCCAGCAAAGCCGGCGGGCCCGACGTCCCCGCCATCCGATCGATGAGGACATTGACCGCCCAGAGCAGGAGACCGTTGGAGAGGCCGAAGGCGACGCCCAGGAGGATCCCGGCCACGAACCGCCCCAGGTATCGCCGGAGAAACGGCCCGCCAAACCGGAGTACCTTGCCCAGGTGTCCCATGCCGGTTACGAGGGATGCGCCGCGAACTGGGCCCCGCCAGGCCCGAATCGCTGGTGCAGTTCGAAATGGCACAGGGCGACCACAACAAGCGAGTGGCGGATCCGGCCGGAGTGGACCAGGGGCGGGATCTGGTCGATCGGGACCAGGCGGGTGGCGAGATCCTCGCCGCTATCCCACTGGACCGGGTGCTCGAGCCGGCAGTTCTCCACCAGGATGGTGTGGCACGTGTTGCTCATGATCGCGGGATTGGGATAGATGCGTCCGATGGCAAGGGCCGGCCCGCCGGCGTAGCCGGTTTCCTCGCGCAGCTCGCGGATGCCGGTGGCCAGCGGGGATTCATCCTGGGGATCCATGATCCCGCCGGGGATCTCCAGCTCGACCGTGTTGGTGCCATGGCGGAACTGCTCGATCATGACCATCTGGCGATCGGGAGTGAGGGCGATGACGTTGACCCAGTCCACGCTGTCGAGCACGTAAAAATCGTGGGTCTGGCCGGTGCGCGGCGAGCGCTTGCGATCGCTGCGGAGTCGGAACACGCGGAAGTGGCCGACGGGATGCGATTCGAGGAGGGGCCAGGGCTGGATCATGAGGGCCGCGGGTTGGGGGGATGCGGGCCGGTGTGCCGGCCGGCCCATCGCGCCGGGCAAGTCCGGCGCCCGCCGGCCGGGCGGAGGTTCACTTGCCCGAAACCGCGGGGATGATCTGGATGGTCTCGATGCCGGCGCGCTGGACGGGCTTGCTGGGCTCGCCCGAGCGGCTGGCGGTGACGGGGGTGTCCCCGAGCTTCATGAGGACGTCCTCACCCCGGATCACGCGGCCGAAGGCGGTGTATTGGCCGTCGAGGTTGGGGGCGGGGGCCAGGCAGATGAAGAACTGGCTGCCGGCTGAGTCGGGATCGCTCGATCGGGCCATGGAGATGACGCCGCGGACGTGGGGGCGGCTGTTGAACTCGGCTTTGATCGTGTAGCCGGGGCCGCCGGTCCCGACGTTCGGGTCGTCGATCCGGCTGAGGGGATCGCCGCCCTGGATCATGAAATCCTTGATGATCCGGTGAAACGCGGTGCCGTCGTAGAAACCTTTTCGCGCCAGCTGCTTGAAATTCTCGACCGTTCGAGGGGCCGCGTCGGGCCAGAACTCGATGGCCATTTCCCCCAGGGCGGTTCGGATGACTGCGATTTCGTTGGTGGTTTGGTTCATGGGGGGAGGGCTTTCGGTGAGGGTTGACTGCCGGCAGGCGGAGCTGATGCAGGCCGCGAGGGCGAACGCCAGGGCCATGTGCCACGTTTTCATACCCGTCACATCTGACACGGTCCGGGCGGGATGTCACGCTCGCTTTTGGCCGGCGAGGCGGTCATAGATCTGCTGGTAGTCGGCGGCGGTCTTGCGCCACGAAAAATCGGCCTCCATGCCGTTGACGCGATAGAACTCGAGCAGGCGGGGCTTGGGATGGAGGGCCAGGGCCTTGTGCAGCGCCTTGAGCAGGGCCGGCGCCGAGTAATCGTGGAACTTGATCCCGTTGACGCGGTCCAGGTCCTCGGTGATATCCACGACCGAGTCGTCCAGGCCGCCGGTGGCGCGGACCACGGGGATGGCTCCGTAGCGGAGGCTGTAGAGCTGGTTCAGGCCGCTGGGCTCGAACCGGGAGGGCATGACGAAGAAATCGGCGCCGGCCTCGATCCGATGCGACAGCCGCGTGTCAAAGCCGATTCGGACGGCGATCCGGTCCGGATGCCGGCGGGCCAGATCGAGCAGGGCGGACTCGAAGCGGGGATCACCCGAGCCGAGCGCGACGAACTGGGCCGGCTCGCTCACCAGATGGGGCAGCGCGGGGATGAGGATGTCGAACCCCTTCTGGTCGGCCAGGCGGCTGATGTTGCCGAAGAGAGGAATATCGGGATCGGGAGGCAGGCCCATCTCCTTTTGCAGGGCGGTCTTGTTGATGGTTTTTCCGCGGAGATGCCGGGCGTCGTAGGATGCATCGAGGTGGGGATTGCGCCGGGTTTTCCACTCGCTGTAATCGACGCCGTTGAGGATTCCCACCAGCGCGTTCTGGCGCTGGCGCAAGAGCCCGTCGAAGCCGCAGCCGAACTCCGGCTCGAGGATTTCGCGGGCGTAGCGCGGGCTGACGGTCGAGAGATAATCGGCGTAGACGAGCCCCGCCTTGAGGAAGCTCACCTGGCCGTAGAACTCGATGCCGCCCGGATGGAAATAGTCTCCGGGCAGATTGGTGCAGGCGAGCTGGCTGGCAGGGAAGATGCCCTGGTAGGCGAGATTGTGGATCGTGAAGAGCGTGGCGGGGGGGCGGATCCAGCCGTCGGTGCGGTGCTGGTGATGGATGAGGAGCGGGACGAGGCCCGTTTGCCAGTCGTGGGCGTGCACGATCTCGGGCTGCCAGGGCAGGTATCGGCCCAGGTGGACGGCGGCCTTGGAGAAAAAGGCGAACCGCTCCGCGTTGTCCGGGTAATTGCCCGCCTCGTCGCCGTAGAGCCCGTCCCGGTCGAACTGGAAAGGCTGCTCGATGAAATAGATTGTCAGACGCGGCGCCGGCCGATGGTAGCGGACTCGGGCCGACAGGACGCGGGAGCCGACGGGCAGGTCCATGGCCCATTTCAAGATGGGGAAAGGCGGCGAATGGGACCGGAGATGGCGGTAGTAGGGGGTGACGATCCCAACCCGGTGGCCGGCCCGGGCCAGGTATTTGCCGAGCGCGCCCACCATGTCCGCCAGGCCGCCGGTCTTCGAGTAGGGGTGGAGCTCGGAGCTGGCGATCAGGATGCGCATGGGGCGTTCGGATGCGATCCGGGTGCGATTCGGTCCGTCTTCAGATAGGGCTGGAGCGGGGGGGGGATGTCGATCGATCCGTCGGCCTGCTGCCCGGTCTCGACCAGCGCGACCCAGAGCCGGGCCAGGGCGGTCCCGCTCCCGTTCAGGATGTGAGGGAAGAGGTTCTCCCCGGCGGCGGACTTGAAGCGCAGGTTCATCCGGCGGGCCTGGAAATCCTCGCAGTTCGAGCAGCTGGACACTTCGAGGAACTGCTGCTGCCCGGGAGCCCAGACCTCGATGTCGTAGGTCATGGCGCTGGCGAAGCCCAGGTCGCCCGTGCAAAGCTGGATGACCCGATAATGAAGGCCCAGCGCCTGCAGGACGGCCTCCGCGTTGGCTGTCATCTTCTCCAGCTCGACATCGCTCGTGTCCGGACGCACGATCTTGATCAGCTCGACCTTGTCGAACTGATGGACGCGGATGAGGCCGCGGGTTCCGACGCCGGCGGCGCCGGCCTCGGCCCGGAAGCAGGGGCTGTAGGCGCAGTAATAGATCGGCAGCTGGCTCTCGCGGAGGATTTCGTCGCGGTGGATATTGGCCACGGGCGCCTCGGCGGTCGGCACCAGGTAGAGCTTGCCGAGGGACCCGGGATCGAGCCCTTCCTGGACGGCGTAGGCCTGGTCGACAAATTTCGGAAACTGGCCCACGCCCTGCATGCAATCGCGGCTGACGACAAACGGAGGCGACACCTCGGTGTAGCCGTGCGCCGCCCCGTGCAGGTCGAGCATGAACTGGATCAAGGCGCGCTCGAGGCGGGCGCCCCAGCCGGTGAACAGGACGAAACCGCTGCCGCTGAGCTTGGCGCCGCGGTTGAAATCGACGAGCCCCAGCCCCTCGCAAAGCTCCATGTGGGTGCGGGGCTGGAAAGGCCACTGCCGAGGCTGGCCGTGGACGCGGACGACGGGATTGTCGGCGGAGGATCGGCCTGGCGGCACGCGCTCCTGGGGCAGGTTCGGCAGGCCGAGCAGGATCTGGTCCCGGGCGGCTTCGGCGGCGGCCACCTCGCGGTCCAGGGCCGCGATCCGCTCCCCGATCTCGCGGGTGGCGGCCTTGCGGGCTTCGGCCTCGGCCTTCTTCTTCTGGGCCAGGAGAACGCCGATCTCCTTCGAGACCGAGTTGCGCTGGGCCTTGAGCGACTCGGCCTCGACCAGGCCCTGGCGGCGGCGCTCGTCCAGCGCGAGCGCCTGGTCGATCTTAGCGGCATCCTCGCCGCCTCGAGCCGCCAGCCGCTGGCGCACCCAATCGGGCTTTTCACGGATCAAACGGATATCGAGCATGCGGCGGATTATAGGACCGGGCCTTCCGGGGGCAAGGGCGAAGGCGAGCCGGATCGCGGCCTGGGCGGGAGAGCTTTCGGATGCCCGGCGCCCCGGCTTGTTCCCGTGCTTGTCGGCCGGCCAGTTCCCAGGCATGATGGCGGCCGATGTCCGAGATGCTCAAATCCCTGCGCGCGCTGGCCGACCCGACGCGGCTTCGCCTCCTGGCGTTGCTCGAGGACGACGAGCTTTCGGTGCATGAGTTCCAGGAGATCACGCGGCTGGGCCAGTCGCGGATCTCGACGCATCTGGGCCAGCTCCAGGAGGCGGGGCTGGTCGAGTCGCGCCGGGAAGGCAAGCGCACCTTCTACCGGCTGGCGCCCCCCCGGGACGGGGCGCCGCGAGGGATGCTGTCCCTGGCGATGCAGGGCGCCCGCGAGCTGCCGGAGGCGGCGTCCGACGCCGTGAACCTGAAGCGGATCCTGATGCTGCGCCACGATCAGGCCCAGGTCTATTTCAACCAGGTGGCGGGCCGGTTCGACCGCCGCTACGGGCCCGGCCGGTCCTGGCAGGCCTTTGGCCATCTGCTGCTGCGGATCATGCCGCCCCTGGCGATTGCCGACTTGGGATCGGGCGAGGGGCTGGTGAGCGAGCTCCTGGCCCGGCGGGCACGGAAGGTCATCGCCGTCGACAACTCGGAGAAGATCGTCGCGTTCGGCGCTGCCAAGGCGCGGAAGAATGGGCTGAAGAACCTCGAGTTCCGGCTCGGGGATCTCGAGGATCCGCCCGTCGAGAGCGGCAGCGTCGATCTGGCGGTCCTGAGCCAGGCCCTCCACCACGCGCGCAGCCCGGCGCGCGCGGTGCAATCGGCGCGGCGGATTCTGCGGCCGGGCGGGCAGGTCCTGATCCTGGACCTGCTGCGGCACCGCTTCCACCATGCCCGCGAGCTTTATGGCGATGTGTGGCCGGGCTTTGCCGAGAGCGACCTGCAGCGCTGGCTCGAGCAGGCTGGGTTCGGCTCGATCGAGATCTCGGTGGTGGCCAGGGAGGAATCGCCGCCGCATTTCCAGACCGTCCTGGCGGCAGGCACGGCTTGAAGGCGGCGTCCACGGAGTGGCCGCCCTACCTTTCGGTTGTCGGCGCTCCTTCGGGTGGGCCTCCCCCGTGATCCGCCCGGCCCTCGAGACTAGATCGACAGGCTGAGGCGGCCATTTCCGCATTGGCAGCTCGGAGCAAACCGCGGTAGTATAGCCGGAAGTTCGTATGCGGTCTGGATGCGAAGCGGCATGAAAAAGTGGATTGTCATCATACTGGTTTTAGCGGCGGCATGCGCGGCCGGATGGACGTGGCGTATCTGGTGGCCCGGGAATCAAGAGGCTCAGGCAGGGAATCGGGGGGCGTTGGGGCTGGTGGAGAGGCGCGACATTCGATTCACCGTGAGCGTGGCGGGGGAGATCGGGCCGGCGGAACAGGTGAGCGTGCGGCCGGAGGTGAACGGGCGGATCTCGGAGCTCCCGGTGGATGTGGGGGACAAGGTGAAGAGGGGGGATTTGCTTTTTGCGCTGGATGACAGGGATTTGCAAATTGAGGTGGGATCGAGAGACACCGAGATTGCCAGCGCAAAGCTGCAGCTCGAGCGCGCGCAGCGGGATTACGAGCGGGACCGGCTGCTGTTCGAGCAGAACCTGGTATCGAGAGAGGTGTTCGAGAATTCGAAGACCGAGTATGAGCTGGCGCGCAACAACATCCAGAAGGCGGACAAGGCGCTCGAGCTGGCCAAGGACCGGCTCTCGAAGACGCGGATCGTGGCGCCGTTCGACTGCACCGTGCTCACACGGCCGGTGTCGGCGGGGCAGGCGGTGTCCGGCTCGGGCGGATTCAACAGCGGGACCGAGGTCCTCACGATCGCCGACCTGCATGAGATGATCATCAATGCGCACGTGAACCAGGTGGACGTGACGCGGCTCAAGCCGGACATGGAGGTGGACGTGCAGGTGGAGGCGGTGGCGGACCTGAAGGTCAAGGGCCGAGTCGAGCGGATTGCCCCGCAGGCGACCATTCGCAACAGCATCAAAGGATTCGCGGTTCGGATCCGGCTGCGCGACGTCGATGCCCAGGTGCAGCCCGGGATGACGGCGAACATATCGATCCCGGTGGAATCGGCGGACGATGTTCTGGCGGTGCCGCTGGCGGGGGTGTTCACGGAGATCGATCCGGAGACGGGAGCCAAGAGCCAGCACGCCTTTGTGCGGAAGAACGGGAAATTCGAGCGGCGCCCGATTCGAATCGGGATTTCGGACTATTTTTACGCGGAGGTGCTGGCGGGGCTGAACGCGGGCGAGGAGGTGTCGCTCGAGCAGCCCGCCGAAGGGCTGATCCTGGAGGCGGCCTCGGCTGCGCAGTCCCCGGCGCGCGAGGCGCGTCCCGAGCCGGGCGTGCGGCGGGCGGGCTCGACGTGATTTATGGCGCTGGTTGAACTGCGGAACATCAGCAAGGTGTATCGGCTGGGCGAGGAGGAGATCCGGGCGCTGGACGACGTGACCTTGGATATCGAGAAGGGCGAGTTCCTGTCGATCATCGGGCCTTCGGGCAGCGGCAAGTCGACGCTGATGCACATCCTGGGATGCCTGGACACGCCGACTCGAGGGACGATCCAGCTGGACGGGCTGATGATCCAGGACGCCTCGCCGCGCGAGCTGGCCCGAATCCGGAACGAGAAGATCGGATTCGTCTTCCAGTTCTTCAACCTGCTCCCGAAGCTCAACGTGGTCCAGAACGTGGAGCTGCCCATGATCTATGGCGGGTGGAAGGCGCGGGAGCGGCGGGAGCGCGCCATGGAGGCGCTGCGCCGGGTCCAGCTCGAGAACCGGTCCCGGCACCGCCCCTCGCAGCTCTCGGGCGGCCAGCAGCAGCGAGTGGCCATCGCCCGCGCGCTCGTCAACGATCCCCGGATCCTCTTCGCCGACGAGCCAACCGGCAACCTCGACTCCCACACGGGCGAGATCATCCTCGGGATGTTTCGGGATCTGCACGCGGAAGGGCGGACGATCATCCTGGTGACGCACGACGCGGAGATCGCGGCCATCAGCCCGCGGCGGATCGAGATCCGGGACGGGAAGGTGGCATCGGGCGGAGGGACATGAACGTCTGGAACACCATCGGCACCGGATTCAAGGAGATCTGGGCGCACAAGTTCCGCTCCCTGCTGACGATGCTGGGGATCATTTTGGGGGTGTCGAGCCTGGTGGCCATGTCGGCGCTGGTCAAGGGGATGGAGCACGGATTGAAGGAGGCGCTGGTGGCCATGGGCGGCCTGGAGAAGATCCGCATCGAGCAGCAGTCCGAGCTGCCGCTCTACCAGCGGCATCTGGCCGACCAGGCAGCGGGCGTGACGATGGGGGACGTGCACGCCCTGCGCTGCAGCGCGCCGCTGGTCGAGCAGGTGACCCCGTCGGTCGACCTGTTCGGGTGGGGCGGCGGGACCGTGTTGACCTACCGGGGAGAGAGCGCGCGGCCGTTCATGTTCTCGGGAACGTGGCCGGACGCGCTGCGGATCCACGAGCATGTGGTGGCTCACGGGCGAATGTTCAACGAGGTGGACGACGCGCAGGCCCGCAACGTGTGCGTGATCGGCACGGGCATCCGGGATGAGCTCTTCGGGCTGCCCGAAGAGACCGGCCGGACCATCGTTCCGGTGGGCGAGTCGATCCTGATCAACGGCCAGCCGTTCACGATCATCGGCATGTTCGAGCACTACGAGAGCGAGCAGGAACGGGAGCGCCGGCTGTCGGGGACGAACCCGCCGCCGCGCTCGGCCGCAAACCCCACGGGCCCCACCCGGAACCGCGGCCACAGCCACAGCGGAGGGAACTTCGTGTTCCGCCTCAAGAACAACACCGTGCTGATCCCGCTCAACACCATGCTCATCAAGTTCCGATCCGCGGTGGGCGTCAGCGCCACCCCGGACGCGCGGCTGACGACGATCAACATGAAGATCGTGGACATCGAGCGGCTGGAGCAGGCGCTCCAGCAGGTGCGCAACGTCCTGATGGTCACGCACAAGGGGATCGAGGATTTCGCCTTTCGCACCCAGGAGGACTGGGCCGAGCAGATCACCACCGTGATTCGGAACTCGCGGATCAGCGGGACCATGATCGCGGCCATCAGCCTGCTGGTGGGCGGCATCGGCATCATGAACATCATGCTGGCGAGCATATCGGAGCGGGTGCGCGAGATCGGGATCCGGAAGGCCGTGGGGGCGACGACCGGCGGGATCTTCCTGCAGATCCTGGTCGAGAGCGTCGTGATCGCCATGGTCGGAGGCGCCGTCGGGGTGGGCGCATCGTTCCTGCTGGTGAAGGTCATCGCATCCTTCACGCCGACGGACAATGCGCCGATGGTGACGTGGCTGTCGCTGACGCTGGCGTTCGTCTGCAGCGCCAGCGTGGGGGTGATCGCGGGCCTCTTTCCGGCCTTCAAGGCATCGCGGCTGGACCCGATCCAGGCGCTGCGCTACGAGTGAAGGCCGGCGCGCGATGCGACTGATCGATCGATATCTGCTGCGCGAGATGCTGGTGCCGCTTGCGTATTGCGTGAGCGGGTTTCTGGTGTTCTGGATCACGACCGAGCTGCTTTCGGATCTGGACATGTTTCAGCGGCAGCGGCTGGGGGCGGGGGACATCGCGGAGTACTACCTGGTGCTGCTGCCGGAGCTGCTGGTCACGGTGATGCCGGTGGGGCTTCTGCTGGCCCTGCTCTACGCGCTGACGCAGCTGGCGCGGAACCACGAGCTGGTGGCGATGCGGGCGGCGGGGCTGAGCCTGTGGCGGCTGGGCCTGCCCTACCTGGCCGCTGCCGGGCTCTTCAGCCTGGGCATCCTGTACCTGAACGAGACCTGGGTCCCGGTCAGCGTCAGCCGGTCCGAGGCCATCCTGCATCGCCGCGAGGCCCCGGCCCAGCCGGGCCACGAGGCCGGATGGCGGCCGCTGAACTTCCGCTACGAGCCGGCCCGCCGGCTCTGGACCATCGAGGCCTACCACGAGGCCACGCACGCCATGCGCAACCCCAAGGTCGACTGGGAGGCGGACGATGGCACCCGCTTCCAGCTCGTCGCCCGCCAGGCCCAGTGGAGCGGCACCCGCTGGCGGTTCTTCGATGCGGCCGAATACGAGTTTCCTCCCGCGCAGGAGACGCCCCGGCTGCGCCGCCAGGCGGACGAACTCGAGATGGCCGAGTTCGAGGAGACGCCGGAGATGATCCGCAGCGAGATCAAGATCAGCAGCTTGAGCAACGTCAGCGCGGCCTCCGGGGCGCAGCTCTCGCTGCGGGATATCCGAAACTACCTGCGCCTGCATCAGGAGCTGAGCCCGCTCGAGACGGCCAAGCTGAGGACCCAGTGGCATGGGCGGCTGGCGGAGCCGTGGACGTGCCTGGTGGTGGCGCTGATCGCGCTGCCCCTGGGGGCGGCTTCGGGCCGGCGGGACGTGCTCGTGAGCGTGTCCGCAAGCATCTTCTTCTGCTTCGCCTACATCATCCTGCTGAAATTCGGGCTGGCGTTCGGAACGGCAGGGTACTGCCCGCCCTGGCTGGCCGCCTGGTACCCGAACGCCCTGTTCGGCGGCCTGGGCCTCTGGATGACCTGGCGGGCCGCCTAGCGGGCGAGCGCTGCCATTCGAGCCGGGGAATCCGCACGCGCCAGGCGGCGCAGACGCGCCTCGACGCCATCAATGATCTCGTCGGGGGTGGATGTGCCCGCCGTGAGGCCGACCGTCGAGGCGCCTTCGAGCCAGGCCGGGTCCAGGTCATCGGCGGTCTGGACGGCGTGGACGCGGGGGCACCAGCGGCGGCAGGTGGCGGCCAGCTCCCGCGTGTTGTTGCTGTGCCGGCCGCCCGCCACGATGACCACATCGGCCCGGCGAGCGAGCTCCAGAGCGGCCAACTGCCGCTGCCGGGTCGGTCGGCACACAGTGTCGATCCATCGGACCTCGGACCCCGGGAACCGCTGGCGCAGACGCTCGATCCGGTCCAGGACGCGATCGACAGGCTGCGTGGTTTGGGAGATGACACCCCAGCGCGGATGCTCCTCCAGACGCTCCACATCCTCGGCATCCAGGATCACGTCGCAGCTCTCGATGTCTTCCGTGATGCCGCGGACCTCGACGTGGTCGGCCTGGCCCACGATCAAAAGGCGGAAGCCCTGGCGGACAAGCTCCTGGGCGGCGCGATGGGCGAAACGGACCAGGGGGCACGTCGCCTCAAGGACCTCGAAGCCCCCCTGGCGGGCCCGGCACAGCACACGCTCCGAGGCGCCGTGCGCCGTGATCATGACAACGGGAGTGGCAACGGCCTCGAGGGTGGAGGCGGACCGGATGCCGCGGTGGCGGAGCCGGTCGAGGACGAACTCGTTATGGACGAGGTCGCCGAGGATGGTGACGGGCGGATCGGCGGGGAGCTGCAGGGCGAGCCGGATGGCATCACGAACGCCGAAGCACATGCCGAGGTAGCGGGCGCGAATGACGTTCATAAATCACTTTGTATCGTAAAGTATTGACCTTGTCGGCCTGGATTCGTTCAAAGATCGGGGGGGCGGCGATCAGGAGGGGCGCGGGGTTTGGCGGACGAACTGCTCGAGCAAATCGAGGTATTGGGTGAAGGCGATCTTGCCGGCAGGGGTGAGTGCGCAGGTGGTCAGGGGTTTTCGTTTGCGGAACGATTTGGTGACGGCGAGATAGCCGGCTTCCTGGAGCGTCCGGATATGGACGCTGAGGTTTCCGTCGGTCATCTCGAGGAGGTTGCGCAGCTCCGTGAAGGAGAGCTCCGGGGAAGCGGCGAGGACGGAGAGGATGGCCAGGCGGCCTTTCTCGTGGATCAGGCGATCGAGCTGGCGGACGGGATCGGGGTTCACGCCGTCGGGCTCCTGGATTCGGTCAGGTAGAGGTATGCGCCGTAGGCGGCATGGAAACCGCCGAAAACGGCGCCCATGAGCAAGTGGGCAATGCGGATCGGAGGAGGAGACGAGCATGAGCCCAGCGCGAGGAGGGCGGCGGATCCGGCGGCGACGAAGATCCAGCCGAACAGCTTGATGCCGCGGGGCATGAAGAAGCCGGCGGCATGAACGGAGGCGCCGTAGAGCACCATCCAGATCGGGGGCAGCCACCAGGCCGGCAGCGGATCCGATCCGCATGGCAGGCACGGCAGCAGGACGGTGATGAGGCCGGCTGCCATGGCCGGAAGCATGGCCTGCGTAACCCGGCGGGTCGGAGGGGACCAGAAGGGTTCAGATTCCTGTCCCGCCTGGCGCCGGATCAGGCGAAAAGCAACGCCCAGACCGGCCAGGGCCACCCCGCCCCAGAACAAGCTGAACGACCGGCTGGAATCGATGCGGAGGATCCAGGCGGCAACGGCCGCGGCCAGGCCAAGCAACCCGATGGCCAGCATGATCGGAGCCAGAGCGCGGCGGTAAAGCGCTGTCCGCTCCATCAAGGTTCGGATGACCTGGAGATGCTCGACCGCCCAATGGGATTCCATGGGGCAGGCTTTACCATGCAAAGCCCCCCTCCGTCAAGCCAAGGCGGGATCGGCTGGCCAAACTCCAACACCCCTGCCAGGAAAGCGGATCAGGAATGAAGGTTGGGGTCGCCGTGCCGGGTCTCGAAAACCTGGGGATGGCCGTGCGATTTCCGCCAGGCCCATTGCCACAGCAAGGCTGCCCCGGCCGCCAGCAAGGCGAGGACAATGAGCATGACCCACATGATATCGTTCATAGCGCCGGTGATGATTTTGCTCGATTCCTGGACCGTAGCTGACGCAGCCTGGAATGTCAAGCCTGTCAAAAGAAATATTCATGCATTGGCAAACGCATGCCATATCATAAGTGACATTAATGACGCCGGTGGGCGCTTGACTCCCCGCGGGCGGCTTCTAAGATGCGGCGCGGTTCGACTGCAACTGGCAATCTCATTATGACAAACATTCAAGAAATACAGGCGCGCGAGATTCTGGATTCGCGCGGCAATCCAACGGTGGAAGTGGATTTGACGTTGACCGGGGGCGCGGTCGGGCGCGCGGCGGTGCCATCGGGGGCGAGCACGGGCGAGCACGAGGCGTTGGAGCTGAGGGATGGGGACAAGAACCGCTATCTGGGCAAGGGGGTGAGGAAGGCGGTCCAGAACGTGGTCAAGAGCCTGTTGCCGGCGCTGAAGGGGATGGATGCGCTGGACCAGGTGGGCGTGGACAGGGCCATGCTCGACCTGGACGGGACCGAGACGAAGTCGAAGCTGGGCGCCAACGCGATCCTGGCGGTGTCGCTGGCGAACGCGAAGGCGGCGGCCGATGCGCTGGGTCAGCCGCTGTTCCGGTATCTGGGCGGGACCAATGCGAAGGTGCTCCCGGTTCCGATGGCCAACGTGATCAATGGCGGCGCGCACTCGGACGCCCCGATTGATTTCCAGGAATTCATGGTGATGCCGAAGGGATTCGACACCTTCTCGGAGGCGCTGCGGTCGATCACGGAGGTCTTTCACGCCCTGAAGGCAGTCCTGAAAGGCCTGGGATTGTCGACCGCGGTCGGAGACGAGGGCGGCTTTGCCCCGAAGCTCGAGAGCACGGAGGCCGCCATTGAGGCCATCCTCAAGGCGATCAAGAATGCCGGCTACAAGGCGGGCAAGCAGATCCATCTGGCCCTGGATGTCGCCTCCTCCGAGTTTTATGACGCGAAAACGGGGCAGTATGTTTTCAAGAAGAGCGATGGCCGGAAGCTATCCGGGGCGGACCTGGTCTCGTTTTACGAGGAGCTGGCGGCCCGCTACCCGATCGTCAGCATCGAGGACGGCTGCGCTGAAAACGACTGGAAGTCGTGGAAGCTCCTGACCGAGCGGA
The DNA here is from genome assembly GCA_022711435.1 of Verrucomicrobiota bacterium. Classification (GTDB taxonomy): domain Bacteria; phylum Verrucomicrobiota; class Verrucomicrobiia; order Limisphaerales; family UBA1319; genus JAGMXM01. The sequence continues at coordinate 94,592 of JAKLFB010000008.1, forward strand.
TGGGCGCCAGCATGCAGCTGGTTGGGGACGACTTGTTCGTGACCAACGTGAAATTCCTGCGCAAGGGGATCGTGGAGGGCATCGCCAATTCGATCCTGGTAAAGGTTAACCAGATCGGATCGCTGACGGAAACGCTGGATGCGGTCGAGCTGGCGCACAAGAACGGCTACACCGCCGTGATCAGCCATCGCTCGGGCGAGACGGAAGACGCGACCATTGCGGACATCGCGGTGGCGACCAATGCGGGCCAGATCAAGACCGGTTCGCTGAGCCGGACGGATCGGGTGGCGAAATACAACCAGCTGCTGCGGATCGAGCAGCTCCTGGGCCGGCATGCGATCTACGGGGGGATCCGCTAGCCCCACTCTCCCCCGCCCTCGCCCCCCGCGCTTCCCGGCGCGGGGGCATCTCCATCTTCGAGAGGCGGCCGCGGGTCGGAAGGAGACGCGGCGGCCGGAGGGGCCTGAGGAGGCTCGGTTTCGGAGGGCGAGGCAGCCGGCTGGGCCTCGCCCGAAGCCAGGCCAACCAGGACCTTGCGAACGATCCGTCCCTGGTATCGATAGCCGGTGGCGGCGACCTGCCGGACGACCGAGTCCGGGACGGGCGTGGGATCGGTGTTCAGGGGCTGGTGGAGATCAGGATTGAACGGCTCGCCCGGCCCCGCTTCGAACGGGACCAGGCCGACCCACCGGGCGGCATCGCGGCAGGCCTTCTGGAATTGGTCCAACTGCTGGATGAGGCCGGGCTGTTCGGATCGGACCGCGGCCTGGAACAGGGCGTGGACGTGATCCAGGACGGTCGTGCACACCCGGAGCCAATCGGTCTCGAGGCGATGCAGCTTATCGACTTCGACCCGCAGGTGCTGTCGCTCGGCGGTGCTGGCCTTATCGATGAACTCGCCGAGGGCGCGCGCCTCGGCGGCGACGCGATCGGCGGATTGCTGGGCGGTCTGGCTGGTCTGGCGGGCCAGCTCGTGAGCGGACTGCCACTGTGCAGTGGCCCCGGTGATCTGCCGGCTGAGCCTCTCGAGGTCCTGGAGTGTTGCGGTCGTCGAGAGCAGCCGCGTGGTCTCCAGGTTCTTCACCAGGGCCTTGTACTCGAGAACGTAGGGCATGACCGCCAGGATCGCACCGGCCAGCGTCGCCACCCCGCTGATCAGCAGCAGCCACAAGTCGATGGGCAGCTCGCCCAGCCATAGGACCGCCGCCGCAAACACCACCAGAATCAGGTCTCCCGCCAGGAAAGGCCATTTCGCCAATCGAGGCGGCTGCTCGTTATCCATAGGCCGGGATCTTAGGAGAAGGAAGGCGCGGCAGGCGAATGAAAATTTTCCTGCGTGCCAGGGCGGAACCCGGTGTCGCAGGATTTCAGCAGCGAGCCCGCGGGATCCAAATCAACCTGGCCAACGGCCCCGGGCGCCGGCTCGCAAGCGGTCCGAACGCGCCAATCACCCGGGCCGGGATTGAGTTCCGACCCAAAGCGCGATAGTTTGGTCCACATGAGCGGTTTGAAACCATCGCTGGTCGAGCTGATCCGCCGGACCTCGGCGGAGATGCCGAGTGATGTGCAGGAGGCGATTCTCGGGGCCTTGGAGCAGGAGGCGCGGGGGACTATCGCGCGGTCGGCGATGGAGATCATCGAGCGGAACATCCAGATGGCTCGCCATCGCTCCCAGCCGATCTGCCAGGACACGGGCTCGATTCATTTCTACGTGGATGCCCCCATCGGCATGGATTGGCCGGGATTCGAGGAGGCGGCGCGGGAGGCGGTGATGGAGGCGACGCGCAAGGGGCATCTGCGGCAGAACTCGGTGGACCCGATCACCGGGATGAACGACGGGACCAATGTGGGCCCAGGATCGCCGGCGGTTCATCTCCATGCCTGGCGATCGCCGGAGACGCAAGTCCGCCTGCTTCTCAAGGGAGGGGGATGCGAGAACGTGGGCGCCCAATACTCGCTGCCGGTCGAGGGCCTGAAGGCCAGCCGTGACCTCGAGGGTTGCCGGCGGGCGATCCTGGACGCGGTGGTGCAGGCGCAAGGCAAGGGCTGCGGCCCCGGGGTTCTCGGGGTCTGCATTGGAGGCGACCGCGCCACTGGATACGAGCACTCGAAGCGCCAGTTCCTGCGGCTGTTGTCGGATCGGAATCCCCTGCCTGAACTGGATCGGCTCGAGCAGGATGTCCTGCGGACGGCGAACCAGCTCGGGATCGGCCCGATGGGTTTCGGGGGCAAAACGACCCTGCTGGGGGTCAAGATCGGGGCGCTGAATCGCGTGCCGGCCTCCTATTTTGTCAGCGTCAGCTACATGTGCTGGGCGTTTCGACGCCAGGGCGTCGTCCTGAACCCCGCCGGAGACATTCAAGAGTGGCTATACTGATGAATCCGATACAACTCGAGGCTCCCTTCTCGGAGGACAAGATCCGCTCGTTGAGGGTCGGCGATGCGGTCGAGATCACGGGAGTGGTCTATACGGGCCGGGACGCGGTTCACAAGCATCTCCATGAGGGCGGCGACCTGCCACCGGGGATTCGGTTGACCGAGGGGATGATCTACCATTGCGGCCCTGTGGTCCTGACGGATGGGCCTAGCCAATGGAGAGTCGTGGCGGCAGGCCCGACAACCTCCGCCCGAGAGGAGCCTTACCAGGCCGATATCATCCGGCGGTTCCGGCTCCGGGGCGTTATCGGCAAGGGCGGGATGGGGGCTCGAACGCTCGTTGCTTGCAAGGAAACGGGGTGCGCCTACTTCCATGCAGTCGGGGGGGCGGCCCAGGTCCTGGCCGAACGCATCCGCAAGGTCCGAAACGTCTATTTCGAACGCGAGTTCGGCTCCCCGGAAGCGATCTGGGAGATCGAGATCGAACGGTTTCCTGTCGTGGTGACGATGGATGCCCACGGGGATTCGCTGCACCAGCGGGTGCTCGATTCGAGCAAGGCGCTTTTAGCCAAGTATTTATAGATACCTCGCCGACGTTGATCGTTGATCGGTGGCCAGTGAGCCCGGCGGCGTCCACGGAGTGGCCGCCCTACCTTTCGGCTTGCAAGGCAGGGCGTGCACTCCGCTGCGCGCAGGGCCGAGAGCTTGCAGCTATCATGGCAGCGTGAAAAGCGACAGGGCGATCGAGCCGACAAGAATGTCGGCGCTCGCAGCGAAGGCACATCCGAATGGGCGCCAGCCTCGTGGACTGCGGCAGTCTCTGCCGCTTTCCTTTCAGCCTGAATGCGGGGATGCGCAGGCTGGCCCGCGTGATCCAAGGCGGCAGGGGGCTGCCTGCCTGCAGCGGCGGCGCAGGCAGGCCGCACTCCAGGACGCCTCCGCCGTGATCTCTCCCCCTGCGAGGATCGAGCGGGGGGGGGGCAGAGGGGATCCAAACCCGATTGACCTCCTCTCCCCGGCCCTCCTCTATTGCCAATGGAGGAGAGGGAGAAGACAAAATGCAAACGATCGCCCAACTGCGACAGGGAGCACCAAGAAGAATTTTGCCCCTCGCGCCGCGCGTTTTTTGATTGCTTTCGGGATGTGTCTTCGGTTCAATTCGGTCATTCGCCATAATATCCGGGACCGGGTGTATAGACCACGGTCGAGTGATTGGCTTGGCCCCGAAGGGAATGGCGAATAGCGTTGTTATCGGTAAAACAAACTAAGGCCTGTTGAATGTCATGAGTACAACAATCCGAAAAACACTGCTGTCGTTATTTAGCGCCGGCATATTTGTCTGGGGCGCGTATGGCGCGCAATTGACGGGAGTGAGTGTGGTTCCAGAAGGCGGGCTGGGAGGAACCCACTCGATCTCAGGCAACACCCACGTCCTCGTCGGGTGCGGGGCGGATATATGGGGCACGACGGATGCGTTTTATTTCCTGCATCAGTCGGCGCCGGGCGACTTTGACATCGTGGCGAAGCTCCAGTCGTTCGACGCTTCGGCGAGCGATTGGGCCAAGGCGGGGATCATGGTCCGCGAAGCGCTCATTTACGAAAATGCATTCATGTTCGCGCCGGGCGATCGGTATCTGTGCGTCCAGTCGCAGCGCCAGGCCAGTCCAGCCAGCGCCTATGCTCGGTTTCAATACCGTCCGGCAACGGACTCGAATGTGACCGATTCGCAGGCGGGGGCCGGGCCGCTATCGAGCTGGCCGGACAACTGGCTCCGGCTGCGCCGCATGGGATCGGTCTACCGGGCCTATGCGGGGACCGATGGAACCAACTGGACCCAGATCATGGAGCAGGACACCGCGTCGTCCGCCTGGGGCGGGCTGGCGCTGGGATACGATGTGTGGACGACGAGCTACCTGCCCGTGGCGGTGGGGTTGTTCTGCACATCGCACAATGCCGGCAACACCAACGCGGTGGCGACCTTCACGGTCTATGGGGAGAACCCGGTGAAGAATCCGGTGCAGATCAGCCAGCAGCCGGCAGCCAACACCACTCTCCAGATCAACCGCAAGCTGACCTTGACGGTGGCGGTCACAGGCTACGATCCGTTCACCTACCAGTGGAAGAAAGGCGGCGTGAATATCCAGGACGCGACCAACGCGACGTTCGAGATCGCCGCGGTCGCGTTGTCGGACTCGGGGACCTACTCGGTTGAAGTGAAAAACTTCACGCCCAACGCGAACACCGTCCTCAGCGAAAACGCCGTGGTGAACGTCGTAGATGACGCGGTGCCGCCGGAGGTGGTCGACGTGGGCGGGATGGGATCGACTGTGTCGGTGGTGTTCAACGAGCAGATGGACGCGGCGTCGATTGCGGGCGCCACCGCCCAGGTGACGGGTCAGACGGTGACAGGAGCGGCGCTCTCGGCGGATAAGAAATCGGTCGTCCTGACCCTGGCCGGGACCCTGACCCCCGGCGCCGGCTACAGCGTCTCGGGCAGCGGACTCAAAGATCTGGCCGGCAACACCATGGCGCCGCTAAGCGGGACATTTACCGCATCGAAGTTCCTGTTTGCCCAGGTCGGCAAGCCGGTCAAGGACGGCACGGCGGCCGCCTATGGCAGCAGCGGATTCGATGTCCAGAACGCCGGACGCACCATGTGGGCCGCGTATGATGAAACGAGCTTCGTTTACCAGCAGTTGACCGGCGACTTCGACATCAAGGTCCGGGTGAACCAGGAGAGCAGCTCCGAGTGGGCCCGTGTGGGCCTGATGGCGCGCCAGAACCTGGATGCCGGCCTGGCCGAGTTCCAGGGGGATGGAGTTACGCCCAACCAGTTCAGCGCCTATGTCGAGGCGCATGCGAACCCGCCCGGCGATGTGGAGTATGACGCCGCGAACCTGGTGTGGACCGAGGGGATCGACGCCGTGGCTCGCAACTACGAGTGCAACCGCCGGCAGACGTTGGGGGGGGCGACGGACGGCTGGCTCTCGACAACACCGTCCTGGACCAAGGCACCCTATCCGGACAACGTCTGGCTGCGGCTGGGCAGGATGGACAACACGCTCAAGTCCTATGCGAGCACCAATGGCACCGACTGGGTGCAGACCGGCAGTTGGGACTGGCCCAGCGCTCCCGCCGCGATGTATGCCGGACCCCATTACTGCGTCGAAAACGGCAACATTGACGGCAACACGGATCCAGTGGTCCAGAACCGGCTGTTCAACGCCACGTTCCGCGATGTGAGCATGGCGCCCCTCCAAGCGGTGAACATCACTGCCAGCCCCGCTCCGGTCACTGTGGCCGAAAACAGCTCGGCGACATTCACCGCGGCGGGCACCGGCGAGCCGCTCCGGTATCAATGGTACCGCGGCACGACGCCGGTCGCAGGCGCCACAGGGCCGACCCTGGCCATTAAGTACGTCAAGATGGCCGATGCGGGCGATTACCGGTGCCGGGTGTTCAACTTCGGCAACGGGGCTGCGGACTTCGGCACCGAAGCCTACTCGACCGCCGCCACGCTCACCGTCACGCCCGATGTGACCCCGCCGGCCATCACGAGGGTGGCGGGCAACCGGAACTTCGACCGGATCGTGGTGACATTCAGCGAGCCGATGAACGCCGCGGCGCGGACGGCGAGCTACTACACGTTCAACCCGCCTCTGACCGTTTCCGGCGTGACGGCCAATGCCGATGGCACCGAGTTCACGCTCACGACTTCGCAGCAGGCGCAGGGGGCGGAGTACACCCTGACGATGAACAGCGCGGTGAAGGACACGGCCGGCCTGGATCTGGTTTCGACCACCAAGGCGTTCTATTCGGTGATGTTTAATCCGAACATGGCCAAGCGGGAGGTGTTCAGCCCGACTGATGTCGGCGATCATCCGACCATCGCGAATTGGGTGATCGGCGCCTCCGGCACGCCGCCGCTGTATTACCAGGAGACAATCTCGGGATTGCTCGAGACCTCGGACTACGGGGATGCGCTGAATGACTTCTCGCAGCGGGTGTGGGGCTGGCTCAAGCCGCCCGAGACGGGCACCTACTACTTCTACATGGGGAACGACGACAGCGGCCGCATCTATCTGAGCACGGACGACAATCCGGCCAACCTCGACACCGCCAATCCCGTGGCCGGCCACAATGGCTGGGGCGAGAGGCGGATGTGGCTGCAGTATCACGAGTGGGCGAACGATGCCACACAGACGTATGACCAGAGCATCAAGCTGCCGGCCTATCTCGAGGCGAACAAGTATTATTACTTCGTCGCGACCTGCCGCGAGGGCGGCGGCGGCGATTACATCACCATGACGTGGCAGCTGCCGTCCGTCTTCGAGGCTCCGGCCAACTACACTGCGCCGGTCCTCACGGGCGACTACTTCGGGCTGTTCCTGGATCCGAACCTGTCATCGGTGACGTTCAGCCAGCAGCCGCAGAGCCAGAGCGTCCCGGTCAATCACAAGGCGACGTTCACCGTCGAGGCGACCGGCGCGTCCGAATTCGGCGGCGCCTTGAGCTACCAGTGGCAGAAGGGCGGGGTGAATATCGACGGGGCGACCTCGCCGAGCTACACCACCGCCTACCTGACCACGGCGGACAACAATACCAAGTACCGCTGCATGGTGACGGTGCCCGGCAAGACCGTGCCCAGCGATGAGGCAACATTGACGGTGATCAGCGACACCGTGCCGCCGGTGGTCCAGACCATCAACGGGCTGAACGGCGCGCTGTTCGTCGTCTTTGACGAACTGCTCGATCCGGTCACGGCAGCGACGCTGGCGAACTACGTGTTAGGCACTGGATCGGCCAGCGCCGCCGAGCTCCTCGCCGACCAGATGACCGTCAAGCTCACCGTCACCGGGGTCACCACGGCGGGCACCGCCGTCACCGTGAGCAATGTCAAGGATCTGGCGGGCAACGCCCTGGCGGCGCCCGTGGTCAAGAACGCCACCTACAGCAACCTCATCGGGCTGGACATTGGCAACAATGTCGGAACCGATCCGTTGCCGGGAACGCAGGTCATGCGCGGTCCGGCCGACTTCGACATGTTTGGCGGCGGCCACGACATCTACGGCGGCGACGACGCCTTCCGGTTCGTCTACGAGCCGTGGAGCGGCGACTTCGACGCGGTGGTGAAGGTCGAGAGCCTCGACTTCACCAGCCGATGGTCCAAGGCGGGCATTATGTTCCGCGAGACGCTCGATCCGAACAGCCGGCACGCCAATGTCCACGTCATGCCCGAAGGGACGGGGACAGCTCCGGATAACAGTTCCGGCGGGGCCGACGGCTACGACTGCCAATGGCGGCAAAACATTGGTGGCGACACGGCCACCTGGCCGGGCACAATCGCCAACACCGCTAATGTGCCATATCCGAATGCATGGATGCGGTTCACGCGCGCGGGCAACCTGTTCACGGGCTATCGGAGCACCGATGGCAAGACGTGGACGCAAATGCATCAGTCGACCATGGAACTGAGCACAAGCGGGTATCTCGGGCTGATGCTCACGGCGCACTGGGCTGGCGGCCTGGCCCAGGCGGTGTTCAAGAGCTACGATCCCACCTACTCGCCGCTCGATCCCGAGCTGGCCGAGCTGTCGATCGCCCTGGAGGGCGGCAACGTCACCATCTCCTGGCCGAAGGCGGCGGGCCCGTTCCGGTTGCAGAGCGCGCCGGCAGTCACGGGCGAATGGACGGTCATCTCGGCCGGGATCACCGAGTCGGGTGATAATTACACATACACCGTGGCGGCCGAAGGCGCCGCCAAGTTCTTCCGCTTGATCGAGTAAGCGGATGCCGGACGCCGCAGCGTCCGGATCACGATTCACAAAGGGCCGGGTCGATCGACCCGGCCCTTTCTTTTGTGCGCCCGGCAGGGCGCACACACTTGGGGGTTCAAGTCCCCTGCACGCCCGACAAGGGGAAGTGCTAGCCGGACGGCAAGGACGTCCGCCGCGAGGCGGAGTCTGAAGGAAGCCGCAGGCAAAACGCTACCGTGATGAACAAGAACCGCATATGAGGCACTGCGATGGAGATGAGACGGCGAATATCGTCGAAGTCCGAAGCTTGTCCGGAGAGTCGTGGTGTAGATGCGGTCCGGATGAGTGCGGAGGTGTGTGCGTGTTACCCGGGGAGACCTCGTTCGCTGCCCCATTGGCTACCGCTGCCGCGAGGCGGCGGGAAGGCGGGCCACTGTCGCCTTTGCTGTCCAACATCCTTCTTTCTTGGGCTACAGCATGACGGTGCAGCGTCAGCCGCGGCTCAAAGTCGGGGCCCGTTCGGCGACTCGCTTCAAGGACAAGGTGCGGCAACTGATCCGGGTGGGTCGGGGGCGCAACCTGGAGCGCTTCATCCAAGAGGGCCTCAACCCCGTGGTGAGGGGCTGGGCGAACTACTATCGGAAAGCCACGACGTATGGCGTGTTCGAGGACCTGGACGGGTGGCTGCGGCGCAAGCTGCGGTGTCTGATCTGGCGGCGATGGAAGCGGGTTTACACTCGCGCCCGACGTCTGATCGCCCTGGGTTATACGGAGGCCAAGGGGTGGTGCTGTGCCTGTAACGGGCGCGGCCCGTGGTGGACGCTGGTTCCTCGCACATGAATGCGGCCTACCCCGCCGCCACGTTCCAGCGGATGGGATTGGTCTCCTTGCTGGCGACTGTCAAAGCCTATGCCTGAACACCAACGTTTCATTCCAACCGCCGTGATACGGAACCGTACGTCCAGTGGTGTGGGAGGGTGGCGGGGCGCAATCCCCGTCACCCGACCCGATCCCGGCCTGCACAGGGACGCCAACCGGCTTTCGCGGTCTACTTGGCGTAGCGTTTCTGGAACTCGAGACGCTGCTGATCGCGCAGGGCCTTCTCCTCGGGGCTCATCCGGTTCAGATACCACTGGTGATTGGCGTCTTGGAGGGTGGTTTCGATGAGCTTCTGGAGGGCGGTTGCCGCCTGGTTGCGGGCGGGGTCGGCGGACGCCAGGTTGTGTTCGGCCAGCTCCTGGAGCTCGGGGACGAATTTCGAGTAGAAATGCTTGGCGACCTCGTAAGTGCCGTGCCAATGCGTGTAGTCGGGGCCCATCATCGAGACGCCATGGCGCGCCCGGCGCCCCTCATGGTGCCAGATCTCGTACCAGGTGAAATCGATCGGATTGCTGAACTGGGCCGGCCTGAGGAGGGGCTTTGCGGCTTCGTAAAGGGCGAGGCCGGGCCGGGCGAACTTGTCGTGGTAGAGATCGATCAGGCTGTCGTACTGGAGGTAAAAAGAGTCGATGAAATGCTGGTTATGGCAGCTCAGGCAGACATCGACCATGTTGGTCCGGCGGGTCTGCCAGGAGATGTCCTTGCCGGGCAGCCCGAGCTTGGCATCGGAAATCTCCGGCCGGATGGAGATCTCGGGCCGGTTGTTCCAGGAGATCCGCATGCCGACGTCGTGGGTCAGGCGCCGGTTGCGCGTGGCGCTCATGTGGCAGGTCGCGCATGTGGGCGCCGCGCTGTAATCCTCGCCAACGATCCACTTTTCGTTGTCGAGGTTCATCTGGCTGACATGGGCGCGGTAGGCGATGCCGTGTTTGGACTCGTTAAAAATCTCGATCTGGGGATGGTCGGGGCCCATGTGGCATTTGCCGCAGGTATCGGGCGTCCGGGCCTGGGCGGAGCTGAACTCGTGCCGGGAGTGGCATGCGGCGCACGAGCCTTCGCTGCCGTCGGGGTTGATACGGCCGATGCCGGTATTGGGCCAGGTGGCGGGATCGGGCTTGCCGTTGGCCAGGATCTTGACCTCGGTGCCATGGCACTGCCAGCAGCCGTTGACGGCTGCCGACGACACGCCGGCCGGAAAGGCGGGCGTCTTGAAGCCGCGGTTGCCTTCGACGACCTCCGCCAGCGTGTTGTCGAGCGAGCCGAGGATCCGCCCGCCCTTGGCGTGATGCGATGCGTTGAACTCGCCCACCTCGAACTCGTGGCAGCGACCGCAATCCTTGGGCGTGACCAGCGTCGCGATCCTCTGGCCGTAATGCTCGAATCCGTCGGGATCGGTCTCGACAGCCATGTGGCACTCGAAGCATCCCACGTTGCCGCGGTAATGCTTGCTCGATCCCCATTGCTCGTAGAGGGCTGCGCTCTCCTTTTTGTGGCAATCGGCGCAGGCCTTGCTCTGAGGGGACAGCTCCTTGGGGGTGAATCCGGCGTGGGCCGGCAGCCAGGCCGCGGCCAGCACAGCGGCGATCCGGAACGATAATGGGGTCCAGGTGTTCATGGATTGTCAGGGTTGCGATGTTGAGGATGCCAAGCCGGGCTCCGCGCGAAGGCTTCCGTCGAGGATCGGGATGGCCACGTGGAGCATCCACGAGAAAAGCAGCGCGCCGAAGGCCCAGATGCCCATGCAGACGATGGCCTCGTTCCACGTGGGCAGGTACTCGACCACCTGCCCCAGAGGCGACGGCACAAATCCGGGGATGATCAGGCCCATGCCTTTCTCGATCCAGATGCCCACAAAACAGGCGACGCACGCCACGTTCAGCCATGGGATCCTGCGGCTCAGCGGGGTCACAAGAAGCAGCAGCCCGGCGACATCGAGCGCGATGGCCGTCCAGATCCAGGGGACCAGCCCCCGATGGCCATGCAGGCCGAAATAGAGGTATTGCGCCGCGGCGGCGTGCTGGGTCGGCGAGTAGAACTCGGTGAACAGCTCGCAGCCGAGCAGGAACATATTGATGATCATGGCCACCGTCATGATCATCCGGAGCGTGAAGATGGGCCGGTCGTCGATGACATAGCGCATCGCCCGGCGGACGATCTGGAAGGTGAGGATCAGCAGGGCCGGCCCCGCCACAAACGCGGAGGCCAGGAATCGCGAGGGCACGAGGGGATGATGCCAGTAGCTGCGGCCCGCCAGGCCGACGTAGAGAAACGCGGTGACCGTGTGGATGCTGACGGCCCAGGCGATCGAGATGAACACAAACGGGATGTAGAACGCCCGGGCGGGCTTTTGCTGGCGATAACGGCAGTAGAGCAGGTAGCCGGCGATGTGAAGGTTCAGCAGCAGGTAGCCGTTGAGCACGATGACATCCCAGGACAGGATCGATCCGGGCCAGTTGAACATGCCGAACGGCGGGATCATGTGATGGAATCGGTCAGGCCGCCCCAGGTCCACCATGACGAAGAGCAGGCACATGACGATCACCGCAATCGCCATGAGCTCGCCGAACAGCACGACTTCGTGCATGTGCTCTTTCCGGTAGACGTAGGCGGGGATGACGAGCATGACGGCCGCCGCCGCGACGCCGACCAGGAAGGTGAAGTTGGCGATGTAGGCGCCCCAGCTGACCTGGTTGGTCATGCCGGTGGTCTGGAGGCCATCCACAAACTGGCGCGCCCACGCGTTCAAGCCGATCAGCGAGAGGACCGTCAGCGCCCCCATCCATGCGTAGAACGGCCATCCGCCCCGGAACGAGAGGCGCGCCACCCGAGCGACGAATGTGAGGTAATCCCTCATCGGTCGAAGAAATAGTAGAAGCGCGGGGCGGTGCCCACCTCCTCCTTGAGGATGTAGACGCGCTTGTGCTCGAGCACGTATCGGATCTCGCTGCCCGGATCGCGCAGGTTGCCGAATACGCGCGCGCCCGTCGGGCAGACCTCGAGGCACGCCGGGTATTTGCCCGCCCGGGTGCGGTGGAGGCAGAAGGTGCATTTATCGACCACGCCCTTGGGCCGGATCCGGTTGCTCAGGTAGCTCTGGTCGGGATTGATGGCATCGGGGGGGATCGCGGGCTTGCGGTAATTGAACCGGCGGGCATCGTAAGGGCAGGCGGCCATGCAGTAGCGGCAGCCGATGCACCAGTTGTAATCGATGACGACCAGGCCGTCGGGCTCCTGCCAGGTCGCCCGGACGGGGCAGACCTTGGTGCAGGGCGCCTGCCGGCATTGATGGCATTGGGCCGGCATGTAGTACTTGCCCTCCCGGGGAACGGTCTCCGCATCGTAGTAGACGTTCGAGGTCTCGAGATTGATTGCGCCCTGGTTCATCTCGAGGACGCGGATGTAGGCCATCTCGATGTCGTCCTCGTCGTCGCGGGACGGGTTGTTCTCCTGGCGGCAGGCCTCGACGCACCGGCGGCAGCCGATGCATCGCGCCAGATTCAGCGCGTAGCCAAACTCGACCCCGTCCAGCGGCCGCGGATCGCGGATCGCGGGGCGGACGCCGTGCTCGCGCTCGCATTGGGCTTCGAGGGAATCCATGATCCGCCGCAGATCCTCCGGAGTGAGCTGGCGGTAATGCTTCTGGAGCAGATCCGCCAGCGCCACCTCGCCTTCCTCCAGCGCGAGGAGCGGATGGAGCGCCGCCGCCACGCCCGCTGCGCCGGCCAGGCCGACCGCCGCGCCTTTGAGGAACGACCGCCGCGTCCAAGGCTCGTAGACCGGCTCGAGCGCCCGCGGGCCTGTCTCGTTTTGCGGATCGTGGTTCATGGCGGTCATTCGTGCGGCATTGTCACCGGGCCGGCGCCGTCGCGCGCGGCCGGCGGATGAGCGGCCCGGGGCGGGTATTTTGGAGGAGGCAGCGGCTTCATCGGCTGAAATTGGGGGCGGTGCGGATCATGGCATTGAATGCACCGCAGCTTCGTGCGGGCGCCCATGAGCGGATTCCAATAGCCGTTCTGGCGGCCATGGGCGCCGGCTTCCCAATCCCGATAGATCGTCCCGTGACACTTCCCGCAGAGCAGGACCACGTCCGATTGCGAGATGGCTGTCCCGTCGTAATCCACGAACGCATTGCGATCGGAGGGATGATGGCAGTTGAGACAGAACCGATTGTTGCCATGCTCGAGCCGGATGTTCTGGTGCTCGTTGAGGGGCCGGTCGTAATGCCAGCGCGCCGGAATCAGCTTGTGGCACTCCATGCAGTTATACGTCCAGCCGTTCCGCACCAGATCCAATCCGACTGTCTGCCGCGGCGGCGTTTTGTCCAAATGCGTGTCGGCGGGCAGGCCGGTTGCGGGCTGCTGGGCGGGCGGGCGCGCCACGACAGGCAGGTTGGTGAAAAGGGCGATCGAGGGCGCGGGAGGCTCGGCCGCGGAGCTGGCCCAGGGGGCTGCAAACTGCACAGATAAAAAGGCAACGGCGGCAGCCGCTCCAGCTATTGTTTTGCCATCCAGTCGCATTCCGGCGCGTAACGATGCCCGCTGATCGGTTTTCGGCAGGATGATATACGAAACGCCGCCGGCCAGGCAAACGAATCCGTAGCCGTGGATTTGATCTAAGGGTCTGTGCAAAAATTAATTCCGATTTTGCTGGAGGGGATTGGGCGGGCTGGCAAGGCGCGACGAGCGAGCATACCCGCGCGGTCTGTGATCGAGGAGCAACAAAGCCAGCGCGCCCAAGGCCCCCAGCCCGCAGGGGCGGGGCGGCGCCGGGCCATCTGCTTCGTGGCTCGGTCGGTCGAGTATCGCAGGGGATACACTCCCTCCCTTGCGCCTCGCATCGGGCCCGGCGGCGCTCCCGCCAAAATCGGAAGTAATTTTTGCACAGACCCTAAGTCAAAGGTCGTGGAGGACGGGCCCCCGGGATAACGGAACTGCCTGGCTCAGGCAGCCGTGTGGAGTTGCAGGTTGGGGCTCTCGATCGCTGCAAAGCCGGTCTCCATGATGCCCGTCACGGGTAGAACTCCCGGGCGTGCTGCTCGACCAAGGCCCGCAACCGAGCCGCCACGCCGGGGTGATCCGAGATCGCGTTGCGCCTCTCCAGAGGATCCGCGCCGAGGTCGAACAGGGACCATTCGATCGATTCGGTTCGATATTTCCCTGCCGCGCCGTCCCGGCCAGGCTCGACCAGCGTGCGGTAGGAATGGGGCCGGTGCAGCTTCCAGCGCCCGTCTCCGCTGATCACGCCCTCGAATTGATTGCCGGTCCCGAAGAAATAGCCTGCATGAGGGTTTTCCGCGCCCTCGCGCCCGATGATCAGATCCCAGACGTTGCGGCCGTCGATGGGGTTCTTCGGAAGCGGCGCGCCAGCCAGGTGAGCGAACGTGGGCAGGATATCGATCGAGCCAAACGCGCGCTGGGAGCGTGAGCCCGCAGGGATCTTCCCGGGATACTTCGCGATGCAGGCGCTGCGGATGCCGCCATCGAAGCCGGTTCCTTTGGCCTCGCGGAACGGCGTCTTGCCGGCGTGGTTCCCATAGGAGATCCACGGGCCGTTGTCCGACGTGAAGAGGATCACGGTCTGCTCTTCGACGCCGGCCGCACGCACGGCCGCCATCACCTGCCCCACAGACCAGTCCAGCTCCATCATCACGTCGCCGTAAAGGCCCGCCCCGGATTTCCCGCGGAATTTCTCGCTGCAGAAGAGCGGCACGTGCGGCATCGAATGCGGCAGGTAAAGAAAGAACGGGCGGTCCTTGTTACGCTGGATGAAGCTCACGGCGCGCTCGGTGTACCAGGTCGTCAGCATGGGCTGATGCTCCTTGGTCACCCGCTCGATGGTGATCCGGCCGTTGTCCCAGAACTGCAGAGGCCATTGGCTCCAGTGTTTGGGATTCTCGGGATGAAACTCCCACATGTCGTTCGAGTACATGAGGCCGGCCGACTCATCGAAGCCGCGGGCGGGCGGCCGGGTATCGGGCTGGTCGCCGAGGTGCCATTTGCCGAACACGGCCGTGGCATAGCCTCGGGGGCGGAGGACCTCTCCCAGGGTGGCGAACGCGGGATTCAACCCGCGGGCACGAGGCCCGAGGGCGCCAAAGACTTTCGTTCGGCCCGGGTAGCAACCGGTCATCAGTGCCCCCCGCGATGCCGAGCAAACCGCCTGCGGCACGTAGAAATGGTCGTAACAACAACCTTCGCTCGCCAGGCGATCGACGTTGGGCGTCGGGTAGGGCGTGGGCGCGAATGGCCGGAAATCACCCCACCCAGAATCGTCCAGGAAGATCAGGATCAGATTGGGAGGCCGGTCGGCCGCCGGCGCGCAGGCGGGCCGAGCGAGCGCAACAAGGCCCGCCACCCACAGCACGCACCCCAATGCGAGATGCACTCTTCGATGGTTCATGCGATTGTCCCTGAGTTGGCTACGGGATGCCCGCGGCGTGGCGGCTGAGCGGCGCCAAGGATGCGCCGTTGTCCATGAGGAAGGGATCGGGGCCGAAATTGACGGTGACGGTGATGCCGTTGGCGAAGGCAGTCCGCTGGACGCGGCGGTCGGCCGTGAGGAATTGGTGATCGGTCATCTCCGCGTATCCGGCGGCGCGGGCGATGGGCGCCGAGGCGCGGTAGCTCCGGGCGAACCGTTCGCGCTGCTGCTCCCATGCGGGCCGGGTGAACATGAACATCGGCGGCGTGCCGTAGAGGGCGTTGAAGAGGTCGCGCCGATCCCAGAGGGCGGGCAGCTTGTTGTTGTAATCGCCCCAGTACCAGTGGGCGACGACGCAGTCGTGATAGACCAGCTCCCAGAGCGGGAGCCGGTAGGCGTGGCCGACCTGGAATCGGGCGACGCGCTCGGGCACCTCGTCGACGATCTGCTGCATGTTGCGCCCGGCGTCCGGCACGCGATACGGGCCGAGGCTGAGCATGCCTTCGAAAAAATGAACGAAGGGAACGGCGGCGTCGTGGCCGGTCTCGCTGCCGGTGACCAGGCGCATGTCCTGCGAGACGTATCGGAGCAGCTCCATCTTCCAATGGCGGCTTTCGGATCGGGTCTGCGAATGGTCGGGATCGTAGCACTCGCGCCAGGGGGAAGCGGTGGTGGTGTCGATGAAGCGGGCCAGGTAGGGGTGCGTCTCGAGCTCGAGCGGGATTCGGCGGGCGGCATACTCGAGGGCCTGGCGGTCGCAGAGGACGCCGCACGGGATCATGGCGCCGTCGCGGGCGCGGACCTGCCAGCCGCGGATCCAGTCGCTACCGGCGCCGCGCATGAGGTCGTCGGGCCAGGCCGGGGTTGTCCAATCGGGGTGGACGGATCTGAGCCGGGGGAACTGGGCGGGATCCATCACGTCCTGATAGATATCGTAGCGGCTGGTAAGGACGCTCAGGCGGTTGAGGGCGGCGAGGTTCTCGGGCGTCTGGCGGTTGCTCCAGAGGATGCGGTCGATGCCGGCGTCCTGCATCTCGCGGGCGATGCCGACGGCATCGCGGTCCCAGCACCAGACGTTGACGGCCCCGACGAGGCGGTCGACGTTGGGATTCTGGCGGCGTTTCTCGTCGAGAGTCTTGAGCAGGCCGATCTGGCGGGCGTATTGGCGGTATCGCTTGGCGAAGGCGACGTGGCCTCCCCGATCAAACAGGACATAGCGGAGCCGGCGGCTGTAACCGGCCTTGCCATGCACGGAATCCCACTCGGGCGCGATGACCAGGCGGCCATCGAGACGCGCGATGCGGATGGCGGCGTCATCGGGAGATTCGAGGATGGCGAGCATGCCGCGGGAGCCGTCGGCAACCCCCCAAAACGCCATGCAGATCCCGTGGCCACCGTAGGCGATCAGGCGCATGGGATTCACAGCCGGATCGTCGACCGGGTAGCCAATGCCTTCGTTGAGGGGGACCACCAGCCAGGCGCCGGGGCTTGACGTGAACGGATGCGGCCAGGCCAGCGGCCGCGCCATGGTCGCCGGCGGGCGGATCTCGATCGTGAATTCCGGGCAGCCAGGCTCGATGCGCAGGATGGCCGAAAACTCGACGCCGGCCTGGACCAGGTCGAACTCGAGCGTCTGGCCGTTGGCGCGGGCTCGGGCGACGCGGGTGTTGGCCGCGGCCGGTTTTTGGGACCACGTGTGGCCGTCGCGGTGGTCGCGGACGTCGATGGCCCCATCGGCGCCCCGGAGGGTGACGGTGAGGTTGGACGATGCCAGAGTCCATTGCGCAGCCGGTTCGGCGGCCGCGCCGAAAGCGTCGATGCCGAGGACCAGAGCCAGACCGAGGAGCCAATGCCCGGCAAGACGGCGCGGCTCGCGCCAAATGCGATAGATGGGCGGGATCATATCGGGAGCGTATCGTGGTGGCGGTTACCGGTTGAGGAGTGGCTGTACTTCGTTCCAAATCGCTGCCTCCACAAGGGAGACATCCGCGGCAGCATCGATGAGCCGGACGCGGCCGGGCTCGCAGGCGGCGAGCGCGCGATAGCCGCGCTCGACGCGCTCGAAGAAGGCGGCGTCGGCCTCCTCCATCCGGTCGCGAACGGGGGCGGCGATCTGGCGGCGCTGCTGCAGGCGCTGGCGGCTCAGGGCCGGCGGGATCATGAGGAGAAACGTGCGGGCGGGCCGGGTGGATCCCACGGCGATGTCGATGACCGTCTGGACGTGCGCCGGGTCGAGCAGTCGGCCGAAACCCTGGTAGACCGTTGTGGAGTCGAAGAACCGATCGGAGAGGACCCAGTGGCCGGCGTCGAGGGCGGGCCGGATGATCTCGCGGACGAGCTGGGCGCGGCTGGCGTTGATGAGGAGGAGCTCGGCTTCGGGGGTCATCGCCCGATTGTCCTGGCTGTGCTGGAGGGTGTGGCGGATCTCCTCGCCGATGAGCGTCCCGCCCGGCTCGCGCACGCTGACGACCGTCAGGCCGAGCGCCCGAAGGTGATCCGCCAGGAGCTGGACCTGGGTGGTCTTGCCGCTGCCCTCCGGCCCTTCGAACGTGACGAATCGGGCGGATCCAGCGGCCGGCTGGCTAAGGGGTGCGCTGGAGCCGCTCCTCGAGGATGGCCTGGGCATGGCGGGCATAATGTCCGTGGAGATCGCGGGCGTACTGTTCGAGGATGGCTCGGCCCAGACCCTCGTGATCGCCGCAGCGGTAGAGAGCGCGGGCCAGGACCAGCTCGGTCAGAGCCTGGTTGCGCGTCGTGTTGTCGGTGCCGCTGGGCGGATTCTTCTCGAGCGCATTCTGGATGCTGGTGGAGGCATGGCCCCGGACGCCCGGCTTTTGGAGCAGGGCGGCCAGGACGGGAGCGGCGCGGCGGTCGCCCAGCGATTCGAGGGCGAGCGCGATGGCGCGGAAGTGAGAGAACTCGCTGGCTGGCTCGAGCTGGCGCGCCTTGTCGAGGATCGGATCCAGCGCGCGCGGGTCGCGCGTGCGGCCCAAGGCGATGATCCGGCTATCGAGCGGGCTGACGCTCGCGCCGAATTGGCCCATCCCGGTGTAGCGCCATCCCTTGTCCCAGGAGGCCGACTGGACCGACTCGATCAGCGTATCGAGGCCGGTGGCGTCGCCGAGCATGCCCAGGATGTGCGAGTAGATCTGGCGCGCGGGAGCGAACTCGGCGGTGGCATAGGCGCGGCGGAGCAGCGGCAGGGCGGTGTCGGGCTGGGTGAGGAGCACCTCGAGATCCTGGTAATCCTGGCCGACGCGCTCGACGGCTCGAGCGATCGCCTCCGCAGGCAGCGGGAACGAATCGGCCTCCGACAGGACGGACTCGGGCAGATTGCCCTGGGCGACGAGGTGTTTCTGGAGGGACTTGATGTCGAGGGCGCGCGTGGATTGGCCCTGGCGGGCGATCATTGCGGCGGCCACGCCGGCGGCATAGCCCTGGTTCTGGATGTCGGCCTGCATACGGATGACCGGGACGGCATCGCGGTCGGCGCTGATCCCCAGGCCGGTGACCAGGATCCCATCCAGACCGCGCGGCAGCAGGCAGCGGTAGGGCACGCGGACCATGACATCTTCCCGGTCCGGGGGGCGGAGGAAGAACAGGGGATGGACCGTATACCCATGGGAGTCGAAGTTGCTCTTGGCGATGACCACGGTGTCGGGATGCGTGCGGCCGATGAGCATGTCCATGGGAGAGAGGATCGCATCCCCGACGATCTGGCGGCGCTCCCGGGTATCGATGAGCTGGCCGAGGTCGTAGGCGTCGGCATACTTCGCGCGGGCTTGAACGGTGACCCGCCAGATATCGAGCACGTCGGTTTCATCCACGAAAGTGTAATCCGTGTTGGTGTATCGGGCGCCGAGCGCGCGCGGCGGCAGCCCGGTCCCCTGCACGGCCACATCCTCGGCGCCCGTGTAGGTGCAGGGCGCGCCCGCGGCGGCGGCGACGCCGGCGTTGCCGGTCGAGTCGATGACCGTGCGGGCGAGGATGGCGCCGCGGCCGAGAGGGGTGGCGACCACGACACCCCGGACGCGATCTCCATCCACGACAGCGCCGGCGCCCAGGACGCCGAACCAGAGATCGACTTTGGCCTGGCGGACGGCCTGCCGATACCACTCCGCCTTGACATCGGGAACCCAGCTCGTGCCCGGCTTGGCGTCGGGGCCGGTGAGCCGGGCAACCCCTTGGTCGACCTCGCGGGTAAATCCGACCCGGTTGCCGTGGTAGTAGGAGCTGATCAGGCCGACGGTGCCGACGCCGCCCAATTGATGGAGGTACTCGACCAGAAGGACGCGAGCCCCTTGCCGGCCCGCCGCGATCGCCGCGGGTGCGCCCCCCGTGCCGCCCCCCACGACGACCACATCGTATTCGGCCAGGACGGGCAGGCCGCGCTCCTCGGCAGGGATCCGGCCGAGCGATTGTGTGCGCGGGTTGCGTTCGGCGGCGACTTCCCGGATCGCGCCGTGGACGGGATCGCGGACCGGCCGGGCGGGGAGGCGGACGTCCCGGAGGGTTTGCCGCTGCTGGGCAGAGCGCGCGGCCGCAGGCCCGAGACGCTCGCCAAGGTCGGCCAGCACGCCGGGCCGGAGCAGGCGCGCCGCTGAGTCGCGATCGAGATCGGCGCAGCCGTTCAGGATGTAGAGTTCCGGAAGGCCGCGGGCCTGGAATGCCCCCAGATCGATCCGGGAAGCCCCAGGCCATCCGCCGCGATGCGGACGAACACCGTGGACGAATTCGGGGGGGACGAAGAAGAGCGACTCGGCACCATCGACGACCTCGGAGGTCCAGGTCAGGTCGCGGGCCTGCTGCTCGTATTCGGCGACGGCGGCATCCGCGGCCCCTTTCCAAGGCCAGCGGAAGAGGTATTCGTGCACCGAATGGACCCGGCCCTGGGCATCGACGATCTGGATGGGGGAAGCCCGGCTGCGGATCTCCTGTTGGCGATCGGACCTGGGCTCGCCTCCGACGACGATTCGCTCGAACTGGACGATGGCGCCGGGGGCAGCCTCGACAGGGGCGCCCGCCATGCGCGCCACGGCGGCCAGCGGGGTGGCGTCGATGATGGCGCGGGCTGAGATCGCCTGGCGGCCGGAACGGTTGGCGATGACCAACCCGGCGAGACGGCCGCCGCTGTCCCGAAGGACATCGGTCGGAAAGCACTCATAGAGGAACATCACGCCGGCATCCAGCAGAGCTTGCTCGAGCCCGCGCTTGATCTGCATCGGCGTGACGGGTTGAGGCGTGTCGGCTGCGGGCGCCGGGGCCGCCGGGGGCGGCCCCTCGACGATGATTTCGCCCAGGAGAATGCGGCGCGCATCGGGAGCGATCCGAAGGTCCACACGCAGCTTCTGGAACCGGCCTTCGATGGGGAAAGCCAGGTCGACGGCGCCGGACTCGAACCCGCCGCGCTCGAGCATCGGATTGGGGAACTGGCCGAGCGGGCGCCACGACTGGCCGGGCTGAAGGGCGCTGACCTGGATGAGGCCGACGGCGAAATCGCCGGGCCGCTGATACGCCATGACGTGAAGCTTGCGGATGTCCTCGGTCTTGCCGAGGTCGATGTCGATGACGACGTTGGTGTCGTATTGGACGCTTTGGGCGGAGGCGCTCCCCCAGCGGCCGTCCCGAAGGAGGGAGGGCGGACGGGTGTCCGGGTGGGCGGCGGCGGAGGGCGCCTGGGCGGCGTAAGCAAAGGGCAGACGCGACGCGGGAGGCAGACGGCGATCGTCGGACTGCAGGAGCCGCTTGGCCAGCGCCGAGGCGGCGGGATCGGAAGGCTCGCTCCAGAGCCGATAGGTGCTGCAGAGGTCTTCCCCCAGGTAGTGCCGGGGCTCGACCAGAAACACGCGGGCGCCGCCTCGGGCGGCAGCCACAGCCGCCGCAACACCACCCGCCCCACCCCCCGCCACCACGACATCCACCTCGGCCATCGTCGGAAGCGCCTGGGCGGGTTCGGCCACCTCGCGCGCCAACACCGAGCGGGGCGCCATAAGCATCGCTGCGCCCAGCATCCAGGGCAGCAGCGGATGGCTGCGCCGCGGTCCGGACGCGGTATGTTGCGGGGAAGTTCGGGGGGGCGCAAGAGGCCGGCAGCGGTATTGGGAGCGTTTCATAGGTCGATCATCACCTTATGGCAGCGGCAATCGCATCGCCCATCTGCGACGTGCTGACCGGCTTGATCCCGGGCTCGCCGGGACCGGCGATATCGGGCGTGCGATAGCCGGCCGCAAGGACCTTTTCGACGGCAGCCTCGATCGCCTTGGCGGCCGGATCCGATCCGAAGCTGTAGCGCAGCATCATGGCGGCCGACAGGATCTGGGCGACGGGGTTGGCGACGTTCTTCCCCGCGATGTCGGGCGCGCTCCCGCCCGCAGGCTGGTAGAGTCCGAACGTGCGCCCGTGCCGCAGCGTGCCGAGGCTGGCGCTGGGGAGCGTCCCCAAGGATCCCACGAGCGCCGCCGCCACGTCGCCCAAGATGTCCCCCATCATGTTCCCGCACAGGACGACGTCAAAGTGCCAGGGCCGAAGCACCATCTGCAGGGCTGCCGTGTCGACCAGCATGTGCTCGAGCGTCACATCCGGATATTGCCCGCTGATCTCGGTCACCACCTCGCGCCAGAGAATGCTCGTCTCGAGCACGTTGGCTTTGTCGACGCTGGTGATGCGCTTGCGGCGCAGCCAGGCCGCGCGGAACCCGACATGCGCGATCCGTTCGATCTCGGACGCAGACAGCGCGGTCGTGTCGATGGCCCGGCGAACCCGGTGTGCCGTCGAGCCGTCCTCCTTGACCTCAATCACCTCGTCGGTCTTGCGCGGATACGCGTAATAATCGCCTCCGGCCGATTCGCGGACGACCAGGACGTCGACGCCTTTCTCGAGCCGTTCGGGCCGCAGAGGGCTGGCGTGGGCCAGGGACGCCGCCAGCTTCACGGGCCGGAGCTGGGCGAAGAGCCCGAACTGCTTGCGCAACTGCAGCAGCGCCGCGCGCTCCGGCCTCTTCTCCTTGGGCATCTCGGCGTCCCGGTAATGCAGCCCCACGGCGCCCAACAGGATCGCCTCCGACTTCTTGCACAAGGCCACCGTGCTGTCCGGCAATGCCTTGCCTTCCTGGTCGATCGCCGCCCAGCCGATGGGGGCCTCGACAATCTCCAGCGACAACCCCTGCTTCTTCTCGACCGCCCGCAGTACCTTGATTGCCTCCCGCACGATCTCCGGACCAATCCCGTCGCCCGCCAGCGCCGCGATCTTCAGTGTGGTCTTGCTCATAGGCTGCGAAAAATATTTGCGTTCATGAAAACGTCCGCACGACCTGCCTGATGTGGATTCACGTCGCCCCATCCTGAACCGAACCGCCCCCAAAGTCAAAGAGATCCCCTTGCCCCCCCCGCTCGCGCCTCGCGGGGGGAGGGAAATCAGAGCAGGCTTGCGTGTGACTTCTAATGGTCACATGAGCATCCTTTTTCAGGCCTATTTCACAATCTCGAAGATTTACGTCTTACACCCGATCCGAGATCGATTCGATTTTTGCACGGACCCTCAGGTGGACGCGATGCGCCAGCGGGCCTGGCGCAGGACGGCGCGCGGATTGCCTTTGAGGGCCTCGTACCACACGGTCAGCAGCGTGCCATCTTCGAGCTCGACGGTGCTCGGGTAGCCGAGATCGGTTGATGTGCCATCGCCGGAAAGGATGAGTGGATCCGACCATGTGCGACCCTCGTCGAGGCTGAGGCGCACCTGGTTGCCGAGCGGGGCGCGGCGATGCCCGTAGGTCATCAGGAGGTTCCCATTCCTGAGCCGCAGCAGGTGGGATGGCAGGCCCCAAACGCCGATCGGATGCGGCACGCTCCAGGTCCGGCCTCCATCCTCGGATTCGGTTTGCAGGGTTTCGTTCGCGTTGGCCGGATTGTGGTTCCGGATTTGAACGACCAGGCGGCCGCTCGCGGCCTCGACGGCGTGCAGCTCGTGATATTGCTCCATCCGATCGCCGTCGCGAATCGGGATATCGGCCAGCCAGCGCCAGGTCTGGCCGTCATCGATTGACTCGCACACTTCGACGCGCCGGGAGGCGGCCCAGAGCTGGACTCCGGCGTAGAACAGCCGGCCGTTGGCCAGCACAACGGGGCCATGCGGGCTGTTGACCCGGCTCGAATAAGGAGAAGACCATGTCCGCCCGCCGTTGGTGGAACGGATCATCCACTGGCCAAGCTCGGCCTTGCGGCGGCCGGCATCGAGGCGGTCGCGGGCCGCCTGCCAGCGGCGCAGCCGTTCCGGCGCCCATTTGCCGCCTTTCTCTGCCGCCGCGAGGGTTGGCTCGTAAGCCAGCGAAGTGAAGCTGGTCACCAGCAGCGCGCCGGATGGAGTCTCGAGCACGCCGGCATCTCGATCGTCCAGATCCCCGTCAAGCAGGGTCCGCGGCCAGCTCCATGTTCGGCCCTCATCGTCGGACACGATGCAGTCGACGCGGCCGAAGGGGCAGACGTGCTGCTCCCGGCCTCCGGAGCAAACGGCCATCAGGCGGCCGCTTCGGAGCCGGGTGACCGTGGGCCAGCCGTGGTAGTTCTCATGATCCAGGCTGATGACCCGGGTCTCGAGGTCGGCGATCCGCGGGGCGGCCGCGCCCCGGAGACGAACGGTGAAAAATCCGGCGGCAGCCGCGACAGCGGACTGGCGGAGGAATTGGCGTCGAGAGAAAGGATGGTGATTGGGTTTCATGGGCTGAGGGTTGCTCGATAGTTGAATCGGTCGTTGGGAGCAGCGTCCCCGTGCCGGGAAAAATCGGCGGGGCTGCTCGTATTGGGTATATGATCCGTCCACTTGAAATCGATTCGCGGCGGCGGCGCGCTTCGGCCGATGGCAGCCAGAGGCACGGCCAGCTCGAGCTCGGCGCCGGCCGCTCGACACGGGACCTCGGCGCCCGGCTGCCAGCCGTCTCCCGCCCGCTCATATCGATCGAGCCTGGATTTCGCGCCGCTTCCGGTCGAGGTCCGGATCACAAAGTCGTAACCGAGCCAGCCGGTGCGCGCATCGGCATCCGCGTCCAGGTAGAGGCGCGGGCCCTCGGCATCGGAGCCGTCCATCCACGGGGCCCGGGCGCGCAGGTAAAAGAAGAGATGCCGATTGTCGAAGCTCACTTTGGCGGCGGCGAGGTCATTGCGCCCGGAGCGATTGACATAATGGCCGGCGCCATTCCATCCGGGATGATCGCGCTGGACCGGATCGCCCAGCGTGTCCCGGTATTCCGGCTCGATGGGGCCCCAGTCGTCGAATCGGGCGTCCACGGCCACGGGCCGCGGCGCGACCGGCGGCAGCGGGCGCACGCCTTTGTATCGCCGGATCGCGGCGACCATCTGATAATAATAGGCGTCCCCATGGCCATCCCGCATCGGCTCGATATCCCGGCTGAATTCCTGGCTGAATTGATCCACGAAGAACGTGCCGCCCGGCGGGAGGGGCCGCCCGAGGAACGGCTGGCCGCCCTTCTCGCTGACGAATCGCTGGGCGATCCATTCGTTCCAGCCTGTCACGAGCACGAACGGCGGGTCGACCGCCCACGCGCGAGCCCATTGCTCGGCAAAGCAAAGACCCAATGCCGGCCTCTGATCCGCGGGCGGGGGCTGCCGCCCCTGGTGGAAGCTGCGGCCGATATTCGAGGTGGCGTGCTGCGCGGCTGCGACCGCGATCTGCTCGGGCCGATCGGGCCCGCCGTGCCATCCATAACGCTGCGGGTGATGATCCAGCCACGGCCACTTGTCACGCCCATCGCCGAACCACCCCCCCGGATCGCTCCACGCCCACGATTCGCGGAGGGTGAAGAACTCGCGCAGCGCCGGGGCCAGGGCCGCTGGCGCCGCCAGCACCAGCGGCTTGCCCCCCCAGCGGAACCAAAGCTCCGGATGAAACGGCCGCGCATAGAACGCGTCGTAAAGCCGCTGCACGACCCGGCCTTCGCTCGAGTGGGCCAGGAACGCCCACTGCGGCACGCGCAGGCCGTCCTGGCGGCACCCGGCAAACACCTCGCACAGCCGGCGCACCACGTCCTCGTAGATGAACCCGTTGGTCACGTCGAACAACAGGGCGTCCACGCCCGCGTCCGACAGCATCTGGGCATGCTTGCGCAGCACAAAGGCATCGTCGCTCAGGTAATAGCCGAACATCGGTTCAGCCCAGAAATGAAAGGCGCCGGGCGGGCCCCATGCCGGCGAGCCTCCGCCCGCCGCCAGAATCTTCGAGATGTCATGAAGATCCCGGCCATGCTGGCCCAGCCACAGGAAATAAAAAATCCCCACTGTCCGATCCGGGCGCGGCCCTCCCACCTCGCCGTGGCTCGGCAGAGAGCGGCCGAGGTCGTCGGTGGCCACCCACGTGTCGCTGAACGTGTCCCATTCGGTCGCGTTCCCGGAATCCGGTTCTGAGGGCGCCGCGGCGGAAACGCAGCCGGCCATGCCCAAAGCGATCCAGCGGATGGATTGCCTGAACCGCCTGGCGAGGCGCGCGCCGCGCGAGGCCGCGCGGCCTGAATCGCCAGCGTCCGACGCCGTGCATGCCGGGCCGCCTGGCCCGGCGTTGGAGATGGAAAACAGCACGCCTGGCTTTTCAGGGATTCGAGCCGGGTTCATGGGCGGATGACTCGAACCTGGGGCGGCGCGTCGATGCGGCTTTCCACGGTTCCGTCGGCGCGTTTCTCGTGGCGGACCTTGACCGGCCCGAACGGCGTGGGCCAGGCGCCTTCGGCCCACTCGAGATCGCCCAGATGCGGCGCGACGCGGATCGCGCGCGCGCCGGGCTCGATGATCTGGATCCCGAGGACGTGCTCGCTGAGCCAGGCGGTGGGGCCGGATGCCCAGCCATGGCAAAGGCTGTGGCGGAACCCGCGGTAGCAATAGTTGCCGAAATCGCCGTGGATATCCTTCTTGCCGGGGGGAACCAGCTCGTCGATCGGCGCCGCGTTCCGGGTCCACTCGATGTCGAAGTCCTCCCAGAAGGTGGTCGCTCCCATATCGAGCATCGCACCCCAGTAATCGCGAATGGCATCGAGGCACCCTTGGTAATCGCCAGCCCGGGCGCGCGCTTCGAGCACGTAGTAGCCGTAAAAGGTCGAGAGCCGCCGGGCGCCGTCCACGGCCATGATCTGGCGGTTGAGCGTGGCGGCGTCCTCGAGCCCGGCCAGCGCCATCAGGGCGGCCGCCTGCTTGCTCCCGCCCGGATCGGGCACATGCTGGCGCAGCCGGGCGGCGGCCTCCCGGCATTTCCGGGCCATGGCGGGGTCATCGAGCGCCTGGCTCATCTCGGCTCCGGCTTCGAACGTGAGGATCATCAGCGCGTGGAGCCCGGCGTGGATGGCCGCCGGGTTCTCGCTCGAGGGCCAGTCGAGGAATCGCGTGGCCGGGAGGGCCTCGCGGTTGTCGGGCCCGATGCAGCCGCGCAGCGCCTCGAGCAGGCCGGCCAGATACGGCTGCTGCCGCCGCAGATACTCGAGGTCGCCCTGCTGCCGATACCAGCTCCTGTGAATCAGCACCCACCACATCGAATAGGAGCTGATCCCGTTCATCCAGCGGGGCAGCGGCGTCTCATCCCGGATCAGATCCAGGCTGGCCGGAACGATGTCCAGCCCGCCAAACACCGCGCTGATCGTCATGGTCTCCGGATGCAGATCGCCGATCCAGACCAGACGATCCCGCTTGATGCCGTCCCAGACGTAATCCTGCAGGTTCAGTTGAACCGTGTAAGCCCCGGTCCGCCAGATCCGGTTCAGACGCTCGTCATTGCAGCGGAACTCGCCGATATAGGGCAGATCCCGATACACGAACACCGCGCGGACGAACTTCAGCACCACCATCGTCCCGGGATCGACCAGGTCCAGCCGCACGAACCGGAACCCGGTCTGCCCCAGCTCGATCGTCCCCAGCCACGGAACCAGGCACGTCTGATCGCGCACAGCATGATCGTTGGTGGCATTCTTCTCGCCGCCCAGGTCGCTCATGGCCTCGCTGACGGACTCGCCAAACCGCACTCGCACTCGGACCGTCTTGCTCTCGGAAGCGGCGGCGCGCAGATCAGCCACGCCGATCTGGATGCCCCCGTGCAGCTCGCGGCCGAAGTCGAGCAGAACGCCCGGTGAGCCTCCCTGGTTGCGCAGGACGCACCCGGCCCGGTCATCCAGCGTGATCTGGCCCGGGCCGGCCGCCAGCAGGCGGCCCGCATGCTCGACAGCCGAGTTGGTGCCGGATGATTGCCACACCACACGCTGGGCGGGGATGTAGTCCCGCACCCGCGGATCGCGGGATGCGGCTCGATGTGCCCGCTCGAACGGGCCGTCCTGGATCCTGCCGGAGGAATCGGCTGCGGCCCCCGAAGCGGGATTCGGCGCCATCGCCGCCAGCCAGCCGCCCAAAAGCCACACCCCAGTACGTCGTTGCCGGATCAGGTTCATGAACGATTTCATCACTTCGAACCCATGCTGTCCCAGTTCGCATCGCCTGACAAGCCTGCGACTGGGATCGGCCTCGCGCGCCAGGTTTGGCGGAATTCCGATCGGCGCCGAACTCCACAATTGCCTCGCCAAACGATCGCCGATTTGCTCATGATTATCGGATCATGAAAACTCCATGGAGCGGATTCGCTTTGTCGTTCCCATTGTGGGCACGGGCTTATT
The DNA here is from genome assembly GCA_022711435.1 of Verrucomicrobiota bacterium. Classification (GTDB taxonomy): domain Bacteria; phylum Verrucomicrobiota; class Verrucomicrobiia; order Limisphaerales; family UBA1319; genus JAGMXM01. Next base: position 122,675 of record JAKLFB010000008.1, read on the forward strand.
TCCGTGCTGGATGGATGCTCGCGTTGGCAAGCCTCCTGCTGGGCGTTTCAGCAAGGGCAGCCAACACGGAAGGGCTGCTGGGCTATTGGACATTCGAGGAAGGAACGGGCACAGCCACGGCCGATCAATCGGGCAACGGATTGATCGGGACGTTCGACAAGGTGGCCCTGTGGGGCGGCCCGACCTGGACAAACAGCCCGCTGGGCACTAACGCGCTCCGCTTCGACGGCGTGGATGACCGCGTGTATCTGGGCAATCCGGCCAGCCTGCAGCTGACCGGCGCGATGACGGTCTCGGCCTGGATCAAGATCGCCAGCCCGTCAGCCGGCCGGATCGTCAGCAAGTGTCCCAGCGCGTACCGGGTTGGCTGGGAGCTCTACGTCGGCACGGACAACCAGGCCTCGTTCGCCGTCCACGGCACCAACGATCCCGCCAGCCGCTATGCCGTGACGACGGCGAATCCCCTGCCCGACAACCAGTGGACCCATGTCGCCGCCGTTTTCGAGCCGGGCGCCGCCTGCCGGATCTTTGTCAATGGCAGCCTCAGCAACGAGCGGACCGACGCCGTGCCAGTCGAGCAGGAAAGCCGCGATCTCGACGTCACCATCGGCGCCCGCCCGGACACGGCCGGCACGGGCAATCCCAACGGCCCGTTCCCCGGCTGGATCGACGAGGTGCGCATGTGGGGCCGGGCGCTGACGGCTGCGGAGATCCAGGCCCTGCCGGAGCTGGCCCAGACGCCGCTGGCCTTCACGATCCAGCCGGCCAGCCGACTGGTGGCCGAAACCCGGTCGGCAACCTTCACCGCCCAAGTCAGCGGGTCGCCTCCCTATTTCGCCCAGTGGTTCGAGAACGGCTGGCCCATCGCCGGCGCCAGCGATTTCACCTACACGATCCCCGCCGTCACGACGTCCATGAACAACTACCAATACTCGGTGGTCATCAGCAACCTGACTTACGGGATCACCAGCACCAACGCCATCCTGACCGTCAGCACCGACACCACCCCGCCGACCCTGGTCTCGGTCGGAAGCGTCGACGGGGCGTCCATCGGCTTGCGGTTCAGCAAGCCCATGGACCAAAACTTGATGTGGGATCCTTCGTATTTCCAGGTCAACAACGGCGCCGCTCCCATCTCCTGGACCATGCCGCGTCCGGACGGGACCTCGGCGTCGATCTACCTGGCCAGCCCCATCACCGGCCCGTTCACGGTCAGGATCACCGGGCTGAGGGACACGATCGGCAACACCATCGTCCCCGGCTCGGCCGCCAGCGGCACGATGGCGGGATGGACGGCCGCCGATCTGGGTGTGCCGCCTCAGGTCGGAGAGACCTTTTCCGCCCAGACAGGCGTGTTCGAGATCACGGCTGGCGGCGCCGATCTCTGGGGCACGGCCGATGCAGGCCACTTCGTCGGACGCGAAATCAGCGGCGATTTCGATGTCTATGTCCAGGTCCCGAGCGTCACGCCGGTCAACAGCGGGGCCAAGGCGGGCCTGATGGCGCGCACCACGCTCGATGCCAACAGCCGGACGATCCACGTCACCGCCAACCCGCCGGCGCCCGCGGGCCGCGGATACATCGAGGCCGGCCGCCGGACCTCGACCGGCGGCAGCACGGCCGCCTGGGGCACGACGTTCACCAGCGCGGCCATGCCGGACGTCTGGGTCCGCCTGCGCCGGTGGGAGAACCAGTTCACCGCCTTCCGCAGCACCGACGGTGTGGATTGGGTGCGGATGGGCCTGACCACAGTCGCCCTGACCGATCCAGTTTACCTGGGCCTGGCGGCCACCGCCCACAGCACGACCTCCGATCCCACCCTTGCCATCCTGCAAAACTACGGGAGCATGGTCTTCTCGAATGTGACGCTGACGGTCGCCCAGGCGCCTGCATCGGCCTCCGTCGAGCAGAACACCACCGCCGCGTTCCAGGTCCAGGCCGAAGGGACCGGGGCGCCGGAGACGGAGCTCGCCTATCAATGGCAGCGCAGCGATGGAGCGGGAGGGTTCACAAACATCTCCGGCGCCACGGGCACCAACTACAGCTTCCTGGTCCGAAGCGCGGATCAGGGGGCCAGCTTCCGCGCGCGCGTCTACTTCGCCGGCCTGGTGAAGGAGTCCGATGCCGCCGTCCTGACAGTCACCCCGGACGTCACGCCGCCTCAGCTGGTGTCGGTCGCCTCGCGCGGCATCCCCACGGTCGTCACCGTGGTGTTCAGCGAAGACATGGATCCGGCCAGCGCCACCAATGCCGCCAACTACCAGATCGCGAGCACCAGCGGCTCCGTGGCCGTCACCGCGGCCGCGATGGGCTCGAATGCGCGCACGGTGGTCCTGACCACCGATCCGCTGGTCGAGGGGCCCGCCTACACCTTGTCGGTCAGCCAGGTCTATGATCTGGGCGCGCCTCCCAACCCCATCAATGCCCAGCAGGCATTTGATTACAGCAGCCTGGCCGGCTACTGGAAGTTCGAGGAAGGGACCGGCACGACCACCGCCGATTCCTCCGGTGGCGGCTACACTGGCACCCTCTACAACAACCCGCTCTGGATTCCCGGCTACTTCGGCCAGCACGCCTTGGACTTCAACGGCGTCAACAGCCGGGTCCAGATCGGGAACCAGGCCGTTTTCCAGATCACGGGCCCCATCTCTCTCTCGGCGTGGGTCTGGGTCCGGACCATCTCCGGCAACGGCCGGATCGTCACCAAAGGCGGCGGCAGCGGCCAGCGCGGCTGGTCCCTGAACGTCGAGAACAGCGACAACTGGGCCTTCCAGATCGGCAGCAATCCCACGACAACCCTCAGCGTGAACTCGCCCGGCATCCCTCGCCAAGTCTGGATCCATGTGGCGGGCGTCTATGATCCCAGCGATCCCGGCGGCCCGATCATGAAGCTCTACACCAACGGCGTCCTGGCTGCGTCCCGGACCGACGGCGTGCCCGCCACCCAGAACAACTCCTCGCAAAACGTCAACATCGGCAACCGCTCCAGCGGCACGCCGTTCGATGGGTACATCGACGAGGTCCGCATCTACACGCGCGCGCTGAGCGAGGCCGAGATCTCCGTGCTCGCGCAGCCGCCGGTCGAGCCCGAGCCGCTCGAGTTCCTGGCCCCGGCGATCGAGGGCGCCAGCCTGCGTCTGGATTGGACCGGCACAGGCCAGCTGGAATGGGCGCCGGCCGCGACCGGGCCGTGGAGCAAGGTCAGCCCCGCGCCCGAGCCGCCTTACATGGCCGAGATCGTGGCGGGCGAGAACCGGTTCTACCGGCTCCAGGCATCTCCGTAGCCGCTGGCCGCCGTTCGATAGCCAATCGCCGAGCCGCTGGAGGGGAACCGATGTTCCCCTTCGGTTTGTTGTGCGGTCCACCCCCGCCGCGGGCCGGGCCGCTCGCGAACCGAGGCAGCGCGTCCGCGGGCGGCCGGGTCTCAACGGCGAAACAGGTGGCTCGGTGGCATGCCCAGCCGGCCCATGGTCTTCTGGAACTTGCCCAGCTTCTTCATCATCTGCTGCATCTGCTGGAAACGGCTCAGCAGGCTGTTGAGCTCGGCCACGCTGACGCCGCTGCCGCGGGCGATCCGCTGGCGGCGCCGGGCGTTCAGGATCTCCGGGCTGCGCCGCTCGCGCGGGGTCATGCCACAGATCATCGCCTCCATCCGCCGGAAATCCTTCTCGCTGCGATGGAGGTCCGCGCCCTGGAGCATCTGCTCGCCCCCCGGGAGCAGCCGCACGATCGACTCGAGCGAGCCGAGCTTGCGCATCTGGCGCAGCTGCTCGAGAAAATCCTCGAGCGAGAACCGGCCTTTGCGCATCTTCTCCTCCATGCGCCGGGCATCCTCGATATCGACGGCCTCGGCCGCCTTCTCGACCAGGCTGACCACATCGCCCATGCCGAGAATCCGCGAGGCCATCCGCTCGGGATGAAACGGCTCGAGATCCTCGAGCTTCTCGCCGAGGCCGGCGAACTTGATGGGCCGGCCGGTGACCGCCTTCAGGCTCAGCGCCGCCCCGCCCCGGGCATCGCCGTCGAGCTTGGTCAGCACCGCCCCGGTGATCTGCAGCGCCTGGTCGAAATGCGTGGCGACGTTGACGGCTTCCTGGCCGGTGGCCGCATCCAGCACCAGGAGGATCTCCGACGGATGGACGAGGTCGCGCAGCCGCACCAGCTCCTGGACGAGTGTCTCGTCGATCTGGAGGCGGCCGGCGGTGTCGAACAGCACGGTGTTGCGCAGGTTCTGCCGAGCCCATGCCATCGACTCCTGCGCGATCCGGAGGACATCGGTCTCGCCCGGCCGGACGAACACCGGCAGCTCCAGCTGGCGCCCCAGCGTCTCGACCTGGTCCATGGCCGCCGGCCGGTACACGTCAGCCCCCACAAGCAAGGGCGTGCGGCCCTGCTTGTGCAGGAGCCGCGCCAGCTTGCCGCACGTGGTCGTCTTGCCCGACCCGTGCAGCCCCACCAGCATCACGCAGGCCGGCGAGCCGGTCAGATCCAGCTCCGCGTTCTGGTCCCCCAGCAGCGCCACCAGCTCGTCGTGGATCAGCTTGATGATCTGCTGCCCCGGCTGGATGCTCTGGATCACCCGCTGGCCGATCGCCTTCTCCTTGACACGGTCGATGAAATCCTTCGCCACCTTGAAGTTCACGTCCGCCTCGAGCAAGGCCAGGCGCACCTCGCGCAAGGAATCGCTCACGTTCGATTCCGAGATCTTCCCCAGCCCCCGCAAGTTCCGGAACACATTCTGCAGCTTGCCGCTTAGCGCCTCGAACATGGGTGCAAGTTAGTGGAACCGCCCGGGCCTGACAAGGATTCAGCCGATCCGCCGATTGCGGGCGAACCGATCGTTGACAGACGCGCCCGGGTTGGCCCAGAGTCCGGCATGCTCAATGACGGCGAAAAAGGCGCGGTCCTCCAGCGGGACCGGAAGACATACGGCATCGCCCCGCACCTCCCGTGCGGGGTGGTCACCGCAGCAACGCTCCGCAAGCTGGCCGATGTCGCCGAGAAATACCAGGTCCCGATGATCAAGGTGACCAGCGCAGCCCGCATCGCCCTGCTCGGGATCCCCGAGGAGCAGGTCGATGCCGTCTGGGCCGATCTGGGCATGGATCCGGGCCATGTCGTCGGCATTTGCATCCGAAGCGTCAAGGCATGTCCGGGCACGACGTTCTGCAAGCGGGGCCAGCAGGACAGCCTCGGCGTCGGCCTCGAGCTGGACGAGAAATTTCACGGCCAGGAATTGCCCGGCAAGATGAAGATCGGCGTCAGCGGCTGCCCCTTCCAGTGCGCCGAGACCAGCTTCAAAGACATCGGTCTGGTCGGCACAGCCAAGGGCTGGCGGGTGCTGGTGGGCGGCAACGGCGGCGCCAGCCCGCGCCTGGCGGACACGCTGGCCCAGCGCATCGACACCCACGACGCCGTCGGGATGGTCGTGCGGATCCTCGAGTATTACCGGGCCCACGCCCAGCCGAAGGAGCGCATGGGCAAGCTGATCGAGCGCCTGGGCCTCACCCACATGGAAGAGGCCCTCGGCCTGGGCCGAAACCCCTGAGTCACCCGGCCCGCCCGCCCGCCCCCATCAGCGCCTCGATTTCGTCCGCCTCGATCGGGATGCCCGCCATGAGATCCTCGTTGCCGCGCTCGCCGATCACGACCGTGTTCTCGAGCCGGATCCCGAATCCTTCCTCGGGCAGATAGATGCCCGGCTCGACGGTCATGACCCAGCCCGCCTGGAACGGCTCGGTCAGGAATCCAACATCGTGCACGTCGAGCCCGATCGGATGCCCCACGCCGTGCATGAAATACTTCTTGAACGCCGGGCGATCGGGATCCTGCCGCCGGACCTCGCTTCGGGACAGCCGGCCCAGCCCCACCAGCTCGCCCTCGATCATCTGCTCGGCTTCCTTCTGCCATTCCTTCCAGCGCTTGCCCGGCCGCAGGCCCTCGACGCATTGGCGGAACACCCGCAGCACCGCCTCGTACACCTGCCTCTGGCGCCGCGTGAACCGGCCGCTGACCGGCACCGTCCGCGTCAGATCCGAGTTGTAGTTCGAGAACCGGGCCGCCACATCCATGAGCAGGAGGTCGCCCTTCCGGCACGCGGCGTTGTTGGCAATGTAGTGGAGCGCGCACGCGTTGCGCCCCGCCGCGATGATCGGCGTGTAGGCGAACCGGCCGCGGCGGCGGATGAATTCGCAGGCGAATTCGGCCTCGATCTCGGCCTCGCAGACGCCCGGCTTCACCCGGCGCAGCGCCCGGCGAAACCCGTGGCCGGTGATCGAGCAGGCCTGGCGGATGAGATTGATTTCGGCCGGGCTCTTGACGCTGCGCAGACGGTGCATCAGCCGCGCCAGGCGCTCATACCGGTGCAAGGGATAGCGCCGCTGGCACTCCGCCACAAACCGCGCATCGCGGGTCTCGACGGCGACCACGGCGCGCTTGTGCTCGTTCGCGTTCAGATAGACGGCTTCGCACTCGCACATGAGGCGGTGGAACTGGGCGGGGAACTCCCCGAGCCCGAGCACGGTCCGGATCCCGGTGCGCCGGCGGGCCTCCTCCGGCGTCAGCTTCGGCCCTTCCCATGTCGCGATCCGCGGCGTCTGCTCGCGCAGGAACAGGATCTCCCGGTCCTTCTCGTCGTCGGCGTCGGGGAACATCAGCAGAACGGTCTCCTCCTGCTCGACTCCCGTGAGGTAGTAGAGATCGGAGCCGGGCTCCATCCGGAGGGTGCCGTCCGCGTTGGTGGGAAGGACGTCGTTGGCATTGACCACGGCCAGGGCGCGCGGCTGCATCAGCTCCCGCAGCCGCCGGCGGTTGGCCGTCCACAGATCCGCCAGTGTCGATCCGTTTTTCATGGGCGATTCGAGCCGGGGGGTGGATGAGCGATTGTTGGTCCCCCAAGCCGCATGACCTTGGCAGAATGAGAGCCGGCTGGCAACGACAGACGCCGGAAAGGATCGATTCCTCGATTCCCGCCCCGCCGGGTTGCAGAACAAAATTCTTCGGCTCTTGATGTGTCCGGTCGCAGTGGCGCGGCCGCGTGCAGTTTGTCATCTCCCCTCCATGGCCCCATTTGGAAGGGAGGGTTCGGGGAAGGCGTGCATTTTCTGTAACCCCTGTGCCCGCGCTCGTGCCTCGCAGGGGGAGGGAATTATCTCCGCTCACTCTCCGCGGGGGCGGCGCGCCTGGCGCTTGACGTCCGCCGCGGGAGATGGAACACAATGGGGACAGATTGAACTCGATCCATTCGACGCATTGGGCAGACCTCATCCGGCAAGGGATCCTGGGGATGGTTTTGTCGGGATGGATCGGGCTGGCCGCCGGGGCGGATACCGAGGGCATCTTTGCCGACTTCACAACCAGCCTGGGGGATTTCACTTGCCGGCTGCATTACGCCGAGGCGCCGCAGGCGGCCGCCAACTGGATCGGCCTCGCAACCGGCGACCGCTCCTGGATCCATCCGGCGACCGGCCAGGTCCGATCCGAGCCTTTTTACGACGGGCTGACATTCCATCGGGTCATCCCGGGATTCATGATCCAGGGCGGCTCTCCCAACGGCCTCGGCACCGACGGCCCCGGCTACGCATTCCCCGACGAGTTCTATCCTTCTCTGAAGCATGACGCCGCCGGCGTGCTGTCCATGGCCAACTCCGGGCCGGACTCGAACGGAGCCCAGTTCTTCATCACCGTGACGAACACGCCCTGGCTGGACGGCGTGCACACGGTCTTCGGCCGGGTGATCAGCGGGCTTCCGGTGGTGCATGCGATCAGCCAGGTCGCCCGCGATTCGAGCAACAAGCCGCTCACCAACGTGACGATTACCCGCGTCGCGATCCGCCGGGTTGGCCAGGCTGCCCAGGCCTTCGACATCCATGCCCAGAACCTGCCCGCGGCCTCCTCCGAGCCGCTGAGGATCGAACGCGAAGCCGGCGCCGTCAGCCTCCGCTTCGATCTTCCCCTCCACTCGCACCATTTCCTCGCCGAGTCCGCCGACCTCGCCGGCTGGAGCTACGGCGATCTCGGAATCGAGGTGGCTCCTTCGGGGCAGGACCTCGTCGCGCGGACGGCCGCCGATGCCGCGCGCTTTTTCACCCTCAGCCGCGTCCAGTATCCAGGATCGACCTTCGCGCCCCGCACGCTTCACGGGAGGACGCTCACCCTGGCGTTCCTCGTCGGCGGCAATCTCCGGATCCTATTCGACCAGGCGGGAGGCGGAACCTACGACTACAGCGGAACGCCGGGAACGGTCCGGGGCTACCTCTACAACCAGGGGCCCTATCGCGGATCGCTCTGGCCCATCCAGTATTCGGGCCTGGTGCCGATGAGGCTTCAGCTCTATTTCACAAGCGATTCGGCGGGCACGTTCTCCGGCACCGCCTATGCCGATCAACCGTTCTCGGTCTCGGGCCAGTTCACGCTGGCCGGGCCCTGAACCGGCGATCCAATGAAGCGCAACCACATTGCGATGGCCATCGGGGCGCATCCCGACGACATCGAGTTCATGATGGCGGGCACGCTGGCCCTGCTTCGGCGGGCCGGCTGCGAGACGCACTGCCTCAACCTCGCCAGCGGCTCCTGCGGCAGCGCGGAGCACACGGCCGCCCGGCTCCGGGCCATCCGGCGCCGGGAAGGCCAGGCCGCCGCGCGCGTCCTCGGCGCCATCCATCACCCCAGCCTCGTCGACGATCTCGAGATCTATTACGAGCGCCCCACGCTCCGCCGCCTCGCGGCCGTCATCCGCGAGGTGCGCCCGACGATTCTGCTCGTTCCGTCCCCCCAGGATTACATGGAAGATCATACGAACACGTCCCGGCTGGCGGTGACCGCCGCGTTCGTGCGCAGCATGCGGAACTTTGCGACCCTGCCCCGCCGCGCCCCGATCCCGGGCGATCTGACCGTGTATCACGCGATGCCCCACGGGCTGCGCGATCCGCTCCGGCGCCGCATCCGGCCTGGCGCTTACGTCAACACCACCGCGGTCCAGGATCTCAAGCGCACCGCGCTCAGCCAGCACCGCAGCCAGATGTCCTGGCTCGAGACCTCGCAGGGGATGAACCAGTATCTCATGACCATGGAACAGTTCGCGCTCGAGGTGGGCCGGGGCTCAGGCCGGTTCCGTTTCGCCGAAGGCTGGCGCCGGCGCCTCCATTACGGATTCTGCCCGCCCGACGCCGATCCGCTCCGGGATCTCCTGGGGCGGGATTGCCTCCTGGACACCCGCTACGAAGCCGCGCTCGAACACCCCGAGACTTGCGGCTGCGCAGAGCGCCATGAGTCCGCAACGCCGGATCAGGCCCGCCTGCGCCGCCCCGCCAAACAGGATGCCCGGCCTGCAAAACCGTCCATGCCGCGCGCCGCGCGGCCAGAGTGATCCAACCCAATCCATCTATGCCACGCCGATTCAGTGCCATCTCGCCCGACTGGTGGGATTACACCACCCTCGATCCCGAGCTCGTCGAGGCCGCCGCCCGGCTCACGCCGCGGGACCTCGAACGTCTCTCCCGGCCCGGCTTCCGGGTCGTGATGTATGACACGCTCGAGGAGTTTTACCTGGCCGAAGCCCTCGAATACATCGAAGCCTGGCGGTCGAGCACCGACGATAATCCCGTCGGTGTCTGCGGCCCCATCGGCCCCACCGAGCAACTGCCCCTGGTCGCACGCCTGGTCAACGCCCTCGGCCTCGACATCCGGTCCGCCCATTTCTGGGGCATGGATGAATGGTATATCGATGGCCGCGAGGCGCCGGTGACCCACCCGCTCTCGTTCGAGCGAGCCGACCGCGAGCTTTGTTTCAACCGGATCGACCGCCGCCTGCGAATGCCCGATGCCCACCTCCACTTTCCCAAGGCCGACACGGCGCCATACTGCCGGAGCTGGAGCACAGGCGTGCGGTGCGCGGTCATGCAGGGCGGACAGGGCGACGTCAAACACTGGGCCTTCAACGACCCGCCGCGGCGGACCGGGAAGCACCGGGAGGCGCCCCCCGCCCCAGCCGAATACCGCCGCCTGGCCACGCGCGTCGTCCAGCTCCATCCTCTCACCATCGCCCAGAACGCCCGCACCAGCGGCGGCGGCAACATCTCGCTCGTGCCCACCATGGCGATCAGCGTCGGCCCGATCGAGACCTGGCTGGCCGAAAAGGTCTCGATCTGGCAGGCTGGCACGCACGATAATCCGTTCGGCCAGCGCCTGACCGCTTACATGATCTCGAAAAGGATGCCCGACAGCGCCGTCCCGATGTCGCTCCTCGCCGATCATCCCAACGTCCAGTTCAATTATTACCGCAGCGGCCTCGGCACCTGCGCCGTCGAGATGCATTAGAACAGGCCCCTACGCCAGGTCCCGCATGGTCTTGACCGGGATGTCGCGTGCGGACGGTTCAGCGAGCGGCTTCTGGGAGGAGGCATCGAAACGATATCCCTCGTTGGGTACCAGGGGCCAGACGATCGGCGCCATGCAGAGGACGGCTGCCTGAAATCCCTGGACCGTGGCGCCGAGGTTGCCCGTGTGGGCGGAGTTGTCCGCTTCGTTCTCGATGACAAACGGCCCGTAAAAACCGCGCTGCATCAGGGTCTGGAGGAAGCAGCGCCAATCCATGCTGTCCGTGCCCCCAAAGCCGGGCAGCATGGGCTCGTAGTGGTGCCGGTCCCAGGCGTGGGCCGGGATGGGGACGCCCGCTCGCTTGGCCAGGGCGGGGTCCACCGCCTGCATGGGGTAGAGTGCGCCCCAGTGAATTCGCGCCGCGCTGTTCAGGTTCCGGGTACCCTTGATATGCACCCGGTGGATGCGGGCCATGTCGGAGGCCTGGATGACGTCGGTGGGATTGATGTTCTGCCAGACGTCGTGGGACGGATCGTAAGTTTCGCCGTGGGCCTTGCTGGGAAGGAGGGCGTACATCAGCTTGCGCGCGGCCAGCGTTCCAGGAAGGTTGTTGAACGTGGTGGGGCAGGTGGCCGGTTCCCAGCCTTCCATGGGGCAGTTCTCGTAAACGAGGGTTACCCCCAGGCTTTCGGCGTAGCGGACGATCGGGCCGAACACGCGCTTGTATTCCTCGAGATTCTTCTCGAACCCGCGGTCCTGCACGCCCAGTTCGTGGTTGTAGCCCACAAATGTCCCCACCTTGACGTCGTTCCGGTCGCCGCCGCAGAGGTGCGCGATCCGGATGAGCTTGAGCAGGTGATCCTGGTTGTGGGCGCGCTCGACGGGATCGCCGCCGATCAGGTTCTCATAGGCGCCCACGGAGAAGCGCAAGCCCTCTCGCTGGCAGGTCTCGATCAACCGCTTCGCCTGGTCCGGGCCGAACCCCTCATAATCGAGGTGCGTCGCCACGTGGTCGGCGCGCGTCCCGTCGCGCCGGAAGACGCACAGCTCCATGCCTTGGGCGCCGATGATCTTGGTCTTGCTGACGATCTGCTTGAGAGTCAGGGCCTTGAAGGCCGAGGTCATGACCCAAATCGGATTGTTCATAAACGGTCTTTCGTGCGAGTTGATGTCCTGCGCCCGGCCCGGTCTGAATCGCGGCCGCTGAATGGCGGGCCGCCGCGCCCGGACGCGGGCTATAGGCATCCCACAATCCTGGATTGCCAGCAAGCGAAACAAGGGCGAGCCGGCTGACTTAGTGGTCTGTGCAAAAATTAATTCCGATTTTGCTGGGTGGGATTGGGCGGGCTGGCAAGGCGCGACGAGCGAGCATACCCGCGCGGTCTGTGAGCGAGGAGCAACACAGCCAGCCCGCCCAATCCCACCCAGCCCGCAGGGGCGGGGCGGCGCCGGGCCATCGGCTTCGTTGCTCGGTCGGTCGAGTATCGCAGGGGGATACACTCCCTCCCTTGCGCCTCGCATCGGGCCCGGCGGCGCTCCCGCCAAAATCGGAAGTAATTTTTGCACAGACCCTTACATGAGCGTGAACTCCTGCGAGCCCGGGAGGAGATACTGGCCAGAACGGCCCCGGTTGGCATCGACCGCGAATGACAATGACACGCTACCGTCCTCGGCTGCTCCCCCGAGCATCTCGGGGCTGGCTCGGGCCTCGGGAATCCTTGCCGGAAGGCTTGGTGTTCGGAGCCGCTCCCACGCGGGACTGCTCCTGGGGCGGACGGCCGGGCGCGACTCGCTCGATGTAGCGCGAGTCGGACGGCCGGCTGGGCGCAGGCGAATGCGGCACGGTCACCTGCTCGGGACGCGTGATTCGGACCGCGGGCGGCGGCGTGCTTCTCGCCTCCCGGGTCTTTTGGATCTGGGTGGCCGGTTGTTGCCGGGCGGCCGCGGGCATCGAAGAAGGCGGCGGCCCCGAAGGCGCTTCCCATTGGGTTCGTTGGCTGCGCAGATCGCGGATCTCGGTGGAACGAGCCGAAATCTGCTGGCGCTCGGCCGGGGTGATCCGCTCGAACCGGACTGGCGCGGCTGGCGAGGCGGCGAACGTCCTCACCGGCTGGACCAGCGAGCGCTCGGGCCGCTTGGCGGCCGGCATCCGATCCATCCGGGACTGAAACTCGGCGAACGTGTGGGCCGGTCGAAGGTCGCGGTTGGCGCGGCGCATCTCGAACTCCTGCGCCTGCCTTCGGGCCCAATTGGGCTCGGTCCGCCGGACCTTCCAGCGGTCGTGCACGAACAGGGGGTCATACCAAGTGTGAATCGTCTGGCATCGATGCCACGGGTAGATGCCCACGCGCAGATAGGCGTCATCGTAATAGTCGCCAAAGTAGTAGTGACGGTAGCGCGGGTAGGCAAACAGGTTCAGCCGCAATATCCCCAGATCCACGCAGATCCCGGGGCTGAAAACGAATCCGACCTGGACGCGGACGGCCGGCGGGAAATAGGCGGGCGTGAAGAGCACGCCGCGATTGTCCAGATCGTAATCCCAGTGGCCCGGGCTGAAGATGTAGCCGCGCGGTGTCCAGACGTAATGCGAAGGCACCCAAACCCAGCCGGGCTGGGGCGTAATCCAATACCCGGGCCGAAGGACGTAGCGGCCCCCGGACCAATACCAGCAGCCCGGCACCCAGATCTGATCCGGCAGCGGTGACGATCGGGGCGCTTCGATTTGGACCGGAGCCGGTGGCGCCGGCAGATACTCGATCTGCTGAACGGGTTGCGTTGCGATCGGCTTCCAGAAACCGGCGATCCATTGCCATCCGGCGCTCGTCTGGAGCCAATGGCCGGGCACCCAGTAGGTCTGGGGCGGCGGATTGCGCCAGCAGCCGCTGACCCAGATGAAATCGCCGCGGTCGGCATCCCACGCCCAATACCCCGGCACCCACACAATGTCCGCCCCGGCGGGCCGTTCGGCGGGCGGCATTTCCTGGATCGGCTGGGGGGGCGGCCGGGGCACGACGATCGGCGCCTGGGGATCCATCGTGACGGGTGTGGCGAACGCTTCGTGGACGGGGCCGCGGGCCAACACCTGGCTTCCCGCAGGCAGCTCCTCCGACGGCACCGCCGGCGGGAAAGTCCACTGCTGAGCCGAAACCGACAGGCCGCAGCCTGCCATCGCCATGGCACCCGCCACAGCGATCAGGACATACCTGGAGAGTTTTGCAGTCATGCGTGATTCCTTGGGCTAATTCTTGCCGATATTCAATCAGAAGTTCGCTCCCGGCTTCGCGGTGTCAACGGGAATGTGATCTCGACGGGCGCGCCGCCGCCGAACGAGAATGCACCGAGGGCATCCTGCTCACCGAGGGTGCGGAAGAGACTCGATCGGTGCCGAGAGTGGGGTTGCCGCAGCCGCTGCCGAGGAGCGTCCGATAGCGTCCCCTGGGTTCCCGCGGGGATTGCCGCCTGGATTCGACTGGCCGATCGCCAAGTTCCGTCCGGCGTTGGACCCAACGATGGGATCTCGGGAATCGCCGCCCCGGCCCGTTCTCGGAGAGATCGCCGAATTCCGTTCGCCAGCCGGCGCGCCGGGCCGATAGACCACCATCGAGCTGCCGCTCCGTTCCACGCGGTCGGGCCGGATTCCTCTCCCAGCGGTCGCAGGCAGGTCCCGCACCCCGACGGTGCGGATATCGGACCGTGACAAGTGGGCGATCCGCTCGCGGCCAAGCCCCTTGTTGATCACCGTGCGGTTGGGCCCCATTCGAGTCCGGGCGACCAAAGCCACCCGCACGTGCCGTGCCGCCACCAACGGCCGTAGTGAAATGGCGCCCAGCCCCACGAGTAATACGAGTTCCGTCAGTCAGGACGGCGCAGGCCATCCACGCCGCAGCGAGTCGGAAGGTGTTCCTCATATGTTTGCTTTCAGATCCGGTTGCGTTCTGCCTAATAGACTCAGATGGCAGGGCCGCTATTCAGACTGTGGAATCTCGGAGCATGCGTCCCATCCAGGTTGGGAGCCAGCATGCATCCTGGCGGCTTGGCCAGACCCGCCAGTTGGGCGGGAATCCTGATCGTATGAAGTCGCAGCAATGAAGAACGTCATGAACGCAGCACAACGCATTCTTGATTGGGTTTGGGCCGCTGTGCCGCTCGCAGGGTTGGTCTTTCTGATGCTGACGGCGAAGCTCAAAGGCAGAGGGCTTCTGACCGTTTCTTTGGCTCTTTCGACTTTGGTGTCGGCCGGTTTGCGCGTATTCCCTTTGTTCCTAATATAGTGCAACCTCATTCACTAACCCCATGCGGTATTATCCCTTCCGGCTCATTTGTAAATTATTTAGATGCGACCCCATTGGTTCGCTTCTAGGCCTCGGGAATCCGTGCGGGGAGGAATGGTGTTCGGAGCCGCCCCCACGCGGGATTGCTCCTGGGCCGGAAGGCCGGATGCCGCTCGCTCGATGTCAGGATCCCGGTGCCGGCCCGCCGGATTCGATCCGGTACAGATGGGTGCGGGTGCGAAGGAACAGCGCTTTGCCCGCCACCGCCGGCGAGGCCATGAACCCGTCCGGCAACACGTTCTCGGCGAGCTTCTGGAATGTGCGGGCTGCGGCGATCACGGTCGTCTTGCCTTCCTCGCTGAAGAAGTAGACGCGCCCCTCGGCGGCCAGAAGCGAAGCCGAATAGTTGCCGCCAACCCGCTCGTTCCAGATGACAGCCCCGGTTTTGGCCTCCCAGCAGGTGGCGATCCCGCCGTCTTCGATCCCGAACAGCAGGTCGCCGACGAGGACGAGCGAGGGTTTTTTGGGCACGCCGCGCTTGGTTTTCCACACAACCTGAAGCTGGGCATCCTGCGGGGCAGGCGCGTTGGCATCGATCACCTCGCCGGTGCGCCCTGGCCGCACGGCCAGCAACTGGCCGCCTGAGAATCCGGACGGAGCGAAGATCAGGCCGTGGCCGGCCACCAATCGCGTGCTGGCCGAATGATTGAGCCGCTCCTCGACCCGCCAGAGCTCCTGCCCGGTTTTCGGGTCATAGGCATAGAGCGCCTTGGCGCCCTGGCTCAGCAGCGTCGCGCGGCCGTCGATGTCCGCCACATGCGGCGTCGCGAACGCCTTCCGGAAATCGCCCTCAATCATCGGCAGGCCATCGGGGCCGAGGTCCTTGAAATCGATCGAGCGATCCCGCCGCCACACCGTGCGGCCGGTCGCCTTGTCCAGAGCGACCAGGTATTGGCAGTCGCTGCCATCGAAATGCAGGATCAGCAACCGGTCATGCAGGATCGGCGACGAGCCCGCCCCGCGATAATGGTTGCACTCGAAGTCCCGACGCTCCCACAGCGTCCGTCCCGTCGCGGTGTCCAGGCACGCGGTGCCGGGCGAGCCGAACGTGATGTAAACGCGGCCTTCCTCGATCACGGGCGTCGGCGATGCGTAGGTGTTGAACTTGTGCCCGAGCTGCGGCCGCTCGACCGTGAACAGGATCCGGTCATGCTCGATCCGGCCTGAATCCCGGTCGACGCAGACCGCCGAGAGCGCGGTGCCGTCCTCGGTGGCGGTGCTCATCCAGACCTGCCGGCCCCAGATGACCGGCGAGGACCACGCCCGCCCGTGGATCGCGGTCCGCCACTTCACATTTCGGGTTTCGCTCCACTCGATAGGCAGGCCGGTCGATATCGAAGCGCCGTCCCCTCGAGGCCCGCGAAACTGGGGCCAGCACTCGTCGCCGGCTTCCGCCATCGCCCCAGCCAGCAGGATTAAAGAGATTGTCGTCCAGCGCCATCGAATCATGCGGGTGACTGTAGTCGGAGGATCGGGCCCCGGCAATCGGCTAAATCCGCAGGAAAATTTTGCGCCGATACATCCAGAGCAGGATCAGCCAGAGCACCAATAGCGTCGCAGCGCCGTGGACGAACGCTTCATACGGGGCGCCGAAGACCCGAAACGCGTCGGTCCCCAGGTGGGTTTTCAAGGCATTGCGAATGAAGCCCAGGCAGAGGTAATCCATGCAGTAGGCGGCGATCGAGTTCATGCCGATGACCACCAGCGGGAACGCCCAGGCCTTCCAGCTTCCTATCTCGATGACCACGTAAAAGGCGGCCAGGATCAGGAGGCACGCCCCCCCGCTCGCCAGGGTCCAGCTCGGCGTCCAGATCCGTTTGACCACGGGGCAGAGGCCCGCGACACCGACCAGCACGCCGGCAACCAGCGCGATCAGGCCTGCGACTGCCAGCCATTTTGCCTTGGCGGCAGCCGGCTGTTCCCGCCGCAACACCCCGCCGGCGATCAATCCCAATATCATCGTCCCCAGCGTCGGAATGAAACTCAGGGTCGCGTAGCCGCCTCCGTTGAAAAGAAACGCCTGCTCGCGCGGGAACAGATTCAGGAACCAGGTGTCAAATGCCCACGCGAGGTTCGTGTTCTTGTTCCAATGCGCGGCGAATCCCTGCAGGTGATGCGGCCAGTCGGCGGCCACGCCGGCCTTGGCCCAATCGAAATCCGGCCCTGGCAACGGATAAAGCGCAAAGGCGGCCCCGTAACCCGCCAGAATCAGGCCTAACGCAATCCACTGGTCGCGCGCAGGCCGGAGGCCCAGCAGGAACAGGAACCCGTAACCCAGCCCGATCTGCGTCAGGGTGTCCTCGAAGGTGAAGTTGGTCTGAGACCGGTTGATCGAGCGGAGGAAGATGCCCAGCACCACCAGGATCAGGGCCCGAACCCATGCGTGCAGGCTCATGCCGCCGATGCTCTGGCCCCGGGCGCGCCGGCTCGCGATCGAGAACGGCAGCGCCACCCCAACCAGGAAGCTGAAGGACGGCTGGATCAGGTCATGCAGCGAGGCCCCCACCCACTCGACGTGGCTCTGATGATGGCAAAGGAAGGCCCAGAAACCGCTTTCGGGGATCGCCCGCGACACCGCGCAGAACCGCAGCACCTCTCCCATCATCAGCAGCATCACCAGCCCGCGAAAGGCGTCGATGGAAGCCAGCCGTGCCGGGGATGGGGTCGAGGGAGTCGGTTGCATGGGCATGTGACTGTCGGTTTCACGCCGACTCTGGCATTTTCGGCCGCCCTTGGCAACCCGCGTCGCGAAACTCCTGTTGCATCCTGGCCATCCATGGTGTGTATTGAGAGTGCGGATGCGACTGCCTCCCCGGACGATGGAAAGGGTTGCTCGAATCACGCGGGCGACTCGCCCATGAACAAAGATGAAAGTATTGCTGGTATATCCTCAGACTGAGGCCACGTTCTGGAGTTTCAAGCACGTGCTGCGGATGGCTTCGAAACGGGCGGCTTTTCCGCCCTTGGGATTGCTGACGGTGGCGGCGATGCTGCCATCGGATTGGGCGCTGCAGCTGGTGGACACCAATGTCGAGCCCCTGACCGACGCCCAGATTCGCTGGGCGGACTACGTGATGATCAGCGCGATGATCGTGCATCGGTCGTCGGTCAACACCATCGTGGACCGATGCGCGGCGCTGGGCAAGACGGTGATCGGAGGCGGGCCGCTGTTCACGACCGGCCATTCGGCCTTTCCGCGGATCCAGCATTTCGTCCTGGGCGAGGCCGAGGGGGTCATGCCGGAGCTGGTCGAGGACATGCGGCGCGGCGCTCTTCGGGCCATCTACCGGGCAGAGGGGCATCCGGACATCACCCGCACACCAATGCCGCGGTGGGACCTGATCCGCCTCGACCATTACGTCACCATGGCGGCCCAGTTCTCGCGCGGCTGCCCCTATGACTGCGAGTTCTGCGACATCGTCGTCATGAACGGACGGACGCCGCGGACCAAGTCGCCCGCGCAAATGGTGGCCGAGCTCGAGGCGTTGCGCCGCCGGGGCTGGAAGGACCGGGTGTTCATCGTGGACGACAATTTCATCGGGAACCGGCATCAGACACGGGCGCTGCTGGACGAGATGATCCAATGGCGGGATCGGTCGGGATCGACGATGGGGTTCTTCACCGAGGCGTCGGTGAATCTGGCGGACGATTCGGACCTGTGCGATCGGATGGTGCGAGCGGGATTCAACAAAGTGTTTTTAGGGCTCGAGACACCGTCGGTCGAGAGCCTGGAGGAATGCCGCAAGCTCCAGAACCAGGGCCGCGACATGGTCGCCAGCGTCCAGGCGCTCCAGCGGGCCGGCCTCGAGGTCATGGGCGGGTTCATCGTCGGATTCGACAGCGACCGCGAGGATATCTTTCAGCGCCAGTTCGAATTCATCCAGCGCTCCGGCGTGGTGACCGCCATGGTCGGCCTGCTCACAGCCCTGCCCCAAACCCGCCTTTATCATCGCCTGATGAAGGAGGGCCGGCTCGAGTCGGAAACGACCGGCAACAATACCGAGGCGGTCCTGAACTTCAGGCCGAAGCTGGATCGGACGTTCCTCGTGGATGGCTATCGTGAGCTGATGAAGAAGCTGTACGAGCCCGGCCGCTTTTATCAGCGAGCGCGCGTCTTTCTGCGCAACTACCGCCCGCGCAGCGAGCAGCTGCGGATTTCCTGGTCGGATTTCCAGGCGTTTCTCAAGTCGTTTTGGGTGCTTGGCTTTTGGCAGCCGGGGCGCACCGCATACTGGCGATTCTTCTTGAGCACGCTGCTGCGCCGGCCCCGCCATTTCCGGTATGCGGTCGAACTGGCCATCCTCGGGCACCATTTCCGGCGAGTCGCCAATCGGATGTGAGGATGCCCGCGGCATGAGGCCTGCCGGGCGCGGGGCTGCAAGCCGCCCGGCCCGCATCGGTTCCATGGGCGCAGAAGAGAACCTTCGGCGCAAGATGAGCCCCTCACATCGCCGATCGTCCTGATCCGCTTGGGGGCCGCTCCGGGACGCGGCCATCCCGCAGCGAGCTCACCAGGGCCTGAAGCTCGCGCAGCCGGGCCCGCGGGCTCTTCCGCTCCAGCCGGGGGAGTTGCCCGCCGGGTTTGAGAAGCTCGCCTTCCCTCCAGATCATGACTCGATCCTCCTGGACCCCAAGCTCACCAACGCCTTTCCGGCCGCACAGGATTTTGAGATCGGTTACCGCCAGCAGCAGCTCCACGGGCTCCGGCAGCGGCCCGAAACGATCCCGCAGATCCCGGGCAATGGATCGAACGTCTCCGGCGCCGCAGGCTTCGGCCAGGCGGCGGTAAAACTCGATCCGATGACGGATTTCGGGCACGTAGGAGGATGGCAGGCATGCGTGGGCAGACGGCGCCGGTCGATCCTCCCACGGATCGGCTCCGGGCCGCGCCTTCCTCTTCCGGCCGCCGGACGTTGCGGCCGGATCCGCCGTGCCCGGGGAGCTCGCGGCGCCAGGTTCGGGCGCGTCCGGACCCGATCCTTGCCCGGGAGATTCGAAGCGCAGGAATTCAAGTTCGACCTTGACGCTGAGCCGGCGCGGGGCGGGCTCGCCCCGGAGGGCGGCGACACTCTCCTTGAGGAGCTGGCAATACAGATCGAACCCGAGGGCGGTGATGTGGCCGCTCTGCTCGGATCCCAGCAGGTTTCCGGCCCCCCGGAGCTCCAGATCGCGCAGCGCGATCTTGAACCCGCATCCCAGGCTCGAATACTGCCGGATGGCGGACAAGCGCTTGCGCGCGTCGGCCAGCAGGCCGGCATGTCGAGGCAGCAGCAGATAGGCGTAGGCCTGGTGCTTGTAGCGCCCCACCCTGCCCCGGAGCTGATACAGATCGCTCAGGCCGAACCGGTCCGCCCGATCGATGATGATGGTGTTCGCATTCGGGATATCGAGCCCGCTCTCGATGATCGTCGTCGATAGCAACAGGTCCGCCCTGCCGTTGACGAACTCGAGCATCACCTCCTCGAGAGCGTCGCTGTCCATCTGCCCATGCCCGACGACGATTCGCGCCTCCGGCACCAGCTGCCTGAGCCGAAGCGCCATGGCATCGATGGTCGCCACCCGGTTGTGAAGGAAGAACACCTGGCCCTGCCGATTGAGCTCCCGGAGGATGGCCGCCCGTATGACGCCCTCGTCGAAAGGAATCACGATCGTTTCGACGGGCAGCCGGTCCACGGGGGGAGTCTGGATGGCGCTCATGTCCCGGGCGCCCATGAGGGCCAGATAGAGCGTGCGCGGGATCGGCGTGGCGCTGAGGGTGAGCACGTCGACCAGCTGGCGCCACTGCTTGAAGCGCTCCTTCTGGGCGACGCCGAACCGCTGCTCCTCATCGATGATCACCAGGCCGAGATCCTTGAACGCGACATCCCGCTGCAGCAGGCGGTGGGTGCCGATGACGATGTCCACGGCGCCGCGAGCCAGATCCTCGATCGCCCGCTGCTGCTCGCGCCGGGACCGGAACCGCGACAGCAATTCGAGCCGGACCGGGTAGTCGGCCATGCGCTCGCGGAATGTGTTGTAATGCTGCTGGGCCAGGACCGTGGTCGGCGTCAGCACCGCCACCTGCCGGCCGCCCATCACCGCCTTGAATGCCGCTCGGATGGCGACCTCCGTCTTCCCGAATCCCACGTCGCCGCAGACCAGCCGGTCCATCGGGCGCGGCTTCTCCATGTCGCCTTTCGCCTCCTGGATCGCCTGGAGCTGGTCGCGAGTCTCCTCGAACAGGAAAGAGGCCTCGAACTCCCTCTGCCAGGGCGTGTCAGGCCCACAGGCGTGCCCGGGCAGGGCGGCGCGCGCGGCCTGGAGCGACAGCAGCTCGCCAGCCAGGTCCCGCACCGACCGCTCGGCGCGCGCCTTGGCATGGGACCATCGCGTTCCTCCCAAGGCATGCAGCACCGGCCGGGCCTTGGTGGCGCCGATGTACTTGCTGATGAGATGCGCCTCGGCGACGGGCACGTACAATCGGGGGGCCGATTCGCCGGCCCGGCCAGGCGCATACTCGATCACGAGGCATTCCTGACCCGGAGATCCCTCTTCGTCTTCCGCCACCGCTTCGCCCCGTTGACGCCGGGGCGGGAGGTTTTTCAAACCCAGAAACCGGCCGATACCGTGCGACATGTGGACCACATAATCTCCCTCCTCGAGATCGTGGAAATCGATGTCGAGGCTGGACTTGAGGGCGGCGGCATGGGGCGACTTCAGGCGTCGCGGCTGCCGCGCTCGGTATCGCCCGAACACCTCCGCATCGGTGACCACAACGATCCCTGCCGTTTCCCAGAGAAACCCCTGGCTGATGGCGCCCAGGTGCATCCTGGGGGACCGCCCGCCCGCCGCGTGAAGCTCCTCGCATCCGGATCCGCCGGATTCGGACTCGGCGGATGGGTGGTCGCTGTCCTGGCCGGATTGGCCCCAAGGCAGCCCATATTCCTTCCAGATCTCCTCGAATCGTTCCCGCTCGCCGCCGTTGTTGCAGAAAACATGAAGCGCGCAGCCTCTCCGTTGCCAGCGATGCATCTGGTCGAAGAACTCCCTGCGCTGAACCTCGGCAACGGGCGCATCCACCGCCTGGCCTGGCCGCGGGCGGAACACATCCAGCCCCATGATATCCAGCTCGATTCGGGGTCCAGCAAATGGGGTTCGTGGTATTGGCAGGTCGCGGACCGATTGCGGGTGGGCTGCCGCGAGAGCCGGAATATCCACCTGCGTCACATCCCGGGGTTCGTCTATCCCTGGGGGTGCATCCTCCGATTTGCCCGGATCCAGTCTGTTTGCTGGATTGCTTTGGGCCGCTTCAGCTCCCCGGTGGAAGCCGGCATCGCCCCATTCTTCATCGAAGTCGATCCGCGGCAGCTCGCGCTTCTCGATCTCCTCGAGGAGCTCGGGCCACTCGATCCAGAGCGGATCGCCGTCCGGCATCTGGCGCCGATACTGGGCGAACTGCTCGGCAATAGCGCCGGGCTCGCTCAAGAGCACGATCGTTCCCGGCGGCAGATAGTCCAGCAGCGTGCCCAGACTGCCCGGCGGATCGAGGTCGTTTCCGGCGCCCTCGGCCTGGATCCCCGGTGCCGTCGTGCCATGCCGCAGCAGACCCAGCTCGCCTCCAGGCGGCAGCACCACGCGATCGATCTCAGCCCGCGACACTTGGGTCGCCGGATCGAACTCGCGCAGCGATTCCAGTTCATCCCCGAAGAACTCGAGGCGAACCGGCCAAGGCGCCGTGAGGGGGAACACGTCCAGGATTCCGCCGCGCAACGCGATTTCGCCCTTTTGGGTGACCTGTGTTTCGGGGGCATACCCCTGCGATTGGAGCCACTCGACCAGCGCCAGTGGATTCACTTTCTGCCGTTGGACCAGGGATCGAACACGCTGGCGAAGGTGGTCGGGAGCGAACGTCCGCTGCGCCAATGCCAGTGCGTTTGCCACCACAAACCGCTGGGCGCGCTCCGAGCCGACTCGATCGTCGATCAGCGCCATGAGCGTTGCCAGCCGATCGCTGACCACGTCCACATGCGGAAGCCTTCCGTCATGCGGCATGCATTCCCAAGCGGGATAGAACCATGGCGCAGCTCGGCTCTTTCCCTGGCTGGCCACCTGGAGCCAGGTCATCAGGTCCTGATGAAACCGTTCCTGTGACTTGAGCCCGTTAGCGACCACCAGGAATCGCCGATCCGGAAGGGCAGATGCCAGCAGCTGGGCCAAAAACGGATGAGCGCTCGAATGGACCCCTGCACAAGACAATACGCCTCCTTTTTCCAGGCCGTGCAGCAGGGACTGCACCGCCGGAAGCCTTGATATCCTCTCGAGGAAAGATGGATTCACCGCGCCGCCTCGAGCGGCTATGGTTCAGCCTGCCCAAGGAAGGCGTCGGGGTCAATTCTCCGGTTTCCTCCCCTTCCCTCCATGAAGGATGGAGGAGAAGAAGATCTGTTAGAGGGATAGGGGTAAGCCGCGAGGCCAACTCTTGGCGTGTATTGGGCAGAGCCATGGGTGCGGGAAGCATCTTGATACTCGATGGCGGAACCCACTCGCATCAGGGGGCCTGACGGTTTATCCTGCGGCCGATGATAAGGATCGGCACGCTCGACCTCGAATTCAACCTGCTATTGGCGCCGATGGCGGGCTACACCAACCTGCCCTTCCGGCTGACCATCCGCGAGTTGGGCGGGCTTGGCCTGGCGACGACCGACCTGGTCAACGCGCGGTCTTTGCTCGAATCCAGAGCGAAGGCCTTTCAGCTCATCGAGACCTCGCCGGCCGACCGACCGCTGGCCATCCAGCTCTTCGGATCGGTCCTCGAGGAGATGCGGGACGCCGCCAGCATGGCGGAGTCCATGGGCATCGAGTCGATCGATATCAACATGGGCTGTCCCGTGCCCAAAGTGTGCCGCGCCGGTGGCGGCTCCGTCTGGATGATCGATGTCGAAAAAAGCGCTCGCATTGCGGCGGCCATGGTCAAAGCAGTCCATGTCCCTGTGACGGCCAAGATGCGCCTTGGCTGGGACGCGCAGCATGTGAACGCGCCCGATCTAGCCCGCCTTCTCGCCGATGCCGGCATCGCGGCCATCACGGTCCACGGCCGAACGCGCGACCAGGGTTTTTCCGGGGCGGTGAGCCTGGCGGGCATCCGCGCCGTTGTCGAGGCCGCGCCCAGAATTCCGATCATTGGCAATGGGGATGTGACCACAGCACAAGCTGCAGCCGAAATGATTCGGCTAACCGGCTGCCAGGGGATCAGCATTGGCCGGGGCGCCTTCTACAATCCGTGGATCTTCCGCGAAACCGCATCCTATCTGCAAACCGGCGAGCTGCCTTCCGAGCCCGGGTTCGAGGATCGGATCGCATTCATGAGCCGGCATCTGGACCGCATGATCGAGGTTTTCGGCGAAGCCCATGCATGCCGGATGTTTCGGAAGGTGGCGCCGCTGTATGCGCGGCGTTTCGGCCCAAGCCGCGAATTCAACCGGCGCATGGCCGGCATTCAAACCCGTGCCGATTTCGACCATGCCATCGAAGTGTATCGGCAATGGCGCCTGCAATTCCTCGATGGCGATGGGGCGCTCAAACCCGCCTATCAACCCCGTCCGCTCGCATCGTCTTTCGCGGATATCGACACGCGCTCGAATCCGCTGCTGATCTCGGATGGGTCCGAGGTCTTTGGGCAATAAAAAAGCCGCCTCGATCGAGGCGGCTTTTTGAGATTGGTCAACAAGAACTATTGACGGCGGCGCAGGAACAGCGCCACGAGACCCAGCGCGCCCAGGGCGAGCGTCGAGGGTTCAGGAACAACAGCCATCACCGGGCTCGCAGGAATCGCGAGATCGGGTCCGACCGCCGGGCCAGGAGGCACCGAAGCGGGATCCCAACTGCCAGTCGCTTGGCTCCAGGTCACCAAAGCTGTCGGAGCCGAACCGAACGCGGCATCATACGTTGAACCCGCAGCAGCCTTCCACACCCGCAACGTCAACTCGGCTACTGCACCCGGAACGACGTCAGCAATCACACCGACGCCATCATCGAAATACCCGCCGAATTCCAGTTGGAACATTGTGGCATTGCCGAGGTCTTGGGAAACGACCGGCTTGCCGCCAGGGCCCAGCAACTCGATGTAGATATTGCCGCTGGCATCGTTGTCAGCATACACCCCTTCAGAGCCGATATAGATCGGCCGATCCGGCGTGAAGTTGTTCAGAACGACCGTCGCTTGCGGAGCGGCATAGACCGCTGTCGCCAGCGCCGTGAGGCTGAGCAGTGCTAATAGTTTTTTCATATTACTTGGTTGTTTTTACCCGTGTGTCTGATTGATTGTTTCCGTTCAAACACGATGATGGTGTTTAGATCTAGGGATTGACAGAAAAGTCGCGAGCCCAGTTGCCGGTCGCATTGGCCTTATACCAGAAACCTTCGCCGACATCGATTACAGGCTCCGTCGAATCACCACCGGTCCAGCGGTCCTGGCCGCCAATGACGCGCAGCGTGCTTTGAACGTATCCTGCAGCTCCGTACTTGTAGATGACCTCGTTGTTCGCGACAGGGAGACCCAGGGTTGTCTTCACAGCGCCGGCTTGCGGGACGATCGAGGAGATCAGATTGAATCCAGCGGCAAACGGAACGGTCAGACCCGTGCCTTGCGGCACTTCGCCGACGAAGGTCAGCTTCAGCGTTTCCGTCGTGCTTGGGTTTTTAACGAAGAACCCCATACCCGGATTCACGATTTCATCTGCGCCTAAACCGCCAGTCCAGCGCACCTGCCCGCCAATCGTCCGCTTGGTAATCTGTTGGAAGGTGTTAGCCACGTACTTGTATACAATGAAATTGTCTGGAACATTCGGGAACACCGTTGCGAGGTTATTTGTGGGCTGATTGAGTGGATTGCTCAGAATCGCGAAACCTCCCGCAGGCACTTCCTTGTTCACGTAGCCGACCGCATTCACCGAATACACCTGGGCGAGCGAGGACGCAGCAGTCGCCACGCACACCACCGCCGCCAATAATAGAACCTTTATTCTCATTGTTATCACCTTTTTTGTTTTTGTTGTTACCGTGTGCGGCCTCAATCTCCCAAAATCACCATCCGCTGTCAACTTTTTATTGAACATTTTTTTGGGTGTTATTGTCCCACCGCGGGCGCTTGGTTGACCCAGCATCGCGTATCGCCTTTCTTATTACCTTTATATTTATCACAACATCATCAATATCATAATGTTACAGATCATATCACCCCTTCATAAATCGGCCTGTTTTGGTGGGATGACTCGCTGCGACTCCTCAAAGAAGCTCGCGCCTCGTATTCAACCATCATAATGCCCGAGCAATTGCTCAAGCGTTATCTCCTTGATTGCAGCCCAAACATGCTCGGCCTCAGCAAGATCCGCTTGAGAAAATGTATGGGCTACCGCCACACATCGCATTCCGGCCGCTTTGGCCGCTTGAATCCCGGAAACGGCATCCTCGATCACGATACACTCCGGTGGCGGCAACTTCATTTTGTGTGCGGCGGCCAGGAAGATGTCGGGGGCAGGCTTTTTGTGCACAACATCCTCAGCGGCAATCACTACATCCCAATTGTCTCTTGGCAGCTCGATCAGCCTCAGATTGGCATCGACCTTGATCCGGTCAGCGCTTGAAGCAACGGCGGTCTGCAATCCTGCTTTGCGGCAGGCGCGGACGAGCTCGACGGCGCCGGGGAACGCCCGCAATTGGTCTGGGGCCATCTCGAGGTATAGCTCGTAGGTGCGCCGTTTGGCTGCCTCGATATTCAGCTGCAGATGGTATTTCTCGGCGACCCCTCCCAGGTACCGGATCTCGCCCATCCCGACAAACGGCTGAAAATCCTCGGGTCGAACCGTGACGCCCCGCTCACCGAACATGGCTGTCGCCGCCGCACAGATCAGCGGTTCGGAATCGGTCAGCACGCCGTCCATGTCGAAGATCACGGCACGGATGCGGTTTGGGGCTGGCATGGGACCGACTTTGCGGAACGACAGCGTTTTGTCAATGGCGCATGCAAACAAGTTCGGATCGCTGACCTGCCTGTTTTACAGAGCGTCAGGAGTCCACCGCGCCGGGTCAGGCCTGCCTGCGCCGCCCCGGCAGGCAGGCCTCAAGCGGCGTGACATATGACGTTGTGTATAGCTCGCGAACGATTGCCGGCCCCCGCCCTGCGGGCTTGACCCTTCGGGCCGGTTCCCGCATCCTTCCGGCCGCAAATAGGATCGAACATATGTCGTTGGCCGAGCCCATCCTCACCGAGCTGCGCCGGATCGCCGGTCCCGCGCAGGTTCTGACCCAAACCGAAGATCTGTTGCCCTACGCCTTTGACGGGACGGCGGGGCACCATCAGATGCCCGAAGCCGTGGTCTTTCCCCAGACGACCGGGCAGGTGTCGGCCATCGTGAAGCTGGCGGGGAAGAACCGCCTCCCGATCGTGACCCGGGGCACGGGCACCGGGCTGAGCGGGGGCAGCGTTCCGGTGCCCAGCGGCCTGGTGGTCTGCCTGGCCAAGATGGATCGGATCCTCGAGCTGGACCGGAAGAACCTGACGCTGCGGGCCGAGGCTGGCGCCACGACCCAGGCGATCGCCGATGCCGCCCAGGATGCCAACCTCTTTTATCCGCCGGATCCCGGATCGATGCGGATCTCGACGATCGGGGGCAACGTGGCCGAGAACTCGGGCGGCTTGCGCGGCCTCAAGTACGGGGTGACGCGCAACTACGTCATGGGGCTCGAGGTGGTCCTGGCCAGCGGCGAAGCCATCTGGCTGGGCAACAAGTGCGTCAAGGACGTTGCCGGATTCTCGCTCAAGGACCTGTTCATCGGATCGGAGGGCACGCTGGGCATCGTGACGCAGGTTCTGCTCCGGCTGATCCCGCTGCCGGCTGCCAAGCGCACCATGCTGGCCGTGTTCGACCGGATGGACCAGGCGGCAGAGACCGTCTCGGCGATCATCGCCGCCCACATCATCCCCTGCACGCTCGAGTTTCTGGATCGGACCACGATCGCCTGCGTCGAGGATTACGCGCACATCGGCCTGCCGCTGGACTGCGACGCGATCCTGCTGATGGAGACCGACGGGCACGCCGCGGTGGTGGCGGAGGAGGCTGATCGGATGGCGGCGATCTGCCGCCAGAACGGCAGCCGCGAGGTGCGCGTGGCCCGGGACGAGCAGGAGTCCGTCCAGCTGGCCAGCGCGCGCCGCACCGCGTTCTCCGCGCTGGCGCGAATCGGCCCGACGACCATCCTCGAGGACGCCACCGTGCCGCGCAGCGAGCTGGCCCCCATGGTCCGGTTCATCCAGGCCACCGCCCAGAAGCATCGGCTCCGCATCGGCACCTTCGGCCACATGGGCGACGGCAATCTCCATCCCACCGTCCTCACCAACGAGCGCGACCGCGAGGAGATGGAGCGTGTCGAGGAGGCGTTCGCCGAGATCTTCGCCGAGGCGATCCGCCTGGGCGGCACCATCACCGGCGAGCACGGTGTGGGCCTCGCCAAGAAGGGCATCCTCCCGCAATCGGTCGGCCGGGAATCCCTCGAGGTCATGCGCCAGCTCCGCCGCACGCTCGATCCGCTCGGCATCCTCAATCCCGGCAAGATGTTCGACGCATCGGAGCCGCGGCCATGAATGACACCGCCGTCTCGCCGCATGGCGCCCCTGCAGCGGCCACGTTCCTGCACGGGCTGGATTACTCGGTCGTGCAGCAATGCATGCACTGCGGGCTCTGCCTGCCGACGTGCCCGACCTATGTGGCGACGCGCGAGGAGCGCCACAGCCCCCGGGGCCGGATCGCCCTGGCTCGAGCCATCGCCGACGACCGGATCCCCCTGACCCGAGCCTTCGCCGAGGAGATGTATTTCTGCCTGGGCTGCCTGGCCTGCACGTCCGCCTGCCCCGCCGGGGTGAACTATGCCGAGATCTTCGAGCACGCCCGGGCCGAGACCGAGCGCCGCGGGCTGCTGCGCTCGCCGCTGCGCAACTTCATCCGCTGGCTGACGGTCAAATGGCTCTTCATGGACCTGCGCCGCCTGCTGTTCGTGGGGCGCCTCATCCGTCTCTACCAGCGGATCGGCCTGCAGTCCCTGCTCCGGCGCAGCGGCGTGCTCCGGCTCCTGCCGGCCCGGCTGCGCGGCCTCGAGGCGCTCACGCCGGACATCCCCCGCAAGTTCTCGGCCCAGCTCATCGCGCCGGTGACGCCTCCCTGGGGGCGCCGGCGCTACCGGGTGGCGCTGCTGACCGGCTGCGCCCAGGACCTCATCTTCAGCGAGATCAACCGCGACACGGCCGAAGTCCTCGCCCGCTGCGGATGCGAGGTCGTCACGCCCCCCCGCCAGCACTGCTGCGGCTCGCTCCACGGCCACAACGGCGAGCGCGATCTCGCCTGCGAGCTCGCTCGGCGCAACATCGACCAGTTCCCGCCCGACCAGTTCGACGCCATCATCAGCAACGCCGGCGGGTGCGGATCGCACCTCAAGCATTATCAGAAGCTGCTCGAGGACGATCCGATCTACCGCGATCGGGCCGGCCAATGGGATGCCAAGCTCAAGGACATCCACGAATGGCTCGCCGGCATCGGGCTCGAGCCCGTGCCGCCCCACCAGGCCCCGCGCCAGACCGTCACCTACCACGAGTCCTGCCATCTCTGCCACGGGCAGAAGATCAGCCGCCCGCCCCGCGAGATCCTCCGCGCCATCCCCGGCCTCGAGCTGGTCGAGCTGCCCGAAAGCAACTGGTGCTGCGGCAGCGCCGGCATCTACAACATCATCCACCCCGACATGGCTGAGCAGCTGCTCGAGCGGAAGATCCGCAACATCCGATCCACCGGGGCGGCGATTGTCGCCAACGGCAACTCCGGGTGCCTCCTGCAGCTGATCAACGGCATCAAGCAGCGCGGCCTCGACATCCGCGTCGCCCATCCGGTCACCCTTCTGGCCGAGGCCTACCGCCGGGCCGATGCCCAATCGAGCAAGCCCCCCGCCGTCCAGGTTTCGGCCCCGGCGGCGTAGGCGATGCGGCGGGCCGGATCCGGCGCGCGCGCGTGCGGAGAGCGCCATTGCCATCCGGCGCCGGGTGGCGCACACTGGGCGGCGCCATGAGCAAACGGTTTTACCTGACCACGGCCATCGACTATGTCAATGGCCAGCCGCATCTGGGCCACGCCTACGAGAAGATCATCACCGATGTGATGGCGCGAGCGCGGCGCAGCATGGGAGAGCAGGTCTTTTTCCTGACCGGCGTGGACGAGCACGGCCAGAAGGTGCAGCAGACGGCCCAGGCGGAGGGGCGGACGCCCCAGGATTACTGCGAGGGGCTGGCAGAGGTCTGGCGGCAGTTCGCCAGCCGGCTCGAGCTCAGCCATGACGATTTCGTCCGCACCTCCGAGCCCCGGCACCAGGAGGCCGTCCAGGCTATCCTCCGCAAGCTCTGGGCCGCAGGCCATTTCTACAAGGATCAATACTCCGGATTCTACTCGACCAAGGAGGAGACCTTCCTGACGGAGAAGGACCGCCGTGCGGACGGCACGTTCGATCCGATCTACGGCCCGGTGACCGAGCTGGTCGAGGAGAACTACTACTTCCGGCTGGGGGCGCATCAGGAGTGGCTGATCGGGCACATCGAGGCGCACCCCGAGTTCATCTATCCGGAGATCCGGCGCAACGAGGTGCTGGGGTTTCTGCGGCATCACAAGCTCGAGGATCTGTGCGTGACGCGGCCTGCGGCCCGGCTGAGCTGGGGCATCCCGGTCCCGTTCGACCCGGCCTACGTGACCTATGTCTGGTTCGATGCGCTGTCGAACTACGTGACGGTGCCGGCCGCGCTCGGGGATCCGCTGGTGAGCCGCGCGCTGGCGGGGCATGGGGCGCTGCCCGCGCCGGGATCCCTCGAGCTGTGGCCGGCCGATGTGCAGGTGATCGGGAAGGACATTCTCAAGTTTCACGCGGTCTACTGGCCGATCATGCTCAGGGCGATGGAGCTGCCTCTGCCGCGGCAGCTCGTGGTCCATGGCTGGTGGCAGAAGGAAGGCCAGAAGATGAGCAAGAGCACCGGCAATATCGTGGACCCGCTCGCCGTGGTGGGCGAGTGGGGCGTCGATGCCTTCCGGTATTATGTGGTCCGCGAGCTCGATGTGGGCCCGGACGGCAACTGGACCGACAGCGGCTTCGCGGCGCGGTATCAGGCCGTCCTGGCCAACGGGCTCGGGAACCTCGTGAACCGCTCGCTCTCGATGCTCAAGCGCTACCGCCAAGGGATCGTGCCACCGGCAGGATCGGACCTGGCGGGCGAGGCCGATGCAGCGGTCCGGCAGACCATCGCCCACCTCCGCGCCAGCGAGATCCAGTCAGCCCTCCTGCGCATCGAGGGGCTGATGGTCCGCGCCAACCAGTATGTGGACCAGACGGCTCCCTTCAAGCTGGCGAAGGACCCCGCCCAGGCGGGGCGGCTGGATGGCGTGCTCTACTGCCTGGCGGAGACGTGCCGGGTGCTGGCGGTCTTGCTCTGGCCGTTTCTGCCCGGGACGGCCAGCCGGATCTACCGGCAGCTGGGGCTGGCGGAGACGCCGGATCGGTTCGCAGCCGCCGGCTGGGGCGGGCTGCCCTCCGGCCATCGGATCGGGGATCCTGCCCCGCTCTTCCCCCGCAAGGATCAGCCCGGATGAACCCCCCGCGGCTCCCGAGCCAGGACCATCCCCCGGACGCCCCCGCGATCGACCGATGGGCGGCCGCCTTCCTCGATCATCTCTCATCGGCCCGAGGCGCTTCCGCCTACACGGTGCGCAATTACCGTCAGGCCCTGATCGAGTTCAGCCAATGGCGCCGGACCGAGCACGGGGCCGCGCCCGACTGGGCCACCCTCCAGCGAGACGATTTCCGGGCCTACGTCCGGTTCCTGGGGCGCCGGCGGATCGAGCGCGCCGGGATCCAGCTCCGGTTCTCCGCCCTGCGATCGCTCTATCGATTCCTGATCGAGCGCGGCGTGGTTCGGATGTCGCCGATCCGGAACGTGGCTCTGCCGCGCCGGGAGAAGAGGTTGCCGCGATTCCTGACCGTGGCGCAGATGCAGGCCCTGGTCGACGCGCCGCTGGCCCAGCTCCAGGCCTGGGCCGGCCGGGAGCGGGCGTCGGAGCGCCGGGCATGCCTGCGCGACGCCGCGCTGCTGGAAACGGTCTACTCCTGCGGCCTGCGGATCAGCGAGGCCTGCGCTTTGAGGGCCGAGGATATCGACGAGGCCGGCCAGATGATCCGGGTGCGGGGCAAGGGAGGCAAGGAGCGGCTCGTGCCGATCGGGGCGCCGGCGCTGGCGGCCATCGACCGCTACTGGCACGCCCTGCCCGATCGGCCGGCGGGACGCATGCCCGCCTTCCTCGGCCGGTCCAGCCCCGCCCGCCCGCCATCCCCCCGCGTGATTCAGTTGCGGCTCAAGCGATACCTCGCGCGCGCCGGGCTGGATCCGGACCTGACGCCGCACAAGCTGCGGCACAGCTTCGCGACGCACCTGCTCGATGGAGGGGCGGATCTGCGCAGCGTGCAGGAGTTGCTGGGGCATGCCCACCTGGCCACCACCCAGATCTACACCCACGTCACCACCGAACGCCTCAAGCGGATCTACGATCAAACCCATCCTCGATCCGGCAGCGATCCCGCCTCGCAGCCATAAGGGTCTGTGCAAAAATTACTTCCGATTTTGGCGGGAGCGCCGCCGGGCCCGATGCGAGGCGCAAGGGAGGGAGTGTATCCCCTGCGATACTCGACCGACCGAGCCACGAAGCAGATGGCCCGGCGCCGCCCCGCTCCGCAGGGCTGGGGGCCTTGGGCGCGCTGGCTTTGTTGCTCCTCGCTCACAGACCGCGCGGATATGCTCACTCGTCGCGCCTTGCCAGCCCGCCCAATCCCCTCCAGCAAAATCGGAATTAATTTTTGCACAGACCCTAAGGGCCCGGGCTGCGGCCTCATGCCTCGACCGTGCGGCCGGCCTCGAGCCTGCCGCCCGCCAGGCGCTGCCTCCCGCGGCGCCCGCCGCGATGCCGCATTTTCTTGCGCCGCGGGCCGTGCGAGCCCAGAATGATGGCCGGCCGGCGCCGCGGCGGCGGCCGCCCGGCAGACGCGCGCACCTCGAGAGGAAGACGGTGACGAGATGACACGACCGAACATGGGGATATGGGGGGCTCTGACGAAGGCGGTCTTCGTGCTGCTATTTCTGGCAGGGCTGCTGGCAGTCGCCGTGTGGTATTTGCCGGTGATCGAGAAGAGCGAGCGGTACCGCCACGAGATCCTGCGCCTGGAGCAGGAAATCGCCAAGGAGGAAGCCACGGCGCGCCACCTGAAGGCGGCGATCGTGTCGCTCCAGACCGACTCGAACGTCGTGGGGCGGCTGGGGCGGGAGCGCCTGGGGCTGGCGCGGCCGGAGGAGACGGTGATCCGGTTCGAGGCGCCCGCGGCGATCGACGCGGAGGCCGGCCCGTGATCAGACGGTCATGATCTCTTTATCCTTGTGGGCGAGGTGCTCGTCGAGCTTGGCGATGGATTGATCGGTCAGCTTCTGGATCTCCTTCTCGGCGGCGGCGAGCTGGTCCTCGGTGATCGTGCCGGCCTTGGACTCTTTCTTGAGCTGCTCGATGGCCTCGCGGCGGACATGGCGGATCGCGACGCGGCCGTCCTCGGCCATCTTGCGGACGACCTTGATCAGCTCGGCCCGCCGCTCCTGGCTCAGCTCCGGCAGGACGATCCGGATCAGCTTCTTGTCGATGGCCGGGTTGAGCCCGAGGTTGCTTTTCTGAATGGCCTTCTCGATCGGATGCAGCATGCCGATGTCCCATGGCTGGATGAGGATGATCCGCGACTCCGGAGTGGTGATTCCGGCCAGCTCGCGGATCCGCATCTGGCTGCCATACGCGTCGACCATGAGGTTCTCGACCAGCGTGGGCGAAGCCTTGCTGGTGCGCACGCCCCCGAATTCGTGGTGAACGAACTCGGCGCTTTTCGTCATCTTATCCTCGGCTTCCAGGATGATGTCGTCGATGCTCATATGAATGGGTGCGGGGGTTGACCGAAAACAGGGTTGGATCGGAAAGGAGTGGGTTTCAGGTGCGGGTGGTGACGAGGGTGCCGACCGGCTCGCCGAGCACGACCCGCTTGAGGTTGCCAGGCTTGAACACGTTGAAGACCTGGATCGGCATGCCGTTGTCCATGCAGAGCGACAGCGCCGTCGAATCCATCACCTTCAGCCGCTTCTGCAGGGCCTCGAGGAACTGGATCCGGCGGAAGCGCCGGGCGTCGGGGTTCTGGCCGGGGTCGCTGTC
This sequence comes from Verrucomicrobiota bacterium, assembly GCA_022711435.1. Classification (GTDB taxonomy): domain Bacteria; phylum Verrucomicrobiota; class Verrucomicrobiia; order Limisphaerales; family UBA1319; genus JAGMXM01. The sequence continues at coordinate 156,612 of JAKLFB010000008.1, forward strand.
GTAAACGCCATCGACCTTCGTTGCCTTGAGGATGACCTCGGCGCCGATCTCCGTGGCCCGCAAGGCTGCCGTCGTGTCCGTCGAGAAGTAAGGGTTGCCGGTCCCCCCGGCGAAGATCACCACCCGCCCCTTTTCGAGATGGCGAACGGCGCGCCGCCGGATGAACGGCTCGGCGACCTGCGCCATGGCGATGGCGCTTTGGACGCGCGTGGCGACGCCCAGCTTCTCGAGGGCATCCTGCAGCGCCAGCGCATTGATGATCGTCGCCAGCATCCCCATGTAATCGCCTGTCGCCCGCTCGATCCCGCGCTCGCTGCCCTGCAGGCCGCGGAAAATATTGCCGCCGCCGACCACGATCACGACTTCCACCCCCAGATGGCGGACCTCGCTGATCTGTCGCGCCATGTCACGCACCCTCTCGGGGGCGATGCCGAAGCCGTCCTCGTTGCCCAAAGCCTGGCCGCTCAGCTTCAGGAGGATCCGTCGATACCGAGCCTGCGAACGGGCATTCCGTGAGCGTTTGGAGACCTTGAGCGGGCGCGCCATAGCGGTCCCGTTTCTAGCAACGGCCTCGGGCCGGGTCAAATGAAATTCCGGCTCCGGATCGCGCGGGGTTGGGACGGCTGCCTATTATTTCATCCGCCGCCATGCGGCGACGAACATCCCGTTGCCGGGCGTTGCGGGCGGGCCCAGCCAGAGCCGGGCCCCCTGCGGACGCCCCCCGCCGGCGGGATCCGGGATGGGCCACGGCTCGAAGCCAGGATGGGCCTGCTCGAAGCGATCCGCCACGCCGGCAGTCTCCGATCGAGTGAGGGTGCAGACGGCATAGATGAGGCGCCCGCCCGGGCGGAGAGCGGCGGCGGCGGTGGCCAGCAGATGCCCCTGCAGCCGGGCCAGCTCGTCGACATCGGCCGGGCCCGTGGTCCAGCGCGCCTGAGGATTCCGCTGCCAGGTGCCCACCCCGCTGCACGGGGCGTCGACCAGCACGCCGGCAAAGCGCGTGCGCAAGGCCGGTTCAGGCGGGCTGCGCCAGACCCGCAACCGGCAGTTGAAAAGCCGGGCGCGCGCGGCTCGGCGCCGGAGCCGGTCCAGCCGCCAGCCAGCCCGGTCCGTCGCCCAGACCAGGCCCCGGTTCTGCATCAGGTCGGCCAGGTGCAGTGTCTTGCCGCCTTCGCCGGCGCAGACGTCCCACCACGCGGCGCCGGGCTCGGGCTGGCAGATCAAGCCGACAACCTGCGAGCTCAAATCCTGGACCTCGAACTCGCCCGCCTGGAACTCGGGCGTGTGGAACAGGTCGGACGATCCGTGATAGGCGAGCGCGTCCTGCAGCGGGCCGGGGCCGGCAGGCCGGCAGTCGCCCAGCCGCCGGGCCAGGTCGGCGCCGCGCCCGGGCCGCGCCCGCAGCCAGACGGCCGGCGGCTGCTGCAGCGACTCCAGCCACGGCCGGCTCACCTCGAGAGCGCCTTCGATCCAGCGCGGCACGATCCGCGCCAGGAGATCGCCGGGGAAATCGGCGGGGCTCTGCTGGAATCGATCCTGCAGCGCGGCTGCCCGATCGAGCTGCTCGATCCGCGTCCATCGCGGTTCCAGGCATCCGCGCCAGCGGTAGTAATCCGTCACCCGGGCGACGACCGTCCGGGCCAGGTCCGGATCCTGCCGGGCGTGATCGCGCAGCACGTCGCGCAGAACCGCATCGGCCGGATGCTGGCGGTCGGCGCGCCGGATGACCTCGATCGCGATCGCCTGCCACGCGGCGATCGGCCGCGGACGGCGCTCGCCGGATCGGCGGCGCGGAGGGGATGGGCGCCGGGAGTTCAAGCGATCCGCTGTCGCAGCACCCAGGGCAGGATGCCGCCGTGCCGGTAATACTCGATCTCGACCGGCGTATCGATCCGGCACCGGACGAGGATCTCGTCGACGCGGCCGTCCCGGCGGCGGATCTGCAGGCGGAGCTCCTGGCGAGGCTCGAGGGGGTCCCTCAGGTCGGGCAGATCATAGGTCTCGCCCCCGTCCAGCCGCAGCGACTGCGCCGTCTGGGGCTGGCCAGCCGCGTCGCTCTGAAACTCGAGCGGGAGAACGCCCATGCCCACCAGGTTGGACCGATGGATCCGCTCGAAGCTTCGGGCGATCACGGCCCGCACCCCGAGGAGACGGGTTCCCTTGGCCGCCCAGTCGCGCGAGCTGCCCGTGCCATACTCCAGGCCGGCAATCACGATCAAAGGGGTCCCCGCCACGGCGTGCATCGCCGCGGCGTCGAAGATGCTCGCCTGCCCCCCGCGGATCGGATCCACCGTGAAACCGCCTTCAACGCCCGGCGTCATCTGGTTCCGGATGCGCACGTTGGCGAACGTGCCGCGAATCATCACCTGGTCGTTCCCGCGCCGCGCGCCGTAGCTGTTGAAATCGGCCGGAGCGACCCCGCGCGCCCGCAGGTGCTCGCCCGCAGGCGACGACGGATCGATCGGCCCCGCCGGCGAGATGTGGTCGGTGGTGACGCTGTCGCCGAAGATGGCCAGCGCGCGGGCGCCGCGGATCGGCGCGATGCCGGGGGCAGCCCCGCTGAACTCGCGGAAGAACGGCGGCTCCTGGACATAGGTGCTCCTCGGATCCCATGCGAAGACCACGCCGGTGCGGGTGGGGATCGCGTTCCAGCTCGGGTTCTGGGCCGCCAGATCGCGGTACCGGCGGCGGAACGCCTCGGGCTCGAGCGCGCAGGCGAGCAGCCGGTCGATCTCCGATGCGTCCGGCCAGAGCTCGCGCAGGAACACCGGGCGCCCGTCCGGATCCCAGCCCAGCGGCTCGGTCTCCAGATCGATGTCCACACGGCCGGCCAGCGCAAATGCCACAACCAGGGGCGGCGACATCAGAAAGTTGGCACGGATCCGGGGATGGACGCGGGCCTCGAAGTTGCGGTTCCCCGAGAGAACGGACGCGGCCACCAGGTCGTGGCCGACGATGGCGGCTTCGACCGGCGCAGCCAGAGGCCCCGAATTGCCGATGCACGTCGTGCAGCCGTATGCCACCCGGTGAAATCCGAGCGCATCCAGATGCGGCTGCAGCCCCGTCCGCTCCAGGTAATCGGTCACCACGCGGGATCCGGGCGCGAGAGACGTCTTGACGGCGGGGCTGACCCGCAGGCCTCGCCGGACGGCATTGCGCGCCAGGAGGCCCGCCGCCAGCATCAGGCTCGGATTGGACGTGTTGGTGCAGCTGGTGATGGCGGCAATGGCCACGCTCCCATGGCCGATCGAGGCTTGGCCCGAGCCGCCGACATCGACCGTGATCCGGGGCGGGCCGGCCTCCCCGGCGGGCTTGCCGAAACCGCCTTCGGCCGCCGGCCGGCGCAGCGCCTCGAGAAACTCCGGCTTGAGCCGCCGCAGCTCGATTCGATCCTGCGGCCGCCTCGGGCCCGCCACGCTCGGCTCGACGGTGCCCAGATCCAGCTCCAGCTCCATCGAGTAATCGATGTCGCCGCGATCCGGCATGCCAAAGAGCCCCTGCGCCCGGTAGTAGCTCTCGCAGCGCCGGCACAGCTCCTCGCTCCGCCCGGTGGCCCGCAAAAAAGCCACGCACTCGGCGTCGATCGGGAAGAACCCGACCGTCGCGCCATACTCGGGCGCCATGTTGGCGATGGTGGCACGGTCGACCACGGGAAGGGCGGCGGCGCCGGGGCCGAAGAACTCGACGAACCGGCCCACGACCTTGGCGCGCCGGAGCATCTGGGTGACCGTGAGGGCGGCATCGGTGGCGGTCACGCCGGGCCGCAGCCGGCCGGCCAGGCGCATGCCGACGACATCCGGCGTCAGGAAACAGACCGGCTGGCCGAGCATGCCCGCCTCGGCCTCGATCCCTCCCACGCCCCACCCGACGATGCCCAGGCCGTTGATCATGGTCGTGTGCGAGTCCGTGCCGACGAGGGTGTCGGGGAACCAGAGGCCGTCGCGCTCGATCACCCCTTGGGCCAAGTGCTCGAGATTGACCTGGTGAATGATGCCGATCCCGGGCGGGATGACCCGGAAGGACCGGAACGCCTGCTGGCCCCACTTGAGCAGCTCGTAGCGCTCGCGGTTCCGCTCGAACTCGATCTCGAGGTTCCGCTGAAAGGCATCCGGCCGCCCCGCGAAGTCCACCTGCACCGAGTGGTCCACCACCAGGTCCACGGGCACCAGCGGCTCGATCACCCGTGGATCTTTCCCGGCCCGCTGCGCCGCCGAGCGCATCGCCGCCAGATCCACCAGCAAGGGCACCCCGGTGAAATCCTGCAGCACGATCCGCGCCACCATGAACGGCACCTCCTCGGTGCGGGGGGCGTTGGGCTGCCACTGGGCCAGAGCGCGCACGTTCGCCTCGGTGACGCGCCGCCCGTCGCAATGCCGCAGCAGCGATTCGAGCACGATCCGGAGCGACACGGGCAGCCGGTGAACCCGGTCGAAGCCGGCGCGCCTCAGGGCCTGGATCGAGCAAAGCCTCCCTGTTGCCCCATCGCCCAGGTCGAACTCGGCGATCCGGTTGATCTCGGTCAGCGGTTGATGATCCGTCATCGCCAGCGGACAATGAGTTTGCCCCGGCGCAAAGTCAAGGGGCCTACAGGTCGCGCAGCGCGACGGCCACGGGAAGGCGGGCGGCGCGGATGGCCGGGAACGCGCCGCCGATCAGGCCGATCCCGGCGGCATAAGCGACACCCTCCAGCAGGAGCTGCGGAGTCACTGCAAACGCGAACGCGACCTGGCTGAAGCTCTGCCAGTTCAACGTCGAGGCCCGATACCCATCGAGCAGGCCGCAAGCCAAACCCGCCCCGATCGCGCCCCCCGCCAGCGCCAGCACAAGCGACTCGAGCAGCACCGATGCCACCACCGGCCCGCCCCCAAACCCCAGCGCCCGCAGGGTCGCAATCTCCCGCCGGCGCGCCGACACCGAGGTGTACATCGTGTTCAAGGCCCCAAACAGCGCGCCCATCCCCATGAGCGCGGCCACCAGCGTCCCCAGGACCGTCACCAGCCGGTCCACCGCCTCCGCCTGCTCCGCGTAATAATCCGCCTGCCGGACCACGCGCACATTGAGGCGGGGATCGGATGTCAGGGCGTCCTTGAACGCGTCGAACTGGCCGGCCGAGTCGAGCCGCGCATAGACCGCCTGGTAGCTCTGATCTCGCTCGTAGGCGTCCTGCAGCACGACCGCATCCGTCCAGATCTCCGATTCCGCCAGGCCGCCCCCCGCGCTGAAGATCCCCACCACGGTCCACTCGTTCCGGCCCACTTTCACGCGTGAGCCGAGGTCGAGCCCGGCGAACTCGGCGGCGGCGCCGCGGCCTGCGATGATCTCGCTGCGGCCCGGCTCGAACCTCCGGCCAGCCGTGATCTGCACCTCGGGCCGGACGCCGTATGCGGCCGGCCCCACGCCGCGCAGCGGCACGTTGGCGTCGGTCCCGGAGGAGCGCTTGGGCAGGTCGATGACGACGTAGAGCTCGGCCGAGGCCAGCGCACCGCGCGCGTCCCGGGCCAGGCCGGCCGTGTCCTCGACCACCCGCACCTCCTCCGGCCCCAGGATGCTCAGCATCTCGCTGTCGACGCCTCCCCGGAGGACGACGACGTTCTCGGGAGCGACGGCGGCCGTCATGGCCTGCCGGAATCCCTGCGCGATGGAGAGCGTCCCCACAAGCACCGCCACCACGCCGGCGATGCCGAACACCGCCGCACCGCTGGATCCGCGCCGCTGGGGAATGGTCCTCAAGCTGATCCATGTCACCGCCGCGGCCTGGAGGATTGGATGGGTCATAGGGAAAGCATCCTGTTGCCTGGGGCGGCTACGCCCGGCGCAGCGCGTCGGTGATGCGGAGCCGCATGGCTTGGACGGCTGGCAGCAGCCCTGCCACCAGCCCCAGCCCGGCCGCCAGCGCCAGCCCCGCCGCCCACCGCGCTGCGGGCACGTAAAAGACCGCCAGCATCCCGGTCGGATCGCCGCGCCCCACCAGGAACCAGGCCAGCCCCAGGCCCGCACCTGCGCCGGCCAGCGCCAGCACGCCCGATTCGGCCAGCACCACCGCCATGACCTGCCGGTTTGAAAATCCCAGCGCCTTCAGCACCCCCAGCTCGGACGTCCGCTCCCGCACCGACAGGGCCATCGTGTTGCCGGCCACCAGCAGGATCGTGAAGAACACCGCCCCGAGGATCGCCCGCATGATCCGGCCGATGTCGCCGATCTGGCGCGCAAACGCACCCGCGAACGCACCCTCGGTCTCGGTCTTGGTCTCCGCCGGCGAGTTGGCGAACTCGGCGTCGATCGCGCGGGCGACCGACTCGGCCTGCTCGGGATCCTTCACCCGCACCACATACCACCCGACCAGCCCCTTGCCCACCGCCCGGCTCTCGTCAAAATAGTCGTACCGCAAATAGAGCGTCGTGGTGTCGGTTCCTTTGTCGCGTCCGTCGTAGATGCCGACCAGGTCGAACTCCCACGTGTTGCCGCCGTCCTTTTTCTGCCAGATGGGCGCCTGGATGGGGATGCGGTCGCCGATCTTCCAGCCGAACCGGTCGGCGGTCCGGCGCCCTACGATCGCGCCGGTCCGCGTCCGCCGCCAAGCCTCCGCCTGCCCGGCGGGCAGCACATACTCCGGATACATCGCCTGGAACCGGTCCGGCTCGACCGGTATCTGGGCGAAGAAGTTCCGCGGATCCTGGTAGACGCCGCCGAACCACGACGCGTGCATCGTATCCTCGACGCCCGCCAGCCGGCTGATCCGCGCTCCATAGCTCTGGGGCAGCGGCTGAACGATGGAGACCCGATGCCGCACGACCAGCCGATCCGCGCCCGCCACCTCGACCCCCTGTCCCAGCGCCACCTCGATCGCGCCCAGATACCCGTAGAGAAGGAACCCCACCAGAACCGACAGCAGCGTCAGGACGGTCCGCAGTTTTTTGCGCCGGAGGTTGGCCGCCACGAGAAGCAGGTATTTCATTCCGGCATCTCCGCGCTGAGCCGCCCCTTGTTCAGGTAGAGCGTCCGCCCCGCCCGGGCCGATGCATGGGGATCGTGAGTCACCATCACGATGGTCTTGCCGTGCTCGCGGTTCAGGGCCTGGAGCAGCCCCAGGATCTCGTCGCCGGATTTCCGGTCCAGATCACCGGTCGGCTCGTCGCACAGGAGCAAGACCGGATCGGTCACGATCGCCCGCGCGATGCCCACCCGCTGCTGCTCGCCTCCGGAGAGCTGGGACGGGTAATGCCGGGCCCGATCCTTGAGGCCGACCAGCGCCAGGGCTGTGGCGACGTGCTGGCGGCGCTCCAGCCGGTTCAGCGGCGACAACAGCAGCGGCAGCTCCACATTCCGCTCCGCCGTCAGCGCCGTCATCAGATGATACAGCTGAAACACCAGCCCCACCTGCCGTGCCCGCCACGCCGCCAGGCGCCGCTCGGACATCCCGTCCAGCCGCTCCCCCCCCACCTCGATCTCGCCCGACGTCGGCCGGTCCAAACCTCCGATCAGATTCAGCAGGGTGGTCTTGCCCGACCCCGACGGCCCCATCAGGGCCAGAAACTCGCCCTGCCGGACCTCGAGGCTCAACCGCTCGAGCACGTGGATCGACTCCGACCCGCGGACGAACACCTTGTCCACGCCGCGCACGCTCACCCAGACGTTATCGCTCATGGCTGCATCTCCCGGATCCGTCCGCCCTCGCGCAGATCGGACGGCCCTTCCACCACCACTTTTTCCCCCGCCGCGACTCCCGACAGCAAGGAGACATCGGATCCCTGGCTGGCGCCCCGGCGCACGGCCCGGCGCTCGAGCCGCCCGCCCGCCGCCACCCACACCACGTCCCGCCCTTCGACCTGCCGCACCGCCGCCGCCGGCACCACCACCGCCGGCCTCGACACCGCCGCCCCCTCCGGATCCTGAAATGCCACCTTCACCCCCATGTCCGGCAAGATCCGCGGATCGAGCTCGTCCACCCCGATTCGGACCTTGACCGTCGCCTTCTGGCGGTCGGCGGTCGGCACGATCGCAATCACCCGCGCCGCAATCCGCCAGTCCGGATAGGCATCCAGCACGGCCTGGACCCTCTGGCCCGGCCGGACGCGCTGAAGATAGCTCTCGTTCACGTCGACCTCGATCTCGAGCGACTTCATATCGACGATCGTCCCGATGCCCGTCCGCGTGAACCCGCCTCCGGCCGACACCGGGGAGATCATCTCCCCCGGCTGCGCGTTCTTCGACACCACCACGCCCGCGAACGGAGCCCGGATCACCGTGTCCTCGAGGTCTTGCCGCCGCGCGGCCAGCTCACGTTCCACGACCGCCACCTCGGCCCGCTGCTGGTCGAGCCTTGCCGCCAGCGACGCTGCCTCCGCCTCCGCCCGATCCCGATCCGATTCGGTGGCTATCCCCTCACGCACGAGCGCGCGGACGCGATCCTGCTCGGCGCGAGCCTCGGCCAGGCGGATCTCGATCTCCTTGAGGGCCAGCCGGGCGGCTTCGAGCCGGGCATCCGCAAGCTCGCATTCCTTCTGGATGTTCACCCCATCGAGCCGCGCCAGGACCTGGCCCTCCGCGACCTCCTGCCCTTCCTCGATCATCACCTCGAGGATCCGGCCGGTGACTTTCGAAGAGACCGTCGCCTGCCGGCGGGCCGTGACATACCCCGATGCATTCAGCAATACGGACGCCCCGCCGTTGCCCGATCGCTCGCGCGCCAGAACCGTGCGGACCTGGATCGTGCTTCCCTGATACTGCCAAACTCCATAGCCAATCCCTGCTGCCCCCAGCGCCAGCAGGATCGCCCCGATCACCCACGCCGCCCGCCCCCGGCGGGCCCCATCCCCCGGTTCCCGGCGAATTCGCAATCCGTCGATCGCCTGCTTCTCCATGCGCTGGCTCTCTCTCCCGTCGGTTCCTGACAATATCGAGGGGCCACTCTATCCATGGAGCCGCCCGATCGCAACTCCGGTCCGCGGAAAATTGGCCGCATGGTTGTCCACTATGACAAACATACCTGTCGTAGTTAGGGTCTGTGCAAAAATTAATTCCGATTTTGCTGGAGGGGATTGGGCGGGCTGGCAAGGCGCGACGAGCGAGCATACCCGTGCGGTCTGTGAGCGAGGAGCAACACAGCCAGCGCGCCCAAGGCCCCCAGCCCTGCGGGGCGGGGCGGCGCCGGGCCATCTGCTTCCTTACTCGGTCGGTCGAGTATCGCAGGGGGATACACTCCCTCCCTTGCGCCTCGCATCTGGCCCGGCGGCGCTCCCGCCAAAATCGGAAGTAATTTTTGCACAGACCCTTAGCCTTGATTCCCAGGCCAAGGATGAGAGTGGCGCCTGGCACCTGGGCTGCGTGCGCGCCAGTGCCCATTACCAATGCCAGGAATGCGCCGGCCATATCTCGGACGCCCAAAAGGTGGTCGCGGTGCGCAAGGGGCTCTGGCGCCCCGAGAATCCCAACGCCATCCCCGGGGTCCGCAGCTATCACCTCTCCAGGGAGGAGATCCGCGAGGCCCAGCTCGCCCACGGAGTCACCGACAACCACGTCGGAATCGATTCCGGACACGCCGCCGCCGACGTGTACGCCCACTGCCTGCGGTGGGGCAGGATCGTGCCTTCCCGCCAGCCCGGTCTGCTGCCGATCCACGTCGGCTGGACCCCCATGAAAGGCCGGGAGCGGGACGCTTCCTGGAAAGATCCCGAGACCAAGCAGCCGCGGCCTTATTGCCTGGGCAGCGCGGCCCTTCCGCATCGGAAGTTCCGGCTCCCCCTGCTCGAGTTCAACGGGGATTTCCTCTTGGACATCCTCACAAAGCTCCGGAAGGGGCCGGAGGGCGCCGGGGGATTTCGGTGGGAGCTGACCGGCCAGGCCGATGAGGAGTATTTCCGGCACCTGGACGCCAAGGTCAAGAAACCCGAAGTCATCGGGCGTTCCGGGAAGGTCCAGGTCATCTGGCGGCTGCGCAGCGGCCGCTGGCCCGATCATCTGCTGGACTGCGAACTGGAGCAATTGGCGATGGCAATGATCCACCGCCGATTGCCCTGGGCAACGATTGCGCAACCGGAAAAGGAGGAGGTCCCATGACCCGTCATCTGAGCCGGAAAGACATTGCCGCCTTGATCGATCCGCGGATAACAACGGACGTGGTCCGGCGCAACGAACGCCGACTGGGCCTGGACAAAGCCCGGATCCGGTTGAATCGGCGCGTTATTCTTTACCGTAAGGAGCAAGCCCTGAATGCCTTGCGGGCTAAAGGATTCGACGTTTGAATGTATGAGGATGCAACGACGCCAAGCCTGTAAGGCACCTTCGCGCCCCACATTGTAGTATCTCCTTGCGGTAAGGAGTAGATTCTCGCTTAATTGCAGCATCAGCAGAAAGCATTATGAGAAGTCAATCTTACAAATCTGGCATGTTCGTCCTTGCTCTGAGCATCGCCACGATCTCCCTGGGCTTGCTGAATCCGTCTGTTTCCGGTCAAGCACCGGTCATCGAGTCGTTCAGCCAGAATGGAGAGCTAACCTGTACCAACCTGCTGCCGGGCAGCGTAGCGACTGTCGAGTGGGCGCCAACGGTCAACGGGCCGTGGACGAACACCTGGGCGGGCCTGGACGCCATCACCGTGGATTCCAACGGGATAATCCGGGTTCAAGTTCCGATGTTTTACAGGGTTCGAGGCGAGCCGAATCCCCCCGCTGGAATGGTTCTGATCCCGGCCGGAGAATCCCAGATGGGAGACACTTTCAGTGAGGGACTTCTCCATGAACGTCCGGTCCACACGGTGTACGTGAGCGCCTTTTACATGGATCGGACGGAGGTGACGAAGGCGCAGTGGGACGAGGTGTATCAGTGGGCGATTGGGCATGGGTACAGCTTTGGCAATCCAGGTTCCGGGAAGGCGGCCAATCATCCGGTTCAAACAATCAACTGGTATGATGCGGTGAAGTGGTGCAATGCGCGGAGCGAGCGGGAGGGGCGGGCATGGGCCTATTACACCGACTCGGGCTTGACCCAGCCGTATCGGACGGGGCGGATTACGCCCTACGTCAGGTGGGACAGGGGTTACCGGCTGCCGACGGAGGCGGAGTGGGAGAAGGCGGCGCGGGGCGGGCTGTCGGGCAAGCGGTTTCCATGGGGGGACACGATCACCCATGGCCAGGCGAACTATTACAGCTCAACAAACTACAGCTATGACATCAGCTCCACACGCGGCTATCATCCGACCTACGCGACCGGGGGAGAACCTTACACGAGTCCGGTGGGATCGTTTAGCGCCAACGGGTATGGGTTGTATGACATGACGGGGAACGTGTGGGAGTGGTGTTGGGACTGGTGGTCGGAAAGCTACTACTCATCATCACCGGAGATCGATCCACGGGGGCCAAGCTCGGGCTCGGGCCGCGTCGAACGCGGCGGCAGTTGGGCCGGCATCGCGGGGGGGATCTCCCGTGCGGCGTACCGCGGCGGCAACCCGGACGGCAGGAACTTCCGCCTGGGCTTCCGGGCCGTTCTGCCCCCAGGTCAGCCTTGAGCAAGAAGGCAGGAGCGGAGCCGGCCGGAGCAGGCTGGCGAGCGAGGGACGAGCGAGCCGTGCCTGCGAAGGCCAGGCGGAGCGGAGATGGGAGTGAGCAGGGAGAATGGAAAGAAAAGCCCGCGCAGCGGTCGATTTTTGGATGTGGTTTGAGTGGGCGTGAGAAACAAGTCAAACAGTTCTATCGTGTGATCCTTTCCGATAAACCGCCTTCGTCTCTTGAACCCAGCGCCTCTCTCAAAGAACAGTCGACAGGCAGGCAAATCATCCTCGGCATTGGCTCCTGCCGCAACTGCCGCAACTGCCGCTAACGCTTCCCGCGCGTCCCGCCTTATCGGTAGGGCGTGGCAAGCGCGTGGCTGAAACGATCTCGGCTTGAGGCCGCCTGGGAGGCAGCCCAGGCGACGGAGCCGCCTACCGCCCTTCGAGCCTGGCTGCGCGCCCAGGAAACCGCCCTGGCCGCCACCCTCGACACCGGCCAAACCATCCAATCGACCTCCGGCAACGGCCGGCAGGTGGTGTTTGCCGAGCCGGGAAGCGCCGGGCCCACGCCGCTGGAGATGGTCGAGCTCTGGCGCGAGTTGATCGACCTCCACGACCGCGTCAAGGCCGCCCTCGGCGAATTTCCGACCGACGCTGAGGTATACGCCGCGATGATGGCGGAGATTCGCCCTGTCAAGTCCGTCGGATCCGACCACGCCCTGCTCCGATGCTAACGCGTCTTGCCAAGGCAACGGCGGCCGCGATCCGGACCTTCCGACGGATGTTCCAGGCCCGTTACGAGGGCGCCCAGCCCGGCGGCGGCCGGCGCAGCTACATCCCCGCCTTTCTGCAGGACGCGCGGTTTGACGCCGACGGGGCCACCCGATCCGAGCTGGTCCGCAAATCCCGGTATTTCGAGCGGAACAGCGCTCTGATGAACGCCTTTTGCGACCGGTTCGAGCAGTTCACGGTTGGGTCCAACGGTCTGCAGTTGACCCCGGCCAGCACGGACGAGGAATGGAACCTGCGGGCAATGGAGTGGTGGTCGGAGTGGTGCCAGTTCCCGGACC
>JAKLFB010000009.1 GCA_022711435.1 Verrucomicrobiota bacterium
CTTTGCCACAGGGATGCCTGACTTATTAGAAGCTTGCGTTTCAGAACTGGGCTACCCCAGCTTGCCGTGGGGGCTGTATTCCAATGTTTTCTTTTTGACAAACCACATACCTGATCTTCGTGGTAAAAAATCCCGCTTTCCAGTTCACTTGGAGCCGATCAGTCGCTGCCAATGTGGTTTACTGCGAAAAGGCTCTTAGTGTCATCTCACCACGAAGCGCACGAAGTGCACGAAGAAGTACTGTGACAAGTATTTCCTGAATGAATCCCTTCGTGATCGTCGTGACCTTCGTGGTAAAAAATTCCGCTTTCCAGTTCACTTGGAGCCGATCAGGAGCTGCCAATGTGGTTTACTGCGAAAAGGCTCTTAGTGTCATCTCACCACGAAGCACACGAAGTGCACGAAGAAGTGCTATGAGAAATATCTCCTAAATGAATCTCTTCGTGTCCTTCGTGACCTTCGTGGTAAAAATCCCGCTTCCCTGTTCACTTTATAGCTGACCGGGAGTGCAGTCTGCGTGCCTTCATGAGGGTTTCCAGTTTCCGAGAGCGGCTTCGAGTGCGGCCCCGACTGGGCGCATCGACACCCCCGCCGCGATCAGTTTCGACGCATCGAGGACGCAATTCGAGCGCGGCGTCTTTGCGCCCAGCCGGTAGAACTCCTGGTCGTCCGCCCAGAAGTCGAATGTCCGATCCAGCCGCAGGATCCGTCGGATCATCTCCACGACCTGCCGAGTGGTGATCCAGCCCGGGTTCGTCACGTTGTAGGCGCCGAATGGCGCCCGCCGCTCCCAGAGCCCGAGGCAGGCGCCCACGAAATCGCCGAGATGCGAGATCGAGTTGACGTTCTCATACACCCGTGCGTAGCGCTGGATCTTGGTCAGGTAATTGCGCGGGTTGTCGTGCTCGTCGAATGGGATCCGCAGCCGCCAGAGATAGGATCGGCCGACACCGGCAATCGCTTCCTCGGCCAGCGCCTTGGTCCCGCTGTAAAAGCTGCACGGCGGACGCCGGAAGCTGAAGTTCGGTTCGTCGGTTTCGACGAATCCGCGCACGGTCTCCGGATGCGCCTCGCGCCACTCTCGAACGTCGGGGCGCATGAGGTCGGGCTCGACCCGCTCGACGCCGTTCTCGAGGATCTTGGCGCCCGTGTAGATGCATCCCGAGGAGACATGCCCCCACGGGATGCCGGCTGCCTGGCAGGCGTGAGCAACGGTCAGCGGAAACAGGGTGTTGCCCTGGAGCGTATCGGCGCGCGCCGTCTCGCAGCCGTCGACGTTCGGTTTTCCCGTGTACCCGGCTGCGTTGATCAGGAACTCCGGTTTGCGCCGGCGGATCAGGTCCACCAGGAGATCGAACCGCGTGTAATCGTGGTCCCGACGCGATATCGGTTCGAATTCCCATGACCGCTCGAGCAGCGCTTGCGCGAAGGCCTGGCCGACATAGCCCGATGCACCTAAGAGTAGAATCATACGACAATTCCTGCTACCAGGTCAGAATCTGGATCCCGCGAAATCAGGAGGGACTTTGCCCGCGGAACACGCGGAACACACGGAAAGAAATGCCCGGAATTAGGATGTGATTTACCACAGAAAGGCTCACAATGTTATCTCACCACGAAGCACACGAAGTGCACGAAGAAGTACTATGAGGAATAATTCCCGAATGAATTCCTTCGTGTCCTTCGTGATCTTCGTGGTAAAAAATCCCGTTTTCCAGTTCACTTGGAGCCGATCCGTAGCTGCCAATGTGGTTTACTGCGAAAAGGCTCATAGTGTTATTCCACCACGAAGCGCACGAAGTGCACGAAGAAGCACTATGAGAAAAGTCTCCTAAATGAATTCCTCCGTGTCCTCGGTGTCCTCGGTGGTAAAATGCTTCCCAGTCCTTTCACCACAGAGAGCACCGAGAGCACTGAGATGAATGCCCGAACCCAACCGGCTCCAATCCCCTTCCTCCTCTCCGTATGCTCGGTGTCCTCGGTGGTGATACTCAACCGCCGCTTGAAAGCTGCGGCTACCGATTTTGGATCCGCCTCCTCACCTCGGCCGCTACGGTTTCAAGTCCATTCCGCGTCATTCCGCGTCATTCCGCGGGCAAAATCTGTGTTAATCTCCGTCATCTGCGGACAAATGAAACTCCGCGTCTCTGCGTCTCTGCGGGAGAATGAACACACGGAAAGAAATGCCCGGAATTAGGATGTGGTTTACCACAGAAAGGCTCATAATGTTCCCTCACCACGAAGCACACGAAGTGCACGAAGAAGTACTATGATAATTCCTGAATAAATTCCTTCCTCCTCTCCGTGTCCTCGGTGTCCTCGGTGGTGAGAAAAAACTGCAGCCTGGAATCCGCAGTTCAACTTCCGCGTCAATCCGCGTGGTCTGCGGGCAAGAACTGTCTGGCGCCTTTCCGATCCGATTCTCACTTCGAGGCAAGATCGCCCCGTTTGGCCTCGTCGATGATCCCGGCCAGGTACAGGCGATATTCGCAGTTAGGCATTCGGGAGACCGTATGCTCGAGCTGAGCCAGCGAGATCCGCCCGGCGCGAAACGCCGCTTCCTCGGGACACCCGATCTTGATGCCCTGTCGCCGCTCGATCGTCTGCACGTAGGCGGAGGCTTCGTGGAGGCTCGTGGTGGTCCCCGCATCGAGCCACGCAAATCCGCGGCTCAGCCGATAGACCCGCAGGGCGCCGCGCCGCATGTATTCGCGGTTGACGTCCGTGATCTCGAGCTCGCCCCGCGCGGACGGCTCGAGGTTGCGCGCGATCGACACCACCTCGGCATCGTAGAGATACAGGCCCGGCACCGCAAAATCGCTCCGGGGCTGTTTGGGCTTTTCCTCGATCGAAAAAGCCCGCCCCTGCGCGTCGAACTCGACCACGCCGTATCGCTCCGGATCGTGAACCTGATAGCCGAATATCGTCGCTCCCGACTGGAACTCGCTGAACGCGCGATGGAATGTGTCGCCTCCGTAAAAGATGTTGTCCCCGAGGATCAGGGTGACGGGGCTATTTCCGATAAACGACTCGGCGATGAGAAACGCCTGGGCGATCCCCGCCGGACGCGCCTGTTCACGGTAGTCGAATGACACGCCCCACGCCGAGCCGTCGCCAAAGAGATCCCGGAATCGCGCAAGATCTTTCGGAGTCGATATCAGGCAGAACTCGCGTATCCCATGTTCGATCAGGGTGGTCAGCGGGTAATAGACCATCGGCTTGTCGAACACCGGCTGGAGCTGCTTGCTCGCCACCAGGGTCAGCGGATACAGCCGCGAACCGGCCCCGCCCGCAAGTATGATGCCTTTCATATCGATCTATTTGGTGGCAGGGCCGAGCCGCTGGCCAGCTAACATCGCCGCGTGAGGACACGCGGCCTGTCTACATCGCCAGGATCGGCCCCTCATGTAGGCCGGGTCACCTGACCCGGCGTCTGCTCCGTGGGCGCCGCGCTGATGACTGCAAGCTCACAGCCCGGCGCGCAGCGGAGTGCCCGCCCTACCTCCAGGCTACCGACGTGCCGTCCTCCGTCTTTTGACGTACCGACGCACCGACGCACCGTCCTCCGTCTTCTGACGAACCGACGCACAGACCCTTAGGCACCACGATATTCATTGACCGCGGCAATCACGGCATCGACCTGGTCCGCGGTCATCACCGGGCTCATGGGCAGGCTAAGCACTTCACGATGGATCTTCTCGGTGATCGGATACGACCGCCCGTTCCACGCCCGGTATGCCTCCTGCCGATGGGGCGGGATCGGATAATGAACCACGGTCTGGACGCCGCGCTCGAGCAGATGCTTCTGGAACCCGTCGCGGTCTCGAGTCCGGACTACGAACAGATGCCACACGTGCGATTCGTCGCCGCGCGCCACGACGGGCAGGATCACCGCCGGATTCCTGATCTGGTCGAGATACCGCCGCGCAATCGCCCGGCGGCGCGCATTTTCGTCCGCGAGATGCTCGAGCTTGACCCGGAGCAGGGCGGCCTGCATTTCGTCCAGACGATTGTTCGGGCCCTGATATCGGTTCTGGTATTTGACATGCGACCCGTAATTGCGAAGGGCGCGGACTGTTTCCGCCAATGCTGGATCGGCGGTGAGCACGGCGCCGGCGTCCCCGAGCGCGCCCAGGTTTTTGCCCGGGTAAAAGCTGTAGCCGGCCGCATCGCCTAGGGTCCCAACCACGCGCCCATCGAGCATGGCGCCGTGGGCTTGCGCGCAATCCTCGATCACCTTGAGACCCCGGCGCGATGCGATCGCGCGGATCTCGGTCATCGCAGCCGCTTGTCCGTAAAGATGAACCACCATGATCGCGCGCGTCCGTGGGGTGAGCGCCGCCTCGATAAGGTCCGGATCCAGGTTGTAGGTGCCGAGATCGGGCTCGACCAGGACCGGCTCGATCCGGTTCTCGGTGATGCTCAGGATCGTCGCGATATAGGTGTTGGCAGGGACAACGACCGCGTCGCCTTCGGCCAGAACGCCCAGCTCCTTGTAGGCGCGCAGGATCAGAGTCAGCGCATCGAGCCCGTTCGAGATTCCGACCGCGTGGACGGCCCCGCAGGACCGGGCGAACTCGGCTTCGAACGCCTTGACCTCCTGCCCCAGGATATACCAGCCGGAATCGATCACGCGCGTCGCTGCGTCGATCAGCTCCTGCCGATACTGGGCATTGATCGGTTTGAGATCGAGGAAGGGGATCATGGTCGGCGGCTTCAAGCGAAAAGCGGAAAACAAGACTTTTTTACCACGAAGGTCACGAAGGACACGAAGGAATTCATTTAGGATAGATTTCTCATAGTACTTCTTCGTGCACTTCGTGTGCTTCGTGGTGAGATGACACTACGAGCCTTTTTGTGGTGAGCCACATTGTCGGCTACTGGGCGGCCACAGGTGAACAAGCAACCGACTTTTTTACCACGAAGGTCACGAAGGACACGAAGGAATTCATTTAGGATAGATTTCTCATAGCACTTCTTCGTGTGCTTCGTGTGCTTCGTGGTGAGAGAATGTTATGAGCCGTTTCATGGTGAAAGGGTAAGCGGACTTTTTACCACGAAGATCAAAGGAATTATTCAGGACACATATTGTGATTAAACTTCTTCTTCGTGGTGAGGAACTCATCCCGTGGCCTTGGCCGTTCTAATCGACAGCGCAACCGAGCAGAGCAGAAGGAACAGCGCCAGGATCGAGTGGATCTGGAGCGGGAAATCGAATCGGGCATGGAGCAGGCACCCGCCGAGGGACACGCCGAGCAACGCGGCGAACGGCCAGGGCACAGGCGTTCCCGATCCGCGCCAGAGATGCATCGGCACCATGATCAGGGCCACCAGGATCATTCCGAACCCGACCCATCCGAACGTGATCCGCGTCTCGAGCCAGTCGTCGTGGACCTGGGCGGCCCACCACTTGCCCATGCCGGGCTGGTAGAGCTGATACAGATGCGCGAAGCTGCCCGGCCCCGTGCCGTAGAGCGGATAATCCCGAGCCATCTGACGGGCGTTTTCGTAAATGATCGTCCGCCCGCTCATTGTGCCCGGACCCGAGCTGATCTGTTCGAGCCGAGGCTGCAATTGTGTCCATCCCAACCAGAAGATCAGGCCGGACACGACGGCTAATGTAGCCATCAAAGGAAGCCGGATCCGGTGTCGGGACCTGCCTTCGGCCATGTACAGAATTCCGACAGCGGCAAGAATCCCCGCCCCGCTCACCAGCGCACCGCCCCGGCTCGATGAGATGGCCGGGCACGCCGCCATGAGCATGGTGCAGGGCAACGCCAGCACGTGCGCGCCCCCCCCCCGGAGCGGCCGGGCACGCGGATTCGAGTAATGGCTGCGTCGGAGGGCCCACCAGAGACCGAGGCTGACCGGCCAAACCAGGTTGAAATACTGGGCGGCATTGCTCCGATACGCATAGGGGCCGAATTGGCCAAGGCAGCGTGTATTGAACCGGGGCCGGACATGCCAGAGCAGCTTGTCCGTTTTCGATAGCCTCTGCACGATGGATTCCACGCCGAGCACAGTCCCATTCAGGCACAAAATCCACAGCATTCGCTGAAGGCGAGCCGGGATCAGATGCGGCATGCGACCGGATGTTGGATCTGGGGGCCGGCCTGGAGAGACGGGCGATCCTTTGGATGCCAACCTCAGCAACTCTTCCGCACCTCCACCCTCGATTCCCTTCGAACCGTCGACCCGCGATTCGCGATCCTCGCTGCGCCGGGAACGCCGTTCGCGCCGGCTTTGACCCAGGAGCCAGTCGCGCGACGCCCAGAAGAGACAAGCCAGACCCAGGTACTGCCAGAAAGCGAACCACCCGGCATCCCGATCGTAGCTGTGCGGCAGCCAGGGGATGTAATTGTCGAAATAGTCGAACCTGAGCTCGAACGGCAGGTAATTGGCGCGCGCGTTGAGCACGCTGACCAGGCAATAGCCAAGAATCAGAACGGTCAGGACGGCCAGAACGCGCGTGGGCCAGGAAGCGCCTGTTGGGGGAGGATCGGAACGCGATTCGGCGGGCTCAGGATCATCGATCTGGCCGTGTGGTGTCTGCCTGCCGCCGGCGAGCAGGCTGGGAGCCAAGCCTGCATCTGTCTGTAGGCCGGGTCCCCTGCCTGCGCCAAGCGAAGTGCGGCAGGCAGGCCCGACCCGGCGTTGCGGATCGATACCGCTATCGAAGGATGATGGGTTGTCCTCGCCAGCGGGCATGGCGCTCCATCGCGCCGGCTGATAGCCCGTCAGCCATCGGATGATCCACTTGAAAAGGAGCAGGGCGCCGAGGCTGTAGGTCGTGTAGTTCATGACCCGGACAGCCCAAGGCTGCGTGGTCCCGAACGCCCACGGGCCGAACACGATCGCCCCGTAGATTACGAGCTCGGTCAGCCCGTCGCACAACCGATATGCCATCGGCGTGTGATGCCGCCGATGCCGCCGGTGATGACTTTCTTGTGTCGGATGCACTTGATGCATCACGCTTTCCAGACCTGTCCAGGCATGGTCTTGACTCGAGCCATGACGTTCCGTGTATCCACGATGCATCCGGCCCAATCGGCCAGAGCCTGGTAATCGACGTCATCATGCGCGGTTGCGATGAGGACCGCGTCGAAGCCGCCGATCGTGTCCCGATCCCAATCCACGGATCGCGTCCCGGCCCAGTGCGGATGCTCCCGGGTCGGCCGAATCACGGGCACGTGGGGATCGTAATAGGCCACCGAAGCGCCCCGCTGTTCGAGCAGATCGAGCAGGATATAGCTGGGGGACTCGCGGTCGTCATCGACGTTGGCCTTATACGCCAGGCCGAGGACAAGGACCCGGCTGCCGTTGATGGGCTTGCGATGGCTGTTCAGGGCTTCCCCCACCCGCTCGACCACGTGGCGGGGCATCGATGTGTTGATCTCGCCCGCCAGCTCGATGAACCGCGTGTGCTGTCCAAACTCGCGCGCCTTCCAGGTCAGGTAGAACGGGTCGATCGGGATGCAATGGCCACCCAGGCCTGGCCCCGGGTAGAACGGCATGAAGCCGAAGGGCTTGGTCCGAGCCGCCTGGATCACCTCCCAGATGTCGATGCCCATCGCCCCATAAACCAGCTTTAGCTCGTTGACGAGGGCGATATTGACGCTGCGAAAGATGTTCTCGAGCAGCTTGGTCGCCTCGGCGGCGCGGCACGAGGAGACCGGCACGACCTGCTCGATCGCCTGCCGATACAATGCCACCGCACGCTCGAGACAGGGCGGCGTCAACCCGCCCACCACCTTCGGGATGCGCGCAACCTGGCTGTTCGGGTTCCCTGGATCCTCGCGCTCGGGCGAGAACGCCAGATGGAAATCGATGCCGGCTTTCATCCCCGACCCGGCTTCGAGGACGGGCCGCAGGTCTTCGTCGGTCGTCCCCGGATACGTGGTGGATTCGAGCACCACGAGCGCCCCGCGCGCCAGGTGCGGCGCGATGGATTCGCCCGTGCGCAGAATGAACGAGATGTCCGGCTCCCGGTTTCGATTCAGGGGCGTCGGCACGCAAATGATGACCGCCTCGGCCTCGCGCACGCGCCGGAAATCGGCCGTTACCGCGAACCGTCCGGCCGCCCGCTGCTCCTCGATGGCCGCTGACGGGATATGCCGGATGTAGCTGCGCCCGGCATCGAGCGACTCGACCTTCGACGCGTCGACGTCGAATCCCAGCACCGGTGCGCCCGAGCGCGCGAACTGCAGGGAGAGGGGCAGCCCCACGTAGCCCATTCCGACCACGGCAACCGTGCTCATACCATTTTCTCGATGAAAGGCAGCAGCTCCTGGATCCTCGTGTGGAACCGATCGAGCCTCTGCAGCCGCTCGATAAAAATCCGCGATTCCTCGTCGGTCAGAACGCCTTGCTCGCGATCTGCCTCGAGCTCAGTCAGAATGGTCTGCAGACGCTTCCGCGACGCCGTCAGGTAAGGGCGGATCACATCGGCCAGCGCGCCTTGGATGACGGTGGCCGGATCCGTCACCGCCTCGAAGAAGTCGCGCCGTTCGCCCGGTTTCCAGGCTTGGCGAATCAGACCCCAACTCATCAACTGCCGCGTGCCGATGCTGGCGCTGGCCTTGCTCATCCCCAGCGCCCCCACCATGTCGTCCAACGACAACGGTTCCGCCGACGAAAACAGCAGGCCGTAGATCTGCCCGCTCGACCGGGGCAATCCCAGACGCTGACACAGTCGTCCCACAGTCTGGACAACCTGCTGGCGGGATTGAGAGCTGACGATCCCAGGCATAACCACAGACCCTAAACCGCTTGCGCTTGCGACGGATACAAAAGAAAGATCACCCTTAAAAATTGACAGACTTCGTCCCCGTCAATTCGCAGGAATCACAAACACAGCGAATTGATTTCCAACAAGTTACGATCCACCGTTCAATAATGACTTAACGAAATAAACTAAACCCCGCCAATTGCAAGCCCAAAATCTCGATCCTATCGGCGCGTTGCCATCGAGCGATACGACTCGTAAGCCCGCTCGAGACGCTCGATATCAGCCGATCCGCGGTGGATCCAAACGCGATATGAACACCGGATCGGCTGGCCGGGGGCGAACGTGGCGGGTTTGATGCCGGGCCAGCCCAGGCAGAGCACGCCGTAATGCCGGGTCAGCCATTCCGGCGGGTAGTCCGGATGCGTGGGATGGACGAAGATCGCCGCGCCGCTGGTCAGCTTCTCGCGTGCCCACAGGCGGGTCAGGTCCGCCCACGGCAGATTCGTCATGGGCAGATCGCGCAGTGTGGGGCCAGCCGGGACGGTGATCACGGTGTTCGTGCCGGGCGCGAACCGCAGCGTGAGGCCGCCGTAGCTTTTCCCTTCCGCGCCGGCCAGGGTGACGGACCGGTTCAAGGGGGTCCATGTGAAGTCGAGGTCGATGGCGCGGGCGTCGCCGCTGGCGGGCAGGATCCGAATCCAGGCCTGCTCGATCATCACTTTCCGATCGCCCACGAACCAGCCGTTCTCGATCCCGAGCGCGGCGTGGGTGGGGTTGGCGTCGCGGGCCAGCCAGCGGACGAACTCCTGGCGGATCCCCTGCAAAGCCCAGAGATCGTAATGCTGGCCATCGACGGTCACGTGCGGCCACGCCCAGAACAGTCCCCGGTGATGGTAATGGTCGGCGGGGAAATCATCGGTCAGAACCTCGCCATCGAGCCCGTAGATGGGATGGAGATACGTGCTGCGGGCGCGGTCGGCTGGCACGCCCGGTTTGGCGATGACGCCATGGCGATAGACCAGGACGGGCCGGTCGTCCTCCCAGAGGCCGAGCGACTGGCTGTCGATGTCCGCAAACCGGAAACCCGCCGCCGAGAGAGAAACCGGCATCGCCATCGTCGCGACCACGGCCCAGAAACCGAGCCGCCCGCGCGTTTTGTCCCTGGCGGCTGCACGCGAGTCCGTGCCCGCCCGATCGGCCATGGATGAACCTGTCCCGACTTCGCCTGGCGCCATCATCATGCAGGGATTATGCCATGGACGCCGCCGCAGTCCACTCCGAACCGGCAGCTTTTCCCGCGGCGCAAGATCCGAGCCCCCTCAACTTCCCGCCGCCTCGTCTCTTGCATATCGCACCAAGAGCCGAAGGATTATCTCCTGCACCCTCCCGTGGCACGAGCCCGCCGCCGCTTGCGGGGGAGACCGGTGGCGCGTAAATTATCCGCAGACCTTACAACGTGCGCCAGGCATCACGGGGCGAGGCTTGCGACCGTGTCAACAGAGCATGACGCCCGGGCAACACGTTCACCGACCGGTTTATTCCGGGAAGGGATGATTCACAATCGCTATCTGCCGCTGTGGGCGCACCGGCTCTGCAACGGAGTTGCCGGGGCGCTCGTGCTGCTGGCTGGCGGCAGCTTCTGGCTGGACGAGCCCGCTGGCAGTTGGCGGCATACCTTCTCGCGCTGCCTGATCCTATCGAGCATCCCCGCGGGCATCCTGCTGGCGTGGGCAGCGAAGCGTTTTTCGATCATCGAGGGCGTCGCTGGCAAAGACGGCTACGACGAGCTCGATGAGCCAGATGAAAAGAAACCGCCTGCCTGAGGGGTAGCCGGCTCGTCCGCCTGTCAACCGACGGTGCTGCGGACTACGAAGCCCGCGCTCTTGTTGCCCTTTCTGGCCGCAACATTCATGTTGCGCCGCCGTTGGCCCGCGTAACCGTAGCCGCAGGATTCATCCTGCGCTCGGTTTTGCGCAGCTTGAAAGCTGCGGCTACGCCATCGAGGGGATGCAAGCGCCGGCCGGCAACCGGACGCGTCAGCGACGCGTCCCTACCTTTCCGGCCTACCGACGTACCGGTTCCCCTCGCCCCGCGAGGCACGAGCGGGGAGAGGGCCAGGGAGAGGGGCTACAAATCCTCTTTGCGTGTCTTTGCGTTTATTGCGGCGAAAAAAGTCGGTCTTCGAAATTGTTGAATCTCGAACTCAGGAACTCACTGGAAGAGATATTCCTGATTTCCTGAGTTCCAGATCACATCTGTGTTCATCTGCGCGGATGAATGAATGCCTGAATCTAGCCGACTCCAATCTTCCTCCTCCTCTCCGTGTCCTCGGTGTCTCTGTGGTGAGATACACCCGCAGCTTGAAAGCTGCGGCTACGTCATCAAGGAGATGCAAGCGATGGCCGACAAGCGGACGCGTCAGCGACGCGTCCCTACCGACCCTCCGTCCTCCGTCCTCTGTCTTCCGGTGCACCGACCTGACACCTGACACGCATCTCCCGTCTTCCGGCCCAGCGGCTCTGTCTTTCTAAGGGTCTGTGCAAAAATTACTTCCGATTTTGGCGGGAGCGCCGCCGGGCCCGATGCGAGGCGCAAGGGAGGGAGTGTATCCCCCTGCGATACTCGACCGACCGAGCCACGAAGCCGATGGCCCGGCGCCGCCCCGCCCCTGCGGGCTGGGGGTCTTGGGCGCGCTGGCTGTGTTGCTCCTCGCTCACAGACCGCGCGGGTATGCTCGCTCGTCGCGCCTTGCCAGCCCGCCCAATCCCCTCCAGCAAAATCGGAATTAATTTTTGCACAGACCCTAAATCCTTCGCCAGCCGCGCTCGATTTCCTCGAGCGTCCGGCCTTTGGTCTCGGGCACGAACCGCATCACGACGAGCAGCACCAGGCAGAAGAACGCATAGATATAGAACGGGAACGCATGATGATACTGCTGGACGAACCACGAATCCTTGTCGTCCATGATGGGGAACGTGAACGTGACGGCGAAATCGGCCATCCAGAGGCAGAACGTGGCGAGGCCCAGCGCACGGCCCCGAACCGCGGTGGGGTAGATCTCGGACAGGATGACCCACGTCACCGGCCCGACCGACAGGGCGAAGCAGGCGATATACGACAGGATGAAGAGGAGCATCCACATGCTCTCGGCTGTGCCCGACTGCGCTGCCACGCCCATGACGATCAGGCTCAGCCCCATGCCGGCCGCGCCGACGAACATGAGCGGCCTGCGGCCCCAGCGATCGACCACGGCGATGGCGATCAGCGTGAAGAGCGCGTTGGCGGCGCCGATGACGATCTGCTGCAGCATGCCGGCATCGACGCCGGCCGACGAGCCCAGGCTCTTGAAGATCGTGGCGCCGAAGTAGAGGAACACGTTGATGCCCGTGACCTGCTGGAGGACCGCCAGCAGGATGCCCAGCGCCAGCGGCGCCACGAGCGCCGCCGAGAACAGATCCCGCCACCCGCCCTTTTCGCGCGCCAGCGAATCCCGGATCGAGGCGATCTCGGCCCCGGCGAACGCGGGGCCGGACACGCGCTCGAGCACGCTCCGCGCCTCGGCCTCGCGCTTCATCTCGACCAGCCACCGGGGGCTCTCCGGTATCCGGACCAGCAGCGCCAGGAAAACGATCGCCGGGACCGCGCCTGCGGCGAACATCCAGCGCCATCCGACGGCCTCGTTCCATGCGAGATCGCCGCCGCGCGCGATGAAGTAATTCACGAAATAGACGATGAAAATGCCGGTGACGATCGCGAGCTGGTTAACCGACACCAGCCGCCCCCGCAGGTGCGCCGGGGCGATCTCGGCGATATACATCGGGGTCGACATCGATGCGATCCCGATGCCCACGCCCCCGACGAACCGGAACGCGATGAACATCGAGACATCCCGCGGCAAGCTCGTCCCGATCGACGACACCAGAAACATCAGGGCCGACAGGAACAGCGCCCGGCGACGCCCGAAGCGGTCGGATAGCGGCCCGACGATCAGGACCCCCGCCGCGCAGCCGATCAGGACGCAGCCCGATGCCCATCCTTTCATCGCCGCCGTCAGACCGAAGCGCGCGGTCAGGAACTCGATCGCGCCCGAGATGACGGCGGTGTCGTATCCGAACAGAAGCCCGCCCAGGGTGGCGACCAGGCAGATTGGCAGGAGATAGGACCATCGGACCTCGGCGGTGGTCCCGGCTTCCACGGAGGCGTTCATCGGGCAATGGATAGGGCGGAGCGATGGATCGTCACCAGACTCGGATATCGAGGCTGCCCGTGCCAAGGCTCTCGAACGGGCCGGGCGCCGGCCGCGCGCGATCCCGCCGGGCGCCGCGGTAATCCACATCCACGGCCAGGGGGGATCCGTCGGCATTCTCGTAGCGCGCGCCGGAGACCAGGGCTTTCCCGAGGCGCTCGGTCGTCACGAGCCCGGCCGAGGCGGCCCGCACCTCCGGGATCGCCGTGAGCCGGAGGAACACGCGGTCGCCCTCGTCCACAACCTGGACGCCGGGATTCGTGCGATCGAGCACGAGCGCGTTCGTCTCCTGGGCATGGGGCTTGGCGCCGTGGAGATAGATGTTGCCGGCGGCTTGCGTCGGGAGGGCACGCGAATCGTAGACGGCAAGCCCGCAGCCCGAAACCCGGCGGTGCGGGTCGTTGGCGCCGGGGGGCTGGATCGGGACATCGCCGATTCCGACGAAGATATTGTTGTAGTATCGGTTATCGCCGCCCTGGATCGACCTCAGGCCGGCCATCGCCGTCTCGTGCGGCGGGTGGTAAGGCGTCAGACGGCCCGGCTCCTCGGTGCTGACGATCCGGCCGGTCCAGAGATTGTGGGCGAAGGCGCCCCCCTGCGACATATCGAGCAGGCTCACGCCGGACAGGAACAGGTTGTTGTCCACGAGATACGGCCCGTGATTCACCTCGACGAAGAGATCCTCGCTGGCGTTGTCGTAACAGAGATTCCGCGTGATCCGCGTGCCCTGGGCCATCCAGTCCATCCACAGGCCCCGGCAGGTCCGGAAGATCCGGTTCCCGCTGATCTCGCAGTCGATGGCGGCATGGATCTTGATGCCGGCCATCTCGGCCCCGGAGAAGAGCCGGCGCACATGGATGTCGTGGATGACATTGCCGGTGATCCGGCTGAACACGGCGCCGAGGCTGCCGACGATGCCGGCCTGTTCGCAGTGGGAGATCGAGTTATTGCGGACGACGTGATGGCCGATCGTCGCGCGGCTCCATCCATTGGACAGGCCCCGCTCGATCGTCTTGACGTAGCCTTCGGCCGAGTTGGCGGACGTATTGTCCCACTGGTCTCCGTGCTTGCCGAGAGAGATCCCCACGCACCTCGAATGCGAGACGATATTGCTCTCGATGATCCATCCCTTGCTCCAATGCGTGCCGATCAGGCCGGGCTGCTCGGCGGTCGGAGGCGCCCACGGCGTCGCCGCGTGCCGCATCGCGAAGCCGCGCACGGTGATGTAGTTCCGGCCGGGCTTGTCCGGATAGAACACCGTCCGGCGCACGTTGATCTCGACGAGCCGGCGCGTGGGATCGGCGCCCGGGAACCGGGCCCAGATCGCGGTGGCGTCCGCGCCCGCCCGCCCGAACCAGAGCGGCGCCGGCGCCGCCGGATTCAGCACCTCATCCAGCGTCGCGGCCTCGTCCAGCCACTCGCCATCGAGATAGACGGCCCCGGTGTGATGCTCGCGGCCCCTCGCATTGAACCAGTCGCCGCGGATCAGATCGCTGTAGGGATTGAACGAGCCGAATATCGAGTTGGGGATCTCGGTCTTCCAGACGTCACCCTGGATCCGCGTCCAATTCGTCACGACTTCGGATCCCTTGATCTCGGCCTTCTCGCCGGGAGCGGCCCGGTAGACGATGCGCCGGGCATCGGACTCGCCGCCCCGGGGCGGGCGGATGCTTTCGCGGTAGACGCCGGCGTGGACAGTGATGACATCGCCGGGCTGCGCCCGATCGGCGGCCCGCTGGATCGTTCGAAGCGGCGACGAGGCCGCGCCTGTGCCGCTGTCGTTGCCGGTGATGGCGACGTGGATCTCCTGGCCGGACGCCGCGGGGGCTGCTCGAACCTGGAAATCGCGCAAGCTGCGAACGGGGCCGGCCGGCGTGTCCAGGAGGGCGGCCTCGGCCTGATGCAGGCCCGGCTGCGCCGGAATCTCCGCGGCAAACACCAGCCGCGCCACGCCCAGAGCCGCGACATCGGCCGGACGCATCTGCTCCGCAACCACCGCCTCATCCTTCAAGATCCGAAACCGCACCACGCCTCTCCAGGCATCGGGCCGGTCGTTGACCACGACGACGGGAAAATCCTGCCTCCGGCCAGCCGGGTAATCCTCCGCCCAGGCTTCGAGCATGACGCCCACAGGGGCGAAGGCGTCGCGCACATGGCGGTAGAACTCCGGCTCCCAGGTCAGGGTCCGGACATCGAGCCAATGATCGCTGGTTTGGCCGTCGGGGCGCGAGTAGCCGAGGGCGGTGAAGTGGAGAACGGCGGCTGCGGTGCGATGGGCCCGCCAGAACTCGGTCTCGGCCGCCAGATACCGGGCATAGAGCCGGCGGCGCTGCTCGGTGGTCGAGCTCGGGCCCAGCAGGTTCGCATAGAGCTTCTCCGTGAGCGTTGTGGGCGTGCCATCGCGATTGAGCCAGAGCCAACCGTATTCGTTGATGATCACGCCGGACTTGCCCCGCTCGCCCCACCGGGCGGGATCGGCGTTGGCGAGCTGGCTCAATTTGAACTCGGGCTTCGAGAAATGATAGGGGTGCACCTCGAGGACGTCCCCCGGCTCGGCGGGGGGCATATAGCTGTTGTCCCAGGGGCGGCTCGAGAGGTCGAGGGCGCGGACCTGGCGGATGGCGGGCGCCGTCTCGTCCGAGAGCGTCTCGTTGTTGGCGTCCCAGACCACCACGCAGGGATGGTTCCACCGCTCGCGCATCCACTCGGCGTATTCCTTGGCGAGCTGGTCCGCCTTCAGCTCCTTCGGCCATGTGCTCCAGCCTTTCCCTCCGTGCCAGAGCGGGAACTCGTCCTGGATCAGGATGCCTGCCTCGTCCGCCACGCGATACCAGATCTCGGGCGGGAACCCGATGCAGTATCGGAGGCTGTTCCAGCGCATCTCCTTGACCCGCTGGTGCAGCAGCCGAACCCACGCCTCGTTCCATGGCAGATCGCCGCGTTCCGGGTCCTCGAAGAACCGGTAGACCGTCATGTTGCTGCCCCGCATGATGTAGGGCTTGCCGTTGAGCATCGCCCGGCCCGTCGCCGGATCGAATCGGAACTCGCGCATGCCGAACCGGGTCGCGAACTCGTCGCCGTCCGTCCGGACGATCAGCTCATACAGGAACGGATCCTCGGGGGACCATGGCCGGAAGCCGGGGAGCGGCACGGCCAGATCGAGCGTCTGCCGGGGCGCCGCCGCGACGGTTGCGGATGCACGGCCGGCGACGCGGCCGGACTTGGCCTCGCGGACCTCGGCCGTCAAGGCGCCCGCCGAAGCCGCCTCCAGCCAGACACGCACTCGAGCCCGGCGGCTCGCCAGGTCCGGCGCCACCTGGACGTTCTCGATATACGGCGTCCCCGCCAGGATCAGCTCGACCGAGTCGAAGATGCCAGGGATGTATCGATCCTTCTCGTAGTCGAATCCGGACGGGACAGCGGCGGTGACGGCGTCGCGGTCGGCGCCCACGCGCACGATCAGGTCGTTCTCCCCGCTGCGGAGCGCGGCTTTGACGTCGAAGTAGCCGGGCGTGAAGCAGGGCGCATGATCCCCCACGGCGATCCCGTTGAGGATGACGCGGGCGCCGAACATGGCCTTGCCGATCTTCAGGACGGCCACGGGCGGGACCGGGCCGGGCACCTGGAACGTCCGCCGGTACCAGAACGCATCCCGCCGCGGGTCTTTCTGGGGGAACTGCTTGCGGTCGGACACCTTGGGGCCGGGCTCGACAAACGGCGGCCGCGCCAGATCCACCAGCCCCGGAACCGGCACCGTCCGGTCGAACGCATCCGGCACAAGATCGAGGCTCCCCTCGGCGATCCGCCAGACGCCGTCCAAACTGATCGTCTGTCGCGGTCCGGGCGCGGAGGAGGCGGAAACGGCGGCAAGGATAAAAGCGGTGAAAAAGTGCCGGCGAAAATAGCGGATCATAGCGCTCAAGACGCTGCTCAAAGAGAGCCGGAAAGGCAAGCCTGTTCACAGCGTCATAAGTCACGCCGCGTGAGGTCACGCGGCCTACATCGCGAGCGTCCGCCTCCATGTAGGCCGGGTCACCTGACCCGGCGTTCGAAGCCATGCCATTAACCCCGCCGTGTGAGGGCACGCGGCCTGCATCGCGAGCGTCCGCCCCCATGTAGGCCGGGTCACCTGACCCGGCGTTCGAAGCCATGCCATTAACCCCGCCGTGTGAGGGCACGCGGCCTGCATCGCGAGCGTCCGCCCCCATGTAGGCCGGGTCACCTGACCCGGCGTTCGAAGCCATGCCATTAACCCCGCCGCGTGAGGGCACGCGGCCTACATCGCGAGCGTCCGCCTCCATGTAGGCCGGGTCACCTGACCCGGCGTTCGAAGCCATGCCATTAACCCCGCCGCGTGAGGTCACGCGGCCTACATCGCGAGCGTCCGCCCCCATGTAGGCCGGGTCACCTGACCCGGCGTTCGAAGCCATGCCATTAACCCCGCCGCGTGAGGGCACGCGGCCTACATCGCGAGCGTCCGCCTCCATGTAGGCCGGGTCACCTGACCCGGCGTTGTGGACTTCTGACGCTCTGTATGGAGTCTTCAGCCGACAAGCCGGCGCGCCCGTGGGTCCGTTCGATAGCGCCAACGGCGGACGCGTCAGCGACGCGTCCCTGTCCGCGCAGGGTCTGGAGTCGGCTTGACCCGTCCGCAGCGCTGGCCTACAGTCCGGCCAGAGTGCAGAAACCGATGAGATTACGCTGGGGATTGGCGTGGCTGCTCCTGGTGAGCGTGGCGAGCCTCCAGGCCCAATCGAGGTTCGCCAACGGGATTGTCGCGGTGGTCAACGACGTCGTGATCACGTGGAACGAGGTCACCAACCACCTCGGCCCCGCAGTCGAGCTGCTGCAGCGCCAATGGGCCGACGATCCCGCCACCCTCGACCAGAAAGTCATCGCCCTCCAGAAAGAGCGGATCGAGGAGCTGGTCGCCCGCCAGCTCATCCTCCACGATTTCACCAACGCCGGGTTCCGGATCCCCGAAAGCATCATCGAAGACCAGGTCCAGCAGCGGATTCGGGACGATTTCGGCGACCGGGTGACGCTCACCAAAACCCTCCAGGGCCAGGGGATCACCTACGAGACCTTCCGCCGGAACCTCCGCGAAGGCATCATCGTCGGCTATCTCCAGGAGCAGCATGTCTCGCGCGAGCTGATGATCTCGCCCTACAAGATCGAGAAATATTATCTTGACAACAAGGACAAATACCAGGTTCAAGACCAAGTAAAGCTCCGGATGATCGTGATCGCAAAGACCGCCGAGAATTCGTCTCTTGCGCGGCCGATCGCGGAGGAGGTGGTGAAGAAGCTCGACAACGGCGCGACGTTCGCCGAGATGGCCGGCGTCTACTCGGACGGCTCCCAGCGGGCGCAGGGCGGCGATTGGGGCTGGGTCGAGCGCTCCGTCCTCAAGAAGGAGCTCGCCGATGTCGCCTTTGGGCTCAAGCCCGGCGCCCGGAGCGAGATCATCGAAACCCCCGAGGCGTGCTTCATCATGTTGATCGAAGAGGCGCGGCTGAAGCATGTCAAACCGGTGGCCGAGGTGCGCGAGGAGATCGACAAAGCCCTGCTGGCCCAGGAGCGGCAGCGGCTTTATCAGCAGTGGATCGACCGCCTGAAAGCCAAGTCGTTCGTCCGATACTATTATTAGGCGGAAACGCCCCGGACCATGAGCGCGCGCGGGCCCGCGACCCCCTCGAACTGCCGCATGGGCATCACCACCGGCGATCCGGCCGGCATCGGACCGGAGGTCACCCTCAAGGCGCTCGCCCGGCTTGCAGATTCGACGGATGATTCCTTCCTGATCTTCGGGCACGCCGGCCAGCTCCTGGCCTTGAATCGGGAGCTGGGATTATCCCTGCCTCTGGCCATCCAATCTGAGGCTGGTGCAGCCGCCCGCTGGATCATCACGGCGCCATCCGCAGACGCTGCGCAACCGAGTCCGCAGGGCGATCCGCGGGCGCCGGCGGATTTCGCGGCGGGATCGGCCAGCCCATCGGCGGCGCGCGCCTCGCTGGCCTGGCTCACCGCCGCCGCCCAGGCCTGTCTCCGGGGCGAATTGGCGGGCCTGATCACGGGGCCGGTCAGCAAACAATCCATCATGCGCACTGGCCAGAGGTTCGTTGGCCAGACCGAGCACCTGGCCGAGCTGGCGGGGATCCCCGACCCAGTGATGATGCTGCTGGGCCAGGACGACCGCGGCCGGTGGCTGCGGGTGGCGCTGGCCACTACGCATCTAGCGCTGCGCGACGTTGCGGCGCACGTGACGGCGCCGAAGGTCCAGCGCGCGATCGAGGCCGCAGCCGCGGCCTGCAGCCGGCTGGGGCTGCCCCGGCAGCGCGTGGGGGTCTGCGGGCTCAATCCCCACGCCGGCGAAGGCGGCAAGCTCGGCGACGAGGAGATCCGAGTCATCGCGCCTGCCATCCGGGCCGCCTGCAAAAAGGGCCTCGAGGCGAGCGGGCCATGGCCGGCCGACAGCCTGTTCGGCCCCGCCTGCCGCGGCGAATTCGACGCCGTGGTCGCCATGTATCACGACCAGGGACTGGCCCCCCTCAAAATGGTGGCATTCGACTCAGGGGTGAACTGGACCCTGGGCTTGCCGTTCGTGCGGACATCGCCGGATCACGGCACGGCGTATGACCTGGCGGGACGCGGGCTGGCCAATCCTTCGAGCACAATCGCTGCCATCCGGCTCGCCCGCCAATTGACGTCCTCCGGCCAAACCTCCTGACCGACCCCTCGTCGCGAGCGCAAGCTCGACAGGCGGCCACCGCGGCCGATCCTCTATGGCGTTTGCGACTGATGCGGGGGATTGCCTGCATTCTCAGCCTCGATGCATCTACCATTTCTGTTCAGATCTCGCGGAAAGCGGGGTATCCATTTGACGCAAGCGACCCCAACAGGTAGTGTGGGGCGATATGCGCACGGGAGCTCCGCCGGTTGCAGGGCAGGACTACCCGGGGACGTATCAACAGTTTCTCCAGTGGTTTGGCGAAGAGGCGGCCTGCCGCAGGTATTTGTTGCAGTGTCGTTGGCCGGACGGTTTCGCCTGCCCCCGCTGCGGAAAGAAGACGGAGCCTTGGACGACGGCACGCGGTTACCTGCATTGCCGACTTTGCGGGGGGGAGGTTTCGGCCACCGCAGGCACGATCTTCGAGGGGACGCGCATTTCTTTGCGCACTTGGTTCAGCACGATCTGGTTGGTGACCAGTCAGAAAGATGGCGCCAGCGCCTTGGGATTGAAGCGGGTTCTGGGACTGGGGAGCTATCAGACCGCTTGGGCGTGGCTGCATAAGCTGCGCCGTGCCATGGTTCGGCCGGGTCGGGATCGTCTCGGTGGACGGATTGAAGTGGACGAAACTTACGTGGGCGGTAGCCAGAAGGCAGGCCAACGAGAGCGTGGCGCCGAGAGGAGGCAAATCGTGCTCATTGCCCTGGAACTTCATTGGCCTAAGGGTTTTGGGCGAGTGCGGATGCGGCGGGTGCCGGACGTCGCGGGGAGCAGCCTGGTCCCCTTCATCTGTGAGGTGGCCCAGAAAGGCTCCCAGATTCTGACCGACGGATGGCGCGGATACAACGGACTGGAGGACTATGGCTACGTCCACAAGCGGGTCGTCGTGTCAGACACAGGGGACCCGGCGCACGTCAGCCTGCCCGGCATCCATCGCTTGGCGGCCTTGCTCAAACGCTGGCTTCTGAGCACCCATCAAGGATCGGTGAGCAGCAAGCATCTTGACTACTACCTCGATGAGTACACGTTCCGTTTCAACCGTCGCGCATCCCGTTCACGAGGCCTGTTGTTCTATCGCCTGATGCAGCAAGCCGTGGCGACCGGTCCGTCCTCTTGCCGCCAGATCGTCGGACACGACCCCAAGCTGTAGGGGTTACTTGCGCCATATGGATACCCCGCTCGCGGAATTGGCCGTCGTAGCCAATGGAACGGAACTTGCTCCCGGCAAGAATGCGAAGCCGTGGATTCCGAGTGGTTCCCACGTTGGCGCTCTCGGTAGTGGACAAGTGAGCATGGTCACCACCGAGGGCGAGAAGATACTGGCAGAAAAGGCATCGAGGGGAGATAGGCTGCGTATGAAAGCAACCAGGAGATGGCTGGGGGTGGTCAACGACAAAGATTCCCCAGCCCGCGTTTGATCCAGACCATGACGAGGCTGAGGTCGGCGGGCGAGACACCGGAGATGCGGGAAGCCTGGCCGATGGTGCGAGGATGGATCTGGCGCAATTTATGGCGCGCCTCGATCCGGAGACCGCGGATGGAATCGTAATCGATCCAATCAGGTATCATCTTGGTTTCCAACGACTTATAACTGTTGACCTCCGCGATCTGGCGCTCGATGTAGCCGGCATATTTCACCTCGATCTCGACCTGGCGGATGACCTCGGCCGGCAGTTGATCGTTGCGTGATGGGAGGTCGCGATAGGCGTGCTCTGGTCTTCGCAGGATTTGAGCGAGGGTGGACGAGCCATGTCGCGAAGATTCAAGCCGATGAATCTCATCCTGGATCGCCTGGCGCTTGATCTTGAACCGTTCATAGTGGACGGCCGGCAGCAAGCCGTATTGAAACGCATAATCGCACAACCGCATATCGGCGTTGTCGTGACGCAGGAGGAGTCGGAACTCGGCTCGGGAAGTGAACATCCGATACGGTTCCGTGGTGCCTTTGGTGACGAGATCGTCGATAAGAACGCCGGTATAAGCCTGGTCGCGACCCAGAACGAACGGCTGAAGCCCGCGGATCTTGAGGACGGCATTGATACCGGCCATGAGTCCTTGGGCAGCGGCCTCCTCATAACCTGAGGTCCCATTGATCTGACCGGCGTGGAAAAGGTTGTGACAGATCTTGGTTTCGAGCCATGGATGCAACTGCGTGGGGGGGGCGAAATCGTATTCGACGGCATACGCAGGCCGCAGGATCTCGGCATTTTCGCACCCGATGATCGTTCGAACCAGCGAGTATTGGACATCGATGGGCAGGCTGGTCGAGCATCCATTGACATAAATCTCCTCAGTTTGGGCGCCTTCGGGCTCGAGGAAGATCTGATGCCGTTCTTTCTCGGGGAACTTGACGATCTTGTCTTCGATGGATGGGCAATAGCGCGGGCCGATGCCTTTGATGGATCCGCCGTATAGCGGTGACAGATGCAGGTTCTCTCGGATCAAGCTTGCGGTGCGATCTGTTGTATAAGTGACGTGGCAAGGCAATTGACCGCCGATTTGATCAAGGACAGAGCCAAGCGGATATTTTCTGGACGGGTTGATGGTAACTCCGGGTCGTCTGTCGAAATGTTCCACGTGGAACAAATCCTCTGGCCAATAGGTGAAGTAGGGCACTGGTTCATCGCCGGGCTGCACCTCGGTCTTCGAAAAATCGATCGATTTCCGGAGAACTCGCGGTGGCGTGCCCGTTTTCAGCCGACCCAGCTCCAGTCCTATCTCCTTGAGCGACTCTGATAATCCATCCGCAGTTGCCTCTCCCCCCCTGCCGCCAGGGATCTGGACTGATCCGATATGCATGAGGCCGCGCAGAAATGTGCCGGTGGTCAATAGGACTGTTTGCCCCCTGAATTGGATCCCAAGTTCGGTTTCAACTCCATGCGCGACATTGTCTTTGACCAACAGGCGAGTCACCTGGGCTTGTTTGAGATCGAGATTGGCCTGGCGTTCACAAACCCATTTCATTCGAAACTGGTATGCCTTCTTGTCGCATTGAGCCCTTGGCGCCCACACCGAAGGCCCTTTCTTCGTGTTGAGCATCCGGAATTGGAGACCGGTCATGTCGGTCGTCTTCCCCATCTCGCCGCCCAAGGCGTCGATCTCTCGAGCTAAATGCCCCTTAGCAAGCCCGCCTATCGCCGGATTACACGACATCTGACCGATGGTGTCCGGATTCGCCGTCAACAATAAGGTTTGGCATCCCATCCGAGCGGATGCCAATGCAGCCTCGATGCCGGCGTGACCACCGCCGACGACAATAACCTCGTATTCCTTGGGATAGGTGAACATCAACCCTTGCCGACAAATCCGTATCTGGATGCGACTGGCATCACATTTGTCTCCTTGTTGATCCCGCGATCTTTATTCGCAGCCAAATGCTCGCAGACCTTGAAGATTGACTCTGGTTCATCCGGCCGTTCGATCCCATTCGCAATCGATTCGACACTAAAGAATTGTCCGCGATTCCGTTTAAGAAAATCGATGATCTTCTGATTGAGTTCGAGCATTGACTTTGCAGCCTTCTTGCCTGCCTCGACTCCGGGCTGGTGATACGCATTGATATGGATCAGCGATGCGTAATACCCAACTGCGCGCTCATAAAGAGCGATCAGGACCCCAACATGAAACGACGAAACTTCGTCGATAGTTATCGTTATCGATTCCCGACCGTTTTCAAACAATGCCTCTCGTGTTCCAAGGAACAGACCCTCGAGGCAATCGCCGGCAGTGGTTGATGATTCAATCTCGACCGAAGGTCCGTTCCGATCCTTCAAGACCTCGATGAACGTCACGAAGAAGTTGTTAATTCCTTCTCTAAGTTGTTGTACATAAGCATGTTGGTCAGTTGACCCCTTATTGCCATACACAACAATCCCTTGATTCTGGAGCTTTCCATCGATGTAAACCTCTTTTCCGAGCGATTCCATGACGAGCTGCTGGAGGTATCGAGAAAACAGTTCCAGGCGATCTTTGTAAGGCAATATGACCATGTCCTTGTCGCCTTTACCGTTACCGGCGTAATACCACATCAGGGCCAGGCGTGCCGCTGGATTGCATCTGACATCGTGTTTTCGTGTCGCTTCATCGCAAAGCCGAGCGCCTTCCAGCATTTTATCGATGTTAATCCCTTGCAGCTTAGCTGGTAACAGCCCGACAACCGAGAGCTCGCTTGTCCGTCCGCCCACCCATTCCCACATTGGAAATATTTCTTTCCACTTATCATCGGTTGCGCGTGTGCCCAACTTGCTGCCATTCATCGTTATGGCAACGGCATGCTCTTCAAATCGGAGGCCGGCCTTTTCAAAGGCTGCCTTAGCCTCGATCATACCGTTATGGGTTTCGGGTGTGGTTCCCGACTTCGAGATCACCAGGCAGAGGGTGCGGTCGAGGTCGGGAATCGACCGCAAGACCTTATCGAAGCCGTCGGGATCGGTGTTATCGAAGAAGAACGGCTTGAGGAGGTCGCCGGGTGTCCCGCCCAGGGCTTGGCTGACGAATTGGGGACCGAGGGCGGACCCGCCAATCCCAATCAACAACAGGTAGGCATATTTGGATTGGCCGTTCGGGAGCCGTTCCTTGGCGATCTTGTCGGCGAAGGAATCGATCTTCTGCCGGACCTCGAGGATTTCCTTTTGGATCGTCTCATCTTTGACGGCGGTCGCATTTCTGAGCCAGTAATGGCCGACCTGGCGTCCTTCGTCCGGATTGGCGATCGCGCCGCCTTCGAGTACGTCCATGGCGCGGAAGGCCCGCTGCATCGCCGGCTCCATCCGATCGAAGAAATCGTCGCCAAATTCCATCCGGCTCAGGTCAAGAGCCAGCCCGAGGTCGGGATACGCCGTGTAGTGTTTCTTGAATCGCTGCCAGAGCTGTTTTCGGGTCCATTTCATAGACATGCATCCATCATAGCGCCAAACGGCCGCGCCGTAAAAGGGGGATGTTGAAATCGGTTGAAAAACGGACTTTTGATCGCCACAAAAAACGCAAAAAGACGCAAAAAGAGTTACCTGACCTTCGTGGTAAAAAATGCTCCCCACTCTTTTCACCACCGAGAGCACCGAGAGCACTGAGGATGAATGCCTGAACCCAACCGGCTCCAATCCCCTTCCTCCCTCCGTGTGCTCGGTGTCGGTGGTGAGATAATCGCAGCGTGCAAGCTGCGGCTACGCGATCGAGGGCATGCAAGTGTCGGCCGAGAAGCGGACGCGTCAGCGACGCGTCCCTACCTCGACGCACAGACGTGCCGCCAATTGCTCCCTTCGCCCCGCGAGGCACGAGCGGGGAGGGCCAGAGAGGGGCTGCAAATCACTTCCCTTTGCGTGTTTTTGCGTTTATTGCGGCGAAAAAAGTTCTTTGCCATCAAAGGGATGCAAGCTTACAGCTCGGCGTGCAACGGAGTGCCCGCCCTACCTCGAGGCTGCCGACATGCCGTCCTCCGTCTTCTGGCGTGCCGACGGACCGATTCACCGACGCGCCGTCAAACGCAGCTTGCGGGATTGCCATCGGCCATCGATCGGGCTAGGTTCGGTGAGGTGACGCACGAGCCCGACATTCACCCACGACCGATCCGCGCGGGATTGATCTCGTTGGGTTGCGCGAAGAACCTGGTGGATGCGGAGCACATGCTGGGGATCCTGGCGCGGGCGGGAATCGAGATCACGGGGGACATATCGCTGGCGGACGTGGTGGTCGTGAACACGTGCGCATTCATCGACCCGGCGAAGGAGGAGAGCATCGATGCGATCCTCGAGTCGGATGCCTACCGCGATGGGCATCGGCGGGGGCAGGCGCTGGTCGTGGCCGGCTGCCTGCCGCAGCGGTTCCGGGACGCCCTCCCCGGGCTGCTGCCGGAGGTGGATGCCTTCATGGGGATCGACCAGGTGCCGGACATCGAGCGGATCGTGCGGCAGGCGATCCGGCGGCGGTCGTTGCGGCCCCGCAGCGCCGCGCCAACAGTCGCCGTCCACCGCAGACCGGTCCACATCGCCAACTGCCGGACCCCGCGGTTCCGGCTGACGCCGGCCCATTTCGCCTACGTGAAGATCGCCGAGGGCTGCAATCATCCCTGCAGCTTCTGCGTCATCCCGCGCGTCCGCGGAACGCATCGGAGCCGGGCTTTGGACGACGTTGTGCAGGAGGCGCGGGATCTCGTGGCCCAGGGGGTCAAGGAGCTCAACTTGATATCCCAGGACACGACCTCTTACGGGCTGGATCCGGGCCCGGCCGGGCGCGGGGCGGCGTCATCGCGGAAGGCCGGCGCCCCCGCGCTGGCCAGCCTCCTGCGGGCACTGAACGCGATGCCCGGGGACTTCTGGATCCGCCTTCTTTACACGCATCCGGCGCACTGGACGGACGATCTCATCCGGTGCGTGGCCGAATGCCGCAAGGTGGCGCGCTACGTCGACATGCCTCTCCAGCATATTCACCCGGCCATGCTCGACCGGATGCGGCGCGAGACGTCGCGCGAGCACCTGGTGGACCTGATCGCGCGGCTGCGGGCGGGGTGCCCCGGGCTGACCTTGCGGACGACGTTCCTGGTCGGGTTTCCCGGGGAGACTCGCGAGCATTTCGCGGCTTTGCTCGAGTTCATTCGGGCGACCCGATTCGAGCGGCTGGGTGTGTTTGCGTATTCGCGGGAGGAGGGGACGCGGGCGGCTCGGATGCGGCCTCAGGTCCCGGAAGGGGAGAGGCAGCGGCGGCTGCGCGAGGCGATGGCGGTGCAGCGTGAGGTCGCTCGGGAGATCAGTGCGGCGCAGGTCGGCCGAACCTTGCGTGTGCTGGTCGAGGGGTATCGGAGCGGGGCGGAGGCTCGAGCCGAGGCTCTCGGGCCGCCCGAAGCCGGCCCGGTGCGGCGCCGGGGCCTGGCCGCCTGGGGAGGCAAGAGGATCTCCGTGGCTCGGAGCGAGGGCGACGCGCCCGAGATCGACGGCCGGGTCTTTATCGAAGGCGATCTGCCCGTGGGCGAGTTCGTCCGGGTCCGCGTGGTGGATCACGCAGAATACGATCTGTTCGCCGTAACCTGTTAACCATGAATCTGCCGAATCAACTGACCTTGTCGCGGATGGCGCTGACGGTGGCGTTTGTGGCGGTGATGTTTTCGGGGCTGCCGCTGGCCGAGACCGTTGCACTGGCGCTGTTCATCGTGGCGAGCCTGACGGATCTGTATGACGGGCGGATCGCGCGCCGGCGGAAGATCATCACCAACTTCGGCATCCTCATGGATCCGCTGGCGGACAAGATCCTGGTCTGCTCGGCGTTCATCGTGTTTGTGGGGCGGGATCTGTTTCCGGCTTGGATGACGATCGTGATCGTGGCGCGCGAGCTGGCCATCACGGGCCTGCGTCTGCTGGCAGCGTCGAAACAGGTGGTGTTGGCCGCGGAAGGCTATGGCAAGCACAAGACCACATCGCAGATCGTCGCGATCATCTCCGTGCTCACCCTGGTGAGCTATCCGGAGTGGGGCGGATGGGCGATCGCGGTGTTTGATTCCTGGGTGCCGTGGTTCACCGAGGCCGCGAAATGGGTGGCGGTGATCCTGACCATTGTCTCGGGCGGCCTCTACCTGTGGCGGAACCGGCAGATCTATCTCACGGACCTGTAGCCATCCGTGCGGGCCCGGCTTCGATCCGGTTCCATTCAGGGCGAAGGTATCTGTTCTGGACGAGGGCGTTGATGCGCTGCGCGGGGATGGGAACATCGCGGGGCTGGGCGGCCCAGCAAGCCGAGAGGCGCGACGTGAGCCACGGGACGGGCACCTCGAGGTTCGCCAGGAAATCGAGGTGCGAGCGGCCCTGGCGATAGCCGGGGGCCTGCGGAGGCGGCCGGAGAACCCGCCCGATGAGCTCGAGGCTGGCCGACACCAGAAACGTTCCGTGAAACAGCAGCCAGCGGCGGCGCCGGCGCTGGGCGTTGCCGGAGCATTTCCGGCCGTCAACGGTCAGGTCGGTGACACCCTGGACGGCGATGCGGCCGGGAAAGCGCGGCTCGAGCGCCTGTCGGTGACGTTCCATCACCCATTGGTTCGTGGCGTGGATGCTGGTTGTCGGGCCGCAAGGATCGATGGGCAGCAGCAGGGCGTAGCTGACACAGCCCGGCCCCTGCACCACCGCGCCTCCCCCGCTGATCCGGCGCAGCACGGGAACATGGAGGGCCGCGGCGGCCTCGAGGTCGACCTCGACGGCCGCCCGCCCCGCGTAGCCCAGCACGACAAAGGGCGCCGGCGATTCCCAGAACCGGAGGATCGGATCCTGCCCGCCAGAGTCGCACTCGTCCAGAAGGGCATCCTCGAGCGCGAGGTTCTCCTCCGGCGTGGGCAGGGTCAGATCGATCCGGCGCACCCGAGCCACCTCGAACGCTGGCGGCTCAGCGCACCTTGCGGCCGACATGGGCGCCTTCGCCGACGGAGACGCTGATCGTCTGGCCGGCGGCGCTCTTCTGGAAGTCGCACTGGACGTCAGTGGTTTTGGCGAAGAAATGGGTGGGCGATTCGGCGAAAAGGAGGAACGAGACCCCATGGAATCGCATCTGGAGCTGATCCCCGGCGCGGGCGACCTCGATCTGGTTGTTGCGGGTCACCTCGTAAGTTCCGACGTAGCTGTCGAGGAGCGAGCGGGCGAGCATGAGCTCCCTCCGGGCGGGCTTGCCGAGCTCGCGCACCCAGATGTTGCGATAGCGGACCGGGTTGCCATGGTCCTGGAGCGAGATGGGGGTCTTCTCGGAGTGCGGCGAGTAGGGAGCGCGCTCGAGCCAGCTCGTCGGGCCGGTCAGCTCGACGTTGTTCTGCACCAGCACACCGTTGTGGAACACCGTCATGCGGGCCGGCGAAACCAGCTGGCCGCCCGCCTGGAAGCGCGGCGCGGTGTAGAGGATGTCGAAGCTCTGCCATTGGCCGGGCGGCCGCGAGGCGTTGACCAGGGGCGGGTACTGGCCGTAAACCGAGCCGGCCGAGCCGTCCGAGTAGGTGCGGTTCCCGAAGGAATCGAGCACCTGCACTTCGTACCGGTCCAGCCCGAAGAACACGCCGCTGTTGCCGCGTCCCTGGCCATCGCCCGATGCGGGCACGGGGGATGCGTATTCGACGTGGAGCTGGCAGTCGCCAAAACACTCGAGCGTCCGGACGTATCCGCTGCCCTGCACGCATTCCATGTAGCCGTCGCGCGCGATCCATCGGGTCGGGCTGCCATCCATGCTGGCCCATGCCGAGAGATCCTTGCCGTCAAACAGCACCACGGCGTCCGACGGGGCGCGCCCGGCCCGGTCGGGCGTGCTGGCGGTGCCGGGATCGACGACCGCCGGCGCCGGGCGGCTGCGATCGTGTCCGAGCCACTGGGGGTCGGGCTGAGCCAGGGCGCCCAGCGGCGCGAGCCAGCAGGCGGCGCCCACCATTCCCGCAAACCCGGCCCGCAGGGCTTCGAGTCCAAACATCGAGTTGTTCATAATGTTCCTATCCATTGGTTGATGCCGCCCAGTTAAGCATGCGAACCCGCCGAATTCAACGGGGAAACCCGCGGCTGCAGCGGCCGGGAGGGACCCGGGTGATGCGGGCTGCTTTCACGCTTGCCAGGGCGGCAGGCACCGTCCACGATGCCCGGCATGAAGATCCGGATATTGAGCCGGCGGCGTTTCATCGGCGCCTCGGCGATGATCGGGGGGGCGGCGCTGGTGGGGCCTGCGTTTCCGATGGCGCAGGGGGCGTCGGCGAGGCGGTGGCCGGTCTCCTGCCGCGACCCGCTGCTGAAGATCGCGGGCCAGGGGGGGTGGGCGGAGGCGATGGCGGCGCTGGGGGTGCGCGCGCTCGAGGTCGACGTGAACGAGAAGCTCGAATGCCCCGCCCTGGCGACTCCGGCCGGCCCGCACCGGCTGGACACCGACGACGCCGTCCGCCGGCTGCAAGCGGATCTGAAGGAGAGGGGGGTGGGCATCACGGCCTTTTGCCTCCACAACCGGCTGGATGAGCGCCTTGAGCAGGAGATCGCGTGGACACGGCGCGTAGCCGAGGCGTCGCAGCAGCTGGGCATCGATGTGATCCGGATCGACGTGGTGCCGCGCAAGGTGGCGGTCGACGAGTTTTTGCCGTTTGCGATCCAGACATGCCGGAAGCTGTGCGAGGCGGTCGAGGCGACAGGCGTGCGCCTCGGCCTCGAAAACCACGGGCGGATCACGAACGACCCGGCGTTTCTCGACCGGCTTTTCGACGGGGTGGGATCCAGCCGGCTGGGGCTGACGCTCGATGCCGCCAACTTTTACTGGTTCGGCCATCCCCTGGATGAAGTCTACCGGATCATCGAGAAGTTCGCGCCGCGGGCGTTCCACACCCACTGCAAGAACATCGCGTATCCGGAGGACCGGCGGCAGACACGGCGTCCGATGGGGTGGGAATACGGGAAGTGCTCGGCCCCGGTTCCGGAGGGGGACATCGATTTCGGGCGGGTGGTCCGGCTGCTGCGGGAGGCGGGTTACCGGGGCGACCTGTGCCTCGAGAACGAATGTGTCGGGCGATTCCCTGCGGGCGAGCAAGCCGGGCTGCTGCGCCGGGAGATCGAAGCCCTGAAGCGACTGGCCCGAGGGTGAGGGGGGAGCGATTGGCGGGATCGCGTTGACCGGGCGCCTGGAGAAGGCGGAGCGTTCGTGCTTCCGTGGATGCGTTGATCGCACATTGCGTCGAGATCGAGCGCTGCAACCAGCGCGGAGGGCGGATGCTGTCCGTGGTGGACCTCATGGAGGCCAGGACGCTGGCGCCGGAGCTGGCGGTCTATCTGCTGGCGGCCATTGGCCGGGGCGCATCGTTCCTGGTGGGGGCCGTCCCGGGCGGGGCGGGCAAGACCACCGTTATGGGCGCCCTGCTCAATTTCACGGCGCCCGCCCGGGCCCTGGCGGCGGTGCCCGACCTCGAATCCATCGGCCGATTCCGGCAATCCACGCTCTCCCACTGTTTGATCGCGCACGAGATCGGGCCGGGCCATCACTACGCGTATCTGTGGGGCGCCGCCCTCCGGTCGTATTTCAAGCTGGCCGCCCTGGGCCACCAGCTGGCGGCCAACCTGCATGCCGACACCCTCGAGGACGCGCGCGGGCAGATCTGCGGTCAGAACGGGGTCTCCGAGGAGGCATTTCGGAAAATGAACCTGCTGCTGTTCCTGCAGGTTGCCGGCGGCTGGCCAACCCGCCGGCGGATCGTGTCGGTCTGGGAATCCGACGGGTCCGATCCGC
The DNA here is from genome assembly GCA_022711435.1 of Verrucomicrobiota bacterium. Classification (GTDB taxonomy): domain Bacteria; phylum Verrucomicrobiota; class Verrucomicrobiia; order Limisphaerales; family UBA1319; genus JAGMXM01. Next base: position 30,913 of record JAKLFB010000009.1, read on the forward strand.
ATCGGGAGATCTACGGCGAAGATCTGTTCAATGCGCGGAACGGGCGGCTGGCGGATGCCGCCGCCTGCGCCCGGGCGGATCGCATGCTCCGGCAGGTCCGTCGGGCGAACATCCGGACGATCGAAGAGGTGCGGGAATGCCTGGTCAAACACTGGGACCTGTGAAGCGGGCGGCGCCAAACGCCATGAACATCGCATGTTAAGAACGGAACTGATACCGGCACGGACGGCTGGCAGCCGGCGGCTGATGGTGGTGCTGCACGGCCTGGGAGACAGCCGCGAAGGCTATCGCTGGCTGCCTTCGGCCCTCCAGCTCCCATGGATGAACTACCTCCTGGTGGACGCCCCCGATCCCTATCATGGCGGCTATTCGTGGTTCGATTTCGAAGGGGATGCGCTCGGAGGGGTGGGCCGCAGCCGGCGGCTGCTGACCGAGCGGCTGGACGAGTTGACCGGGCAGGGCTGGCCGGCCGATCAGATCTCGCTCCTGGGTTTTTCGCAGGGCTGCCTCATGATCCTGGAAACGGGCCTGCGCTATCCTCATCGCCTGGCCGCGCTGGTCGGGATCAGCGGCTTCCTGCTTCATCCGGAGGGGCTGATCCGTGAGCTGTCGCCCGCCGCCGCCCGGCAAACCATCCTGATCACGCACGGCCTCTACGATCCACTGCTGTCCATCGACCTGGTGCGCCCCCAGATCCGCCAGCTCCAGTCCGCCGGCCTCAACATCCAGTGGCATGAGCTGGCCAAGGAGCACACCATCGCCGGACAGCAGGAGATCGGCATCATCCGGGATTTCATCGAGGCCTGCTATCCCGAGTGAGGAATCCGGCTCGACCGGATCCAAACCACCAAGCCTATGGGACTGATGCTGACTCCGGGCGGGATGCGGCGGTTCGGCGAGTTTTACTGCCAGCTATCGAGCCTGCTCAATGCCGGGGTGACGCTGATCGAGGCGCTGCGCGTCGTCCAGCAGTCGCCGCCCCACCGGTCGCTCGTGCGGCCGCTCCAGCGGATCGGCGCGGACTTGCAGACGGGATACACCCTGGGCGAGGCCGTCCAGCGGCAAGGAAACTGGCTTCCCGCCTTTGACGTCGCCCTCATCCAGGCGGGCGAGCAGACCGGCCGGCTCGACGCCTCGCTGCGGCAGCTGGGGAATCACTACATCCAACACGCGCGGCTGATCCAAGCCGCGATGGCCAGCCTGGCTTACCCCGTGTTCCTGGTGCACATGGCGATCCTGATCTTTCCGCCGGGGATGATCACCCGGATGTTTTGGCAGGGTGCGTATCGCGAGTACATCGCCGCCAAGCTCATGATCCTGGTCCCGCTCTACCTGGCGGGGCTCGTCCTGATCCTGCTCAGCCAGGCGCGGCGGGGAGAGCGCGTCCGAGCCGCCTTCGATCGGCTTCTGAGGCCGGTGCCGATGCTGGGGAAAGCGCGGCATTCGCTGGCGCTGGCGCGGTTCGCGGGCGCGCTCGAAGCATCGATCATGGCCGGCATGTCCGTGACCCAGGCCTGGGAGCAGGCGGGCGGGGTCAGCGGCTCGCCCCGGCTGCGCCGGGCCGTCGCCCAGGCCATCCCGCGCATCAGCGGGGGCATGCCCCCCGGCGAGGTCATGGCCGGCCTCCCGGTGTTTCCTCCGGCGTTCGTCAGCGTGTTTCGGACAGGCGAGCTCAGCGGCAAGCTCGATCAGAGCCTGGCCCAATTGCGGCAGCTTTTCGAGGACGACGCCGCGCGCAAGATCACCGCCTTTGCCGAGTGGCTGCCGCGGATCATCTACCTCGCGATTGCGGCCATCCTGGGCTATGCCATCGTGAGCTTCTGGATCCAGTATTACTCGAACCTGTCCGAGCTGCCCGCGGGATTTTGATCGCCGAGCCGATGTCCGGCTCGATTCGGGCGGCCTGGACACCCCGCAGGAAGGTGTGGGGGGGAGCCGGGAAAAGAGCCGGCTGCGGGAGGTTTGCGGATGGTGGAGCCGAGCGGGTTCGAACCGCCGACCTCCTCGTTGCGAACGAGGCGCTCTACCAACTGAGCTACGACCCCACAAGACCTGCGCACGGATGGCCGCCGGATCGTTCCGGGGCCGCCCAGCGACCACGCCCGAAATTATGTCCCCTTTCCCGCCCAATGCAAGTGGAATTGACGGCGGGCGCCCTGGCGGCAGGGGCGTGTTCAAGGATTCGAGGGCGCCGGGGAAGGGGGGCGGACGGTTTTGGTGACGGCGCTGACCGTCTTGATGCGGGCGGTTTTGGCGATGTCCATGACCCGGACGATCTGGCCGAAGGGGGCCTCGGCATCGGCCTGGATCGAGAGGCGCAGATCGGGCTGCTGGGCGGCGCGGGCCAGAAGCTGGCGCTCGAGGTCGGCGGACGTGACCGGTTCGGGGCCGAGGTAGAGGTAGGGCGCCTGTTTGGCGATGGTGACGACCACATGGCTCTCCGACGCGCCCGCCCGGGCGTGCGCGGACTCGGGTAGGGTGAGCTGAAGCGCCGGCTGCTGCTTGAACGTCGTGGTCACCATCAGGAAAATCAGGAGCACGATCAGGATGTCGATCAGCGACACGATGATGACGGCGGGCGGCTGGCGTTTTTTGCGGACGCTGAAGCGCATGGATCAGGCCTTCTTGCGGCGCCGGTAGTGGAATCGGAGGAACTCGTCGCAGATGAGCTCCATCTCGGCGGTGAGGACCTCGACCTTCTTGGTGAAATAGCTCCAGGCGACCAGGGAAGGGACCGCAATCAGCAGTCCAGCCAGGGTGGTGTTGAGGGCGATCCCGATGCCGCGGGCCACCACGCTGCTATCCCCGAGCCCGGCCCGGCCGATGTCGCCGAACAGGGTGATGAGGCCGTGGATCGTGCCGACCAGGCCCAGCAGCGGAGAGATGCCGACGATGACCTCGAGCACGACCAGGCCGCGTTCGAGCTTGAGGACCTCGTGCCGGGCCTGGGTTTGGAGGGCGTCCTGGTTTTCGGGCTTGGTCCAGGCCAGGTGCTCGGCGGCCAGCAGGAGCAGGCGGCTCAGGGGGGACGGATGCGCCTGGCATGCCTGCTTGAGCGGCTCGGCGTCCCCGGTGGTGTAAGTGGTTTCGACGGCCGCGCTCAGCGGCCCGGGGATGACCCGCCGCCAGCGCAGCGCAAAGCCCCGCTCGATGATGAAGGCCAGCGCCACCACCGATGTCAGCACCAGCAGCACCATGAACGGCCCGCCCGCTACGAGAAAATCCAGCATATTGCCTTTCGTCCCGTTGCTCTTAACGCAGACGCCCCGCAGGCCACAAGCCTGGAATCCAATGACTCGTTGCGCCGGGCTGCCGGGTGGCACTATAGTGGGAGACGATGCGACCAGGCATGCAAATGGGGCCGCTGACGCCCGAGGATCTCCAGCGGCGGATGCAGGAATGGATGCGGCAGTGGCCCGGGATGGGGCTGGGAGCCCGGCCGGCGGCAGCCGAGCCGGCTGGCGAGGGGGCGGATCCGGCCGAGGAGCCCAAGGCGGCGGCGTTCCAGTTCGATTACCGGCCCAAGGAGGTCAAGGCGCACCTGGACCGGTTCGTGATTCGCCAGGAGGAGGCCAAGCGGGTGCTGAGCGTCGCCCTCTGCGATCACTACCATCAGGTCCGGCTGGCCCTGGCCGGCCAGGAGCAGGCCCAATACGCCAAGCAGAACATCCTGCTGATCGGCCCGACCGGCGTCGGCAAGACCTACCTCATCCGCAGCCTGGCGGACCTGATCGGCGTGCCATTCGTGAAGGCCGACGCCACCAAGTTCTCGGAGACGGGGTATGTGGGGGGGGACGTCGAGGATCTGGTGCGCGACCTGCTCCGGCGGGCGGACGGCGACGTGACCCGGGCGCAGCACGGGATCATCTACATCGACGAGATCGACAAGATCGCGGCGGCGGCGGGGATGACGGGGCGGGACGTGAGCGGGCGCGGGGTGCAGATCAACCTGCTCAAGCTGATGGAGGAGACCGAGGTGCCGTCGCGGGCGCCGAACGATCTGGCGGGGCAGCTGCAGGCGATGATGGAGATGACGCAGCGGGGAGGGCGGCGCCCGCCGGCCACGATCAACACGCGGCACATCCTGTTCGTGGTGAGCGGGGCGTTCGACGGCCTCGAAGCCCTGGTGCGCCGCCGGCTGCGCGAGGCGGTCGTCGGCTTCGCCGCCCGGGGGCCCGCGTCGCTCACCTCCGAGCAGGTGCTGGGCCAGGCGCGGACCCGGGATTTCATCGAGTATGGATTCGAGCCCGAGTTCATCGGGCGGCTGCCGGTGCGTGTCTACTGCCACCCGCTGACGACGGACGACCTGTTCCAGATCCTGCAATCGTCCGAAGGCAGCATCATCCGGCAATACGAGCAGACGTTCGGGGCCTACGGGATCGAGGTGCTCTTCCAGGAGGAGGGTCTGCGGCGGATCGCCGAGCGGGCCGCCGGCGAGCAGACCGGCGCCCGGGGGCTGATGACGGTGTGTGAGCGGGTTTTTCGCGATTTCAAGTTCGAGCTGCCCTCGACGGGCATCCGGCGGTTCTCGGTCACGCGCGAGCTGGTGGACGAGCCGGAGCGGGCGCTGCCGGCGCTGCTGGCCAGCCAGCAGGTCCAGGAGCAGCAGCTCGCCCGGCAGGTGGTCGAGGAGTTCGCCGACCGGTTCGAGCGCAGCCATGGCCTGCGCCTGGCCTTCACACCCGCCGCCATCGAGCGGCTCATCGCCCGGGCCGACGAGCAGGGCGTCTCCGTGCGCGACCTCTGCGCCGAGCGGTTTCGGGATTACCAGTTCGGGCTCCGCTTGATCGCGCGCAACACCGGCCAGCAGCGGTTCGAGGTGGACGCGGACGCCGTCGAGCGCCCGGACCGGGTGCTCAGCGACTGGGTGGTGGCCAGCTACCGCCAGCCCGGCGCATCCCCCGCCGCCCCGGGCCCGCCCCCGGCGGCCGGGGACGCCCCGGAATCCACCGATTAAAAGACATTGCTTTCTTCTTCGGGCTGCATTAGGCAATGGCTGCGTTCCGGCAGGGCGGCGGCCCCGCCGGCGCAGCCGGCCCGGGCCAGGCGGCTCCGGGGTGGAGCGGAGGCAGGATGCTGGGAGTGGATTGATATGCACGAGTTCAAGTACGTCAACGGCAAGCTGGCCTGCGAGAACGTGTCGGTGGACGCCCTGGCGCGCGCCCACGGGACGCCGCTCTACGTCTACTCGCAAGGGACGCTCGCCCGGCATTTCCAGCGGCTGGACGCCGCCTGGGCGGCCGTGCCGCACGGCATCTGCTTCGCGGTGAAATCCAACTCGAACCTGGCCGTGCTCCGGGTGCTGGCGAATCTCGGCAGCGGCTTCGACGTCGTGAGCGAGGGCGAGCTGCGGCGGGTCTGCGCCGCGGGCGGGAACCCCGGCACCTGCATTTTCGCCGGAGTCGGCAAGACGCAGGCAGAGATCGATTACGCCCTGCAGCAGGAGATCTACGCGTTCAACGTGGAGAGCGAGGCGGAGCTGGAGCGGATCGACCGGCTGGCGGCGCGCCGCGGGAAGGCCGCCCCGGTCGCGCTGCGGGTGAACCCGAACGTGGATGCGCTGACCCACGCGAAGATCACCACGGGGACCTACCTCAACAAGTTCGGCATCCCGCTCGAGGAGATCCGCGGCCTGGCGGCCCGGGCGCGCAGGCTCAAGCACGTGCGGATCCGCGGCCTGCAGATGCACATCGGATCCCAGATCTCGGAGGCCAAGCCGTTCGCCGTGGCGGCGCGCAAGGTGGTCCCGCTCATCCAGGAGCTCAAGAAGGATCATCCGCTGGAGTTTTTCAGCGCCGGGGGCGGGCTGGGCATCGTCTACGAGGCCGCCCTCGAGAGCGGGGCCGAGGCCTGGTGGGAGTCCCCGGCCGCCCGGCAGCAGCTGACAGCGGTCGATCACGCGGCGGACCTCGTGCCGATGCTCGAGCCGCTGGGCCTGCGGATCCTGCTCGAGCCGGGCCGGTTCATCGCGGGCAACGCCGGCATCCTCGTCACCCGGGTCGAGTACGTGAAGCGGATGGGGTCGAAGACGTTCGTGATTGTGGATGCCGCGATGAACGACCTGGTGCGGCCGGCGTTCTACGACGCCTATCACGAGATCGTGCCGGTGGCGGCGCGCAATGGCGCGATGGTGGCCTGCGACGTGGTGGGGCCGGTCTGCGAATCGAGCGATTACTTCGCCAGGAACCGGAGGCTGCCCCGGGTCCAGGAGGGGGATCTCCTGGCGGTGATGAGCGCCGGTGCCTACGGGTTCTCGATGGCCTCGAACTACAACACGCGGCCGCTGCCCGCCGAGGTGCTGGTGCACGGCCGGCTGGCGGCGGTGGCCCGGTTCCGCCAATACCTGCCCCGCATCTGGGAGGCCGAGAAGCTGCCCCGGTGGCTGAAGTTCCAGCGGCTCCCGCCCACGCGGCCCTGAATCAAATCTCCCAGGCCCCGATCATGGTCCGGTCCTTCGCCTTCACCACCCAGGGACGCCTGCACAGCAAGGACCTCGAGGTCTTTCTGATGCCGACCCTGCTGGCGGACACCAACCTGTTCCTCTGGGTCGACCTGGAGAATCCGACCGCCGAAGAGGCGAAGTATTTCCTCGAGGACGTGTTCCACTTCCACCCCCTGTCGATCGAGGACTGCGTCGCCGAGAGCTCGGCGCCGAAAGTCGAGGAGTACCTCCCCAAGGAGGACGACCGGTTCACGCCCTATCTGTTCATCGTGGTCCACGCGGTCGACTACAGCCGCAAGGACGGCGTGTTCGCGACGCGGGAGCTGGACTTCTTCCTCGGGAAGCACTTTCTGGTGACCTATCACATGACGCCGCTCAAGAGCATCCAGGCGGTCGAGGAGCGGTGCCTGCGGAGCAACGTGCACATCGCGCGGGCGCCGGACCGCGTCGCGCACTCGCTCCTGGACAGCATCGTGGACAACTACAAGCCGGCGCTCGAGGAGCTGTCGATCGAGATTGCGGAGCTGGAGGCGCACGTGCTGCGGAATCCAACCCACCAGACGCTCAACAAGATCATCCAGATCAAGAAAGAGGTGCTCCACCTGCGCCAGATCATCGGCCCGCAGCGCGAGGTCCTCGCCCGGTTCGCCCAGGGCGAGTTCAAGCTGATCCGGGCGCACCTGGTGCCGTACTACCGGGACGTCTACGACGGGCTGTTCCACATCAGCGAGCAGGCCCAGGGCTACACCGACTCGCTCACCGGGATCCTCCAGGTCTACCTCAGCATGTCCTCCAACCGGACCGGCGAGATCATCAAGCTCCTCACCCTCATCACGATCATCACCACCCCGGCCCTGCTGGTGGGCACGTGGTACGGGATGAATTTCAAGCACATGCCCGAGCTCGGCTGGCCGTGGGGCTACGCGTCGATCGCCGGCATCACGCTCGCCAGCACGCTGGGGGTAATCCTCTATTTTCGCCGCCGAGGATGGCTTTGACCGGAAACAACAGCTCCGCCGCCCCCCCGCCGGCCGCCCCGGCTGCGGGCGCCAAGTCGGGCTTTCTGGACAAGGTCCTCGGCCGGATCGACCGCCTGCACGGCGAGGGCCTGCAGGCCGTGGTCCAGCGCCTGGCCCGCGAGCGCCGGTTCCTGGAGATGCTTTTCGACGCGATCGAAGACGGCGTCCTGGTGGCGGATTCGGAGGGGCGCATCGCCTATTTCAACCGCGCGGCCACACGGCTGGTGGGCGTCACTCGAGAGACCGCCGAGAGCCATGGGCTGATCCGGTTCCTGCCGGGGCTTGATTGGGACAAGGTGCGGGCGCGGGGGATGGCCGGGGAGGAGAGCGTCTGGCGCCAGGAATTCGAGGTGTCGTATCCCCGGTCCCGGTACCTGCGGCTCTACGGCGCTCCACTCGAAGGCGGGTCGGCCGGGAAGGAGGTCCTGGTCCTGATCCTGCACGACGCGACCGAGGCGCGGCAGAAGACGTTCGAGGCGATCGAAAGCGAGCGGATCCAGGCGCTCACGCTCCTGGCGGCCAGCGTCGCCCATGAGATCGGCAACCCGCTCAACGCATTGAACATCCACACCCAGCTCATGGAGCGGGAGCTGCGCCGCCTGCGGGCCTGGGCGGCCGAGGGCCCGGCGCCCGGGCGCGGGCGGGGCCGGCGGCCCGCCGGGCTCGAGGGAGCCGAAGCGCAGGCTCATCTGGACCGGCTGCAGCAATTCCTGGGCGTGGCGAAGGGCGAGATCGCGCGGCTGGACTACATCGTGACCCAGTTCCTGCAGGCGATCCGGCCCGTGCCGCCGCGCTTCCAGCCGTGCTCGATCAACACGGTGGCCGCCTCGACGCTCGAGCTGCTGGGGCCCGAGCTGGAGAATCGCGGCCTGACCGTGAGCCAGCGCCTGGCCGACTCTCTGCCCATGGCGCCGCTCGATCCCGCGCAGATCCAGCAGGTCCTGGTCAACCTGATCAAGAACGCGATGCAATCGATGACCCGGGGCGGGGTGCTGACCCTCCAGACCGGGACGGCGGGCGACGGCGTCTGGGTCAGCGTCGAGGACACCGGCGGGGGGATCGCGCCCGAGATGATCCACCGGATCTTCGAGCCCTACTACACCACCAAGCAGCGGGGGACCGGCCTGGGGCTGATGATCGTGCAGCGCATTGTCCGGGAGCACCACGGGCGGATCGACATCCAGAGCCGGGTCGGCCACGGCACGGCCTTCCGGGTCTGGCTGCCGGCGCGCGAGCCCGGCCCGCCCCTGCTCGAGGAGCGTCTCGATGGCTGACACCAAACCGATGCTCCTGATCGTGGATGACGAGAAGCCGACGCGGGACGGGCTGCGGGCCGCGCTCGAGGACCGCTACGACATCTATGTGGCCGAGGACGCCGCCGCCGCGATGGACCTGCTCGAGCGGGAGACCTTCACCGTCCTGCTGACCGACCTGCGCCTGCCGCGCGAGGACGGCCTGAAGCTGATCGGGCGCGCCAAATCGCTGCCGCGCCCGCCGGTCTGCATCCTGATGACCGCCTACGGATCGGAGGAGATCGCGGCCGAGGCCATGAGGCAGGGAGCGGATGATTACGTGGCCAAGGGGCGCCTCCAGATCGAGGAGCTCGAGATGCGGATCGCGCGCGCCTTGCGGCATCAGAAGCTCGAGGCGGAGAACGTCGAGCTCCGCCAGCAGCTCGACACCCACTACGGCCTCGAGCAGATCATCGGGCAATCGGCCCCGATGCGCGAGGTGATCGAGATCGTCCGGCAGGTGGCGCCCACGCGGGCGACGGTTCTGATCGAGGGCGAGAGCGGGACGGGCAAGGAGCTGGTGGCGCGGGCGCTGCACCAGCTCAGCCCCCGGGCCCGCATGCCGCTGGTGGCGGTGCACTGCGCAGCGCTCTCCCCCACGCTGCTCGAAAGCGAGCTGTTCGGGCACGAGAAAGGGGCGTTCACCGGCGCCCACGAGCGCCGGATCGGCCGGTTCGAGCAGGCCCAGGGCGGGACGCTGTTCCTGGACGAGATCGGGGAGATCGACGCGGCCTTGCAGGTCAAGCTGCTCCGGTTCCTGGGCGAGCGGACCTTCGAGCGAGTGGGATCCAACCGGACGCTGACGGCCGACGTCCGGCTGGTCGCGGCGACCAACAAGAACCTGCGCCGGCTGGTCGAGACGGGCGCGTTCCGCGAGGACCTCTTCTTCCGCCTGGCGGTGGTCGAGATCGTCCTGCCGCCGCTGCGAGAGCGGCTCGAGGACCTGCCCTTGCTGGCGCGCCAGTTCCTGCGCGAGTTCGCGCGCGAGAACGGCAAGCCCGTCCGGGAGTGGACCCCCGAGGCCCTGGAGGCCCTCCTCGCCTACCGCTGGCCGGGCAATGTCCGCGAGCTGCGCACAGCGCTCGAACACGCGGTGGTCATGGGGCGCGGCGACCGGATCGCCGTCCGGGACCTGCCCCCGGCGCTCCGCGCGGCGCCCGGCGCCGGAGAGGGAGGGCCCAAGGCGATCCAAGCGACGGCGCCCGCCGGGACGGGAACTCTGAACTTGCGCGAGGCGGAGAAGCGGATGATCATCCAGGCGCTCGAGGCGGCCGGCGGCAGCCGGACCGAGGCGGCGCGGCAGCTGGGGATCAGCCGGCGGACATTGCACCGCAAACTGCATGGGCTTCAACTGGAGGGTAATTGATGCTGCCTGGCATTCAAAACTGGATCTACAAGCTCGAGGAGGGCGCCAGCGTCCGCTGGATCAAGCGGATCACCTTGTTCCTGGCGATCCTCGGCGGCGTCGTCTTCTACGACCTGCGCGAATACCGCCAATTCACGGCGCCCGAGGCCATGGACACAGCGCAGCTGGCGCGGAACCTGGCCGAGGGGCGCGGGTTCACGACGCTGTTCGTGCGCCCGCTGAGCCTGCACCTGGTGCAGTCCCATCTCCAGCGGCCCGACGCTTTGTTGCGGGACGGCCACCCCGACCTGGCCCATCCACCCCTGTATCCGCTCATGCTGGCCGCCCTCATGAAAGCGGCCCCGATGCCCGCCGCGGTCCCGCCCGACCGCAAGTTCGATCGATACCCGGGCGATTTCCGGATCGCCTGGTTCAACCAGTTCTGGTTCCTGGCCGGGGTCGCGCTCGTGTTCCGGCTGGGCCGGAAGCTGTTCAACCCGTCCGTCGCGTGGCTGGCGGCGGGGCTGATGCTGGGATCGGACGTCTTTTGGCGGTTCAGCGTGTCGGGGCTGTCCACCTCCTTCCTGGTGGCGCTGTTTCTGGTGCTGGCGCTGGCGCTGGTGCGGGTCGAGCGGGCCGAGCGCGAGGAGGACCGCGGCGCAGGCTGGTTCTTCTGCCGGGCGATCTGGGTGGGCCTGCTCCTGGGCCTGGGGGCGCTGACCCGCTATTCGTTCGCCTGGCTGGCGGCGCCGGTCGCCCTCTTCTTCTTCTGGTTCGCGCCCCGGCGGCGGGGGCTGCTCATCCCGGTGGCTCTGCTGGTGATGGGGCTCCTTTGGACTCCCTGGCTCTACCGAAATTACCGCTTGAGCGGCGCGCTGTTCGGCACCGCCGGATACGCCCTCTACATGGACACCGCGAGCTATCCCGGCACCACTCTCGAACGGTCCGTCCACCCCGATCCGGCCAAGATCAACCTCTTCTCGATCGACGACCAGCTCCGGAAGCTGACCACCAACGGCCAGCGAGTCATCCAGGACAGCCTGCCGCGGCTCGGCGGCAACTGGATCACCGCCTTCTTCCTGGCGGGGCTGCTGGTGCCTTTCCGCCAGGTTGCCGCGTCTCGAATCCGGCTGTTCGTGGTCTGCTGTCTGCCGCTGATGGCGCTGGTCCAGGCCATGGGAAGAACCTACCTGAGCCAATGGACGCCGGACATCAACTCCGAGAATTTCCTGGTGATCGCCGCGCCGGTGGTTTTCGTGCTGGGGGCGGGGATGTTTCACTGGCTGCTGGAGCGGCTGCAGATGCCGTTCCCGCCGCTGCGCCGGTGGGTGGTTGTGGGCGCGGGCCTGGTGTTCTGCGCGCCGCTCTGGCTGACGCTCCTGCCTCCCCGGCAATCGCACATGGCGTATCCGCCCTATTACCCATGGCTGATCCAGCAGATGACGGGGCTGATGCGCCCCGATGAGCTCATGATGAGCGACATGCCGTGGGCGACCGCCTGGTACGGCAACCGCCAATGCCTCTGGCTGACCGTCAATCCCGATCAGGACTTTTACGCCATCAACGACTTCCAAAAGCCGGTCAAAGGCCTGATGCTCGGGCCGGTGATCCTCGAGCAGCCGTTCCTGTCGCAGTTGATCAAGGGGGACGAGCGGGCCTGGGGGCAGTTCATCCTGCGCACCGCCGTCCAGGGCCGAATCCCCCCCGGATTCCCTCTGCGCCACGTCTGGACCAAGCTGCTGCCCGATTATTTGTTTTTGGCGGATTTCGAACGCTGGAGCGGTCTGGACCGTCAATAGGAATTGGTCGGATCCGTGCCCGGCGGAAAAGCGGTGATTTATGTTTGACAATTCCTTGCAGGAACCGTAGAAGTGACCATAATTTCTGAATGCTGACTTAGGGCGAAACCAGTGAATTGAAAAAAGTTATGAAAAGAATCATTACCACTGCCAGTATTGCCGCGTTGGGCGCGGTTGGTCTGCAAGCGGCGTACGCGCCAGGCCTGACGTCGCAGGAAAGCAGCAAGTGGTGGAGTGTCTCGCTGGCTCTCCGGGGATTTTACGACGACAATTACACCACTCTGCCCTCCAACCTGGGGAAGCGAGACAGCTTTGGCGTGGTGGTAAGCCCTTCGGTTGAAGCCCGCTACGTCGCCGATGCCACCATGGCGTCCCTGGGCTACACCTACGGAATGTACTGGTACGAGGATCGCGACAGCAACTCGGCCGACCACACCCACCAGATCGACGCCAGGTTGAACCACGCGTTCTCGGACAGCTACCGGCTCGATGTGAGCGACTCGTTCGTCATCTCTCAGGAGCCGGCCATCCAAGGCGGCGGGCAGAGGATTCGCATCAACGGCAATAACATCCGCAACCTGGGCAACATCGTCCTGACGGGCGATTTCACCCCGACGCTCGGGTTCGATATTGGCTACGCCAACAACCTCTACAACTACGACGACAAGAAGGCGGCCCAGTACACCTACCTCGACCGCATCGAGCACTATCCGCACCTGAACTTGCGCTATCGAGTCTCCCCGCAGACCGTGGCGCTCCTGGGATACCAATACGGGTTCGTCGACCACACCAACGACGGGGATCCTTCCTGGATCAACGTGATCGGGCCGGCCGACTCCCGCAACGCCAGGATCCACTACTTCTATGCCGGCGTGGATCACGGGTTCACATCGGATCTGGTGGGCGCGCTCCGTCTGGGCGCCCAGAACATCAAGTACCCGGATGCCGACCAGGCCGCCCCCGGCCTGCCCATCACCGACGACAGCCGGTGGGCGCCCTATGCGGATGCGAGCCTGAGCTACACCTACATGGCGGGCAGCGTCGCCAAGCTGGGTGTTCGCTACACCCGGCAGGAATCGGAATACATGCAGGCGCTCGACGAGCAGGCGACTACGGTCTATGGCGACATCACGCACAAGCTGACCGCCAAGCTGACCGGCAAGCTGCTGGTCCAATACACGCATGCCTCGTTCAACGAAGGCATCTATGACGACGACTCCGAAGATTACGTCGTGGTGGGCCTGAACCTGGCCTACCAGATCAACCAATACCTGGCCGCCGATGTCGGATACAATTTCGACGACCTGAGCTCCGATGTCACCGGCCGCAGCTACGATCGAAACCGAGTTTATGTTGGGCTGATTGCCAGCTACTAGTTCGTGTCTTTGAGATTCAGACGGGAGGCTGGAATAATCGTTCAGCCTCCTTTTTTTTAATCCATGGAAAATTTCTCCCCGCCCGCCGCCGAATCGCAGCTTCACTTTCTGGATTACTGGCGCATCATCCGGATCCGCAAGACGGTGATCTTTGCGGTGTTCCTGCTGGTGGTGCTGACCACCACTGTGGTGACGTACTGGCTGCCCCGCTACTACGCCAGCACGGTGCGAATCTCGGTCGAGAAAGAGGCGTCCGACATCTCCGGCCTCTTCGAGATGCGCCAGAACGTCAGCACCTACGACCCCTACTGGCTTCAGACCCAGTTCGAGAAAATCCAGTCCAAGACGGTCCTTTACGAGGTCATCACCAACCTGAGCCTGATGACCAACTGGGCGGCCAAGTACAACGCGGGCATCCCGCTGACCCCCAACGAGGCCTACACCGTCCTGCGCAATCACCTCGATGTGCGGCAATCGCGGAACACCTCGCTGATCGAGATCCGGTTCCTGAGCGAGAACCCGCGCGAGGCGGCGACCATCGCCAACGCCATCGCCGAGGCCTACCGCCAGACTCGAAGCCGCCAGCGCGAGGTCGCCGCCATGGGCGGCATCCGCGTCCTCGAGCAGCAGCTGGAGGAGCAGCGCAAGAAGGTCGAGGAGGCCCAAAGCAACATCGCCAAGCTCCGCGAGGAGTTTCAGATCTCGGACGCCGTGGTCGACAGCGGTCAGGCCAACCCTCTCGAGCCCGAGACGGTCCGCCGCCTCGAGATGGAGCGGATCAACGCCCAGCGATCCTACAGCCAGCTCAACGCGGGCCTGACCAACCTGCTGGCCCTGGACCGCGCCACCCTCCGCAAGGCTCTGCCGACCGCGTTCCCCGATCCCATGCTCGCCCAGCTGCTGACGGACTACAGCCGGGTCGAGCAGGAGCTCACCACCCTCACCCGCGATTACGGCGCCCAAAATCCCGATGTCCAGAAAGCCAAAGACCTTCTCACCACGGTCGACCAGCAGATCGAGGCCAAGATCGCCGGCATCCTGACCGGCCTCGATAACAAGGTCAAAGCGTCCCAGAGCGACCTCGAGGTGGCGACCGAGGCACTCCAGAAAGCCCAGCAGCAGGACCTCGAGAAGGCCTCCCGCTACGGCCCCTACCTCCTCGCCAAGCGCGACCTCGATTCCCAGCGGCAGATCCTCCATGCCATGAACATGAAGATCATCGCCGAAAGCGTGGATGTGAAGATGCCCAGCACCTCGATGGTCGAGATCGTCGATCCGGCCGAGCCCGGCCTCCGGCCTGTCCGCCCCAACGTGCCGGTGAACATCGCGCTGGGCGTGGTGGTGGGACTGGTGGTGGGGATCGGCCTTGCCTTCTTCATCGAGTACCTCGACACCAGCGTGAAGACGATCGACGATGTCGAGCGCGCCCTTCAGGCGCCGGTCCTGGGCGTCATCCCCCAGAACGTCGGCAACCTGCTCGACGAGGGTCCCGACAGCCCGCACGCGGAGGCCTATCGCGTCCTGCGCACCAACCTGCTCTTCAGCCGCAAGGATGACCGCCGGAACACCCTGACCGTCGTCAGCGGCGGGGCGGGCGAGGGCAAGTCCACCACCGTGTTCAACCTGGCCACCGTGTTCGCCCAAAACGGGCAGCGGGTGCTCATCGTCGATTCGGACCTCCGGCGGCCCAGCCTGCACAAGTTCCTCAAGGTGTCCAACTCGATCGGCCTCACCAATTACCTCCTCAAGCAGAACACGCTCGAAGAGGTGGTCCAGACCACCGGGGTGCCCACGATGGATTTCATGCCCAGCGGCAAGCTCCCCAGCAGCTCGCTCGGCAGCATCCTCAACTCGACCCGCATGCGCGAGTTCATCACCGAGGTCAAACAGCGATACGATTTCGTGTTCTTCGACTCGCCTCCGATCATGGGCGTCAGCGACGCCTCCGTTCTGGCCAGCGAGGTGGACATGGCCATCCTCGTCGTTCAATACCGCAAGTATCCCCAGCTGATGACCATGCGCGCCAAGCAGATGGTCGAGAAGGTCGGCGGGAACCTGATGGGGGTCGTCCTGAACAACATCAACATCTCGCAGGATTCCTACTATTACTACTACAGCGGGTATTATTACGACTACTATTACTCGAAGCGCGATGAGGACGGCAAATCCTCGTCGCGCCGCAGCCGCGGCAAGGAGAAGGCAAAAGAGCCTCAGGAAGTCGCCTAGCGAGGCGCGATTATCGTTGTTGGCAGGGGCGTTCCGGGTTTAGGATGGAGCTTTATGAATGGGTTTCGCTTCAAGATGGGGATGAGCGGCTGGATCCTGGCGGCGGCCGGGATGATGATCTTGGCGGCTGGATGCGCCACCACCGGCGGATCGCGTCCGGGGGGAGGGGCCGCTGTCTCCGGCCAGGAGGTGGCGTCTTTGCGGGCGAACGATCCGCTGACGATCATGTTCTCCGGCGTGCCCAATCCGCCGGACAAGTTCGACGGGCAGATCAAGGAGGACGGGACGATCAGCCTGCCCTATCTGAGGGAGCCCGTGAAAGCCGCCGGCAAGACGACGGGCCAGCTTCAGAAGGAGATCCACGATCTCTACGTGCCAGCCTTTTTTGTCCGCCTGAGCGTGAACGTCGATTCGCCCAGCCGCTTCGTCTACATCTTTGGCGAGGTGAAGCTTCCGAGCCGGCAGGTCCATCTGGGCCAGATGACCGTGCTGGGCGCGATCGCCGCCGGGGGCGGCTTCACCGATTTCGCAGCGAAAACGCGGGTGGAGTTGATCCGCACCAGCGGCGAGGTCATCAAGATCAACTGCAACAAGGCGCGCAACGATCAATCCCTCGATCTGCCGGTGTTTCCGGGAGACAAGATCAACGTGCCGCGCCGCGGCTGGTGATGGTCCAGCTGCAGGTTCTGACGGGGCGTCGGGCGGGGGAGCGGATCGGGATCCGGCGGTTCCCATGCGAGGTGGGCCGCTCGGCGCCGGTCCCGGTCCGGTTCGAAGACGGGGGCGTCTGGGAGCGCCATGGGCGATTTCGGCTGGATCCAGAGCAGGGTGTTTTTTTCGAGGTCGAGCCGCAGGCAGGGGCCTTGCTCAACGGAGAGCCAGCGGGTGAGGCGGCGCGAATCCGGCCGGGTGACATCCTCGAGCTGGGCTCGGTGAAGATGATCTTCTGGCTGTCGGAAGCCCGCCAGGTCAGCCATCGAGCCCGCGAGATGGCGACGTGGATCTGCCTGGGCATTCTATGCCTGGGCCAGGTTGCCCTGGCCTACCGACTGCTCCAATGACCGGCGCCCGCCGGTCGGCTCAGGAGATCCGTTGGACGAGACGCCTTTCCCGACACGGCGCAGGCCCCCGCTCCATCATCGAGCCGAAACCGGCCGCGGCCCGACGTCGCGCAGGTCGAATGGACGGAATCCCAGCCGGAGCGCCGGCGAATCGCCGCGCAGCCGGAAATCGTCCGCCCCCGGATCCATGAACCGCGGGTTGGCGATCTGGGAATGAACGTCCTGGCCGCGCTGGCGCCACTCGTCCCAGGACCATTGGTCGAAGCGGGCCTCCTGCTCCGGGGGCGGCCAGTAGAGGTTCGAGTCGAACATGTAATTGGTGCCGCTGAAGTTGCCGTGCAGCAGCTTGCCCTCCTGCCACCCGACGACGTTCCGCTCGAAACGGAAGCTCAGGTGCTCTTCGGCACGGGAGCGCTGGACCTGGAAATCGCGCGCGAAGAGGAACACGTTGTTTCGGACCCGGTTGTCCCGGCCGTAATGCTGATGGAATCCGCCATGGGTGGTGCGGATGACGAGATTGTTTTCGGCGAGGATCTCGGATGTTCCTTCATCGAAATAGATGCCCCACCCGCCATATCGCAGCCCGGCGACGTCGTGCCACAGGTTGCTTCGGATGACGCTTCCCGTATGCCGGCCCAGGGTGTAGATGCCGGCCATGTCGCTCAGGATCGGACCGTCGCCATCGCTCAGCTTGCCAATGTGGTGGACGTGATTGAACTCGACGACGGTGTTCGTCGCCAAGGCGCGGCCGTATCCCCAGGTCCATCCCACCGAGATCCCCGAATAGTAGAAATCGTGGATGAGATTGTGGCGGATCCGGTTCCCAGGCGACTGGCCGATCCAGATGCCGATGGCGCTGTGGAAGAACCGGCCGCCGTCGTGGATGTGGCAGTCGCTGACCTCGTTGTCCCGGGCCACGTCGCCGGCCGAGTCCCGGATGGCGGTTTCGCCCAGCTTGATCCCGCCGGCGCCCAGGTCTCCCAGCTCGCACCGCTGGATCCGGTTGTCCCGGCAGCCGCGTCCCAGCTCGAGCCCGTAGCCGCCCAGGTGGATCCAGCGGCATTGGTCGAACACCACGTGGCGGAGCGCCGCTCCATGCACCGATCCCGGCACGCCGATGGCAGCCTGCGCGAAGCCGCCGACCGCCGCCGCCGGCGGCGGCCAGACCTCGGCCCGCTGGCCCCCGCTGTCGAAGCCCCCGGGGAAATACCACTCCGTATGCGCAAAGACGATCCCGCGAAAAGTCAGATGCTCGATCCACCGATTCGATTCGGGATCGCCTTCGAGCCGCATCAGCTGGGCCAGGACAGGCGCGATCACCTCGGCCCGTTCGAGGTCCTCCCCCGCGCGCGGCAGGCAATACAGCACGCCCGAGTCGCCGTCCAGCCACCATTCGCCCGGGCGATCGAGATGCTCCCGCGCGTTCTCGACGTAATACAGGTCGCCCGCATCAAGCTTGAAAACCGAGCGCTTGCCGAACCGGACGATGCGGTTGGACTCGTCCATGTCCGTGATCGGCAGGTGGGACTCGATCCAGCGGTTCATGACGCAGACCTCGGCCTGGCGGATGGCGGGCGATCTCTCGAGGTCGCCGGCTGCATACCGAAACGCCGCTTGCCCCTGGTGCCACGGAGTGTCCGGTTTGGCATCGGGGATTTCGGCCACAGCAAGGTATCCCTGGTTCGGATGCCGCGCCCGCGGCCGGCGTTCGCCGTTGATCCATAGCTGGTGAAAATACCAGTCGCCGGCCCGGACAGCCGGCAAGTCCGCCGCCATGACCCTGCGGCCGTCGAGCTCCACCGCGCGCCACCCCGCGATGCGGCGCCCCCCGCTGATGATGGGCGCCTCGCCCTCGGCAGCCGCATATTCGATCGGCCGATCGGCGCTCCCGCCGTCTTCGGAGGTGAAGACCAGAGGGGCTGCGAGCGTGTAGGTGCCGCCGTGGATGACGACGCGCACCGCCGAGCGCAATCCCTCCGGGGATCGCCTGGCCTGGCGGATGATGTCGCGCGCGCGCGCGATCGTGGCCAGCGGACCATCCGTGCGATCCGCATTGGGCGCGGCCAGCGCCCCGGTCCAGCCGTCATTGCCGTTCGTGGCTACATGGATCGGCGCGAGGCCGGCCGGGGGCGGCGCGGCGCCCTGGACGCCGGCGAGCCCGAACCCGATTGCGACCCATGCCCATCGCCATTGGAGATTTCGCGCGCGCGGGCTCATTCAGGCGCCTTTCTTCTGGAGCGGATGCCGGTAGATCCGCTTGATTCGGTGCGTGAATTTCAAGGTGTCTTTGCCCTCGTCGTTCTGCCACACCTCATCGTAGCGAGCATCGCGCGGCTCGCGCTTGAGGGGGCGCTCTTCGAGGATGGTGCCTTTGGCGTCGCAGTCCAGCTCGACATACCGGGCCGGCTGGCTCGGCGCCAGCCGGTTCCGCAAAATCACGAGGATGGTTCTCTTTTCCGTCTTCTTCATGGCAGGATAACGGGGCATCAACCGCCCGGCTCCGTCAATCCAAAAATGGATCTCCGACAACGCCTGCACGAACCTCCCTCTCCGCCGGCCTGCGGCCGCAGCCTCCCCGCGAAACCGCGCTCTTGGCACAGGCGCCGCTGCCGTGATAGGAGAGAGCCTTCGATTTGGGGTCCACGGGAATGGCGACGGGCGATCCAGGCGGGATGCAGCTGCAGGCGCGCAACCTCTCGAAATCCTTCGACGGCGTCCGCGTCGTGGACGGGGTGTCGATCGGGATCCGCGCCGGCCGAGTCCACGCGCTCATGGGCGAGAACGGGGCCGGTAAATCGACCCTGGTGAAGATGCTGGCGGGGCTGCTGGCGCCCGACGGCGGGGAGATCTGGTGGGGCGATCATCGCGCGCGTTTCCGAGGGCCCTATGACGCGCGGCGATTGGGGATTGCCATGGTGCCCCAGGAGCTGCTCCCTTTCCCCGAGATGAGCGTCGCCGAGAACATCCTGATGGGACGCGAGCCGGCGTGGGGGGGATCGATCTGGATCGATCGGGCGGCGATGCGGCGCCAGGCGCAGCGGTGGCTCGACCGGCTCGGCCTGACGGTCGCGCCCGAGCGCCCCATGAAGGAGCTGACCGTTGCCGAAATGCAGGGCGTCGAGATCGCCAAAGCGCTCGCCGGCGATGCCCGGCTCCTGATCCTCGACGAGCCCACCTCCGCCCTGTCCGACCGGGAGGTCGAGGCGCTCTTCTCGACCGTGAACGATCTCCGAGCCGCCGGGGTTGGCATTCTCTACATTACCCATCGGATGGCGGAGGTGTCGCGCCTGGCGGATGAGATCACCGTCTTGCGCGACGGGCGCCGCGTGGCCACTCTCCCGGCGGCCGGCATGGAGCAGGAAAAGCTGATCGCATTGATGGTCGGAGAAAGAACTGCCTGGATGAAGGAGCCCCCCCACGCCTCCTCTCCCGGCCTTCAGCCACCCTCTCCCCCGCGGGTCGCGGGGGAGAGGGCAGCGGTCATTTCCGGCTCAGGACGCGAACCTTGGCTCGGGGAGTCTCCCCCAGCACTCGCCTGCGCGGCGCCCGGTGGAGAGGATGGCCGCGGACCGGCACAGGGGGATCTCCTGCTCGAGGTGCGCGGGCTCGGCCGGGCCGGCCATTTCCGCGCGATCACGTTCGATCTGCGCCGCGGCGAGATCGTGGGTGTGGCCGGGCTGCTGGGGGCGGGGCGGACGGCATTGGCGCACGCTCTGTATGGCCTTGCGCCGGCCGACACCGGCCAAATCATCGTGCGAGGCCGGCGGGCTCATATCCGTCGTCCGGGCGACGCCCTGCGGCACGGGATCGCCCTGGTGAGCGAGGACCGGCAGCGATACGGGATGGTGCCTTCGATGTCGGTGGCCCACAACCTCACGCTCACCGCCCTCAGCCGATGCTGCCGCGGCCCGTGGATCGTCCGGCAGGAGGAAGCCCGGCAGGCCGACCATCAGATCCGGACCTACGGAATCAAGGCCGCCCACCGCCGCCAGAACATCCGCGCACTGAGCGGTGGAAACCAGCAGAAGATCCTGATCGCCCGCGCTCTGATGGCCGATCCGGAGATCATGATTCTGGACGAGCCGACGCGCGGGATCGACATTGCGGCCAAAGCCGAGGTGCACGCCATGATCCGGCGGCTGGCGTCGGAGGGCCGGGGGGTGCTGCTGGTTTCCTCCGAGATGCCGGAGCTGCTGGCCCTGAGCGATTGGCTCCTGGTGATGCGCGGCGGCGAGGTGGTCGCGCGCCTGGACCCGCGCCGCGCCTCGCCCGATCAGATCCTCCGACACGCCATGCCCGCCTGATGCTCATGTCCTCCGAATCCAATGCAATGGGGCCGCTGCCAGGGAATGCCGATCGGCTTTGGAGGTGGCTGGGGCGCTATGGGCTGATCGTGGCCCTGGTGATGCTCTCGGGAGCGCTGGCTGTGGCCAAGCCCGGCTTCCTCACCGCGCAGAACCTGGTGATCGTCATGCGGCAGATCTGCATCAATGGAATCCTCGCCGTCGGGGTGACCTTCGTGCTGCTGACGGGGGGCGTGGATCTCTCGCTGGGCTCGATGGTCGCGCTGACGGGAGTGCTGGCGGCGCACTTCGCGCATCCGGGCGATTACGCGCTGGTGGTGCCGGTAGCGGTGGGGGTGCTGGCGGGCGGCCTGGGGGGCGCGGCCAACGGGCTCGTGGTCACCAAGGGGCGGGTGGCGCCATTCATCGTCACGCTGGGCATGATGACCATCGCGCGCGGGCTCGCTCTGGTCGCCAGCGGCGGGCGGCCGGTCTCCAACCTGAGCGCGGGATTCACCGGCCTGGGAAGCGGGGATCTGGCAGGCCTGCCCGTGCCGGTGTGGATCCTGGCCGGAGTCGCTCTGGGATCGCACGTCCTGCTCAACCGGACGCGCCTGGGGCGTCATGTCTACGCCGTGGGCGGGAACGAGCTGGCCGCGCTGGCCTCGGGCATCCGCATCCACGCCGTGAAGATCTTCGCCTATGCGATCTGCGGCGCGTGGGCGGGCCTGGCGGGAGTTGTGCTGGCGGCGCGCGTGACAACGGGCCAGCCGAACGCGGGAGTGGCCTACGAGCTGGATGCCATCGCGGCAGCGGTGATCGGGGGCACCAGCCTGTCCGGAGGTGTCGGCGGGGTGGGCGGCACGATCCTGGGCGCCCTGCTCATGGGGGTGATCAACAACGGGCTCGATCTCCTCAACGTCGCCTCCTACTACCAGCAGATTGTCAAGGGCCTCATCATCGTGGGGGCCGTCTGGATCGACCGCCGCGCCTCCCGATAGGCGATGCGAAATCCGCTGGCCAACGGGCCGCCCGATTGGCATCGTGGCCGCATGCTCGAACTGTGGATCGCTTGCGGCAGAGGCCGCTTTCCTCGTCTCCTGTTCCTCCTCCTCGCCGCGGCGGCGCTGGCGGCGGCGCCGCGCGCGCGCGGCCAGGATTCGCCGGGATCGCGCTTCGGTTTCACGGGGCCGGAGATCTTCCCGATCGACAACATGATCGCCCGGATGCAGGCGGCGGACATGGACGGCGACGGGCTTCTGGATCTGGTGGTCGTCAACAGCCTGCGCTCGAAGATCAACCTGCTCATGAACCAGACGGGCCGGTCCAACGCCGTTTCCCAGCCGAAGCCGCGGCCGGAATCGGTGAACGAGCTGCCACCCGACGCCCGCTTTCGCATCGAGTCGGTGGCGTCCGAGAAGCGCATTGCGAGCCTGGTGGTGGCCGATCTGAACGGAGATGGCCGTCCCGACCTGGCCTACTATGGCGAGCCGAAGGAGTTGGTGGTGCATTACCGCCTCGGCAAGGAGGGCTGGGACACGCCCAAGCGGTTCCCGATCGCAGACGGGTTGCTCAATCCCAACTCGATGGTCTCGGGCGATCTCGATGGCGACGGCGCGCTGGATCTGGTGCTGCTGGGGGAAAGCTGCGGCTACTACCTGCGGCAGCGGTCCGATGGCACCCTGGCGGAGCCGGAGCGATGGCCCTATTCCGGCCAGGTCAAATCGGTTCAGGTCCTCGACATCAACAAGGATCGGCGCGACGATCTGCTCCTCGTCAATTGGGACAGCCCCACGCCGCTTCGGTTCCGTCTGCAGAGCCGATCGGGGCAGCTCGGACCCGAGGTCTATTTCCGGCTGCCGCCGATGCGCTCCTACACCGCCGAAGACCTCGATGGAGACCGGAAGCCCGAGATCATCACCGTCGCGCAAAGCAGCGGGCGCGTTCAGCTCTCGGCGTTCGCCGAGCGCCCCGCGGCGCCGCTCCTGGGCGAGCTGCGCGAGGGGCTGTTCGAGGTGCTGCCCCAGAACAAATCCACCCAGGATCGCCGCGGGATGGTTTGGGCGGACATGGACGGCGACGGGCGGCTGGATCTGCTGGTGGCCGAGCCTGACAGCGGCCTGGTGACGCTCTATCGCCAGGAGCCCGGCGGGCAGATGGGCGTGGCGCGGAGCTTCCCCACGCTCACCGGCGTCAACACCCTGGCGGCGATGGACTGGGACCGCGACGGGCGCACCGAGCTGTTTCTGCTGAGCACATCGGAACGCCAGGTGGGCATGACCCGTCTGGGCAAGTCCGGCGGCCTGCCTTTCCCGGAGATCCTGCCCTTGGCGGGCCGGCCCCTTGCGATCGCGGTTGGCTGCCTCTCATCGAGCGCGCCGCCCGTCCTGGCCGCCGTCCTCGAAATCGACGGGGGCAAACGCATCCTCGAATGGGGGCCGGCCAAGGGGCCCCGGCGCCGCCAGAACCTCAGCGATCAGTTCAAGTCCAATCCGCTGGCGCTGGCGTTTCACGATCTGGACCAGGACGGAGCGGCCGACCTCGCGCTGCTGATCGAGTACGAGAAGATCAAGATCCTGCGCCAGAAAACCGCCGAGGCTTTCGAGGAGCTCGACCTGGCGCCGCCCGGCGGCAACATCGAAAAGCCCTGGCTCAGCCAGGCCGACGTCGACGGGGACGGCCGGCCCGAGGCGCTGCTGGCCCAGCGCAACTTCGTGCGCGCGGTCGTGCTCGAGCCGGGCGGCTCTCCGGCCGGCGACGCCCAGCCAACCAACTGGACCTTCCGCGTCAAGGAGCAGATCAACGGCGCCGCCAGCAACTCGCGCATCGTCGGAGCCGCAGCCCTCCGCAACGGCAGCAACCGCGTCGCGACGGTGTTCCTGCTCGATGCCGAGCGCCAGGCGTTGACCGCCTGCGAGCGCGACGCGGCGGGCGCGTGGCA
The DNA here is from genome assembly GCA_022711435.1 of Verrucomicrobiota bacterium. Classification (GTDB taxonomy): domain Bacteria; phylum Verrucomicrobiota; class Verrucomicrobiia; order Limisphaerales; family UBA1319; genus JAGMXM01. The sequence goes on from JAKLFB010000009.1 coordinate 54,697, forward strand.
GGCGGTCCGCAACCTGCCATTGCCCGTGTCGGATTTTCACCGGCTCGAGCCGGTCGCTCTGGGCGCTGCCCGGGCCAACTGCATCGCGCTGATGGGGCCGGCGGCGGTGGCCTGGATGCGATTCGCCGGGGCCACATGGGCCTTCGAGGAGCTCGGCGGATATGAAACCCCCATCAAGGATGGCTACCTCAACGATGTCGTGGCCGGCGACCTGGACCAGGACGGCCGCAAAGATCTCGTCTTCCTCGAAACCGCCAAGAACCACCTCGACCTGGTGACGTTCACGCCGCCTGACCAGCTCAAGCCCGCCAACCGCTGGCGCGTGTTCGAGGAGCGGACCTTTCGCGGACGCCGCGCCGAGGGGCTCGAGCCGCGCGAGGCCCTGGTTGCCGACCTGACCGGCGACGGCCTCAACGACCTCGCCGTGCTCGTCCACGACCGCATCCTGGTCTATCCCCAGGAGCCGGCCAGGCCGGATTAGCTGCTACAGGCCGAATTCCTTCCGGTTCGACTCGCACGAAGCCCGCGCGGGCCAGTCGGGCACCTTCGCCTTCAGCATCGCCTGTTCGTCGGCCCCGGCGGCCAGGGGCAAGTCGATCTGCCCGCCCTCGGCGGCCGAGCGCTGCAGGGCGAACATGATCTCCGCTCCCTGGCACGCCTGCTCGAGGTTGCAGGGATGCGGCTGCCGGTCGTCATCGAGCCAGGCCGCCATGTCCTGGATGTAAGGGGGCATATCGAGCTCGTAGTTCATGGCGCCCTCGCCGGACTGGAAGCCGCCGGCCCGGGTCACGGCCCGCCAGCCGCCGTTGGTCAGCACCTCGGCGAACCCCTCCGTCCCCTGGGCGCCCATCCGGCATTTGCCCCACCACTTGGCCACCTCGGGCTGGTCGGGCGCGCCCGCCCCGCACTCGTAGATGCCCCGCACCCCGTTGGCGAACTGGACAAACCCGGCGATGTAATCGGGCGAGGGGTGGTTGTCGGCGAGCTTGATCCGGCCGGCAGCCTGCGCCATCGCCCACGTCGCCGCCGCGTTGTCGTTATACCACCGGGTGTAGTCGATCAGGTGCGACAGCATGTGGGTCATCCAGCCGGTGGCGGTCCCGTACACAGTGTGAACCCGGCCCAGGGCGCCGCTGGCGATGATCTCTTTCACCTTCCGGTAATGAACGCCGTAGCGATGCTGGTGGCTGACCACCGCCTTGGCGCCAGCCGACTGGATAAGACGGCGGATCTCGAACAGCTCGGCGCTCGTCAGGGCCACCGGCTTCTCGAATGCGATCAGCTTCGCGCCCGCATCGATCGCCGCCCGGATCATCGGGATCCGCAGGCCTGGCAAGGTGCAGAAACAAAACACATCCGGCCGCACCTCGCGCCCCAGGGCGCCCGCGTCCGAGCCCGTCTGCGGATTCCCGAGCTTGGCGGCTGCCGCCTCGAGCCGCGCGGGGTCGATGTCGCACAGGCCAGCCACCCGGAACCGGGGATTGGCGTTGAAGTTGGCGGCATGATGCATGCCCCTCTTGCCCATCCCAACAACGAGAACGCTGTACGTGGTCATAAGCTATCTAGCGGCAGCAGGAGCAGAGAGCGCCGCTCTGGGCTGGGCCTTTGCCCGCCGGCGCCTGAGCCGCATGCTGGGCATCCCATTTCTTCACCAGCTCGATCACGTAATCCACTTCGTCCTCGCGCAGCTCGGGGAACATCGGGAGGCTGACGCAGCAGGCCGCGTTGGCCTCGGCGTTGGTCAGGCTGCCGGCGATCCGGGCGCCCTTGCCCCACGGATAGCCCTCCTGCTTGTGGATCGCGATCGAGTAATGCGTCTTGGCATCCACGCCGTTCTTGACCAGGAAATCCACCAGCTCGTCGCGCCACTCGGGCTTCTTGGTCTCGATCACGTAGAGATGGAAGATATGGCGGTAGCCGGGCAGCTCGACGGGCAGGTCGATCGTCCGGCAGGCCTGCAGGCCGGCCGTATACCGGGCCGCCCAGCGGCGGCGCAGGTCGTTCCACGCGTCGATATGCTTGAGCTTCGCGCTGAGTACCCCGGCATGCAGGTCGTCCAGCCGGCTGTTGAATCCGTAGCTGTGGACATTCCGCGCGGTCGAGCCGTGGTTCCGCAGCTTGCGGATCGCGGCGTCCATCTTCGGGCAGTTCGTCACGACCGCACCGCCGTCGCCAAAGGTCCCGAGGTTCTTCTGGATGATGAAGCTGGTGGTGGCCGCATCGCTCAGATGGCCGATCTTGAAGCCAGGCCCGTGGGCGCCGATCGCCTGCGCGTTGTCCTCGATCAGGCGGAGGCTGTGCTTGTCGGCGATGCGCTTGATCGCCGGCATGTCCGCGCATTGGCCGTAGAGATGAACCGGGATGATCGCCTTGGTCTTGGGCGTGATCGCCGCCTCGATTCGATCCGGGCAGATGCACTTCGTCTTCGGGCAGCAATCGACGAACACCGCCGTGGCCCCCGCAATCCAGATCGCCTCCGCCGTCGCGAAAAATGTGTTCGCATGCGTGATGACCTCGTCGCCCGGCCCGATCCCGAGCGCCATCAGCGCCAGCCAGATGGCGTCCGTCCCGTTGCCAACCCCGATGGCGTGCTTCGTCCCGTGATAGGCGGCCAGCTCGGCCTCGAATCGCTTCAGCATCGGGCCTTGCACGTAGCTGCCGCTCCGCAGCACCGCCTGCATGTTGGCGTCAATTTCGGATCGGATGTTGTCGTATTGGCGGACGTGGCCGTAGAATTCAACCTTCATAGTTATTGGCTTTGGCAATGATTTGGGCGCTTCCCCGGCATGCACAGACACCGGGCATGCGCCCCGGGAAACGCGCTGCCGCCAATCATGCCCCGCCCTGCCGCCGCCGGGCAACCCTTTTTTCCTTTCGAGACACGCTGATTCGCCGCTGTTCTGCCCGCGCCGGGTTTTCCTTTGACAAATGCGCGCGGCCCACGATGCTTGGTTTCGCATGGCGACGGGGATGATCCAGGTGATCTGCACGGATTTTGACGGCACGCTCCATGCCGAGGGCGAGCAGCCGCCGGTGCCGGCGGCATTGGAATCGCTCCTGGCCGACCTGCAGGCCCGGGGGGCGCGCTGGGTCATCAACACCGGCCGAACGCTCCCCGACCTCCTGGTCGCCCTCGACGAGGCCCGCCTCCGTGTCTCGCCCGATTTCCTGGTCGTCGTCGAGCGCGAGATCCATGTCCGCCAAAACGAGTCGTTCGTGGCGCTGGCGGACTGGAACGACCGGTGCCAGCTCGACCAGGAGCAGCTCTTCGCCCGGATTCGCCCCCGGCTCCCCGAGGTGGTCGCATGGATCCGCCGCCATTTCTCGGCCCTGGTCTACGATGACCGCTACTCGCCCTTCTGCCTCATGGCGGGGAGCGATGCCGACACCGACGCGATCCTGGACCGCCTGGCCGCGGTGTTTGCGGACGAGCCGGACCTGATGGTGGTGCGGAACAGCGTCTACGCCCGGTTCAGCCATCGCGCCTACAACAAAGGAAGCGCGCTGGGCGAGATCGTCCGCCGCCTCGGATGCCCGGCGCGCGCCGTGTTCGCGGCGGGAGATCACGTCAACGACCTCCCCATGCTGTCGCGCGAATACGCCCACTACCTGACGGCGCCGGCAAATGCGGTCCCGGAGGTTCAGGCTGCCGTCCGCGGCCTGGGCGGCTATGTCAGCCCCCACTCGAGCGGGCACGGCGTTCGCGACGCACTCGAGTTCTTCCTCTCGAATCCGGATCCGGGCCTGGGGGCCGGCCATCGCCTCGCAGCCGAAAGATAGGGCTGTCTCGCGGAAGAAACGCCGCTATCATCGCGGCCATGAGCCATGACCTGGATCGATCGTCCCCGGCGGCGCCCGGCGAGGCTGCGTCGCGTCCCGATGGAAGGCGGCCCGACGAGCTTCGTCCCATCGGCTTCCGCAACCACATCGCGCCGCATGCCGCCGGGTCGACCCTGATCGAGTGGGGCCAGACGCGCGTCATCTGCGCCGCAACCGTCGAGGAGGCCGTGCCCCGATGGATGAAGGAGCAGGGCGTGCCCGGGGGCTGGATCACCGCCGAATACTCGATGCTGCCATACTCGACTCTCGGCCGAAAGCCGCGCGAGATCAGCCGAGGCCGGATCGAGGGGCGGACGCAGGAGATCCAGCGGCTGATCGGGCGGGCCCTGCGCGCGGCGGTCGATCTCGAGCGGCTGGGCAGCCGGACGCTCTGGATCGACTGCGACGTGCTCCAGGCGGACGGCGGGACGCGGACGGCGGCCATCACCGGGGCCAGCGTGGCCCTGCGGCTGGCGATCGGAAAGCTCCGGGCCGATGGCCTGCTGCCTTCGGACCCGATCCGGCACAGCGTGGCCGCGGTCAGCGTGGGCCTGATCGGAGGCCAGCCGAGGGTCGATCTGTGCTACCAGGAGGATTCCGCCGCAGACGTCGATATGAACCTGGTGATGACCTCGGCCGGCGAATTCGTCGAGGTCCAGGGAACCGGCGAGAGGGCCAGCTTCAGTGAGGAACAGCTCGCCTCGATGATCGCCCTGGGACGCTCGGCCTTGAGCCGGCTGTTCGATCTGCAGGCGGCTGCCGCGTCGCCTTGATGGCAGCCTGGGGAGAGCCGCGGAGATTCGCATGACCAGCTCGATAATGCGATCGGCAGCCATGGCCGGCAGCCATGGCCGGCCCGGGTCGCCCGCTCGGCGGCAGCTCGAGGGCGGCTCCGCAAAGCGCCTCGGTGGCAGCCCCCGGCGCAAGGGATCGAAGAGCACAGGCCGCGCGGTCTGGCGAGTCGGGATCGAGGTGGCCCCCGAGGCTGAGGCGCGGGCCGCCGCCGGCTTGGCCGGCATCACGGGCCAGGCGGCGGCGGTCGAGTGGCGGGCGGGGCGCCCGTCGATCTGGGTGGGGAATTACCTGGCCCGGCTCCCGGCCCCAGCGGACGCGCTGCGCAGGCGGCTGCTGGAGCTGCTGGCCAAGCTGGCCAAGCCGGGCCTGGCCTCGGTTCCGGGGCGGGTTCGGATCCGCCGTCTGCGCCGTGAAAACTGGGCGGAATCGTGGAGGCGGCATTTCCGGGCGTTCGAGGTGGGGGATCGACTGCTGATCCGGCCGAGCTGGAGCCGGCGGCGGGCGCGGCCTGGCCAGGCCGTGATCACACTCGATCCCGGGCTGAGCTTCGGGACCGGGCATCACCCGACAACGCGGTTTTGTCTGGAGCAACTGGCGCGCGGGCGGCGGCGGGGCCAGCGGCAGGCCTTCCTGGACGTGGGGACGGGGAGCGGCATCCTGGCCCTGGCGGCGGTGCGCCTCGGCTACCGGCCCGTCGATGCCTGGGATCATGATCCGGCCGCGGTCCAGATCGCTCGAGCCAACCGGCAGCGCAACCCATCGGCCGGCCATGTCCGGTTTCGCCTGGCCGACGTCCGGTCGGCGCCCTTCCGCAAGCGGGGGATCTACGATATGATCTGCGCCAACCTCGAGTTCGGGCTGCTGCGAGAGGAGGGGCAACGGATCGTCTCCTGGCTGCGGCCGGGGGGGCGGCTGGTGATGGCGGGGATTTTGCGTGGGCAGTTTGCGGCGCTGCAGGCGGCCTGCCGCCAGTGGGGTCTTCGACGCGCCGCCACCCGGGCCGAAGGCGAGTGGCGCTCGGGCGCCTGGATCGCCGAAAAACCGATTCGGAAGTGATTTTTGCACAGACTTTTAGCGTGGAACAGCCATGACACAGGATGCATCGCTGACACCGATGATGACGCAGTACCGGCGGATCAAGTCCGAGCTGCCGGCGGACGCGCTGCTGCTGTTTCGGCTGGGGGACTTTTACGAGCTGTTCTTCGAGGACGCCGTGGCGGGGGCGCAGCTCTTGAACGTAGCCCTGACCCGGCGCGGCAGCGCGCCCATGTGCGGCATCCCCTACCACGCCGCGGGCAATTACATCGCCCGGATCCTCCAGGCGGGACGCAAGGTCGCCATCTGCGACCAGCTCGAGGAGGCCCGCCCCGGGCGCCTGGTCAAACGCGAGGTCACGCAGGTCTTGAGCCCGGGCGCACATTTCGACGAGCGGATGCTTCGAGCCGAACGGAACAATTTCCTGGCCGCGATCTGCCCAATGGGCTCGGTTTTCGGGCTGGCGCTGGTCGATCTGACCACAGCCGACTTCCAGGTGACGGAGCTGGCAGAGCCCGCCGCGCTGCTGACCGAGCTCGAACGGCAGCGCCCAGCCGAGATCGTGGCGCCAGCCGGGATCGCGCCCGAACTCCGGGCCCGGCTTCAGGCCATCTGCCCCGCGGTGGGCGAATATGACGACTGGGTGTTCGCCCCGGAGACAGCGGTCTACACGCTGCGCGATCATTTCCGGGTCGCGACGCTGGACGGGTTCGGGTTGCGGGACCGGGCTGCAGCGATCGGGGCGGCGGGGGCGGCCCTCCACTACCTGGGCCAGCATCTGCGGCGGAACATCAGCCATCTGACTCGGCTGACGTTCTGTGAAAACAAGGATTCCCTGGTGCTCGATGCGGCCACCCTGCGCCATCTCGAGGTGCTCGAGCCGTGGCCGCGGGATGCGCCTCCGCCCGGATCGCTCTTCGGCGCGCTGCATCGCACCGTCACACCGATGGGGGCCCGGCGGCTGCGCGACTGGCTCTCCCAGCCATTGGCGGCTGTGGCGCCCATCCGCCGCCGGCAGGCGGCTGTCCAGGCCTGGCACGATCACCCCGCCGATCTGGCCCGATTCCGCGAGCTGCTCTCCGATGTCCGCGACCTCGAGCGAACCATCAGCCGGCTCAGCACCGGCTCGGGCAACGCGCGCGACCTGGCCGCGCTTCGGTCCGCGCTGGCCCAGATCCCCGTGCTGCGGGCGATCGGGCCCGCCCTCGAGGCCGCGCCTCCCGTCTCCCCGGGCGTTGCGCGGCAGGAGAAGCTGTCCGAAACACTCGATCCTTCGCCCGGGGACGCCGCAGCCGCGCCGATCGAGGACGATCGGTTGCTGATCCGCGAGCTGTTCGATGCGCTGCGCGATTGCCCCGACCTCGTCGACCTGCTGAGCCGAGCCGTGGTCGACGAGCCCCCGCTCCCGCTCAAGGAGGGCGGCTTGATCCGGGACGGATTCGATCCGACGCTCGACGAGCTCCGGCGGGCCACCCGCGAGGGCAGAGACTGGATCGCGCGCCTGCAGCAGCAGGAGATCGAACGCACCGGCATCCCCTCGCTCAAGGTCCGCTTCAACTCCGTGTTCGGCTACTACATCGAGGTCACCCGGGCCAACCTCGACAAAGTGCCTGCGGATTACGTCCGCAAACAGACCGTCGCCAACGCCGAGCGGTTCGTCACGCCCGCCCTCAAGGAGATGGAAGGCAAGATCCTCGGCGCCGAGGAGCGCGGCTTCCAGCGCGAGTACGAGATCTTTCTCGAGACGCGCGAGGCTGTGCTGGGGCGGATGACGGAGATCCAGGAGACGGCCCGCGCGCTGGCGCAGCTGGACGTCCTGGGGGCGCTGGCCGAGACGGCCCGCCTGTTCCAATACGTCCGCCCGCGGATCGAGGACGGGGGCGTCCTCGAAATCCGCGAGGGCCGGCATCCCGTGCTCGAGCAGGTGGCCGCGGCGGAGCGGTTCGTGCCCAACGACACGCGCCTCGATCTCGACGAGCGCCAGATCGCACTGATCACCGGACCCAACATGGCGGGCAAGAGCACCTACATCCGGCAGGTGGCCATCCTCGCCCTCCTGGCCCACACCGGCAGCTTCATCCCCGCCGCCGAAGCCCGCATCGATCTCCTCGACCGCATCTTCACGCGGATCGGCGCCAGCGACGACCTGTCCCGAGGCCAGTCCACCTTCATGGTCGAGATGAGCGAGACGGCCAACCTGCTCAACAACGCCACCCGCCGCAGCCTGATCGTGCTCGACGAGATCGGGCGGGGCACGAGCACGTTCGACGGCCTGAGCCTGGCCTGGTCCATCGTCGAGCACATCCACGACCGGCTCGGGGCCAAGGCCCTGTTCGCCACGCACTACCACGAGCTGACCGAGCTGGCAGGCCGCCTCGCCCGGCTCCACAACTTCAACGTCGCCGTGCGCGAGTGGAACGACCAGATTCTCTTCCTCCGGAAGATCTTCGAGGGCGGCACCGACAAGAGCTACGGCATCCATGTCGCCCGGCTCGCCGGCGTCCCATCGCCGGTCATCGAGCGCGCCAAGATCATCCTGCGCAATCTCGAGGAATCCGAGCTGACGCCCGAGGGCAACGTCCGCCCCGTCTCGCGCCGCCAGGCCGACCGGGAGCGGCTGCGCCGGCTCCCCCCTCCCGCCCAGCTCGAGCTGTTCTGATCCGTGTCGGGGCGTTCAGGGGGCTCCTGCGGCCGAGGCCGGCAATGGATCACGGAATGCGCAGGGCGCCGGCCGCAAGGCGGGCGGCCTCGAGAAGAGGGCTCGGGAACACGCCAGCGGCCACGATGCCCACCAGGCATGCTCCCAGCGCCGCCCCAGCCACTCGAGAGACGGCGATCGGCGGCCGTTCCGCAGCCGGCGCCGACCAGTAGATCGCCCGGACCACGCCGAAATAGTAGTAGAACGATGTCACAATCCCCGCCAGGGCGACGCCCGCCAGCCACCCGAACGACCGGCTGTCGAACGCGGCAAGGACCACGCCTTTCAACAGAAGGAACTTGCCGAAGAAACCCACCAGCGGCGGAATCCCGGCCAGGGAGATCATCGAAAGCGCCAGCGCCGCCGCCAGATAGGGCGAACGCCGATGCAGGCCCGCCAGCGCCGGGATCTCCTCGGGCTCGCCCGGATCGAACGCCAGGGCCGCCACCAGGAAGGCGGCGAGCACGGCGCAGGCGTATCCGGCAAGGTAGAAAAGAATCGCGGCTGCGCCCGCGCGCTCGAGCACGACGATCCCCAGCAGCATGTATCCGGCATGCGCGATGCTCGAATAGCCCAGCAGCCGCTTCAGGTTCCGCTGCGGGATGGCGCACAGGTTGCCATACAAGATGCTGGCGCCGGCGATCAGCATCAGGACCGGCCGCATTTCGAGCGCCCAATCGGGCGCGGCCTCGAGCAGCACGCGGAGCAGCAGCGCGAACCCGGCGGCCTTCGATCCGGCCGCCAGGAGGGCCGCCGTGGGCGCAGGCGCGCCCTGATAAACGTCTGGCGCCCAAAACTGGCAGGGCACCATGCCGATCTTGAAGCCGAGCCCCGCCAACACCAGCGCCAGCCCCACCCGCACCAGAACGGACCCCGTCCCCAAACCCGGGCCCGAATCGCCCGCGAACCCGAGCGTGCCTGTCCCGCCAAACACCAGGGCCACACCGTAAACCAGGAACGCCGATGCCAGCGCGCCGAGGATGAGGTATTTGACTCCGGCCTCGAGGGACGGCATCCGGGTCCGCTCGAAGCTCACCAGGACATAGAACGTGACGGTCATCAGCTCGACCGACACAAAAAGCAGGGCCCAGTGGTTGGCCGAGGCGGCCCACATCATGCCGGAGACGGCCAGCAGGATGAGCGCGCAATACTCGGCCGTGCCCGCCGCGAAGCGCTTCGAGTATTCGAGGGCGGCGGCCAGGGCAACAACACCCACGCCAAGCATAAGCCTCTTGAAGAACAGGGCCATGCCATCGAGGACATACATGCCGCCGAACGCATACTGGGGCGCCCCGGCGCCGAACAGGAAGCTCCCCGCCAGGATGAGGGCGAGCCCGCCGATGGCGGCAATGCCGAGATCGCCCTTCCGGTCGGCGGGCGTCCAGAGATCCAGGACGAGCAGGCCGAGCGCCAGGGCCGTCACCGCCATCTCGGGCATGGTGAGGATGGCGTTCATCGGGAGGCCTCCTCGGGCGGGCGTGTGAGGGCGGCCGCCGGCAGAGGGATGAGCGCCGCCGGCGCCGGGGCGGATTCCAGGGGGCGGGCGATGGCGGCCGCAGCCGGCTGGATCCGGTCCACCAGCGGCCCCGGGAAGCAGCCGAGCCCGATCAGCCCTGCCAGGAGGAGGACGAACGGCAGCCGGCGCCACGGATTGGAGAGGTCATCCGCAGCCTGCCAGGCATCGGGCAGCGGGCCGTGCAGGGCCTTGCGGACCGCCCGCAGCGCGTAGACGGCGCCGACAACGAGCGCGGCAGCGGCGGCGATCGCGGTCGCCGCCGGCCGCGGCGGCCAGGAGCCGAAAAACACCAGCAGTTCGCCCGGGAAATTGCCGAACCCGGGCACGCCGCAGGCCGCCAGCATGGCCATGACCAGCGCCGTCCCGAGGAACGGCATCGGGCGGAGCAACCCGCCCAGTCGATCGAGCTCGAGCGTTCGGGTCTGCTGGTAGAGGTGCCCGCTGAGGCCGAAGCTCAGCGCGGCCAGCATTCCGTGCGCGACCATCACGACCGCCGCCCCCGTGATCCCGAGGGCCGTCCCGCTGGCGATCCCGAGGAAGATGAAGCCCATGTGGGCCACGCTCGAATAGCCGATGAGCCGGTCGAGCTCTTTCTGGCGGACGGCCACCAGGCCGCAGAACAGCAGGTTGCCCAGGGCCAGCCACGCCAGCACGCTCATCCAATCCCGCGCGCCATCGGGCACAAGCGGCAGCGCGACGCGCAGCAGCCCGTAGAGCCCGAACTTCTTCAGCGCGCCCGCATGGAGCATCGCCGTCGGCGTGGGGGCCGCGCCGTAGGCCAGGGGCGCCCATGTGTGAAACGGCCAGAGGGACGCCAGGATGCCGAAGCCCAGGAGCAGGAGCGGGAAGACAGCCTGCTGGCGGGCCACGGGGAATGGCGATTGGCGGGCTTGGGCAGCCAGCTCGACCATGTCGAAGGTCGTCTGGCCGGCCAGGAAGAAGACCGCCAGCAAGCCCAGCAGGAGGACCATCGATCCGAGGCCGAGATAGAGGGTGATCTTGAACGCCGCGTAGCTCCGCTGGCCGCCCCGGCCCCAGATCCCGATCATCAGAAACGTGGGGACCAGCGCCAGCTCGTGGAAGATGTAGAAGAAAAACAGATCCAGCGACGCGAATGCGCCCAGCACGCCCGCGTTCATCAGGAGCAGGAGCAGATGGAAGGTCTTCACGCGCTCGCGGATCTCCCAGGACGCGCACGCGGCGGCGAAGCTGACCAGCGTGGCCATCCAGACCAGGCCGACGCTCAGGCCGTCGACGCCGACGTGGAACGAGATCCCCAGCGAAGGGATCCAGGGAACCTTCTGGACGAACTGGAAGCTCTGGGCGGCGGAGACGTCGAACTGCCATGCCGCCAGGGAGGCGAGCACGAGCTCGACGAACGTGATCCCGATTGTCACCGCCTGGAACATGACCCGCTGGCGGGATGGCCAGGCGGCAAGCGCGGCCAGAGCCAGGAGAGGGAGCAGGAGGATGACGGTGAGGATCGACATGGGGTTATCGGATCAGCCAGTAAAGAAGCGCAGCCACGCCGCACCCGAGCGCGAAGGCATACGTGGACACCTTGCCGGTCTGGGCCAGGCGCAGGAGCCGGCCCGTCAGCTCGACCGATCCGTGAACGCCGCGGACGGCGGCTCCGGCGATGATCCATCGATCGACTCCGCTGGCGAGGCAGGCGAGGGCCTCGAACGATCCGCCGATCCAGCGCGCGTACCATGCATCGAGGAGGAGGCGCTGGCGCAGCGCGCTCGCCAGGGTGCTCCATCGGGCCGGCAGGGGATCCCGGTAGGCGCCGCGGTACAGGCCCCAGGCCATCGCGAAGCCGAGGCCCGTCGCAGCCAGACCCGCGAGCATGACGAACGGCGCATGCGCGAGCGGCCCCGCCAGCCGGCTGGCCAGGCTCGCCGTCCCTTGAGCGCCGCCGGCCAGGAAACCCTCCACATCCGCCCCCCCCGCGAGAACCGTCAGGCCCGCCAGGAACAGCATGGGCCAGGTCGCGATGTGCGAGGGCTCGTGCGGCTGGGCATCGCGCGGGCGCCGCGGCGAGCCTCCAAACACCACCAGCACCAGCCGGAACATGTAGAGCGCGGTCAGAACCGATCCGCACCAGGCCAGGGCGAAGACCAGCTTGTCCTGATGCCAGGCGTGGGCGAGGATGGACTCCTTGCTGTAGAACCCGCCGAGCGGGGGCACGGCGCACAGGGCGAGCGTTGCGATGAGGAACGTCCAGAAGGTCAAAGGCATCGCGCGGCGCAGGCCGCCCATGCGCCAGATGTCCTGCTCATGGTGAAGGGCGAGGATGATCGCGCCGGCGCCCAGGAACAGCAGGGCCTTGAATCCGGCGTGAGTGGCGAGGTGGAACATGGCCGGGCCGGGCTGGCCCAGGCCGATCGCCATCACCATGTAGCCGAGCTGGGAAAGCGTCGAGTAGGCCAGAACCCGCTTGATGTCGTCCTGCTGCAGGGCGATCAGCCCCGCCATCAGGGCGGTGAACAGGCCGATGATCCGGATGATCTCGAGCGCATCCAGGCCCTCGAGGAAATGCAGGGCCGCCGGCCAATGCGGCGTGGCGGCCAGGAGGAAGAAGACCCGGGCCAGCATGTAAACGCCCGCGGCGACCATCGTGGCGGCATGGATCAGCGCGCTGACCGGCGTGGGGCCTTCCATGGCGTCCGGCAGCCAGATATGGAGGGGGAACTGGGCGGACTTGCCGAGGGCGCCGCAGAAGATCAGCAGGCCCGCCACCGTCGCCATGGCGCCCAGCGCCGCCGGGTTCTCCGCCAGGCGCCGCTCGAGCTCGCCGAAGTGGACCGAGCCGAGCCGGCTCCAGACCAGGAGGATGCCGAGGAGGAAGCCGAGATCGCCGACGCGATTGACGAGGAATGCCTTGAGGCCGGCGTCGGCTGCAGCCGGGCGCTCGAACCAGAATCCGATCAGCAGATAGCTCGAGACGCCCACCAGCTCCCAGAAAAAGAACATCTGCACGAAGTTCGGCGCGAACACGACGCCGAGCATGGCGAACGTGAAGAGGCTCAAGCAGGCGAAGTAGGTGCTGAAGCGCCGCTCGCCGCGCATGTATTCGTAGGAGTAGATATGGATGGCGCCGCCGACGGCGGTCACGACCAGCGCCATCAGGAGGCTGAGGCGGTCGATCCGGAGGCCGAAGTCGATCTGCAGGCCCCCGGCAGCCAGCCAGGGGATTCGGGTCTCATACGCCTGGGCGGCGGCGCCGGGCAGGGCGAAGAGCAGGAGCGTCAGCCAGAATCCCGCGACGATGGCGCCGATGGAGAGGCGCGCGCTCAGGTCCCGGTGCGGCCGGGTGAACAGGCTGATCAGCGCCGCCGCAGCCAGCGGCAGCAGCAGGATCAGCCATGGAAAGAGCGTCTGCATCAGAACTTGAGCGCGTCCAGGTCATTGGACTGGACGGTGGGCCGCTGGCGGTAGAGGGCGGCGAGGAGGGCCAGCCCCACGGCCACCTCGGCAGCCGCCACCGCGATCACCACGAACACCATCTCCTGGCCGCCGATCCGGTTCAGGAACCGCGCCGAAGCCACCAGCGCGATGTTGGCGGCATTGAGCATGAGCTCGAGCGAGATGAAGACGATCAGCAGATTGCGGCGGAGCACGACGCCCAGCAGGCCGAGGCTGAAAAGCAGGGCGCTCAGGACCAGGTAGTGGGGCAGGCCGACGGGGGTCATGCGGCCTCCTTCCGGCTCAGCCACACCACGCCCACCATCGCCGCCACCAGCAGCACCGCCACGATCTCGAACGGGAGCAGGAAATCGGTGAACAGGGCTCGCCCCAGGGCCCGGGCGCCCCCTTCGAGGGCGGGCGGATCGGCGGGGCCGCCGCCAGCCAGGGCCGCGGCCGAGATCAGGGCGGCCAGGGCCAGCGCCAGGGCGCTCGCCAGGCCGGCCGCCACCTTCCGGGCCCGGCGCTTCTGCTCCTCCCGGAGATCCAGCAGCATGATCACAAACAGAAACAACACCATCACCGCCCCGGCGTAGATCAGGATCTGGACCGCTCCGAGGAAGAACGCGTGCAGCAGCACGAACAGGCCGCTGACCGCGACCAGGGCGACGGCCAGGAACAGCGCGCTGGCCAGCGGGTTGCGCGAGAACGGATTGGCCACCGCCAGGAAACCGGCGATCAGCGCCACCGCCGCGAACACGTAGAACAACAGGTCCTGCATCAGTTCACTCCGGATGGCTCACCCGCGATCCGGCGGCCGAAGTCTGGCGGCAACCCGGTCCGGAATCAAGAGCGTGCGCCTTCATTTGTTCCGCCATTTCCAGACGCTGTCCGCGTGGGTGCCGCCCAGCTCGAGCAGACGGTCCAGCGGATAGATCATCTCCGGCCGCGACAGGCCGGTGAACGAGTAATCTCTCATGAGGAAGATGGCCTCCTCGGGGCATGCCTCCTGGCAATACCCGCAGAAGATGCATCGGAGCATGTCGATCTCGAACTCGAGCGGGGCTTTCTCGACGCGGCCGGCGGCCGGGTTGGGCGCGGGGCCGGGCGGCACGATCCGGATCGCCTTGGGAGGGCAGACGAACTCGCAGAGCTGGCACGAGACGCACTTGATCCGGCCTTCGGGATCCCGGACGAGATAAGGGGCGCCCCGGTAGCCCTCCGGCACAACCCATTTCTCCTCCGGGTATTGCATGGTGACCTTCCGGCGGAAGAAATGCCGTGCGGTGACCCGGAACCCCTCGAGGACGGCGGGCAGGTAGAGCCTTTCCCAGAGCGTCAGCGGCTGTTGTTTGACTTTCATGGCGGGGGGCGGATCGGGGTCAGCCGCGAGCCCACAGGACGAGGGCGGTGGCCAGGATGTTCGCCAGCCCCAGCGGGACGAACCTCCGCCACCCCAGGTCCATCAGTTGATCGTACCGGAACCGCGGCCACATCCACCGCACATAGATCATGAGGCAGACCATGAGGGCGACCTTCGAAAGGAACACGGCGATGTGCGCGATCCCGGCCGCCCACGTCGCCGCCGGCTGGTCCAGCCCGAACACCGGCAGCGTCCACCCGCCGAAGAACAGCGTCACCGTCATCGCCGACATCGCGATCATGCTCGAATACTCGCCCATGAAAAACAGGGCGAACTTGATCGAGCTGTATTCGGTGTTGTGGCCGGCGACGAGCTCGTTCTCGGCCTCGGGCAGGTCGAAGGGGAGGCGGTTGGTCTCGGCGAAGGCGGCGGCGATGAACAGGATAAAGGAGAGCGGCGCCTGGAACACCATCCAATGGCTCCAGCCCCCCGCCTGGTGACCGATGACCCGGCTCAGGTTCAGGTCCCCCACGATCATGAAGACCGGGATCGTCGACAACGCCATCGCCACCTCGTAGGAGATCATCTGCGCGCTCGACCGGACGCCGCCCAGAAACGGGTATTTCGAGTTGGATCCGTACCCGGCCAGGACGATCCCATACACTCCCAGCGAGACGATGCCGAACGTGTAGAGGATGCCGACGTTCAGGTCGGCAATCACCATGGGCTGGCTGCCCAGCCGGGACCCGAACGGGATGACCGCGAGGCTCAGCAGGCCGGGAAGCATGACCAGCACCGGCGCCAGCCAGAAGAAGAACTTGCGGACGTGCCCGGGCACGAAGTCCTCCTTGAGGAAGGCCTTGATCGCATCGGCCAGCGGCTGGAACAGGCCCGCCGGACCGACCCGGTTCGGCCCGATCCGGTCCTGGACAAATGCGGAGATCCGGCGCTCGGCCAGGACCGTGTAGGCCACCATGGCCATCAGCACGCTGGCGGCCGCGACGACCTTCAGCGCGCTGAACAGGAAGAACTCGAGGGTGGGTGTCATGGCGGATTGGCGGGCAGCGCGACCCCTTGGGCCCCCAGGCCCGCCCACGTCAGGCCGCGGAACGCCGCGAACTCCCGCGCCATCTGGTCGAACAGCCCGGATGCATGGTCCGGGAATGCCTCGCCTGTCAGCGCCGACGCCAGCTCGCGCAGGAATTCGCGCTCGGCCCGGGCGCTGCCGGGCGGCTGCACGGCCGGCGCGAACCGCTGGACCCTGCCCCGCGCGCTGGTGAACGTGCCCGATTTTTCCGCAAAGGCGGCGCCGGGCAGCAGGAAATGGGCGCGGCCGGTGGTGGCGTTGGGGAGGACATCGCTGGCGACGAGCAGGTCGAGCCGGTCGAGCTCGTCCAGGCCGATCCCGTGGCGGGTGACGTCTTCGCCGAACACGAGCAGGGTGAGGATCCGGCCCTCGCGGATGGCGCCGGCGATGGCGGGCAGCCGGGCGCCGGGGGGGTCGGCGGCGATCCCGAGGAGCTGCGCGCCCCGGGTGTTGGGGTTGCGGTCCGGGTGGACCAGGAGGCGATCGCCTTCGCCAGCGCGGGGGATCGAGTCGGTGAGCGCTTCGAGGGCGCGGGCGATGCGGGCCAGGAGGAAGAGCTCCTCGTTGGCCAGCCGCGCAGAGGCGATCAGGGCAACGGACCCGCGCGGCGCAGCCCCCAGCCGGGCGGCCAGCGCCTCCAGCGCCGCTTTCCAGCCGGACTTGCGGGCCGAGCCCGCCGGCCCCGGGACCTGGACCTCGGCGAGGCGATCCGCCCGGCCGATCCACGAGTAGTTCAGGCGCCCGGCGTCGCACATCCAACACTGGTTGACAGCGTCGTTGGATCGAGGGGTCAGCCGGTAGATGACATTCTCGCGGGCGCCGATGACCATGTTGCAGCCCGTGCCGCAGCTCGGGCAGATGCTGGGCGTCTCCCCGAGGAACCAGACGCGCATCCGGAACCGGAAATCCTTCGAGGTCAGCGCGCCCACGGGGCAGAGATCGACCGTGTTGAGCGTGTAGTTGTTGTCGAAGGGCCGGCCGGGGTAGTGCGTGAGCGCGGTGTGGGAGCCGCGCCGGACGAAACCCAGGGCGTCGTCCCCGACAATGTCCCGGGTGAACCGGATGCACCTCGAGCAGAGGATGCACCGCTCGTCATCGAGCATGATCCGGGGGCCGAGGTCGACCTGCTTGGGCTTGTGGACCTTGGCTTCATCGAACCGGCTTTGGGCATGGCCATACTCGAGCGCGTATTGCTGGAGCTGGCACTCGCCCGCCTGGTCGCAGATTGGGCAGTCGAGCGGGTGATTGGCCAGGAGAAACTCGAGCACCGCCTCGCGCGCGGCCTTGACGCCGGGCGTCTGGGTGTAGATCTCGATGCCGGGCGAGATGGGCGTGGCGCAGGCGATGACCGGATTGGGGGCCTTCCGGATCTTGGGCGTGCCGTCCGGATTGGAGAGCGGCTTGCGGTCGGGACCCAGGGCGGGCGTGCCATACTCGACCAGGCACATGCGGCAGTTGCCGGCCACGGGCAGCTTCGGATGATAGCAGTAATGGGGCACGCGGACCCCGGCCAGCTCGCACGCCTGCATCATCGTGGTCGGCGCCGGCGCCCCCGTGACCGGATGCGGCATCGTGCGCGGCACGTCGATCCGCCGGCCGTCGATGGTGACAGCCACGGTCGCCGGCAGGGCGGGCTCGGATGGAGGGGGCGTGCTCATGGCGGTGGGGCGGTCATCTGGCGGAACTCGTCGCCGAACTTGGCGACGAAGCTCTGGACGGGCCAGGAGCAGGCCTCGCCGAAGGCGCAGACGGTGCGGCCGCCGGGGATGTTATGGGCGATCCGCTCGAGGTTGTCGACATCGGCGGGCCGGCCCTGGCGCCGGAGGATGCGCTGGAGGATCTTGTGCATCCAGAGGGATCCTTCGCGGCAGGGAGTGCACTGGCCGCAGCTTTCATGGGCGTAGAACTCGGCGATGTTGGCGAGGGCCTCGACGGCGCTGGCCGAATCGTCCAGGACCACGATCGCCCCGGAGCCGCACATCGAGCCGGCAGCAGCCAGCGAGGCGCTGTCGTAGGGCAGATCCAGCAGGGCCGCCTCCCGCTCGATCTCCTTGCCGTCGGGGCGGGCAAACTTGAGCTTGTACTTTTCGCCGGCCCGGAGCACCTTGGCCGAGGACCCGCCCGGGATGACCGCCTTGAGCGACCGGCCGGGATGCAGCCCGCCGGCCAGATCGTGGATCAGCTGCCCCAGCGTCGCCTTCCCGATCTCGATCTCGAAATAGCCCGGGCGCCGAACCTGGCCGCTGACGCAGACGATCCGCGTGCCGGGATCGCCCGGCACGCCCAGCTTGGCGTATTCGTTCCCACCCATGGCCGCGACGTGCTTCACGGCGCAGAGCGTCTCGACGTTGTTGACGATCGTCGGGCACTGGTAGAGCCCCAGCACGGCCGGGTAATAGGGCGGCTTGATCCGCGGGTAAGGCCGCCTCCCCTCCAGCGACTCGATCAGGCCCGTCTCCTCGCCGCAGATGTAGGCGCCGGCGCCCCGGTGCACGCAGATCTCGAGATCGTAGCCGCGGCCCAGGATGTCCCGCCCCAGAAGGCCCGCACCGCGCGCCTCGTCCAGCGCCCGATCGAGGATCCGCGCCCCCTCGATGAACTCGCCCCGGATGTAGATGAAGGCCTGATGCACGCGGTTGGCGTAGGCGGCGATGAGGATCCCCTCGATGAGCTGGTGCGGATCTTTGTGGATGATCTGGCGGTCCTTGAACGTGCCGGGCTCGGACTCGTCCGCGTTGCAGATCAGATAGATCGGCCGATCGGAATCGAGGTTGACGAAGGACCATTTGACGCCGCAGGGGAACCCGGCGCCGCCCCGGCCTCGAAGGCCGGAGCGCCTGACCTCGAGCCGGATCTGCTCGGGGCCGGACAAGGTCTGGCCCTCGGGGGTGGCCGCGGGCTCGAGGGCCAGGCAGCGCTCGAACGTCGCGTAGCCGCCATGCCGCCGGTAGCAGCCCAGATCGGGCGTGTAGCCGGCCCGGTCGAGATGCTCGAGGATGATGCGGCGTTCCTGGATCATGTTGGGCATCCGCGCAGTTGGAGGCCCCAGCCGGCCCGAACGCCGGCGCTCCGGAACGCGGCGCGGCAAGCCGGCGCCCGGAGCCCGGGGCTTGACTCATCGGGGAAATGCTCTAGGGTGAACGGCGCTGAAATGCCGAGTGGTGTAACGGTAGCACAGCAGACTCTGGATCTGTTTGTCATGGTTCGAATCCATGCTCGGCAGCCACGGGAGGGCGGCGTTTTCCTTCGAGCGCTCATGATCCATCGGCCTCAGGCGGCGCGCTCCGGCATTCCTCGATCATCCGATCCACCTGCTCGGGAGTCGCTTTTTCGCAAAATGTCTGGTTGCAGAAGAGCACGGGCGCGGTGTGGCAGCTGGCCAGGCATTCGACCAGCTCGACGGTGAACCGGCCATCGGCGGTGGTCTGCGGCCCGTGGCTGGCCGGATCCAGGCCCAGCCGATCGCACAGCCGCGCGTGAAGGGCCAGCGAGCCCGCCAGCGCGCAGCTCAGGGTCCGGCAGATCTTGAAGTGGAACCGGCCGGGGGGCTCCTGGCGGAACATCGGATAGAACGTGGCCAGCTCGAGCACCTGCATCGGCTGGACCCCCAGCCGCGCCGCCGCCCACTCGATGGCCTCGTTCGACAGAAAGCCGAAATGATCCTGGAGGGCGTGCAGCACCATGAGCGCCGCCCCGCGCGGCTGGGGGTAGCGCGCGATCCGCTCGGCCACCGCGGCTTCGAGCGCAGGCGGGATCCGCAGGCAGCCGGCGGCGGGAGATGCGCTGGATGGCGTGTTCATCGGTCGCACTCCCCCATGACGAAATCGAGCGAGCCGAGGACGGCCATGATGTCGCTGATCATGAGGCCGGGGAGGAGGTGGGGCAAAAGGCTGATGCTGACGAAGGAGGGCGACCGGATCTTGAGGCGGTGCGGGACGCCCCCGCCCCGGCTGCTGATGTAGAAACCGAGCTCCCCCTTGGGGTTCTCGGCCGCGAAATAAACCTGGCCCGGGGGCGCGTTGACGCCCTGGGTGACCAGCATGAACTGGTGGATGAGCTCCTCCATCCGGGTCAGGACCTGGCGCTTCGGCGGGAGGACGACCTTCCCGTCCGGGATGTCGATCGGGCCGTCCGGGAGATGGTCCAGGCACTGGTGCAGCAGCCGTACGCTCTGCCGCATCTCCTCCATCCGCACCAGGTAGCGGTCGTAGCAATCCCCGGCCGTGCCGGTCGGCACCTCGAAGGCCAGGTCCCGATAGGCCAGGTAGGGATGATCGCGCCGGAGATCATGATCAACGCCGCTGGCCCGCAAGTTCGGCCCGGTCAGCCCGAAATCGATCGCCATGTCGCGCGGGATGGCCCCGACGCCCCGGGTGCGGTCCACGAAGATCCGGTTGCGGGTGAGGAGGCGATCGATGTCGTCGATGGTGACGACGACCTCGTGGAGGAACTGGCGGAGCTGGCGGGTCCAGTCGGGGGGCAGGTCCCGGGCCAGGCCGCCGATCCGGGTGTAGCTGGCGGTGAACCGCGCCCCGCTCAGCGCCTCGACCAGGTTATACACCTTCTCGCGCTCGGTGAACGCATAGAGAAAGACCGTCATCGCGCCCAGGTCCATCGCAAAACAGCCCAGGCCCAGCAGATGGGCCGAGATCCGCGCCAGCTCGCAGCAGATGACCCGGATGTACTGGCAGCGGGGCGTCAGGCGATCGTCGATCCCCAGCAGCTTCTCGACCGCGAGCACGTAGGCGACGTTGTTGGCCAGCGGCGCCAGATAATCCAGCCGATCGGTGTAGGGGATGAACTGGGCATAGGTCATGTGCTCGGCGATCTTCTCGTCGCCGCGGTGGAGGTAGCCGATGTCCGGCGTCGCCTTGCGCACGATCTCGCCATCGAGCTCGAGCAGGATCCGCAGCACGCCATGGGTGGCCGGGTGCGACGGCCCCATGTTGAGCACCAGGGTGTCTCCGGCGGGCTCCGGGCCGCCCGGCCGCGAGCCAGGCAGAGGCCCGCGGGCTCGAGCGGCGGCGTCCGGGAACGCCAGGGAGCGCGCGGCAGCCGCGGCGGGATTGGGAGATCCCGGATCCGCCCGCAGGGGCCGGCGCGCCCGGGGCTCGCGATCGGTTGCGTGGGGCGATCCGGTGGCCGCAACGAACGGGCCGCCCTCGAGCGGGGCCGGCAGCGTGAAGGCGACTTCGGGCAGGTCCGTTGGCCGCCCCTCGAGCGGGAAATCCTTCCGCAACGGATGATGCGGGTAGCCCTCCCACATCAGGATCCGCCGCGGATCGGGATGGCCCGCAAACCGGATGCCCATCATGTCGTAGACCTCGCGCTCGAGCCAGTCGGCGCCCCGCCAGACCGGGGTGACGGTGGGCGCCTCCGCATTCTCCTCGGGGAGATCGGCCGTGAGCCGGAGGTGCTGGCGATGAGTGAATCCGTAAAGCTCGTAGACGATCGTGAACCGGGGCGCGGTTTCGCCCTGGTCGACGGACGTGATGTCGACCAGGAAATCGAACCCCAGCTCGCGCCGGGCGAACGCGCAGATCTCCGGGATCCGCCCGGGATCGGCCACGCGCACGGTCGCCTCGCCGCGGAACTCGACAGGGCCGGAGACGGCCTCCCCGAACCGGGACTGCAGCTGGCGGCCCAGCTCGAGGGCGGATGGCGCGGCGGGCGGGCTGTCAGCGGGCGAGGGCATGGTCAAGGGGCCGGGGAAGGGCGGATGGGCACGGGGGTGCGCGCGACCTTGGCCTGGAGCTTGAGCAGGGCGTCCATGAGCGCTTCGGGCCGCGGGGGGCAGCCCCCGATATACACATCGACCGGGATCAGGCGGTCCACGCCCTGGAGCACGGCGTAGCTGCGGTACATGCCGCCCGTCGAGGCGCATGCGCCCATGGCGATCACCCATTTGGGCTCAGGCATCTGATCGTAGATCCGGCGGACCGCCAGCGCCATCTTGTAGGTCACCGTGCCCGCCACAACCATGACATCCGATTGCCGGGGCGAGAACCGCATGACCTCGGCGCCGAACCGTGCGATGTCGTATCGGCTGGCCGCCGTCCCCATCAGCTCGATGGCGCAGCATGCCAGCCCCATCGGCATCGGCCAGAGCGAGTTCTTCCGGCACCAGTTGAGCGCCGCATCGAGGCGGGTCACGACGACCTCGCCTTCGGCTTTAGCGTCGCAACCGATGACATGTGCCTGAGACATGATGAGCCGGCGGGGGGAGGGCTCCGCCTGCCGCCGGACGCAAGCAAGCTATGCGGATTCATGAGGCCAGGCAAGCCCGAACCGGGGTTCGAGCGAGCGCGCCTTCCAGGCCCGCGTGGCTGCTTGATCCCGGGCGGCAAAGGCCTCACATTGGAGGCGAGCGGCGCCTGGAGCGCCCGATCGTTGAACTCGGATCCCGACATGCATCCGCCCGAGCCTCGGCCACCGGCCGGGGACGAGCCAGTCCCGTCGGCGGCCTCTCCGAACGGCCTGTCCCGCGAGGAAGGGCCGGCTGGCCTGCCGGGCAGCTTCCGGCTTTGGTTCTGGCTCTGGGCGCTGGCAGCCGGGCTGGCGGGCGCGGCGGTTCTCTGGTTTTTCCTCCATGCCTGGATTCCTGCGATCGAGGGCGCGCTGGGCCGGTTGCCGGACCAGGCGGCGATCCGCCGCGGTCATCTCGAGTGGAGCGGGCCCGAGCCCATCGTGCTGGCCGAAAACCGCTGGCTCACCCTCGAGGCCAATCCCCGTGGCGCGCCCCCCGCCTCGAGCGTCGCCGATGTCCGGATCGAGCTGCGGGAGGCGGAGCTTCGGATCCACTCCTGGCTGGGATATTGGGGGATGCCCTATCCGCAGGAGCATGTTCTGGGGCTGGACCGGATCCCGCTCCAATCGCACTGGGGCGCATGGCGGCCGGCGATCCTGCTTCTCGTGGGGCTGGGGGTGATCGCGTCGATCCAGCTGGTGTGGCTGGTGTTGTCGCTGCTGATCTGGGCGCCATTGCACATCCTGGCGGGCATGCTGCGGCGGGGCCTTTCGAGCCGGGACACCTTCCGGCTGGCGTTGGGCGGCTGGCTGCCGGCCGCGCTCTGGCTGGCGATCGTCTTCCTGCTGTACGGGCTGAACCGGCTCGGTTTCGAGGTGTTTCTGCTCGCTCTGGTTCTGCACGCGGCAGTCGCGCCGGCGGCGGCGGCGGTCATGCTCGCCCTCCTGCCCCGGGGAGCGGGAGCCGACCTTTCAGCGCCGGCTGCCCGCCGGCCGGACAATCCATTCGCGCCCGGCCCCGATGCTGCCGAAGAGGAGGGATCCAACCCCGATCCGCCGCGGGCGCAGTGAACAATTCCCGGCTCGAGATCGATTCCCGCGGTTGCTATGCCGGGGCGGTTTGATTACTTTGGGCGCATGACTTGGGATTCCGTGAAACGGGCGGGGCTGTTGCTGGTCGCGGGGGTGTGGCTCCCGTGCGGATGCGGATTCCTCGCCAACCGCGCTCAGGATGACCAGCGGGATCCCCATTTTCTTCGGGGCAAGAGCCTGGCCGAGAGCCTTGATTACGCGGGGGCGGTCGAGGCCTTCGAGAAGGCCCTCGAGGCGAATCCCAACAACGCGTCCGCCCACTTCGAGCTGTGGTGGCTCTACGAGCAGAAGCTGCGCGACCATGCGGCCTCGATCTACCATGGCGACCGTTTCCTGAGGCTGCGCCCCCAAGATCCGGCCAAGCCGCGGATCTTCGAGCGCCGGACGGCCAGCATCCAGGAGCTGGCCAAGGAGGTCCCGCTGGGGCCGGTGACGCCCGCGCTCGAGAGCCTCTCGCGCACGAATCGCTTTCTCCGGCAGCAGCTCGATGCGGCGTTGGCGGAGAACAAGGTGCTGCAGCAGCAGGTCGAGACGCTGACGCGGCGGCTGATGACCCTGGCCAACCCGCCGGCCGCCGGGGCCGGCGCGCCCGCCCGCCAGCCTGCCGCGGCCGCCGCGGCCCCAGCGGTCCCCGCCGCCGTCCGTCCGCCAGCCCAGCCCGCCGCCCCCCCGGCGCCGCGAACCCACACCATCCGCGCCGGAGACACCCTGAGCCACATCGCGCTTGCAGAGAAGACGACAGTCAAGCGCCTGTTGTCCGCCAACCCCGGCCTGGATCCCCGCCGGCTCAAGGTGGGCCAGAAGATCCAGATCCCATCCGGACCTTGAAGGACGCTCGATCCGGCGGGCGGAACCGGCCCCGTGTGATTTCATGCATCGTCTTGTCCTAGCCCTGTTGCTCCTGTTCTGGATCGCGATGAACGGCTGGCTGTGGCGCCAGGAGTTCGGGGGCGCGCCGGCGCCGGGAGAGCGGGTCGAGCTGGATCTGCTGGCCGACCGCCTGCTCACTG
Organism: Verrucomicrobiota bacterium; assembly: GCA_022711435.1. Classification (GTDB taxonomy): domain Bacteria; phylum Verrucomicrobiota; class Verrucomicrobiia; order Limisphaerales; family UBA1319; genus JAGMXM01. Next base: position 78,766 of record JAKLFB010000009.1, read on the forward strand.
CGCCCGATCCGTCCACGCTGGACATCCGCCAGGGCGATCGCCGTCTCGGGTTCTGCCGGTGGACGCCCAACATCGTCGAGGCGCCCGCCGCCGCCCTGCCAGGGCCGGACGGCCAGCCGGTCGAGGGTCGCGTCAGCCGGGTGGCCGGCTACGTGGTGGACATCGAGTGGAGCCTGCTGTCCGGGGAGGCGTTCCAGCGATGGCGAGGAAGCCTGCGTCTGGATTTCGATGCGAGCCGGCAATGGGTCTCGATGCTGGCGCGGCTGAACCTGCGGCCGCTTCTGTGCGAGGTGGAGGCCCAGGCCGGCCGCCCGGCCGTCCGAGTCCATCTCGATAACGACGGGCAGCCGTGGACGCGATGGATTGCCCTGAGCGATCTGCGGCAGCCAGCGGATCTGATATCGGAGCTGGGGCTGCCGCCGGAGTGGTCGGGGGTGCTGAGCGGCCTGACGCTGGGCAGCTGGCTGCCGGATGCCCAGGCCCTCAAGGTCGAGGCGCGCCGCGACCGCATCCGCGTCGGGCGCGCGCATGCCCGGGTCTACCGCGTCGAGATCCGGTGGCGGGACCTGTCCCGGGTGGGGATCGTCATCAACCGGGTCGGCGAGATCCTGCGGGTGGAATTGCCGGGCGATCTGGTTCTGCTCAACGAGGCCATCTCAACCTGGTGACTGGCGATGATCGAAATGGACCATGTGGTGAAGCGATTCGGCGACCTGGTCGCGGTCAACGACCTGAGCCTCCGGATCCCGGCGGGCGAGTTCTTCGCGCTGCTGGGTCCCAACGCCGCCGGCAAAACCACCACGCTGCGGATCCTGGTCGGCCTGATCAAGCCGACCTCCGGCAGCGCGCGGCTCGGCGGGCACGACATCCAGCAGGAGCCGATCGAGGCCCGCCGCCATCTCGCCTACGTCCCCGACTTCCCCTTCCTCTACGACAAGCTCACCCCGATCGAGTTCTTCCGGTTCGTCGCCCAGCTCTACCAGATCGACGAATCGAGGTTTCGCGCCGGATGCGACGAGCTGATCCCCCGGTTCACGCTGGAGGAGTTCGCGGCCAAGCCCATCGAGGGGCTCTCGCACGGAACGCGCCAGCGCGTCGCGATCGCCTCCGCCCTGCTCCACGATCCCGACGTGTTCGTGATCGACGAGCCGATGGTGGGCCTGGACCCGCATCATGCCCGCGTGGTCAAGGACATCCTCGAGGAGCGCGCCCGGCGCGGCATGGCGGTGCTCATCTCGACCCACCAGCTCGAGGTCGCCGAGGAGATGGCCGATCGGATCGGCATCATGAGCCAGGGGCGCCTGATCGCGGCCGGCCCGATCGACGAGATCCGCCGCCAGAGCGGCCTGGGCGGCCCGCTCGAGCAGTCGTTTCTGGCGCTGACCGATCCGGCGAGCCCGCGTGAGCCCGCCCCCGCTGGCCGGTCCAATTCGCCGTTATGATTCGCCCCTGGAATCCATCCGCAGACGCCGAGGCGCCGGCGGTGGTGGAGGAGCTGATCCGGCGGGCCGAGGCCGCCGGGGCCAGCGATCTGCATCTGCAGATGGCGGGGGCGGCAGCCCGGGTGGACCTCCGGCTCGACGGGCTCCTGGCGCCCTATGCGGAGCTGGCGCCGCCTCTGGCCGAGCATGTGTGCGGCCGGATCAAGTTCCTCGCCCGCCTCAAGACCTATCAGGACTCCCTGCCGCAAGATGGGCGGATCGACCGCGCCGAGGCCGGCGCCGCTGGCGACATCCGGGTCTCGACCTATCCGACCGTGACGGGGGAGAAGATCGTGCTCCGGTTCTTTTCCCGGCGGGCGGCGCCGAACCTGGCCGGCCTCGGTCTGCCGGAGGCGGCCCGGCAGGCCCTCGAGCGCTGCCTGAGCCAGACGGCCGGCCTGCTCCTGCTGACCGGGCCGGCCGGCAGCGGGAAGACGACCACGATCTATGCCTGCCTGCAGCATCTGGCCGGGCTGGCGCCCCGCCAGATCATCACCATCGAGGATCCGGTCGAGCAGATCCTGCCGGGGATCATGCAGACCGAGATCCACGAGGAGCGGGGGCTGACGTTTGCCAAGGCGGCGCGCCATCTGCTTCGGCAGGATCCGGAGGTCCTGGTGGTGGGCGAGATCCGGGACGAGGAGACGGCCCAGCTCGTGGTGCGGGCGGGCCTGACGGGGCACCTGGTGATCGCCACGCTCCACGCGGGCTCCTGCGCAGGCGTGCTCGAGCGGCTGCTGCTTCTCTGTCCGGACCGCTCGGCGGTGATCTCGGCGCTGGCGCTGATCTTCAACCAGCGGCTGGTGCGGCGGCTGTGCGGGGCCTGCGGGGGCGGGGGGTGCGGGGCGTGCCTGCAGACCGGCTACCAGGGGCGCATCCCTGTCGCCGAATGGTTCGCATGCGGCGACGCCAGCCGCGCCCGGATCCGCCTGGAAGGGAGCCCCGCCCTGCAGCCGGCCGGCGCGCTGGCCCAATCCGCCCGCCAGCTCGTGGACCAGCGCCTCACCACCCACGCCGAGTGCCAGCGCGTTCTGGGCGATGCCTACGAGGTCTCCTGATCCAGCCGCACGGCCTCGCGCAGATCCTCGAGGAAATCCGGCAGCGCCGACTCGACGCGGTTCCAGTTGTCGATGAGCTGGGAGGAGAGCGGGTTGTCCTGGAATGACTTCGAGGCGATGCGGAGGCTGCGGACGAAGGTCGACACGGCGTTCTCCTCCTCGTGGCGGGGGAAATGGAGGCCGTTGAGGGTGGCATCGGCGCCGTAGAACCGGAGGGTGTCTTCGGCCTGCCGGACATAGGAGACCAACAGCGTGTCGAAGAGGCCGGCATCGAGCTTGATCCCCTCGGCAGCCATCCGGCGGAAGAAGGACTTGGCGATGTCGGTCGCCATCTTGTTGAGGCCCCTGTCGGGGTCGCGCGTCGAGAGCTCCTGGTGCTTGTGGTCGTAGTTCTCGCAGAGCTCGGACTGGCAGATCGCCCGGGGCGCGCTGTTCCGGAACACCTCCGCCAGCATCCCCACCTCCAGCGCCCAATCGTAGGGGATCCGCACCCGCCGCACCATGTCGACGTCCATCGAGAACTCGCCCGCCAGCGGGTAGCGAAAGGTGTCCATGTAGACCAGGTACGGGTGCTGGCCGATGATGCTTTTGAGGGCGCGGAGGAGGGGGGTGACCAGCAGGCGCATGACCCGGCCATTGAGCTGGTCGGTGACGCGGGCGTAGTATCCCTTGCAGAAGTCGAACCCCAGTGCGGGATGGGCGACGGGGTAGCAGAGCCGGGCCAGCAGGTCGCGGCTGTAGGTGACGATGTCGCAGTCGTGTACGGCAACCATGCGAGCCTTCTCGCTGGCGAGGACGTAGCCGAAGCAGGTCCAGACGTTGCGGCCCTTGCCGCCGGGGCCGGCGCTCATCTCCGCATCCTCGAGCTTCTGGTAGAGCCGCTGCATGCGCGGGCCGTCGTTCCACAGGAGCACCGGCCTTTGCGGAAGCGAGGCGAAGAAGTGGCGGGCCTTGTGCCATTGCCGCACGCCCCGGGCGCCGTCGATGCCAACTACGATCTGGCGCAGGTAGGAAACGCGAGCCAGCTCGCGGGCGATCCCCCGGAGCGCCTTGGTGCCCACCTCGCTGATGTGGCAGGGCAGGACCAATGCGATCGGAGTCGCGCGCGCGAACTCCTCGAGCTCGCGCTCCATCCGGACCAGGTTGGGCGCTCCAAGCCGATGCAGCGTGGCGATAGCCCCTGTTTGGAAAAAGTCGGACATGGTCTGGTCGACGGCGACAGAATCGCGCATTGCCCGTTCGAGCGTCAAGCATTCCGTTCCGAAAGGATTGATCCAATGGCTCGGGGCATGCGACATTCGTGGGGATGACGAGACTGGTTATCGTGCACCACCATTTCCGGCCGAGCGGGGTCCGGCGGGTCATCGAGCTGGCGGCGCCGCACCTGGTCCGGGAATGGCCGGGAGAAATTCGGGAGTTGGTGCTGGCCGCCGGGGAACCGCCCGATGCCTCCTGGCTGAAGCTCATGCAGGGGCAGTGTCCCGGAACGCAGGTCCGAGCCGTGGTGTGGCCGGCGATCGGCTACGCGTCGGAGCTGCGCCTTAGCAGCCCGTCCGCCCGCAGGCGCGCCGAGCAGGCCGCCCGGGAGCTGGCGGAGATGATCCAGCCTGGCCCCTGCCTGGTCTGGGCCCACAACCTTGGCCTGGGCCGGAACCTGGATTGGACACGCGCGCTCATGATCCGATGCCGCGATGCGGGCATTCCCATGATCGCGCATCATCACGATTGGTGGTTCGAAAACCGGTGGCATCATTTCACAGCCATGCGCGGGCGGGGATTCCGCGGGCCCGCGGCCGTGGCGGATGCGGTCCTGGCGGATGCGCCCGGGATTTGCCATGTGGCCATCAACCGGGCGGACGCAAGCGTGCTCCGGAGGCATTTCCCCGGCCGGGCCGGATGGCTGCCGAACCCGGCGGGGCCGACGGCGCGGCCGCCGGCGGCCCGCGTGGCGGCTGCCCGCCGATGGCTGGCCGATCAGATTGGCGAGAGCGCGCCGGTGTGGCTGGCGCCCTGCCGGCTGCTGCGCCGAAAGAACATCCTCGAATCGCTGCTGCTGGCCCGCTGGCTCCGGCCCGAAGCCTGGCTGGTGACCACCGGCGGGGCGAGCTCGGAGGAGGAGCGGCCGTACGCGGACGCCCTGGCGGCCGCCGCGCTCGAACGCGGATGGCGGCTGCGCCTGGGCGTTCTGCGGGACGATCCGGACGGGAAGCCGAGCGTGCCGGAGCTGTTCGGGGCGAGCGAGGCCGTGCTCCTGACATCGCTTCAGGAGGGGTTCGGGCTGCCCTACATCGAGGCCGCGGCGGCGGGGCGCCCCCTGCTCGCGCGGCAGCTCCCCGACATCGCGCCCGACATGGCCGCGTTCGGATTCAAGTTCCCGCAGGTGTATCGGGAGATCCGGATCGATCCGTCACTGTTCGATTGGCGCCAGGAGCGGCGCCGCCAGGCGCGCCTGTTCGCCGAATGGAAAGGACAGATGCCGCGCGCGGCGGCCCGCCTGGCGGGAACGCCCGCGCTGCTGGCGGCGGGGCAGCCGCAGCCGGCGCCCTTCAGCCGGCTGACCCTCACAGCCCAGCTCGAGGTCCTGGACCAGCCGGCCGATCGTTCCTGGGCGCGATGCGTCCGGCTGAACCCGTTTTTGGCGGCGTGGCGCCGGCAGGCGGCTGCCGGCCGCCTCGCGGCCAGCGCCTGGCCCGCATCGGCAGCCTCCTGGCTCGGCGGGCGCGCCTATGCCCGCGCCTTCATCGAGCTGGCCCAATCGCTGCCCTCCCGGCGCGGTGGGCGCCCCCGCGCCAGCCGGCGCGCCCAGGAGAGCTTTCTCCGGTGGAAATTGCGCCCCGAGTACCTCTATCCTCTGCTGTGGAACATTCGCTCATGAACGTCCAGGCTGTGATCTTCGATATCTACGGCACCCTCCTCGAGGTGCGCCCGCCCCCGGATGACGCCCCGGCCCGGTGGATCGCCCTCTGGCAGGATCGCCTCAAAACGGCGCCTCGCCTGACGCTGGCGGAATTTGGCGCCGAATGCGATCGGATCATCGCCCGCGAGCATGCCGAGGCGCGGTCCCGGGGAATACCATTCCCGGAGGTCTGCTGGCCCGCCGTGGTCCTCGAGGCGGCGCCCGAGATCGCCTCTCTGCCGGAGCAGGAGCGTTTCGACTTCCAGTTCGAGCAGGCAGGCCTGTGGCACGAAGTGCGCCTGATGGCGGGAGCGGCGCCGGTTCTCGAGGGGCTTGCCGATGCGGGGCGCCCGGCGGGCCTGGCCTCGAACTCCCAGCCCTACACGCTGCAGGAGCTGGATCGGGGGCTCTCCGGGGCGGGCCTGAGCCGTCAAGCGTTCGCGCCGGACCTCTGCTTCCTGTCGTTCGAGCACGGCTTCAGCAAGCCGGATCCGCACGTGTTCCGTCTCCTGGCGGCGCGGCTCGAGATGCGCGGGGTGGAGCCGGGGCGAACCCTGATGGTGGGCGACCGATGGGACCACGATATCGAGCCGGCCCTCGCCCAGGGCTGGCAGGCCTGGCATCTGACCGACCGCCCGGCGGGATCGCCGGCCGGCAGCTGGGCGGATCTATCGCGATTTCTTTTTTCATGACCACCTGCATTCTGGCCACCGGCACCCCCAAGCGCATCGGATTCATCTCGACTCGGTTTCAGGGAACCGATGGCGTCACGCTCGAGGCCCGCAAGTGGGCCCACATCCTGTCGGGCATGGGCCACACCTGCTACTGGATGGCAGGGATCTTGGACGGCCCGCCCGACGCGAGCCACACGGCGCCCCTGGCCTTCTTCAACCATCCCGAGGTGGCGGAGGTGCAGGACAAGCTGTTCGGCGTGAACTGCCGCAGCCGCGCGGTGACCAACCGCATCCAATCCATCAAGGAGCGCCTCAAGGACGAGCTCTACCATTTCATCGAGAAGTTCCGGCTCGAGGTCCTGGTTCCGGAGAACATCCTGGCCATCCCGATGCACATCCCGCTCGGGCTGGCGATGACGGAGGTCATCGCGGAGACCATCATCCCGGTCATCGCCCACCACCACGATTTCGTCTGGGAGCGCGAGCGATTCACGCTCAACGCGGTCAACGATTATCTGCAGGCTGCCTTTCCGCCGCTGCTCCACACGATGGAGCATGTGGTGATCAACTCGATGCAGCAAAAGGAGCTGGCGCGGCGCCTGGGCATCCCCTCCCAGGTCATCCCCAACGTCCTCGATTTCAGCACCCCTCCGCCGGGCGTGGACGACTACAACCGCGACCTGCGCGCCGAGATCGGCCTGCGCCAGGACGACTGGCTCATCCTCCAGCCCACCCGCGTCGTTCAGCGCAAGGGCATCGAGCACGCCATCGAGCTGGTCCGGCGCCTCCGCGATCCGCGCGCCAAATTGGTCATCTCCCATCCCGCCGGGGACGAAGGCAGCGCCTACATGGCGATGCTCAACGACCGGATCGCGGATGCAGGGATCGACGTGCGGTTCATCGCGGGCCGGGTGGGAGAGACGCGCGGCGCCAACGCGCAGGGCCAGAAGGTCTACCGGCTTTCGGACGTCTATCCTCATGCGGACCTGGTGACGTATCCGAGCTATTACGAAGGGTTCGGCAACGCCTTCCTCGAGGCCATCTACTTCGGCAAGCCGGTCGTGGTCAACCGGTATGCGGTCTACGCGAGGGACATCGATCCGCTGGGGTTCAAGACCATCGAGCTGGCGCAGCTTGTGACCCAGGATGTTGTCGACCAGGTCCGGACGATCCTGGGCAATCCGTCGCTGCGGGACGAGTGGGCCCGGACGAATTACGGGCTGGGCGTCCAGTATTTTTCCTATGCGGTCGCCCGCCGCAAGCTGGCGGCCCGGCTGGCCAACCTGTTCGGCGAAGGCGTTTAGCCCCCTCGAGCGACATCGGATCCATCGCATAAGGGTCTGTGCAATTGCACAGACCACTAAGGTGATCGAGTCCGGCCCCGGCTCTCCCCGCGCAGCAGGTCTTGCGCAAATGCATCCGTGACAAGCGGCTGCCGCTGGCATATGGTTGCGGCCGATTTATGACACCGGGACAACCCGAATGACACGGACGCCGAAATGCGCAAAGGTGTGCTGGGGAAATGAGCGCGCGCATGCGAAAGCTCGCTTTCCGGCTGCCGGCGTCCTGGCTTCACTCGCGATCTTGCTGGCCATGCCGTTTATGGATTCCATGTCCGCCGCCAATGCCGATGGTTTAACGAAGTGGTCGAGGCTTCCGTCCCTGCCGGATCCGCTGGGCGTTGCCGGATGCTACGCGGGCGTGAGCGGGGGGGCGTTGCTCGTCGGAGGCGGCGCGAATTTCTCCGATGAAGGGCCGGGCGGGGCGCCGGTGAAGGTGTGGCACGACGCGGTGTATGCGCTCGAGTCGCCGGGCGGCCGCTGGATCCGGGCGGGCCGCTTGCCGCGTCCGCTGGGATACGGCGTGAGCGTGACGCACGAGGACGCCGTGCTGTGCGTGGGCGGGAGTGACGCCGCGCGGCACTATGCGGACGCCTTTCGGCTGCGATGGCAGGCCGGCCGTCTCTTGACGGAACCGCTGCCGGCCCTCCCGATCCCCCTGGCCCACATGAGCGGCGCGATGGTCTCGAACACGCTCTGGATTGCCGGGGGCGCCGAGGCCCCGGGCGAGCAGCGGGCGACAAGCCGTGTCTTCGCGCTGGACCTGAGCCGGCCGCCGCTGGTCTGGCGCGAGATCGAGCCGATCCCCGGCGCGCCGCGATTCCTGGCGGCGGCGGCGGCGCGCGACGGGGCTTTTTACGTGCTCGGTGGCGCGGCGCTGGCGCCCAGCGCCGATGGCAAAGCGGTTCGCGTGTATCTTCGGGAGGCCTGGCGCTATGGCCCGGGAAGCGGCTGGACGCGCCTGCGCGATCTCCCCAAGCCGAGCGTCGCGGCGCCCTCTCCGGCCCCGGTGATCGATGGGCGGATCCTGCTGCTGTCCGGAGACGACGGTTCGAGGGTGGGTTTTGAGCCTATCGAGCGGCATCCGGGATTCCCGGACACCATTCTCGCCTACGATCCCGCTCGGGACCGCTGGAGCCAGAACGGCCAGGTGCCGGCCCCGCGGGCCACGGCGCCCTGCGTCGAGTGGGACGGAATGTTCGTCGTCCCGAGCGGCGAGGTGCGCCCCCGGGTGCGCTCGCCCGAAGTGTGGAGTCTGAGATCGCGCTGACATGGAACCTCGGCCTGGATCCTCGGCATCGCGCACGGCATGGCTGATCGTGGCCCTGCTGGTGCCCGTCGCTCTGCTGAACTACCTCGACCGCCAGATGCTGGCGGCGATGAAGTTCTCGGTGATGCAGGACATCCCGGACATCGGGCTCGAGGCCAATTGGGGGAAGATCCTCGCTTTGTTCAAGTGGGTGTATGCGATCCTGAGCCCGATCGGGGGGTATCTGGCGGACCGCTACAGCCGCCGCCATGTCATTGCCGCGAGCCTGTTCGTATGGTCGCTGGTGACGTGGACCACGGGGCACGTGACCACCTACGAGGAGTTGCTGCTGACGCGGGCGGTCATGGGCATCAGCGAGGCGTTCTACATTCCAGCCGCCCTGGCGCTGATCGCGGATTTTCACCTGGGCCCGACGCGCTCGCGGGCGGTTGGCCTTCACCAGATGGGCATTTATGCGGGGGTGATCATCGGGGGGTTCAGCGGGTACGCGGCCGATCACCCGGCATTGGGCTGGCGGTGGGCGTTCGACTTGTGCGGGCTGGTGGGCATCCTGTATGCGGCGCCGCTGTTCTTTCTTCTTCGAAATGCTCCGCGGCCGGCCGGGGCCCGCCCGGCTCCGCACGCCTCCCCAGGCGCCGCCTTCCGCGAACTGCTGAGCAACCGATCTTTCATCCTGCTGGTGCTCTACTTCACCTTGCCGGCGCTCGCAGGCTGGGTGGTCCGGGATTGGATGCCCGCGATCCTCAAGGCCGAGTTTGGCATCGGGCAAGGCAAGGCCGGGGTCTCCGCCACGCTCTACTGGCAGGTGGCCGCGATCTTCGGAGCGATCACGGGCGGCTGGCTCGCCGACCGATGGATGCGCCGGACCATCCGCGGCCGCATCTATGTCAGCGCAATCGGCATGTCGATGATCGTGCCGGCGATGTTCGGGGTGGGCTTCGCGCCCCAGACGAAGATGTTATGGGTGGCGGTGGCCTTCCTGATCCTGTTCGGATTGGGCTGGGGATTTTTCGACTCGAACAACATGCCCATCCTCTGCCAGATCGCCCGGGCTGACCTGCGGGCGACCGGCTACGGCATCATGAACATGGTCAGCATCAGCTGCGGAGGCTTTGCGGACTGGGGTTTCGGGATCCTCCGGGACCGGCACGTGCCGCTGGTGGGCATTTTCGGGATCTTCGCCAGCGCGGCCGTGATATCGATCGTGCTGGTGCTGCTCATCCAGCCTCGCTTGACCGACTCCGCGCCGTCGCCGGCAGGCCACTGAACCCGCCGGCCCTCTCCGGAAAGCGCAAGGGAGCGATGGTTCCCTTCAGGCCGCGCCCGCCATCGGGTAGCGTTACGGACAGGCAGCCGCAGTCGCTCAAGGGAACGGAGCTGGCAGCTCGCGCCCGCCCTCAGGTCGGCGGCGATGGGCGGCGGAAGGCTGCGCCTATCTCGGTTTCTTGTCCCAGCCTTGGGCCCGGATGATCCGCTCGAAAGCGGACTGAGGGGCGAAATCGGCCGGCAGGATCTTGGATTTGATCAGGTAAGCGTAGGTGTCGGACAGGTTTTTCACCTCGTCCTTTTTGGCGGCCAGCTGGGCCGGGGGCAATCCTTCGATGCTTTTCGCGTGGGCCATGGCCATCGCGCTGGCCTGCTCGAGCGCGGCCGGATCTATTTGATAGACCAGGGACTCCATCAGCCGCAGCATCTGGGGGAGCGGATTGGCCGGGTTGCGTAGCGTGGCCGCGTCCTGGCGGATTGCGGCGGCGATTTCCTGCCGCTTGGCCCGGGCGGCCTCCGCGGTCAGATAGCCATCGGTGCCGCCCTCGGCAGGCCGCGGAGGCAATTCCCGATACCAGATATTCCGAAACCGCGTCGGGTTGCCATGGTCTTGAAGGGAGAGCGGGCCCTTCTCCGGGAACGGGCCGGCCTTGGTGCGCTGCCGATGGCCGCCGGCCCCTTCGAGCGGGGTGTGATCCTGCACAAGGACGCCGTTGATAAAGACGGTCACGTACCCCGGGTCCAGCACCTGCCGGCCCTGATAGATCGGCCGGCGGAACACGATGTCGCACACCTGGAACTCGCCGGGCGGGCGGACGGGCAGGGCCATGGGCGGGTTGATGCCGTAATACGCGCCGGCGTGCCCATCGGCGTAGGTCACATTCTGGTAGGAGTCGAGCACCTGGATCTCGAGCCGGTCCATGAAGAAAATGCCGCTGTTCCCTCGGCCCTGGCTGCTGCCTTCGACCTTGCGCGGAGCGGCCCACTCGATGTGCAGCTGGCAATCGCCGATCAGCTCTTTGGTGAGGATTTTTCCCGTGCCGGGCTCGGCCTGGAGACAGCCGTCAACAATCCGCCAGGGGGCCGGCTGCCCCTTGTCGGTTCGCCATTTCTCGAGGCCGGCGCCATCGAACAGGACGACCGCGTCCGACGGCGGCCGGCCGGGCTGATCGGCCGAGCTGAACGTGCCGGGAACCACGGTCTTGGGCTGCGGCCGGTTGCCATCGTGAACCGCCCATGGATGATGGTCATCGGGCGGATCGCCATAGAATCGGGGGCCGGACGAAGCGGCGAATCCAGGTGCGGCAAACCCGAGGGCCAGTGCGGTTGCAATCAGGAGTGGGGATGGTTTCATGGGTGTGTTGGGGATTATCCGTTGAGGGTCCAGCCGGGCCGGTAGGTGCGGCGCAGCAGCTCGTTGGCGGGCGGATGATCGGTGACCCGCCCCGCGGCGCCGTCGTAAGCGATCTTGCGGCCCGCGCGATACGCGACAAGGCCCAGCAACATCATTTCGATCATGGTGCCGCCGTAATCGAAATCGCACGATGTCTTCAGGCTCCCCTTGCAGGCGTTGAGCCATTCCTGCTGGAACCCGCCCACCGGCGGCAGCAAGGTCTCCGGCGCGCGCCGGCGATAGTAGGTGAGGTCCGCCCCTTTCCCGGCCGGGAACAGGATCCGGTTGTTGAAATCGGCGACCAGGACGCCTTTGGCGCCCTCGAACATCGCCCCGTGCCCGATCTTCTTGAGATCGATGAACGGGGCCGGATTATCGGGCATGGCGCCTCCCTGAAACCACGAGAGGCGGATGGCGGGCCGCCAGGCGTTGGCGGGGATCTCGAAATTCATCTCGACCTTGACGGGGGTGACCTCGGGATGGACTGGATCCCCTTTGGCTTCGGCGGAGGTGGGCCGGCCGGCATCCAGGGCGTCCCAGGCGATGTCCATGGTGTGGCTGCCCATGTCGCCGACCTGGCCGCTGCCGAAATCCCAATACATGTTCCACTGGAGACAGTTCATCCCAGGCCCCCCCGAGAAATAGCCGGGGTTGTAAGGGTGATAGGGCGAAGGCCCGATCCAGAGGTCATAGTGGATGTGTTGGGGCGGCTCGCCCTGGGCCGGCAGATAGCCCGGCCGCGGGATCTGGCGATTGCCCCAGGCGCAGACCTCGCGCAGCTCGCCAATCGCCCCGTCCCGCACCAGCTCGCTGACCCGGTTGAAATTCTCGTTGGCGTGGCGCTGGGTCCCGACCTGCGTGGCCAGCTTGTCTTTGTTCCGAAGATAGGTGGCGCGAACCACGCGCGCCTCCTCGACGCTGTTGGCCAGGGGCTTCTCGCAATAAACATGCATGCCCCGGTTCATCGCCCAGTTGGCGATGAACGCATGGGTGTGATCGGCTGTGCAGCAGACCACCGCATCCAGCCCTTTTTGATCGAGGCATTTGCGCCAATCAACGTATGGTTTGGCCCCGGGGAACTTCGCGGCCGCCGATGCGAGATGCTCCTCGTTGATGTCGCACAGCGCCGCCACGCTTTCGCCGGCAATGGCGTTGAAATGGGCCGCGCCGCGGCCCCAGGTGCCAATCAGGGCGATGTTCAGCTTGTTGGACGGCGCCCGGGCCCCCCAGAGCGTGCCCCGAGGTAGAATCAGCATCCCCGCGCCCCCCAAGGCGCAGGACCGGAGAAAATGACGGCGTTTCATAGCTTCTATCGCACTGCACTCGAACTTCGCTTGGTATCCTGCGAGCAGTCCCACACGTCGAGCCATTTCTGTCGTTTGACGAACTCGGCATGGCCGTCGCAGAAATTCATGTTGCTGCCCTCCCGGCCATGGTTGTCTTCCGGGTCAGGGAAGTTGCTGTTGCTGACCTGGGCAAAGACGACCGGCTCGACGCTTCCACGATCGGCATCCACCATCAGAAACACCAGCGCGGGGGCGAGCCGCTGCCCGATGAATTGCGGGGCGTTCTTGACGGTGTGGCTCAGGATGTTCTGCTCGGTCTTCTTCGGATGGGTGATGCCGCTGCCCGTGAACAGCCCGAACACCTCGTACCCCAATCCGTGGGAGTCGGGCGGGCTGTAAGGGGCCAGCGTCACCAGGTCCATCAGGACCGGCTCCCGGGTGCCGGGCTTGACGCCCCACTCGTCGCCGTGCACGACGTGGCGCGTGCTCGGACAGGTGAATGTCCGCGTGGTCGAGATGTAGCGGGGATAGAGGAAGGTGAGGTCGTCGTCCTGGGCCGAGCGATCCGAGTTGGCCGGGATGTTCGGGATCTGGGCCGGATGCCATGTCGGGGCGGTGTAGTGGCCCTGGTTGTCGTTGGCATACATGGTGCAGCCCAGGGCCAGCTGCTTGAGATTGTTCAGGCACGCGATCCGCTGAGTCCGGGCCTTCGCCTTCGAGATGGCCGGCAGCAGCATCCCCGCCAGAATCGCGATGATCGCGATCACCACCAGCAGCTCGATGAGCGTGAACGCGCCGCCGGATCTCCGGGCGCGCGACCAGCCCTTGAGCGGCGCGGTCCCCGCACTGCAACCTCGACAGCAACAGGTGGGCATCCAGGATCTTACCGGGATTTTCTGCCGATGATCAGCGCCAGACAGCCCAGCCCGACCAGGGCGAGCGTTCCGGGTTCAGGGACCAGGTTGGGTCCGCCATACACCATGTCGGGAGTCTTCTTGCCGACAAAGGCCTCGTCGCTCGAGTAAGCGAACGTGATGTCGAGCGGGGCAGCCGAGCTGCCATTGAGAATGGCGCCCATCCAATCGTCCGCCGTCGAACCGGTCGATTCTCCCTTGCGCCCCACGTAAAACGCGCCTGCCGACGTGGGCGGCGTGCCGGGCACTTGCACGATGACGCCCTCGAGGCTGGATCCCAGCTCGCCCACGCGCAGGGTGATGGCCCCATAGGAGAAATCGGCTGCGTTCGCGCTCGAGCTATCCATGATGCCGACCGAGTCCGCAACGGTCCACCCGGCGGGCAGGTCGAGGGTTCCATTGTTGTCGGTATCCAGATCCGTGGTCAGGGCCGGCGCGTCCCCAGCGCCCTTCTGGATCAGCAGGATCGTCGATGCCGAGTTTTCCCAATCCACCTGGGTGCCGTCGCCGCTGTGCCCGACCGTGCTCGCGCCGGTCAGTCCCCAGCCTTGGCCGGCCGTATTCTCAATCACCGTGGCACCCCCCGCCGTCGCGACATACGGACTCAAGTTCTGCCGGGCGAACAGGTACCCGTTGGCGCCGATCGAGAACGCGCCCAGGTCAAAGAATTGGTTGATGTCGCCCGTGTTGGCCCCCTGCCCCTCCAGGCTGAGCAGGTAATAGCCCGAAAGCGCCAAGCCCGGCGTGCCGCGCAGCTCGAAATACTCGTTTCCGAAGGCGGCCCCGCTGTCGCTGCCGTTCGGATTGGTCAGCACTTCGTTGATCCAGACAGATTGCCCGGTCGCGAGATGGGAGGCCAGGGCCAGGACGGCCAGAGAGGCGAAGATGCTTTTCATACGTTGGTATGCCATGTGACAGTTCGACCCGATCATCTACCAGCCTTCCCCTTCCCGATGCAAGCACGGATCCTCCATCTCCCCCCACAAACTAAGAACCTGTCACCCTATTGGCATGATCCGACACCTGGATCCCTGCTCTGCACAACGTCATAAGTCACGCCGGGTCAGGCCTGCCTGACGCGGCGGCGCAGGCAGGCCTGACCCGGCGTTGTGGACTTCTGACGCTCTGTTTATCTCCTGCTATCGGTTTGCTGAACCTGCCCTTTCCATCGTCGGAAGCCTTCATGGCTGTGATCTCACGCTCTGCGCGCGGATCGCATCGCGCATTTCGGCTTTTCCACCTGCCCGAATTGCGGGCGCTATGGCCGGGCCACAACCCGGTAAAAGGCCCCCGCCGGCGGCGGGTTGGTGTCGATGAACGAGCGGGCCGTCAGGTTCGTGGCCAGGGAGATGAAGGAGGCCGGATCAGCTACATGGATGCTCCGCTCGACGGCGTATCGGACGCTGCCCGCCGACTCCCAGCTCAGGGCGACTCCCTCGGTCGTCGGAGGAGCGCCCGAGACGGCGAATTCGGGGATCGTGAACGGCTCGTTGTGGAAGATCATCAAACGCCCCCCTCCGCCAGCTGTGCTCGAATCCGAAATCACCAGGAACGCCCCGCTGGCAGCGAAAGCCATCCCCGGATCGTGAAAGTCAATCTGGCGATAGGCAGCCGCGGGATCGGCGAGCGGGAAGCTCAGCTCCTTCGCATCGGGCGTCTGGCCGGTTGCGCTCGGGTCGACCGACCAGATCTCGTCCAGCGAATCGTCCGCCAGCCAGATCCGGCCCGTGAGGGGATCGACCGCCAGGGCGGGCGCTGACGGGGTCGAGCCGAGCGGCCAAAACGCGGTGGGGATGATGGACCGGATCCAGCCGTTCGCGTCCACGGCGGAGATGAAACCGTCCTGGCTCAATGCCACCACCTCGCCCGATCGCGGCAGGGCGTCGATGTCGTTGAGATTATCCCAGCCCAGGCTTCCGGTCGTGGGCGCCACCAGGAAATTGCTGCTGGCCTCGTCGAGATTGGTCGTGCCCGGGTCCACCATGTTCAACGCGTTGAAGGCGTCGCCGTCGCTGCCGCGATCGGCGATGACGATCCAGTGAGGCTGCCCGACCGAGCCCGAAAAGTTGGCGGGAGCGAACGTCAGATCCACCGGGTCGTCATCGGTGGCCGCGCCGCCGAAGTTGCTGACAACCGTCTCCGGCGCGTGGGATTCCCACGGCGCCTCGAGGCGCATGAGGGCTTTGCTGACATCGTGGAGCCACCACAGGGTGCCGTTGGTCTGCACCACCAGGCCCGAAGGGCGATCCAGCCCGCCCACCACCGGCGCCGGATCCACCCCCCAGTTGCCGCTGGCCACCTTCGAGGCCCGGTAGATCCCGCCCAGCAGCGTGTCGATGGTGAACAAGATCGTGGTGTCATCCCGCGGGTCCACCGCCACGGCGCCGACAGTGCCGCCGATCGCCACCTGGGTGTAGTTCGTGAACCGCCCCCCGTGGATGGCGGGCATGTAGGGCAGGGCGCCCAGCGGCGCGATGCTCGCGTTCGGCCCGCCGCACACCATGTCGGACACCCGCATGCCCGTGTAGGCCGGATCGCTCGCGCTGTAGAAATAGAAGTTCAGCGGCTGGGCGGCTGCCCCCTGCAGAATCGATCCCATCCAGTCCGCAGCGGTCGATCCGGTCGAGACGCCCTTGCGCCCGACGTAAAAGGTCCCCGAGGAGGTGGTCAGCGGGCCCGGCACATCGATGATGTTCCCGTGCGCGCACGTCCCCAGATAGACGCCGTTTGTGTCGGGCGCGCGGAACGTGATCGCCCCGTACGAGGCGTCGGTCGCCGCCACGTTCGCGCCGTCCATGATGCCGACCGAATCCACCACGGTCCACCCTTCGGGCAGATCGAGAAGCCCGTCGTTGTCGAGGTCCAGGTCATTCGTCAGGCTCGGGGGGGCGGCGCTGGCGACGCGGACCAGCAGGAATGTTGTGGTGCCGTTCTCCAGATCGACCTGCGCGCTGTCCGAGTAGTGGCCGACGCTGCTGCCCGCCGCGTTGGCCTGCCCCCAACCGCTGCCGATCGAGTTCTCGATGACCGCCGCCTCCGGATCCGTCGCGGTGTAGGGGCTGCCATACTGGCGCGCAAACAGATACCCATTGGCGCCCAGCGAGAACGCCCCCAGATCGAAGAACTGATTCACGTCGCCCTTGCCGGGCGTCCCCGTGCCTTGGCCTTCGATGCTCAACAGGTAATAATTGGCGAGCGACAGGCCCGGCGCGCCCCGCAGTTCGAAGTGCTCGTTGCCCGTGTCGCCGCCCGGCGCGTTCGGGAGAACGGCATTGATGTAGACCTCGGCGCCCGCGGCGCGGAGCATGGCCGCCGCTATGGCAAGCGAGACAAGAGCAGTTTTCATGATGCTTGGATTGCTTGGATTTGGGATGGGTGAAGATTGTATGAAGATTGTACGGCCGTTCCGACGTTCCAGGGTGTCGAGCGATCCCAGAGTGGAAGCCGGACCTGAACCTGTCAATCCTTTTGCCGTGACGCAAAACTGCGTCCTGCCCGTCTGCTCGTTAAATCTCTGATCGTGATTGCGCAAAAGTATTGACGGCCAGCCGCCTGTCCAGGTAAATATCAATCCAGATCTCCTTATGAAAGCTCCATTCGCGGCGACTCGCCGGGCTTCGGCCATGCTCATCCACATCGCGCGGGTTGTTGGCTTCCTCGTTGCCATGGCACTGGCGATGATGCCGTCCGCCCTTGCGCAGGACCCTAGCCTTGTAGGCTACTGGAATTTTGAAGACGGCAGCGGCACCAATACCACGGACGTTTCCGGCAACAATTTGACCGGCGTTCTGGAGAACGAGCCCGCCTGGGTGGCCAGCCCTTTCGGCCAGTATTGCCTCAGGTTCGACGGATCCAATGACCGGGTGCTGATCGGCAATCCGGATCCGCTCAAGCTGACTGGCGCCATGACTGCCTGCGCCTGGGTTCGCCACGACATGGGAACGAACATCGGCAACACGGCCGCCCATGGGCGGATTGTCAACAAGCTGGGCAACAGCAAGGCGCCGAAGCAGGCCGGCTGGTCGCTGAATCTCGAATCGTGGGACGAGCCGGCCAGCTGGGCGTTCATGATCGCGACAAGCGCCACAGCCACCGTCGGCGCGCAAGCCCCCGGCGCCCGCGCGCTGAGCAATCAGTGGGTCCACCTGGCCGGCGTCTACGATCCCAGCGTCCCTGCCGTGCGCATCTACACCAATGGCGTGCTGGGAGGCGAGAACACTGTCAATGTTCCCACATCCCAGTACGATTCGTTGACGAATGTCTGCATTGGCAGACGCAGCTCCGGGACGACGGAAAACCCTTTTAAGGGGCTGATCGACGAAGTGCGGATTTACAGCCGCGCACTCAGCCCGGCCGAAATCCAGAGCCTGGCGGTCACCCCGCCCCAGGAGCCCCTCTCCGTGGATGAAAGCTATCCTCAGGATGCCATCACCTCGGTGTGCGCTCCAGCACCGCCCACGCTGGAAGTGCGCTTGCTCACCGGGACATCGCCAATCGCCGCCCAATGGCATGACGCGAGTTCCGGAGCCCCCATCGCAGGACAAACCGGTCTGACCTTCACGGCGCCCCTGGCGAACGGCTCCTTTTTCTGCGTGATCACAAATCCAGCCAATGTCGTGACCAGCCGGACAGCCGTGCTGGTGGTGACGAACGACACGGTTCAACCGACCATCCGTTCCGCGATGTCGCCAGGGAAACCCCTGGTGGTCCGGGTGCTCTTCAGCGAGCCGGTCATTGCGGACACGGCAGCGAATCCGGCCAACTACACGCTCCTTAGCTCCCTGCAAGAGAGCGTCTGGGTCAATGCCGCGGCGTTGCAGGCGGACGGATGCACCGTCGTCCTGGACCTTGGCTCCGGGCTCGTCGATGGGCTGTCCTACACCCTCGGCGTCTCCGATGTGAAGGATTTGTGCAGTAACGACATCCTGCCCAACAGCACATTCGAGTTCCCCTACAGCGAATTGGTGGGTTATTGGAGATTTGAGGAAGGGACAGGCACACTTAGCGCGGACCAGTCGATTTATGGGGCTTCCGTCAGCCTTTTGAACGGAACTCTGTGGGGCGAAGGCGCCATCGGGCAATTCAGCGCCGACTTCGACGGGTTGAACGACCGGATTCTGGTCGGCAATCCCGAGCATCTGAGAATCACCGGATCAATGACATTGAGCGCCTGGGTATTCTATCGCGGCAACACCAACGCCACCGGCCAGCACGGCCGCATCCTGAGCAAAGGGGCCGCCAGCTCGGCTCGAGGATGGAGCTTGAACGTGGAAGAATGGGATGCGTTGGGGGCATGGTCCTTCCAAGTGGCCTCCGCAAACAATGCCAGCAAGGCCTGCAGCGCCCCGGGGGCGCGCTTGATGACGAACCAGTGGATCCACCTCGCAGGCGTTTATGACCAGAACCCCCTGGGGCTCCCGCTGATGCGCCTTTATACCAATGGCGTCCTGGCCATGGAGTTCACGGATGCCGTTCCGTTCAGCCAGCACAACAGCGCCAACAACGTCTATATCGGCAGCTGCGCGATCGTTTCGCCGACCAGCGTGTCGCAGGGGAACTACTGGCAAGGAATGATCGACGAGGTCCGCATTTACAGCCGCGCGCTGGGCGAGGCCGATATCGCCGCTCTGGCAGTCCTGCCTCCCAAGCTGCGGTTCGGGCCAGCCACCACTTCCGAAGGCCAGATTCACCTGAACTGGACCGGCTCCGGACAGCTCGAATGGGCGCCATCATCGGGCGGACCGTGGACGCCGGTCGCACCAGCCCCCGCGGGCGCCTACTCCGAACCGGTCGTGCCCGATGCGAATCGCTTCTTCCGCCTGAGCACGATTCAGTAAGGGTCTGTGCAAAAATTAATTCCGATTTTGCTGGAGGGCATTGGGCGGGCTGGCAAGGCGCGACGAGCGAGCATACCCGCGCGGTCTGTGAGCGAGGAGCAACACAGCCAGCGCGCCCAAGACCCCCAGCCCGCAGGGGCGGGGCGGCGCCGGGCCATCGGCTTCGTGGCTCGGTCGGTCGAGTATCGCCGGGGATACACTCCCTCCACTCGCCTGCCTGCCGGCAGGCAGGCCTGCCTGCGCCGCCGCGGCAGGCAGGCGCCTCGCATCGGGCGCGGCGGCGCTCCCGCCAAAATCGGAAGTAATTTTTGCACAGACCCTAAGGTCGGACCGGGCTTGGCCGTCCCACGGTCGATCGGCCCAATCCGATCCCCGAGGGCAGCCCGTCGGAGCCGCGAAGCCGTTGGGAAACCCAGACATTGAGATCGATCCAACCAAGCCGGTCGGGAGCCGTGAACAGCAGGCCTCCGGAGGGCCAATCGCCCGATACCCGGTGTCGCGCCCCGCGGCCTGCCGCCTTCACTTTGATCGAGCTGCTGGTCGTCATTGCGATTATCGCGATTCTTGCGTCGATGCTTTTGCCTGCCCTCACTCGAGCCAAGCTCAAAGCCACCAGCTCGGCCTGCTTGGGCAATCAAAGGCAGTTCTCCCTAGCCTTCGTCATGTATGCCGAGGACAACAATGACCGGGTGCAGAGCGTCGACGAAGGTCCTTTCAACGGCAAGGTGGGCGGTTTCTGGACGTTTTCGCCCACGACCAAACCCGCCGACGTGCTCGCGGGCGCCAGCGTGGCCCAGGCCATGCTCGTCGTGAAAAAGGCGTGGAGAGAATACAACATGTTTGCCACCTACCTCCCCAATTACCAGACCGTCCATTGCCCGGGCGATACGCGCACCAAGCTCTCTTCGATTGCCGCGGGGTGGGCTTTCGACAGCTACTCCCGAGCCAATGGCGTGGGCGGCGAAAACCTCGATGGAAATTACGCCGGCCAGGGCGATACTTTCCGGAAACTCTCCCAGGTCCGAAATCCTGCCATGACGATGAGCTTTGTCGAGGATGCGGACGTCGGCGGCTGCAATCACGGATCGTGGGTTGTGCTTTGGCAAATCGGCGCGCCCGGATCGTTCAGCTGGGTTGATCCGCTGGCCATGTTCCACGGCGACGTGAACAGCTTCGCCTTTGTGGACGGCCACGCCGAAGTCCATAAGTGGAAAGATCCCGAGCTCATCCGATACGGGAGGTTGGCCGCCGTGGGCCAGCGCAAGAGCAGCGACCGGCCGCCCACGAACCTCGGCTCGGCCGATTATCGCTGGGTTTTTGAGCGGTACCGCCACCCCAACAATCCTTGAGCATGCCGGCCAGGCCGATCCCACATCGCGCAGCGGCAGCTCTGCCCGCCCGATCCGTGGCCGGCTGCGCGCACTCTGCCAATCGATCCAGGACCGCTGAACCAATGCATTTCGATCCTGTCATGAACCTGGGGGCTCGGGAGCCATGCGCTTCCCCATTCGGCGCCATGGTGTCCGTCCTGGGGGCTTTCTTGTTTCTCGGGATGGCGGAGCAAGCCTTGCCTGCCGCCGCGGCGACCGGGCCGATCCTCGTGGATCCGGAATACCCCCGTTCCTTTCGGTATGCGAGCGGCGAGCGGTTCTTCCCGATGGGGGACACGGCGTATTACCTGATCGCGCTGCCCACCAACATCATCGCCCGCTACATCGATTCGCGGCGGGAACACCACTTTAATTTTATCCGCATGATGGCCATGGCCGATGGACACTGGCCTTGGGGAGGCACGCCGAAGAGCCCGGACTACACAGTGATCCGCGAGAGCGCGATGCGGAAGCTCGACTGGGTGTTCGACTGCGCCGCTGCCCGAGGCATGAACATCGAGCTGATCCTGTTCGGGTATGGCGTCGGCGGCGGGGAAGGGCTCTGGGCCGACACAAGCCGGCAGAACCGATGGATCGAGGCGGTCGTCCGAAGGTACCAGGGACGGTCGAACCTGTTCATGATCACCATCGCCAACGAGTTTGAACGGTATCCGACCGGCCAATACAGCTACGAGCAGGGCGATGTCGAGTGGGCCAAGGACTTGGCGGCCCGCATTCGCCGGCTCGATCCGGCGCATCCGATCGGATGCCACCCGTCGCTCTGGATCACGGACCAAACCCCGTTCCGGAGCTACCGCGGCTTTTCCCAGCGGCGGCCCCAGGTCGTCTGGCCGCTCTGGATCGACAGCGCGGTCAACCTCCACGTGACCCAGAACAACGAGGGCGTTCAGCGGCGCACCTGGGGCGCAATCGATGGCAACCGCAGGGGGCTCACCTATTTCCCAACCCGTTGGCAAGGAGTCGAGTATCCGGCAAGCTGGACGCCCGCCGGATGGGATTTCGAAGGGGCTGGCCTCGAGGACTGCATCGCGGAGGACTGGGCCCGAAGCAAGCCCGTGTTGAACACGGAATTCGGCTACCAATACGAGCCCGGCTACGAGTCCTCCGCCGGCTATACAACCCGCCAGGCCCATCTGCCGTCCACAGTGAGAAAGAAAGCGTGGAAGATCGCCGCGGCCGGCGGGTACTTTGCAGCCGGCTTCCTCGGCACGGCCGTCCGGACCTTCACGGAGCGCGACATCGACAATTTCCGGCCCGGGCAGATCGAGTCGCTCTACCGGTTTTTTACGACGAAGACCGAATACTGGAAAATGGGGCCTCGCCTTGATCTGGTGGCGCCGCACAACACCCTGCTGGCGCTGCCCGGGATCGAGTACGTCGCGTATTTCCCTCGGGGCGGGACCAACTCGGTCCGCTTGTCCGCAGGCGTTTATTCCGTCGAGTGGTTGCACGCGGAGACAGGCCAATATGATCCGCAGCCGGACCTGACGGCCCAGGATGGCCCGCGTGACTTTGCTCCTCCGGGCGACCCCGATGCCGACTGGGTGCTCCATTTGCGCCGGCCGTCCGTCACCTTGAACGCTCCGCTGGATGGCGGCTCCCCTCGCAATCCCACAAACCTGACGCGGGTTTCGGCCCATTGCTATCGGCTCCGGCCGGAGGAGGCCGAGCTGAAGGAAAACGCGCGGCTCGGCCAGTTCATGGTCGAGGCGACGAACGGAGCGGACAGCCCGCAGGAGCTGACGATCGATCTGGTCGGGGCGACCAACCGGTGCGGCTATGTGCGCAGCTCCTCGGGAAGCTGGCGCCGCGTCGAATCGAACGAAAGCGGCACTTCCTTGCGCCTGACGATCCCTCCGGGCCGAACCCGGATCGCAAGCGTGCCGTGGTTCACCTACGGCGAGTACATCGACTATGTGAACTCCTTGCAGGATCCGCGCGTCGCGAAGGAGGTCGCGTTCACGGACGAAGATGGCCGGTTCCAGGTCTACCGGATCCGAGTGACCCATCCCGGCGGCGTGCGCAACAAGCTCAAGATCTGCTTCGGCAAGGCGCAGCATGCCCACGAGACCTCGGCGTTCTTCATGAGCCAAGGGATCATCGACTGGCTGTTGTCGGGCGATCCGGCGGCGAACCTCGACAACGTGGCGTGGACCCTGTATCCGTGTGCCGATCCCAAAGCGGCCTATTTCCACCTGAACTACCGGCAGATCGAGAAGGAGCTTTACGACACCGGCAGGACCGGACACGAGACGTATTACGACGACATCTCGGCCGGCCACTATCACCTGGTGCAGATCACTCACATGTGGAACAACGAGGGGCACAACCTCGAACACGAATCCTACGAGTATTGGGATCCTTGCACTGGATCCAACCAGCTGGTGACCTACCCCGGCCAGGAACCCGACTCGTCTCTGTACCGCGATTGGCTGGCCTATTGGCCGCACTGGTTCGAGTGGGGTACCGATACCTATTGGCATCGAAACGGCCGCAACTGGCCGGCCCTCGGCGGCGGCGCGCTGATGCTGAATGAGATCTATTACTTTGGAAAGGACAGCGGCGGCGATGTGGCAGCCAACGTCCGCCAGCAAGGAAAGCATTGGGCCCGGGCCATCAGCCAGGTGTATCTCCACTTCCAGAAATCGACACGCTATTGGACGGACTCCCATCCGTGCGGCGCCGTGGAGGTGGCCGGGGCGGTCCTCCTGCCCAAGCCGACGCATTCGCTTCTCGAGACCGTCGTCCCCATCGATGGAACGGTCCAACCCAACCGGAACGGCAACGGGCAGCCCATGCGCATCTTCCGCAAACAATATGACCACGGCCTGGGAATGAAGGCGGGCGACCGTGTCACCTATGCGATCCCCACGGGCGCCAATGCCTTTCAGGCGGTTGCGGCGCTCGATGACGCGGAAACCAGCGGCAGCGCGACGGCGCAGTTTGTGATCGAGGTCGATGGCCATGAGGTGTGGCGAAGCCGTTCGCTCCCGAAGTTCCACAGCGAAATGGCGCACGTGCCTTTGCCCGGCAGCGGGAGCCTCCACCTCAGGGTGGAAGGCGCACGGGGGCTGCTGGGCAACTGGGCAGGGGCGAAGTTCATCACCAATGACCCCGATTCGGCAGCGAATCAAAACAATGGGGTCGGTAGAAAGGCAGCACTGCCATGTTCCTGGACCGAATCCACCGGCGCATCGCCGAACTGATGGACGCCGGCTGCATCGAGACCGGCGATGTCGTCCCCAGCACGGAGGAGGAGATCCTCGCATGGGAGCGGAAGCTTGGATTCCGCCTGCCGGGGGCCGTGCGCGAGCTTTATCGATGGGGGAGGGCGGACCTGGGCAGCATGTTTGGAGGTTCGGATCTCGTGGACGGCAAGGAGCAGATGGCGACGGATTACCGCCGCGCCGCCCGCCAGACGCTCGAGGATGCAGGCGAAGACCCCGGCATGCTCGATGCCAACACTCTCATTGTCCAAATGGACTATGACGGGCAATTCTCCTTTGTCCGGGCCGACCGGGGCGACGACCCTGCTGTCTTCACTCACAACGAGCAGGAGCCGACGTTCTGCAGTTGCGAGCGATTCACCGATTACCTGGCGCTGATCGTGGAACAGACTGCCGATACCGAGCGGATTGAATGCGTTCGATCCGTGAGGGATCTGGACCGCCTGCTCGCGTCCAGCCACGAGGTCCTCCAAATGTGGTTCGCCGGCGGGATGCAATTGGACGCTGTCCCGGATCGGGTGTTCGATTTCCAGGAACTCCGCAGCCTCAACTTCGTGGGCAAGGGCGTCCGGGAATTGTCGCCGCGCATCGGCGAGCTGGCATTTCTCAGGCGGCTCGATCTGGCCCGGAACTCGCTATCCTCGCTGCCCCTCGAGCTCGCCGAGCTGGATGAGCTCGAGGAGCTCGACCTGGCCGACAACCGGCTGGCCACCGCGATCGATACGCTCTTGCAACTGCCGGCGCTGCGCTATTGCTGCCTGGCCGGCAACCCGCTCTCCGCAGACGAGGCTCAAAAACTCCACGCTCAACTGCCTCATGTCGCTCTCGTTTTCTCGTGAGCGCGAGCCCAATGGGGTCGCATCTAAATATTTGACATATCGGTTTGCAGCTCCGTTGCGAACCCTTGCCCCTTGCCGCAATCGGGCGTGGAGCAGTCCTGCGGCGCCTCCGTTCCATCCCCTCGGTCTCATTTGTCAATTATTTAGATGCGACCCCATTGTTCCGAGAGAAAGGCTTGTCCGCCGGGCCGCGAGGTGCTATCCCTCCTAGCCTCGTGATCAAGATGCATTGGCTTGCTTTTGGCTGCCTGCTGGCAGGCGCGACGGGCTTCGCCGCCGAGCCCGGGCGCCCCCAGGCCTACTCGAACGCGCCGCCCCCGGCGTATCCGCGCGTCAACCTGGCGCCGCATTATGCGGTCGATCCGGGCTGGCCGCAGCGATCCCCGGACATCCCTTGGGGCGCGGTGCCCAGCGTGGCCGTGGATCGGCAGGACAACGTCTGGATCCACACCCGCGCCAACCCGGCCGTGCAGGTCTATGCGCCGGATGGGCGCTACCTCAAGGGCTGGCGCGAGGAGACTCCCGGCACGGGCGCCCATGGCGTCCGGTTCGACGCCGAAGGCAATATCTGGCTCGTCGATGTGGGCTTGCACGTGGTGCGCAAGTTCACGCCCGAGGGCCGCCTGCTGCTCACCCTGGGGACCCCCGGCGAACCCGGCGAGGACGGCCGCCATTTCAACAAGCCGACCGACGTGGCGTTCGCGCCAAACGGCGACCTTTTCATCACCGACGGCTACGGCAACAGCCGGCTGGCCCACTTCAACCGGCAGGGCCGGTTCGTCAAGGCGTGGGGCGCCCTGGGCGTGGCGCCCGGGCAGTTCAGCATCCCGCACGCGATTGTCTGCGACTCGAAGGGCAGACTCTACGTGGCCGACCGGAACAATGTCCGCATCCAGGTGTTCAGCCAGCGCGGCCGGCTCCTGGCAGTTTGGGGGAACATCCTCGTGCCCTGGGGGCTGTGGCTCTCGGCCAAGGACGAGATCTGGGCCTGCGGCTCCTCCCCCATGGTCTGGAAGACCGATCCGAAATACCCGACCTCGCCGCTGGGTTGCCCGCCCCAGGATCAGATCGTTGTCAGGTTCGACTCGAAGGGCCGGGTGCTCCAGCTCTGGGCCCTCCCCAAGGGCACGGACGGCCAGGAGCAGTCCGGGGAGCTGAACTGGCTCCACGCCATCGCGCTCGACTCGAAAGGCAACGTCTATCTGGGGGACATCATTGGCCGGCGGGTCCAGAAGTTTGTGCTTCAGGAGGAGGCCCGGAGATAGGCCCTGGGGGTGCGGGGGGCTCCGAGACAGGAGAGGCGGCCGGGGGGGGCGCTTCGCGGGTCTCCCGCGCGCGCTTCTCGCGAGCCAGCGGGCTGAGCATGACGTTCAGGTCGCGATCCCCCAGCATCCTGGGCGGGGCATCGGCTTGGCCGCAGGCGGCCACGCCTTGGACGAACCGGTTGACCAGTTCGAAGCCGAGCTCCTTGTGGACGCGCTGGCGGCCGCGGAAGCGGAGCTTGACGCGCACTTTCATGCCGCTGCGGAGGAACTCGGTAGCCTGGTCCAGCTTGATGGAGAAGTCGTGAGGATCGATCCCCGCGCTAAGCTGCACCTCTTTCATCTTGCCGCCGGTGTTCCGCGATTGCTTGTGGCTTTTGGCCTCCTCGTAAAGAAGCTTGCCGTATTGCACCAGCCGGCAGACGGGCGGGACGGCGTTGGGGGCGATCTCGACCAGATCCAGTCCCTTGCCATGGGCCAGGCGAAGGGCGTCGCCCAGAGCCATAATCCCGAGCTGCTGTTTGGATTCGTCCAGCACGCGCACCTCGCGGGCGCGAATCTTGCCGTTCCGGCGGTGCTTAGGCTCGCGGGATGGAAGCGATCGTGAAGGGAAGGGGCGGCTCAGAGTGGCTTGATCGATTGAATGTGATTCACGGGGCAACAGTGGCCGGAGGGCCGGAACGAAGGGCGAGGAAAGCCCCATGCAAGAGGCTCGTCCTCGCCGGGCCTGTTCCGGCCCGCATCCGGATCAATACCGGCTGGGGCGGCGCCCACCACCGAAGCCGCCGCCGCTGGGGCGGGCCTCGCGGGGACGAGCTTCATTGACGGTCAGGGCGCGGCCCTTGAACTCCTTGCCGTTGAGGGCCTGGATCGCCGCGTCCGCGGCTTCCTTGGTGGCCATGGTGACAAAAGCGAATCCGCGCGACTTGCCCGTCGCGCGGTCCTGCATGAGGTTGACTTCGGCCACAGGGCCGTGTTGCGCGAAAAGATCCTGAAGATCGTTCTCGATGGTATCGAAGGCCAGGTTGCCCACGTACAGTTTCGTATTCATTATGCTATTTGTGCTCAGACGATCTGCTATTTCCAGGCTGTTCCCGGGAATCGGGTTTCAAATCATCATTGAAGCACGTTCAACTGAAGATCCACCAGGACTTGAAATCGACTAGCGTCTAACGCGCCTCCACCATACGTGGATTCGAGCGAAGCGCAAATACAATTTTGAAAATCTGCTTATGGCGGGCAGGGCCAGGCGCGTCCCCCCGGGGGGGGGTCAGGCCCGGCGCGAGGGCCGGTCCCGGAGCCGATTGGCGGCATCGTGATTGACGAACTGCTCGCGCTGGGGATCCCAAACCAGCTTCTCGCCCAACTGGATGGCGATCAGTCCGAGATGGCACATCGTGTTGGTCCGGTGGCCGATCTCGGCCGGGATCAGCGGCGGGGTGCGGCGCCGGACCGACTGGATGAAATCGGCCTTCTCGTTGAGCAGGGGCAGGCGCAGATCGTTCGGCCCGAACGGCTCTTCGAGGATCGATTTCGGCTCGGCCCGGATGCCTTGGTTCCAGACCGCCTCGATCCAGCCGTCGTCGCCTTCGAACCGAACGGCGGGGCGGCCGGTCAGCCGATACTCGAGCTGGACGCCGTCTGCATAGCGGTAGGTCACGGCGAACTCCTTCAGGACGTTGGACAAGCCGCCCGGTGGATGGAACTCGCCGCGGCCATCGATTTCCACCGGCCCGGTCAGCTCGCTGTGGTGCCCCCACTGGACGATGTCGAGCAGGTGCGCGCCCCAGTTGCTGATGATGCCGTCGCAGTAATCCTGAACGATCATCCAGCCCGGGCGGGCCTTGAGGTTATGGCGGGTGTGGACGCGTTTTTCGGTGTAAGGCGCCTCGGGCGCCGGCCCGAGCCAGCGGGCGTAATCGAGCTCGTTGGGCACGGGCATGACCGGCTGGGCGGGCACTGGGTCCGCCTCTTTGGGGACCTCGGCGGCGATGCGCCGGACGCGGCCGATCCGGCCGTTCCGGACGCACTCGCACAGCCGCCGGAACTCGCCGGAGAACCGGACCTCGGTGTCGGTGCGGAAGATCCGGTTATATTGGGTCATGGTGTCGCTGATGGCGCGGCCCTGGGCGATCGAGAGGGAGATAGGCTTTTCGAGGGCGACGTCCTTGCCGGCGCGCGCGGCTTCGATTGCCATGGCGGCGTGCCAGTGGTCGGGCGTCGAGATCATCACGGCGTCGACGTCGGCGCGGCCCAGGACCTCGCGGAAATCCCGGGTGATCTGGCAGCCGCGGTAGGAGCCGCCTGAGGCCTGGGCGGCGTAGTAATCCTCGACGCGCTTGCGTCCCTGCTCGGCGCGCCAGGCGTCCACGTCGCAGATGGCGACCACCTGGGTGTAAGGCGAAGCCAGGAAAGGGAGCAGGTTGGCGTGATAAGCCTGCCGGCCCATGCCGATCATGCCGATCGCAATCCGTTCGCCCGGCGCGGCGCGGCCGGCTGCGCCCATCACCCCGCGAGGCGCCCAGATCAGTCCGGCCCACGCCGCAGCGCCGGCTCGCATGCTGTCCCGGAGAAAACGTCGACGGTTGAGGGTATTCATCGGCTTCTGAACTAACCGGATCGAATCGGCCGGTCAAGGGGATTGGGCCGGAAGCGGCGCCATTCAATGGGCGGTGCGATCGCCTGCCGGGCCCACGAGCGTGGGCCTCCTGGCCCGCAGGTCCTGTCGACTGAACCAGAAGCGATGATCTAATCCCGGGCCGCGACTATGGCCCGCGCCATCCAGAGGTCAGCGCTCCAAAGTCCGCAACAATCTCGAGACCGGGGATCCGACAGATCGCGCGATCGGATCTGATCTCGAACGAGATGGTTTCGGCCAGGGCAGCGGTCTGGGCTGCCGATCGGTTCAGGCAGGTCACGATGCACGACCAGTCCGGGCCGGCCGATGGGGCCGCATCAGGATCTCCCGCCAGGCTGAGCCATTCCTGGAGCTGGGGGACGCGGCCCGCGCCGCCGGTCTCGTCGTGAAATCGAATGACATTGGGCCGGCCCGCCTGGCGCCGAATCACATAGCCGATCCGGTCATCGACGTTCAGCCAGTCGCTCGGGATGGCGCGAACAGCCTGGGTCCCGCCCGTGCCCACGGCCAACATTGTCCCGAAGCGGCCATGGAGTTGGCGCGTGTTTTGGCCCAGGGGATACTCGAGTCCGATCACGCCCGTTTCGCGAGGGGGCAGGCGGTCGCCGGAAGGAGCGGTCCATCGTTCGATATAGATCTGCCAATCGCCGGGCGGGGAGATGCAGGCGAACTCATGGCACAGATCGCCCGGCTGCCGGATCAGCCGCCCGATCACGCTGAATCCGCCAGGCCGCTCGACGGGGCAAACGACATCGAGCCGGGCGTTCTTGGACGAGCTGTCGCGGCCGTCGACAAGGCCGAGGTAGGAGGCAAAGTGCGGCCAGACGACCCAGTTGCCGTTCTCGGGCATGGCCAGGGCCATTCGCTTCGGCCCCCAGGCGAAGGAACTGAACTTGGTCGGCGTGCGGTGGAGGATGGCCTGGGCGAACTTCAGGCTGGCGACGC
Organism: Verrucomicrobiota bacterium; assembly: GCA_022711435.1. GTDB lineage: Bacteria > Verrucomicrobiota > Verrucomicrobiia > Limisphaerales > UBA1319 > JAGMXM01. The sequence goes on from JAKLFB010000009.1 coordinate 108,483, forward strand.
CGCTGGCGCTGCGATTGAACTGCTCGGCAGTGACGGGCTCCGCGCCCGGCCCCCGCAGCGCGTGCGCCACAAAGCAGGCGATCAGCCGCGCCGCGGCGAACCCGCCGAACTCGAGGTCGCGGCGGACGTTATAGAAGCCGCCTTCGGCCTGCTGCATGCGAGAAAGCGTGTCGAGCGCAACCTGCTCGAGATAGGCGGCGGCGCCATCGTTGTGCAGCAAGCTCAGGCCGGCGTAGAGGAGCACGTCTTCGTTCTGCGTGTGCACGACCTTCCAATCGTTGCCGCCGAAATAGATGGGCGCTCCCTCCCAATCCATGCATCGGAGCAGCACCCCCCAGCTGTCGGGGACATGGTGCAGGCAGGCCTTGGGCACTGGACGCTCGCCCGCCAGATAGTGGGTGGCGCATTCGATCAGCTCCCCCATGGTGAGTTTTAAGTAGCCGACGTGAACCAGCCCGTGATTTTCGACCGTGAAGTCCGGATGCGCATTGACGGTGGCGACCCAGCGATTCACGGGCCGGCCGTCGTCGCCCGGCGTGTCGTCCTGTTGGTCGGCAGCGACGGAGATCGAGTTGTACATGTAGCGCTTGGCGGCTTCGTCCCATCGGGAGGCGCGGGGGTGGGCCGGCATCATGTTGCAGGCCAGGCTGAGGGCCATGGCGTTCCACGCATTCTCCTCGGCGCCGGTGTTGCCGAACTCGCTGTTTCGGGGATCTTGCCGGAGAAAACGATCGGCCTCGTGCTCGACCATTCTGGCGGCGGCCAGCTGGAGCGGCGGATCGAGCCGGGGCCAGGCGATCCATGCGCCCAGCCCGGCGGAGCGCGCCCACATCGCAGATTGCCATTGGCCGCCCCAGGGCTTTCCGTTCACGCATCGGCCCCCGCCGCTCACATGGGCTTGAGTCAGGTATCGCAGGGCCGCGGCACAATGCTCGAGCAACGCCAGCCGCCGGCGGGTCTCGGGCATCCATGGCTGGCCCGACGCCTCGGAGAGAAACGCGTTGACCAGAACCGCATACGCGATAGGCCGGACCTCGTCCTCGGTGTGGCCGCCGAGCCCATAGTAGCCCCATCCAGGATGGCCGGGAACCGGGCGAAAATGGGTCGCCACGACATCGCCCCAGGCACGAATCGAGGCGGCATAGCCATCGAGGAGCTTCTGGTTGCGCGGGGACGAACTGCGCGGCGACAATGCCGCTGGGGGAAAAGGCCTGACGGCAGCCCGAAGATCGCCATCCGCCACCGGGATCTCCGGCATCGCCGCGGCGGCCGTTTCCCGCGCGGCTGCAAAAACCAGCAGCAGAGGGAGAATTCCCCGAGTCAAGGCTCGCGCGCTGAGCCCGTGAACCGCGGTACCCCGGTCTCTCCGCCCTCTTCCCCGCCATCCGCAGAGGAGAGGGCGGCCGAAAGCCGGGAGATGGGGATGTTCATCGGGCTCCCCCCGTCCAAGTTCGCGCTGTGAGGGCATGAGCCGAGCGCCCGCGTGAGGAGGCGGATCCCGCTGTTACGCCCACTCCTCGGGGCAGCCATGGATCGGGTGGTCGGGGTATGAGGAGTGGATCAGGCGCTGGGCGGTGGCGGCCATCTTCTCCTCGCGAGCGAAGATCGAGCCGCAACCTGCCGCCATCTCGCCGAGCTTGGCCAGTTCGGCCTTGCCGATGGAGCGATCGTCCTTGGCGGCCTCGATGGCCAGATCCACCAGGTCCAGGAACGACGGGGGGATGCCGGCCACGACGTTTTTCTGGGACCAGGAAAACCGGAGAGAGAGCCTGACCTCATCGAGCCCTTCGGTGGTCCGGTACCACCACTTGCGCTTGCGCTCGGCATCGGCGGGCCATGCGCCGCGCGACAACGGTTTGATGGCAAGGACGGCGGCGCCCTGGGCCCCGGCCAGATCGAGGACATCTTTCCCGTATCCGAAATTCATGTATTCCACGAAGTTGATCGGGAACATGACGGTGTCGAACCGGAAGCCCTTCATCGCCTCGAGAGCGGCCTTGGTGGTGTGAGCGGAGAAGCCGATATATTTGATTTTGCCGGCCTTTTGGGCCTCGAGAATCGCCTCCATGGCGCCTCCGGGACCGAGGGCCTGCTTGACCTCGGCCACCGTCACAAGGTGGTGCAGCTGATAGAGGTCAAAATGGTCCGTCTTCAGCTCCTTGAGAGAGTTGTCGAGCTCGGCCCGGGCGCCTTCCTTGTCGCGTTTCTTGGTCTTGCAGGAGAGGAAATACTGGCCGCGATCGATCCCCTGGAGCCCGATGCCCATGCGCGTTTCGCACGTGCCTTTGCCATAGGCGGGCGCGACATCGAAATAATTGACCCCTCGATCGAATGCACGGTGCAATCCGGCGGTGCCCTCCTCCTGGGAGCAGTTCGCCAGCGCGAGGCCGGGGAATCCGACGATCGAGAGCTTCGCGCCCGTGCGTCCGAGGGTCCGCCGCGGCAATCCCTGCACCTTGTCGGCAGTCGGAGGCGGCTGGCTTTCGGCCAGGATCCGTTCGAGGGAGAGGGCGTATCCACCCGCAGTGGCAGCGCCAACAGTCTTGAGAAAGGTTCGGCGTTTCATAGGGAAGGCATTATTACGTTCTGGCGGGTCTTACCTACCACGCTTCTCCGGGAACGTCCAGCACGTTCGCGGCAGCCGTCTCGATCGGGCGCGACAGCGGGCAGGTTGCGAGAGTGCGTTGGGGGTCGAGGTGGGCTGTCCTTGGATGGCCTCGACGCCGGGGATGCATCCGCTACCAGGCGCCGCGCAGGAGCGTGGCAGCAACCAAAGCGATGCCGGCGTACCTGGCGCCGCGCGACATCGAGGTCCCGAGCCCCTCCCGGCCGGCGGCCGACACTTCGCCCAGCACACCGCCGACCAGCGCGACGCATCCGAGCAGGAAGCCGGCGAGATCCTGGTGATATTTCAAGGAGAGGAGCAGGCCGAGGGCGGTAATGCTCGCCGCCGAGCCGGCGAAGGCAGCCCAGCGCGCCCCTCGAAGCCGGGCGGCGGCCGCTCGGCGGCTCAGATGCCATGGGTCCAGCCTTGGAACCGGCGGCGGCATGGGCAGTCCGGCCTGGGATTCGCCGGGGATTTGAATCGCGCCGGCGCGGGGCTTGGGACGCCGGAGGTGGTGTCCTTTGCGGACGGCCTCGAGGGAGGGGAAGGGATCGCGGCCGCCGAGGAGCTGGGCGCGCGCGCACCACGGGCAGCTCTTGAGATGGTTGCTATAGAAGTGCTGGTTGTTGAACCAGCAGACCACGAGGGCGCTCTCGGCCTCCTCGAGCGCCCGCTGCCAGCTGGCGGCGTCCGGCCGCTCCCGGGGATCGCGGTGGCCGTCTCGAAAGCAGCGCCCGAAGTGCTGCTGAAGAGCCGGATGCAGCACCTCGAAAGGCGGCGCAGCGGGTTTGGGCTCGAAGAGCGGCGGAGGCGGATCGTCGTAAGGGAAGTGGCCGGCGGCAATCCGCTGCTCGATCGTGGGCGGCTCGCCGCGCCCGCGGTAGGCGCCCGCAAACGGATGCGTGCCCTCCATCAGCAGATGGAACAGGACAATCCCCAGGCCGAAGAGGTCATGGACCGGCTCGCGGTTGACCAGGGCGAACCGCTGGCCCTGCAGCTCCGGAGGCGTGAACTCGGGCTTGCCAACCCGGCAGCGATAGAGCGTTCCACCCGAGGCGTCCCAGACCTGGAACGAATCGGTGTCGACCAGCGTGACCAGCGCCTTCTCCGACACCAGGATGTTGGATTCGTTGAGGTCGCCCACCACGTAGCCCCGCTCATGAAGGGCCCGGATCGCCGTCGCCAGGTTTCGGCCCGTGCGCAGCAGATAATAGAAGTTGAACAGCGGACATCTCTGGCGGCGGGACTTGGGATTGTAAAAGTCGATGATGGGGCGCATGCCCTGGACGCGCGCCATGAGAAACCCGACGCAGCGCGGGGACCGGTCCCGGCTCAAGAGCCGGTCGAGGGGCCAGGCGATCGAGATGTGGCTGTGGCCGGCCATGGGATCGACCGGCGGATTGGCGATCATCACCTCGACCTTGCGGGCGCGCTCAGCCGTGGGCCGATGCCAGATCTTGGCCGCCAGCGCGGGATCGGCGGCAAACCCGTAGATGCGGGCTTCGCCACCCGATCCCAGCCGGTTGGATTCGTCCAGGGATACAATCTCGCCGGTCGACTGGCGTTGGACGTGCATGGGCGCCCGCGGTCTTCTGCGCGTTCAGTCCGTTCGCAAGGCCAGGACCAGGGTCAGGTCATCATCGGCGCGCTCGGTCAGCCTGGGCGATTCGAGGAAGGCGGCCAACTGCTCCACCAGCGCCGTCGGATCGCCCGTCGCACGCGCGAACCGGAACAGCGGATCGAAAAACGGCTTGTGGGGCGTGCCCATCGGCATTCTCAGGGCCACCATCTGGAGGCCGTCGCTGAACATGGCGAGCTGCCGAACCCGGCCGGTTCGGCTCTGGGCATGGATCGAGTCCAGGGCGGAATCGGAGGTCAGGAAGACCGTTTCGTTGAGGTACTCGCCGGGCGGAGCCAGGCTCAGAGCGGCCCACTGGCCGTCCTCGTCCAGGATCACCACGCCGCCGTCCCCGACCTGGGCGGCGATGGCCCCCTGATGGGACACGACGGCGACGATGAGAGTGGTGGCGAGGTCGCGGGGCGGATCGCCGCGCCGGGCCGCCTCTTCGCACACCGCGGCGCGCCCGGCCGCCAGCGCGGAGCGAAGCCGCGATTCCCAGGCGTCCAATCCCGGCCAATGGCCGGGCACGGGCCCCGAACCCGCCAGCTCGCCGATGGCCGTGCGAACCGCCAGGTGGGCGCCGACCTCGCCGAACGGCGCGGATCCGGCGCCATCGGCCAGCGCCACCGCCAGGGCGTGCCCGGGGAGGATCTGCCAAAGGACTGCGTCCTGGCAAGGTTGTCCGGTGAGCCGGTGATGACGGCCGCGGACCGAGGCAGCCGCCACTCGCCAGCCCGGCTCCAAGGCCGCGCCGGGCGGCTTGCAAGCGCTCATATGGTGCCCCACCCTGGCGGGGGCAGGGCCACTTGCTCATCCGGCCTAGATTGAGCCACCGCCTCCATGCTCCGGGAGAGCCAGACGAACATCTCGATGAAGTTCAGGCCCACCAGCTTGACTGGCGTTCGAACGACGATCTCGCGGAGGCGTTCCATGTTGGCGTTTTCGACGCCGACGGCGAAGAACGCGACCCGTTTGTTGGCCTCGTCGGCCTGGAGGCGCTGGGCGGCCTGCCGCACGATATGGTCGGGCTCGCCCTGGGGCTCGCCGTCGGTGATCATAAACACCCATGGGCGATAGTAAGCGACACCGTTCGCGCGGTACTGCGCCTTGCGCGCCTGGAGCAGGTCAAGGGCCTTCTGGATCCCGCCGCCCATGAACGTCTGCCCTTGTGCCGCCAGCACCGGCGGCTCGAGCTGGTCGGCAGTCACGAAGTCCTGGATCACTTTGACTTCGTTGTCGAAGGAGACGATGGCCACCTCGACCCGCCTCGAGGCCAGCGGATCCTTGGCCAGGTTTTCCCGGAACGTCTGCAGCCCGCGGTTGAGCGCCTCGATCGCCTCGCCCTTCATCGAGCCGGACGTGTCCAGCAACAGAACGCACGGGCACCGGGGCTCCGGGTTTTCTGCAAACTCAACAGCTTCTTCCAGTCGCGTAGGCTCGCCCATAATCACCGCCTGGTTCGTGAGGTCTTCCGAAATCCCCGCCATCCTAAAACACGGGCGCGCCCGCCGACGAGAAAAAACGCCAGCTGGTTATCCCAGCTGGCGCCTCTCGAGAGCCCACGGAGGGAGGCTGCCGACCGTGGCATCCCCGAGAAAGGTGCGTGCACCGCCCCAGCCCGCTTCGCATCCCTCACACAATCAGGACAGACACCGCGGCTCGGCTGTTCAATCCGCGGCGGCAAAGACTGTCTCCTGACCCGGGCGCGACAGAGCTCTGTGGTTTTGCCGTTGCTCGGACGGGCCGGTTCCGGCTTGATCGCAGGCAGCGGTACCTGGCAAAAGGATCACATGAACGCGACTCGATGGATGGGGGCAGGCACTTGGGCGATGGCGGCTATGGCGGCGTTGTTGCTGGCGGCGGGCTGCCGCTCGCAGCGGCCGGCCGGGCTGGATCCAAGCCGCTACGAAGGCAAGATCCGGGTGGCTTGCATCGGCGACAGCATCACCTATGGCGCCGGCATCGAGGATCGTGAGACCCATTCTTACCCGGCGGTTTTAGGACAGCTATTGGGGGAGCGATTCGAGGTGCGCAACTTCGGCGTCAGCGGGGCGACCCTTCTCAAAAACGGCGACCATCCTTACTGGACCCAGCCCGAGTTCGAGGCCGCGACCCGGTTCGGTCCGGATGTGGTGATCATCAAGCTGGGCACCAACGACTCCAAACCCCAGAACTGGAAACGCTCGGCCGAGTTCGCCCGAGACCTGACGGACATGGTCGCCCACTTCGAGCGTCTGCCCAGCCGGCCCAGGATCTGGCTCTGTCTGCCCGTCCCGGCCTACGAGGAGCGCTGGGGGATCAACGACGATGTCATCGGCCGCCAAGTGATCCCGTTGATCGCCCAAGTCGCCGACAAGAAGCGCGTCCCGGTCATCGATCTCTACGACGCCCTCAGCGGACGGCCCGACCTCTTTCCCGACAAAATCCATCCCGATGCGGCCGGAGCCAAACGGATGGCGCAGACGATCCGCGATGCCCTCCTGGCCGTGCGATAGCAGGCATTCGCCGAATTCATAGCCCGCGCCCAGCGTGAGCTTCCTGGGACGCATGCGGACCGCAGAGCTGAGCCTTAAGGGTCTGTGCAAAAATTAATTCCGATTTTGCTGGAGGGGATTGGGCGGGCTGGCAAGGCGCGACGAGCGAGCATACCCGCGCGGTCTGTGAGCGAGGAGCAACACAGCCAGCGCGCCCAAGGCCCCCAGCCCGCAGGGGCGGGGCGGCGCCGGGCCATCTGCTTCGTTGCTCGGTCGGTCGAGTATCGCAGGGGATACACTCCCTCCCTTGCGCCTCGCATCTGGCCCGGCGGCGCTCCCGCCAAAATCGGAAGTAATTTTTGCACAGACCCTAAGCGACGGCTCGGATAAATGCGGACTGCGCGTCTTCAGCCAAATCGCGATCGCAGAACACAGCGTGCTCCCCGGCCTGCGCCCATGGCAGCAATCTTCCCCCCTGGTTGGCCAAAACACGGAGCGGCCGGTCGTATAGTGAACCTGTCACCCTATTCGATCACAGAACACAGCGTGCTCCCCGGCCTGCGCCCATGGGAGCTATCTTCCCCCCTGGTTGGCCAGAACCCGGAGCGGCCGGTCGTATAGTGAACCTGTCACCCTATTCGATCACAGAACACAGCGTGCTCCCCGGCCTGCGCCCATGGGAGCTATCTTCCCCTCTGGTTGGCCAGAACCCGGAGCGGCCGGTCGTATAGTGAACCTGTCACTCTATTGGCACGTTCCGGCAGGCTGCACCTCCCCAGCCCAAATCCAGGTGAATCTGGTCTGCGGAGGAGCGCGGCCCTTGCGATAACTGCTTTTCAACCCGGCGAGGCGTGCGATATATTCGGGCCTGATATGCGCATTGCCTCGAAATACCTGGTTCAGTTGGGGGTCGTCTGCCAAGCGCTTCTGCTGGGGATGGCCTGTGGCTCGATCGCGACAGCGTCGGATGAACCGATCCCGCTTCCGGAGCATCCCCGGCCGGATTTCCAGCGGGCCGAATGGCTGAACCTGAACGGCCCCTGGCAGTTCCAGACGGACAAGGCAGACGCAGGGCTTTCAGAGAAATGGAGCGCGGGCCAGATCGCGTTCCGGGAGACGATCCGCGTGCCGTTTCCGTGGGGATCGCCGCTTTCGGGGGTCAAAGACGACGCGCCGATCGCATGGTATGCGCGAACGGTCCGGGCGCCGGAATCGTGGCGGGGTCAGCGCGTGTTCCTGGTGATCGGGGCCTGCGATTGGGAGACGCGCGCCTGGCTGGATGGCCAGCCGCTGGGCACCCACCAGGGCGGCTACACGCCGTTCGAGTTCGAGATCACCAGCCTCCTCAAGGCCGGCCAGGACCAGCGGCTCGTGCTGCGGATCGACGACGCCGCGCGCCCGTTCAAGCTCGAGGGCAAACAGGGCTACGGCAATGCCCGAGGCATATGGCAGACCGTCTATCTCGAGGCCCGGCCATCGCTTCATCTGGATCTCATCCATTTCGAGCCGGACCTGGACGCGGCCCGCGTAACCGTCCGCGCACGGTTTTCGGGGCCGGCTTCCGGGGGCGCCGCATTGGCCTTGCGGTTCCGAACGGGGGATGTGCCCGAGACGGTCGTCCCGGTGGCGGAGGGGAAGACCGAGCATCGGTTCCGGATGGCGATCCCCCGGCCTCGAGCGTGGTCGCTCGAGGATCCGTTCCTGTATGAGGTCGAGGCCGCGCTGCGCGCCGGCTCGGTCGAGGATCGCGTCTCGACCTACTTCGGCATGCGGAAGATCAGCGTCATGAACCTGCCGGGGACGACTCATCCCTACGTGTCGCTGAACGGCCGGCCGGTGTATCTGCAAATGACCCTGGATCAATCCTATCATCCCGAGGGGTTTTACACGTTCCCGAGCGACGCGTTCATGCGGGACGAGATCCTGCGCTCGAGGCGGCTGGGGTTGAACGCCAACCGGCTGCATGTGAAGATCGACGTGCCGCGCAAGCTCTACTGGGCCGACCGGCTCGGGCTGCTGATCATGGCTGACGTCCCCAACAGCTGGGGCGAGCCGGACGCCGACATGCGCCGGGAGATTGATGTCGCGCTCCGCGGCATGATCGACCGCGACTTCAACCACCCGTCGATCTTTTCCTGGGTGCCGTTCAACGAGACGTGGGGTCTTTTCACCGGCAAGAATCCGAACCGGCGGTATCTTCCGGAGACGCAGGAGTGGGTGGCCTCGGTCTATCGCCTGGCCCGGCAGCTGGATCCGACCCGCCTGGTCGAGGACAACTCGCCGTGCAACCACGATCATGTCGAGACCGACCTGAACTCGTGGCACGCCTACCTGCCCGGCTACGAGTGGGGCGGGCATCTGGACCAGGTCTGCCGCGACACGTTCCCTGGATCCAGGTGGAACTTCATCGGCGGGCGCGCCCAGGCCAACCAGCCACTGCTCAACAGCGAGTGCGGCAACGTGTGGGGATATGAAGGCAGCACCGGCGATGTCGACTGGAGCTGGGATTATCATCTCATGATGAACGAGTTCCGTCGCCATCCAAAGGTCTGCGGCTGGCTTTACACCGAGCACCACGATGTCATCAACGAATGGAACGGCTACTATCGCTACGACCGGACGGACAAGATCACCGGCTTGGACTCCATCGTCGAGGGCATGACGCTGGGCGATCTGCACGCGCCGTTCTACCTGGCGCCGGAAGGCCCCCTTTGCCGCGAGGTCAAGCCCGGCCAGAAGGTCCGCCTCCCGATCTGGGCCTCGTTTATGACCGACCGCGCTCCGTCCTCCGCGCTGAAGCTGCGGGCGGCCTTGACGGGCGTGAACACCCTCGGCGCCACGGAGCAGTTCGGCGAGCAGGTCCATGCCGTGCCGTTCCAGCCGTGGATGTCCAAGGCGCTGGCCCCCCTTGAAGTGACGATGCCGGATCATGCCGTCCTGGCGGTCCTGAAGATCGTGCTCGAGGATGAGACTGGCGCTGCGCTGCACCGCAACTTCACTGCGTTCCTGGTCGGCGACGGCGCGGCGCCCCGCGACGAGACGGCCGGCTCTCTCCGGATCCTCCGGTTCGCTCCCAGCGCGTTTTCCAGCGCGCGCTGGTCGAGCAAGCAATGGGACGTCTTGGGCGGGCTGAAGGTCAACGGGGCCGGCCACGGACATTTCGAGTATCGCCTGCCCTGGCCCGCGGGGCTCGAGCCCGGCCAGATCGACGCCGCGTCTTTGCGGTTCGAGGCTTCAGCCAAGATCCTGTTCGGGAAGGATCGCACCGACGCCGGGGAGCTCGAAGGCGACTACATGCGGGGCAAGGGCACCTTGGATCCCAGCCGCAATCCCAACGCGTATCCTATGACCGACACCGTCCCCAGCCCGAGCGCCGTGCGCGTGCGCGTATCCGGGCTGGCGTCCGGACTCTACGATCTGCCGGACGATCCGGCGGACCATCGGGGCATCCTGTCGTGGGCGGCTCAGCCCCAGGACCGCAAGCTGCGCGAGGCCGGCTCCTATGGCTACCTGATCCAGGCCCCGATCCCGAAGGAGGCCATCGCGCGGGCCGCTCGATCCGGCGAGATTGTCATCCGGTTCGAGGTGGACGCGTCGCAGCCGGGCGGGCTGGCCCTCTATGGCGAGCGGTTCGGCCGATACCCCATGGATCCCACACTGGTATTCTCGATGCGTTCCTCGAGACGATAAACTCATTGAACTCGAAACTCGGTTCTGCGTCCTGCTGCGCCCGCCCATTGACAACGGCGCGCACGGAGTGCTCGCCCTGCCTCACCAAGGCAGGGGGCGCTCTCCTGCGGCTGGCAGCGGCTGCCGCCTCGCTGCTGGCTTTGGGCGTCCTGTCCGAGAGGCCGGCATGGTCGGATCCCGACGATCGCTGCTTTGGCATCCGGGCTGTGGATGACCGGACGGGGCGGGGCATCCCGCTGGTCGAGCTTGAGACAGTCCATCACCTGCGGTATGTGACGGACAGCGCGGGATGGGCTGCATTCCACGAGCCCGGCCTGATGCGGCAGAAGATCTTCTTCCACGTCCGAAGCCACGGCTACGAGGCTCCCAAAGACGGGTTCGGCTTCGCGGGCGTCGCGCTCGAGACGGCGCCTGGCGGCAGAGCCGAGATCCGGATGCGCCGGCTGAACCTGGCCGAGCGGCTTTATCGGATCACGGGGGAGGGCATTTACAGCGACAGCGTCCGGCTGGGCGAGCCGGCACCGCTGGCTCAACCGCTGGGGGCGGGGCGCGTTGCGGGGCAGGACTCGACGTTTGCGGTGCTCCACCGCGGCCGCATCCACTGGTACTGGGGCGACACATCGCGTCTGAGCTACCCGCTGGGCCATTTCTGGATGGCAGGCGCGACCTCGAAGCTGCCCGGCCAAGGCGGCCTGGATCCGGCTGTCGGGATCGATCTGGACTATTTCGTGAGCGCGGACGGGTTCAGCCGGCCCCTGGCGCGGATGGGCGTCGAGAGAGGCCTGATGTGGCTCGACGGCTTCCTGGTGACGCCGGACGGGACGGGACGCGACCGGATCGTGGCCCATTACGATCATGTCGAGTCCCTGGGAAAGTCGTTCGGGCACGGCATGGCCATCTACATGGATGACAAGGCGGAATTTGCCCGGATGCATGCTCTGGACACGACCAACCGCTGGCGGTTCCCGCGCGGGCATGTCATCCGCCATCGCGAGGGGGGCGCCGACTATTTCTACTGCGGCGAAGTCTTTCTGGATGTGCGCGTGCGGGCTGACTTCGCCAGCGTGACGAACCCGGCCGCATACGAGGCCTGGACATGCCTGGAGACCGGCTCGGCTCCGGCATCCGCTCGAGTCCGGCGGGGAGCCGACGGCGCTCTGTCATGGCGATGGAGCCGGCACAGCGACCCCGTCGATCCGGGCCGCGAACAGCAATTGGTCGATGCCGGCCAGATTGCCGCGTCGGAGGCCTGGCTGAACCCGGCCGACATCGAATCGGGGCAGCGCATTCGCGTGCATCGTGGATCGGTCAACTGGAACGACTACCGGAAATGCTGGATTCTGATCGCGACGCAGCAGGGGGGCAGCTCGGCGCTGGGCGAGGTCTGGTACGCCGAGGCGCCAGGGCCGACCGGTCCGTGGCGTCGAGCCCGGAAGATCGTCACCCACGACCGCTACACCTTCTACAACCCCGTTCACCACCCGTTCTTCGACCAGGAGGGCGGCCGGATCATCTATTTCGAGGGGACCTACGCCAACACGTTCTCGGGCAATCCCGACGCCACGCCGCGTTACGACTACAACCAGATCATGTATCGCCTGGATCTATCGGACGCGCGGCTTCGATCCAGGGCGAGCGCGGCCGGAAAATGAGAGCGCGCGGAGGCGCGCCCCGCGTCATGGCTCGAGCCCCAGAAAACGGATGCCGGCTTCGGCCTGCAGCTTCTTGAGATAGACCGGCAGCTGCTGGCGCAGCTCCTGCTCCTGGAGCGTCGATTTGATGTCCTTGAGCGCCTCCGAGAAAGAGATCTCGCGGGCGGGAAGCTTCTCGATGAGCTTCAGGATGTGATACCCGAACTCGGTTTCGATGACGTCGCTGACGGCGCCGGGATCGAGGAGGAAGGCAGCGCCTTCGATTTCGGGGGCCATCTGGCCGCGGGCGACCGGGGGCACCTCGCCGCCTTTCTGGCGTGTTCCCGGGTCTTCGGAGTGGTCCTGGGCGAGCTGGGCGAAATCCTCGCCTGCTCGAGCCCGAACGAGGATCGCGTCGGCCAGCGCACGCTTCTCCTTCTTCTCCTCGGGCGTGAAGCGCTTCCGGGTTTGGGGGTCCTGGGTCATAAAGAGGATCTGGCGCAGGCGAACTCGTTCCGGGAGAGAGAATCGGGACCGGTTGTCGGTGTAATGTTTTTGGGCGGCTTCGTCGGAGATCTCGATTTTGTCGCGGACTTCGCGGCCGACGACCTCGGCGAACGTCGCGCGCTCGACGAGCCGGGAGACAAACTGTTCATACGGCATACCGAGGGCGATCAGCTGGCGGCGGAAGGCCTCCTCGGATGTCCAGCGAGCCTTGATTTCCGCGAGCCGCTTGTCGGCCGTCTCGCGTCCCTTGGCCCGGTCGGCCTCCGTCGCTCGAGCCATGAGAAGCTCGGTGTTCACGAGATCCTCGACCAGCTGCCGCTCGATCTGCGAGCGGCGTCCCTCGGGCAGGGTCTGGCCTTGAGAGGCCGCCGTGGCTTTCAGCGCCGTGTAAGCCTCGTCCAGCTGGTACCGGTATATGCGGATCACCTGGCCGGTCGCGATCAGCTCCTGCCCGAGAATCGGCGCCACAGCCGCAGACCGAGGCGCCAGATTCGTGGCCGGCAGAGGCTCGAGCGGGGCGGGCTGCGCCAGGAGCGGCCCTTGGATTTCGAAGAAGCCCAGCGCCAGCACACAGCCGAGCAGTTGATCGAGCCGCGTGAATCTGATTCTCATAGGCGGACGACGCGGACTTTGGCGATATCGGGGTCCTTCTGGATTTCGGCGATCAGCTCAGCGGGGGGCTGGCTGTCCAGGTTCAACACGGTCAGCGCCTGGCCGCCAGCCGCATCCCGGTTCAGGCTCATGTTCGCAATGTTCACCCCGTGCTTGCTGAGCAGAGTCCCGATGTAGCCCACGATGCCAGGCCGGTCCTTGTTCGTGAACAAGAGAAGCACGCCCTTGGGCACAATCTCGACCGTCTGATTGAAAAGGCGGACGATCCGCGGCTCGTGATGCCGCCCGAAAAAGGTGCCGCCTGCCGAGACGCGCTCGCCGTTGGAGAACGCGGCCACATGGAGCCACTCGTTGTAGTCGGTTTCCTCGCTCGATTTGACCGACTCGATCTGCAGGCCCAGCGAGCGCGCCAGGACGAACGCGTTGACATGGTTGACCTCGCTGCCGCCGACCGACTCGAGGAATGCCTTCGCGACCGCGCGCGTGATCGGATCCGTAGGCATCTCGGCGGCCTTGCCGCCATACGTGATCACCAGCCGCTCGTTGCGTTTCGGACCCAGCTGCGACACCAGCCTCCCGAGCTTCTCTCCCAGCCCGAGGTAGGGGCGAACCAGCTCGAAAGTCTTCACGTCCATGTTAGGTATGTTCACCGCATTCCGGACCGTCCCGTGCAAAAGAAAATCGATGATCGCCTCTGCCACCTCGATCCCGACATTGTCCTGCGCCTCCTTGGTGCTGGCGCCCAGATGCGGCGTCATGATCACCTGCGGCAATGCGCGAAGCGGAAATTCGGCCGGAGGCGGCTCCTTCTCGTAAACGTCGAGCGCCGCCCCGCCCACCTGCCCGCTCTGGATCGCCTCGTGAAGATCCGACTCGTTCACAATGCCGCCCCTAGCGCAGTTGAGTATCCGCACGCCCTTCTTCATGAGCTCAAACGCCTTGCTGTTGATCATTCCACGCGTTTCGTCTGTCAGCGGCATGTGAACCGTGATGAAATCGCTTTGAGCATAAAGGTGATTCAAATCGACAATTTCGACCTGGGACGATTTGGCACGGCTGGGCGACAGGTAAGGATCATGAGCCAGAACGGTCATTCCGAATGCCTGGGCCCTTTTGGCAACTTCAGTTCCGATCCTGCCGAGGCCGATTATCCCGAGGGTTTTACCATTTAACTCAGTGCCTTGGAACGCCTTGCGATTCCACTCCCCGTTCTTAATTGACTGGTTGGCTTGCGGGATTTTACGCGCCAGGGACATGAGCATCGAGAAAGTGAGTTCGGCGGTGGAGATTGTATTTCCTCCCGGGGTGTTCATCACGACGACTCCGTTTTGCGTGGCCGCCTCCACGTCGACATTGTCAACCCCAACACCCGCGCGTCCGACCACCCTCAAATTCTTGCACACCTCGATGACTCGCCGGGTCACCTGCGTCTCGGATCGAATCACCAGCGCGCTCATGTCTCGAACCAGCGGCAGAAGCTCCTCCTCAGAGTGTTTTCGCGGCAAAACGGTCACTTTAAGCTTCGGTTGCTGCTGCAGCAGCGCAATTCCCTTCGCTGATACCGGATCGCAAACTAAGATTTTCATATTTGAAGCGAGCGCAGATGATAAAGGCACACAACGGAAAAGGTCAATGCGAATGGGCGGTGAAAAAACGGGTGGATAATCCCTGAAGTTCTCTTGTTCACTCCGAGCGCGACGGCAGCCCAAGGGTTATTCACCGGGCAAATATGAGCGCAAGTCCTTGGGCTGGTCTTGACAGGGCGAAAATTCTAAATTATCCACAATGCTTAATACGGATATTCCTTTTATAGATTAATCAGGTAATAGTAGGCGCCATGAAATTTACCGTCAGCAAGGACCAGCTTATGCGGGGCCTGCAGGCCGTCCAGAACATTGTGGGGTCGCGGACGACGCTGCCGGTGTTGTCCAATGTGCTTTGCCGCGCCGAAGGGGATCGATTGCAATTCGTCGCCACCGACTTGGACATGACCATCAGCTGCACTGTCGAGGCCAGGATCGAGCGAGCGGGTGCAAGCACGGTGCCCGTGAAGAAATTCTTTGGCATCATTCGAGAACTTCCTGTGGCTGAGATAGATATCGATGTTAACGATCGCAACGTATTCAGCATCCAGGCGGCTTCGTCCTATTACAAGATCCACGGTCTTCCGGCCGAGGAGTTTCCCCCATTCCCCACCATTGCCGAGGAGAAAAGGGTCGAGCTTCCCCAGGAGAAGGTGGTTGGAATGTTGCGCAAGACCGGCTACGCGACCTCGAGCGACGAGTCGCGCTATGTCCTCAACGGCATTTACTTCTGCGTGCGGGACAGCAAGTTGCTCATGGTGGCCACCGACGGTCGGCGGCTGGCCCTTGTCGAAGAGGAAATCGAGGTGCCGGCCGAGGTTCACCACGAGTTCATTGTACCCAGCAAGGCAATCGGTGAGCTGACCCGGCTCCTGCAGTCATCCGGCTCCCTGGTGATCACGGCATCGGGCAACCAGGCATCGTTCAAGATGCAGGACGAGAAGAACTTGCCAACGATCCTGATTTCCAAGCTGATCGAGGGCATCTACCCCAATTACAGGCTGGTGATCCCTTCGGAGTGCAAAGATCGCGTCTCGATGGCCAGGGAGGAACTGCTCCAGGCGTTGCGCCGGGCCGAGCTCATGACCAGTGACAAGTCCAATTCCGTGAAGCTCAATTTTACCCGGAACAACCTGTCGATCACGGCCAACTCGCCCGAGATCGGCGAGGGCCGCGAGAGCATCGCGATCAATTATTCGGGCCAGGACTTGTCGATCGCGTTCAATCCGGCTTTCCTGATGGATCCGCTGAAAGTCCTCGAGCAGGACGAGGTCTTTTTCGAGCTGGTGGACGAGCTCAGCCCGGGCGTGGTCAAGATCAACGGACCTCCGACTTTCCTCTACGTGCTCATGCCTCTGCGGACCGTATAACGCGTCGAGGTTTCGCGGCATCGCTGAATGCCAGACAAAAGCATTTTACGACTCCTTGGCATCGCCGGTTCGGTTCTGCTCCTGGACCAGTTGACCAAGCGGATTATCCTTCTGTCGATGTTTTACGGGGAGAGCCACGTCGTCGTGCCCGGGTTCTTCAAGCTGGTTTACCTTGGCAACACGGGCGCGGCGTGGAGCCTCTTTTACGGGAACAACCACATCCTGGCGGTCGTATCGGTGGGCGCTTGCCTGTTTCTGTTTCTGGCCCGGCGGCATTTTGAGGTGCAGCGCCTGATGGGACAGGTCTCCCTGGGCCTGATCCTGGGCGGGATCGCCGGGAATCTTATCGACCGGATCCGGCTGGGCCATGTGGTGGATTTCCTTTATTTCTTCATCGAGCGCCGCGGAGGATCGGAGCTGGGTTTCCCTGCGTTCAATGTCGCCGACATGGCCATATGCAGCGGTGTCGGGCTCGTGCTCTTGATTGCCCGATCTCATGCGCAAACGGCAAGCGGCGCGGCGCGGCAAAGAGGTCCATGAACCCCCCCTCCCAGGCGGGGACGCCGCACCTCATGAGCGCGGAGGCTGCAGGCAAGGCCTCCAGCCACCTCGCCACCCCTTGCGCCCCTTGCTCTGCCCCGCCTGCTGCCGATCCGCGCAGCAGCCAGCCTCGCGACAGCGAGTTCGATTCCGCAGGATGCGCTTTTCTCGGCGGGCCGACCGCATCGGGCAAGAGCGAGATCGCCTTGCTCTTTGCGGAGCAGACGGGCGCCGAGATTGTAACCGTCGATTCCATGCAGGTGTATCGCGGGCTCGACGTCGGGACCGACAAACCTTCGGCCGAGGTGCGCACCCGTGTGGCGCACCACCTGATCGATGTGTTCGATTTCCAGACCCCGTTTAGCGCCAACGATTTCCGAAGGCTGGCCATCGAAGCCATCCAGGCCATACGCAGCCGCGGCCGAATCCCGCTATTGGCGGGCGGGACTGGTTTGTACTTCAAGGCACTCATCGAAGGTTTGGGGGCTGCTCCAGGCGCCAGTCCCGAGCTGCGCCGCGACCTGGAAAGGCAGCCGATCGATCGGCTGCTCGAGGAGCTGCAGGCTCGGGACCCGGAGACTTATGGAAAAATCGACCGGCGCAATCCACGCCGGATCATTCGGGCGGTCGAGGTGATCCGGATGACGGGCCGTCCATTCAGCGCCCAGAGATCGGCCTGGGTGCGGGGCGGGCCGGGCCGGAAAGCCGAAGCGTGCTGGTTCAGAGTGATCGCGCGGAAGCCCGAGGATCTGAAGAAGCGTATTGATGAGCGGGTCGACCGTATGTTTCGGGAGGGGCTGATTGAAGAGACGGAGAGGAGGCTGGCCGAAGGATTGAGGGGCAACCCGACGGCGATGCAGGCGATCGGCTACCGGCAGGTGGTCGAATACCTGGATGGCCAGCGGTCTCTGGCCGAGACGGTTCGGCGGATCAAGACACGCACCTGGCAGTATGCGCGGAGGCAATTGACGTGGTTCAGGCGGCAGGCCCCGGCCGCCCGGTGGCGCCGCGTCGAGCCGGGCGAATCCGCCGGCGCGGTGGCCGCCGACCTGGCGCGCGACTACCGCGATTTCATGGCACGAAAATCGCTGGATCTGGATTGTTCCCATATTTGTGAAAGCCTTGGCACTGCATCCTGAGCGGGAGATCGAGAAGGTCTTCCTGGCGGGTCTGGAGACGCGCGAGCGGGCGAGCTGGGATCTTCGGGACTCGATGGACGAGCTGGCGCAGCTCGCGGCGACCGCAGGCGGCCGCGTCGTGGGCCAAGGGATTCAGAAGCTCGATCGTCCGGTCGCGGCCACCTTCTTTGGATCCGGCAAAGCCGCCGAGTGGGCGCTGCATTGCGAGGAGCTCGGCGCCGACACCATCATTGTCGATGACGATCTCTCCGCCGCGCAAAGCCGCAATCTCGAGCGCGTGTTCCAGCGGAAGGTGCTGGATCGGACGTCGCTGATCCTGGACATCTTCGCGCAGCGGGCGCGGACGCGCGAAGGCAAGCTCCAGGTCGAGCTGGCCATCCTCGAGCATCTGCTCCCGCGGCTGACTCGGTACTGGGAGCATCTCTCCCGCCAGAAAGGCGGCATCGGCATGCGCGGCGGCGAGGGGGAGACGCAGCTCGAGGCCGATCGCCGCAAGGTGCAGGAGCGGATCGTGCGGATCGGCAAGGAGCTCGAGCAGGTGCGGCGGCAGCGCGGGACCCAGCGGCAAGGCAGGCGGCGGCATCAATGGCCGCTGGCCTCCCTCGTGGGATACACCAACGCCGGCAAGTCCACCCTCTTCAACTCGCTCACCGGCGCCGGAGTGCTGGTCGAGGACAAGCTCTTCGCGACGCTGGATCCGACCATTCGCCGCCTGGTCCTGCCGACGCGCCAGAGCGTCCTGCTGTCCGACACCGTCGGGTTTATCCGCAACCTCCCGCACCGGCTGGTCGAGGCCTTCAAAGCCACGCTCGAGGAGGTGGTCCAGGCGGATCTGCTGCTGCACGTGGTCGATGCCAGCAACCCGCGCGTCGAGGACCAGATCCGCGCCGTCCACGACGTGCTCGAGGAGATCGGCGCGGGCGGCAAGCCGACCCTCACCGTGCTGAACAAGGTGGATCGGTTCAGCGACCGCGCCGCCATCGAGAACATGCTGGATCGATGCCCGCGCGCGGTGGCGGTGTCGGCGCGCACGGGCGAGGGGTTCGATGCCCTGAGGGCTGAGATCGGGGGGCTGCTGCGGCCCATCCGGCGGTGGATCGACCTGGAGATCCCGCACGAGGCTTCGGGCGTGATCGCCCAGCTCCATGCCTCGGGCGAGGTGATCGCCGCCGATTACTCCGGCCCGCGCGCCCGGCTCCAGGCGCGCGTCCCGCCGCATCTGGTCTGGCAGTTCGAGCCGTTCATCGTGGGGGCCTCATGAACCCGGCTGCGATCCCATCGGCGCCGCGTCCCGCGGATGGGCCGTGCGCGTCTCCGGGCGAGCCGGGCGCGCCCCGGATGAAAGACATGCCGGCTGCGGAGCGGCCCCGCGAGCGGCTGGCCCGCCATGGCGCCGACCGTCTGAGCAACGCCGAGCTGCTGGCGATCCTTCTGCGAACCGGCACGGCGGGCGCCTCGGCGCTGGATGTGGCGCAGGTGCTGCTGAGCCGGTTCCAGTCGCTCGACGGGCTTGCGCGGGCCCCGCTCAGCGAGCTCGGATCGGTGCGGGGCGTCGGGCGCGACAAGGCCGTCGCATTGAAAAGCGCCTTCACGCTGGCGCTGCGCCTCGCCGAGGAGACCCGCGAGACCGCCCCCGTGCTCGATACTCCCGCCCGCGTCGCCGACCTGCTCCGGGAGGCCAACCGGCAATACGAGGTCGAGCATTTCCAGGTCGTTTTCCTCAACACCCGCCGCCAGCTGATCCGCGTCGCCTCGATCTCGCAGGGCACGCTCGACACCCTTCTGGTCCATCCGCGCGAGGTGTTCAAGGCTGCCATCCACGCCAGCGCATCCGCCCTCGTTCTGGTCCACAATCACCCCAGCGGGGACCCCGCCCCTTCCGAGGCGGACATCCAGGTGACTCGGGATTTGATCCGGGCCGGACAGCTGCTAAAAATCGAGGTGCTGGATCACGTCATCCTCGGCCGGCGGGCGCCGGATCGGCCGGTGGATTACGTGTCGCTGCGCGAGCTGGGCTATTTTTACACATGAAAACGAGCGAGCCGGCCGGTTCGGATGTCGCAAGAGGGGCCGAAGGCCCGTGCATACACCCGACGGCCATCGTGGGTCCCGAGGCCGAGCTGGACTCGGCGGTCGAGGTGGGCCCGTACGCGGTCATCCAGGGCCGTGTTCGGCTCGGCCCCAACTGCCGGGTGGGACCCTACGTGCATCTGACCGGGTGCGTCCTGGCCGGGGCGGGCAACGTGTTTCACACGGGCGCGGTGATCGGGGATGCGCCGCAGGATCTCAAATACAAAGGCCAGCCCACGCGGGTTGTCATTGGCGACTCGAACTGCTTTCGCGAACACGTCACCGTCCACCGATCCAATCGGGAGGAGGAGGATACCGTGATTGGCGACCACAACTTCCTGATGGCGCACAGCCACGTCGGGCACAACGCGCGGGTGGGCCATCATGTCATCCTGGCCAATGGCGCCCTCCTGGGCGGGCACACCGTCATTCAGGATCGGGCGTTCATCTCGGGCAACTGCCTGGTGCACCAGTTCGCCCGGGTGGGCACGCTCGCCATCATGCAGGGGGGCGCCGCCATCAGCCAGGATCTGCCGCCGTTCTGCATCGCCCGCGGTCATAATCACATTGGCGGACTCAATGTGATCGGGCTGCGCCGCGCCGGGTTCTCCGCAGCGCAGCGCAGCCAGCTGCGCCTGCTCTACCAGGAGCTCTTCCGGTCCGGGCGCAACCTGCGGGCCGCTGTCGAGGACGCCCGCCATCGGTATTCCGGGGAGCCGGCAAGCATCCTCCTGGATTTCGTTGCGCAGGCCCGCCGCGGGATCTGCCGCCACAAAGGGTCCCGATGGGATCCGCAGGAGCGCCTGGCCGGCGATGCCCCGGCCGAATAGGTCTCGTCGCGAGGCGCGCCCTCTTGCGAGGTCTGCTCTGAAGCCCTCGTGAGATCCACCGATGGACTCGTCCGGCCGATTACAGCGATAGCCGGAAGAAGCGCTGCGGCTCGGGCCCAATCGCGTTGGTGTGGGGGCTGGTTGCGCCGGAGACCGGCACATAGGCTCCGAGGACATTGGTCGCCGTCTGCAGTGTGAAGTGGGGGGTATCCCAACGGAGGATCACGTCTGCGCCGCTGCGCTCGACTCCCAGAACGGGTCGGCTGATCAGCGGATACAACTGGGACTGGGGCACGGGCTGCTTCGGGATGCCGGTGGCGGACCAGCTCAGCTTCGCCACGGCGCCGCCGGTCTTTTCGTAGTATTCGAGCACGAGGTCGCTCTTGGCATTCGGGAGCGCCAGCGTGCCGCTCCACTCGGTGGGGGATTGCGGGATCCATTGATTGATCACCAACTGTCCGCCCACCCACAGCCGCACACCGTCGTCGGTGGTGGTGTAGAACGTGTAGGTGCCGGCTCCGAGCGGCTCGATCTGGCCCGACCAGCGCGCCGCAAAGTAGTTCGTCGCGACCGGCGAGCCGGGCGCGCCCTCGAGCCAGTCGAAGTTGATCGCCGGGTCCACGCGGCTCAAGGCCGGCGCGCCGTCAAACGGGCTGGGAGGCGCGTCCTCGGTGTACTCGGGGTTGTTGTAGTAGCTGCCGCTCAAGCCGGCGCCGGCGCCCGGCACGACGCCTGGGGCGAGCACGTCCAGCACAGCCACGACGCTGGTGACCGATCCGTACATATTCGCCACCACCACGTCATAAAAGCCGCTGTTGGCGATCTGCGCGTTCGGCACGGAAAGCGCCGCGCTCGTCTGGCCCGGCAGGTCCAGCCCATTGAAACGCCACTGGTAGCTCAACGGATATCCGATCTCGACATGGCCGTCAGCTCCCACCTGGAAATTCCCGGTTTCGCCAACATGCACGACCGTGCGGACCGGCTGGTTCGTGACGGCGGGAACGGGATCCAACACCGTGAGGGTGACCTCGGCGCTGGCGCTTGGCCCATAGGGATTGGACGCGACCACGTCATAAGGGCCGGCGTCCCACGATTGCGCGTTGCGAATGGTGAGCGTCGCGTTGGTCGCATCGAAGATGTCTCCGCCATAGAAACGCCATTGGTAGGTCACGGGATATCCGCTCGGCACATTGCCGCTGGCGGCGGCGCTGAAGGTCGCGTCCTGGGTGAGGTACACCGTCAGGGAAACGGGCTGGTTGGTGATGGTGGGGACCGGCGACAGCACGGTGAGGACGGCGCTGCGTTCGGTGGGGCAGGTGCCATCGTGGACCTTCACCGTATACACTCCGGCATCCGCGGCCGTTGCATGGACGACGGCATAGGCGCTGGCCGTGGCGCCGGGCAGGTCGAAGCCGTTGAGGCTCCATTGATAAGTGAAGGCCCCAGGCCCGGTCGGGACGACCGAGAAGGTGGCGTCTTGAGTCTCGAACACGCGCTGGTTCTCCACGGTGCCGACATTGACGAAATGGCCCTGGGTCTGTCCCACCGGCAGCAGCAACACATCGAACGAGATGGGCTGGCGCAGGTCCACGATCGGGAATGGCTTTCCCTGGCCCTGGAATGTCGCCCGCAGCCAATCCTGGTTGGAATCGTCTTTGAATTGCCAGCTCATGAACAGGCAACGGTTGCCGGACGCCACATTGGTGCTGACGACCACGCACTCGTCGGGCGAGACGGCTCCTGGCGGGGGGGCGAGCAGGTACGGCGTCGGGGCGGTGCTGGTGCTGCCGGACTGGCTCGGCTTGGTGATCAGCACGGCGGTCTCGCCGTTGGCATAGCTCTCGAAATCCTCGATGAGGTTGGTGCCGTTCATGAAGTTGTCGATGTAGATCGAAAAGGGTCCGGAGTCCTGCGTGTCCTGGACACAGAACGCGATGGCGTCCAGGACGGCCCAGTCATTGCTCAGCCAGGAATTGCCATAGGCGCCCGACCATCCGAAGAGGGGGTCGCTGGCCCGGTCGAAGGAGATGTGCTGCCAGCAGGTGCTCGGCGTCAGCGCCAGACCTCCCGTGGGTGCCACCCCGAAGGCGCCATCAACGGTGCCATCCGCTTTGAGGAAAACCAGATGGCTGCCCAGCGGAGCGCTGCCGCTGGCGCCGATGACGTGGTTCGTGGGGGCAGTATCGGCGATGCTCAGTGACAGACGAAGCTGAGGATTCGCGCCGCCGCCCACAAAGGGCCCGGTCGTCACTTTACAGCTCTCGATGCCGTCCTTCCACTGGGTCGCGACAATCACCTGGCGTTTGACCAGCGGCACCGTCGGCACCACATTCACCCCCTCGATCACGCCGGCCGCCAGTTCCCCGAGCTGCGTGTAGGCGCTGCCGTCGAACGCATAAACGGTGACTTTCTGGGCGTTGCTGTTCACGGCGGGGACGTTGACAAAGGTCTGCCCGGCTGCCAGCGGCCCGTTGACGGTCGTCAATTGGGGCAGGCCCATCAGGCAGACATCGTTGGTGTTCACAAAACGAAACGCGTCCGCATAGGTGCGACTGGTTGCGCCCGAGAGATGGGAGAAGGTGATCGTCGGCTGAGTCACGCCCGGATTCAGGTCGATCGTCCCGATCCGGAACCATTCGTTAACACCATTGGTCCGCTGGAACCCCGTCGTGGTCTCCGGCAGACCGCCGCCGCCCTCGGTGGCAATGCTGACCACGATGTCCGCCGAAATGCTCGAGGCGGTGGCGTGGGTCACTTCAACGTAATAGTGGCCGCCCGCTTCCCCCAGCGTCGGCTGGATGCTGAATGAGCTGGCCTGTGTTGCATACCTTGATCCGGGCCGCCCGCCGTCCAAGCCTGCCGCGCTGCTCTTGATGCTGGAGTTGCCCCAGTTGCCGTACAGTTCGCAGTAGGGCGGGCATGAGTTTTGGCCCGACTTCAGACGGGTCTCGACGATCACAACATCCGCCCTCGCCAACGACAGCCCGGCGGCCACCAAGCCGAAGATGGGGAGCAGACATGATCCGAAGAAATTCGACGTTTTCATAGATCTTGGTGTTTCCGTTTTCTGGCTCGCCCGGCCGGGGCGCTGCCGGCTTCCCTTGTCCGCGACCCAGTCCATCTCCCGCTCACACCCAAACCATTGGGCCGCCTTTCCTGGCGGCTTTGGGAGAATCGGATGAAAGCGGCTTGTATGCATCTCACAGAGCGACGGCCTGCCGAGGAGTCAATTGTGAAACATCGCCCGCCAGAACCAGGAAGTCAACGTCTTTCCAAGCGCCACGTACCGCGGTACCGCGGAGGGCGCAAGACAATTTTCATCCCCTTGCCAAAACAAAACCACCTCGGGCCGAAACCGGGAAAGCTTATGCGTGGCGCGCGTGATCCGGAAGCCGGTCACCGCCCAATTCATGATGTAGCTGCTGTATTTCTGCAGCCGCCACTCGAAAAGCGGCGCGTTCGTGCGGTCCAAAGGACAGCGATAGACCGGATAATTCCGCAGGGTCCTCCAAAGCAATCCTGTGTGCAAGTTGGTCAGCGGCTTCGTAAAGGGCGGCCGGCACAGCCAGCCGGCAACCGTCACATCGAAGTCTGCGTTGGGGTGCGGCAGATAATCGCTATTCTCTTGCACGTAGAATAAGGTCGCCAGCGCAATCTGCCGGACATTGCTCAGGCAAACCAGCCGCGCAGGACCTTGCCATCGACGGCCAACCGAGCCAGGGCACCCACCTCCCGCTCCGCCAGCCACTCCCCCACGATCGTGGCCACACGGCTAGCGTCGAGCCGGTTGAGCACTCGCTGGAAGGTCGAATCACTCGGCGGATATTAGTGAGCAGTGGTTTCTCATCCCATCCGTGCGGCCAGCTTGTCTTTCAACTCCAGATGAATCAGCCGTGCTATTCACATCCAGGTGACTCGGGCATTGATCCGGGCCGGACAGCTGGTAAAAATCGGTCAGTTTCGTGAAATTCGCTATGAATCGCCTGGCCAGAAATTCCCTCGCCGCCCTCGCGATCCTTACCGCGGGGTGTCCGGACATGGCCAACACCATTGTCCGCGCGGACGATTTCGCTCCTTATTACTGGGTATTGACCCAACTGCCGCCTCCGGATTCAGCGTCGATCCCGCAGCGTTCCAGCGTGATCCCACGCCCGGAGATCCGCCTCGAGTTGTTCGATGCGGCTGATCCCGTCAGCCCGAGCAGCGTCCGCATGCTGCTGGATGGAATCGTCGTCTCCCCCTTGGTGCGGCAGGAATACGGCATGACGGCGGTCACCTATACCCCAGCCGGATTCTACCCCGAGTTTTCGATGCACGAGGTGGAAGTGACCTTCACACTGGCGAGCGATCCCGCGGCCCGCTATGGCGTGCGCTGGCCATTTGCGGTGGGACCTTATGTGCTGCTGCCGGAAACCATGGCGGGCCCTCTGGCCAGCGGGGCCGATTTTGGTTTCACGGTCCGAACCGTCCAGGCCCCGACCAACCTGGTAGTGGCCAATGGGATCGACCGCGCCTTGCGCCAGTTGAATGGCACGCTGACCGCCCCCAACGGCAGTATCATTGCCAACGAGGCGGTCCACGGCCCGAACGCCGATGGCAGTTACCCCCACGACGGCATCATCGACTTCAGCGTGTTTCAGCCCGATGGCGGCCAGCCCAGCCTGAATCCATTCCCTGGAATCCCCGGCACCACCGGGCATAGCACCCGGTTTGCCACCGAGGTGGTCGGTTTCCTTGAACTGCCCGCCGGAGTTCATACGCTGGGCGTCACGGTGGCCGTGGCGGCCACCGACGTTTTGGACGACGACGGATTCGTCCTCTGGGCTGGCGCCAATCCGCGCGATGCCCTGTCGATCGAGGTGGGCCGTTTCACGCGAGTTGTCGGCGGCCACAACAATTGGGAAAACAGCAACGAATTCAACATCGTGGCGCTCCTATCCGGCGTGTATGGATTCCGGCTCGTTTATTTCCAAACCGGACAAGAAGCCAAGCTCGTCTGGTATTCCGTCGATCCCTCTACCGGCGAACGTGTGCACCTGAACTTGCCCGGTGACCCCCGCGCGATTCGCGTCCGCCGCGAAGGCACTCTCCCTGAAGCCGGCGATCCCGCCTTGGTTCAAATTACGCCGGCGCCCTTCGGCTCCGGCGTCCCCCTTCATGAACCGTTGCATGTTCTCATCGATGACGGAGTGCAAGCTGTGAACCCCGACTCGGTGCGATTATGGATCAACCAGGTTGAAGTCCAACCGCTGGTCGAGCGGGCTGAACCTCGCTCCGGGGTGCGCTACACCCCGCCGGCCGGCGGTTGGCTGCCCACCAACCTGGTTCGCCTGGACTTCGCGGATACCACCCTCCCGGCACCACGCTCGCAGTCGAGGTCCTGGTGGTTCCAAGCCAAAACCGCCGCGATCGAATTCGAGGTCGCCGGCCTTTGGAATTTCGACCAGGGCGACCTGTCCGCGGCGGTGGGGATGCCGCTGGAATATTTTGACGGCCCCAACGGGGAAACCGCTCAGGGCACCCTGTTCGGCGCCACCACCGATTTCGGCCTGCCCGACCTGGACGGGCAACCGGCGCACGTCATGAAAGTCCCGGGCGACCTCAGCGGCCAGATCGGCTACGTCATGCGTCACGGCATCCCCGCCAACGGCGGCGGCCAGCGAGTCAATCAGTTCACCATCATCATGGATCTCTACTGGCCCCGCCCGCTGACCACCTTCGGCGCGATGATCAACTACGACCTCAGCAACAAGTCCGATGGCGATTTCTTCTTCCGCCTCACCGATGGCGGCTTTGGCCAGGGAGACAAAGGCTACGAAGGCAACACCCGCATGGAAATCAACCGTTGGCACCGGGTTTCCTGGGCCGTCGATATGACCGCTGATCCCCCCCTCGTCACCAAATACCTCGACGGCGTCAAGCATGCCGACTGGATCCAAACCACCACCGCTCTGGACAATGACCGCCGATCGATGCCTGTCGACGGCGCCGTCCTGTTCGGGGACGGTGACGCCGACGAGCGCATGCCGGCCTTCGTGAACAGCATCCAGGTGCGCGCCGGCAAAGTCCCCGATGCCGCCCTCGCCGCGCTCGGCTCCCCCAGCGCCAGCGGCATCCCCCTCGAATTACATGGGCTCGAACTCGAGCCCCCTTGCCTCCACGTGCGGCGCCTCGGCAATTCCATCGAGTTGTCCTGGGAAGGAAATCCCGAGGACTGGATCCTGGAAACGGCGGACCGAGTTCCGTTCTCCGATTGGCAACCCTTCCCCAGCCCGCTCGCCCATCCGATGATCCTTCCCGCATCGGACCCCATGCGTTGTTTCCGGCTCAAGCAACGGGCGCCTTGATTTTACGGCACCCCCGGCGGTTGGCCCCGGTGATCGCCTGTCGGACTGGTCGGGTTGCACCACAGACGACCCGGATACAGGGCCAGCTCGGCCGCATGCGCCGACGGGCTCATGAATTCGACCGCACCGCTGGCTGCCCCTGCCGGCGTTCCCCCCTGGTGCAGCCGCGTGATCCCGTCCGCCGGATCGCTCGAACCATCGTTGAAGGCGCTGACATTCTTTTCATCCCCTTGCCAAAACAAAACCGCCTCGGGCCGAAACCGGGAAAGCTTATGCGTGGCGCGCGTGATCCGGAAGCCGGTCACCGCCCAATTCATGATGTAGCTGCTGTATTTCTGCAGCCGCCACTCGAAAAGCGGCGCGTTCGTGCGGTCCAAAGGACAGCGATAGACCGGATAATTCCGCAGGGTCCTCCAAAGCAACCCTGTGTGCAAGTTGGTCAGCGGCTTCGTAAAGGGCGGCCGGCACAGCCAGCCGGCAACCGTCACATCGAAGTCTGCGTTGGGGTGCGGCAGATAATCGCTGTTCTCTTGCGCGTAGAATAGAGTCGCCAGCGCAATCTGCCGGACATTGCTCAGGCAAACCAGCCGCGCCGCCTTTTCCCGTCCCTGAGCCAGAACCGGCAGCAGCAACCCCGCCAGCACCCCCACAATGGCAACCACCACCAAGAGCTCCACCAACGTAAATGCCCCCGCCCGTGCTTTCATAACCGGCCTGATCGAACGCAGTTAAGTCGCTCCTCGTTCCCGCGTCAACCGGAAGAAAAGGATTGCCGATCCTTCCCGATTCGCATTCTATGATTGCCGATTGCCAATCTGTCTCGCCGAGGGCATACGTTATGACGCGTTTGACTGATCCTCGGGATGGCCCGAAAGGGCTGCCTTTCTCCGCTTGTGCAAACGGCGCGCTCGACGAATGGGGCTCGCTCTCTTTAAATCCTCCCGCCCGCCTGGGAGAGTGTGGGACCTGGGAGCGTTTCGAGCTGATCCGTTGTCTGGGTGCTGGCGGCATGGGCATTGTCTTCCTCGCCCGGGACCCGAGCCGCTCAGAGCCAGTGGCGATCAAACTCCTGCGCCCGGATCTGGCTCGACACCCCCGCGCCCGGGCGCTTCTGGTCAAGGAATCGGGGCACATGCAGGCGCTGCAGCATCCGCACATCCTGCCGGTATTGGATTACGGAGAAACGCCCGAAAACGCCTGGCTGATCATGCCCTTTGTGGAAGGCGGCAATCTGAATGAACTAGTGGCGCGCCAGGGCCCCTTGAAAGGCACAGCCCTGCTCCTTCTGGCCCGCAAGATCGCCTCCGCGCTCTTGTTCGCCCACCAGCGCGGCATCATTCACCGCGACCTCAAACCCGCCAATATTCTCGTCGGCCCCGGCCCCCGCCTTTGGGTTGCCGATTTCGGGCTCGCCCGGTCCCTGCTGAACGACGTCATTCTGGACCCGCGAAGCCTCCAGAAGGAAGGCACTCCCTATTATCTCTCGCCCTTGCACGCCCAAGGTATTGTCGAAGACACCCGCACCGATGTCTATTCCTTCGGCGCGGTGCTTTACGAAATGCTCACGGGCGTCCGTCCCTATCACGACATCCCGCAAGAACAGGTGACCGGCCATATCCTCGCCGGCCCTCCCAACCCCATCGGCAAGCTCAATCCTCAGGCCCCCTCGGAATGGGTGACCGTCGCCGAAGGCGCCATGGCGCGGGAATTGCGCGAGCGCTATGCCCACATGTCGTGTGTCATGGAGGACCTGGAGCGGATCCGGGCCGCCCAGACCCCCCGCGGGCCGGGCGGATCGGCCGCTGCCCAGCCGCTCCAATCCGCCTCCCCCGCGCGCCGCTCTTCAGTGCGGCCTTCCTTGATCCTGGCGGCCGCCGCCGCGGCCCTCTTCCTCCTCGTCATCGCCATCAACAAATCCGAATCCCTGGGTCGATCCGGTCCTGACGAAGCCGCTCAGGGCCTGCTGCGGGCGCATCGAATCGAGCTGCCAGGCGTGTTCAATTGGAGCCAGGGACGCGTCGCCGACTTCAATGCCGACGGCGCCGACGATCTGTTTCTCACCCTCGGCAACCGCCTTCTGGTGGTCTCCCGACAAGGCCGCATGCTGGGCGATTGGCGCCTTCCGGCCCCCGAGAATTCTGACTGCAGCATCCTGCTGCGCGGCGATCTCGACCAGGACGGCCAGCTCGATACGCTGGTGAGCTGGTCCGATCGGAACCGGATGATCCTGGCTGGATTCAATGATTTTGGCCGGGAAATCCGCCGCTTCACCCTCCCTCGAACAAAAGTCGACACCCCCGTCGGCCAGATCTTCGAGACCAGCATCACCCAGTGCCGCCTCGCCGATCTCAACAACAATGGCCGCCCGGAATTGATCCTCTGGATCTTTACCGGGCACGGGCGCGAACCCCGCGCCATCCTCGCGCTTGATCCGGTCACAAGCCAGGAGCTCTGGCAGTTCGATACCGCCGCCGCGTCAACCTCTCTCCATATCGCCGACCTCAACGGCGACGGTTTCATGGAAGTCGTTTGCGGCACCGATGCCGTGGCCAACGGAGCCGTGGGAGCGGACGGCACCGACGATCGTCACAGCTATGTGTTCGCCCTCGATCATGGTGGCCAGTTGCTCTGGCGACGCGAAATCGGCGGTCTCCATATCATCACCCGCTTGATCGTGGATGACATCGACGGCCAAGGGCAACCCGGTTTGCTGGCCTGGACCGAGTGTCACCACGACCACCGCGCTAAAGCCGGGTTGCCCGAAAACGGGGAGATCCTGCGCTTGGACGGCGCCGGCGATATCATCGCCCGTTATGAGACCGGGGTTCGGCTCTTCAGCTGCATCGCCGCCGACCTCAACGGCGATGGCCCCCGGGAAATCCTGGCCACCGACCGCCTCGGGCGCGTCCATCGGCTGGCCCACGACCTCACCCGGCCGCAGTGTCTGCCCGTGATCGGCCAGCTGTATGAATCGGTCGTTTTCAAATTCTGTGCCGCCGCCGACCTCGATCAGGACGGCCATCCGGAATTGGTCGCCACCGCCATGCAGCGGGATTCCATCGATAATTCCAATCCCGGCCGGCCCGATTTGCCCCCCAGCAAGCTGGCCTTTCACGACGCCCGCCTCCTGCTGCTGAGCTCGGATCTGCATTTATTGGCCAGCCAACCGCTCTTCGACTTCTGGGAAACGCACCCGACATTGACCGTGACCCTCGCTCAAACCCGTGCCCGAGCCGGTCCGGAGATCGTGGTGCTTATGGACCGCGCCGAAATCTTCGAATGGCGCCCCCCTGCTGGACCGCCGGACAGCTTCAGCGCGATGCTCCGGTAATGTGGATTCTGGGCTGCCGCCATGGCCGGAGAAAGCGGTGGCCAAATTCGTTCTTCCTGGGTAAAGTCCCCCCTAATTGCTCGAGTGTCGCATGAAAGCCAATGGGTCCCTCCCTCGCATCGCCTGTTGGGGAGGGGTGATTTTATGGGGTATCCTCTGCCTCGGGATGGAGGCCGCCAGCGTCGGGTATCTCGATAATCATCGGCTGGCGGACGCTCTCCAAAAGGCCGCTCAGGAGCATCCAGCAATCGTCCATCTGCATCGGGCAGCGCGCACCCCAGGGGGCCATGATGTCTGGCGCGTCGAGCTGGGCTCGGGCGCCGAATCGGCCCGCCTGGATCGCCCGGCCATGCTGGTGGTGGCCGGTATCGAGGGCAACGATCGGGCTGGCTCCGCCTGCGCCATCGCCTGGATCGACCACTGCATCCAAGGCTACGGGCAGAAGCCGCCCATCACCGCTCTCCTCGATACCACCACCATCCATGTCTGGCCCCGGCTCAATCCCGATGCCGCCGACGGTCTGTCGTCGAACCTCCTCCACGAGACCCGCGTCAACCGATCGCCGGAAGACGAGGACCACGATGGCCTGGTCGATGAGGACGGGCCCGAGGATCTCGATGGCGACGGCCGGATCACCTGGATGCGCGTGCGGGACCCCAACGGCAGCCACCGAATCGATCCGCGCGAGCCGCGCTGGCTCTTTCCCGCCGACCCGGCCCGCGGCGAGAACGGCCAGTGGCGGCTGCTCATCGAGGGCCGCGACAACGACCACGATGAAGCCTGGAACGAGGACGGCCCCGGCGGCGTCAATCTCAACCGCAATTTCCCCTTCCAGTACCAGTTCTTTGGACCGCACGCCGGGCCCCACCCGGTCAGCGAGCCCGAAACCCGCGCGTTGGCCGATTTCCTGATCCTCCATCCGCACATCGGGATCGTGGTGGCCTACGGCGAGCCGGACAACCTGCTCCAGACGCCGGCAGCGCCCGCGGAGAGCGGATCCATCTCGAGCGGGCGCGGCCGGGCCCCCGTCACCTCGATCCATCCATCCGATCTTCCCTATTACCGCGAGCTCGGCAGGCTCTACCGCGATCGCCTGGGCCTCAAGAAGGAGCTGAAGAGCGCTGGCGTTCCAGGGGCCTTTTCGGACTGGGTTTATTTTCACCGGGGCCGGCTGGGCCTGTCGGTGCGGCCATGGAGCCCCGCGCTCGAGCTGGCCAGAAATCCCCTCGCCTCGAATCCGCCGCCGGCCACGGCATCCTCGGTCTCGAGATCGCCCGCGGCGCGCGCCGTCCCCGTCCCTGCCAGCCGCCCGGGGACCGACACCCGGAACGAGGAGGAACGGAGCTTCCTCCAGTGGATCGATGCCCGTGCGCCGGAGCTTTTCGTTCCGTGGAAATCCTGGGACCACCCCGATTTTCCGGGCAAGCAGGTCGAGATTGGCGGCTTTGCCCCGCTGGCCCGGAGCCAGCCCCCGGAGCGCATGCTGGGGGCCATCGCCGGCGAACAGGTCCGGTTCTTGACCGATCTGGCGGGCAAGCTGCCGCGCATCGGGCTGCGCGTCGTGCAAGCCCGGCATTTGGGGGAAGGGGTGTTCGAGGTGTCGGCGCGGATCGAGAACCGCGGGTACCTGCCCACCGTGCTGGCCCACGGGCAGGTGACCGGCGAGGTCCTCCCGACTCGGGTCACCCTTGACATCGACAAGAAGCAGGTCCTGGGCGGATCAGCGCGTGTCATGCTCCCGCCGATCCAGGGGAGCGGCGGCAGCCAGGAGGTGCGGTGGATCGTCCATTCTCAGCAGCCGCGCCGGCTGAGGATCGAGGCCGTTTCCGCACTCGGCGGCGCCGCCCGTCAAACGATCGAGCTGAAACCATGAATGGAATGATTCCCAGGATGCGCGCGCTCATGGCGGTGGTGATGGCGGTGGCGGTCTCGGGCGCCCGGCCCGCTCTCCGCGCGGAGCCGGGATCGCCGGAGCCCGATCCCGGCGGGCGCGCCTTTCCCGGCCTGGGGAGCCCGGCCGATCGGCAGGTCGAGGTGGCCTGGAACCGGTATTACGACCACGCCGGCCTGCGCGCCATCCTCGAGCGGCTCCATGCTGCGTTTCCGGGCTTGACGCGTCTTTATTCGATCGGCCGGTCCTTCGAGGGGCGGGAGCTGTGGTGCCTGGAGGTCACGGCGTTCGACAAGGGCGATCCGGGCCGGAAGCCGGGGATGTACATCGACGGCAACATCCATGGGAACGAAGTCCAGTGCGGCGAGGTGGTCGCCTACACCGCATGGTACCTCTGCCATCAATACCAGCGTCTCGAGACCGTGACCGATCTGCTCGATCACCAGGTCTTCTACCTGGTCCCGACCATCAATCCCGATGGGCGCGACCGCTGGTTCCACAGCGCCCAGACCTCAGGATCGAGCCGGTCCGGCGTCCAGCCCCTCGACAACGACCGGGACGGCCTTTGCGACGAAGACGACTTCGACGATCTGGACGGCGATGGCACGATCGCCCAGATGCGGATTCGGGATCCGGCAGGGCGGTGGAAGGCGCACCCCGAGCATCCCGAGTTCCTGATGATCGAGGCGCCCGCCGATCAGCCCGGCGATTTCACCCTGCTCGGATTTGAAGGGCTCGATAACGACGGCGATGGCCGGATCAACGAGGATCCGGCGGGCGGCTACGACATGAACCGCAACTGGGCCTACGACTGGCAGCCGAACTACGTCCAGAGCGGCGCGCGCGACTATCCGTTCAGCCTCCCCGAAACCCGCGCGGTGGCGGATTTCATGCGCCGCCGGTCCAACCTGGCCGCCGCGCAGTCCTACCATAACTCCGGGGGCTTGATCCTGCGAGGCCCCGGCCGCGAAGGCGGCCCCATGCTGCCTGAGGACGAGCGGGTCCTGATCGCCATCGCGCACCGCGGCGAGCGTTTCCTGCCGTTCTATCGCGCCCTGGTCACCTGGCGCGATCTCTACACGGTCTGGGGCGGCGAGAAAGACTGGTTTTATGGAGCCCTCGGCATCCTGGGCTTCACCAACGAGCTCTGGACGCGCCGCAACCTGTTCCGGTTGCCCGCCGACCCCGCTCGCGAGGACGAGGCCCAGTTCATCCGCGGAGTCCTCCTCGACGAGGGCATCGTGAAGTGGCATCCGTTCACTCACCCGGTGTACGGGCCGATCGAGATCGGCGGCACCCGCAAGGAATGGGGCCGCATCCCCCCCTCCTTCCTGCTCGAGGAGGAATGCCATCGCAACATGGCGTTCTCGCTCTATCACGCCGCGCAGGCCCCCCGCCTCGAGTGGCGCGACGTCTCGGCCGCGCCCATCGCCGATGGCCTGATCCGGCTGCGCGCCACGGCCGCCAACACCCGCATGATGCCCACTCGCACCGCGCAGGCCATCCGCCATCACATCGGCCCGCCCGACATCGCCTCCCTGGCCGGCCCCCATCTGCGCGTCCTGTCCGGAGGGCGCGTGCTGGACAAATACCTTGGGCAGATGCAGCCGGCCCGGCGCCGGCCCGAGCGGCTCGAAATCCAGACCATCCCCGGCTTGGGCGAGGTCGTGGTCGAGTTCATCGTCAGCGGGCGCGGCCCGTTCACCCTCACCCTCGATTCCGCCCACGGCGGCGTCATCACCCACCCGGGAGTGCTGCCGCCCTGACGCTACCGGTACTCCTCCCACTCCGGCTCGTTGGCGAAGATCCAACGGTAGTAGTCGGATTCGGTCAGATTGCCCGCTGCGTCTTCGTCCACGACCACCGTGCATCGCGGGTGGAGCTGGAGGGCGGTGGCGGAGACCATCGAGGTGATGGGGCCTTCGACCGCGCGGGCGACGATGGCGGCCTTTTCGGCGCCGGTGGCCAGCAGGAGGCAGCGGCGGCATTCGAGAATCGTGCCCACCCCCATCGTGATGGCGCGGGTGGGGACGTGCTCGAGTGAGTCGAACATGAGCGCGTTCTGCTCTCGGGTGACGGGCGAGAGGGCCTTGACACGGGTGCGCGAGCGCAGGGCCGAGAGCGGCTCGTTGAAGCCCAGGTGCCCGGCGCGCCCGATGCCCAGCAGCTGGAGATCGATCCCGCCCGCCCGCGCGATCGCCTGCTCGTAGCGGACGCATTCGGCGTCGAGATCCGCCGCGCAGCCGTTGGGCAGATGCGTGTTGCGCACGTCGATGTTCACCCGCAGGAACAGGTGCTGGTTCATGTAATGCCGGTAGGAGTGCGGGTCCGATCCGGACAGCCCGACGTATTCATCGAGGTTGAAGGTGCGGCAGAGCGAGAAGTCGAGGTTTTCGTCCCGGTGCATCCGCGTCAGGCACTGGTAGACAGCCTCCATGGTTCGCCCTGTGGCCAGGCCCAGGACCAGCGACGGGTTGGCGCGAAGCTCGTGCGCGATCAGCCGCGCCACAAGATCCGCGGCCGCCGCCGCTGTCGGCTGGACAATCGCTTCCATCGTCAGCCCAGGATGCGCCGGCCTTCGTCCAGGAAGATCCCCTTGAAGTTCATCTCGAGGGCCTGGGGATTCGATGCCTTGGCCAGGGCCTCCTTCTCGGAGACCTTGCGCTGCTTGACCAGCTGGAAGAGCGACTGGTTGAAGTTGAGCATGCCGTCCTCGACGCCGGTCTCGATGGCCGCCGGCAGCTTGTCCAGCCGGTTGTCCTCGATCAGCTTCTTGACGGTCCCGGTGTTGATCATGATCTCGAAGGCGGGGGTGACGCCGCCCGCGACGGTGTTGACCATCCGCTGGCAGATCACCGCCTGGAACGTGTTGGCCAGCTGGCGCCGGATCTGATCGCGCTCCTCCGCCTTGAAGAAATCCAGGATCCGGGTGACCGAGAGCGCCGCGTTGGTGGTGTGCAGCGTCGAGAGCACCAGGTGGCCGGTGTCGGCCGCACTCATCGCCGCCGAGAAGCTGATGTCGTCCCGCATCTCGCCGATCATGATGACGTCCGGATCCTGCCGCAGCACGTGCTTGAGCCCGTTGTGGAACGAGCTCGAGTCCAGGCCGATCTCGCGCTGCTCGATCACCGACTGCTCGTCCTCGAAGACATACTCGATGGGATCCTCGAGCGTGATGACATGCTTGCGAGCGGTCTGGTTGATGTACTGGAGCATCGCCGCCAGGGTGGTCGACTTGCCGCAGCCGGTCGATCCGGCGACCAGCACGATCCCCCGCGGCGATTCGGCAATGTGCCGGATGATGTCCAGCAGCCCCAGCTCCTCGAAGCTGGGGATCTTCGTCTTGACGTAGCGCAGGGCCAGGCAGAACTGGCCCCGCTGCTGGAAGACATTCGTCCGAAATCGGCCGATGGCGGGCAGGTGAAACGAGAAATCCACCTCGCGCTCGCGCTGGAGCTCCGATCGGGCATGGGGGGGCACGATCTGCTCGACGACCCGGTTCACCCACTCCTCCGTGGGCGTGGGGGACTCGATCGGGATCAGGAGGCGGTTGATCCGGAATACGACCGGCGCCCCGATCTTGATGTGGACATCCGACGCGCCACCCTCGATGGCGGCCTGGAGGATGCGACCGAACAATTCCATGCCGCCACTCTACCGATCAGACGGCAGCGGCGCCAGCGAGAAAGCTGAGCTGCTCGTGGGCGTGCCTTGTGACGCTGGTGAACACCAGCGAGACCTGGTAGCCCGCGTGCCGGTCCCCCTCGCAATCCACCACCACCCCGGTGAAATGGGTCTTGCGAAGCTTGCCCGGCGATTCCATCGCCACGGTCATCTCCTTCCAGACCGGCATGGGCTTGCCGGTTCGGAATTGGATGCCGCTCTTGTGGACGCGCACTGTGTGAGGAGCCAGCATAAGCTGGGTTTCAGGAGGAGCGGTCTTGACCGGCTGAAATACGCCTGACCGATCGAGTTTACTTGAGCTCATAGGACTGTAGCACATGTAAAATGTATCACGGGAACAAGCGCAGTCAACGAGCCAGGATTTGGCAAACAATGCACATTTTTTGCCCCGCGACCGCCCGCATCGCCTACCACTCGATCATCGCCGCCCCCCACGTCAGCCCCGCCCCAAACACGACCAGGAGGATCAGGTCGCCCCGTCGAATCCGCCCGCAGCGGACCGCCTCGTCGAGGGCGATGGCCACGGAAGCGGCCGACGTGTTGCCGCACCGGTCGAGGTTGACGAACATCTGCTCGGGCGTGGCGCCCAGGCGCTCGCGAACGGCCTCGATGATGCGGCGGTTGGCCTGGTGCGGGATGATGCAGGCGACGCGGGCAATGTCGATCTCGCAGCGCCGCAGCGATTCCTCGGCGGCGGTGCACATGGCCTGGACGGCGTTCTTGAAGGTCTCCTTGCCCTCCATGCGGAGGAAATGCTTGCCGGCGGCGACCGACTCGGCAGTGGCGGGGCAACGGCTCCCGCCCCCCGGCATCGAGAGCAGGCCCGCCTTGGCCCCGTCGGCCCCCATGCAGACGGTCAGCAGCCCGTGCGAGTGCGGCCGGTTCTGGAGCACGGCGGCCCCGGCGCCGTCGCCGAACAGGACGCACGTGTTCCGGTCGCGCCAATCGGTGATGGTCGAGAGCTTCTCCGCGCCGATGACCAGCACCGTGTCGTAGGTGCGCGACATGATGAATTGCTGGCCGATCTCGAGCCCGTAGATGAACCCGGAGCAGGCGGCTTCGAGGTCGAAGGCGGCCGCTCGACGGGCCCCCAGCCTGTGCTGGATCAGGCAGGCCGTTGCCGGGAAAGGCATGTCGGGCGTGATCGTCGCCACGATGATCAGATCCACCTGCTCAGGGGTAACTCCGGCCATCTCGAGGGCGCGCCGGGCTGCCTGGCAGGCCAGATCGGACGTCGATTCGTCGGCGGCCGCCAGGTGGCGCTCCCGGATCCCCGTCCGGGTCGTGATCCATTCGTCCGTGGTGTCGACCATCTTCTCGAGCTCGGCGTTGGTGAGCACCCGCTGGGGCAGGTAGGAGCCGACGCCGGTGATCGAGCAGGTGCGGCCTTTGAAATCGTACTGGGCGCGCGGATTCCGAAATCCTGCGGGCGGCGTGGGATTCATGAGGCGAGGGAGACCGGGGGCGCCTGCAGGCGCTCATTGGCCTGGGCGATCTCCCGGGTGATGGTCTGGTTGATCTGGTTCCGCACGGCCTCGGCGGCGAGCCGGATCGCGTTGCAGATCGCGCGGTTGCGCGAGGATCCGTGGGTGATCATCACATTGCCGTTGAGGCCCAGCAGGGGGGCCCCTCCGTGGACGTCCGGATCCACACGGCGTTTAATGGTCCGGAACGCGCCCCGGGCCAGCCACGCGCCCGCCCGGCGCAGGGGGTTCCGAGTCAGCTCCTGCTTGAGCCAGCCGAAGATCCCCCCGGCCAGGCTCTCGCACGTCTTGAGCACCACGTTGCCGACAAAGCCGTCGCAAACCACGACGTCCACCCGGTTGGTGAACAGGTCGTGTCCCTCGACATTGCCCAGGAAGTTCAGATCCACCTGCTTGCACAGCTTGAAGGCCTCCCGGGTCAGATCGTTGCCTTTGATGTCCTCGGTCCCCACGCTGAGCAGCCCCACCCGCGGCCGGGCCACATGCAGCATCTCCCGGGCGAACACGCTGCCCATGATCGCGTATTGGAGGAGGTGCCACGGCCGGCACTCGACATTGGCGCCGGCATCCAGGAGGACGAAATCGCCGTCCGGAGCCGGCATCACCGTGGCGATGGCAGGCCGGTCCACGCCCGCCAGGGGGCGCAGCCGGATTGTCGAGGCCGCCACCACCCCGCCGGTGTTGCCGGGGGAAACCACACCATCGGCCTGGCCGGTCTTCACCAGATCCACCGCGCGCAGGATCGAGCAGTCCTTCTTCTTTCGCAGCCCGACCACCGGCTTGTCCTCCATAGTGAGGACCTCGGTGGCGGGGACAACGCGCAGGCGGGCCATCCCGCTGGGGCTGCGGGCCAGGGCAGCCTCGATCTCCTCGGGCTTGCCGACCAGGAACAGCTCGACAATCTGCGGGCAGACCTCCAGCGCCTGCTGGGCGCCGCGGACCACCACCTCGCAACCGTGGTCGCCTCCCATCACATCGACCGCGATTCGCATAGGCAATCTCGGAGGCCGGAAAGCAGACGCCCGCCGGCGCAGGCGGACGGTGGATTACGGCCCGACCTGGACGGTGATGACCTGCCGGCCGCGGTAATACCCGCAGGCCGGACAAACCCGATGCGGCACATACGGCGCCGCGCACTGCGGGCATTCGCTCATTTGCGGCAGCTTGAGAACGCTGTTGTAAGCGCGGCGCTGACGCTGCCGGCTATGCGATGGTTTGCGCTTCGGAACACCCATAAATACTCAAAGATTCAACTTGTCCAATTCATCCCAGACCGAAACGTCCGGCTCCGCCGACGGCGGACCCCCCCCCGCGGGAAGACTGCGAGACGATGGCCACGATAACCCGCGGCACCCGGAATCACACAGCGGATGCCGCGGAAATGCGAGCAAAATATGCTCTCGCAGGTAAGGAGTCAAGTCGACGCAGTCGTTCTCGACCTGGAAGGCGTCCTCCCCTTCGGCCGGCAAATGGCACGTCCAATCAGCCAATTCCAGCTGGTGGACAAGGGGTTTGAGACATCGGACGCATGTGCAGTCCAGGCGCAGCGAGAGCCGTCCCTGGATCAAAATGGCTCCGCCGAACCATTGGGCGGTGAGGTCATAGCCGAGCGGATGCTGGGCCTGGATGCACTCGTCCTCGAACGAGCCCAGGGCCAGCTCCTCGATCGGCAGCTCGCCTTCGAGCCGGATCGGCTCCCGCTTCAACCGGTGCAGATTGATGTGCAGCGCCATGGCATCAGATCCCGGGGGCTCCCCCCGGCCTCAGCTTCTCCGCCAGCGCCGCCCGCACATGCGGCGGCACAAAGGCCCCCACATCTCCTCCCAAACGGGCGATCTCCTTCACCACCCGCGAGCTCAAAAACGTGAACGCCTCCCGCGGCATCATGAACAGTGTCTCGATCCGCTCGTTCAGCTTCCGGTTCATCAGCGCCAGCTGAAACTCGAACTCGAAATCGGAGACCGCCCGCAGGCCCCGAATGATCACGTCGCCGCCCCGCCGCTCGACATAATCCACCAGCAGACCCGTCAGCGAATCGGTCTCGACGTTGGCCAGGTGAGTCACCGACTGCTGGACCAGGCGCTGGCGTTCGTCCACCGAAAACAGGGCGTTCTTGGCGTCGTTGTTGGCCACCGCCACGATCACCCGCCCAAAGACGAGCGAAGCCCGCTGGATCAGGTCCAGATGGCCATTGGTGATCGGATCGAAACTGCCCGGATATATCGCCGTGCGCATCGCGGGGTGGTCTTCCACCCAACTCCATTATATCAGACCCGCCCGCCCTGGCAATGATCCTTGCCGGACCCACGGCGGCCCCTTGATCCACCGTGGCCGCCGCTATCAAGCTGCCAATTGATCTCACGCGAAGCCGCGAAGGGCATCGAGCTGCACGCTACTGCGGACGGGGACCCGCCTGTGCCGCGACGGCTCTGGCGGGCAGGCGTCTGCGGTCCGGAAGGATTCGGAGCGCGGGCCTCCTGGCCCGCAGCGCTGTCGGCTGAACTGGCCGCAAGCCGCAGATTTGTGCCCGCGAAACACGAAATGACACGGAAATGTTGATGCCCTTGGCAAGGCAGGGACGCGTCCGCGTGCCAGCCGGCATTTGCATCCCCTTGATCGCGTAGCCGCAGCTTTCAAGCGGCTCTTTCTTCCCTCCCCCCGCGAGGCGCGAGCGGGGAGAGGGACAGGGAGAGGGGCGCCAAAACATCTCACCACGAAGAAGAACACGAAGAATATTCTCCCGCAGAGGCGCAGAGGCGCGGAGAATTATAACCCGTCGCCCCAGCTTTCAACCTGCGCCAACATTCAGGCCGCCAAGAGCCGCATTCTTTTGCCGCCGATGAACGCAGAATTTGAATGACAGAATGGCGCACCATCCCCTCACCCCGCGAGGGACGAGCGGGGAAGGGCACGTGGCACGTAATTGCGTGCCGCCCCCAAGGCCGGGCCGGAGGCCTGCCTGCGTCTGGCTGCTGGCAGCCAGACCGGCGTTCCGCCCGTTGTCCGGAACCTGCGATCCAGCGGCGCGCAGCTTGAATCCAGGAGTCGCAGGGCAGGCGCCGCGGCTGCGGGGCTGGCTTCATTCCCGCTAATCGCACGAGACATCCTGAGGATGCTTTCACGCCAAAACGTAGGGAACTTGAAGGAAGTCCAGCGCTGCACAGATGTTGCGAACAATGCGCTGGCGGTCATCGTCGGTTAGTGCTTCGCTTTCGTTCGGTGGATTCCAGCCAGAGATGGAACTTCTGTAGATGGCCAACCCTTCTCCAGGCTCAACTTCAACGACAAGGTTGCGATCGGCTTCGGTGTATTTCAGTTCCATTCGGCCGGTTCGCTCAACTCGAAAGCCTTCCGAAGACTGCGCTGAGTTTGGTCCAAGTCGAGTGAACATGTTCAATAGTGGAAGGTCTGTTTGTAAATGTTGGTTCTCCTTGATGAGCGGACGCTCCATCGTGTTGAACATGCGGTCTGGCCGCGCTCCTCGGATGAACAGGTGAATCTGGCCGGAAGCCCGCGCAGTGTATGCTTGCGATGCTCGCGCCCAAATCGCATCGGCTTGTGCCGCGGGCAAAGTCTCATACAGGTTGAGCGAGCTGAGATACCGCCCACCAGGTGTCAGATCGATTGGAGTTGCACCGGTGCGTTCAGCGAAACTGAGGGCACGCGCTCTGTTACCTGGGCCGGAGTAGAAGACTGCTCTGTTGGCTGCTGTGCTGAAGTCCAGGGCCTCAACCTGGCGCATAGTGGTCGCAAAGAGGTCGTCTGCCTTCTTTGCGGCAGCATGCCCATGCCGGACAGCCTGGCGCGCGGTCTTGACGGCGGTTCCGACCGCCCTTCCCACAACCCCGCCCGCCGCGCTCCAGCGGATTGAATCGAGCGCTTCCTCCCGCAACTGCTCGCCAAACCGCCAGAGGACTCGATGCCCCTGGCACAGGACCAGCTCATGCTCGCGCTGGAGCTGCCTGTCATACCGGCTGGCGTCGATCACCCGATACTGCCCATCAGCGCCCGCCTCGGGCCATAAACCGGCCTCGGGCTCCGCTCGATTCGCCCGCCCATCGCCTGCCCACTCCATCGATCCCAGAGCGACGGACCCGCCCGGAGATGGACCATTGGGCAAGGCAATGGCCGGCGGGAAGGATTGCTGGCGTCGATCGGCCCACTGGCCGCTGCCGCCGACCGACAGCCCCAGCACCGCCGCGATCAGCAGCCACCGTCCGTGCCATCTGCGAATCCTTTTCATGCCCGCCTCGATCACCTTGCGCTTGCCGGTCATCCACCATACCGGATCTAGACCGGTTTCG
The DNA here is from genome assembly GCA_022711435.1 of Verrucomicrobiota bacterium. Classification (GTDB taxonomy): domain Bacteria; phylum Verrucomicrobiota; class Verrucomicrobiia; order Limisphaerales; family UBA1319; genus JAGMXM01. The sequence goes on from JAKLFB010000009.1 coordinate 150,196, forward strand.
CATCCTCGATAGGAGCAGATCCCGTTCCAGGTAGAAGCAGGCGTCCGCGGTCCGGAAGGATTCGGAGCGCGGGCCTCCTGGCCCGCAGCGCCGTCGGCTGAACTGGCCGCAAGCCGCAGATTTGTGCCCGCGAAACACGCGAAATGACACGGAAATGTTGATGCCCTTGGCAAGGCAGGGACGCGTCCGCCTGCCAGCCGACATTTGCATCCCCTTGCTGGCGTAGGCGCGGCTTTCAATCTGCTCTTTCTTCCCTCGCCCCGCGAGGCGCGAGCGGGGAGAGGGACAGGGAGAGGGGCGCCAAAACATCTCACCACGAAGCGAAGAACACGAAGAATATTCTCCCGCAGAGGCGCTGAGGCGCGGAGAATTATAACCCGTAGCCACAGCTTTCAACCTTGCAATCTGGAGCCCGCGGACCAGGGCTGCTCTAAAGCGAACCTTTGAGGATGGAGTGGGAATGGGTTAGCGAATTTTCGGGACATTTGGTTTTCAATTTGTTTTCATGGGTCGCATGTCAAGATCACGACTCGTGCTAACGGACCCCGCGGAGGCGGCGGTAGTGGAACAAATCGAGGTTTGTTTGGTGCGTCCGGAGGAGGAAGCCCGCTGGGATGAAACGATGGTTCAGCACCATTATCTGAAGAGTGCGCGGATGGTGGGAGAGCAGTTGCGCTACGTTGCCAAATATCAGGGGCAGTGGCTGGCGCTGCTGGGATGGTCGGCGGCTTCCTACCATCTCAAAGGCCGCGAGGAGTGGATTGGGTGGAATGACAATCAGCGGCGAGCGCGGCTGCATCTGGTGGCCAACAACGCCCGTTTCTGCCGCCTGGGCGAACCCGGTCAGTATCCGAATTTGGCCAGCCGAGCGATGGCGTTGAACCTGGCGCGTCTGTCGCAGGACTGGCAGGCCCGCTATGGCCATCCCATCGTGTTGGTGGAAAGTTTTGTTGACCTGGAGTGGTTTCGGGGCACCGCCTACAAGGCATCGGGGTGGAAAGCGATCGGGACCACGGCCGGTTTCAAGCGGGTGGCGCAGGATTTCTATGAGGCCCATGACCGGCCCAAGCAGTTATTCGTGAGGGAACTCTGCCCGCACGCGGCGCGGGGTTTGCGCGCGCGCGAGTTGCCGGCGGCCTGGGGTGCGCAGGAGCAAGCGGTCGCGCGGCGTTGTCTATTGAAGGGGCAGGAGTTGCTCAGTCTTTGGCAGGTGCTGCATCAACAAGTGCCCGAGATCCGGGATGCGCAGGGGCTGCGGCATCGGCAGGCCACGGTGTTGGCGATCACGTTTGCCTTTCTGTTAGGTGGGGGCCAAGGCGGGCACCGCGCGATTGCGCTCTTTGCGCAGGACTTGACGCGGAAGCAGCGGGCGAGCCTGCGGTGTTGGTTCAATGCCCGCACGCGGTGCTATGAGGTGCCCACGGAAAACTGCTTCTACCGAGTTCTCAAAGCGGTGCCGGGGTTGGCTTTTCAACAAGCGCTCTGGGCGTGGCAAAAGGCTCGGCTGGGCGCGGCCGACGGCGACGTGGTGGTGTTAGACGGCAAGGCGCTGCGGGGCAGCGGCCCGACCCAACTGGTCGGCGCGATCAACGCGGCCAGCGGACGCACCTTGGGGGTCGAGCCGGTGGCCCAAAAGAGCAACGAGATTCCGGCGGGTCAAACGCTCCTGGATCGCCTGGACTTGGACGGAACCATCGCGTTGATGGACGCCTTGCACACGCAAGTCGAAACGGCCCGTTCGATTGTGCAGGAGGGCGGGGGCGATTACGTCCTGGTGGTCAAAGGCAACCAGGGCGATCTCCAAAAGCAAGCGTGCCACTTCCTCCCGGAAGTTTTTTCCCCCTCAATATCAAACGGTCGATAAGGGCCACGGTCGGATCGAATGGCGGGGCATTGAGGCGCGCGAGGTGACCCCGGCCCAGATGGGCTTTCCCCACGTGGCGCAGGTGGCTCGGATTGATCGCATCCGTGAACTCAAGAGCGGACGGCAGGAAGTCGAAACCGTCTGGATCATCACCAGCCTGACGGCGGCGCAGGCCGATGCGGCCCGGCTCTTGGAATTGGTGCGCCAATATTGGTGCATTGAAAACGGTACCCATTACCCGTTGGATGTCAGTGCGGGCGAAGACCGCTGTCGCGTCCGCCATCCGGTGGCGGCCACCGTCCTGGGTCTTCTTCGGCGCGCCGTGCAAGGAGAAGCACGCGCTTGGATGCGTCGCCAAACCCGCGCCCGGGATCGCACTTGTCCCACCTTCCTGGCCAAAATGAGTCGCCGTCTTGGGCGCGTCCTCCGCTTGATCACATGCCCCGCCTGACTTTAGAGCAGCCCTGCCCGCGGACCACGCCGACCACGCGGAACTTGACTTGAACCCGAAGCCGCCGTGGCGCCTTGACGAACCGACGTGCTAACGAACCGACACACCGCCCTTCGTCCCCCTCGCCCCGCGAGGCACGAGCGGGGAGGGACAGGGAGGGGCACGTGACACCGCCGCCAGGCGGTAGATCGAGTGTCGGCTCTCGGCATCCGCCTCCGGACCTCAGCGGCTGCCGACTTGTCCACTGGGTAGCCGGTCGTCTTCTCCCTCGCCTCCATGTTCAATGGAGGACAAATTGGGTCGCTTTCCTGAAGGAACGTATGGCGCCTCGAGGTTTTATTAACTGGGCAATAGCCGATACTGGCCCGAACTCAGAGATAACGGAGGATAATTTGGCTTCCGCCGCCTTTTTGGTCCAACACAGATTCGACAACGCCCCAAGAGAAGCGGTACGGCGGGTTGCCGAGTTCCTGTCGAAGCAAGGCGTCGTGACCGGCTTTCCTCTTCGCCTCCTCGGCCTCCGACCATGTTGTCCACGATGATTCTTGTGTGCTGCGCATGGAAAGCCTTGTTTCCACAAGCACGCCACCCTTAAACACGAAAACGGCATCAAGTGAATCTCCAATTGGGGCCTGGTAATTAAGCCAATCGGCGTGCTGGAAGCTCTTTTTGGCGTGCTTTCCGAGAACAGACGCGATGAAGCGTGACAACTCGAGAAGCGGTTTCACCTCAACGCCTGAGAGCGTCATCGAGCCTGTGCGTTGGTCAATCATGGTGTCAGTGAAGTGGAACGCTGTAGATTGGCCGGAGGGCGTTCTGGTAATTTTCGATGACAATCTGCGGCAGACGACCCGCGCCATGCTGTGGATTTGCCAGCGTGCGACCGAACGCCGCAGGAGTGTCACGGATTACCTCGTAGGCGGTGACGCCACGCCTGTAGCCATATTGCGGATGTCGAGCAACTTGCAGCCCTTGGAAAAGGTTTTCCGCACTTCCGCCCGACCGCCGCAGTGCGCTGGCCGTTGTGTAGAACGATGTCTGCCCCGGAACACCGCCATAGATGATCGTCCCCCTTTTCAGCGTGATATCACGGAAGCGGTCTATGCCCGGATAGTTGCCCGAACCCTCGAGGCCGCGAGCAAATTGAGACGATGTTCCCTTCGCTGCATTTTGCCCATGCCGGACAGCCTGGCGGGAAGGATTGCTGGCGTCGATCGGCCCACTGGCCGCTGCCGCCGACCGACAGCCCCAGCACCGCCGCGATCAGCAGCCATTGCCCGTGCCATCTGTTAGTCCTTTTCATGCGATGCAACAGGCCAGCCATCGAGACGGCCGGGAAGATTCAATTCCCATTTCAAGTAATACTCAGCAGCATCGCGCGGCGACCTGAAAACCGTTTCTGTGCTCTCAGCCATTACCGTCGGATCATCGGCTCGGGATCGCTGGGCAATACAAACAAAGCGATCTGGCATTTCCCGATGGACATAAATGCCTTCACGAACAGCCGATCCGCGCGGGGAGGCTTCCGGTGATTGAGGAAACCACTCCCGAGACTTCAAGACCATTGCCAAATGTTCCACCACATCGCGGTAGAGCAGTGTCTCTGGCGGCCAAAGGCCAATGGCCTTCCGTTCTTCGGCGTTGAAATGTTCGCCGGACAACAAGCGCGTCAGGATTTCTGGAGGCATTTTCATACGCAAACGTCAATCGGGCATGTGAAACCAATCAATCGTCACGCCGCCGGAATTGACGACGGCCTCCATTGAACCGCCCCTGTTTGCCCCAATGCCCGGGGCTGGGCGAGTGATAACCGGAGCGTCATGTGCAACCCTTCCTCCCATCATCCAAAAGAACTCTCCCTCGGTGGCGGTTGCGGGCATTCCAAGCTGACGCGCAAAATCCGGTGCAGTCGCAGGATTTTGAAGCGCCCAATACTGAGCATCGAAGGTCCTTTGCGTTCCCGTCCAGCCTTGCCGATAAACCGTCGCTCCGCCTTGCACCTGTCGTAGTGCTGCCTGCGCCTCGGCAGTCATAGCCTGAACTGCCGGGCCGTGGGGTGTGGGTATCGCCTTTGTTGCGCTATGCCCATGCCGGACAGCCTGGCGAGCGGTCTTGACGGCGGTTCCGACCGCCCTTCCCACAACCCCGCCCGCCGCGCTCCAGCGGATCGAATCGAGCGCTTCCTCCCGCAACTGCTCGCCAAACCGCCAGAGGACACGATGCCCCTGGCACAGGACCAGCTCATGCTCGCGCTGGAGCTGCCTGTCATACCGGCTGGCGTCGATCACCCGATACTGCCCATCCGCGCCCGCCTCGGGCCATAAACCCGCCTCGGGCGCCTCATCATTCGCCCGCCCGTTGCCCGCCCACCCCATCGATCCCAGAGCGACGGACCCGCCCGGCGATGGACCATTGGGCAAGGCAATGGCCGGCGGGAAGGATTGCTGGCGTCGATCGGCCCACTGGCCGCTGCCGCCGACCGACAGCCCCAGCACCGCCGCGATCAGCAGCCATTGCCTGTGCCACTTGCGAATCCTTTTCATGCCCGCCTCGATCCCCTTGCGCTTGCCGGCCATCCACCATAACGGATCTGACGCCCTTTCGCATCATTGATAGGAGCAGATCCCGTTCCAGGCAGAAGCAGGCGTCCGCGGTCCGGAAGGATTCGGAGCGCGGGCCTCCTGGCCCGCAGCGCCGTCGGCTGAACGGCTGCATGCTGCCGATTTCCTCCCGAGGTAGGGACGCGGAACGACCCGGAAATTCTTATGCCCTTGGCAAGGCAGGGACGCGTCGCTGACGCGTCCGCCTGCCAGCCGACATTTGCATCCCCTTGCTGGCGTAGCCGCGGCTTTCAAGCCGCGCTTTCTTCCCTCGCCCCGCGAGGCACGAGCGGGGAGAGGGACAGGGAGAGGGGCGCCAAAACATCTCACTACGAAGAAGAACACGAAGAATATTCTCCCGCAGAGGCGCTGAGGCGCGGAGAATTTTAACCCATAGCCACAGCTTTCAACCTGCGCCAACATTCAGGCCGCCAAGAGCCGAATTCTTTTGCCGCCGATGAACGCAGAATTTGAATGACAGAATGGCGCAACGTCCCCTCGCCCCGCGAGGGACGAGCGGGGAGGGGCACGTGACACGTGATTGCGCGCCGGCAAGCCGGCGAGGTGCGTGCCGCCTCCAAGGCCGGGCCGGAGGCCTGCCTGCGCCTGGCTGCCGGCAGCCAGACCGGCGTTCCGCCCGTTGCCCGGAACCTGCGATCCAGCGGCGCGCAGCTTGAATCCGATCAAATTCGTGAGCCAACGGTGACTTCCTGTGTGAATGGCTTCAATTCGCCAGCCAGACCACGCAGACCTTGAACCATGTCAGTGTTGCTCATATGTCATTTGGAAAACCGGCGCGCTTTGATTCGTCCCGTTGCGATGTCGATTTCACATTCGACGGAGTGGATCGAATAGACGACGAGCGGATTTCGTGAGGCGACTTTGTAGTATCGGTCGCCACTCGTCGTTGTTGGCAGTTCCGCAGTCCAGAGGCGCTCGCCTGTTGGTCGCAGCGCGACGAGATTCGGGAACTGCCCGAACTTCTTGGTGCAGGCGTCTGGGTTGAACAGGACAATGATGCGGTCCTCCAACTCGAACGCGTCGGCCACAGGATACTCAAGTTCCAGCGATGCGCCGCTAACGCGGATTGTTTTGCCGGAGAACGCGATCATGGCAGCGGTCTCCCTGGCCCGAAGTTCTGAACCGGGATGTGTTCCAGAAGTTGGAACTGCTCCGCGCCGCCTCGGGAGCGCCCCCACCCTCGCACGGGGAGGGCGCGAGAGCGCTGCAACCGGGCTCCGGCCGGAACAAGAACCTCCTGGATGTATTCCGCAGTGTTGCCCGGTGGCAGCGATAGCGCTTCTTGTGCCCATGCGCTGCTTCGTGGCGGAACAGCGGTGAGGAACGAGCCAATCGTCCTATCACCCGAAAAGACGCGATAGTAAACTTGGTCGCTCTCCTGAACGAACGAGCGTATGACGCCACCCGCATTTGGGAAGTCCGTTCCCGCGGTCAGGAGGCACTGTCCGCTCTTTGTTGCGCTATGCCCATGCCGGACAGCCTGGCGAGCGGTCTTGACGGCGGTTCCGACCGCCCTTCCCACAACCCCGCCCGCCGCGCTCCAGCGGATCGAATCGAGCGCTTCCTCCCGCAACTGCTCGCCAAACCGCCAGAGGACACGATGCCCCTGGCACAGGATCAGCTCATGCTCGCGCTGGAGCTGCCTGTCATACCGGCTGGCGTCGATCACCCGATGCTGCCCATCAGCGCCCGCCTCGGGCCATAAGCCGGCGTCGGGCTCCGCTCGATTCGCCCGCCCACTGCCTGCCCACCCCATCGATCCCAGAAGGCCGGCATCACCCGGAGATGGACCATTGGGCAAGGCAATGGCCGGCGGGAAGGATTGCTGGCGTCGATCGGCCCACTGGCCGCTGCCGCCGACCGACAGCCCCAGCACCGCCGCGATCAGCAGCCACCGCCCGTGCCACTTGCGAATCCTTTTCATGCCCGCCTCGATCACCTTGCGCTTGCCGGCCATCCACCATACCGGATCTAGACCGGTTTCGCATCCTCGAGAGGAGCAGATCCCGTTCCAGGCAGAAGCAGGCGGGGTCGGCTCCTGGCAGGTATGCCATGGCCGCAGAGGATTGCGCGCAAACCCCTTTGCCTGATCCGAGGTGCCCGCGAATTCACCTCGGCGTCATTGACTGCGCCGCCACGGCAGGCGTTTTGTACCCGGCCGGGCGGCGCTCCCGCCAAAATCGGAAGGAATTCGTGGGGCAGTTACAGCCCAAGCTGGTGAAAATGGCGGGTCCCATGGCGAGCGCCCCGAGGATCGACTCGCCCCGAGCGCCCGCAAGAACACGGAGTTGCCCGCGAACCGTGTTGGCGCACCCGAATGAGATCCAATAACCCGAACAATGCTCGATCAAAGGCCTGTTTTTCAGGTGTACAGATTCCAGAAGTCGACGCTGAAGCTGTCTTGATCATCCGGGATCAGGGGCGAAGGCGTGAAATGGCCCATGGTCTCATCCGCCATCCGAAACGATTCCGGATACGGGGCCAACGTTGCGGACAATGGGCTTTGGCATTCCTGGCATTCCAGATCGGCAATGACCGCATCGAATGGTCGGCCTGAGCAATCGATGTCATCCTGATCCGCACAATACAGCGCGCCACATCTCAAACAGGTGAACAGCTTGGTGTGATAATAATCCGGCAATGTGTACAGCACTTCGATATTAAAGCGCACGCCAGACTGCGCATATCCCTTGAAACACTTGACGGTCCTGCGATTCACTGGGCCCTCCGAACAGGCACCGCGGTTCCGTTTCGTATGACCGTGTTCATCGTACCTCCCGCGCGAACCGAAGGAGCCGTCAGCGTGTCGGCGCTTTGTGTAAATTCGCTGTCCCAACAACATTTTCTGTATGCCGGACGGCCTGGCGGGCGGTCTTGACGGCGGTTCCGACCGCCCTTCCCACCACCCCGCCCGCCGCGCTCCAGCGGATCGAATCGAGCGCTTCCTCCCGCAACTGCTCGCCAAACCGCCAGAGGACACGATGCCCCTGGCACAGGACCAGCTCATGCTCACGTTGGAGCTGCCTGTCATACCGGCTGGCGTCGATCACCCGATACTGCCCACCAGCGCCCGCCTCGGGCCATAAACCGGCGTCGGGCTCCGCTCGATTCGCCCGCCCATCGCCCGTCCACCCCATCGATCCCAGAGCGACGGCATCCCCCGCAGATTGCCCATGAGGCAAGGGGATGGCCGGCGGGAAGGATTGCTGGCGTCGATCGGCCCACTGGCCGCTGCCGCCGACCGACAGCCCCAGCACCGCCGCGATCAGCAGCCATTGCCTGTGCCACTTGCGAATCCTTTTCATGCCCGCCTCGATCCCCTTGCGCTTGCCGGCCATCCACCATACCGGATCTAGATCGGTTTCGCATCCTCGAGAGGAGCAGATCCCGTTCCAGGCAGAAGCAGGCATCCGCGGTCCGGAAGGATTCGGAGCGTGGGCCTCCTGGCCCGCAGCGCCGTCGGTTGACGGGCCGCAAGCCGCAGATTTGTGCCCGCGAAACACGCGAAATGACACGGAAATGTTGATGCCCTTGGCAAGGCAGGGACGCGTCGCTGACGCGTCCGCCTGCCAGCCGACATTTGCATCCCCTTGTTGGCGTAGCCGCGGCTTTCAAGCCGCGCTTTCTTCCCTCGCCCCGCGCAAGCGGGGAGAGGGACAGGGAGAGGGGCGTTAAAACATCTCACCACGAAGGTAACGAGGACACGAAGAAGAAACATTCTCCCGCAGAGGCGCAGTGATTCTTGATCCGTAGCCGCCGACGTGAGAAGCCGGACCTTGACCATTGATCCGCCGATCGCCGTAGCCGCAGGCTTTAACCTGCGCTGAATTGAGGCCGCTCAAAACCGAGTTCTTTTGCCGCAAGAGAACCCAAAGAAACGCAAAGATGCCGGTTGTTTACCCGCGGAGATGCAGAGATGGAATGACGAACGCGCCGTCCTCTCGCCCCGCGCCAGCGGGGACGGGTTTTAAATGCACGACCGCATCTCCCCAACCCTCTCCTCCATTGCCATGGAGGCGAGGGAGAAGATCCTCAACTGCCGGGTGAACGAGTTTGCCAGCACACCGCCTTGTGCCATACGTTCCACAACGCTTCGCGCACGGAGCAGCGCTCGCCAGTGCGCGTCAGCGTCATGGACTGCGGCAGTCCCCTGCCGCTTTGGAATGAAATTGGCCCGGCCTGAGCGAGGCTGATTTCCTTCCCAACATTTATGCGGGATATCCCGCGGTTTCTTTCACGCCAAAACGTAGGGAACTTGAAGGAAGTCCAGCGCTGCACAGATGTTGCGAACAATGCGCTGGCGGTCATCGTCGGTTAGTGCTTCGCTTTCGTTCGGTGGATTCCAGCCAGAGATGGAACTTCTGTAGATGGCCAACCCTTCTCCAGGCTCAACTTCAACGACAAGGTTGCGATCGGCTTCGGTGTATTTCAGTTCCATTCGGCCGGTTCGCTCAACTCGAAAGCCTTCCGAAGACTGCGCTGAGTTTGGTCCAAGTCGAGTGAACATGTTCAATAGTGGAAGGTCTGTTTGTAAATGTTGGTTCTCCTTGATGAGCGGACGCTCCATCGTGTTGAACATGCGGTCTGGCCGCGCTCCTCGGATGAACAGGTGAATCTGGCCGGAAGCCCGCGCAGTGTATGCTTGCGATGCTCGCGCCCAAATCGCATCGGCTTGTGCCGCGGGCAAAGTCTCATACAGGTTGAGCGAGCTGAGATACCGCCCACCAGCGCCCGCCTCGGGCCATAAACCGGCCTCGGGCGCATCCTCATTCACCCGCCCGTTGCCCGCCCACCCCATCGATCCCAGAGCGACGGACCCGCCCGGCGATGGACCATTGGGCAAGGCGATGGCCGGCGGGAAGGATTGCTGGCGTCGATCGGCCCACTGGCCGCTGCCGCCGACCGACAGCCCCAGCACCGCCGCGATCAGCAGCCACCGCCCGTGCCACCTGCGAATCCTTTTCATGCCCGCCTCGATCCCCTTGCGCTTGCCGGCTATCCACCATACCGGATCTGACGCGGTTTCGCATCCTCGAG